>CAVSLU010000021.1:0-165334 GCA_963728645.1 uncultured Alphaproteobacteria bacterium | reverse complement strand
TAGTTTCGCTTACCTCTGATGGATCAATGCCGGCGCGCGCTACGATCTCTTTCAGGACAGCGGCCCCAAGATCATGTGCGGGCGTATTTGCAAAAGACCCGTTAAAGCTGCCCACCGGTGTGCGGGCTGCGGATGCGATGACAACGTTTGTCATATTTTCTTCCCCTAGGTTTCTGACAAGGGGCCGTTTCGCAACTTTCGGGTCGCACGCCCCCAGCCTTCTGCAAATTCCAATAGCGCATCGCAACGCAAGCGGCAATCATGCCGTGCCGCTTAGCCTTTTTTGCGATTGTCCGCTGTGGTCATCCAGTCAGGCCGGGTTGTGGGTGCCCCGAAAAGGAACCCTTGCTGGCAATCAACGCCCAACGACACAAGCAGCGCCGAATCATCTGCATTTTCAACCTGTTCGGCAACGGTGACCATGTCGAACTGCGTTGCGATCTCAAGCATCACGCACACCACGGCCCGGTTATCTGGGTTGCGTGAAATTCCCCTGATAAACTGCCCGTCCAGTTTAAGAATGTCGAAATAGAGATCTTTGAAATGGCGGATCGCAACAAAACCAGAGCCGAAGTTATCCAACGCAAAGCAGATGCCCCGGTTTTGTAACTGCTCCATAAAGCTTGCTACAAGTTCGGGCATCAGCATGGTCGATTTTTCGCTGATCTCAAGGATAAGGCGCTCTCCGATGGTTTTATCCCGATTAAGCCAGCGGTTCAGCATCGTCGTCCACGCGGTATATCCAATCGACCGGGCGGACATGTTGATGGAAAGGCGCAGATCCTTTTGACCTTCCAGCGCCATCAGCCCGGCGCGCAAGGCAAGCACGTCGATCTCTCGGCCAAGTTGGGTTTCTTCGACCAAGGGCATGAAGTCACCTGCGGGGATGACGCGTCCGGTCGGATCAAGCACGCGAATAAGCCCTTCGTAAAAGGCGACCTTGTTGGTGTCGATCTCTCGCATCACGGGCTGAAAGGCCAAAAGCGTCTGTTTGTGATCGATCGCCGCCTTTACCATTGCAAGCGTGGTCCGGTCCCGCTGGGTCACGGCAAAATTCAAGGGGTTCTCGCCACCTTCTGGCAGGTTGGCAAATCTGTGTTTTGAAGGCCTGTTCACCGGGGCGATTCCTGTTTTCGTGGGTTGCATTCCTTACATGACTCGGCTTTTCCAAAGAGGGGGTTAAACGTCCAATACGTCATCATTTTTATATATCCCCCTTACGACCGTCGTGGGGGGGGCGAAAGGAAGCAGAATGCAGCGTTGCGAATGGGCCGGGCCCGAGCAGATTTACCTCGATTACCATGATACTGATTGGGGCGTTCCCGAATATGACAGCCGCGCATTATGGGAAAAGTTGATACTGGACGGCTTTCAGGCGGGGCTTAGCTGGATCACGATCCTTAAAAAGCGCGAGAATTTTCGCGAGGCGTTTGCGGGTTTTGATCCGAATGTCATCGCCCAGTGGGGCGAGGCGGATGTAGCGCTTTTGTTGCAAAACCCCGGCATTATCCGTCATCGTGGCAAGATCGAGGCCGCGATCACCAACGCGCGCGTCTGGCAGCGGATCGAGGCGCGCGAAGGCTTTGATCGCTATCTTTGGAATTATGTTGGTGGAAAGCCTGTGCAAAACCGATTTGTCCGACAGGCAGATGTGCCGACCTCTACACCTTTATCCGCGCAAATTTCCAAAGACCTGAAGAATGAAGGCTTCAAATTTTGTGGCCCCACTATTGTCTATGCCTTTATGGAAGCTGTCGGTATGGTGAACGACCACATTGTCGGGTGCCACCGGCATGATCCGGTAAAGGCGTTGGTGCAAGACGGCTAAAGCAGATCGACTTTCCCGCATTGACTCCCCCTGCAACCCTCGTATAAGCGCGGCTTCATTGGTGTTGGTGGACCTCGCAAGAGGAACCCTGTCGGGCTTTAAGCCAGAGGACAACGCCCTTTATCGCCCGCAAGGGCCACAAAAAGGAGAACAGCCGTGACCAAACGCACCGCTGCCAAGCACAAAATTGACCGCCGCATGGGCGAAAACATCTGGGGCCGTCCAAAATCCCCGGTAAACCGTCGTGAATATGGCCCCGGCCAGCACGGTCAGCGCCGCAAGGGCAAAATTTCCGATTTCGGTATCCAGCTGCGTGCCAAGCAAAAGCTCAAGGGCTATTACGGCGATCTGACCGAAAAGCAGTTCCGCCGCATCTATGGCGAAGCCGAGCGTGTAAAAGGCGATACAGGTGAAAACCTGATCGGTCTGCTGGAACGCCGCCTGGACGCCGTTGTGTACCGCGCCAAGTTCGTGGCGACCGTTTTCGCTGCACGCCAGTTCGTGAACCACGGCCACGTCCGTGTGAACGGCAAGAAGGTCAACATCCCTTCCTACCGCGTTAAAGAAGGCGACGTGATCGAAGTGCGTGACCGTTCCAAGCAGATGGCAGCCCTTTTGGAAGCCACTCAACTGCCAGAGCGTGACGTGCCTGACTACATGGAAGTCGACCATTCCAAGATGACGGCAACCTTCGTGCGCACGCCTCAGCTTGGCGATGTTCCATACCCTGTCATGATGGAACCGAACCTCGTCGTCGAATTCTACGCGAAGAACTAAGGTTCCTCGCATATCTCATGCCGAAGGGGCCGCGCTGGACATACCGGCGCGGCCCTTTTTCGTTCGATTTTGATCCGGGCCGCCCCTGCACGCGATGTGACGCAGACAGCAAGATCAGTGTGGCGCCCATCCAAGCACGCAGCTAAGGTCCGCCGGACAGGAGATTTGACAGATGACAACCGCTATTCGTCCGCAACCCGGCATCATGGACATCGCGCTTTATCAGGGTGGTGCATCCCATGTTGCGGGGCTTGAAAATGTGATCAAGCTCAGCTCGAACGAGAACCCGCTGGGGCCGTCCGAGGCTGCGATGAAGGCGTTTCGTGACGCGTCCTATGATTTGCATCGGTATCCGTCGTCTGATCATAGGCGCTTGCGCCAGGCGATCGCGGACGTGCACGGGCTGGACGCAGAGCGCATTATCTGCGGTGCCGGATCGGACGAGATCATTGCGTTCCTGTGCCAGGCCTTTTCCGGCGAGGGGACAGAGGTGCTGCACACCGAACATGGCTTTGGCATGTACCGGATATCGGCGCTGGCGAACGGCGCGACACCTGTTGAGGTGGCCGAAAACGAACGCGTGACCGATGTCGACGCGCTGCTTGCCGGATGCACCGACAAGACGCGGCTGGTGTTCATCGCGAACCCCAACAACCCCACGGGCACGATGATCGGCCTAAGCGAGATTGAGCGTCTGGCAAACGGTATCCCCAAGCAGGCGATTCTGGTGCTCGACGGGGCCTATGCCGAATATGTCGAAGGCTATGACGGCGGTGCCGCGTTGGTCGAGGCGCATGAAAATATCGTCATGACGCGCACTTTTTCAAAGCTTTACGGGCTTGGCGGGCTGCGGGTCGGGTGGGGCTATGGCCCTGCGCATATCATTGATGTTCTCAACCGTGTGCGCGGGCCGTTCAATCTGTCGCAAGCTGGGTTGAACGCGGCCGAAGCGGCGATAAAGGACGTGGGCTATGCCGCGCAATGCCGGACGGAAAACGCCCGCTGGCGGGGTTGGATGGCGGACGCGCTTGCCGAAATCGGTGTGCCGTCGGACGTGTCTTGCGCAAATTTCATTCTGGCGCGGTTCAAATCTCAGGCCGAGGCCGAGGCCTGCGATGACTACCTGAAAACCCAAGGGCTGATTGTGCGACGCGTGGCCGGTTACAAGCTGCCCACTTGCCTGCGCATCACTGTGGGGGATGAAAGCGCGTGCCGTCGGGTCGTTCATGCAATCCGCCAGTTCAAAGGCGATTGATATGCCGGTCATCTATGAAAAAGTCGCCCTGATCGGCCTTGGCCTGATTGCGTCGTCCATGTTCTGGGCGATGAAGCGTGCGGGCAATGTCGGCACGGTTTCGGGTTTCGCGCGCAGTGCTGAAACCCGTGCTACCGCGCGGCAGATCGGTCTGTGCGACGAGGTATGCGATTCGATTGCAAAGACCGTGAAAGACGCGGATCTGGTGGTGCTGTGCGTTCCCGTCGGGGTCATGGGGGCTGTCGCCGCTGAAATGGCAGGCCATCTGAAACCGGGCTGCACGGTGACCGATGTGGGGTCGGTCAAGGCTGATGTGATCGCCCAGGTGGGGCCGCTGCTGCCCGAAACGGTGCATTTTATTCCGGCGCATCCGCTTGCCGGGACAGAGCATTCCGGCCCCCGTAGCGGCTTTGCCGAGCTTTTTGATAACCGGTGGTGCCTGTTGGTGCCGGTTCCGGACACCGACGCAGACGCAGTGGCCCGTCTGCGCCATTTCTGGGAAAACCTGGGCGCGAATGTCGAAGAGATGGACGCCGAGCATCATGACCTTGTGCTTGCCGTCACCAGCCACGCCCCGCACCTGATCGCCTATACGATGGTCGGCGTCGCGGATGATTTGCGCCGCGTCACCGATAGCGAGGTCATCAAATATTCTGCCGCAGGGTTTCGCGATTTCACCCGCATTGCGGCCAGTGATCCCACGATGTGGCGCGATGTGTTTCTGACGAACAAGGACGCGACCCTCGAAATACTGGGCCGCTTCACAGAAGAGCTGTTCGCGCTGCAACGGGCGATCCGGACGGGGGACGGCGATCATTTGCATGCCTATTTCACCCGCACGCGGGCGATCCGGCGGGGGATTATCGAAGCCGGTCAAGATACCGACGCGCCGAACTTCGGGCGCCAACCGACCCGGAAATGATCCGCGCAGCCCTTGTGATGGTGCTGTTGGCAACGCCTGCCGTTGCCGCCCCTGACAGTTCTTTGCGGCCTGTTTTGCGCAAGGGTGCGCTGGTGATTGACCCATCTGGCAGCATCTCGCCCCCTCCAAATGCCCAAGGCAGCACCGCGATGCACCTTCGGAACGGGCCGCGTGCATCCTTGCGCCCAAGCTTGCGCAGCCCGGATATTGAACGCAACGCGAAGCAACAGCGGGCCTTGCGTGCAAAAGGTGCCGTTTGCGGGGATGCCGCCCTTGAGGGCAAAGCCATCGGACGCGTGAAACCCAAACTGAAAGGCTGCGGACTTGAGGATGCCGTGCAGGTGCAATCGGTTGCCGGTGTCAGGCTTAGCCAGGCGGCGGTGATGGATTGCGTGACAGCGCGGGCGTTGAAAACGTGGATAGAGGAAACGGCCAAACCTGCCTTTTCGGGCCAGAGCGGCCTGCGCGGGTTGCGCGTAGCGGCGCATTATTCCTGTCGCACCCGAAACAACCAGCCGGGGGCCAAGGTTTCGGAACATGGGCGGGGCCGGGCGATCGACATATCGGGGTTTCAACTGGCCAACGGGGCCGAAGTTTCTGTCCTGAAGGGGTGGAAATCAGCGGCCAATGCCAAGACGCTCAGGCGGCTTCACAAGGGCGCATGCGGAACATTCGGCACGGTGCTGGGGCCGAATTCAGATCGCTATCATCAGGATCACCTGCATTTTGACACGGCGCGGTATCGCAGCGGGTCCTATTGCCGCTAGCCCCTAGCGCAGAATAATGCGGGGGGCACGACCCAGCGGAATAAACCCGATCGACATCTGACCTTCATCAAGGTCGATGGTCAGATCCAGCCCATCCGACTTGCCGGACATGCCCGCCAAAGCGGTCAGCATGTTTTCGGCCTGCGGGCGCAAATTCGGCGGCAAATATCCAGCGTTTTCGACCATATCCAACAGTACAGGCCAGTTTTCGACCTTCACCGTCAGCGACCCCGTCGCCAGCCCCGCGTCATCAACCGACACGTCGCCTGTACCCAGAACCGTAACGTCACCCCAACTGAATTGCGCAAGATCCAGGGTGATCTGGCGGGGCTGGGGGCGACGGCGGTCAAGCGCGCGACGATCCCAGACCGTGTCGAAGGCAACCGCCATGTTTGCCGTGAACGCCTCAAACGCCAACGGCCAATCGGGACGCAGCCCAAGGGTCGCGCGCGGGATGGCGCCGGGCACAAGCCCATCCATGACGATTTTCATGTCATAAACGGGCGCGCCGGCGGTTTGCTGCACCAAAAAGAGGGTCAGGTTGTCAGCCGCGACAAGACTGCCACCCGCAGTGTCCAGCGCCCATGCCCCGCTCCGAAGGCTAACGCGGTCAAGCTCCAGTGAGGTGCCGGGGCGCAGGCGCAGATCGGCGCGCGCTGCCTTTGCGGTCGCCAGGACGGTCAGGTCGGGGCTGGCAAGGGTGATGGGTGTTTCTGGAAGCGTCACTGTGACATAGCCCGGCCAATAGGCGGGTGCCGAGATGTCGAAGCTATCCATGCCCACTGCGACACCCGTGGTTGGATCAGCAAGGGCCACATCGTGCAGCCGCGCGTGCAACCTTGTGGGAAAACCAAGCGTGCTGACCCGTCTGATTTCCGCCTGCCAGCCTTCCGCCCGCCGGGTATCGGCCCATTGGGTGATGCCGCGTTGCATTCCGTTTGAAGCGATGGCCCACCAGCCGCACCACAACACTGCTGCGATCACGATCACACCGATCAGCTTGCCCATGCTGCCCAAAACCTTTTTAACACCCCTGTTCACGCCGATTTAACCAAGCAGGCAGTAAAGGACCAGAGTGATGTCAATGTGGGTGTTCGGCTACGGCAGTTTGCTGTGGAAACCGGGGTTTGAAGTTGCAGAGAGTGCGATAGGTCGGCTGCCGGGCTACGCGCGGTCGTTCTGTATGCGGTCAATTCACCACCGTGGTACGATTGACACCCCTGGACTGGTGCTGGCGCTTGATGCGTCACCCGGCAGGGCCTGCGACGGCATGGCGCTGCGTGTGCTGCCCGGGACCGAAGAACAAACGCTGCAATATCTGCGTGACCGCGAACTGATTTCGTCGGCCTATGTCGAAAAGTCGCTGGATGTTCTGCTGGAAGACGGCCGCACCGTCGAGGCTGTCGTGTACGTGATTGATGCCGACCACGATCAGTATTGCGGAGGTTTGCCGCTTGAAGAGCAGGCGCAGATCATTGCCCGCGCGGTGGGCGGCATGGGGCCAAACACCGAATATCTGTTCAACACGGCCACGCATCTGGCCCAGATCGGGCTGCATGATCCATCGCTTGACTGGTTACACGACCGCGTCAAAGCACTTTGCGCATAAATACTTGGCATACCGACCTGAATTCGGGTTAAGCTGCGACAACAGAAGCACAAAAGTGTCAGGAGCCACGGGGCATGGCGCAAACAGACCGCGAGTCTAAACCTCAATTTTCACAGCCGGTGCGGCAGATTACGCTGATGCTGGTCGCACTTGGCCTGTCCGGTCTTGGTGCGTTTCTGGCGTTGCCAAGCGTCTTGCCGATCTTCGAGGCCAACCCCTATCTGAACGGGGTTATCATCGTCGTGTTCTGCATTGGCGTGATCGCGTGTTTCTATCAGGTGGCGCAGCTTATCGGATCGGTCCGTTGGATCGAAAACTTTGCCTCTGCCTCGCCTGATCCTGAAACGGTTGCACCGCCGCTGCTGGCCCCCTTGGCATCCTTGTTGCGCACGCGCGGGGCGCGGATGCAGGTCAACGCCTCTTCGACTCGGTCCATCCTTGATTCAGTCTCGACCCGCATCGACGAGGCCCGAGAGATCACGCGCTATCTGGTCAACATGCTGATTTTCCTTGGCCTTCTGGGAACGTTCTATGGCCTTGCGACAACGGTTCCGGCCGTGGTCGAAACCATCCGCAGCCTGGCCCCGCAAGAAGGCGACGGCAGCACCGATATGTTTGCCCGCCTGATGACGGGGTTGGAATCGCAGCTTGGCGGTATGGGGGTGGCGTTCGGGTCATCTTTGCTGGGTCTTGCGGGGTCACTGGTTGTCGGTCTGCTTGAACTTTTCGCAGGTCATGGACAGAACCGGTTTTACCAAGAGCTTGAGGATTGGCTAAGCTCGATCACGCGCGTCGGGTTTTCTTCGAACGAAGACGGCAGTGCCGATCAGGACGCGGTCGCAGCCGTGCTGGATCACATGACCGAACAGATGGATGGCATGACGCGGCTGATCTCGGAATCCGCAGAAAGCCAGCTTACGTTGAACGCTCGGCTTGGCACGCTTGCCACCGCAGTAGAGGCGCTGACGTATAAAGCTGCGCAAGGCGACGCGACAAATGATGGTCTGAACCGCATCGCAAACGGTCAGGACCGGATCGCAAGCGGTCAGGACCGCATGATCGCGCTGCTGGAAGCGCAGGAAAACGGCGATCAGGCCGATGCCGAAAGCCGGATGCGCCTGCGGTCGATCGATGTGCAAATGCTACGGATCCTTGAAGAAATCTCGGCCGGGCGTCAGGAAACAATGGCGGAGCTGCGCAAGGATATATCGCTGCTGGCCAAGGCGCTGTCGGTCCCGCGCGCCACTGAACCCCGCCGGATGCGCAGCCCTGAACCACCCGCAGACCCAGAGGAAAGCTGAAGATGGCGCTGTCCCGACGCACCGGATCGCGATTCCAAGGCTCCATCTGGCCGGGGTTCGTCGATGCGATGACCGGGCTTTTGCTGGTTTTGATGTTCGTTTTGACCATCTTCATGGTGCTTCAGGCGGTATTGACGCAACGGATCAACGGTCAGGAGGACGAGCTTAACTCACTTTCGGGCGAGGTCGCGTCGCTTGCCCAGGCTCTTGGTATGGAAAAACAGACCAGCGCCGCACTGCAAGCGCGTGTGTCTTCGTTGAACACGACACTTGATCAGGCGCGTGCGCAGGCCGACCAGCAGGCAAGCCTGATCTCGTCGCTGCGGGCGACACGTGATGCGCAGGCCGCGCAGTTGGACAAGGCCGAGGCAGACATCTCGGGTTTTGAGGCGCAGGTGGCGGCGTTGCTGTCGCAGCGCGAGGATGCGCAAACGCGCATTGCATCTTTATTGGCGCAGCGCGATGACGCGCAGGCCCGCGTGTCGACCCTCGAAAGTGCCCAAGATCAGCTGATGACCGACAAGGCAAAGCTGACGGATGAGAGAAACGCGCTGACGGATGAAAATCAACAGCTGCTGAGCGACCAAGAGGCGTTGAACCTTGCCTTGGCGCAAGCCCGCTCCGAGACGGACGCGCAGGCCGAGGCGGCCCGCCTTGCCGCCGCCCGCCGTGAAGCGTTGACGGCATTGGTGGCGGATCTTCGTGCGCGCACCGCCGATGCAGAAGCGGAACGCGCTGACGCCGCTGAAAAAGCTCAAGCCGCCCTGTCGGATGCCGAAGCGGCCCGCATCGCTGAGGCCGCTGCCGCGCAAAGGCTGCGGGAAAAGCTGGAAAACGCAGATGCCGAGCTGACCGCAATGACATTATCGTTGGAACAGCAGCGCAAGCAAGCCGAGGAGACGCTGACGCTGTTGGCTGCGGCACGGGCGGCGCAAAAGGATTTGAACGCAGAACTTGGTGCCGTGAACGCGGCCCGCAAAGCCGCCCAAGCCGAAGCGCAGGAACAATTGACCGATGCACAAAAGCAGGCGGCCTTGCTGGCGGTTGCCCAAGATGCGCTGGCCCAAGAGAAAAAAACCAGTGAGGCGGCACAGCGCCAGACCGAATTGCTGAACCAGCAGGTTGCGGCCTTGCGGGGCCAGCTGGGCGATTTGCGTTCGTTGTTGGATGATGCCGTGGCCCGCGACGCGGCAAAAGACATTCAATTGCAATCCCTTGGATCAGATTTAAACACGGCCCTCGCGCGGGTTGCTGCCGAAGAACGCCGCCGTGCGGAGCTTGAGGCCGCCGAACGCAAGCGGCTTGAGGACCAGACCAAGAACCTTGAACAATACCGGTCGGAATTTTTTGGGCGCTTGCGCAGTTTGATCGGCAATCAGGAAGGCGTGCGGATCGAGGGGGATCGCTTTGTATTCTCTTCCGAGGTGTTGTTTGCCCCCGGGGCGGCGACGCTGTCTGACGATGGCAAACGCGAGATCGCCAAAGTGGCGGATATCCTGCGCAAGGTCGCGCGCGAGATTCCGCCAGAGATTGATTGGGTGATCCGCGTCGATGGCCATACGGACAACCAACCCCTGTCGGGCTTGGGCGCTTTTGCAGATAATTGGGAGCTGAGCCAGGCGCGGGCGCTGTCCGTGGTCAAGTATATGATCAGTTCGCTTGGGATCGCGCCGGACCGTCTGGCCGCCAACGGATTTGGCCAGTATCAACCCATCGCCCCCGGAGATTCAGAGCAAGCACGCGCCCAGAACCGCCGGATCGAGCTGAAGTTGACGGAAAAGTAGCGCTATCTGATCGTCAGGTTAGTGGTTTTCTGGCTGATGATCCGAACACCCCGGATCAGCGTTACCGTGCCCTCATATGCGCCGGACGCCCAATCGATGCCCCGGTTCTTTTTTCCGATCGCACGAAACGCCTGCGCCTGGGCTTTGGTCAGCCTCACGTCATCAGAGACGATCATCCCCTCGGGGCCGGTGATAGACAGGTTCACGATATCGTCCGGCTGCGTCCCGAACAGATAGCCCCAGACCACCAATGCGCTGGCATCGGCGGGCAAGGTCTGGCGCGCGGCGGTGCCTGCCTTGATGGCGTCATAGTCCGGGATGCCGCTTGAAAACCCGGCGTCGATAAACCCGCCCGCGCGGTAGGGGGGGCGAGATTTCCAAAGGGTACTGTCACCGGGCGTCGCGCATGTGGTGGTGTTGTCGGGGTCGAACGGGTCAACAACCTTGCCGTCCCTGCGCACGGACAGGTGCACATGGGGAAAGGCGGCTTTGCCCGATTGGCCGACAAGGCCCAGCCTCTGGCCTTGGGCCACGTCGTCGCCCGATTTGACCAGGACTGACCCGCGTTTCATGTGGCAATATTGTGTTTCCCAGCCCTCACCGTGGTCAATGACAACGCCATTGCCGCATTCGTGACCATTGATGTCGGCGGCGGTATCCTCGGAATATCCGGTGTCGGCCATGCCGTCGCGCACCCCTTTGACCCGGCCTGCGGCGCTGGCCAGCACGGCGATGTTCCGGGCGATGGCGGCGCGGTTGGGAAGGGCGAAATCGGTGCCCTTGTGACCGTCATAGCTTAGGGTCGAGCAGGTGAAATCCGATGCGCCTGTCGTTGGGTCGCTGTCTACATACTGCTGGATGTAACACGTCGAAGACAGGTCGCAGTCAATGGGGGGAGAAATTAAAAAGCCCTCTGCCAGCACGGGGCTGGCAAAGGGCAGGGCGAGGATACATGCCGCGCCTAGTCTTTTCATTCCGCCGTCAGCAGCGGGGGCTTGTTTCCGGATAGCTTCAGGTTTTCTGAGCTGACAACCGTCAGATCCAGTTCGCCTTTCTTTACGCCGACCTTGACAACACCGCCTTTGGCAAGTTTGCCGAACAGCAATTCTTCGGCCAGCGGTTTCTTGATGTGTTCCTGAATGACCCGGCCCAAAGGACGCGCCCCCATTTTGGCATCATACCCCTTGTCGGCCAACCATTCAGCAGCCTTGGTGGAAAGTTCGATCGTGACGTTGCGGTCCATCAGCTGCGCTTCGAGCTGCAACACGAACTTTTCGACTACGCGCATGATCACTTCTTTGGGCAGCGGGGCAAAGCTGATGACCGCGTCCAGACGGTTGCGGAATTCCGGCGTAAAGGTCCGTTCAATCGCGGCGGTGTCTTCGCCTGTCCGACGGTCGCGGCCAAAGCCGATCGCTTCTTTTGCCTGTTCCGAGGCACCTGCGTTCGATGTCATGATGACGACGACATTTCGGAAATCAACCGTCCGGCCATTGTGGTCGGTGAGCTTGCCGTGGTCCATCACCTGCAACAGGATGTTGTAGACGTCGGGGTGGGCTTTTTCCATCTCGTCCAGCAGCAACACGCAGTGCGGATGCTGGTCAACGCCGTCGGTCAACATGCCGCCCTGATCAAACCCGACATACCCGGGAGGCGCGCCAATCAGCCGCGAAACGGCGTGTTTCTCCATGTACTCGGACATGTCAAAGCGCAGCAGTTCCACACCCAGCTGATCGGCCAGCTGCTTGGCAACTTCGGTCTTGCCGACGCCGGTGGGCCCGGCAAACAGGTAGTTGCCGATGGGCTTTTCAGGTTCCCGCAAACCGGCCCGCGCAAGTTTGATCGCGGAGGCAAGCGCATCAATGGCCTTATCCTGTCCAAACACAACCCGCTTCAGAGATGCTTCCAGGTCTTTCAGAACGACCACATCATCCTTCGACACGTTCTTGGGCGGAATGCGTGCAATCTTGGCCACAACGGCTTCGACCTCTTTGGTGCCGATGGTCTTGCGGCGTTTCGAGGCGGCAACAAGATGCTGCGCGGCACCTGCCTCGTCGATGACGTCGATCGCAGAGTTGGGCAGCTTGCGGTCGTTGATATAGCGATGCGCCAGCTCAACAGAGGTTTTGATCGCGTCCGCTGTGTATTTGACAGAGTGGTGATCTTCGAAATAGGGCTTGAGACCCCGCAGAATTTTCACAGCATCTTCGACAGATGGCTCGTTCACGTCGATCTTCTGGAAACGACGGGCAAGGGCACGGTCTTTTTCGAAATGCTGACGGAACTCCTTGTATGTTGTGGACCCCATCGTGCGCAACTTGCCGCCCGCCAGCGCAGGCTTGAGCAGGTTCGACGCATCCATAGCACCACCAGATGTGGCACCGGCACCGATCACAGTGTGAATCTCGTCGATGAACAAAACGGCGTCCTTGTGATCCTCAAGTTCGGTCACGACGGCTTTCAGGCGTTCTTCGAAATCGCCGCGATAGCGTGTGCCCGCCAGCAATGCGCCCATATCAAGCGAATAGATTGTTGTATTCGAAAGCACCTCGGGCGTTTCGCCAGCGACGATCTTGCGCGCCAGGCCTTCGGCGATGGCGGTCTTGCCAACGCCTGGGTCACCGACCAGCAAGGGATTGTTCTTGCGGCGGCGGCACAAAACCTGAATGCAGCGTTCAACTTCACCTTCGCGTCCGATCAGGGGATCGATATCGCCTTCGCGCGATTTCGCGTTCAAATCGATGCAATATTTCGCAAGGGCGGATTCTTTCTTGTCACCGTCCGTGACGCCTTGTGCCTCTTCCTCGTGTTCGGGGGCACCGGAAACGGAACGGGGTTCACCGTAAGCAGGGTCTTTCGCGACGCCATGGGCAATGAAATTCACCGCGTCATAGCGCGTCATATCCTGTTCTTGAAGGAAATAAGCGGCGTTGCTTTCACGCTCGGCGAAGATTGCGACCAGAACATTTGCCCCGGTCACTTCGGTGCGGCCCGACGATTGAACGTGGATCGCGGCCCGCTGGATGACGCGCTGGAAAGCTGCTGTCGGAACAGCCTCTGATCCGTCGATATCCGTGACAAGATTGCTCAAGTCTTCGTCAACGAACTCGACGAGGGTATCGCGCAATTCTGACATATCGACAGAGCAGGCCTTCATCACCTGAACCGCATCGGGTTCATCAATCAAGGCCAGCAGCAAATGTTCGAGCGTTGCAAACTCATGGTGCCGCGCATTGGCCAGCGCCAAAGCGGAATGAATTGCTTGTTCTAATGTAGACGAGAATGAAGGCACGGGCGTGCTCCTTTTCGATCTGTGTCGGTTTGGTGTCCCGCTATCGGGCGCGCCGCTGCCGAACATGGCCTCATAGTATTAGAGTTTGGTTGATCATGGCAAACCTTCAAGTTTTTTCTGCAACATCGCTGTCACATTTATTGTGATCGGCGATTTCGGGCCATGATTGCAGCGCTTAGAAATTATCTTTGCGTGCACGGATTTCAGCAAACACTTCAGTGTCGGTGGCGTTCTCCATCCCAAGTTGCGCACGGATTCCGGTATCGGCGGGGCGCAGGAACGGATTGGTTTCAAGTTCCAAAGAAAGCGTCGAGGGGACAGTCGGCACATTATTGTCACGTGCCTGATCAATCTCTCTTGCACGAGATATAAGCGCCGCATTGTCGGGATCAACCGTCAGTGCGAATTTTGCGTTGGATTTGGTATATTCGTGGCCAGAGCAAACGATGATGTCTTTGGGCAGTTTCATCAGTTTTTGCATACTGGACCACATTTGCGCAGGCGACCCTTCAAACAACCGTCCGCAGCCAAGCGCCATCAGGCTGTCAGCCGTAAAGACCGCCCCCGCGTCCGGCACATAAAAGGCGATGTGCCCTACGGTATGGCCCGAAACATCCATCACCTGAACGTCATGCCCGGCGAATTGAAACGTCTCACCGTCGACCACCGCCTGATCAAGCGGGGGCAGGCGATGGATGTCGGCCTTGGCACCGAATATCCGCGCCGGATGTTCGGCCGTCAGCGCCGCAACGCCCTGAATGTGGTCGGGGTGGTGATGGGTCAGCCAGATCTGCGTCAGTGTCCAGCCAAGTTCGGCCAGCCGCGCCGAGATCGGAGCCGCTTCGGGCACGTCGATCAGCGCAGTTTCACCGGTGTCCTGATCATGCAGCAGGAAGGCATAATTGTCGGACAGACAGGGAATGGTCACAAGGTCAGTGGGCACGGGGGTATGCTCCTGTCAGGTTAAATTATCATCATATGAAAGGTAGCGCGGCGGGCAGGGGGCTGCAAACGGCTTTCGGGGTGCCATGTCCCTTTTGCGGCGCACGCCTTTGGGGTAACGTTACCAAGACGACACGGCAAAAGGCCTGCTTCATGCATCTTGACGTACAGGATCTGCGCAACTTCTATTATCGCAGCGCATTGGGGCGGGCGGCGCAGCTTTCGTTGCGCAGCCGGATGCTTGAGCTTTGGCCCGAAGCCAAGGGGCAGACCGTCGTCGGCTTCGGTTTCGCAGCCCCGCTGCTGCGGCCCTATCTGGCCGATGCGCGGCGGGTGATGACGCTGATGCCGGGGCCGCAAGGGGTGATGCCCTGGCCCGCAGGTATGGCAAATACGTCGGTGCTGACGGAAGAAACCCTCTGGCCCATCGAGACGGGGCACGTTGACAGGCTGGTGCTGCTGCATGCCCTTGAGACATCCGACAGGCAGGGCGACCTTCTTGAGGAATGCTGGCGCGTGCTGGGGCCGGGCGGCAAGGCGCTGTTCATCGTGCCAAACCGTGCGGGCTTCTGGGCGCGGCGCGATCTGACGCCGTTCGGATACGGGCGGCCCTATTCGCCGGGGCAACTGGAAACGCAGTTGCGCAAACACCAGTTTCTGCCAGAGCGCCAGTTGGGTGCTCTGTATCAGATGCCATCGCCGCGCCGGATTTTCATGCGGTCGGGCAAGCTGTTTGAAAAGGTGGGGCGGCATATGCCGACCATGATGGCAGGCGGGGCTTTCATGGTTGAGGTGACAAAACTGGTGTATCCGCCAAAGGGCAAAGTGTCGCGAACCCCTGCACGCCGGTCCATCCGCGTGCTAGAGGGGGTGGGGGCCAGCGCGCCCAGACCCGTCTAAGCCAGATCCGTTTGATCCAGACCTGTTTGATCCAGACCTGTTTGATATCGCCGAAATAACTGGCAAGAATCGTTTACAATTGCTTAACAGGAGCCTGACCGCCCGAATGCGCATTGTCCGAAGGGTCAAAGCGTCGCAGTTTGATGCGGCAATAAGAATAAGGGCCGGTTTCGCGGTTCAGGTTCACTATACTGTGTTGCGGCAGGCGTACCTGTCTGCTACATCCGCCCTGATTTAGACGTCTTGGGTAAATTCAAGCCGCGCCAACACCCCGGTGACGCGAGTTATTCGCTTATCCGGCACTGACGTACGAGAGGATGGACGTGTCCGAAAATGCATCAATCTCTACCGGCATCGCAAAGCGTTATGCGACTGCTGTGTATGAATTGGCCCAAGAGGCCAAATCCCTTCCGGCCATCGAAAAAGACATTGATGCCTTGCAGGCCGTTTTGTCCGAAAGCGCCGATTTCAAAGACCTGATCCATTCGCCCATCTACACCCGCGAACAGCAGGCCGGGTCGATCAGCGCCATCGCGAAGAAAATGAACCTCTCGGATGTTATGGCCAATACACTGGCCCTGATGGCCAACAAGCGCCGTTTGTTCGTTTTGCCGCAGTTGATCCAGAACCTGCGCGAGATTATCGCGGTGGAGAAAGGCGAGGTTACAGCTGACGTGACTTCTGCCAAGGCGCTGACAAAGGCGCAATCAGACAAACTGTCCAAGTCGCTTGCTGCGACCACGGGCAAGAAAATTTCGTTGAATGCGACTGTTGATGAATCCCTCATCGGTGGTCTTATCGTAAAAGTGGGCTCAAAGATGATCGACACGTCGATCCGCTCCAAGCTCAATTCCCTCCAGAACGTAATGAAAGAGGTCGGATAAATGGGTATCCAAGCAGCAGAGATTTCTGCGATCCTGAAGGACCAGATCAAGAATTTTGGTCAAGAAGCAGAAGTGGCCGAAGTTGGCCGGGTTCTGTCCGTCGGTGACGGTATTGCCCGTGTTTACGGTCTGGACAATGTTCAGGCCGGCGAAATGGTCGAATTCCCCGGTGGCATCATGGGCATGGCCCTGAACCTTGAAACCGACAACGTCGGTGTGGTTATTTTCGGCTCCGACCGTGACATCAAGGAAGGTGACACGGTCAAGCGGACGAACTCCATCGTGGACGTGCCAATCGGCAACGGCCTGCTGGGTCGTGTCGTTGACGGCCTTGGCAACCCCATTGACGGCAAAGGCCCCATCGCATCCACCGAGCGTGGCCTTGCCGACGTCAAAGCCCCCGGCATTATCCCGCGTAAGTCGGTTCACGAGCCTATGGCGACCGGCCTCAAGTCCGTTGACGCGATGATCCCCGTTGGCCGTGGCCAGCGCGAATTGATCATTGGTGACCGTCAGACGGGTAAAACCGCTGTTGCACTTGACGCGATCCTGAACCAGCAGCAGGTCAACGCCGCTGCGGGCGACGACGAAAGCAAAAAGATGTACTGCGTCTATGTCGCGATCGGCCAAAAACGGTCGACGGTTGCGCAGTTGGTGAAAAAACTGGAAGAAACCGGTGCGATTGAATATTCCATCGTCGTAGCAGCCACCGCGTCCGAGCCTGCACCAATGCAGTATCTCGCACCTTACTCTGCGACAGCGATGGCGGAATTCTTCCGCGACAACGGCCGCCACGCTTTGATCGTCTATGATGACTTGTCCAAGCAGGCCGTTTCCTATCGTCAGATGTCGCTGTTGCTGCGTCGTCCACCCGGACGTGAAGCCTATCCTGGCGATGTTTTCTACCTCCACTCCCGCCTGCTTGAGCGTTCCGCGAAGCTGGGCGATGCGGCTGGTAACGGTTCGCTGACCGCGCTGCCGATCATTGAAACCCAAGGTGGTGACGTTTCGGCGTTTATTCCGACAAACGTGATTTCGATCACCGACGGTCAGATCTTCCTTGAAACCGAATTGTTCTATCAGGGTATCCGCCCTGCCGTGAACACCGGTCTGTCGGTTTCGCGTGTTGGTTCCTCGGCTCAGACCAAGGCGATGTCGTCTGTTGCGGGTCCGGTCAAGCTGTCGCTTGCCCAGTACCGCGAAATGGCTGCCTTTGCTCAGTTCGGTTCCGATCTCGATGCCTCCACCCAGCAGTTGCTGAACCGGGGTGCGCGCCTGACAGAGCTGATGAAGCAGCCCCAGTATTCGCCGCTGACCAACGCAGAAATCGTCTGTGTGATCTACGCGGGTACAAACGGCTTCCTTGACAAGATTGACGTCAAGCAGGTTGGCCGTTTTGAAGCAGGTCTGCTGGCGCATCTGCGCAGCAAGCATGCTGATCTGATGGCTGACATCACCAACAACGACCGCAAGGTGAAGGGTGAGCTGGAAGATTCGATCAAAGCAGCTATCCAATCTTTCGCCGCTGACTTCGCTTAAAGGGAGGGAGGGCACATGCCAAACCTCAAGGACCTGAAAAACCGGATCGCGTCGGTGAAGAACACCCGCAAGATCACGAAAGCCATGCAAATGGTTGCCGCGGCGAAACTTCGCCGCGCGCAGGAAGCTGCCGAGCAGTCACGCCCCTACACAGAGCGTTTCAACGCTGTGATGTCGCGGCTGGCCGCGTCGGTAGGTGGATCGGATTCCGCGCCCAAACTGCTGAGCGGTACAGGCGAAGACAAGGTACACCTGCTGATTGTCATGACCGCCGAACGCGGTCTGTGCGGTGGTTTCAACGCCAACATCGCCAAGCTGGCCAAAGTGCACGCCCGTCGCCTGATCGGCGAGGGGAAAGAGGTCAAGATTCTGACCGTCGGCAAAAAAGGGCGCGACAACATTCGCCGCGACTTTGGCAAGCATCTGGTGGGTCACGTTGACCTGACCGACGTCAAGCGCCTTGGCTATGCCGATGCGCAGGGCATCGCGAAGGACGTGCTGGGCCGCTTTGACGCGGGTGAATTTGACGTCGCCACGATCTTTTACGCTAAGTTCGTGAACGTCGTCAGCCAGACACCAACGGCGCAGCAGATCATCCCTGCATCCTTCGATGCAGAGGAAGCCAAGGACGAGGCGACCACATTGTTCGACTACGAGCCCAGCGAAGAGGCCATTCTTGCCGACTTGCTGCCGCGCGGCGTCGCAACGGCGATCTTCTCGGCTTTGTTGGAAAACGCGGCCTCAGAACAGGGTGCACGGATGTCGGCAATGGACAACGCGACACGTAACGCGGGTGATATGATCGAAGATCTGACCATCGAATACAACCGTTCCCGTCAGGCCGTCATCACCAACGAGCTGATCGAAATCATTTCCGGCGCGGAAGCGCTGTAAGGTATTGGAGAAAAACGACATGGCACAAGCAGTCGGCAAAATCACACAAGTCATCGGCGCCGTCGTCGATGTGCAGTTCGAGGATCACCTGCCGGAGATTCTGAACGCGATCACAACTGAAAACCACGGCAAGAAGCTGATCCTTGAAGTGGCTCAGCACCTTGGCGAAAACACCGTGCGTACCATCGCGATGGACGCGACCGAAGGTCTGGTACGCGGCCAGCGCGTCGAAGACACAGGCGCGCCGATCTCGATCCCCGTGGGCAACGCCACACTGGGCCGCATCATGAACGTTGTTGGCGAAGCCATCGACGAAAAAGGCGAAATCAAGTCGGACGAGCGCCGCTCGATCCACGCTGATGCGCCTGAATTCGCAGCACAGTCCACTACATCTGAAGTGCTGGAAACCGGCATCAAGGTTATCGACCTGCTGGCACCTTATGCCAAGGGTGGTAAAATTGGTCTGTTCGGTGGTGCCGGTGTTGGCAAAACCGTTCTGATCATGGAACTGATCAACAACATCGCCAAAGTGCACTCCGGCTACTCGGTGTTTGCGGGTGTGGGCGAGCGTACCCGTGAGGGGAACGATCTGTACCACGAGATGATCGAATCCAACGTTATCAACCCTGACGACCTTGAAAAGTCGCAGGTTGCCCTGGTGTACGGCCAGATGAACGAACCTCCCGGAGCGCGTATGCGTGTTGCCCTGACCGGTCTGACATTGGCCGAACAGTTCCGCGACCAGTCCGGTACAGACGTTCTGTTCTTCGTCGACAACATTTTCCGCTTTACCCAGGCCGGTTCCGAAGTTTCGGCTTTGCTTGGCCGTATTCCTTCGGCGGTGGGCTACCAGCCAACACTGGCCACCGACATGGGTGCGATGCAGGAACGGATTACATCGACCAAATCCGGTTCGATCACATCCGTGCAAGCCGTCTATGTTCCTGCGGATGACCTTACCGACCCCGCGCCTGCGACATCGTTTGCGCACCTTGACGCGACCACTGTTCTTGACCGTTCGATTTCGGAAAAGGGTATCTACCCCGCCGTTGACCCGCTGGGTTCGACATCGCGCCTGATGGATCCGTCCATCGTGGGTGAAGAGCACTACAATGTTGCCCGTGACGTTCAGGGTGTTTTGCAGCGCTACAAGTCGCTTCAGGATATCATCGCGATCCTCGGGATGGACGAACTGTCGGAAGACGATAAGCTGGCCGTGGCACGTGCACGCAAGATCGAACGCTTCCTCAGCCAGCCTTTCGACGTGGCGAAGGTGTTCACCGGTTCAGACGGCAAGCAGGTTCCGCTTCAGGAGACAATCGAATCGTTCAAAGCGGTTGTTGCCGGTGAGTATGACCACCTGCCCGAAGGTGCGTTCTACATGGTTGGCGGCATCGAAGAAGTGAAGGCGAAAGCCGAGAAAATGGCGGCAGACGCCGCTTAAGGAGCGCTGACAATGGCAGACACAATGCAATTCGACCTCGTTTCGCCCGAGCGGCGGCTGGCCTCGATGCAGGTGACGGCCGTTCAGATTCCGGGTGCCGACGGGGACATGACAGCAATGCCTGATCATGCCCCCACCATCACCACGTTGCGCCCCGGTGTGCTGCGGGTGAGCGGCCCGGAAGGCGACACGGCGTATGTGGTCACAGGCGGTTTCGCCGAGATTTCCGCAGACGGCGTTTCGGTTCTGGCCGAACGCGCGGTTCCAAAGGGTGACATGACGCAAGAGCATCTGGATGAAATGATCGAAGACGCGAAGACCACGTATGTCTCTGCAAAAGAAAACTTTGTGAACGAACCTGGCCCTGTGGACGATGCAGCCAAGCTGCTGTCCGACATGGTCGCCTTGGGTGATCACATCGGATTATCGAGCAAACAGCCAAGCCTTTGACGTCACTGCTTTAATTTTAATGAAAAGGCCTCGCTTTGCGGGGCCTTTTCTATTCTATTTGCCTATAGTTAGGGAGATTGTCCCTAAGTGACATTTTAGAGATGGAACGTGTCTTTCGATGAAGCGCATGAATGGGAATACTGTTGGAGTTGAAAACGGTGAAACCGTTCTTTTTTCCGATTTCGAGGATGGCGGCGAGATGTGGACAGGGGTCGGCCAGCGCGAACGACGTCGCCGTATCCACTTTTCCACCCCCTTCAAGGAAGCGCCGACGGTGCAGTCTTCCCTGGCGCTGTGGGACGTGGACAATGCCACTGTCATGCGTGCCGATCTGCGTTCTGAGAACGTGGCACAAGACGGCTTTGATCTTGTGTTCTGCACCTGGGGGGACACGCGCATCGCACGGGTGCGGATCGCGTGGATCGCGATTGGCCCGCTCGCGCACGAAGACGACTGGGACGTGTACTAGGTTTTCCGTTTCAGGATGATTTGTACATGCCGTCGTAAATCGGTTCCAGTGTGTCCGCCTCGAACAAGGACGATACAGAGGTGCCGTTCCAAATGTTCAGGATCGCTTGTGCAAAGATCGGCGCGGTGGGTACAATCCGGATATTGGCGGCTTGCTTGACGGCTTCGGTGGGCTGAATGCTGTCGGTGATGACCAGTGATTTCATGACAGAATCCTTGATGCGTTGAACAGCTGGGCCAGACATCACACCGTGGCTGATATAGGAATGCACTTCCTTCGCGCCGGCTTCCAGCAACACTTCGGCCGCTTTGCACAATGTGCCTGCGGTGTCGCAAATATCGTCGACGATCAGACAGACCTTGCCGGTTACGTCACCGATCACGGTCATTTCAGACACTTCACCAGCCTTTTCGCGGCGTTTGTCCACGATGGCGAGGGGCGAATTGATGCGCTTGGCCAATTCGCGGGCGCGCGCCACGCCGCCCACGTCAGGGGACACGACCATCAATTCGTTCATCCGGTCCTTGAATTCGTTCTTTATGTCCAGCGCGAACACGGGCGACGCATAGAGGTTGTCCACTGGAATATCAAAAAAGCCCTGAATCTGTGCCGCGTGCAGATCCATCGTGAGAATGCGTTCGATCCCCGTGCCGACCATCATGTTCGCAACCAGCTTGGCGGTGATCGGTGTCCGCGCCTTGGTGCGGCGATCCTGGCGGGCATAGCCGAAATAGGGGAGCACGGCAGTAACACGCGCCGCAGACGACCGGCGCAGTGCGTCGGCCATAACCAGCAATTCCATCAAATTGTCGTTGGCAGGGTTCGAGGTCGGCTGAAGGATGAACATGTCTTCGCCGCGCACGTTCTCAAACACTTCGACGAAAATCTCGCCGTCGTTGAACCGTTCCACCCGCGCATCGACCAGCCCGACGTTGACGCCACGGTGCAGCGACATGCGCCGTGCAATCGCTTTGGCCAGCGGCATGTTCGCATTGCCCGAAATCAATTTTGGTTCAGAGGTTTGTGCCATGTGCAAAGTGTCCCCGGTTGCATAACATGTGACAGAATCGTGACGTTGACACCGCTTAGCACGGCCCTACGGTCACGCAAACCTGCACAACCCCCATTGGAGAGCCAAATGCCCCATATCGACTATTTTTTTGCGACCCTTTCACCCTATGCCTATCTGGCGGGGAATAGGCTTGAGGAACTCGCGTCAAAGCACGGGGCAACGATCACCTACAAACCTTTCGATCTGATTGCTGGATTTGGCCGGACAGGCGGGCAGCCTCCGAAAGATCGGCACCCCAGCCGTCAGGAATACCGCGCAATGGAATTGCCGCGCCAGGCCAAGAAACTAGGCATGCCGTTCAAGCTGAAGCCCGCATTCTGGCCCACGAACGGTGCGCCGTCTTCCTATGCGATCATCGCCGCGCAGAACGAAGGTGGCGACGTTGGTAAGCTTTGCCAGCTGATCATGCATGCGGTCTGGGTCGAAGACCGTGACATCGCCCAGGACGACGTGGTGCGCGACTGTCTGGAAAAAGCGGGCTTTGATCCGGCGCTTGCAGACAAGGGGCTGTTGGAAGGGGCCGATACATATGCCCGAAATCTGGAAGAAGCCGTCGAAAGAGGCGTCTTTGGTGCGCCCTTCTACATTCTGGACGACGGTCAGAAGTTCTGGGGGCAGGACCGTTTGGAAGACCTGGATTTGCATCTGGCGGGGCACCTGTGACGCTCAAGACCTATGCCCGTACCTTTGGACATGGCCCGCGCCATGCTCTTGCCATCCATTGCTCGCTTGCCCATTCCGGCGCGTGGCGCGGCGTGGGCGAAGAGTTGTCGGATGACCTGACCCTGCACGCCTATGATTTACCGTCGCACGGCAAGTCCGGCGATTGGGATGGACAGGGCAACGTGCATGATGTCGCAACCGATATGGCCCGCGCACTGTTGACCGAACCGATGGATATCATTGGCCATTCGTTCGGGGCCACGGTCGGATTGCGTCTGGCGGTCGAATGCCCCGAACTGGTGCGCAGCCTGACGATGATCGAGCCGGTGTATTTCGCCGCCGCAGTGGCCGACGATCCAGACAGGGTCGCCGCAGCCGACCAAAACAGCGCCGCCTTCAATGCCGCCTTTCAAAGCGGCGATATGATGGCAGCGGCGCGTGTTTTCAACAGCGGTTGGGGCGACGGAAACGGATGGGAAAAGACGCCGCAGAAATTGCGCCAGTACATGGCGGACCGGATCCATTTCGTACCCGCAAGTCAGCCGTTTCTACGCGATGACAGCGCGGGCTTACTGCAAGACGGCCGCTTTGCCCGCGCGACCATGCCGGTCTTGCTGATGGATGGCGCAACTTCGGGCGACATGGCGGATGCGATCAGCACGTCGCTTGAAAAGCGTCTGCCGGATGTCACCCGCCGCGTCGTCGAGGGGGCAGGACACATGGCCCCGCTGACGCACCCCAAGGCCGTTGCACAGATGATCCGGGCCTTTCTGGCGGGCGTCTAGGTCCGCGGGAAATGCGATAGAAACTGGTCGATTGCCGGCTTGCCGATCGACCAGTCACACACCAGACGTGCGCCGACAAATTCCTCTGGATCGTCGCCCTCAAGCGATCCGTTCCAGATGTAATATCTGGCACCCGCATCATGCAGCTTTTGATGAATGCGGCGCGGCCAGCTGGCAAAGATCATGTTCGCATCCGGTTGGTGCAAAAAAGTCGCCCCCGCAGAACGTAGCCCTTCGGCCAGATAGGCGGCGTTGTCATTGGCCTGGCCCGCCATTGTCTTCCACAGATCATCCTGCATGTATCCCGCCATCTGCGCCGACAGAAAGCGGTGCTTGGAAAACAGATGCGCCCCGCGTTTGCGGCGCAGCTCGAACTCCCATGCCTTGGAGGGGTCAAAGAACACCACCGCCTCGACGCCCATGCAGCCGTTTTTCGTTCCGCCAAAGCTGACAACATCGACGCCGGATTTCCAGGTCATCTCGGCCGGCGTGCAGCCCAACGCCATCATCGCGTTGGCAAAGCGCGCGCCGTCCAGATGCACCGGCAGGTCATGATTCTTTGCAACGGCGGTCAGGGCGCGGATCTCTTCCAGCGTGTGCACCGTGCCCCGTTCGGTCACTTGCGTGATCGATACAGGGCCCCGTTGCGCGCCATGCACATTGCCATCCACCTGCGCTTCTATGGCACCCAAAAGCGCGTCAGGCGTCATCTTGTCGTCGGTCGGGATAACCGTCAGCTTTGCGGCTCCGGCATAAAATTCGGGCGCGTTACATTCGTCTTCATTGATATGCGAGGTGACCGAGCAGAATATCGTCTGCCAGGGCTGGGTGTAACACGCCAGCGCCAGCGCATTTGCTGCTGTCCCGGTCGCCACCAGATAAACGGCAGCTTCTGGTGCCTCGAACGCGGCGCGGATCGCGTCGCGTACCTCGTCCATGATGGGATCCTTGCCATAGGGCATTGCATGGCCTTCGTTTCCGTGGGTGATCCGCGCCATGATTTGCGGATGGACAGGGCCTGCATTGTCAGAGGCAAAGAACATCAGGTGGGCTCCTCAATGATGTGATCTTCCCATTCTTCGAACGGGGTGTCGAATTCGGAAACAGTATCGTTTTGCACTGAAATACCCGCAGAATGCACAGTGTCAGGGTCACCGCTGATCAGCGGGTGCCAGTCGTACAAGGGTTTGCCCAGCCACAGCAGGCGATAGGCGCAGGTTTGCGGCATCCAATAGGCATGGGTGTCCAGATTGTCGGGCTTCAGCACGATGCAATCGGGCACAAACTGATGCCGGTTCTCGTAGTGGGTGCAGCGGCATGTGGAATCGTCCAGCAACCGGCAGGCGACGCGCGTCAGGGCAACCTCTTGGGTATCCTCATCTTCCAGCTTGTTCAGACAGCACTTGCCACAGCCATCACACAGCGCCTCCCATTCATCGGGAGACATCTTTGAGAGCGGTTTTTTCTCCCAGAAGCGTTTTGCAAGGCCAGTTTTGGCAATCGGATCGGTCATAGCGCCTCCAGTATCCGGCGGGCCTGTGCACTGTCTGCATCCATTTGCGTGATCAATGCCTCAAGGCTGTCGAATTTTTCTTCGCCGCGCAAATGTTCGACCAGGGCGACCGAAAGATGCGTGCCATAAAGATCCCCCTTGAAGTCAAAGATGAACGTCTCAAGGTTGGCGGCGTTAACGCCAAACATCGGCCGCACGCCAAGGCTTGCCACACCGTGATACCGCCCTGCGTGCTGTCCCTCAAGTACATCCACCAAAACGGCATAGACACCAAAAGCAGGCGGGTGCAGCCCGTCAATCGACATGTTCGCAGTGGGATAGCCCAAGTCACGACCGCGTTTTTCCCCGTGCAGGACGGGCCCCTCGACCCTGTGCCAATGCCCCAGCATGGCGGCTGCCTCACGGGGGGCACCCTGGCTCAAGGCATTTCGGATCGCGGTGGAAGATACGGTATCGGGGCCTTGGGCCACTAACGGGGCCACCGTAACACCAAAGCCAAAGGCCTCGCCGAATTCCTGCATTTGCCGAGCCGTGCCCGCCCGTGCCTTGCCAAAGCAAAAATCCGCCCCGATCACGACATGGCGCAGGCCCAATCCCTCGTGCAATATCTCTTGCGCAAACGCTTGTGGGCTCAACCCCGACAGCGCTGCGTCGAAATTCAGCTCATAAAGCTTTTCAACACCGATCTTTTCCAGCTGATGCGCGCGCGCCTCTGATCCCATCAGGCGGAACGGCGGCGCATCGGGGGCAAAAAATGCGCGGGGATGCGGCTCGAACGTGACGACACCCAAGGGGGCGTCTGGGGCTGCGGCGCGTGCCAGATCGATGACGGACCGATGCCCCAGATGCACGCCATCGAAATTCCCGATAGCGGCCGAGGCCCCCCGGTTCGACGCTGCGATACGGTGATAGTCACGAATGATTTCCATGGGCTTGGTGGTAGCCCCGTCTGGCCCGACTGACAAGCAGGCCGCCTGCTTCTCTGGCTCAAAAATATCCCGGGGGGAGGTGCGCCAAGCACCGGGGGGCTGGCCCCCCTCCCGACCCTGCGGGCTCAGTCGAACTTGCGCGATGGTGCCAGAACGGTCGCCTCACCCACCAAAACCTTCTTGCCGGCCACGGCGCAGTGGCAGTCCAGCTTGACCCGGCGCTTTGAAAAATCGATCTCCGTCACCTTGACCTCGGCATAGACCATGTCACCGGGGCGCACAGGGGCCAGAAACTTCAGTGACTGCCCCATGTAGACCGTGCCGTGCCCTGGCAGCTGCTCTCCGATCACGGCTGAAATCAGTCCGGCGGTCAGCATGCCGTGGGCAATGCGCCCTTCAAAGATCGTATCGCGTGCATAGTCATCGTCCAGATGCACCGGGTTCCGGTCGGTTGAGACTTGGGCGAACATCTCGATGTCCTCGTCGGTGATCACCTTTTGCAGATGCCGGGACATGCCGATTTCGATGTCTTCGATACAGATCGTGCCGCGCGGAAGGTTATCCAACATGCCGTACCTTTCAAGTAATAAAGTGACGCCCCGTATGGCGTTTAAGAAACTTAATTACTTTGCGGGTGCAGAAACGCAAGCAAAAAATGGGTCAGCGCAAATGCCCTATCGTGTAGGTCGGCGCGGACATTTCCTTTTCTAGATAATCACTTAACGCCTCGGGGTCGGGTTGTCCATTTGTCCGGGTTTCCTGCGCCGCCAGCCCGCCCGAGATAAAGAGCGAATCAATGTCCTCTCCCATTGCCCCTTTGACATCGGTCTGCACACCGTCCCCGATCGCCAGAATATCGCTGTCAGCAATATCGCGGGCCAGCGGCGTGCAGCCTGCGGCGGGCCAGATCATAGATGGGGGGGTGGGGTTTGCCGAAATACAGCGCTTCGCCCCCCATTTCGGTATAAAGCGCTGCAACGGCCCCCGCGCACCATTCTCGCACATCGCCCCGGTCAACCACGATATCGGGGTTTGCGCAAAGCAGTTTCAGCCCCCTTTGCTTGGCCGCCAAAAGCTCGGGGCGCAGCACGTCTGGATGCACCATCGCATCGAATGGGCCGGTGCACACGATGCCTTCGGCGTCTTTCAGATCAACACGGGTAATCTCTACCGGGTTTTCGAGGATCTCCATCGGACCAAAGAACCGTTTGTCGCTGGGGGGGCCCAGATGCCAGACGTTGTGCCCGACAGTACCGCGATACATGGCCGCACGCGCCGAATCGCCCGAGGTGGCGATCGCATCCCATGCGTCATCGGGGACGCCGAAATGAACCAGCTGTTTTTCCACATCCGCGCGCGGGCGCGGTGAATTTGTCACCAATACCACCTTGCCGCCGCCCTTCCGATAGGCCTGCAACGCGGCCACTGCATCCGGCAACGCTTTTACACCGTCGTGCACACATCCCCATAAATCGACGAAAAGTGCCTCGTAGCGGTCTGAAACTTCAAAGAGGTTGTTGATGATCTGGGTCATGGGGCCATTCCGGGAAAGCGATGTTCGCCGTTCAAAGACCACACATCCGCACAGGGGGCAATATCGGGCGGCCCGTCGCGTTCGGTCTGGCAAGGGCAAAAAGCCCCCTTGATCCAAGGGGGCCTTTGCGGATGATTGGCAAGCCGGCCATGCCGTCTGTTGTCTTGAGAATATGCCTCGGGGGAGGGTCAGACCTTGAGGTTGGGGATGATCTGCTTTTTGCGGCTCATCACACCGGGCAGCACGACTGTGTCGCCTGTCACTGTGACGCCAAAGCTTTTTTCGGCGACGGTTTTGGTCAGCGCGTTGGGGATCAGCATCGTTGCTTCTTCGTTCAGGATATCGACCACGAACAGCAACACCTGATCGGCCCCGTCTTGCGCCGCAACGCCGGGCATGGCAGCGATCAGCGCATCCTTCCGGTCCAGAACGGTGGCGGGTGACGTGGTTTCCAGGACCGATACGCGGAACTGCGTGCCGTCGATCTCGTATTCCTTGCTGTCCATGCGCAGCAGCTCTGCCTCCGAGAACGAGGAGACGTCGGATTTGGCGGCAAACATCTGCGCCGCATAGGCCGGTATATCGACGCCAAGATCCTTGGCCAGCGCGTAGGCAATCGCCTTGTCTTCCTGCGTGGTGGTCGGGCTGCGGAATTCCAGAGTGTCCGACAGGATGCAGGTCAGCATCGCGCCTTTGATCCCTGTGGGCATCTGCGCCATGTCATCGCCGATGCTCTTGTACATGATCGTGGCGGTACAGGCCACCGGCTCCATCACGATGTGGATCGGGCCCTTGGTCTCAAGGCCGCCCACCAGCTTGTGGTGGTCGATGATTGCCTTGATGTCGGCGTCGTTGATGTTGTCGGGCAGCTCGGCGGGGTTGTTGGTGTCCACGATGACCACGGGCTGGTCGGCTTTGACGCCTGTGATGATCTGCGGTTTGTCCAGTTTCCAATGGTCCAGCATGAACAGCGCTTCGGTGTTCGGTTCACCCAGCAGGGCAGGGGCCGCATCGACGCCGTGGATCTGGTTCAGATACCAGGCCCAGATGATCGGGCTGCCGGTGCTGTCGGTGTCGGGGGATTTGTGGCCGAAAACAAGCGTGGTCATGTGCGATGTCCTGCAATGGAAGGTGTTGATTTTCGCGCCTTATAGAAGTGTGACCCGGCTTTGTCACCATCTGGTGCATCATGATGCCCGCTTTGGGCTTCTCAGCCTTGGGGCAATGCTGCTAGCTATCGTAGCCATGAGTGCTGCGCGTGAAACCGATCTGTATCCGCCCGTCAAATCCTTTCTCGAGGATCAGGGATATGTCGTGAAATCCGAAGTCGGGGCCGCCGATGTGGTGGCGATCCGCGGGGCCGAGCCGCCCGTGTTGGTCGAGCTGAAGCTGGGCTTTTCGCTGGCGCTGTTTCATCAGGGCATAGCGCGCTTGAAAATCAGCGATGACGTCTATCTCGCAGTCGCGCACAAGGCAGGCAGACCGTTTTACAAGGCGCTCAAGGCAAACACCGCGCTGGCCCGGCGCTTGGGGCTGGGGCTTTTGACCGTGCGTCTGGAAGATGGGCTGATATCCGTGCACTGCGATCCCGGCGGATATAGTCCGCGCAAGAACACAAAGCGCAAAGATCAGCTTTTGCGCGAATTTGCCCGGCGCCGGGGGGATCCGAACGATGGCGGACAGACGCGGGCGGGTCTGGTGACGGCCTATCGGCAGGATGCGCTGAAACTTGCCGTCTATCTGTTCGAAGTGGGCGCGAGCAAGGGCGCGGATGTAGCCCGCGAAACGGACGTGAAACGCGCCACCGCGATGATGCGCGACAACCACTATGGCTGGTTTGAAAAGGTCGAAAAGGGGGTTTACGGCCTGACGCCTTCGGGGGCGGACGCCGTGGCCACAACAGGGCGCGTGCTGGGGGCAGGCTGATATTAGCCGAAGGGGGTGCAAAGAGGGGCCGCGATGGGGAAAATTTTTCCAATTACAATGCTTGACTAGATGAAATTGCAGCCTTAGCTAGGCGTCGTTAGCACTCAATAGGACTGAGTGCTAATGGCTGATGCTCCCGACCGGGGGGCGCGGCTTGGAAGAATAACTTTGAGCCTTAAGGAGCTGAAAGATGGCATTGAAACCGCTTCACGACCGCGTGTTGGTGCGTCGCACCGAAAGCGAAGAAAAAACCGCCGGTGGTTTGATCATCCCCGATTCCGCGAAAGAAAAGCCCTCCGAGGGTGAAATCGTTGCTTGCGGCGAAGGCGCGCGCAAGGACAGCGGCGAACTGATCGAAATGGCAGTCAAGCCGGGCGACAAGGTTCTGTTCGGCAAATGGTCCGGCACAGAAGTCACCGTCGAAGGTGAAGAACTGCTGATGATGAAAGAAAGCGACATCATGGGGATCCTGTCCTGATTTCAGGATGATCCGGGGGCTTGCCCTCACATGACACGCTGACATCAACCCAAGATTTTAGGAGAAGACACTATGTCTGCTAAAGACGTAAAATTCGGGACCGACGCCCGTAACCGCATGCTTAAGGGTGTGAACATCCTTGCCGACGCGGTCAAAGTCACGCTGGGCCCAAAAGGCCGTAACGTGGTTCTGGACAAATCCTTTGGCGCACCGCGCATCACCAAGGACGGTGTATCGGTTGCCAAGGAAATCGAACTGGAAGACAAGTTCGAAAACATGGGCGCGCAAATGGTCAAAGAAGTGGCCCAGCGTACCAATGATGAAGCAGGCGACGGTACAACAACCGCGACTGTTCTGGCGCAGGCCATCGTCAAAGAAGGCATGAAATCGGTTGCCGCCGGCATGAACCCGATGGACCTCAAGCGCGGCATCGACATGGCCACAGCCAAAGTCGTCGAAGCCATCCGCAAAGCTGCCCGTGACGTGACAGACAGTGACGAAGTTGCACAGGTCGGCACGATCTCTGCCAACGGCGAAGCTGAAATCGGTCGCCAGATCGCGGACGCGATGCAGAAAGTCGGCAACGAGGGTGTGATCACCGTCGAAGAAAACAAGGGCCTGGAAACAGAAACCGATGTTGTCGAAGGCATGCAGTTCGACCGCGGCTACCTGTCGCCCTACTTCGTCACCAACTCTGATAAAATGACGGTCGAGCTGGAAGACGTGATCATCCTGCTGCACGAGAAAAAACTGTCCTCGCTGCAGCCAATGGTTCCCCTGCTTGAGCAGGTCATCCAGTCGCAAAAGCCTTTGCTGATCATCTCGGAAGATGTTGAAGGCGAAGCGCTGGCAACTCTGGTTGTCAACAAACTGCGCGGCGGTCTGAAAATCGCAGCGGTCAAAGCACCCGGTTTCGGCGATCGCCGCAAAGCCATGTTGCAAGACCTTGCAATCCTGACCGGTGGTCAAGTGATCTCGGAAGATCTGGGCATGAAGCTTGAATCCGTCACCATGGACATGCTGGGTTCCGCCAAGAAAGTCACCATCACCAAGGACGAAACAACAATCGTCGATGGCGCTGGCGAAAAGGCCGAGATCGAAGCACGCGTTGCCCAGATCCGTAACCAGATCGAAGAAACCACATCCGACTACGACCGTGAAAAGCTGCAAGAACGCGTTGCCAAACTGGCAGGCGGTGTTGCTGTGATCCGCGTTGGCGGCATGACCGAAATCGAAGTGAAAGAGCGTAAGGACCGCGTCGATGACGCCCTGAACGCGACACGCGCTGCGGTACAAGAAGGTATCGTTGTCGGTGGTGGTGTTGCTCTGATCCAGGCTGCAAAGTCGCTGGACGGCATGACAGGCATGAACAACGACCAGAACGTCGGTATTTCCATCGTGCGCAAGGCACTGGAAGCACCGCTGCGTCAGATCGCTGAAAACGCCGGTGTAGACGGTTCGGTTGTTGCGGGCAAAATCCGCGAAAGCAGTGACCTGTCCTTTGGCTTCAATGCGCAGACCGAAGAATATGGCGACATGTTCAAGTTCGGCGTGATTGACCCTGCGAAAGTTGTCCGCACTGCTTTGCAGGACGCGGCATCTATCGCTGGTCTGCTGATCACCACCGAAGCCATGGTTGCCGACCGCCCATCGAAAGATGGCAATGGCGGCGGCATGCCCGATATGGGTGGCATGGGCGGCATGGGCGGCATGATGTAAATCACGCCGCGGGGTCTTTCGACCCTTCGCTGACAGTATTGGGGGCGCATCGTAAGGTGCGCCCTTTTTCATTGGCACCAAGAACGCGCTGGCCTAAGCAGAGCCATGCGCATTTTCTTGATCACCAGCCTTGTTATGATTGCCTTTGCGGCAAATTCGGTGCTGACCCGGTTCGCCATCAATGGCGGTTTTATTGATCCAGCAGGCTTTGCCGTCATTCGCGTGCTGTCGGGGGCCGTGGTTCTCAGCGTGCTATTGGTGATGCGCGGCGGCAGGCTGCGCGTTTTCAACCGGCATCGGGTGTTCGGGGCCGCGACGCTTGCGCTTTATATCATCGGCTTCTCGCTGGCCTATCTGACGTTGGATGCGGGCCTGGGCGCGCTGATATTATTCGGATCTGTGCAAATCGCCATGTTCAGCCACGCGGCGCTGTTTGGCGTCGGCCTGTCAGCACGTCAGATGACAGGTGCGGGGGTCGCGTTCGCCGGATTGATTCTGGTGCTGTGGCCTGGTGTCGGGGTGCATGTCGATCTGGCAGGGGCGGTGTTGATGATCGCGGCGGGCGTTGGTTGGGCGGCCTATACGATCAGCGGAAAAGGATCGGCGGACCCGCTGGCGAATACCGCAGGCAACTTTGTGATCTGCGTGCCTTTGGTGGCGTGCCTGCTGCTGGTGCAGACCACCAGTTTCAGCGCCACGGGGATTGTCTTGGGAATGGTCTGTGGCGGTGTAACGTCGGGGCTTGGGTACGCGCTTTGGTATGCGGTGCTCCCCAAACTGGCGCAGTCAACTGCGGCGGTTATTCAATCGTCGGTGCCTGTCATTGCGATCATCGCGGGGGCCGCCTTGCTGGCAGAACCGTTGGGCATCAAGGTGATCATTGCCACCCTGCTTGTTTTGGGCGGCATCGTACTGGCGGTCAGCGCACGATCACCTCAAGCGGGTCATAGATAAGGCCTGCATCGCCAAAAGCGACGTCTGTCAGTGTATCCGGTTTAACCCGGAGCTGCGAAATCTCATCAACGGTAACCCACCGCCGATCAGAAACGACGTTTTCCACATCCTCCCAATCGGGGTCGATCCGGGCCGGTCCATCAATAGTGCAGCGGAAATAGACATCGACCTGATGAAACCCTCTGTCCGGATCGTGAAACTCATTCACCAGACACGGATCGCCCACTTTGATCCGCAGGCCCGTCTCCTCGAATACCTCGCGCATCAGGTTGTCAGGCAGCGAGGATCCCGCCTTGACCCCGCCGCCGGGCGCGCACATCAGATCGCTTTGGCCTTCCGGATAGGCGTTGACCAAAAGCAGCCTGCCTTCGTGCAGGATCACCGCACGGGCCGCCAATCGCGGGCTGTTTTCTGCCATTGAATCCTCAATCTGCCATCAACGTTGTCAAAGCATTTCACATGCCGGGTTTTCAGTCTATCTGAACCGTCATGAAAGCATTTAGCGCACTTATCCTGATTTTCGCCAGTCTGACGGGCTGTGCCTTTGCGCAATCGCCTCTTGAAGGGGCGGGCGTGGGGCGGTGCGTTGTGCTGCTGCACGGCCTTGCCCGTACCGAAACCTCATTCGCGGTGATGGAGGCGGCGCTTGAAACCGAGGGCTACAAAATCGTGCGCCCCGGCTATCCATCAACCGAGGCGACGGTTCGAGGTGCTGACGGCCGAGACCCTGCCAGCCGCCGTCGCGGAATGTGGTACGCAAAAGGTCGATTTCGTAACCCATTCGATGGGCGGTATTCTGCTGCGTCAATATGTGGCCGAAAACGGTGCCGACCGGATCGGTCGCGTGGTCATGCTGGCCCCGCCCAATCACGGAAGTGAAGTGGTCGACGCCTTAGGCGATTTGACGGTCTTTGAGTGGATGAACGGGCCAGCCGGGGCGCAGATGGGCACGGGCGAAAACGCATTGCCGCGGAAACTGCCGCCGGTCACATTTGATCTGGGCGTGATTGCAGGGACACAATCGCTGAACCCCTATTTTTCGTCACTTCTGCCTGGCCCCGACGATGGCAAGGTATCGGTCAAATCAGCGCGCGTGGAAGGTATGCGGGACTTTATCACGCTGCCGGTAACGCATACCTTCATCATGATGAACCCCACTGTGATTGCCCAAACGATGAGCTTTCTGGACACGGGAAAATTCGACCGGTCGCTGAGCTTTGTGGATGCAGTGCTGGATTCTGTCGGCTGTCCTGAAGGGGATTGCCTGCCAGGCGTGGGGCGCGACAATGTTAAGCCTTGATCTGAAAGGGGCGCAGGTACTGGGCGCACGCGGACTTGAGACGCGGACACTGTCGGTGTCGGGGGGCATGATCGTCGAAGCCCGGCAGGGGCGGTCGATTGATTTGGCCGGGTACATGATTTTGCCAGGTATCGTTGATGTACATGGCGACGGTTTTGAAAGACATCTTGCCCCGCGGCGTGGCGCAATGAAAACGCTTGCCGAAGGGCTTGTCGCCGCCGAAGCAGAGCTGGCCGCAAACGGCATTACCACCGCTGTTCTGGCCCAGTTCGTCAGCTGGGAAGGGGGGCTGCGCGGCCCCGAATTTGCCGATCAGGTCTTTGGCGCGATGCGGGCAACCGCTCCGGGGTTGGTCACCGACATGCGTGGGCAGTTACGCTTTGAAACCCATATGCTCGATCACTATGACACGCTACCGCAGCGCATGGCCGATTGGGGTCTGTCCTACGTCGTGTTCAACGATCATCTGCCGCACGACAGGCTGGCAGACGGCCGTGTGCCGAAAAGGATGGTCGCCCAAGCGTTGAAGGCCGGGCGAAATCCCGACAAGCATCTGGCGATGATGCAGGAACTTCATGCCAACAGCGCTGCGGTGCCGGTGGCACTGGATCGTCTTTGCGCCATGCTGGCGGCTCAAGGCATCCAGATGGGAAGCCATGATGACACCACCGCCGATGGGCGTGCGGCATGGCGCGCGCGGGGCGTGCGCGTGGCGGAATTTCCTGAAACCCTGATTGCGGCAGAGGCAGCGGCAGAGGCGGGCGACCCCGTCGTGCTGGGGTCACCCAACGTGGTCCGGGGCGGGTCGCACAACGGCAATGTGTCGGCGGTCGAACTGATCATGATGGGGATGGGGACGGCCCTTGCGTCGGATTATCACTATCCGTCTTTGCGCCGCGCTGCCTTCATGCTGACCGACAGCGGTGTTCTGTCGCTGGCCGAAGCATGGCGGCTTGTGTCTGCCGGTCCGGCAGGGGTGCTGGGGCTCGGCGACAGGGGTACTCTTGATCTGGGCAAACGCGCTGATCTGGTCGTGCTCGACGCCAAGACGCGGCGCGTGGCACTGACGATGGCGGGCGGGCGCGTCAGCTATCTGTCGGGCGACATTGCGGGACGTCTGCTTTAGCGTTTGATGATGTTGACGTGGCCCATTTTGCGGCCTGGTTTCACATCTGCCTTGCCGTAAAGATGCACGGCCGTGTCGCGCTGTTTGGCCAGTTCGGGCACCCGCTTCATATCGTCGCCGATCAGGTTTTCCATCACCACATCCGCATACCGGCTGCCGTCGCCCAAAGGCCAGCCCGCGATCGCGCGAATATGCTGTTCGAACTGATCCACCGTGCAGCCGTTCTGGGTCCAATGGCCGGAGTTATGGACGCGTGGCGCGATTTCGTTCACGATGAACCCGTGCGGCGTTACGAACAATTCGACCCCCAACACGCCGACATAATCAAGCGCGTTCAAGATCTTGGCGGCCAGCAGAACCGCGTCTGTGCGCTGTGTTGCATTCAGCCGGGCGGGCACGGTTGTGGTGTGCAAGATGCCGTCACGGTGAACGTTTTCGCCCGGATCAAAGCACGCGACTTCACCTGACGGGCTGCGCGCGGCAATCACCGACACTTCGATCGAGAAGTCAACGAACCCTTCCAGAACGGCGGGGCTGCCCGCCATATCGGCAATGGCGGTCTTTGCGTCGTCGGGACTGCGCAGGCGTGATTGCCCTTTTCCGTCATAGCCGAAACGACGGGTTTTCAGGATCGACGGCGTGCCGATTGTCGAAAGTGCCGCATCCAGATCATCCGGTGTCGCGATATCTGCAAAGGGGGCGACGCGCAGGCCGAGCCCCTCAAGGAAATTCTTTTCTGTCAGGCGATCCTGGCTGGTGCGCAGCGCCTCGCGGTTTGGGTGGATGGGGGTAATCGCCTCGATCACATCAAGGGCGTCGGTGGGGATGTTTTCAAATTCGTAGGTGACGATATCGACGGATTTTGCAAAAGCCGTCAGCGCGTCAACATCATCGTAGCCGGCTGTTGTCACGGCGTGGGCCACCTCGCCAGCGGGCGGGTTGGCCCCCGGTTCGAAGATATGCGTGCGCAAACCAAGGCGGGCCGCAGCAACAGACAGCATGCGACCCAATTGGCCGCCGCCCAGAATGCCGATGGTGGCCCCGGTGGGCAGCGGATCAGTCATCGCAAGGCTCCTCTGGGATCGACGCAGATCAGGGCGGTGCGCCAGTCATCCAGACGCTTGGCAAGGGCCGCGTCATGCAACGCCAGAATTCCGGCGGCCATGAGGGCGGCATTTGCGGCCCCTGCCGCACCGATAGCCATTGTCGCCACCGGAAACCCGCGTGGCATCTGCAAAATGGAATAAAGCAAATCGACGCCGGACAATGCCCTGGTCTGCACAGGCACGCCGATAACCGGCACCCGTGTCTTGGACGCCATCATGCCCGGCAGGTGAGCCGCGCCACCGGCACCCGCGATGATCACTTGCAAGCCGCGATCCAAGGCGGATTTTCCATAGCTCCACAACCGGTCAGGCGTGCGGTGGGCCGATACGATCTTCGCCTCATAGGCGATGCCCAGTTCATCCAGCAAGGTCGCAGCCTCGCGCATGGTGGCCCAATCGGATTGCGAGCCCATAATTATGCCAACGGGTGGATTTTCCATGAAAGGGACAACCTTTGTAAAATCGCCTGAGAAGCGCGCACTATACGCATCCCGCAAAGCGTGGCAATCGGGTCAGGCCGTAATATCAGGGGTCAGCCGGTCTTCGATCTGCGCGATCTGGTCTTTCAGCCGCAGCTTGCGCTTTTTAAGGCGCTGCATGGTCAATTGATCGGCGGTGCCTTTTTCGGCAAGCGCATGGATCGCATCGTCCAGATCGCGGTGCTCGCGGCGGAAAACGGCAAGCTCGACGCGCAGGACATCGTCGTTCTTCATCGACAGATCAGTAGGGGCGTTCATAGGGCTGACATAAGGCTGAATGATTCTTCTTATGGTTTAGGTCTTTAATATAGGCGTTCACCTTTCAGACGCATAGCCCTTGCGTCTGGCACACCTGCTCCCCATATTTATGACAAGGGTCGCCGGAGTGAGGGGCCCGAAAATATCGACTGTCGCTTGACTTGAAGGACGTGTCTTATGACGAAACTAACGTTGGCTTCTTATCCCCATATGCTGGGATTTGAACAACTTGAGCGTGTGCTGGAACGCAGCGCAAAGGCAGGAAACGAAGGGTATCCTCCGTTCAATATCGAACAGACATCAGATTATAGTTACCGGATAACCCTTGCGGTTGCAGGTTTTGCGGAACAAGATCTGTCGATAACCGTTGAGGATAGACAGCTGGTAATCCGTGGGCGACAGGCCGACGGGGAAGATGGCCGGATTTACCTGCACCGCGGGATTGCGGCGCGGCAGTTTCAACGGTCGTTTGTTTTGGCTGACGGGGTCGATGTGGGCGAAGCGCTTATGGAAAATGGTCTGCTGCATGTGGATCTTACACGCGCCAAGCCAGAAAGAGTCGTTCAGACCATCAAGATCAGAAAAGGGGAATAAGATGCCAGACATGAATGCGCATACGCAGGACCGCACAGTTTACGTGAAAACGATTGCCGTGTCCGATCTGCCCTTCGAAGTGCGCGAACAGGCCGAAGGACTGGAAAGGCTATATGCAGTGCACGATGCCGACGGTCAGCAACTGGCCTTGTCGGGGATCGCAAGCTGGCTTTCAGTCTTGCGCGCGATCACGATTATGCGCCTGTAATGGTGCACTAACCCGCGGATAGACCATAGGTTGAAAGACCTGATTGGCACCGGGACAAAGCCAAAGGCCGCACTTATCTGCGGCCTTTTCTATTTGTCGCGCTGGCGCTACACCCGCCTGAAATCTAGTGAACGGTGGCCCTTCTATGACTACTCCGGCGATTTGCGTTTTGCCCTATGGCAGCAAACTGGGCAAACGCCTTGGATCGCGTGATCTGGACGATCTGATCTGGCCCTTGGGCCGTCCACAGCGGTTGGCCAAGGGCACGGTGCGGGATCTCTCTCCGCAGGATCATCTGATCATTTATCCCAAGACGAACATGCATTTCCTGCCTGATCTGGGCACACGTGCGCAGATCACCGCGATGGTGGTCGAACCTGCGATCATTCACGGTCGGCACCTGCGCTGGCTGCGCTGGACCTATAGGCGGTTTTTCCGGGTCATGACCTATCACCGGCAGCTGTTGGACCGTATTCCAAATGGTCTGTTCCTGCCCTACGGGACGACGTGGGTGCCCCAATACGCAGAACTGGATCTGCGCAAGACCAAGCATATGTCGCTGATCGCGTCTGCCAAGCGCGACCATGTCGGTCATCAACTGCGGCACAGACTGGTTGAACATGTGCAGTCGGCGGGGCTGGATGTCACCGTGTTGGGGCGTGGATATGCCCCGTTCGAGCAAAAAAGCGACGGGCTGGCCCCCTACCGCTTTTCGGTCGTGATCGAAAATGCCCGCGAGCCGAATTATTTCAGCGAAAAACTGATGGACGCGGTGCTTTGCGAGACCGTGCCGATCTATTGGGGCTGTCCCAACATTGCGGATTTCATGGACCCCGCAGGCATGGTGATTTGCGAGACCGAGGCAGAGGTGCAGCAGGCCATTGCCGCAGCAACAGATGCGCAATATGAGGTCTTGGCCCCGGCCTTGCGGGCGGCCAAGCCGCAAGCGGCGGCCTATATCGATCTTGAGAAACGCGCGGCGCAGACGTTAAAAGCCAGCCTGTGAGGGCTGACTTTACTTTTATCGGGGCCGGGGGTGCTAGGCCTTGATCAGACCCATGCTTTCAAGTTTCAGCAGCACCTGATGTGCGCAGTTGTCGACATCGACATTTTCAGTTTCTACGGCCAGCTCGGGGTTTTGAGGCACGTCGTATGGATCTGAAATGCCTGTAAACTCCTTGATTTTGCCTTCACGCGCCAGTTTGTAAAGACCCTTGCGGTCCCGGCGTTCGCATTCCTCGATCGAGGTGGCGACATGCACTTCGACGAACGCACCGAATTCCTCAACATCCTCACGCACTGCGCGGCGGGTTGTCGCGTATGGTGCGATGGGCGCGCAGATGGCGATACCGCCATTCTTCGTGATCTCGCTGGCGACATAGCCGATGCGACGGATGTTCAGATCGCGATGCTCCTTGCTGAAGCCCAGTTCGGACGACAGGTTTTTGCGGACGATATCACCATCCAGCAGCGTCACGGGGCGGCCGCCCATTTCCATCAGCTTGACCATCAGGGCGTTGGCGATTGTGGATTTCCCCGAGCCTGAAAAGCCGGTGAAGAATACGGTAAAGCCCTGTTTGTTGCGCGGTGGTTTGGTGCGGCGCAGTTCGGTCACCACCTCGGGGAAAGAGAACCATTCGGGGATCTCAAGGCCTTCTTGCAAACGGCGGCGCAATTCGGTGCCCGAGATGTTCAGGATCGTGATGTCGTCCTTGTCCTTGATTTCGTCCACGGCCTCGTATTGGGCGCGTTCCTGCACCCAGACCATGTGTTTGAAATCGACCATCTCGATGCCCATTTCCTCCTGATGTTCGCGGAACAGATCCTGCGCATCGTAAGGGCCATAGAAATCTTCGCCTTGGGAATTGCTGCCGGGGCCTGCGTGATCGCGGCCCACGATGAAATGGGTGCAGCCGTGGTTCTTGCGGATAGCCCATGCCAGACGGCCTCGCGGGGGCCAGCCATGCGCATGGCAAGGTTCAAAAGGCTCATGGATGTGGTGGCTGCGGGGTATTTGCCAAGAACGGCCTCATAGCAGCGCACGCGGGTAAAGTGATCGACATCGCCCGGTTTGGTCAGACCGACAACGGGGTGGATCAGCAGGTTGGCCTGCGCCTCGCGTGCGGCGCGGAATGTCAGTTCCTGATGCGCACGGTGCAGCGGGTTGCGTGTCTGAAATGCGACAACCTTGCGCCAGCCCATCTTGCGGAAATAGGTGCGCAATTCGTTGGGCGTATCGCGGCGGCCCTTGAAATCATAGTGAACCGGCTGCTGGATGCCGGTAATCGGCCCGCCCAGATAGACGTTTCCGGCGGTGTTGTGCAGATAATTCACCGCAGGGTGGGCGCTGTCATCGGCACCAAAGACCTTTTCGGCCTCGTGCGATTTGTCGGGTGTCCAGCGGTCGGTGACGGTCATGATCGCAAGGATCACGCCTTCCTGATCGCGCAGCGCAATATCCTGACCGATCTCAAGCCCTTCGGCAAATTTTTCAGACACATCCAGGTTGATCGGCATCGGCCATAGCGACCCGTCCGCAAGCCGCATGTTTTCGACGACGCCGTTATAGTCTTCCTCGCTCAGAAACCCCTTGAGCGGGTTGAAGCCGCCGTTCATCAGCAGTTCAAGATCGCAGATCTGGCGTGGGGTCAGATCGTGGCTGACCAGATTGCCGGCCTCAGCCTTCAGCTTTTGCGCCAATTGTAGGAAACATACAGTTCGGGGATCGGGGCAAGGTTCGGCGTCTGCATAAATGTCTCGCAATACTTTAAGGTCAACTGGCTGATTTGCGGCGGTTTAGACCGCTTGCTTTGCGCTATTCAAGCCTTGCGGCACGTTTGCGGCGATTTACGGACAATAGAGTGGTTTTTGCCGGGAAATGACAACCCTTTCCCGGCAAAAGAGAGCTGGCGCGAATATCAACGCTTTCCTTGACCTCGGCCCCATAGCCAAGGGGCAGGGAGGTGTCCTTGCCTTTGTCATCCCCAACTTCGGCAAGAAACCGTTCAGCCTCGAGCGCGGCCATGCAGCCCATCCCGGCGCTGGTCACGGCCTGACGGTATTTATGGTCGGTCAGGTCGCCCGCGGCAAAGACGCCGGGAATGGATGTTTCGGTGCTGTCAGGCTTGGTCACGACATAGCCACCCATGTGGGTTTCCAGAACGTCCTTGACCAGTTCATTCGCGGGCGCGTGGCCGATGGCAACAAAAACGCCCTTGCACGGGATGTCCGTGATTTCACCGGTTTCAACATGCTTGACCTTGATGCCTTCGACCCCAAGCGGGCTGTCGGTGCCATAGACTTCGTCCAATTGATGGACCCGGAGCGGTTCGATCTTCGGATTTTTCATCAAACGGTCAATCAGGATCTTTTCTGCACGCAATTCGCCCCGGCGGTGGATCAATGTCACCTTTGAGGCAAAGTTGGTGAGGAAAAGCGCCTCTTCGACGGCAGTATTGCCGCCCCCGATAACGACGATTTCCTGATTGCGGTAAAAAAACCCATCGCATGTGGCGCAGGCAGAGACGCCGAAGCCCTTGAATTTCTCTTCGGTCTCAAGCCCCAGCCATTTGGCGCGTGCGCCCGTCGCAAGGATCACCGCGTCGGCGACATAGGTGGTGCCGCTGTCGCCCTTGGCGTGAAAAGGGCGGCTGGACAAATCCAGATCGGTTATGATGTCGCCGATGATCTCTGTCCCCATCGCGGATGCGTGGTTCTGCATGCGGATCATCAGATCGGGGCCTTGCACCTCGGCGTCGCCGGGCCAGTTTTCAACCTCGGTCGTGGTGGTCAACTGGCCGCCGGGTTCGATCCCCTGTACCAGGATCGGGTTCAGCATGGCGCGGCTTGCATAGACACCGGCGGTATATCCCGCAGGGCCTGAGCCGATGATCAAAAGCTTGGTTTTGCGTGTTTCGGCCATGATTGTCAGAGCCCTTTTGGTAAATGAATGAATGCGACCCGGTTGATATAGCGATCCAATGCGCGTCCTTAAACCCCAAGTTTGCATGACGGCCCTGGAACTACCGGCCTTGTCAGCGGTTGGCACTGGCGGTATTCAAAATCCTTTGTTATTCAGATTATTGCGCCGCAGCGAAAGATTATTGCGCCTGACGCGGTTGGTGCTATAACGATCGAAAATTCACTGGGGGTATGTGGCAGGGTCCCGGCTTGATCCGATTGATCGGAAAATTTGGCCGAATTGCAGGCGGACGGTCGGATGACCAATGTGGAGCTTGCCAAACGTGTCGGCATATCGGCCCCGCCTTGCCTGCGCCGTGTCCGGACATTGGAAGAAAGCGGCTATATTCGCGGGTATCATGCGGATGTGAATGCGCGTGACCTAGGGTTCGAGGTTCAGGTCTTTGCGATGGTGGGCCTTGCCAGTCAGGCAGAATCCGACCTGACCGCCTTTGAAGACAAGTGTCGTGGCTGGCCGCTGGTTCGCGAATGTCACATGCTGAACGGGGAGGTCGATTTCATTTTGAAATGCGTATCCCCTGACCTGTCGAGCTTTCAAAGCTTCCTTACAGGGCAGCTTTTGACCACACCGAATGTGGCCAGCGTCAAGACAAGTCTGGTGATCCGTCCGGCCAAGGACGAACCCGGCGTTCCGTTTGACGTGTTGGAAAGCCGTTTGAGCACCAGCGCCTAAGCCGCACGCCTTCAGCTGATGGCGTCTTGGGGGCTTGGTGCGTGGGGATAGGCCATAGGCCCGAAATCATGTTCCGATTTGATATGGGGAAATATATTCAGAAACCGGTCGCGCAGACGGATTGGCAGTTTGCGCGTGGCGTGCGGGCCGGGGTGAAAGGTTTCAACCTCCAGCCCGCTGACGACGATTGCCGCGTGCCTGACAAGGCAGATGTGGTAAAGGCGCACAGGTGTGGGCGGCCTGGTTTCGATGATGTTCACGCCATCGACCAGATCGCGCAGGGGCATGAACATTTTTTGCGCTCCGGGGGTTCCGCGCAGGTGGGGCGGGGTGTGCAGGATGCGCGCGCCCGGCCCGATGTCAGAAATCCAGTTGGGCGTCCCTGACCCAAGCTGTCGGCCATAACCCTAACCAAGGGCGTGCGTGTTCCTGTATCGGCGGGAATGAAGCTGCTTGATCCGATCCAGATCAAGGGGGCCGAAGCGCCATCGGCCCGGACAATCAGGTCACCGGGTTGCAGATCCTCGACGGCGGTTTCGCCACCTGTTGTAGGTATCAGTGTTCCTTGGGTGAATGCCGAAAAAGCGCTTTCAAACAATGGGGAAGCGGGCGCGCGATCTTGGCCGATAAAAACCGAACCGTCAGGCCGCGTGGCGACGATTTCATAACTGCGCAGCGGACCGTCATCGTAGTGCATCCGTACCTCATGGGGCAATACAGCCCGAGTTTGCGGGCCGCTATACACACCATTAGAGGCAAAAAAGCGTGTGCTTGCAATCGAAGAGGGAGCATTCGATGTCATGTTTTTTCTTTCAGGGTCATACCAACGGTTTCGTGCCCCACCAAAACCGTGGCGTTAGATTGTACTAAAGCGGCCTTGGGCCCCTAAAATATGTCATTCTGAACTTTTCCCGACAGTATGGCCGACGCGCAATCTTTGTGTCACGGCACCTCGCAAAAGGCGACGGAATCTGCTGGGATCGCGTAGTGATGTCGATGTTGGATAGGGTGCCGATGTCAGGATGTCAGGCAGACTTGCGTATTGACTGTTCGGCGCACCGCTTTGCAATAAATGCGGCGCGGCGCTTGCCACGGGCCCACGGCATCACGGTGTCGTTCTTGGCTGCGGCTTCAACGACAGATTTGATAAAGCGTGTGTTGGTTTTCATCGTCTCGTTCCTCTTGGTTGTGGGCTTTTGCCCCTTGCTTGAGGATGAATATGCACTTGGTTTTGGGCCAAGATGGGGCGGTCTTTGGTCTTTTTTGGCCATCCCGAAATATCTGGCACTGTGTTTGCGGCGGTTTTGCCATAATTCGGGACGGGCCAAGGTTTTATAGCGCATCACCCCCATTCCGAGGGGAAAGCCACGCAACATGCAGGGGCTGCCAGATCAGAAAGGGCGGCTATCGGGCCGGATCGTGCCGACCGCCGGTCTTATTTGCGCCCCAAAGGAACGGGCTAAAGGCTGATCGCGGCGATCAGCCGACCGTAGTCGGCTTCTTTTGCGTGGGTTGTCCGGCGGAAGGAATAAATTGATCAGGGTCGCTATAGGTGCAGTGGTGCGTCCATTCTGCGCTGCCCCACGCCTGCCGCCCGCAGGCGGTTCAGGCCGAAACCTGGCAGATCGAATTGCATCCGGTCCCCCTTGCCATTGGCAAAATACCGGGCGAACTCTGGGTCTTCTGCTAAAAAATTGTCGATAAACTCGGGGCCAACCTCGTAAGACCGCTGGCTGATGCAGGGCCCAATCACGGCAGTGATGTTTTCACGGACAGCACCAAGCGCCACCATTGCATCAACCGTGGCCGACAAGATGCCATCCAGTGCACCGCGCCACCCGGCGTGGGCTGCACCGATCACTCCGGCTTTCGTGTCAGCGAAAAGAACCGGCTGACAGTCGGCCGTCAGAACCGACAGGGCCAGACCGGGCGTGGCCGTGACCAGCGCATCGGCGCGCGGGGTGGTTGCCAGCGGCGCATCCACGGTGATCGCGTTCGCGGAATGAATCTGATGCACCCCGACCAGATGGTCGGCGGCTACCTGCATCGCATCGGCGACGCGGGCGCGGTTGATCGCCACGATTTCGCGCTGATCCGAACTGCCAACCCCGCAGTTCAGGCCCGCGAACACACCCGAAGATGCGCCACCGCGGCGGGTAAAGAAACCGTGGCGCACGTCGCCAAGACTGTCGGAGGTGAGAATTTCAAGCGTCATGGCTCCAATCCAGGTGGCGGGGTCTGCGTCTTTGGATATAGCCCGATCACCTTGAACAGGTTTCCCATTTCCGACGGGTGCGTCAAGCGCCGATGTGCTGCGATGTGGGCGCTCAGTGTGTCGTCCTTCATGGTGCGGGCCAACGACTGCGCCCGCTGTGTAATGCCAAGGCGTTCCAGAAAGACGCCTTGCGGGGTGACGCGGGTGTGGCTGGCAGGATCTGCTGCCAGTGCAAGCTTTTCAAAATCTACGTGTGCTGTCAAATCGCACGCACCGGGGGCATCAAGCGGATCTGCCTTGCGGTGCTTGTGCAGCGCCTGAAATGTGTCCCCCAAGGTGCGCCAATCGCCATAGTCGATGATCAGCGCAGCCCCGCCGTGGGTCGCGATGCGCGCCGAAACAGGATGCAGGACAGGTGCCAGTTGGGCGCAATCCTCGATCAGGTCGCCTTCTTGCGTGTCGCCCAGCCGGTTCGCCAGCGCGGGCTGCGGCAACATCGGCCCAAGGCCAAACTCAAGCGTGCCGTCGGTCAGGCCGATCTGACGTTCACGCCACCCGTCGCCCATACGGACAAACTGGCGGATCGGCAGAGCATCAAAGAATTCGTTGGCAACCAGATAAAGCGGCTGGTCGGGCAGGTCGGCGGTGCTGTCGTGCCACTGCACTTTTGCTTTGGCCAGCGTGTCGCGCTGCACGGTTCGCAGCGCGGGAGAGGCCTCCACAAGTACGATCTCGGCGGCGTCGATGAAACCGGGAACAGCGTGTCCCGCGCGCAGGATATCGGCCATCAGTGTCCCGCGTCCCGGCCCAAGCTCTGCCAGGGTGAACCGGTCCGGCGCACCCTGAGACAGCCAGGTTTGCGCAAGGCAAAGGCCGATCAGTTCGCCGAACATCTGGCTTATCTCGGGCGCGGTGATGAAATCTCCGGCGGCACCAAGCGGATCGCGCGTGGTGTAATAGCCCAGAGTCGGATGCAAGAGGCAGGTGGCCATATAGTCGTCGATCCGCATGGGCCCGGTTGCATGGATGCGGTTGATGATATGATCCATCAGCGTGGTCATGTGGCGCGTCTGGCCCGCAGGATCAGAAACAATCCGACAGCGATCATCGGCAGGCACAGGATCTGCCCCATCGTCAGCCCCCAACCGCCCGCATGCCACGCCAGCCCAAGGGGGTTGCCGGGGGACACAAACTGCGCGTCGGGCTGGCGCACGAATTCCACTGCAAACCGCGCAAGTCCATAGCCCAGCAGAAACGTCCCGCCGATCAGCCCCGAAGACTTTAACGCCCCCCTGCGCCACGCCAGATAGATCAGCAGGGTGCCGAGGATCAGCCCTTCAAGCAGCGCCTCGTAAAGTTGCGAGGGGTGGCGGGCGCAAATGCCGATCACATCCGGACAGTCTTGCGCCGCCAGTGTGGGAAACGCGACACCCCAGGGCAGATCTGTTGGCCGGCCCCAAAGTTCGGCATTGATGAAGTTGGCGATCCGGCCCAGCAACAATCCCGGCGCGAGCCCAAGGCACACCATGTCGCCGGTCGAAATCGTGCTGATCCCGTGGCGTCTGGTGTAATAGATCCCCGCCAGGATGACGCCGATCGCGCCGCCGTGAAACGACATCCCGCCTTCCCAGACACGCAGGATGTGCAGCGGATTGGCAAGATAATACGCCGGTTGATAGAACAGGACATAGCCCAGCCTGCCGCCCAGTATGACGCCCAGAATGACCCAGAACAGCAGATCTTCGACTTGTTCTTTGGTCATCACGGGCTTTTGCGCGGCCCATAAATCGGGCCGGCTGACAGCGCGGACCACGATGCGCCAGCCCAGAATGATGCCGACGATATAGGCCAGCGCATACCACCGCAGCGCAAAGGTCATACCGAACAGCGTGACCGAAAATATCTCGGGTGAAATGTCGGGAAAGGAGAGCATTGCATTCATATCGCCGATTGAGCCTGCCCACGTCGGGAAGTCAACCTTGCGAGACCGCCCCGTGCACACCATATAGTAACCAACAACGATCAGGAGAACAGCGATGCAGACCCGGAACAAGATTTTTGATGATATCTCGCAGATGATGACCAACGCCATGGGCGTCGCCCAAGGGGCCAAGACCGAAGCGGAAACCGCGATGAAAGGCATGATGGACCGCTGGCTTGCGGACCGCGATTTTGTCACACGTGATGAATTCGACGCTGTCCGGGCCATGGCCCAGAAAGCACGCGAGGAAAACGAAGCGCTCAAGGCGCGTCTGGACGCGCTTGAAGCCAAAAGCTGATCAGTCCTTTTCAAGACAAATCAAATCCTTCAGAAGGCACCCGGACCCAAATCCGGGTGTTTTCTTTTGCGTGGGGGGATGGTTTTGCCTGTTTCCCCTGCACCGCGGAATGCACGGTTTGGTGTTTATTTGAGTCTTATCCACAAGATACTGTGGTTATCCCCCATCTTTCGTGTTTACCCCCAGAAAAAGACTTGCCACATCGCCGTCATATGCGCACCATATCTTGTATGGGGCTTCGAACACACAGACACCCCATGGTAGATACACCCAGGTATTGAGATGCGGATGCATAGCGGTGCCTGGAATAACAGAGGTGGCGAAAATGGCCCTAACCGAGCAGTATCTTGAAGAAGACATTCACCCCATCGATATCGTTGAAAACCTTGCAACCTGCAACGACTGGGATTTTGACCGGATCTCGGACGAACAGATCGCCATGGCGGTGGAAGGGCAATGGCGCACCTATTCGATCACGCTGGCGTGGTCCGCGTATGACGAAACGCTGCGGCTGGTCTGTTCGTTCGAAATGGACCCCCCCGAAGAAAAACTTCCCGCGCTTTATCATCTGTTGAACGATGTGAACGATAAATGCTGGACGGGTGCGTTCTCGTATTGGGCCGAATCAAAGCTGATGGTGTACCGCTATGGGCTGGTCTTGAGCGGGGGGCAGGAACCCTGCGCTGCGCAGATCGATACCATGATCGGGGCAGCCGTGCTGGGGGCGGAACGGTACTATCCTGCCGTTCAACTGGTGGTGTGGGGCGATCAGACGCCGCGCCAAGCCCTTCAGGTAGCCATTGCAGAGGCCTACGGGCACGCGTAAGTGTGGCCCCCAATGTTAAAAATTTGGGGGTTCAACCATGAAAGAGACACGTATTGCCAAGGATGGCCTGGTTCTTCTGGGGTGTGGCAAGATGGGATCAGCGATGTTGGCCGGCTGGCTTGCCCGCGGATTGCCCAAAACATCGGTCTTTGTGATTGATCCGTATCCGTCGGACTGGCTGAAGGATCAGGGCATCCAACTGAACGTGGACCTGCCCGAAGCGCCCGCCGTGGTGCTGGTGGCGGTCAAACCGCAAATGATGGGGGATGCGCTGCCTACCTTGCAGGCGATGGGCAACGGCAAGACGGTATTTGTCAGCGTCGCCGCCGGAACGACGATCGCCACCTTCGAAAAGACGCTGGGCGACAAGACGCCGATTGTGCGCGCCATGCCCAATACACCCGCTGCGATCAGCCAGGGCATTACCGCAATTGTCGGCAATGACAATGTCGGTGCCCAAGGCATGGACGAGGCCGAAGAGCTGCTTAGCGCTGTCGGGGATGTTGTCCGCCTTGATGAGGAATTGCAAATCGACGCGGTGACGGGCGTCAGCGGGTCGGGCCCGGCCTATGTTTTCCACATGATTGAAACCATGGCCGCTGGCGGGGTTGCGCAAGGGCTAAGCCCGGAACTGGCGCTGCAACTGGCCACAGCAACGGTTGCGGGGGCAGGGGCTTTGGCCAAATCAGCTTCGGAAGATCCGACACAACTGCGCAAGAACGTGACCAGCCCGAACGGGACAACGCAGGCGGCGCTGGATGTGCTGATGAACCAAGAAGATGGTTTTCCCGTCCTGCTGAAACGCGCCGTCGCAGCCGCCGCAGATCGGTCACGGGAATTGTCGCGTGAGTGAGATCAGCTTTGAGGACTTTCTAAAGGTCGATATCCGGGTCGGCACGGTAACGCGTGCCGAACCCTTTCCCGAAGCGCGCAAGCCTGCGATCAAGGTCTGGATCGACTTTGGCCCCGAGGTGGGTGAACGCAAGACATCGGCCCAGATCACGGTGCATTATACGCCCGAGGCCCTTGTCGGCACGCAGGTCATGGGTGTCGTGAATTTCCCCCCACGTCAGATCGGGCCGTTCATGTCCGAAGTGCTGCTTCTTGGGGTGCCAGATGAAAACGGGGCAATCGTGCTGACGCGGCCTGCGCAGCCTGTCCCAAACGGAGGACGTATGCATTGACCAAACTTCTGATCGCAAGGCCCGCCCCTGATGAAGTTCACGCCGCCCTTGAGGGTTTCGATGTCACCTATCGCGCTGATGTCCGCCCCGTTAAGCGGGGCGGAAATGCAAGATGCCCTGCGCGACTATGACGGTGTACTGGCAACCTTGGGGGATCAGTTTTCATCCGAGATCTTTGCGCAGGCCGGTGATCCGCGCTGCAAGATCCTCGCGAATTTCGGCGTGGGATATAACCACATTGACGTGGCCGCCGCGAAAAAGGCGGGTGTTCAGGTCAGCAACACCCCCGGTGCTGTGACGGATGCAACGGCTGATATCGCAATGACACTTATGCTGATGGCTGCGCGCCGCGCGGGTGAAGGCGAACGGCTGGTACGGTCAGGCAACTGGACAGGCTGGGAGCCCTCGCAACTGCTGGGAATGCATCTTACAGGCAAGACCGTGGGCATCATCGGCATGGGCCGTATCGGGCAGGCGGTGGCGCGGCGGTGTCACTATGGTTTCTCGATGGATGTAAAATACTTCAGCCGCAGCGAGAAATCGCTGGCCTATCCAGCGGAGCATCTTAACACCATCAATGCACTGGTCGGTGCCGTTGACGTTGTCGTGATCGCCGTTCCCGGTGGGGACGATACGCATCATCTGATTGATGCCGGTGTTCTGGCAGCCATGCAGCCCCATGCCCTGCTCATCAATATCGCACGCGGGAATGTGGTGCAGGAAAGCGCCCTGATCGAGGCTTTGCAGAACGGCAGCATCGGCGGGGCGGGCCTTGACGTCTACGAGTTTGAGCCGCAGGTGCCCGAAGCAATGCGCGCTTTGGACAACATCGTGCTATTGCCGCATTTGGGCACGTCCTCTTACGAGGTGCGCGTGGATATGTGGATGATGGCGGTTGAGAATTTGAAAGCGGGCGTCGCGGGCGAAACGCCCCCCAATCTGGTCTAGCGGCCCACGGCCTCGCGCCAGTGTCGGCGGCAAAGCGAGACATATGTCTCGTTTCCGCCGATCTGGACCTGCGCGCCTTCCTTGATCACGCCCCCGTCAGAATCGTGGCGGACAACCATGGTGGCTTTCTTGCCGCAATGGCAGATTGTACGGACTTCGCGCATTTCATCCGCCAGGGCCAGCAGCGTTGCTGATCCGGGAAACAACATGCCCTGAAAATCGACGCGCAACCCATAGCACATGATCGGCACGCCAAGATCATCCACCGCGCGGGCCAATTGCCATACCTGATCGCTGGTCAGAAACTGCGCCTCGTCAATAAAGATGCAGGCGCAGGGCCCTGTATCCAGACGGTTTTCGATCTTGGCGAACAGATCTTCGCCGGGGCCGAATGTATCCGCGGCCTGGCCGATCCCGATGCGCGATGCAATGCGTCCTTCGCCAGCACGATTATCGAACTGCGCGGTGATCAGGTAGGGTACCATGCCGCGTTCAACATAGTTGTGCGCCGCCTGAAGCAACACAGTGGATTTACCCGCGTTCATCGTCGAGTAATGAAAGTAAAGCTTTGCCATGGCTCTCTTTACAGGGACGCGCAAACGGCGTTCAAGATCAGGATGTCGGGCAAAGACTTATTTTTCCCCGGATACGGTGCGTTAAAACGGGCAGCCAGCGCCTAGCAGTGCCGTTTGACCAGAACCGATCCCACGGAATATCCCGCACCGAACGAGCAGATCAGACCCATGTCAGCGTCCTTCAGGTCATCGGAATACTTTGAAAAAGTGATGATTGATCCGGCGGAGGATGTGTTTGCGTAGTCCTGCAGGATATTCGGTTGCTCGCCCGGCTCCGGTACCCGACCCAATACCTTGCGGCCAATGAAATCATTCATCGACTTGTTCGCCTGATGCAGCCAAAGGCGCTTCAGATCGGATGCTTCGACGCCCTCGCTGTCCATATGATCCGCGATGTGATCGGCCACCATGGGCAGCACTTCCTTAAAGACCTTGCGCCCGTTTTGCATGAACTGCATGTCGCGCCGGTCTGCCACGCCATCGGGACGGGACCGGCGCAGGTAACCATTGTTATTTCTAATGTTGTTTGAGAACTGTGTCGCGCAACGGGTTGATTTTATTTCATAACACGGGCCAGCCGCGTCTTCGATCCGTTCAATCAGCACGGCCGTGGCCACATCGCCAAAGATAAAGTGGCAATCACGGTCGCGCCACTCCAGATGGGCGGAACATATCTCGGGGTTCACCACCAGCGCGGATCGGATCGATCCTGATCGGATCATGTCTGCCGCCGCCTGAATGCCAAAAGTGGCCGACGAACAGGCCACATTCATGTCAAAGGCGAAACCGTTGATTTCCAAAAGGTCCTGGATCTCGATCGCGACCGCAGGATAGGCGCGTTCCAGATTGGACGCAGCACAAATCACCGCATCGACATCCGCCGCCGTCTTGCCCGCATCCGCCAGCGCCTTATGCGCCGCATCCAGCGCCATTTCGGCCATGATGCTGGGTTCGTCATCGCTGCGCTGGCGCAGCAGCGGGTGCATCACGCGCGGGTCCAGAATGCCCGTTTTGTCCATCACATAGCGCTGTTCGATCCCCGACGCCTTGACGATGAACTCTTCCGAGGAATGATCCTTCGCCGCCAGTTCCCCTGCCGCGATTTCAGCCGCGTGTTCGGCATTGTAGATATCGGCATAGGCGTTGAAGGTCTTGACCAGTTCAGCGTTGGTGATGACCTGATCCGGCGTAAAAATGCCGCTACCCGTAATGGCTGGCGTATACATGGGATAACCCTTTTCTAGCGTTCTTTGATAAGGCCCAAAAAGCGCCGCAACGTCAAGGCAACGCCCAGATTTTGGGCGCTGCCAAGCCGACTACCCCTGCAGCGACTTCACCCCGATCTCGTCCTCGGCCTGCGCCTTGATCGCCAGCGCGGCGGCATAGGCCCCTGCGGCCGTCGTGAAATACGGGATCTTGTCATAAAGCGCGATGGAGCGGATGGATTTGCTGTCTTCGACCGCTTGTGCGCCTTCTGTGGTGTTCATCACCAGATGGATCGACCCGTCCTTCATCATGTCGGTGATGTCGGGGCGGCCTTCGTAGACCTTGTTCACGATCTTGCAGGTGATGCCTTGGGCGGTCAGCCATTCGGCAGTGCCACGGGTGGCGACGATGGTGAAATTCTGCTCAAGCAGGATGCGGGCGGCGGTCAGCATGTCGTCGCTTTTGTCCATATCCTTGATCGACAGGAACGCACAGCCTTCGCGGGGCAGCGGGTTGCCTGCCCCCATCTGCGCCTTGAGGAAGGCGCGGGGGAAATCGCGATCCCAGCCCATGACTTCACCGGTGGAGCGCATTTCAGGCCCCAGCAGCGTATCGACGCCGGGAAAGCGGGCGAAGGGCAGCACGGCTTCCTTGACCGAAAACCACGGCATGTTGGGGTCGGCCAGTGTCATCGGATCGCCCAAGGGCAGCACGTCGTCATAGGCGGCGTCGGCGTCATAGGCCGCGCGCAGCGGAAAGTTTGACAGCGGTTCGCCCGCCATGATCCGCGCGGCGATAGAGGCGATGGCGGAATCAGTTGCCTTGGCCACGAACGGCACGGTGCGCGAGGCGCGGGGGTTGACCTCGATCAGATAAATCTCGCCGTCCTTGATCGCGAACTGGATGTTCATCAGACCAACGACATTCAGCGCCAGCGCCAGTGCGCGGGTTTGTTTTTCGACTTCAGCAATGATCTCGCGGGACAGCGAATAGGGCGGCAGGGAACACGCACTGTCACCGGAGTGTACGCCCGCCTCTTCGATGTGCTGCATGATGCCCGCAACGTGAACATCCTTGCCGTCACAAAGCGCGTCAACGTCAAGCTCCACCGCGCCGGACAGGTAATTGTCCAGCAGCACGGGGCTTTTGCCCGAGACGACGACCGCCTCGCGGATATAGCGCTCAAGGCTGGCCTGATCGCGCACAATCTCCATCGCGCGACCGCCCAGGACGTAAGAGGGGCGGATGACCAGTGGAAAGCCGATGTCGGCCGCGATGGAAAGCGCCTCGGCGTCGGAATGGGCGATGCCGTTATGCGGCTGTTTCAGGCCCAGCGATTGTACCAGTTGCTGGAAGCGTTCGCGGTCTTCGGCCAGATCGATCATGTCGGGCGTGGTGCCAAGGATCGGGATGCCCGCATCATGCAGCGCCTGCGCGATTTTCAGCGGGGTCTGGCCGCCGAACTGAACGATCACACCGTGCAGCGTGCCGTTCTCCTGCTCAACCCGGAGGATCTCCATCACGTGTTCGAAGGTCAGCGGCTCGAAATACAAGCGGTCCGAGGTGTCATAGTCGGTGGACACGGTTTCGGGGTTGCAGTTGACCATGATGGTCTCGTAGCCCGCGTCGGTCAGCGCATAGCAGGCGTGGCAGCAGCAGTAGTCAAACTCGATCCCCTGGCCGATACGGTTGGGGCCACCGCCCAGGATCACGACTTTCTTGCGGTCGGACGGGCGCGCTTCGCATTCGACCTCGCCAAAGGCGGGCGCTTCGTAGGTGGAATACATATAAGGCGTCTGCGCTTCAAACTCGGCGGCGCAGGTGTCGATCCGTTTGAACACGGCCTTGACGCCCAGGTTCAGACGGGCACGGCGCACGTTGTCTTCGTCGCGACCTGTCAGCGTGCCAAGGCGGGCATCGGTAAAGCCCATCATCTTGAGCTTGCGAAGACCTTCTTCGGTCACGGGCAGGCCGTTCCTGCGCACGTCTTCTTCCGCCTCGACGATTTCGCGGATGCGGGCCAGAAACCACGGGTCAAACATGGTGACGCCGTGAATATCGACGTCAGACATGCCGTGGCGCATGGCTTGCGCGATGGTGCGCATGCGGTCGGGCGTTTGCTTGCTGATCGCTTTGATCAGTGCGGCCTGATCGGGCGCACCCGGAATGTCGATTTCATCAAAGCCGGTCAGGCCGGATTCCATCGACGCCAGCGCCTTTTGCAGGGATTCGTGGATTGTGCGGCCAATCGCCATCGCTTCACCCACGGATTTCATCGCCGTGGTCAGGTATGGCTCGGAGCCGGGGAATTTCTCGAAGGCGAATTTCGGGATCTTGGTGACGACATAATCGATTGTCGGCTCGAAACTGGCGGGGGTCACACCGGTGATGTCATTGTCCAGTTCGTCCAGCGTAAAGCCCACGGCAAGCTTTGCCGCGATCTTGGCAATCGGAAACCCCGTCGCTTTTGAAGCCAGCGCAGAGGAACGCGAGACGCGCGGGTTCATCTCGATCACCACCATGCGGCCATCGGCAGGGTTCACGGCCCATTGCACGTTCGATCCGCCGGTTTCCACACCGATCTCGCGCAGAACGGCGATCGAGTGGTTGCGCATGATCTGATATTCTTTGTCGGTCAGTGTCAGCGCAGGGGCGACGGTGATGCTGTCGCCGGTGTGCACGCCCATGGGATCGATGTTTTCGATGGAACACACGATGATGGCGTTGTCGGCAGTGTCGCGCACCACTTCCATCTCGAATTCTTTCCAACCCAGCAGGCTTTCGTCGATCAGGATTTGTCCCATCGGCGACGCGTCCATCCCCGAGCGGCAGAAGAATTCGTAATCGTCGCGGTTATAGGCCACGCCACCGCCCGTGCCGCCCATTGTGAAGGCGGGGCGGATGATCGCGGGCAACCCGACGTATTCAAGCGCTTCAAGAGCGATGGCGACGCCTGCGGCCAGGTCTTTTTTGCCATTGGCCCCCTTCGGGGCGGTCACGATCGTGGCTTTGGGGTTTTCGATGCCCAAACGGTCCATCGCTTCGCGGAAAAGCTTGCGGTCCTCGGCCATCTCGATGGCCTCGCGCTTGGCACCGATCATCTCGACGCCAAATTTTTTCAGCACGCCCATTTCTTCAAGCGCAAGCGAGGTGTTTAGCCCGGTCTGCCCGCCCATTGTTGGCAAAAGCGCGTCAGGGCGTTCCTTTTCGATGATCTTGGCGACGATTTCGGGGGTGATCGGTTCGATATAGGTGGCGTCGGCCAGACCCGGATCGGTCATGATGGTCGCCGGGTTCGAGTTGACGAGGATGACGCGGTAGCCTTCCTCTTTCAGGGCCTTGCAGGCTTGCGCGCCGGAATAGTCAAATTCGCAGGCTTGCCCGATCACGATGGGCCCCGCACCAATGATCATGATCGACTTGATATCGGTTCTTTTCGGCATGGTCGCGGGCCCCCGGATGTTTGCAAATTCTCCGCGTTATAGGCCTTGGGAGGGGAGGTGCAAGGGGAGAAGGGTGGTATCGCGACGGGTTTTCTGTGTGCAGCCGCCTGATTGGGGCGCTGCCCCAAACCCCGGGATATTTAAGAGCCAGAGAAGCAGGGGCAGGTGACGCTAGCCTTGATTGAGGAATGCACGCACGGAGGCTTCGAAATCGCGGGGGTTTTCAGCGTGGAGCCAATGGCCGACACCGGGCAGTTTTGCGAAATAGGCATTCGGAAACAGGGTTTTGATCGCGGGGCGGTAGGCTGGCAGCACGTAGTGGGAGGCCCCCCCCGAGAGGAAAAACGTCGGACCGTCGAAGGTGCCGGTGATGTCGGCGGGCCAGCCCACGAGATGGGGCATTTCCGCTTCGAGCACGTCGAGGTTCAGTTTCCAGGATTTTGTTGCCACATCAAGCGACTGGGTGAAAAAGCTTTGGAGGGCTGGTTCGACACCGGCGGCGGCAAGTTGGTCCTGCGCCTGCGACCGGCGGGTCAGTGTCGTCAGATCGACGCTGCGCATCGCGTCGATGAATTCCTGTTGGCTGTGCGCGTAAGGCACGGGTGCGATGTCGGCCACGATCAGCTTGTGCACCAGATCGGGATGCTGAAGGGCAAGCATCATGGATGCCTTGCCGCCCATCGAATGGCCGCACACATCCATAGGGGCCCCGATGTGGCGGATCACCTCGGCCAGATCCCCGGCCATGTCGGGGTAGCTTTGGGTGGTCGCGCGGGGGCTGTCGCCGTGGTTGCGCATGTCGACGGTGATCACGTGGCGCTGGTCCGACAACCGCTTGGCGATCACGCCCCAATTGCGCCCCGACCCATAGAGACCATGAACGATGAGCAGGGAGGGGGCATCTGTCGGCGTGCCATATTCTGAATAATGAAGCATGGTTTCAAGATTTACGGCCATTGTGAGGGATGTACCAGAGGGTTTAAGGTAGGAATATGCTGGATCAGAAAGATATTGAAACCAAGGTGCTGAAACTGCGGCGCGCGCTGCATGCCAAACTTGGTGTAAAGGGGCGTGACCTGGCCCAAGCCTTGCGCCGGGCGGGGCGGCGCTTGCCACGGCACCTTCGGACGCGGGGCGCGCAGCTGGTTCAGGCGGAATTTTTCGCCCGCAATCCCAAGATGGCGCGGCGGCTGGACAGCGCCGAGGTCGACGCCGCCTTTGACGAGGTGATGACCCACTTGGGCGCGATCGACCTGCGCAAGGAGCGCGTTGACCGTCTGTTGGGGATTGCCGGGGCGATTGCGTTCAACCTGCTTGTCGTGCTGATTGGTTTTACCGTGTTCCTGTGGTGGCGGGGCTATGTCTAGGCACTGTATTGCGCGTCCGTGACGTGTTCGAGCCACTCGACCGTCGTGCCGTCGAGGGCTTCTTGCAGCGCGAGGTGGCTCATCGCGCAATCGGGGCCTGCGCCGTGCCAGTGCTTTTCACCGGGGGCAAACCAGATTGTGTCGCCGGGGCGCAATTGGGTGATCGGCCCACCTTCGGTCTGGGCCAGCCCTGCGCCTGAAAGGATGAACAGCGTCTGACCCAAGGGGTGGGTATGCCACGCGGTGCGCGACCCCGGTTCAAATGTCACGATGGCCGCCCGCAGCCGCGCCGGATCAGGTGCAGAGACGACGGGATCAAGGCGCACGGAGCCAGTGAAATATTCGGCCGAGCCAGCCTCGGACGGGCGGCTTCCTGCTTGTTTGATGTCCATCTGCGTATCCTTGTTTCTTGCAAAGTCCTGCGCGGGCAGGATCACGGCAACCGGGCAGCAATGCAAGCGATCATCGACATTTTGCAACAGCGCCCCCATCTAGGGTCTGGCGCAGAAAACACACAGATTGGAGACAGGACATGGCCAACACCGCTTTGATCACGGGTGCTTCTTCCGGCATCGGCATGGAACTTGCCAGAATTCACGCGGGCAAGGGCGGAGATGTCATCTTGTGCGCGCGGCGCGAGGAGACGTTGAACACCCTTAAGGACGCGCTGGAAAAGGAGCACGGCATCACCGCGCATGTGTTCGCCCATGATCTGGCAGGCGCGGAAGGGGCCGAGGCGCTTTATGCCGATATCAAAGCCGCAGGACTTGAGGTGAACGTGCTGATCAACAATGCAGGCTTTGGCGGCATCGGCACCCATATCGAGCGTCCGCTGGAGGACGAACTTGAGATGATTGACCTGAACGTCAAGGCGCTGGTGACGCTGACCCATAAGATCGCGGCCGATATGGTGGCGCTTGGCAAGGGGCGGATCCTGAATGTGGGGTCGACCGCGGGCTTCATGCCGGGGCCGCAGCAGGCCGTCTATTTTGCGACCAAGGCGTTTGTGAACTCCTTTAGCCAGGCGATCGATCAGGAACTGCGCAGCAAGGGGGTGACCTGCACGGTACTGGCCCCCGGCTATGTCGAGACCGAGTTTGCCAAGCGCAGCAAGATGGAGGGCACGCCGCTGGCCCGCAACGGGGCCGCAGCGCATAATGTGGCGAGAGCGGGCTATAACGCGATGCGGGCTGGAGAACTGGTCAAGGTGAATGATCCAAAGATTGGCTTTGCGGTCAATTGGCTTATCCCGCTGTTGCCCCGTCGTATGGTGTTGAAAATGACCGAAAGGATGCAGACCCGCAAAAACGGGTGATTGGCCCCATCGGTGTTGAAAAGGCCCCGCAGCACATGCTGGCGGGGCCTTTTTATGAGGGGCGGGAATGGGGGCTCTGCCCCCCGCCCTGCGGGCACCCCCGGGATTTATTTCCATTTGGAAACCGGGGCGCGGGCCGGGCCTAGAGGTCGGGGTATATCGGGAAGCGGGCGCAGAGCGCTTCGACCTCGGCTTTGACCTTGGCTTCGACGTCTGCGTTGCCGTCGGCACCATTTGCGGCCAGCCCATCCACGACTTCGATGATCCAGTCTGCGATCTGGCGGAACTCTGCCTCGCCAAAGCCACGGGTGGTGGCGGCAGGGGAGCCGAGGCGGATGCCTGAGGTCACGGTCGGTTTTTCGGGATCAAACGGCACGCCGTTCTTGTTGCAGGTGATATGCGCACGGCCCAAAGCCTGTTCGGTTTCATTGCCCTTGACGCCTTTGGGGCGCAGATCGACCAGCAGCAGGTGGGTGTCGGTGCCGTGGGTCACGGTGTCAAGCCCGCCTTTGATCAACTGGTCGCTGAGGGCTTGCGCATTCTTGATGACCTGCTGGATGTAGGTCTTGAACTCGGGCTTCAGCGCCTCTCCGAATGCGACGGCCTTGGCGGCGATCACGTGCATCAGCGGGCCGCCCTGAATGCCCGGGAAAATGGCAGAGTTGAATTTTTTTGCCAGCGCTTCGTCATTTGTCAGGATCATGCCGCCACGCGGGCCACGCAGGGTCTTGTGGGTTGTGGTGGTCGCGACATGTGCGTGGGGGAAAGGCGAGGGGTGTTCACCCGCTGCCACCAACCCTGCAAAGTGAGCCATGTCGACATGCAGATAGGCACCGACCATGTCCGCGATCTCGCGCATGCGTTTGAAATCGATCTGGCGCGGCACGGCAGAGCCGCCGGCGATGATCATCTTGGGTTGGTGTTCTTTGGCCAGTGCTTCGACCTGATCGTAGTCGAGCAGGTTATCTTGCTGACGCACACCGTACTGGATGGCGTTGAACCATTTACCCGACTGGTTGGGCTTGGCACCGTGGGTCAGGTGGCCGCCTGCGTCCAGCGACATGCCCAGAATGGTATCGCCGGGTTGCAAAAGCGCGGTGAACACGCCCTGGTTCGCCTGAGAGCCCGAGTTCGGCTGTACATTGGCGAAACCACAGTCAAAAAGCTTGCAGGCGCGTTCGATCGCGAGGTTTTCGGCAACGTCTACGAAATCACATCCGCCATAATAGCGCCGGCCCGGATAGCCTTCGGCGTATTTATTCGTCATCACCGACCCTTGCGCGGCCATCACGGCAGCTGAAACGATGTTTTCCGACGCGATCAATTCGATCTCGTTGCGTTGGCGGCCCAACTCGTTTGTGATGGCCCCGAAGATTTCGGGATCGGCTTGCGACAGGGGCGTGGTGAAAAATCCGGACATCGGCATTTCCTTTGAAAAAGGGAGAGGTTGCGCGTTCTTTAGCGGAAAGCAGGAGGGGCTGGAAGTCCGTAAACCGCCACACCCCGCGTCATATGCGGCAAAGCTGGTAGCGCGGTGCGGAATGTGATTGTTTCGGAAGTGAATGTCCCCGATTGGAAACAAGTGCCCATGAAGATTGCCTTTACCGCCGCCCGTGCCGATGTGGCGCAGATCGCCCTGGATATGCTGTGCGCGCGATATGGCAATGTAGCGCCTGCCGACGCCGATGTGATCGTTGCCTTGGGTGGCGACGGGTTCATGTTGCAGACGCTGCACGATACGCAAGCGCTGGGCGTGCCCGTCTATGGCATGAACCGCGGGACCATCGGGTTCTTGATGAACGAATACAGCGAAACCGATCTGGCAGAGCGGCTGGAAGCCGCAGAAGAAGCGGTGATCAACCCGTTGGTCATGTTGGCAACCCATGCGGATGGATCAACGTCAAAGGCGTTGGCACTGAACGAGGTGGCGCTGTTGCGCGAAGGGCCACAGGCGGCAAAGCTGCGGATCAGCGTTGACGGGCGTGTGCGGATGCCCGAGCTGGTGTGCGATGGGGCGCTGGTGGCGACGCCTGCGGGATCGACGGCCTACAACTATTCGGCGCACGGTCCGATCCTGCCGATCGGGGCTGATGTGCTGGCGCTGACGGCGATGGCCGCGTTCCGGCCCCGGCGCTGGCGCGGTGCCTTGCTGCCCAAGACCGCGACAGTGCGCTTTGACGTGCTGGAACCCGACAAGCGCCCGGTGATGGCGGATGCCGATGGCAGATCGTACCGCGATGTGGTGGTGGTTGAAATTACCTCTGATCCCTTGACCGAGCACCGGATTCTATTTGATCCCGGTCACGGGCTGGAAGAACGGCTGATCAGCGAGCAGTTTACCTAATCCGCAAAATCTCTGGAACTTTTCAGATTGTTTCCGCGTTTCTTTGATGAGACGGGGGAAGGGTAAGTTCCCTTTCAACGCACTGAAACAAAAGGAGATTTATCATGAATTGGGATACAGTAAAAGGCAACTGGAAACAGATGAGCGGCAAGGTAAAGGAAGAATGGGGCGATCTGACCGACGACGAGATCGCCGAAGCCGACGGTAACCGCGAACAGCTGGTTGGCAAGATCCAGACCAAATATGGCATTGCCAAAGACGAAGCTGAGCGTCAGGTGGATTCTTTCGCAGCACGCCAAGGCTGACCTGTTGAGACAGTTGAGCAGAGCGGTCCGGTTTCGGGCCGCTCTTTTTTGTCCTGTTGCCAAGTAATTGCCCAAGGTTGCGCCCGCAACGTCGAAGGGCCCCTAAGGTCACGTCGGGATCATCAGATATCGACCGATTCCATAGAGATAGAGCACAGAAAACATGATGTTGAGGTATTTCAATTGCCGCTCGGTATGCAGCCAGCCGCAAAAGACCCAGATCAGGCAAAATGGCAGGTTCAGCAGCATTGCCGCCAGTTGCCACCCTTGCACCAGACACACCGTACTGCCGATACCAAGCACGACCGCGAGCCATTTCAACTGCTGCTCGTAAGCGGCAAGCCGTAGAAACGTCATCTTCCAAACTTTCCCAGAGACCAGCGCCGTGAACCCGGCGTTCTGATGCCACACGGGCTAGCGGATCATCGGCGAAAATTCAATCTGCGTTTTCACGCCTTTGTGAAGTGCCGTACCACCGGCGGCGCAAGCCTGTCAGGAAAGCGCCTGTACCGTCGGTGGTGCTGGTCTGTGATGGACACCGGCGGTATTTCAGCCGGTGAACCGAATTATCCGTCCTTGGCGTAGCCGATTGTTTGCAAGGACGCCTTGAGTTCGTCCAGGATGGCCGGATCGTCGATGGTGGCTGGCAGCTTGAAGGCTTCGCCGTCGGCCAGTTTTACCATGGTTGCCCGCAAAATCTTGCCTGAACGGGTTTTTGGCAAACGGTCCACCACCAGCGTCAGCTTATAGGCGGCCACAGGGCCCAGCTGGTCGCGGACAAGCTGCACGCATTCGGCTGTAATTTCGGAATGGGGACGGTTTACGCCTTTGGACAGGCACACAAACCCCATCGGCGCTTGCCCTTTAAGTTCATCACTGACCCCGATCACGGCGCATTCAGCAACGTCGGGATGGCTGGCAAGAATTTCCTCCATCGCGCCCGTAGAAAGGCGGTGGCCTGCGACATTGATGACATCATCGGTGCGGGCCATGATGTAAAGATACCCGTCCTCGTCGATCATGCCCGCGTCGCCGGTTTCGTAATAGCCGGGATAGGTCGTCAGATAGCTTTTGCGAAAACGGTCTTCGGCGTTCCAAAGCGTGGGCAGGGTTCCGGGCGGCAGGGGCAGCTTGATCGCGATTGAGCCAAGTGTCCCGGCGGGCAGCGCATGACCTGCCTCGTCGAGTATCTGGATATCGTAGCCGGGCATCGCGACCGTGGGTGACCCGATCTTGACCTTTAGCGCCTCGATCCCCGCGGGGTTGGCGACCATCGGTGCGCCGCTTTCGGTCTGCCACCAGTGGTCATAGACAGGCACGCCCAGCTTTTCCTGCGCCCAGATCACGGTGTCGGGATCTGCGCGTTCTCCGGCCAGATAAAGGGCGCGCAGACATGAGATGTCGTATTTGCCGATCTCTGCGCCTTTTGGGTCTTCGCGCTTGACGGCGCGGATGGCCGTAGGCGCGGTAAAGAAGCTGCGGACGTTGTGTTCCTGGATCACACGCCAGAAGGTGCCCGCGTCAGGGGTGCCGACAGGCTTGCCTTCAAAGACGATAGTGGTGTTGCCGTGGATAAGCGGGCCGTAGCAGATGTAGCTGTGGCCGACGACCCAGCCCACATCGGATGCGGCCCAGAACACATCGCCCGGATCCACGTCATAGACGTTTTTCATCGTCCAGTTCAGCGCGACCAGATGGCCCGCTGTCTGCCGCACCACACCCTTGGGCGCACCGGTGGTTCCCGACGTATAAAGCACATAAGCCGGATGGTTCCCCTCGACCGGGACACATTCGGCGGGGGCCACACCGTCCTGGGCTGCGTGCCAGTCCAGATCGCGCCCTTCGATCAGATCGCAGGGCGATTGATCGCGTTGCAGAATAAGGCAAAAATCGGGTTTGTGATCGGCCTGTTCGATCGCGCCGTCCAGCAACGGTTTATAGTGCACGATGCGATTGGGTTCCAGGCCACAGGACGCTGCAATGATCGCTTTGGGGGTACAATCGTTGATCCTGACCGCCAGTTCATGTGCGGCAAACCCGCCGAACACCACCGAATGGACGGCCCCGATACGCGCACAGGCCAGCATTGCCTCAAGCGCCTGGGGGACCATCGGCATATAGATGATCACGCGGTCGCCTTTGCCGATCCCGTTGGCGCGCAGGGCACCGGCCAGCGATGCGACGCGGGTTTGCAGTTCAGCGAAAGTGATTTTCGACTGCGTGTTGGTGATCGGGCTGTCATAGATGATGGCCACCTGATCGGCGCGGCCATTTTCGACGTGCCGGTCAACCGCATTATAGCAGCCGTTCACCTTCGCATCGGCAAACCATTCGTAAAGATCGTTGCCCTTGTCGAAAAGCGCTTGTGTGGGGGGCTCGACCCAGTCAATGGCTTGAGCCTGTTTCAGCCAATAGGCTTCTGGATCGTCCTGCCAGCTTTTGTAAACGTCTTGATACCCCATGTGCTGCGCCCTCCCGTGATCGCTTGGGTGATGTGTTAGGCTACTGATGCGGGGCAGGGCAAGGATCTTGAATTCCCGCAAAGCGCATTGCGAAAGAAAATTTACAGAAATTGACGCCTTCGCGTGTCAACGCTTTACAAAAATGCGGGGCACGGGTGTCGAAAACAACCTTCTTTGTCGAATACAGGCCTGCCGGGGCGCGACATCGGGATATGATCTGAGATCAGGGGCACACCCTGTCGCCCCGTTTGCCATTCACAGAAGGTTCAGGAAGATGGGTGACAAGATCGCCAACAAAAAGAAAAAGGCCAAAGCAGATGCGCGCCCCGCGAAAAAGCCGGTCACGGTCGCGCCGGATATCAAGCCTGCGTCTGTAGCGAAAACGGGCAAATCCGGCAAATAAGAAGCACCGGACACCCGAACGCCGCCCCTGACGGGACGACGTTCGGGGTGTACCGCCCTAACCGTATTGCGCGACAGGTGTGCCCGCGATCGCACCCATATTGAGAAGACCGCGTGCCGTGATCGACGGGGACACTATATGCGCCCTGTTGCCCATGCCCATCAAGATCGGACCAACTTCCAGCCCGGCCCCTTTCATCTTGAGGATATTGCGCACGCCCGATGCTGCGTCTGCATGGGCAAACACAAGCACATTCGCTGCACCCTCAAGTCTGTTTGTCGGCAAAAGCCGGTGGCGCAGCTCGGCATCAAGGGCCGCGTCGATGTTCATTTCGCCCTCATAGCAGAAATCGTGATTGCCCGCGTCAAGCAGTGCCAGGGCTGCGCGCAGCCGCTTGCCGGTGCCTTCGCCCTGATTGCCGAACTGACTTTGGGAACACAGGGCAATTTTCGGTTCGATCCCGAACCGGCGCACGTGCCGCGCGGCACCAATCACAATCTCGGCAATCTGTTCCGGGGTCGGGTGCAGGTGCACTTGCGTGTCTGCGATGAACAGGGGGCCGTCTTCGAGAATCATCAATGACAACGCACCATGCGGGCGGTGACCATCGCGGCCCAAGACCTGCTCGATATAATTCATATGCCAGCGGAATTCACCAAATGTGCCGCAGATCAGGCTGTCGGCTTCGTCACGGTGCACCATGACCGCGCCAATGGCGGTCGTGTTGGTGCGCATGATGGCGCGTGCGATGTCGGGTGAAACCCCGCGACGGGCCATCAGGTGATGATATGTTTCCCAATAATCGCGATAGCGCGGGTCATTTTCGGGGTTCACCAGATCGACATTCTGACCCAGCTTGAGGGTCAGGCCGGCCTTTTCGATGCGACGTTCGATCACATCGGGGCGCCCGATCAGGATGGGGCGTTCGCTGGTTTCTTCAATCATGGCCTGGGCTGCGTGCAGCACGCGTTCGTCTTCGCCCTCCGCAAAGACGATACGGCGCGGTGTGGCGCGGGCTGCCTCGAACACGGGGCGCATCAGCAGCGCGGATTTGAACACCGATCCGTCCAGCTTGCGGCGATAGGCATCCATATCAACGATGGGGCGGGTGGCCACGCCGGTTTCCATCGCCGCACGCGCCACGACCGAGGATACGACGCCAATCAGGCGCGGATCAAACGGTTTCGGGATCAGATATTCGGGCCCGAACGTCATCTGTTCGCCCTGATAAGCCGCCGCCGCTTCGGCCGAGGTGGTGGCGCGGGCCAGTGCGGCGATACCGTCAATGCACGCGATCTTCATTTCGTCATTGATCGTCGTGGCCCCGACATCCAACGCGCCCCGGAAAATAAAGGGAAAACATAGCACATTGTTAACCTGATTGGGGAAATCCGACCGCCCCGTGGCGATGATCGCGTCGGGGGCTACGGCGCGGGCAAGGTCGGGCATGATCTCGGGGGTTGGGTTGGCAAGGGCGAAGATGATCGGGCGTGATGCCATCTTTTTCACCATATCGGGCGTCAGCACGCCCGGACCGGAAAGCCCCAGAAACAGATCGGCTTCAGGGATTACGTCATCAAGCGTGCGCAGATCCGACGCCTGGGCGTATTCGGTCTTGATCGGGTTCATGTCGATCTCGCGACCCTCATAGACCAGACCGTGAACGTCGCAAAGCCAGACATTCTCGCGGCGCACCCCAAGCTTGAGCAGCATGTTCAGACAGGCAATTCCTGCCGCGCCCCCGCCCGTTGACACGATCTTGATGTCCTCGAATTTCTTGTTGGCCACGAACAGAGCGTTTTTCACGGCGGCACCGACCACGATCGCCGTGCCGTGCTGGTCATCGTGGAAGACAGGTATGCCCATACGCTCGCGGCAGATGCGTTCCACCGTGAAACAATCGGGGGCCTTGATGTCTTCGAGGTTGATCGCGCCAAAGGTCGGCTCAAGGGCGCAGACCAGATCGGCAAGCTTTTCCGGGTCGCTTTCATTCAGCTCGATATCGAAGCAATCGATGTTGGCGAATTTCTTGAACAGGACCGCCTTGCCCTCCATCACCGGTTTCGAAGCCAGCGCGCCGATATTGCCCAGCCCCAACACCGCCGTGCCATTCGTCACAACCCCGACCAGATTGGCGCGGGTTGTGTAAAGTGCTGCGGTGGACGGATCCGCCTTGATCTCGAGACAGGCTTCGGCGACGCCGGGTGAATAGGCCCGTGCCAGATCGCGGCCATTGGCCAACGGTTTGGTCGCGCGTATTTCCAGTTTGCCCGGTTTGGGAAGGGCGTGATAATCCAGTGCGGCTTGACGCAGGTTTGGCGCATCGGTCATTTGGGCAGTCCTTTTGATAATGGTTTAGCGTTAAACTATTTCGCAGTCCGCGCCAACACGGCATTTGGGGGGCGTCCGGTTTCAACCGTGTAGGGGGGCCAGCCCCCATCGCGGCAAGCCGCTTCCCCCCCGGAGTTTATCTGGCAAAATGAAGGGGGTAGAAATTTATGCTTTAGGCATCGCAACTTTGTGCAAAGGTTTTTATAGTTTTTTGAAACGGGGGACTTATGAGCGAAGATTTAAGACAAAAAGCAACGGATGTCCGGGCCAACGCTTATGTGCCCTATTCCAAATTCAAGGTCGGCGCAGCGCTGCGTGCGCGGTCGGGCACGATCTATGTGGGGTGCAACGTCGAGAACGTGGCCTATCCCGAAGGCACCTGCGCCGAAGCGGGCGCGATTGCCGCCATGGTGGCCGCCGGTGAGACCGAATTCGTCGAAGCCTATGTGATTGCGGATAGTCCGACGCCGGTGACCCCGTGCGGGGGTTGCCGCCAGAAGCTGGCCGAATTCGGGCAGGGCGATGTAAAGGTGACGATGGCCACCACCTTGGGTGTGGAGGATGTGATGGTGCTGTCGGATCTGCTGCCGGGGGCATTCGGGCGCGGGCACATGGAAGGCTAGCCGATGAACGCGCGCACAATTCTTGCCAAGCTGCGACATCGGCAGTCGCCCAATCGGGATGAATTGATCTGGTTTGCCGAAGGGCTGGCTGATGGTCGCGTCAGCGATGCACAGGCCGGGGCCTTTGCCATGGGCGTGTGCCAGGTCGGGCTGAGCGATGTCGGACGTGTGGCGCTGACGCTGGCCATGCGCGACAGCGGGCGGGTCCTGGGCTGGGACCTGAACGGGCCGGTGTTGGACAAGCATTCGACAGGCGGTGTGGGGGATTGCGTCAGCCTTGTGCTGGCACCTGCGCTGGCGGCTTGCGGTGCCTATGTTCCGATGATCTCGGGTCGGGGGTTGGGGCACACGGGCGGCACGCTTGACAAGCTTGAGGCCATTCCGGGGGTGCGTACCCAGTTGGACGAGACCGCGTTCAGAGCCATCGTGGGCCAGATCGGGTGCGCCATCGTGGGGGCTACGGGCGATATTGCCCCTGCGGACAAGCGGCTTTATGCGGTGCGCGATGTGTCTTCGACGGTGGACAGCCTTGATCTGATCACGGCGTCCATCCTTTCAAAGAAGCTGGCTGCCGGACTGGACGGTCTGGTGCTGGACGTCAAGGTTGGCAGCGGTGCATTCATGAAAGATCTCGCTCAGGCGCAGGCTTTGGCCGGGGCGCTGACCAAGACGGCAAATGCGGCTGGCTGTCGGACGACAGCCGTGATCAGCGATATGAGCCAGCCACTGGTGCCGAGCCTTGGCAATGCGCTTGAGATCGACGAGGTGATGCGCGTGCTGACGGGGCAGTCGAAAGGGGCGATCGTGGCGGTTTGTGCGGCGCTGGGCGGTGTGTTGCTGGCGAATGCGGGACTTGCCGGTGACGTGCAGACCGGTGCCGATGCCATTGTGCGGGCAATCCGCAGCGGCCACGCCGCCGAAAGGTTCGGACGGATGATTGCCGCCATGGGGGGGCCTGTGCAATTCGTCGAAAACTGGAGCCGCTTCTTGCCAGAAGCCACGATCATTGGCGAGGTGCCTGCCGCGGCGACCGGATATGTGACCGCCATCGACGGAGAGGCGTTGGGCATGGCCGTCGTCGCTTTGGGAGGCGGGCGCGTGGTGGAAACAGATCAGATCAATCCCGCTGTCGGACTTTCGGACGTGGTGCGGCTGGGGGCCAGGGTGGACAAGGGCGGACCTTTGGCTGTCATTCACGCGGTGCGCAACGGCGACGCCGAAGCCGCCGCCAGAGCCGTGCGTCAGGCGATCACGATCTCGACGCGGCCTGCAAAGTCGCCGGATCTAATTTTGGAACGGGTCGGCTGATGGCGCGGGCATTTCTGGTTGTGATGGATTCAGTCGGCATCGGCGGTGCACCGGATGCGGATGCGTTCTTTAACGGGGGCGTGCCCGATGTGGGGGCCAATACGGTCGGCCATATCGCACAGGCTTGCGCGGCGGGATTAGCCGAAGAGGGGCGAAGCGGAAAGCTGCATCTGCCAAACATGTCAAGGATGGGTTTGGGGGCCGCTTTGGCGTTGTCGAGCGGTCTGCGCGATGTCGGGCTTGGCGGTCCGGTGACGGGTCGCTGGGGCGTGGCGCGCGAGATCTCGCGCGGGAAAGACACGCCGTCGGGGCATTGGGAACTGGCAGGTCTGCCCGTGCCGTGGCAATGGCACTATTTCAAAGACACCGAAAATTCGTTCCCCCCCGATCTGGTGGCCCAAATAAAGGCCTGTGCGGGCACGCAAGGGATTTTGGGGAATTGCCACGCGCCCGGCACCGCAATCATCGAGGCGTTCGGTGCGCAGCACATGAAAACCGGCTTTCCGATATGCTATACCTCGGCGGACAGTGTCTTGCAGATTGCGGCGCATGAGCAAACCTTTGGGCTTGAGCGTCTGCTGGACTTATGCGCCTGCATGGCCCCCGTGGCCCATGCGATGAAAGTGGGGCGCGTGATTGCCCGGCCGTTCATAGGTGATGAAGCCAGTGGTTTCGAGCGGACACCCCATAGGCGTGATTTTGCGATAGCGCCGCCTGCGCCGGTGCTGAGCAACTGGGTGCAGGATGCGGGACGACGCGTGCATGCGGTGGGCAAGATCGGGGACATATTCTCGATGGTGGGCTTTGACGATGTGCGCAAGGGAACGGACACCGCGCTGATGGGCGATTTGCAGGATCTGGTCGAGGGCGCGGAAGAGGGCAGCCTGACTTTTGCCAATTTCGTCGAGTTCGACAGTCTTTATGGGCATCGCAGGGATGTGTCCGGCTATGCCCGCGCGTTGGAATGGTTTGACCAGGAGATCGGCAGGATCTGCGGCGCATTGCGAGAGGGCGATCTTTTGTTGCTGACGGCGGATCACGGGAATGATCCGACATGGGTTGGCACGGATCACACCCGCGAACAGGTGCCGGTGCTGACGGCGGGTCTGAGCAGCGGCAGTTTTGGTCAGATCGGATTTCGCGATGTGGCGGGGCTGGTGGCGGCACATTTGGGCGTTGCCGTTCCGGGGTGACCGGGCAGGGGGCCAGCCCCCATCGCGGCAAGCCGCGATCCCCCCGGAGTTTATCTGGCAAAATGAAGCGCAATGTGAACGATTGGCAGGTGCGGTGGTTGCGGGCTGGTGCGTTTCGGGGCAAAAGTTTGCCAAGCAATATGGAGAGTGCGCTTATGTCCGATCACCTGACCGTTGTCGATCACCCGCTGGTGCAGCATAAACTGACCATCATGCGCGATAAGGACACGCCGACGGCGGTTTTCAGGCAGCTTCTGCGCGAGATCAGCCAGCTTCTGGCCTATGAAGTGACGCGCGGTCTGCCGATGACTACCAAGCGGATCGAGACCCCGATGCAGCCGATGGATGCGCCGACACTTGACGGGAAGAAGCTGGCGCTGATTTCGATTTTGCGGGCGGGCAACGGTCTACTTGACGGCGTGTTGGAACTGATCCCGTCGGCGCGCGTGGGATTTGTCGGGCTTTACCGTGACGAGGAGACGCTTCAGCCTGTGCAGTACTATTTCAAGGTGCCCGAAGGGCTGGACGACCGCTTGGTGATTGCCGTTGATCCGATGCTGGCCACCGGCAATTCTTCGGTCGCCGCAATTGACCTGTTGAAGCAGGCCGGTGCGACCAATATCCGGTTTTTGTGTCTGCTGGCGGCCCCCGAAGGCATCCGCCGCATGCAAGAGGCGCATCCCGACGTTCCGATCGTAACGGCGGCGGTGGATGAAAAGCTGAATGAGGCCGGGTATATCGTGCCCGGGCTTGGGGATGCGGGCGACAGGATGTTCGGAACGAAATAATGGCTGAAAAAGAGCGGGATTGTGTCAGGAGTGCTTTACTCTGATCTTGTGATAACGCAATGTTCCTACACTATATGATGTGGGGGCGCAGATGAGAATAACTAAAATGACCGCGGTTGCTGTGATCATGGGGCTTTTGTCCTCTGGTGGGGTGCAGGCGCAATCCTTTCGGACGCAACCTGCGGAGTTCCCTCCGGCATCCTACAAGGGCAAGCAATTTGTGGACAGCGCCGGATGTGTGTTCATTCGCGCCGGGATCGATGGAAACGTCACCTGGGTGCCGCGTGTTTCGCGCAAGCGGCAGGGGGTATGTGGGTTCAAGCCGACCGGCATAGGATCCGGCGTTGCATCTGCTGGTAGCAGCGCGAAGGCACCGGTAAAGATCACCATGAACAATGGTGCGGCGGCACCTGCGGCCCCCGCCCCGGTGAAGCGTGCCCCTGCGCCCGTTGCGGTGGCCACTGTTGCCGCAAGGCCGATGCCTAAAGTGCGGACCGCGCCCACCGTCGCACCCAAGGTCGTGCGCCAGACTGCGCCTAAACCCGTGCCTGCACCCCCAGTGCGGCCGGTCGCTGTGGCCCCCGTTGCCCAGAACGTGATCGCATCGGCACCGCCAAGCGCCGTGCGCCCCACATCGGGCGGATGCATCGGCCGGACGCCGCTAAGCCAGCGGTATTCGGGCTCTGGAAGCACCGGGCTGCCGGTACGTTGTGGCCCGCAGGCGGCTCCGGTCGTTGGCTCTAGTCTGCGATCAGCGGCAGTCACGCCGCGCGTAGCCCAGGCCGCGCCGTTGGCCAATCCGGCCCCACAGGGGGCAAATTCAAAAACACGGATCGTGCCAAAACATGTCGCTGAAAAGCGGTACAACACCTATGCGAATGTTTCCGTTCCCGAGGGCTATAAGTCTGTATGGGAGGATGACCGGCTGAACCCGCAGCGGGCTGAACAGGATCTTTCCGGACGGTTGCACATGTTTTTGATCTGGACGAACACCGTCCCGCGCCGGTTGGTGAACCGCGCCACGGGTCAGGATATGACGGCGCGGATGCCGCTGGTCTATCCCTACACCTCTGTGGCGCAGCAAACCCGCGAGCTGGGTCAGGTGACCTTTGCCAAGCGGAATGGCCAGTTGGTCAAGCGTATCGTGCGCAACCGCGCCACGGCTTCGGTCGCGCGACCCCCGGTTTATTCCAGCCGCTCTTCCCGGAAAATGGCTGTTCCAGCTGTCAAGCCTTTGGGCAGCACCTATGTGCAGGTCGGGATGTTCGCAAATATGGCCAATGCGCAGAAGACAGCGCAGCGGATTGCCGCAATGGGTATGGGCGCGCGGATCGGAAAATCGATACGCAGCGGCAAACCCCTTATGTCGGTGCAGGCGGGACCATTCGGTGCGCAAGCAGCCCCCAACGCATTGGGTAAGCTGCGCGGCGTCGGGTTCCGGGATGCCTATATCCGCTAGACATGTTGGCCGGTGATTGGCCAGTGATCAGCCAGTGATGTGAACCTTTGGCCAGTCGGAGAAAATCCGGCTGGCCATTTCATGCCCCCAGATCTCATAGATTTCCGGACCGGGGTGAAAGCCGTCGCTTGCCATCTGCGCCGGGTTCAGCGGAATGTTGAAAGGGACGTGGTGGGCGTGGGGAAGGGGGCCCAGAATCCGCGCCAATGCGGCGTCAAAAAGAAACGCCTGCCGGCCCAGAGACCACCGCAGAGGCTGCGGCAATAGCGGAAAGCCGCCCACAGGTGGCACGCCGGACATGTAGACAAGCCGCGCCGAATAGAGGGTGTTCAACCGCGCCAACAGCTTCTTTTGCCGGTGGATCCAGAATGCCAGCGGGACGGCATGGGTTACATCGTTGACCCCAAGTGCCGTAACGATCACGTCGTAGGGGGTTGCGCGCTCATGCGCCAGCCGCGCAAGTGTGCTGCGTGTTGTGGCCCCTGTCTGCGCAATCAGGCGCCAGTCGACGGTAAACTTTGTCCCAAGACGGGCGGTCAGTTGCCCTGCCAGGGCCTGGGATTGCCGCGCCACGCCAACACCGGCGGCAGATGAATCCCCCACGATCAGCAGGCGAAGCGGTGGTCCGCTGCCAATCGCGCCCGTACGCGGGCCGGAGGCTTCCGGCAATTGCACGGCACGGGCGCGCACGAAAGCCCCCTGCGCCAGCAAGACCGGCGACAGGGCAAGGCGCGCGGCGCGTTCAAGCACGTCAGCCGCCGCAGATGTTCTGAAGCCGCAGCCAATCGGCATCGCTGATCAGCGGGGCGGTGTCCTTGCCGTTCATGGGGTCTGCTTCGATCAACGCCAGAACGGTTTCGCCGCTGCCATCGCGGGCCTGGGCATAGGGGGTGCTGTGCAGGTTTTCATCGGCAAAGCGCGCCAGCAAGGCGTCATCCGCAGCGACCCGATCTTCTTGCGACATCAGATATTCGGCATAGGTCTCAAGCGCGGCATCTGACACCTCACCGGTGGTCAGCAGGCGAAAGTTCTCGCGCAGGCTGATAAAGCCAAGCATGTCGCGCAGGGGATCGCTGGCATCGCGTTCGACCATCTCTGACAGGATGTACCCACCCGCCACATCCGGGGAATCATAGTTTTCAATCAACGCCTTGTTCAGCACGATCATACGCCCCGGCAAATGCAGGCTGGCGCGGGTCATCGCGGGCAGGACCACGATTGGACCGGAAGACAGGCGGGCACCCAGTTTGGCCAGTGCGGCACGTCCCCGCGCGTTGCTGCAGGCCACCCCCGACACCCGTTCGATCTGTTTCAGCAAGGATGCCCCGATGGATGCCCGCTTTACCGCGGGGACCACGCGCAAGGTGTGATCCTGCAAGGCCCCGGGCAGCCAGAACACCGCAAGTGCACCAACCAGCAGGCAAGAGGTCACAACCCCCATCAAGCGCAGGCGACCGGGGCGGGGGCGGGTGCGCTCCACGGCGCGGCGCAGGGTTTCTATGGCCTCGATCATCTCGGCTTCGCTGGCGGGAATTTCCAGCGTTTCGGAAGGATCACCGTCCGGGTGGAAGATGGCCGGGCGTGTACCGGGGTTGGACCGTGCGATAGCAGCCAGCGACCAATGGGTAAGCGCCTGATCCTTCAGGTCTGAAATCACCAGCGTCGCATCGCCGATGGACACGATGACCTCGCGGCGCTGAACATCCGGTCCGGCGCGCCACAGGCCCGTCGCTTCGATCCGGGCGTATTTCAAGAGGGCCGTCATAAGGGGTGATGTACTGCCAATTGGTTTTGTTCACTTTACCATCTGTTATCACTTGAGCAATGGGGGGACTTGCGAGACCCTGATCTGAATCCGCAACAGAAAGACCACAAAGATGAAGATTATCCCCGCGCACCCCCGTGACGCCGCTGATATTGCCCGGATCTGGCACGCGGGCTGGCATCAGGCCCATGCGTCTATCGTTCCCGCCGTGCTGACCGCGTCACGTACGCCGCAGGAATTTTCCACGCGGACGCACGCCCATCTGGGGCAGACACGGTTGGCGTGGCTTGACGGCGAAATCGTGGGGTTCTTCATGCTGGATCATGACGAGCTTTATCAATTCTACGTCAGCGCTTCGGTTCAGGGCAAAGGCGTGGCAGCGGGCTTGATGCACGCCGCCGAAGCCGCACTGGGGCCGGGGGGCAAGTGGTTGGCCTGCACCGTTGGGAACGCCCGCGCAGCCCGGTTTTACGAGAAATGCGGATGGGCGCGGGCCGCGACAACCCCCTATGAGGTTGAAACGCGCGCGGGCCCGCAGGTGGTCAACGTCTGGCGCTATGAGAAAGATCTGTTCCAGACTGACTAAGGGTTCTCGGCCACGCATAAAGCGGCAGTTGCGTAGCAGTCTGGCCTTGAAGACCAAAGTTAAAGCAAAGCCATAATTGTATAAAAGCGATATTTTTACGTCATAAACTTCACAATGTCGCCGCTAGCTTGCGTAATTCAAACTTTTGGATCTTTCCGGTCGATGTTTTGGGCAAGTCCTGAAACACAACCATTTTAGGTGTCTTGAACCCGGCGAGTGTTGCGCGGGTGAAAGCGATCATTGCGGCTTCGTCGCCTGTCAGCCCTGGTTTCAGCTCGACGAAAGCGCAGGGAACTTCGCCCCATTTATCATCCGGTTTCGCCACCACGGCGGCCAGGTTGACATCGGGGTGCCCCATCAGAACGCCTTCAACCTCGACACTCGAAATGTTTTCGCCCCCTGAAATGATGATGTCCTTGGCGCGGTCGGCGATCTGCATATAGCCGTTGGGGTGTTGCACGGCCAGATCGCCGGAGTGGAAATAGCCGCCCCTGAAGGCGTCCTGCGTCGCCTCGGGGTTCTTGAAATATCCTTTCATCACGGAATTTCCACGGATCATGATTTCGCCCTGGGTCGCGCCGTCTTTGGGCACCTGCGCCATCGTTTCATCAAGCACGGTGATGTCCTCCATCATCGGCATCGCCACACCCTGGCGGGCCTTCATCGCGGCGCGTTCGGGGCCTTCAAGATCATCCCATTCGGGCGACCACAGACATTCTGTCACGTGTCCATAGGTTTCGGTCAGGCCATAAACCTGCGTCACGTTGAACCCTAACGCTTCGATCTTGGACAGGGTCGCGGGGGCGGGCGGGGCACCGGCGGTAAACACCTCGACCAGATGATCGAAAGGGCGACGTTCGGCGTCAGGGGCGTTTACCATCATGTTCAGCACGATGGGCGCTCCGCCAAAATGGGTCACGCGCTCGTCTGCGATGGCGTTATAGATCGCGGCGGCCGTGATATCGCGGCAGCACACCAGCGTGCCGCCCAGCAGGGGCATCATCCAGGTGTGGTTCCAGCCGTTGCAGTGAAACAGCGGCACGATCTGCATGAACACCGGTCTCATCACCATGCGCCAACTGACCACGGTGCCCATCGTCATCAGATAGGCCCCGCGGTGGTGATAGACCACGCCCTTGGGCCGCCCCGTGGTGCCAGAGGTATAGTTCAGCGCAAGGCTTTCCCATTCGTCCTGCGGCATGATCCACCGGAAGACGTCATCGCCATTGGCCAACATTGCCTCATAGGTCAGGTGCCGCCCGGTGGCGGGATACCCAGCAGCGTCATCCGGGACCTCGATGAGATGCGGTGGAACGTCAAGCGTGGCACAGGCGGCTTCGGCCAGCGCGATGAACTGCGTGTCCACGATCACCACACGCGCCCCGCCGTGGTCGAGAATATAGGCCACGGTGTCGACATCCAGCCGCGTGTTGATGGTGTTCAGCACGGCACCGCAGGCGGGCACGCCAAAATGCGCCTCTGCCTGGGCGGGGATGTTGGGCAGCAGCGTTGCCACCACGTCACCCGGTGCCACCCCAAGGCCCACCAGCGCCGAGGCAAGCTGGCTGCACCGCGCATGATACTGCGCATAGGTGGCGCGGTGCGCCCCATAGGACACTGCCAGCACATCGGGAAACACATGTGCCGCACGCTGTAGATGCGACAGGGGGGTCAGCGGCACGTAATTGGCGGCACATTTCTCAAGGCCGTCCTCGTTCGTCATCCATCCCATCATGTGTCCCTTCGCGCTGGCGTGCTGCAATGGGGATAAGTATTGCGCTGATGCGGTGTTTTTGAAAAGGGTGAAACGGTGTGAGCGTAGGGAGCAAGGCGTGACCGACACAGGGACAAGACCGGGATATGCGGCCGTGTCGGTTTTGGCCGGGATGGCCTGTCTGGGGCTGACGGATAACTTCGTGCCGTTTTTGTCTGACCGCGGATCGCTCTGGCAGTTTCACATGGTGCGCGGTGTGATGGTGCTGCTTTTGGTGACCGGCGTCGCGTGGCTTGGGGTCACGAGGTTGGGGATCGGCAGGCTGGCCCCACGGCGACCGGGGGCCGTGCTGGGGCGCAGCTTTTTCACCGCCGGAGCGATGCTGATCTATTTTGGATGCCTCGCGGTACTGCCGATCGGCGTGGTCGTGGCGGGGCTTTTCACCTCGCCGTTGTTCGTGCTGCTGATTTCGGTGGTCTTTCAGGGCAAGCGTGTCGGCCCGATGCGGGTCTTTGCGGTCGTCATCGGATTTCTGGGCGCTGTTCTGGTGATCCGCCCCGATCCAGCCGCGCTTGACCTGGTGGCGTTCCTGCCTCTCGTGGCCGCCATTCTGTACGCGATCGGTGCGGTAGCCACCCGCGCGTGGTGCGAAGGCGAAAGCACACTCACCCTGACGGCGGGGTTTTTTGCGATGTTGATGGTGTTCGGGGCCATCGGTTTGCTGATCCTGCCCGCGGGCGGCCCAATCGGACCCGAAGGATTTGCCCTGCGCGGCTGGGTGCCGCTGGACGGTGGCTTGCTGTTTTGGACGGCAGTTCAGGCGGTCGGATCGCTGGCAGGTATCGCGCTGATCTTTCGGGGCTATCAGATGGGGGACGCGGGGCAGGTTGCGGTGTTTGAATATGCGCTGCTGGTCTTTGCCAGTTTCTGGGCCTGGGTTCTGTGGGGACAGACAGTTTCAGTGGTCGCGCTGGCGGGCATGGCGATGATCGCGCTGGCCGGCGTCGTGATCGCCCTGCGGTCTGACGCGCCCTTGCCTTTGCGCGGACCAAGGGTGCCAGAATGATCATCAGCCGGGGCCGCAGCTATATCTTTGTGCATATCCCCAAGACCGGCGGCACGTCCCTGGCCGTGGCGCTTGAGGACCGCGCGATGAAGCACGACATCATGCTGGGCGACACCCCAAAGGCGAAACGCAGGCGCAAGCGCCTTAAAGATGTTGAGACGGCGGGCAGGCTGTGGAAGCATTCGACGCTTGCCGATATCGAAGGGCTGGTGACGCGCGAAGAGATGGCGCAGATGTTTACCTTTACGTTGGTACGCAACCCCTGGGACCGAATTGTCAGCTATTACCACTGGCTTCAGGTCCAGAATTTTGATCATCCTGCCGTCGCATTGGCGCAACAGGTCAGTTTTGCCGGATTCCTTGCGGATCGCGACATCCAGCAAAGCCTGCATGCCGCGCCCTATGGATCGTACCTGCGCGATGGGGCGGGGCAAGAGCGGTGCAATCTGTTCATCCGGCTGGAACATTTTGCGCAGGATGCCGCACCTTTGTTTACGCATCTGGGGTTTGAGGTTGCCTTGCCGCATCACAACACCTCTGACCGAGGCGCAGCCTATCAGGCCTACTACACCCCCGATCTACGGGATCTGGTTGCGGCCCTGTGTGCCGACGATATTGCGCGGTTCGAATACAGATTTCATCCGACGCCCTAGAGACTGTCGTTGTCAGACCGAGGGAATATCGGCCCTCAGGCCGCGCACAGCACGCACAGTCCGCGCTGATTGCGGGGGATTGTGGCGGCTAGGGTCAACAATGCCCCAGTAATACCGCTTTCCGGGCCAGTTACAGCCATTCGAATCGCAGTTTATCGTCATAGTGTTAACCTTGCCGCAATGATCGGTTTCAGACGACGGGGATGGACAGGATGTTTGGATGGATCGGGAGCCATCGCGAGATGACCCACCGCACCGCAGAGGTTTCAGCGGCATATGACGGGGCATTGGAAACGGTGTCACATGGATTGGTTGCTGGCACGCGGATTGCGTCGATGCTGGGCTGGCGCGGCGTTGAATTGCTGGCCATCGGTGATCTGGTGCTGACGTTTGACAATGGCATGCAGGAAATCACCGACATTCGCCGCCTCAACCTTTGTTTTGATGGGCCAGAGACGGATGTGGCACATTGGCCCGTGGTGGTGCCAGCGGGTGCATTGGGGAACAAGGAACATCTGACGCTGTTGCCCGATCAAGGGGTCATGCTGGAATCCGAGGCTGCCGTCGATATCTATGGAGATCCGTTTGCCGTCGTCGCCGCATGGGCGCTGGTCGGCGTGCGCGGCATCCACCGTGCCCGCCCCACCCAGCGGGTCGAACTGATTTCGCTTAGCTTTGCGCAGGATCAGGTGATCTATGCCGAAGGCGGTGCGTTGATCCTGTGTACGGCACCGGTCACGCCGTTGAATAAACTGCTGCAAGGGGCAGCATGCGATTATGCAGCGCTTGGCCAGTCGGACGCCGCATTTCTGGTGCAATGCTTTGACCAGGAGCGGTCAGGACCGGAGGGCTATGGCTATCCCCAAAAGGTCGCTGCCTGCTGATCCGCGACCCATGCCCCTTGTCTTTGATAGCAAAGCGGCCAGCAGTTTCCTGCTGGCCGTTTTGCGGTGTCAAATGATCTTGGCCAAATGATCTTTATACGTCAGGCGGCTTGGGCGTCTGGACCAAACCGGCCATAGAACGTCTGGCCCTTGTCGGCCATTTCCCGCAGCAGGGCAGGGCATTCGAACCGGTCGCCGAATTTCTCCTGCAACTGATCGCAGCGCTCCGCCGCATAGGGCGCACCGATGATGTCGAGCCAGCTGAACGGCCCGCCAGACCACGGCGCAAAGCCCCAGCCGAGGATCGCGCCGACGTCGCCTTCGCGGATGTCCATCAGCACGCCTTCTTCCAGCGCGCGCACGGCCTCCAGCACCTGAGCGAACATCAGACGGTCCTGCACTTCCTGCAGATCGGGCTGGGTGTCGGCCAGCGGGATACTTGTCGCGCATCCCCTTCCACTAGCCCTGACGCTTGCCCTTTTCGTCATAGTCGAAGAACCCAGCATTGGCCTTGCGCCCCAGACGGCCCTGTCGTCCATCCAGAACATCAACTCGTCCGACCTGGCCGTCCGGATAGGCGTTGCCCATCGCGGCCTTGGTGGCGCTGGCGATCTTGACGCCCAGATCGATCGAGGTCTCGTCGATCAGCTGCAGCGGGCCGACAGGGAAACCCACCAGCTGCGCGGCGTTATCGACCAGTGGCGGGGCGACCCCTTCCGTGACCATCCGCGCGCCTTCGTTGATGTAGGGAATGATGCAGCGGTTGGCGTAGAAGAACCGCGCATCATTGACCACGATGGGCGTCTTGCGGATCTGGCGCACGTAGTCCAGCGATTTGGCCACGGCACGATCCCCGGTCTCCTTGCCCTTGATGATCTCCACCAGCAGCATCTTCTCAACAGGTGAAAAGAAGTGGATGCCGATGAACTGGTCCGGACGGCCAGATGCCTTGGCCAGTTCGGTGATCGGCAGGGTCGAGGTGTTGGAGGCAAAGATGCAATCATCGGGGATGACAGCCTCGACCTTTTTGGTCACCTCGGCCTTGACCTGCGGGTCCTCGAACACCGCCTCGATGATCAGGTCGCAGCCCTTCAGCGCGTCATAGATCGGTGGTCGCGGTGATCAGGTCCAAGCACGGCGGTCTTCTTCTCCTCGGTCGACTTCTTGCGGGCGATGCCCTTGTCCAAGTAAGCTGGCGGTAGTAGGCCTTGCCCTTGTCGGCGGCTTCCTGCGTCTGGTCGATCAGCACGACCTCGATGCCCGCCTGCGCGGACACCAGCGTGATGCCCGCGCCCATCATGCCCGCACCCAATACGCCCAGCCTTCTTGACGCGCTGATCGGGGATGCCTTCGGGACGCACGGCCCCTTTTCCAGCGCTTCCTTGTTCAGGAACAGCGACTGCGGATCATGGCGCTGGATGACGGGTTCATCAGGACGTTGGTGAACCAGCGCGCCTCGATCTTCAGCGCGGTATCGAACGGCACCAGCGCGCCTTCGTAGACGGCGCTCAGCAGCGCCTTGGCCGCGGGGTAGACGCCCTTGCGTCTTGCCGTTGACCATCGCGTAGGCCCCGACGAAGGTCATGAAACCAGCCGGGTGATAGGGCGCGCCGCCGGGCATCTTGTAGCCCTTGGCGTCCCATGGCTTCACCAGATCGGCGTCTTTGGCGTTGCAGCACCCATTCCTTCGCCGCAGCGACCGGATCGGCCACGACCTCGTCGATGATGCCAGCGGATTTTGCCGCATTGCGGGTCGACCATCTTGCCCTCCAGCAGAAAGGGCGACGCCGCCATCGCGCCGAGCTTGCGCGACCATCCGCGTGGTGCCGCCCGCACCGGGGAAAATGCCGACCTGATTTCCGGCAGGCCGATCTTGCGCCTTGGGATTATCCGCGACGAAAATGCGGTGCGTGGCCAGTGGCAATTCAAGCCCGATACCCGCCGCCGTGCCGGGCAGGGCGGCGGCGATCGGCTTGCCGCCCTTATTGGTCTTGGGATCCATGCCTGCGCGTTCGATCTTGCGCAGCAGGCCGTGCATCTGCATCATGCCCTCGAACAGCCCCTTGGCCGGATCGTCGCCCGCATCGCCTTCATCTTGGCGAGCAGGTTCAGGTCCATGCCACCGGCAAAGGATCCGTCCTTGCCAGAGGTGATGACGGCACCCTTGATGGCTGTCATCCGCCAGCGCCTCGTCGATGATGGCATCCAGTTCGGCGACAGCCCTCGATGGACATGACGTTCATGGATTTGCCGGGCACGTCCCAGGTGATGATGGCGACGCCGTCGGCGTCTTTCTTCATGGTGAAATCGGTCATTTATCTCTCCCTAATCTGGATGTGTTACGAGCGCTGAGGGGTGTAGTCAGCGAATTTTTCAAGCAGTGATCGGATCAATTCGATCGTGGCCTCTGGTCCGTCCGCGCAATCTTCCTCGCTCAGCAGGATGCGCTTGAAGTCGTTGAAACTCTCACGGTCAAAGCTGTCACTGGGATCATTGCCGGTGCTTGAAGAACAGCGGCGGCGCGTTCTGGTAGAGCCGGACATAGTCACCGCCCCGCTCTACCTTGACCTTCAGATCCGTCAGGCCCTTCTTGGGGGCCAGTTCAGCGATTGCCAGAAACGGATGGGGTTGGTCGCCCATCACACGCGCTCGATGATGGTGGCGGCACCCATGCCGGATGCGATGCACAGCGTGGCCATGCCCACTTCCTTGTCGGCGCGTTCCAGCTCGTCCAGCAATGTGCCGATGATCATCGCACCGGTCGCACCCAAGGGGTGGCCCATCGCGATCGCACCGCCGTTGACGTTGACCTTGCTTTCATCGACATCGAACGCCTGCATGAAGCGCATGACGACGGCGGCGAAGGCCTCGTTCACCTCGAACAGGTCGATATCGCCGATCTTCATGCCATTGTCGGCAAGGATCTTTTCGGTCACAGGCACGGGACCGGTCAGCATGATGGTGGGATCGGTGCCGATCTTGGCGGTGGCGCGGATGCGGGCGCGGGGCTTCAGGCCGTATTTCTCGCCGAATTCCTTGTTGCCGATCAGAACAGCCAGCCGCACCGTCCACGATACCCGAGGAATTGCCCGCGTGGTGGATGTGGTTGATCTTCTCCAGATGCGGGTACTTCATCAGTGCGACCTTGTCGAAGCCGGGCATGACCTCGCCCATCTGCTGGAACGCGGGGTTCAGTGCGCCGAGCGATTGCATGTCGGTCTGCGGGCGCATGTATTCGTCGCGGTCCAGAATGGGCAGGCCGTTCTGGTCCTTGATCGCGATGACGGATTTGTCGAAACGTCCCTCATCCCACGCCTTCTTGGCGCGCTGCTGGGATTGCACGGCCAGCTGATCCGCCTCGTCGCGGGTAAAGCCGTATTCAGTCGCGATGATATCAGCCGAGATACCCTGTGGCACGAAATACTTTTCCATTGCCAGCGTTGGATCAACGGCGATTGCCGCACCGTCGCTGCCCATGGCCACACGGCCCATCATTTCAACGCCTCCGGCGATATAGCCCATGCCTGCACCGCCACGCACCTGATTGGCGGCAAGGTTTACGGCCTCCATGCCGGACGCGCAGAAACGGTTGATGGCAAGACCGGGAATGCGTTCATCCAGATCGGACGCCAGCACCGCAGAGCGGGCAAGACACCCGCCCTGTTCCATCACTTGGGTGACATTTCCCCAGATCACATCCTCAACGGCGTGTCCTTCAAGGTTGTTGCGCTCTTTCAATGCATTCAAGGTGAGTGCGGACAGGCGCAGGGAAGTCAGCTCGTGTAGCGCCCCATCGGCACGGCCCTTGCCACGTGGTGTGCGCAATGCGTCGTAAATATAGGCTTCGGTCATCAAATCTCTCCTCGTTCAGGCACGGTCAGCGGGGCTGCCGGGCATCAGATCATAAGGGGCCTTCCAGCCCGGTGTGTCGCTCAGACGCGTCAGCCACGCGTCGATATGGGGCCAATCCTTGCGGTCAAAGCCGAAAGGTTCGGGGTAATACAGGTAGCCGCAGCAGCTGAGATCGGCGTTTGTGATCCCGTCACCGACAATCCAGTCGCGGCCCTCAAGATGGCCGTTCAATACCGCATAGGCAGCGGTCAGACGGCCCTGCATGAAGCCGATGACTTCCTTGGGACGTTTGTCTTCGGGCAGGAAATTCATCAAAAAGCGTGTCATGCCGGCGGTTGAGCTAAGCTTGTGATTGTCCCACAGCACCCAGCGCAAGACCTCGCGCCGCTCGGCGGCGTCTTTACCGGCGAATTTGCCGGATTTTTCCGAAACGTAGTCTTGAATGACCCCCGATTGGGTCAGCTTGATGTCACCATCTATCATCACAGGCGCTTCGCCCATGTTGTTGACACCCGCGCGATAGTCCGCACTGCGGGTTTCGCCGCCGAAGAAATCAACCTTGACCGGCTCCCAGTCAAGGCCGGACAGTTCAAGAGCGAGGGCCGCCTTGTAGGCGTTGCCGCTTTCTCCGAAGCAATGCAGTTTGATGGTCATCGTGAACCTCCCTTAGGTCGTGTCTGGTCTTTTCGTCGAAGTGGGGGTTTCACACCCCCACACCCCCGTGGAGTTTATCTTGCAAAATGAAGATGAAAGTTCTGTGCTTCATCTTTCATTAGTACTTTGCGCCTACTTTCATATGTGCGCGGCAGGCTGGAGAGCTGAGCCGCGTGCGAAGTGAAGCCCTGCCTTTTCTTGCATCGTCGAGAGGGGCAGGGTGATCCTTCGATCTTCATTTTGCCAAATAAACTCTCCCCGAAGGGCCCTTTTCGTTTGTGTCATCCGCAGGTGTGGATCACTTCTAGCGTTTGCGGCTGTCAATCTCGGCGTTGAAAAGGCGCAAGCGGGCGGTCAGGTTTTCTTCGTTCATGACGCTGCTGAAATTCTCGAATAGAAAAGACAGCGCTTCGCCTTCATCCAACCCCGCGTCGGCCGAGAATTTCTTTAACCGCCTATACCCGTCTTCGGTCATGGCGACGGGGAAGCGGCGGGTCAGGCGGAAACGTTTCGGCATGGGGGACCTCTTTGTAGGTGGGGGTGGGGGACTTCCCCACCGCCTAGAGCTTAGAAGTTTGCGGCATCAAGCGCCATCACTGTATCAGCACCGGATTGGATGCGCGTGAGGTGCAGGGCGGTCGCGGGCAACTGACGTGCCATGTAGTAGCGCCCTGTGGCCAGCTTCGTCTCGTAAAACGGGGTGTCCGAAGTCCCGTCTTTCAGCGCTTTTTTCGCTGCAAGGCCCATCCTTGCCCACATATAGCCAAGGCAGACATGGCCGAACATGTGCATGAAGTCGGTTGAGCCGGACAGCGCATTGTTGGGGTTCTTCATGCCATTTTGCATGAAATACATCCCCGCCGATTGCAGATCCTTGCTGGCAGCCTTCAGCGGCTCAAGAAAGGTTGCGTCGAATTCGGCGTCCTGGCCAGCGTTGTCCTTGATGAAATTCTTTATCATGTCAAAGAACGCCATCACATGTTTGCCGCCGTCTTGCGCCAGCTTGCGGCCCACAAGGTCTAGCGCCTGCACGCCGTTTGCCCCTTCATAGATCATGGCAATACGGGCGTCGCGGGTGAACTGGGACATGCCCCATTCTTCGATATAGCCGTGGCCGCCGTAGATCTGCTGGGCCTTTACGGTCATGTCATACCCCACATCCGTGAGGAATCCCTTGATCACGGGCGTCATCAGCGACACCAGGCCATCGGCATCCGCGTCACCGGACCGGTGCGCCGCGTCGATCAGGCTTGCGCCCCACAGCACAAAGGCGCGCGCGCCTTCGACAAAGGATTTCTGATCCATCAGGCTGCGGCGGATGTCGGGGTGCACGATCAGCGGATCGGCCGGACCGCTTGGGTTTTCTGCACCTGTCACGGCACGGCCCTGCAGGCGGTCCTTTGCATAGGCCAGCGCGTTCTCGTAGGCGGCGGCGGCTTGCGACAGGCCCTGAACGCCCACACCCAGCCGCGCTTCGTTCATCATGGTGAACATGGCGCGCATGCCCTTGTGTTCTTCGCCCAGCAGATAGCCGGTCGCGCCGTCATAGTTCATCACGCAGGTCGAATTGCCGTGGATGCCCATCTTTTCCTCGATCGAGCCGACCGTGACGCCGTTGCGTTCCCCAAGCGATCCGTCGTCCTTGACGATGAACTTGGGCACAATAAAGAGCGACACGCCCTTGATGCCTTCGGGGCCGCCTTCGATCTTGGCCAGCACCAGATGGATGATGTTGTCGGCCATGTCGTGTTCGCCCGACGAGATAAAGATCTTCTGGCCGGTGATCTTGTAACTGCCATCGTCCTGCGGGGCCGCCTTGGTGCGCATCAACCCCAGATCGGTGCCGCAATGCGGTTCGGTCAGGTTCATGGTACCGGTCCAGTCGCAGGACACCATCTTGGGCAGATACGTATCTTTCTGCGCGTCCGACCCGTGCGCCAGAATGGCGGATGCCGCGCCGTGGGTCAGGCCCTGGTACATCGTGAACGCCTGATTGGCGGCCGAGAACATCTCGCCCACGGCGGTGCCCATGACGTAGGGCATGTTCTGCCCGCCATACTGCTCGGGCATGTCCAGACCGGGCCAGCCGCCTTCCTTGACCTTTGCAAACGCATCCTTGAACCCGGTTGGGGTATAAACCACGCCGTTTTCCAGACGGCAGCCTTCCTTGTCGCCGACCACATTCAATGGTGCCAGGACTTCGGAGGTCAGCTTGCCGGCTTCTTCCAGAATGGCGGAGGTGAAATCGGCCTCAAGCTCCTCGTAGCCGGGCACGGGGGATGCGGTGACATTCAGCACGTCGTGCAGAACGAATTGCATGTCTTTGACGGGGGCTGTGTAGCTAGGCATGTATGAAATCTCCCTCGGCCAATGGGGGCCGTCTGTCTGTTCGGACTAAAGTTGTATTATTCGGCTGCGTTGCGCGGGCTGTTCAGCGAGGCGATCATTTTCTCGCCCCACTTCAGTTGGCTGCGCAAATCGTCGATGGCTTGGGTCAGCTCGTCACGGCGTGCTTCAAGGTCGGCCAGCCGGTCGCTGGCGATGTCAAAGGTACGCGCAAGCTGTGTCTGCTGCTGATCGCCCATGTGGTACAGATCAAGAAGCTGACGGATTTCTTCAAGGCTGAAGCCAAACCGCTTGCCACGCAGGATAAGCTTGAGCCGCGCCCGGTCGCGTTTGCTGAACAGGCGTTTCTGTCCCTGGCGTTCGGGAAACAGCAGTTCCTTTGCCTCGTAAAAGCGCAATGTCCGGGGGGTTACGTCAAACGTATCGCACATCTCGCGGATGGTCATTGTAGGGTTGGTCATATCGGGTCCACGCAATCGTTCAGGTATCGGCGTTTAGGTATCGGCGTTTGGGTATCGGCGTTTGGGTCGGATGCAAAGTTAGCTGGTCCTTTGAAGGCAGCATTACAATACGTGATAAGGCTTACGTAAGCTGGACGTCACGTCACTTATAGGGTTTACCTAGGGTAAGGCTACGTCAGCCACTTTGCGGTTTTTTTAGGTCATCATTTGTGACATATACGGGCGCAAATCCCATGCTGGAACAAGGTGCTGTTGGAGACACAAATGAAGAATGATCTGGACCTTCAAGCATTTATCCACCTTGCACGTCAGGTCGAATTTATTGGTGCGCTTTGGAAGCTGGTTCAGAATTTTGCGAAAGGCCACGATATTCGCAGCGTGAGCTATCACAGTGTTGACGTTCAAAGCTTGGGCGAAACGGTGTTTGGTGCCGTGGCGTTTGGCATTCCCGCTGAATTCACCCGCAGGTATCTGACGGATCAATTCTATCTTGATGATCCCGCCACGGCGTTGGCAGCGCGCAGGAATAGCCCGTTTTACTGGTCCGACATTCCCAAGCTGGCGGGATTGACCAAGGCCCAGACGAACTATCTGAGCGTCCTCAAGGACTATGGTATGGAAAACGGCATATCGATGCAGGTTTTTGGCCCGCAGGCGCGCAATGCCCTTGTCGGGATCGGGTTTCGCCCCGACCGGCCCCGTCTTTCACGGATGCAGATAGATGAACTGCAATGGGCATGCCAATGCGCTCATGTGCGGTTTTGTACGCTGACCCCTGGCCCAAAATCGCCCTATGTCGGGCTTTCTCCGCGCGAGCTGGAGGTTTTGCGGTGGATCGCGCGGGGCAAAAGCAACGCTGTAATCGCCGATATTGTAGGCATATCGCGCCATACGGTTGATACGATCACGCGGCGCATGTTCGACAAGCTGGGCGTGACGGATCGTACCACGGCAGCCGTGCGCGGGATCGGGTCGGGCCTTCTTAATCAGACGGGCGACAACCTCATGTGACGCAGTTGCGTGACATGAACTTAGCCCCGGATGCGCTATAAATGGGTTTTAAACGCCCGTAGATGGATACAACGAAGTGAGTATTATGGAAAAGCTCCAGAGGGTTTGGAAGACGGGTGACCCGGCAGCGCCGAAACAGACGGGCCCCTTGCCCTATCCCGGGTCAAGAGGGCTGCATTTGTCTGCGAAGTCGGTCGAAGATGCCGCCTACGAGCTTGCAGGGACGATCAGCAGCGAGCTGATTTCGGATATGATCGTGATTGCATCAGATCTGGAGCGCCTGGCAAATCTGGTGGACCGCCAGCTTATCGCACAAAAGCACGGAAAGAAGGCGATCCAGAACTAGAGCGTTTTCAACGCCTCTGCCGTTTCGTCGCGCAGCCGTTGCAATTCATCCATCGCATCGTCAAGTTGGGCACGTTGTTCAGCCAGCTCGACCAGTTGCCGATCTGCGCTTTCGACCCACGCGCGCATCTGCGCTTCGGTGCCTTCCTTTTCGTAGATAAGCAGCCATTGCCGGATACCTTCCAGCGAATACCCGAATTTCCGGCCCCGCATGATCAACTTCATACGGGCAATTTCGCGCGGCCCGTAGGTACGCGTGCGCCCGTCGCGATCAGGGTGCAGAAGCTCGATATATTCGTAATACCGCAGGGTGCGCGGCGTCACGTCGAATTCGGCGCACATTTCCTTGAAGCTCAGGCGTCTGTCGGGCATCGGTGTCTCCTCAATTGTGGAAACTATGCCTAAGACGGACCAAGCGCAACAGGTGGGGTTGCCCTTCGGTGACGGCTTGGTTGATATGGGTCAAACGACAAGCAAGAGGCAGGTCATGTCAGATAAGGTGCGCATCGCCCGACAGTTCATTTCCGCGTTGCCCTACAGCAGCGCATTGGGGATGGAGCTGGAAGACCTCGGCGACGGTGTTGCCGTTATTGCAATGCCCTATGACCCCAGACTGGTGGGCGATCCGCGGTCGGGGGTGATCCACGGGGGGGCGGTGTCGGCGCTGATGGACACCTGTTGCGGGGCCGCCGTGATGAGCCACCCAACACATCCCGGCAACACCGCCACGATCGATCTGCGCATTGAATACCTGCGCGCCGCCAAGCCCGGCCAGCGCATCACGGCGCGGGCAGAATGCTATCACGTGACACGCTCGGTCGCATTTGTGCGCGCCACGGCCGAGGATGAGGAAGACGGCAGCCCCGTGGCCACAGCCACAGGCAGCTTCGTGGTGGAGGGTACAAGATGACCCGTCGCCCCAAGCCCGAAGACGTTCAGGTGGTGAAGAAACGCCGTGACGGGGCGCTGCGTGCGCTGGTACATGGCGTGCCCTACATCACGTTTCTGGGGATAGAATTTGAACGCCGCGGGGATGAGCTGACGGCGGTTTTGCCGTTCTCCGACAAGCTGATCGGCAATCCGATCATCTCGGCGCTGCATGGCGGTGTCACGGCATCGTTTCTTGAGGTCACATCGATCATCACGCTGAGCTGGAGCAACCTGTGGGAGGATCTGGAATCCGGCACGCTGGACCCGGACAAGCTGGACCCCGAACATTTGCCGCGTTTACCCAAGACCATCGACTTTACGGTGGATTATCTGCGATCGGGCTTGCCCCGCGATGCCTATGCGCGGGCCACGATCAACCGGTCGGGGCGGCGCTATGCGTCGGTGCATGTAGAGGCGTGGCAAGACAACCGCGCCAGGCTTTTTGCGCAAGCCACCGGGCATTTCCTGATGCCTCAACGCCGTGACTGACGCCATTCCAAAGGGCGAAGTGTCGGCCGTGGCGCAAGGGCGGCTGACGGCGCGCGATGTCGTCACGCACCGCCGGGTGCTGAACATCGCGATCCCCATCGTGATTTCGAACGCGACCGTGCCGATCCTGGGGGCGGTGGACACCGGCGTCGTGGGGCAGTTGGGGCTTGCAGCACCCATTGGTGCTGTGGGCATCGGGGCGATCATCCTGTCGGCGCTATACTGGGTGTTCGGCTTTTTGCGGATGGGCACCGTGGGGCTGACAGCACAGGCGGCGGGACATGACGATCACGCCGAAGTCGCGGCGCTTCTGACGCGGGGGCTGCTGATCGGCGGACTTGCAGGGCTCGCGATCATCGCGTTGCAGATCCCCCTGTTCTGGGCGTCTTTCCAGGTCTCTCCTGCCAGCGCCGAGGTGGAAGACCTGGCGCGGTCCTATATGCGCATCCGGGTCTGGTCGGCCCCTGCCGCGATTGCGATCTATGCGATCACGGGATGGCTGATTGCGCAGGAACGCACGCGGGCGGTGCTGGTCATTCAGGTCTGGATGAACGGGCTCAACATCGCGCTGGATCTGTGGTTCGTGCTGGGGCTGGACTGGGGCGTGCAAGGGGTCGCCAGTGCGACGTTTCTGGCGGAATGGACAGGCGCTGCCTTGGGGCTGTGGTTCTGCCGCGCGGCGTTCGCGGTCCCGGCATGGCGTGATTGGGCGCAGGTTTTTGACGGGCCGCGCTGGATCAACATGATGCGGGTGAACGGCGACATCCTGATCCGGTCGCTCTTGTTGCAGGCGATCTTTGTGTCGTTTCTGTTTCTGGGGTCGGGCTTTGGCGATGTCAAACTTGCCGCCAATCAGGTGTTGCTGCAATTCCTGATGATCACGGCCTATGCTCTGGATGGCTTTGCTTTCGCCGCCGAAGCGCTGGTGGGGCGCGCGATGGGTGGCAAGCAACGCGATATCCTGCGCCGCGCGGCGATTCTAACCAGCGGATGGGGCGTTTTGATCTGCGGTCTTATGACTGTCGCGTTTGCGGCAGGCGGCGGCGCGATCATCGACGTGATGACAACAGCACCGCCGGTGCGCGAAGCAGCGCGCGTGTTTCTGCCCTACATGGTCGCGGCGCCGCTCATCGGCTGTGCGTCGTGGATGCTGGACGGTATTTTCATCGGGGCCACACGATCGCGCGACATGCGCAACATGATGGCCGTGTCGTTCGTGGTCTACTGCGCAAGCGCCGCACTACTGGTGCCGTGGCTTGGCAATCATGGGCTGTGGGTGTCGCTTTTAGTCAGCTTTGTCGCGCGTGGCATCACGCTTGGTCTGCGCTATCCTGCGCTTGAAAGGTCAGCGGGCTAGCCGATTTTTTCCAAAAAAATCGGAACGGAATTTTTGAAAAATTCCGGCGCATCATTCGAAAAGGTCGCGTACCGTCTCTGGGGGGCGTCCGATGCGGGCGCGACCGTCCTTGAAGGCGATGGGCCGTTCGATCAGGATGGGATTTTCCGCCATCGCCTGCATGAGGGCGGCGTCTTCGCTGTCCTTGCTAAGCCCCAGTTCGCGGAAACGCGCCTCGCCGGTGCGTATCAGCTTGAGCGGCGAAACCGCCAAGATGCGGCACACGGCATCAAGCTCTTCCAGCGTCGGGGCATCGTCCAGATAGCGCCTTATCGTCACCTCGGCACCGGTGGCTTCGATGAGGGCCAGGGCCTGTCGCGATTTCGAGCAGCGTGGGTTGTGCCAAATTGTGATCACAGCCATTCGCTCCGTTTACTGCCCACGGCATCCGCCACCTTTGCAAACCCGTCGCGTTGCAAAAGCGCGTCCAGCCCGCGTGCTACGTCCTCCACCAGCGACAGGCCGCCATACACCAGGCCTGTATAGATCTGTACGGCCGACGCGCCTGCGCAGATTTTCGCATAGGCATCCTCTGCCGAGGCAACACCGCCCACCCCGACCAGCGGAATATCCGTCAACGTTGAAAGCCGCGCCAGCACCCGCGTCGATTTTTCAAACAGCGGTGCGCCTGAAAGCCCGCCCATCTGGTCGCGTTGGCTGCTTTTCAGCCCGGTGCGATCCAGTGTGGTGTTCGTGGCGATGATCGCGGCCACGCCTGCCTGATCGGCGACCTCTGCGATGTCCGCAATCTCGGCTTCAGTCAGATCCGGCGCGATCTTTAGAAACACAGGCGTGTTTTCGCGCACGGCCATCACACCCGCCAGCAAACCCGCCAACGCCGCTTTCCCTTGCAGGTCGCGCAGCTTTTCAGTGTTTGGCGAAGATACATTGACGGTCGCGAAATCGACGTGATCGCGGGCGCAGTTCCATAACGCGGGCAAAGTCGGCTGCGCGGTCGGGGCTGGTCTTGTTTGCGCCAAGGTTCAGGCCTACGGGAATGCCCGCGCCGCGTCTGCTGATCCGGGCGCAGATCGTTTCCATTCCGTCGTTGTTAAAGCCGAAACGGTTGATCGCAGCGCGGTCCTCGGTCAGGCGGAAGAGGCGCGGTTTGTCGTTGCCGGGCTGGGGCAGAGGGGTGGCGGCACCCACCTCGATAAAGCCGAAGCCCGCTTGCGACAGTGCGGCGATCGCGGTTGCGTTCTTGTCAAAACCGGCGGCAAGGCCCACGGGGTTGGGCAGGTCGATCCCGGCGAGGCTGGTTTTCAGACGCGGCGAAGTGATTGGCCCCGGCGTTACCCCAAGCCCGATGCGCAACGCGCAGATGGCCAGGCCATGCGCTTTTTCGGGATCAATCTGGCGCAGGGCCCGCAGGCCCAGCTGTTCCGAGATCCGCTTCACGCGAATTGATCGCTCAACGGAAGCGGACCGCTGCGGATCAACCGCGAGGTCACAACCGCCGCCTGGCGATGCACCACCGCGAGCTTATAGCGCGGATCGGCGATCATCTGCAAAAACGCGTGCGCGTTGGGGTAGTGGGCGATGAACATCAGATCCCACGCTTCGTCGGTCGGGCCAATTAACGTGGCCTCGAACGTCCCGCGCCACACGATGGACCCGCCGACGTCCTTCAGGACCGGCGCGCTGTCACGCCCGTAGTTTTTATAGGCGTCGGCTCCGGTCAGGTCCTTCCCAGCCAGCGCGTGATCATCGGGATAGGCCGCGTGGTCGCGCAGCCGCACAAGATTAAGCATGTGCAGCGGCGTATTTCGATCAAGCGCTTTGAAGCCGTCGAATTGGGCGCGGTCGGGGTCAATGTACTGGGTCATGTGGTCTCGCTCTCAAGGCCTGCGGGAAACTGGTGGATACCGTTGTGCAAGGGCAACGGCTGGGCCCAGACGACATCGTCCAGCAAGAGATCGCGGTAGAGATGGGGGAAGTGCGCGCCACCGCGCGACACCTCCCATTTCAGGGCGTCACCCAAGCGGTCTGTCTCGACCGCGAGCAGGAACAGATCCGGCTGGTTGGCAAAGTGTTTTGCCGCTGTTTCAGCCGCCTGGCCGGCGGTTGAAAAGTGAACATAGCCGTCGGCTATATCAATCGGTGCGCCGCTGGTTGCCCCGGCGTCGCGAAGTGCGCGCCATTCGTCAGCGCGGAATATTTTGTATATCAACATAGCCCCCGTGATGCCCCGATGCGGCGAAACGGTCAAGACCTGTGCAGTGCGGAAAAGAAAACGCCGAAGTGACCTTTGGGCACGCACGGACGGGTGCAGATGGTCTTTGACACAGTCCCCGCAGGACGCCACGATAGCTTATGATTTCAACCCTGGGGGATACCACGATGAAACGATTCCTGACCGCGACGGCGGCCCTTGCGCTGACCACGGGCATGGCGCAGGCCGACTATAGCCTGACCATCCTGCACACCAATGATTTTCATGCCCGCTTCGAACCGATCAGCAAATACGACGGGCCCTGCGCCGCAGAAGACAATACCGCAGGCGAATGTTTTGGCGGTACGGCCCGTCTGGTGAACGCCATCAACGACGCCAAGGCACGGACCAACAATTATATCCTTGTGGATGGCGGTGACCAGTTTCAGGGATCGCTGTTCTACACCTATTACAAAGGCAAGATGGCCGCCGAGATGATGAACATGCTGGGCTATGACGGGATGACCGTCGGCAACCACGAATTCGACGATGGCCCCGAAGTGCTTGCCGGTTTCATGTCAGAGATCAATTTTCCAATCCTGATGTCCAACGCCGATGTCTCTGCCGAGCCCTTGCTGGCTGAAAAGCTGGCTAAATCCGCGGTTATTGAACGGGGTGGCGAAAAAATAGGCCTGATCGGTCTGACCACCGAAGACACTGACGAACTTTCGAGCCCGGGCGAGAATGTCAAATTCCTTGCACTTCCGCTTCTGCCGTGCAGGGCGAGGTTGATCTGCTGACGGCGCAGGGCGTGAACAAGATTATCGTGCTCAGCCACTCTGGTTATAAGGTTGACCAGATGGTCGCGGCAAACACCACGGGCGTTGATGTGATCGTGGGCGGGCACACCAACACCTTGCTGTCGAACACCAATGACCGCGCCGAAGGGCCCTATCCGACAATGGTGGGCAACACGGCCATCGTGCAGGCCTATGCCTACGGGAAATATCTTGGGGAATTGAACGTCACTTTCGATGACGCAGGCAACGTGACCGAGGCCAAGGGCGAACCGGTGCTGATCGATGCGGCCGTCGCTGAAGATGAAAAAACGCTTGCCCGGATTGCCGAGCTGGCCAAGCCGCTTGACGAAGTCCGCAACAAAGTGGTCGCCGAAACCGCCGACATGATCGAAGGGGACCGGACGGTTTGCCGTGCGCAGGAATGTTCGATGGGCAACCTGATTGCGGATGCGATGCTTGCGCGGGTTGCTGATCAGGGCATTGATATTGCGATCCAGAACAGTGGCGGCATCCGTTCCTCCATCGACGCAGGAGAGGTGACCATGGGCGAGGTCTTGTCGGTTCTGCCATTCCAGAACACGCTTTCGACGTTTCAGGTGACAGGGGCCACGATTCTTGAGGCGCTGGAAAACGGGGTCAGCCAGATGGAAGAAGGCGCGGGCCGTTTCCCGCAGGTGGCGGGCATGACCTATACCGTCGATCCTGCCGCCGAAGTGGGCAGCCGGATCAGCGATGTGATGATCGCGGGGCAACCGATCGATCCCGAAAAGGTATACGGTGCCGTGTCCAACAATTATGTGCGCAACGGTGGCGATGGCTATGCCATGTTCAAGACCGCGGAAAACGCATATGATTATGGCCCCGATCTGGCCGATGTCACGGCAGAGTTCATAGCGGCAAATGGAGCCTACACTCCCTATACCGACGGGCGCATCACGGTGAAATAAGCCGTCGTCCGACGCTCAAGGGCGTGTCCCAAGGTTGGGGCGCGCCCTTTTTTCATGCGTGCCAGCGCTATTGCGCGTCCAGCACGCCGTCTGCATCGGCAAAGGCTGCTGTTTGCGGGGTGGTCGCGCGGCCGCCGGGGGCAACCTGAAAATCCGTTTTGTCCTGCGGCGCGACCGCAACGCGGCGTGTCATCCGCCAGATGGTATACGCGATGATGACCACATGGCTGCCGGCTGTCACGCTGAACAGGGCGCGGTCCGCAAGGTTCGCCATCGCCCAGCCCGCCACCAGGGGGCCGATGATACCGCCAACGCCGTAAAGCAACAGCAACCCTCCCGAAATCTGGATCGCGGTGCCGGGGGCCGCATGGTCGTTGGCATGGGCCACGATCACCGGATACATCGCAAAGATCGACCCGCCCAATATGCCCGCCAGCGTGAGGTTGAGGATACGGCTTTCCGGTGTGACGATCAGGAACGCGGCATCTGCGGCAAGCGCCAGTGCCGCCAGCCCGATCAGAACGGCACGTCTGTCCACCTTGTCCGACAGCCAGCCCACAGGGATCTGCACCAAGGCCCCCGCAAGGATCGGAATTGAGGTGAAAAGGGCAACCGCCGCCAGAATCAGGCCGACGCGTTCGGCATAGACCGCAGCAAGCGTGCCAAAGGACGAATTGGACACGCCAACAAAAAGAACCGCGATCACGGCGACGGGCGAATTGCGCCACAGCGCCTTGAGGTCAAGTCTGACGCTGACCAGCGGGGCCGGGGTGGTGGTGGAACTTATTGCCGTGGGCACAAGCGCCAGGCAATAGAATATCGCAGCAACGGCGAAAAACACAAAGCCGTAGGGGTCGCCCGTGGTCAGTAACAGTTGTCCTGCCGTTGTGGCCCCGAGGTTGACCATGGTGTAGACACCGAACACCTTGCCCCGGCTTGATGGTTTTGTCTGTTCGGTCAGCCAGCTTTCGACGATCATCGCGGCCCCCGCGAAACAAAAGCCGCAAAGGGCGCGCAACACGATCCAGGCCGTCGGGTAGACCAGCAGGGCGCTGCCCAGAACCGAGACAGCCGCAATCGCGGCCATCGCGCCGAACGCACGGATATGCCCCACGCGCCCCACCAGCCGCGCGGTATAGATGCAGCCCGACACGTATCCGATCGCCCAACCCGTGCCCAAAAGGCCCAACGATATCGCTGAAAACCCTTCGGCCTGGCCGCGCACCGGCAGGATCAGCCCGTTGATGCCCCCCGCAAACAACAAGAACGCGGATCCAAGCAGCAATGCAGTGACAGGCAGAAATTGGCGCAGCATGAGGGGCCTTTCGTGGTGCACCCCCCTTAGGCAAGCGGCGCAAGAACTGTTTCGTTTCAGCCCTGCCGTGGCAGCGGCCAAAGCGTCGGATCAAGCTTTGCCATCAAAGGCGCAAGCAGGTTTTCATGATCGCGCCACTTTCCCACCGATCCAGTATGGACGGCGGTCCGGACCTGCCGGTCGCTGGCGGTCAGCACGATGGACTGGGTATCCTCAGGATGCAGCATCGCGCTGTTCCAGTCCAGCTTGCAGATCTGAGCAATCTCGCGCGTGGTCTTTTCCTGTGCCTGCGTCAGTTCTGCATAGGCGACGGTATGGATCCGGCCAGGAAACAGCGACCGCCAGCTGTGCATCGTACGGGCATAGAGGTTCATGTGATCCGCCATCGCACTGAAATCGTTCGAGTACGCAAGGGCACGTGTCGGAAAAAAGCTGCGCCACATCGACAAGGCCACATCGCGCGGATCGCGGCACATCTCGATCACGGTCGCATTGGGGAATGCTGCCAAAAGCGCACCAATCACGCGGAAGTTATCCGGCATCTTGTCAACGAAATGCGTAATTGCGGCCTCAAGCGGGGGCAGGCCCGCGCGGTAGGCGCGTGCAAAGGCGGCCCCATCGGGGGCGGCCCCTGTGGCCTGATAGGCCCGCGCCTGATTTTGGGCCAGTTGGCGGGCTTGCGTCAATTCGCCCAGACTGGTGACACGCGGGTGGCTGGCCAGAATTTGTGCCGCCAACGTGGTGCCCGACCGGATCAGACCGGTGATGAAAATCGGGGCGGGGTCTTCTTTGGTTTCGTTCACCACAAAGCGGTTTTCCACATAGGGTGCCATCAGGATACGCTGTATCTCCGTGTCTTCGCTTGCATCATAGGGCATTGCTCTGGCGGCTGCGGCGTTTGCCGACGACAGCAGCTTCGGGGCGTCTTTGGTGTGGCGCAGAGCGGCCAGATGGGCTTGGGCAAATCCCAGCAGCACCTTTTCGTCACGCCCGAATTTTGAGCTACGCATGGCTTTGCCGATCTGCACTGACACGCGTTCGGCCTGCGCGTCCGAACTGACATAGGCCAGCCCGTTCAGCGCCAATGGATGATCGGGATGTGACGTGAGCAAGGCAAGATATAGCTGTCTTGCCCCCGAAAAATCGCCCGATGCCTGTAGCAGGCTGGCCTTGCGCAACATCAGCCCGGGGTGGGTGGGGGTGGCGGCCAATCCGATGTCCAGCTGGGCGAATGCTTCGGTCGGACGGGCGTGAAACGCCAGAAAGCTTGCATAGTTATTGCGGGTTTCCGGATCCGCAGGGGCCAGCGCCAGGGCGGTCTGAAAATCTGCATCCGCGTTTTTCGGATCTGCAAGGGCTTGATGCGCCAGTGCCCGCAAGTTGAAAAGCGCGCTGTTTTCGGGGGTAATCCGCAGCGCGTCATCCGCTGCGTCACGGGTGCTTTCGGGCCTGTCCATCGCGTGAAACGCGCTTGCCCGCAGATAAAGGAACGCAGGCGTTTCAGGCCATTTCCCAAGTGCCTTGTCCAGCACGGCAAGCGCCTTGTCCGCTGCATTCGACTGGATCAGGGCCTGCGCCAGATTGCTGTGCGCCTCAAGCATCTCTGGATCGTTGCGTATGGCCGTGGCGAAATAGCCCGTGGCCGCCCTTGCATCTCCCGACTGGACAAGGGCGAGCCCTGCAAGGTTTGCCAGAAAACCGGAATTCGGCGCGGTTTTCAACGCGGCGCGTGCAATTTTCAACGCGGCTGCAAAGCGGCCTTGCGCAAGCGCCTGCCGCGCCTTTTGCGCTTGTTGGATCTGGGACGGCGTCATGGGAGTTTCCGATGGGAGTATCGACTTGCGGCCCAACAGACCCTAGCTTTGACCCAAAGCCAAGCTCTTTTTGGCCCCCGTTTTAGCCGCAGCCGCAGTTAGGCAAAATACACCGGAGATCTGTTATGTGTGGACGCATGGCCCTGACGCTGCCTCAAGACGCGATTGCGCAGCTGTTCACCGCTCGTCCGGCCAACGATTTGCCGCCGCTGCCGAATTTCAATATCTGCCCGACGGACGCAGTGCATATCGTGACCCGCGATGCGGACGGGGGGCGCAAGTTGGGCGCGATGCGGTGGGGGTTCATTCCACATTGGCACAAGAAACCGGGCGACGGGCCGCTCTTGATCAATGCCCGTGCGGAAACGATCGCGGAAAAGCCCGCGTTTCGCGATGCCGTGCGCAAGCAGCGCGGGCTGATCGTGGCGTCTGGATATTATGAATGGACAAAGGATGCGCAGGGCCAGCGCCAGCCATGGTACATCACGCGTCAAGACGGCGCAGCGATTGCATTTGCCGCCATCTGGCAGGACTGGGCCGGGCCTGATGGTGTGCGTTTGCTGACCTGCGCGGTGGTCACCACTGCGGCACAAGGGCCGATGACGATGATCCACCACCGCGCGCCGGTGATCATCGCACCGCCCGACTGGGGCCTATGGCTGGGCGAAAAGGGCAGAGGGGCCGCGCCTTTGATGCAGGCTGCGGCGGACGATGGCTTGTGCTGGACGCGGGTCGGACGTGAGGTCAATTCAAACCGCGCCGCCGGGGCGGCGCTGATTGAACCCTTGACGGACGGGTCGGCCCCCCCACCACAGCCGACACCCTGATTCCGGTCGCTTGGGCGTAGGGGATAGGTTGCATCCATCGGCCATATTGTCCGAGGTTCCAGTGCCACATTCACCTGTGGTCAAAGCGCCTGATCCGTCTGGCTGGCCAGCCATGCCTTGAAGGATCGCAGCGCGGTGGTTTCGGCGCGGTCTTCGGGCCAGACAAGATAGTAATTCCCGATGCTCTGGGTCGTTTGGGTTGACGCAAGCACCAATTTGCCGTCACGCAAATAGGGATCGGCGGAAAACGTCGGCAAAAGCGCCAGACCCAAGCCATGCACAGCCGCCTGCGCCATGGTTGCAAACTGATCGAACATCATGCCCGGTGGCGGTTCGCGCAGGACGCCAAGCGCTGAAAGCCAGCGCGACCAGCCGCGCGGTCGCGTGTCAAGGTGCAGCAACGGGAACCGCAGGATATCGGCGGCATTCTCAAGCGGGGCGGGCAGCAGGTCAGGCGCACAGACCGGCACCACGGTTTCAGGCATCAGATGCAGATAGCCGACGCCGGGCCAGTCTTCCTTGCCGAAATGTATGGCCGCGTCAAAAGGGCTGTTCTGAAACGCAAAGGGATGCAATCGCGTGCTCAGGTTGACTGTGACCTCGGGGTGGGACTGGGCGAAATCGCGCAGGCGCGGGGCCAGCCAATGCATCCCGAAACCGGGCAGGATCGCGAGGTTCATCGCACCTGCCATCGGGCTGGTGCGCACCGAAACCGACGCCTGCGCTAGTCGGTTCAGCACGTCGCGGACCTGAACTACATAGCTTTGGCCCGCACTGGTCAGCACCAATTGACGGCCTTGGCGGTCGAGCAGCGCGACATCAAGCTGTTCTTCAAGGGTCTTGAGTTGGCGGCTGATCGCGCTTTGCGTCAAAGACAGCTCTTGGGCGGCTTGCGTGGCACTGCCCAGGCGGGCGACTGCCTCGAAGGCGAGCAAGGCATTGATCGACGGCAGAAAACGGCGCGGGGCAATCATATGACTAAAACTCATGTGTTCAGGATAAAGCAGCGATAGTATTTTGCAGCCGTTTTTGCAATACTCAGGCCAAACCGGACCCTTTGAGGAGGACATGAGATGAATGCCGAAGCCCCAATTCTGAAAGCAAAAGACGCACCCGATCTGGGCAGCTTTGACTGGGCCGATCCGTTTCGCCTGGCAGATCAGCTGACCGAAGACGAACGCATGATCCAGCAAAGCGCGCGCGCTTATGCGCAGGAAAAGCTGCAGCCCCGCGTGATCGAAGCCTTTGCAAACGAAAGCACGGACCCGACCATCTTCAAGGAAATGGGTGACATGGGCCTTTTGGGCGTGACCACCCCCGAAGAATACGGCGGGCTGGGGGGCAACTATGTGTCCTACGGTCTTGTTGCCCGCGAGGTGGAACGGGTGGACAGCGGATACCGGTCCATGATGTCGGTGCAATCCAGCCTCGTGATGTATCCGATTTATGCCTATGGATCAGAAGCGCAACGCAAGAAATACCTGCCAAAGCTGGCCAGTGGTGACTACATCGGATGCTTCGGGCTGACCCGAACCCGACGCTGGGTTCCGACCCTGCCGGCATGAAAACCCGCGCTGTCAAGACGGCCACCGGCTATAAGCTTACGGGGTCCAAAATGTGGATTTCCAACGCGCCGATTGCGGATGTGTTCGTGGTCTGGGCCAAGTCCGAAGAACACGGCGGCAAGATCCGCGGCTTCATCCTTGAAAAAGGCATGAAGGGCTTGTCTGCCCCCAAGATCGGCAACAAGCTGTCGCTGCGTGCTTCAATCACCGGCGAGATCGTCATGGATAACGTGGAAGTAGGCGAAGACGCACTGCTGCCCCATGTCCAGGGCCTGAAAGGGCCGTTCGGGTGTCTGAACCGCGCCCGCTATGGTATCAGCTGGGGTGCATTGGGGCAGCTGAATTCTGCTGGCACGCATCGCGCCAGTACGGGCTGGACCGCAAGCAATTCAATAAACCGCTGGCACAGACGCAGCTGTTTCAGAAAAAGCTGGCCGACATGATGACCGAAATTTCGCTTGGTCTTCAGGCCTCGTTGCAGGTTGGTCGTCTGATGGATGCCGCAAATGCAGCGCCTGAAATGATCTCGTTGGTCAAACGCAACAACTGTGGCAAGGCGCTGGACATTGCGCGCATGTCGCGTGACATGCATGGCGGCAATGGCATCAGCGGCGAATTCCAGGTCATCCGCCACATGGTCAACCTTGAAACGGTCAACACCTACGAGGGCACGCATGACGTACATGCGTTGATCCTGGGCCGCGCGCAAACCGGTCTTCAGGCATTTTTCTAGCCTTGGAATGAGGGGGCTGTCTGCCCCCTCAAACTCCCCCGAGGATATTTTAAAGCCAGAGAACAGCGGGACGGGGTTCCCTTTTCTCTGGCTCTTAAATATCCCCGCCGGAGGCACCTTTTGGTGCCACCTTGCTTACTAAGTCCGGAGGCTGATATGGATCGCGTACAGATCGTCCACGAAAACTTTTTGCGGCGCGTGGCTGACCAGGATTTCCCGGTCGGCGGTGTGGTTACGGCTGGTTTGACGCAAAAGGATGCCGTTGATCTATACCGGGCTCAGGTGCTGTCGCGGGCTTTGGACCTGCAAAGCCGGGTCATGCAAAAGCAGGGGCAGGGGTTTTACACCATCGGATCCAGCGGGCATGAAGGCATGGCCTCGGTGGCCCATGCGCTGCGGCCCGATGATATTGCGTTCCTCCACTACCGCGACGCGGCTTTCCAGATTGCGCGGGCGGGTCAGGGTCGACGGACAGGACATGTTGCGGGACATGCTATTGTCGTTTGCCTGCTCTGCCGAGGATCCCACCAGCGGCGGACGGCATAAGGTGCTTGGCAGCCGCGCGTTGATGATCCCGCCGCAGACCTCGACCATTGCCAGCCATCTGCCCAAGGCCGTTGGCGCGGCACATGCCATCGGGCTGGCGCGGCGCAACCCGCCGGAGCACCGTATTCTGCCACGCGATGGCATTGCGATGTGCAGCTTCGGGGATGCCTCTGCCAACCACTCCACCGCGCAGGGGGCCATCAATGCGGCGGGCTGGACTGCCGTTCAGGGTGTTCCGCTGCCTCTGTTGTTCGTGTGTGAAGACAACGGTATCGGGATTTCCACAAAGACCCCCGCCGGCTGGATCAAAGCGTCGATGTCGGCGCGACCTGGCATTGCCTATTTCGCGGCCGACGGGCTTGATCTTTTCGCCGCCTATGCGGCCGCAAAGCAGGCCGCTGATTTCGTGCGTATTCACCGCAAGCCCGCGTTTTTGCACCTGCGCACCGTACGGCTTTACGGCCATGCCGGTGCCGATGTCGCCACCTCTTATTTGCCCAAGGCCGAGGTCGAGGCCGATGAGACCAATGACCCGCTTTTGCACAGCGCGCGCCTTTTGGTGGCTTCAGGCGCGCTTGACGCCGCGCAGGCGCTTGAGATCTACACCACCACCTTGGACAAGGTTGCGGAAAGCGCCGAAGAGATTGTCACCAGACCGCGCCTGAAGACGGCCAAAGACGTGATGGCCAGTATCGTGCCTCCCAAAAGGGGATGTGCATCGACAAACGGGCCAAGCCCCGAGGCCCGTGCGGTTCTGTTCGGCAATGAGCAGGCGCAGATGGCCACCCCGCAACCCCTGTCAAAGATCATCAACTGGGCGCTGCATGACCTGATGCTGGCGCATCCCGAGACGTTGCTGATGGGCGAGGACGTGGGCCGCAAGGGCGGTGTCTATGGCGTCACGCAAAAGCTGCACCAGCGGTTTGGCCCGGCCCGGGTGATCGACACGCTGCTGGACGAGCAAAGCATTCTTGGGTTCGCCATAGGGGCCGCGCATAACGGGTTTATTCCGATGCCCGAGATCCAGTTCCTTGCCTATTTGCACAACGCCGAAGACCAGCTGCGCGGCGAAGCGGCGACCTTGCCGTTTTTCAGCAACGGCCAGTGGACCAACCCGATGGTTCTGCGCATTGCGGGTCTTGGCTATCAGAAAGGTTTCGGCGGGCATTTTCACAACGACAATTCGCTGGCCGTGCTTCGCGACATTCCGGGCGTGATCATCGCCTGTCCGTCGACCGGCGCCGATGCCGCAATGATGCTGCGCGAAGCACACCGTCTTGCGCGTGAAGAGCAGCGTGTGGTTGTCTTTGTCGAACCGATCGCACTTTATCCCATGCGCGACCTGATCGCGCCGGGGGACGGCGCGTGGATGACGACCTATCCCAATCCCGATCTGCGCGTCGCGCTTGACGATATCGGCATCCACGGCGACGGTAACGATCTGGCCATACTGACCTACGGCAATGGTCATTATTTAAGCCGACAGGCACAAGTCGATCTTGAGACAGACGGCGTCAGGTCGCGGGTCATCGACATGCGGTGGCTGGCACCGCTTGCGGAAAACGCGATCCTAAGCGCGATCGGTGACCGTCCGGTGCTGATCGTCGACGAATGCCGTGCCACGGGCGGGCAGGCCGAAGCGCTTATGACAATGATGCACGAAAACGGCATCGCCCGCTTTGCCCGCCTGACGGCGGAGGACAGTTTTATCGCAACAGGCCCCGCCTATGCCGCGACCCTGCCGTCGCGGACCGGTATCGTGGCGGCGGCAAAGGCGCTGTTGGCAGAGGGTTAGTCTTTGACCGAAGGTGCACCCCCCTCGAACGCGTTGCCGTTGACATAGTCACAAGGCGCTTCCTGCATCTGCAGATGCAAATCCGTGCCATGATACGGGTGCTTGCGGGCCAATGCCTCATCCACGTCGATGCCAAGGCCCGGACCGGTGGGGGCGGTGACAAAGCCGTCTTCCACCCGGATCGACCCTTTGATCAGCCGATCGTGAAACGGCGTTTCAATGCATTCGCACATCAGGATGTTCGGTGTCGAAACGGCAAACTGCACATTCGCGGCCCATTCCACTCGGGCCCGCATAAAGATGCGGGGCGATTTGCGCATTATAGACCTCTGCCATGGCAGCGATTTTCTTGGCTTCCCAGATCCCGCCGCTTCGGCCCAGGGCGGGCTGCAGGATCGCGGCAGCACCGGCGCGCAGGACCGGGGCGAATTCGGCCTTCGTGGTCAGACGCTCACCCGTTGCCACGGGGATGCGCACAGCGCGGGCGACGGCTGCCATCTGTTCGGTCGCGTCGGGCGGGATCGGCTCTTCGTACCAAAGCGGCCCATAGGGTTCGATGGCCTGCCCCAGCCGGATTGCACCTGCCGTGGTGAATTGCCCGTGGGTGCCAAACAGCAGATCGGCCTTGTCGCCCACGGCCTCGCGGATTGCTTTGCAAAAGGCGACGGACTGCGTGATATCGGTCATCGCAGGCATATGGCCGCCGCGCAGGGTATAAGGCCCCGCCGGATCGAACTTGATCGCGGTATAGCCCCGCGCCAGGCAGTCAAGCGCCAATTCAGCGGCCATCTCGGGCGATGTCCAGAAGGCTGTCATGTCGTGATGGGGCAGGGGATAAAGATAGGTATAGGCCCGCACGCGGTCGTTCATCCGCCCGCCGATCAGCGCATGGACAGGCCGGTCGCGATCCTTGCCAAGAATGTCCCAGCAAGCGATCTCAAGCCCCGAAAATGCACCCATTACGGTCAGGTCTGGCCGTTGGGTAAAGCCCGATGAATACACCCGCCGGAACATAAGCTCGACGTTTTCGGGGTTCTCGCCCTGCATGTGTCGCTCGAACACATCCGCGATCACCCCACGCATGGCGTCCGGCCCAACAGAAGAGGCATAGCATTCCCCCCATCCGACAATCCCTGTATCGGTCGTCACCTTGACCAAAATCCAGTAGCGCCCTCCCCAGCCGGGTGGTGGCGGGGCGGTAACGATCACATCGAGGTCCTGTAGTTTCATGCTGTGATCCTCATTTCCAAATGGTTTTAAATCCCGGGGGTGTGGGGGCTGGCCCACTTTGACGCTTGTGTGGGGGCTGGCCCCCACTTTTACGCGTGTGTGGGGGCAGGTCTTCACCGCGGTGCCCTCAATGATCGAACAAAATTACGTTGCGCCTTGCGGCACCCGATTTGGTATCTTCAATGGCGTCGTTGATCTGATCCAGCCGCCACCGGCCAGAGATCAGCTCATTCAGTTTCAGGCGGCCCTGTTCGTAAAGATCGACCATCCAGGGAATGTCTCGCTGGATCACGACGTCGCCCATCTTCGATCCGATCATGCCTTGCCCCATCGCCGCCATTGACCCGGGATCATATTCTGCCGCCGCGCCGATGTGCGGCATGCCGACCATGACCAGCTTGCCGCCCGCGGCCAGATATTTCGGGGCATCGTTATACACAGGTGTGGCCCCGACGGTCACGAAAACCGCATCAACGCCCTTGCGTCCGATGGCCTTGAACACCGACCGCCAAGGGCTGCTTTGCGTGGCCAGCACGCCATCCGTGGCCCCGAACTCCTTTGCAATCTCCAGTTTTTCGGCGCTCATGTCGACGGCCACGATGCGCCTTGCACCGGCAATGCGTGCCCCTTGGATCGCGTTCAGCCCGACGCCGCCCGCACCGATCACCACAACATCCTGACCGGGGCGCAGGGCGGCGGCGTTGACCACGGCGCCGACGCCGGTAATCACGCCGCAGGCCATCAGGCTGGCGGCATCCTTGGGTATCTCGGCGCTGATCTTGACGACCTGCGCCTGTTCGACCACCACTTTTTCGGCAAAGGCCCCGGCCGCCATCGCCTGGTGCAACTTGCCGCCGTCCTTTGTTTTCAGCGGTCCGTTGTCGCCGTTATAGGGTGTTTCACAGATTACCGGTTTGCCGCTGGCGCAGTTGGGGCAAGACCCGCAGGCGCGGATCAGCGTGACCACGACGCTGTCGCCCAAGGCAAGCCCGCGCACCTGATCGCCAAGCGCCGTGATGCGCCCTGCGGCTTCGTGGCCATAGACCGCAGGCAGCGATCCACCCCAGCCGCCGCTGGCAAACGAGATGTCCGAATGGCAGATCGCTACGGCATCGACGGTGACTTCGACCTCGCTGCCGTGGGGCGCGCGCAGATCGACGTCTTCGATCACAAGGGGGGTGCCAAATTCATGGCAAACGGCGGCTTTGATCAGGGGCAAGGGCTATCCTTCCAGCGTAAGAGATACCTCCAGCGTGGCAATGGTTCGGCCGCCGTGCAAGCAAGATTGCGACCAAAAACCAAGGCTTACGCGACGTCTGGCGCATGCGCCTTCCAGCGGATGAATATCGACACGGCCAGCAACGTCAGCAGCATGGACAACAAAAACGGTGCGCCTGGAAAATAAAACGCGGTGCCGGGGGCCGTGAAAGCCGCGAATGTCGCGGTCATGACCAGCGGTGCCAGCACCATCGCCAGCGCCGAAGCCGAGGTTAGCACACCTTGCAGCTCGCCTTGGGAGTTTTGCGCGACGGCCTGCGACATGATGCCTTGCAGCGCCGCGGGGATGACCCCCGCCAGTGCCGCGAGCGGCGTCAGCACCATGATCGCGCTGCTTGAGGTGACGGTCGCGATCAGGAAAAACGTAGCGACACTGAACACATATCCAAACAGCACCGTCCCGCGTTCGCCAAACCGCGCCAGAACGGGCCGGATCAGCGCACCTTGCACGACAGCCATCGCAACCCCGAAAAGGGCCAGCGATCCGCCGATCATCGCGGGCGACCAGTCAAACTGCGCCTTGCCGAAATAGCTCCAGACCGACGGGTAGACCGCGAAGGCAAGATGATACAGAAAATAGACCAGCAGCAGCCGACGGATACCGGGCAGGTCGCCCAGATGACGGACCGCGCCCAGCGGGTTTGTACGGCCCCACGACAGGGCACGACGAAATTCCACGGCCACTGTTTCGCGCAACACAAACCAGCCAAACGCCACATTGGCTGCCGCCAGCACGGCTGCGGCCCAAAACGGCGCGCGCGTGCCGAATTCAGCCAGAAACCCGCCGGCCACAGGCCCAAGCACAAAGCCCACCCCAAAGCCCGCGCCGATGAGCCCGAAATTCGCCGAGCGATCCTTTGGGGCTGAGATGTCGGCCATATAGGCGCTGGCCGTAGCCCCGGTTGCGGCCGATATCCCGCCCACAATGCGCCCCAGAAGCAGCAGCCAGATCGATCCGGCTACCGCCATCACCACATAGTCAAGTGCCATTACCACAAGCGAGATCAGCAACACGGGCCGGCGGCCAAACCGGTCCGACAGCCCCCCGACAAGCGGGCTGAACAAAAACTGCATCACAGCAAAAGTTGTCGCCAGAACCCCGCCCCACAGCGCGGCACTCGACAGGTTTGCGGTTTGGACGTCTTCGATCAGATCGGGCATGACAGGGATGATCAGGCCGATGCCCATGGCATCGATCATCACCGTCAGGACAATGAAAACCACCGCTGGCCGCATCCCGGTCCGCACCCGGATCAGACGCTGCGGGCGCGGGCGATGAACGCCGCGGCGTCCTCAGCGGCATGGCCCATCTGCGCCTTGGGGTCGAACAGGTCTTCAGGCAGATCGGGATAGTCGGCACGCGCCAGATCGCCAAGCGGCACCTGCTGTTTCTGCGCCTCCCGGCACAGTTGCTTTGTGATCTTCTGTGCGTCGGGGCGCGGCATGAGGTCGGCCAGCGCAAAGCTTAGCGCTTCGGCATGGATCAGCCCCAGACCACGGGTCAGCGCTGCGTGCATGCGCACCGGTTGCGGGGTCAGGCCAGCGGCGAGTGCTTTGGCATGGTGCAGGGCCGCGGCAAGCGACAGGGCCAGTTGCGGCACCGCCATCCATTCGGCGAACCACGCGCCTCCGTCACGCTGGTGCTGGTGCGCGGCGGCCTCTTGCAGCGTCGCACGCTGGCCGGTGAACTGGTGACCAAGCGCGATGATCGCAGACGGCCCCACAGGGTTTTGCTTTTGCGGCATCGTGGACGAGGCCCCCGAGACACCAAGCGCCGCTTCCTCGATGCCGGTCAGGGTCAGGCCGATCGTGCTTTGGGCCATATGCGCAAGGGCTGCCATGACGCGGCCTTGCCAGTCTGCAATCCGCAACAGCGGGCCACGGTCCACGTGCCAGCTGCGTTTCGGGTCGTGCAGCCCCAAGGCCTTGGCCAGTGCGGCACGGGTTTCGGCCGCCCGAAGCCCCAGCGCCGATCCGGTGCCCGCAGCCCCCGACAGCGAGACATAAAGCGAGCAGGCCCGCAGCGCCTCAAGCTCGTCCAGCGCATCGCACAGCGGCATTCCCCATTCGGCCATCACCGCCCCCCAACTGGTAGGAGTGGCGTGCTGGCCATAGGTCCGCGCGGGCAGGGGCAGGTGCATGTGGGTCTGTGCCGCAGCGGCCAGTGTCGCGATGATCTGGCGCAGATCCTGTTCGGCAAGGGAAATCGCCTGCCGCAGGCGCAGCATCAGGGCGGTGTCGATGATGTCCTGGCTGGTGGCACCCCAGTGCACATGTTGGGAAAACTCGGGCGCTTGCATTTCGGCGCGGAATTGCGCCACCAGACCCGGCACGCTGACCCCGTTTTCGCCCGTGGCCTTGGCGATGGCACCGGGATCGACCTGAATTTCAAGCGATGCGCGGTGGATCGCGGCCGCGCTCAGCTCGGGGATCACCCCAAGCGTTCCCTGCACGCGTGCCAGCGCCCCTTCGACCAGCAGCATGGCGCGGATTGCGGCGGTGTCCGAAAACAGACGCCCCGCGTCACCTGTGTGGAAAAGCTGCGCATAAAGCGGGCTGTCGAAAACGCTGGCGGCCATGTGTTACCTCGAAAGTATCGTATCAATGATCCGCGCCAGCCCTGCCGGATCGGCAAAAAAGGGCGAATGGCCGGTTGGCATCTCGAAGACATCGGCGCTTGGCCAGTCCTGCGTCATGGTGACCTGATAGGCGGGCGGAATGGTGCGATCATCCATGCAGCGGATATAGCTGCGCGGCAGGGTCCGCGCGGCGCTGACATCGGGCAGGGCGACGCCGGTGGGGGCGGTCGCTTGCCGGCACAGCTGCGGGTTGGCGAATTCCGCGATGCCGTCGGGGCAATCGTGATAAAACAGCGCTTCGGTCATGGTCAGGTCCAGCACAAAGCTTTTGCCATCGTCGGCCATGCGCACGGCGGGCATCAGCGGCTGGCTGGGGGCCTGCTTGCGCATATCGGCCAGCGACATGCCGGGGGCAGGCACATAGGCGCACAGATAGATCAGCCGCGCCATCGCGTCGGGGTTTTTCTGTGCAGCGGCAGTGATGGCAAAGCCACCCATCGAGTGGCCCAGAACAACGGTTTCGGGGGTCGATGCCGCCAGCACCGCATCGCCATAGCTCTCAAGCGTGACATCGTTGACGGGCGTCTGATCGTCCCCGTGGCTGGGCAGATCAATCGCGCGGGCGGTGTGGCCAAGCGCCTGCAATGCCGGGATCAGGTCGCGCCAGCACCACGCGCCGTGGCATGATCCGTGGACCAGCAAGATATCAGACATGACCCACATCCTTCAAAAAATCGCTCAGCACTCGGGCATATTCCTCTGGGTTTTCGACACATGGCAAATGCGCCGGTCTTGCGTATGATGTGGAATTTCGATCCGGGGATCAGATCAACGGTTTCACGCACCAGATCCGGCGGAGTTGATCCATCCTCGGCACCTGCGATGCCCAGACAGGGCAGACGCAGCGCGGCTGTCGGGGTGTAGAAATCGGTTCCCGAAATGGCGGCAGAGCAACCGGCATAGCCTTGATCCTCTTGCCGGGTGACGCATGTTGCGCCAAAGCTCAAGCTCTGGCGTGGCGCGAAAATCGGCGGCAAACCAGCGTTCCATGATCGCGTCGGCAAGGCTTTCGATGCCATTGTCCTCGAACGGCCTTGATCCGGTCTGCCCACATGTCGGGGGTGCCGATCTTGGCGGCGGTGTTGGACAGCACCAGCGCGCGTATCAGGTCCAGCCGTTTGGTTGCCAGCCCTTGGGCGATCATCCCGCCAATCGACAGACCCACAAAGACGCATTCCTTGACGCCCAGAAAATCGAGCAGTTTTTCAGTGTCGGTGATCAATGCTCCCATTGCATAAGGCGACGGCGGGCAGCTTGACAACCCATGGCCACGCTTGTCGAACCGGATGATCCGCAGGCCCTGTGGCAGCAAGGGCAGGATCGGGTCCCACAGGCGCAGGTCGGTGCCAAGCGAGTTGGCAAAGACCACGGGCGCCCCATCGTCGGGACCATCAACGCGGTAATGCAGACGGACGTCGCCGGTATCGAAAAGCTTCATGTCAGGCTCCTGTGGTCAAGTGAGGGTCGCTAGGGCGCGGGCAAAGATATCGGCATCGACGTTGCCGCCCGAGATCGTGACGATCACATCCTCGCCCTCGATCTGATCTGTGCGAAAAAGGGCGGTGGCCAGCGCAATCGCGCCGCCGGGTTCGGCCACGACTTTCAGCCGGTTGAACGCGTGTGCCATCGCCATCAGCGCTTCGTCATCGCTGGCGACCAGCCCGGGACCGCACAACCGGCGCATAATGGGAAAGGTGATATTGCCCGGTTGCGGCGTGACAATGGCATCGCAGATCGACCCGCTTAGATGCGGATTGCGCTGGATTTCCCCCTGCGCGAGTGACCGTGCAACGTCATCGAACCCTTCTGGTTCTGCCGTGCGCACGCGCAAGCCCGGCGCGTCAGCCTCAAGCGCGAGCGCGATGCCCGAGGTCAGCCCGCCGCCGCCGCAACACACGATCACGTCGGCACGGGTGATGCCCGCCTCGGCAGCCTGCGCGGCGATTTCAAGCCCCGTTGTGCCCTGACCGGCGATCACTTGTGGATCGTCGAAGGGTTTGATCAGCGTCAGCCCGCGTCCGGCCGCAAGCCGCACCCCGATGGCATCGCGGTCTTCGGTGGCGCGGTCATACAGCACCACCTCGGCCCCAAGAGCGCGGGTGTTCGCGATCTTCAGGCGCGGCGCATCGGATGGCATGATGATCACGGACGGCACCCCATGCATTTTGGCCGCATGGGCCACCCCTTGGGCGTGGTTGCCGCTGGAAAACGCGATCACGCCCTTGGCACGGGTATCGTCTTCCAGTGCTGACACGGCCGACCAGCCGCCGCGAAACTTGAAGCTGCCGGTATGTTGCAGGCATTCGGGCTTGATCCAGACGCGGCGGCCCGCGATCTCGTCAAGGAAAGGCGAATTCAGCAGTGGCGTGCGCCGCACATGCCCGTCCAGCCGTTTGGCTGCGGCGCGGATCATATCAATGTTCATGCCATTTTTCCGATCCATTCATGAAGGGCCGCGACCGCCTCCGGCTCGTCCAGAAACGGGATATGGCCGCGCCCCGGGCACGCGTGCCACGACCATATCAGGGCGGCGGCGCAGCATCTCTTTCAACGTGTCTTCGGTCAGCAGGTTTGAGTTCATGCCCCGGATACAAGCAAGCGGCAGCCCGTCCAGCGCGTCAAAAAACGGCCACAGATCGGGCGAGGGTGCGCTGAACGCCTTGGCCACCGCATCGCGCAGGTGCCTGTCATAGGTGATCTGTAACCCCGTATCGGTCTGGACATAGTGCTTGACGGCTTCCTCCATCCACCGGCTGTCTGGCACGTCCTCAAATTCGGGGAACACACGCGGCATGCTCGCCGCGGCCTCTGCGTGGGTTTTGGCGGCGGGGTTGTGGCCAATGTATTGCATGATGAACTCAAGACCCTTGGGGTCGATATCGGGCCCGACGTCATTGAAAGCGACCCCCAAAAGCCGGTCTTTCGCCCCCCGGGCCAACCCCATTGCATTCAGCCCGCCGCGCGATGTACCCAGAACAGCAACTTTGTCCAGCCCCAGATGGGACAGCAATTCCAGCGCATCACGGCATTCAACGGGCGGGGTATAATGTGACCAGTCGGGATCGAAATCCGATTGCCCGCGTCCGCGATAGTCCATCTTGATCAGGCGCATGTCTGCCAGATGGGGCGTGACATAATCGAAATCCGCCGTGGTGCGTGTCAGGCCCGCAAGGCACAGGATCGGCAGGCCATCGCCTTCGTCGGTGTAATAGATATTCAGCCCGTCAGAAGTTGTGAAATACGCCATCATGCACCCGCCAATGCGGGTATGCCGCGCAAGTCAGCAAGCGTGTGGGCCGGTTCCCAAGGCAGCCGGTCGACAGGCTCGGCGCTGCGGTTGACCCAAGCCGTGGTAAACCCGTATCCGGTCGCCGCCGCAGCATCCCACCCGTTCGAGGATACAAAAAGCACATCGTCTTTGGTGCAGCCGAACCTTTCGCCCACCAGATCATAGACCCGCTTGTCGGGCTTGAAGATACCGACGCTTTCCACCGACAGCAGCGCATCCAGCGTGTCACTGATTCCCGCTGATTCAACCGCTGCCGTTCAGCATCTCAGGCGATCCGTTCGACAGAATGGCGGTTTTCAGCCCCGCTTCCTTTAATGTCTCAAGCATCTTCGGCACCTCTGGATAGGCCTGTAATTCCCAATAAAGCGCCAGCAGCCTTTCGCGCAGGGCGCGATCGCCATTGTGGCCCGTTTTCTCAAGCGCCCAGTCCAGACCGTCTTGTGTGACTGTCCAGAAATCCGCGTGCGCGCCCGTCACCGCGCGCAGCCAGGAATATTGTAACTGCTTGAGCCGCCAGTGTTCTGCGACCTGCGGCCAACTGTCCTTAAGCGCCGCGAAGTCTGGTTCACGCCGCAGCCAGGCGGGCAGCAGCGGCCACATCAAAAAGCGTGCCATAGGCATCAAACACGCAAATCGTTATCGGCATCAGACCCTCCTCAGGTTGCTTTGTGGGGCAGAGTGTCACGGCCCGCAGCAACGAAAAGACCGAAAAACTGCCCGTGCGGGGGTTTACGTCAGGCCGCAGGCTTGAAACACTGTCGCCCGAACCCTGAAGCACCCGCGCAGATACGCGGCCTTTTGTATTTATTCCCGACCAGATTGGAGATTTCTATGACGCAGGTTAAATCCGGCGATACCGTTGCCATTCACTACACCGGCACGCTGCACGACGGCAGCACTTTCGACAGCTCAGAGGGCCGCGAACCTCTGGAGTTTGTTGTCGGATCGGGCCAGATCATTCCCGGCCTTGATACCGCGCTTCCGGGCATGGAAGTGGGCGACAAGAAAGTAGTGAACATTGACAGCGCCCAAGCCTATGGCGATGTGAACCCCGAGATGCGCCAGGCCGTCCCGCGTGAAGGCATCCCTGCAGACATCCCGCTTGAGGTCGGCACCCAGTTGCAGATGCAGACGCCCGACGGGCAGGCCATGCCCGTGATGGTCGTCGATGTGGATGACGCCACTGTGACACTGGACGCCAACCATCCGCTGGCTGGCAAGGACCTGAAGTTCGATATCGAACTTGTGAAAATCGCCTGATCGGACTTGCGCGGGGCGGGATCGGTTTTCGCCCCGCGCAGGGATACTTTGACGTTAGGGGATCTTTGGTCGCCGAACGCTCTTGTCCCGGCTCTTGTCCCCCATAGCGAAGAAAGCCCTCGAAACCCTGATCGTGGTGCCGTAGACAGCGGGATGGACACGCAAAATACCTTTGACATCTTCATCGTCGCCACCCCCGGTCTGGAAAGCATGCTTCTGGCCGAAGTGATCGAAAAGGGGTTTGCCAATCCCGTCCTGTCGCCCGGCGGCATCACGGTGCAAGGGGGCTGGCCCGATGTCTGGCGCGCCAATCTTGAATTGCGTGGCGCAAGCCGTGTTCTGGCGCGGATCGGGTCGATACTGGCGTTCCATCTGGCACAACTTGATAAACGCGCGCGCAAATTCCCTTGGGCCGATGTCCTGAGGGCGGACGTGCCTCTGCGGGTTCAGGTCACCACCAAGGCATCCAAAATCTATCATGCAGGTGCGGCGACACAAAGGATAGAAACCGCCCTTCGTGAAGGTCTGGGGGCCACCATTTCCTCCGAAGCCGCACTGGTCCTGAAGGTGCGGATCGATGACAACGTGGTCACTTTCAGCCTCGATACGTCCGGCGAACCACTACACAAGCGCGGCCACAAAGAAGCGGTTGGCAAGGCGCCCATGCGCGAAACCCTTGCTTCTCTGCTGTTGCGGCAAGCGGGCTACACCGGCACTGAAACGGTTGTGGATCCGATGTGCGGTTCAGGCACCTTTGTGATCGAAGCCGCCGAAATCGCAATGGGCCTTGCGCCGGGGCGCAGCCGCCACTTTGCATTCGAAAGTCTTGCCAGTTTTGACCCCACTGCATTTGCCGCGATGAAGGCAAGGATTGCGCCGCGTGCGACGGACCTGCGCTTTTACGGTTCTGACCGGGATGCCGGTGCCGTTCGCTCCAGCCTTGCCAACGCCGAACGCGCGGGCGTCTCCCCTCTGACCACTTTTGAAAATCATGCGGCAGGCGATCTGATGCCGCCCGATGGCCCGCCCGGCCTTGTCATCGTAAACCCGCCCTACGGGGGGCGCATCGGCAACAAGAAACTGCTCTATCCGCTTTACGGTACACTTGGCCAAACGCTGCTGGCCCGTTTCAAAGGGTGGCGGGTCGGCCTTGTCACGTCTGAACCGTCTTTGGCCAAAGCCACCGGTTTACCGTGGAAACCCCAGGGCCCTGCTATCGCGCATGGCGGCATGAAGGTCTGGTTTTACCAAACCCCACCCCTGCGCTAAGATCCGATCTTCTCTGGCTTTCAAATATCCCGGGGTCCGGGGCAGCGCCCCGGTTCAGGTGCAGAAATCAAAGATGCTCCGCCTGTGGCATCCCCAGCACATGAAACCCGCCATCGACGCGGATGATCTCGCCCGTTGTGCACGCACCGGCATCCGACGCAAGATAGACGGCAGTGCCGCCGACTGCTTCCAACGTCGCGTTGGCCCGCAGGGGTGCGTTCATGTCGGTGTGCTTGAACGTCTTGCGCGCCCCGCCGATCGCAGCACCGGCAAGCGTTTTCATCGGTCCGGGGCTGATCGCATTGACCCGAATGCCATCGGGGCCAAGATCATTGGCCAGATAGCGTGTCGTGGCTTCCAGAGCGGCCTTGGCAACACCCATGACGTTGTAATTCGGCACGACGCGGTTTGATCCCTGATAGGTCAGGGTCAGCAGCGTGCCCCCGTTTTCAACCATCAAAGGATGGGCGCGGCGGGCGATTTCGATGAACGAATAGGCCGATATATCAAGCGAGTTCTTGAAATTCGCGCGGCTGGTGTTCAGAAAACGGCCTGTCAGCTCTGACTTGTCGGAATAGGCAATGGCGTGGACCACAAAATCGATCTGTGGCCAGCGAGTGCCAAGCTGGTCAAACGCGGCATCCAAAGACGCATCATCGGTGACGTCGACATCAACCATGAAATCCGATCCAACGCTTTCTGCCAGCGGCTTCAGGCGGGTGCCAAAGGCGTCACCCTGATAGGTAAACGCCAGTTCCGCGCCCGCCTCGGCCATCGCCTTGGCGATGCCCCATGCGATCGACCGTTCGTTGGCGACACCCATGACGAGGCCGCGTTTTCCCTTAAGCACATCCGACATGTGAAACCCTTACGCTGTAAACCTGGAGAGGATCATCGACCCATTGGTGCCGCCAAACCCGAAAGAGTTTGTCATGACGCTGTCAAGACCCGCTTCATCCACCCGTTCGAGTGCAATTTCCGACGCGTCGAGCCGGGGGTCAAGATCAACCACGTTGATGGATTTGGCGATGAAATCATGCTTGAGCATCAACAGACAAAAGATTGCCTCAAGCGCCCCTGCGGCACCTTGGGCGTGCCCGGTCATCGATTTGGTAGAGCTGACGGGAGGCGTTGTGCCCTGGCCGAACACGCGGCGCACTGCCTCGATCTCTCCGACATCGCCCACCGGCGTCGACGTGCCATGCGCGTTGATATAGCCGACCTTGCGGCCTTCGGGCAGGGTTTGCAGCGCCAGACGCATCGCACGTTCGCCGCCTTCGCCGGATGGGGCCACCATGTCGTGGCCGTCGGAAGTGGCGGCATATCCTGTCACTTCGGCATAGATCGTGGCACCGCGGGCCTGCGCGTGTTCCAGTTCCTCAAGCACCAGCATGCCGCCGCCGCCCGAGATGACGAACCCGTCGCGGTTGGCGTCGAACGCACGGCTCGCGGTTTCGGGGGCATCGTTGTACTTGCTGCTCATCGCGCCCATGGCGTCGAACAGGCACGACAGCGTCCAATCAAGCTCTTCACCGCCGCCCGCGAACATCACGTCCTGCTTGCCCAGCATGATCTGTTCGGCGGCGTTGCCGATGCAGTGCAGCGATGTCGAGCAGGCGCTGGTGATGGAATAGTTGATGCCCTTGATCTTGAACGCCGTGCTCAGGTTCGCGCTGACGGTTGATGACATGCACTTGGGTACCGCAAAGGGACCGATCCGCTTTGTTGCACCCGTTTCACGCACGACGTTGTGGGCTGCGAAAAGCGCTGATGTCGATGGCCCGCCCGATCCGGCCACAAGCCCGGTGCGGGGGTTGCTGATCTGATCCTCGCTTAGCCCCGCATCGGCGATGGCCTGAGCCATGGCGATATAGGCATAGGCGGCACCACCGCCCATAAAGCGCAGCGCGCGTTTGTCGATATGATCGGCCGGATCGATCTTGATTGTCCCGGCCACGCGGCTGCGAAAGCCGTTTTCAGCCATCTCGGGGCTGGCCTCGATGCCGCTGGTCCCGGCCTTGAGCGATGCGAGCACTTCTTCAGCGTTATTTCCGATGGATGAGACAATTCCCAACCCTGTGACAACGACGCGGCGCATGGGCAGCACTCCCTTGATCGATGCGGGCTTTCGCCCTGTTTGCAGCCCGCCAGCCCCCTTTGTGGGACCAGCCGGTGATTTCTTCCCCCCTTTGCCGCCTATGAGGCGACAAATCAAGTCATCTGTCGGGTCAGCTCTCGCTGAGGGCAACCTTCATGTCTTTCACGACATAAATGACCTCGCCATCGGCTTCGACGATGCCGTCGGCCACGCCCATGGTCAGGCGGCGGGTCTGAATTGCTTTTGTAAAATCAATCTTGTAGGTTAGCAACTTGCGGTCGGGCCGGACCATGCCCGTCAGCTTGACCTCGCCCACACCAAGCGCGTATCCGCGCCCTTGCCAGCCCCGCCACCCCAAATTGAAGCCGGTCAGTTGCCACAGACCGTCAAGGCCAAGGCAACCGGGCATGATCGGGTTGCCGGGAAAATGGCAGTCGAAAAACCACAGATCGGGCGTGATGTCGAATTCGGCGGTGATGTGGCCTTTGCCGTGGGCACCGCCATCGGCGGACACGTCGGTGATCCTGTCCATCATCAGCATCGGCGGTGCGGGCAGTTGCGCGTTCCCGGGGCCGAAAAGTTCACCGCGGGCGCATTTCAGCAAACCTTCTTTATCGAAACTGGTGGGATGATCGGCCATATTTGGGGCGGCTCCTGCTCGCTGAATTCAAAGTCCCAGCCGCTTTAGCATTTTGGTGCACTTTCCTGCAAGAGCGATAGGGCCAGAGGGCGTTTCGCGGCCCCAATTTCGGGTTTTTAATTGAAACCAAAGGACTTTGCCCTTTATATAGGAACCAGGCGACCAAAGAGAGCACCATGACCCAAGCGATGCACCAGATCAGTTCCGAATGGCTTTCGAAGGCGGGCCTGCGCCCGACCCGGCAGCGTTTGACACTGGCGCAGCTTTTGGTGGGCGACGGGCAAAACCGCCATGTCACCGCCGAAAGCCTGTTTGACGCGGCCAAGGGGCAGGGGGATTCCGTATCCCTGGCCACCGTCTATAACACACTGCGCACCTTCTGCGAGGCGGGCCTGATGCAGGAGGTCACGGTGGACGGATCAAAAAGTTATTTTGATACCAATACGCACGACCACCCGCATTTCTATTGGGAAGACGAGGCGCGACTGACCGATGCGCCGTCGGACCAGTTGGTGATCGCGCAGCTTCCCGACGCGCCCGAAGGGGCCGAAATCGCGTCTGTCGATGTGGTGATCCGCTTGCGCCGCAAAAGCTAATCCACTGGACCAGCGCCGGGGGACAGCCTAGGATTTCGGGGATAGCCCCAACGCAGAGCGCCGCCATGCCCCATCCGCTGATCACCCAAGACCATATCGACAGCTATCAGCGTGACGGTGTCGTGCTGATCAAGGGGCTGTTTGCCGATCACGTCGAAATATTGCGGTCAGGGATCGCGCGCAACATGGACGCGCCGGGGCCCTATGCGTCAAACAACGACAAGGCGGGCGAGACGGGGCGCTTTTTCGATGATTATTGCAATTGGGAACGCATCCCCGAATTCGCCGAGACGATCCGGACATCGGCCGCCGCCGAAGTGGCCGCCGATCTGATGCAAAGCGACACCGCGCAACTGTTTCACGATCATGTGCTGGTCAAGGAGCCGGGGACTTCGATGGCGACACCGTGGCATCAGGATGGCCCCTATTATTTCGTCGAGGGCCGGCAGACTGTCAGCTTCTGGTCGCCGCTGGATGCCGTGACCGATGCCACCTTGCGCTGCGTCGCGGGGTCACATCTGTGGGACAAGCCGGTGCTGCCGACGCGGTGGGCCAAAGGCGACGCGTTTTTCGACCCTGAACCCTATATGCCCGTGCCCGACCCCGATGCCCAAGGGATGGAGGTGCGCGAGTGGCCGATGGATCCCGGCGATGCTGTTGCGTTCAACTATGGCATCCTGCACGGCGCACGCGGCAACCAAAGCTCTGCACGGCGACGGGCGTTTTCATTGCGACTGGTGGGGGATGACGCGCGGTACACCCAGCGTCCGGGCCCCACGTCTCCGCCGTTTCCGGGCCACGAGATGCAGCAGGGTCAGCGCCTGCGCGAAGATTGGTTTCCCGTGCTGTTCAGACGCCCCGCCTAGGTATGGGATAGGCCCGGGCTAGAACCACTGCCCCGGCTCCATCAGGCCCAGATCCAGCAATTGCCGCGAATGCCATTCAAACGCCGCAGAGTTGTGCCATTTGAAGGTGGTGATGTCGAATTTGCTGCCGGGGTTCATCTTCAGGGCCTTGGCGGTGCGAAACGAACAGATCGCGGAAGTGATGTTGTGGTGCCACGGGCAGGCGTAAGTATTGTATTCTTCGTCGTTGAACGTGTGGTCTTCGCGGATTTTCAGGCCCGGTTTGGCGCGAAACAGTGAAATTCGGTCAATCTTGCGGCGCGATGCAGGGACATGTTCCTCAAACCGCCAGCGCAGGCCGCCAAAGAAATCCAGCTGCCTTTCCTTGGGCGGTTTGTCCGGCATCTCGTCGGGGCGGGCCAGGGCGTAATAGCCGGACCGATCCATAAATGCACCATCAAGCGAGACCGCATCGGGGTGCGCCTCAAGATCTTCGGCATAAAGATCCACGACATAGGTCAACATCGCGTCGCGACGTTCTTCGGTATGAAACGCCAGCATTTCCCCGACGGTGCGCGTTTCACAAAACGGATAGAACAGGTATTCAGCATTATAGCAGAAATAAAGCCACTGACCGTGGGCCGCCTGAATCACCCGATTGACGGCAGTTTCCATCGCAGCGTCGCGAAACATCTCGTAATCGACGCGGATCACGCTTGCTTCAACATCCCGCGCCAATTCAAAGCTTTCGGGCATGAAGGCGATCACTTGGGCGAACCCCGATTGCTGGTGGTGACGCAGGGTTGTATCCACCTCGACATCGTCCTCGACAAGGATCAGCGCGATGGGGCCCTTGGCCAGCGCGCCCTTGCCGTCGGACAGAAAGTGATCAAGACTGCTATAGCGCATGTGCCCTCGGAACGGTTTGTGTCTGCTATACGTCGGCCAAATCCGGACGCATTGCAAGAGAACGCGCACGCTGTTAGACGACAGCCTTGCATCTTTCTATCAACGGATCCCCCTATGACCGCGCCAAAAAAGCTGTTCATCAAAACCTATGGCTGCCAGATGAACGTCTACGACAGTGAACGCATGGCCGAAGCGTTGGGCGACCGCTATGTGGAAACCAAGTCGGCGGCGGATGCGGACATGATCCTGCTCAACACCTGCCACATCCGCGAAAAGGCGGCCGAAAAGGTCTACTCCGAGTTGGGCCGTCTCAAGCCGCTGAAAGAGCTGAACCCGGATCTCAAGATCGGCGTTGCGGGATGCGTGGCGCAGGCCGAAGGTGCCGAAATCATGCGCCGCCAGCCCGCCGTGGATCTGGTTGTGGGGCCGCAATCATACCACCGTTTGCCCGCGATGGAGGCCCGCGTGCGCACCGGGCAGACCGCACTTGATACTGATTTCCCCGAAGAAGACAAATTTGAAAAGATGAAAGGGCGCGGCAAGACGCTGCGTGCGCCCTCGGCGTTTTTGACGGTGCAGGAAGGATGTGACAAGTTCTGCGCCTTTTGCGTTGTGCCCTATACACGCGGTGCCGAAGTCTCTCGCCCTGCGACGCGCGTGCTGCAAGAGGCGCGCGAGCTGGTCGAACGCGGCGTGCGCGAAATCACGTTGCTGGGCCAGAACGTCAACGCCTACCACGGTGTCGGCCCCGAAGGGGCGGACTACACGCTGGCGCGCCTGATCCGTGAATTGGCCAAGATCGACGGGCTTGCGCGTATCCGCTATACCACCAGCCACCCCAACGACATGGATGACGCCCTGATTGCCGCACATGGCGAGGTCGACAAATTGATGCCCTATCTGCATTTGCCCGTGCAATCGGGGTCGGACCGTATTTTGAAGCGGATGAACCGCAGCCACACCGCTGAAAGCTATCTGCGGTTGATCGAACGCATCCGCGAGGCACGGCCCGATATCGTGATGTCGGGTGATTTCATTGTGGGCTTTCCCGAAGAAACCGAGGCCGATTTCGAGGCGACGATGGATCTGGTGCGGGCGGTGAAATACGGGTACGCCTATTCGTTCAAATACTCGACCCGCCCCGGCACCCCGGCGGCAGAACGCGCACTTGTCGATCCGGCTGTGGCCGACGACCGCTTGCAGCGCCTGCAGGCCCTGATCACGGGGCACCAGCGCGACATCCAGAACGCCATGGTGGGCCGCGACCTGTCGGTCCTGGTCGAAAAAACCGGCCGCGAGCAAGGGCAGATGGTGGGCAAGTCGGAATACCTTCATTCGGTGCACATCGACGAAGCCAAAGCCGCCATCGGCGATGTCGTGAAGGTGAGAATCGTTGATGCCAAGACCAATTCCCTCACCGGTCGCCAGCATTAGGCACAGACGGCTTTGCCCTCGGTCCGGCACAGAGCGCCAGATTTTGGACACAATTGCCGTGAAACGGCCTAACTGTTGCCGCAATATGATAAAACTGCCTGTATTCGTGCTTCACACACGGCAATTTTCCTCATATCGTATCTATATGTTGCGGGACCCTTGATGCTTTGAGGCATTTGTAGTCCTTGCAGGCGGTGAACAGGAAGAGGACGAGGGTTTTGTTAGACACATTTTCCAAAGGGCTGCGGCTGTTTGCGGGTACGATAATTGCCGCTGCATTCGTTTTTCAGGCATCCACAGTCGATGCGCAGACAAAATCGCAAATCGGCCGTGACAAGGGCCAGTATATCCCGACAATCTGGGTAGATCCCGACGGCTGCGAACATTGGGTTATGGATGACGGTGCCGAAGGCTATATGACGCCCCACGTGACCCGTCAGGGTATTCCGGTCTGCCGCCGCGGCAATGTTTGCGGCGTGATGGAGACCGACCAGTTCTTTGCCACTGACAGCTACCGTATTCAGCCCCAAGGCAAGGCGCGGCTGGCTGAGTTCTTCAAGACGACCGGTGCCATGTCCTACATCATCACGGGCCATACCGACAGCCGGGCGTCTGACGCTTATAACATGCGCCTGTCGTTGAACCGTGCCAACGCCGTTGCCGCAGTTGCCAAACAATCGGGTGCCCGGATCGCGGATGTGCGCGGATATGGTGAACGTCATGCCCGCCGCGCCGAATAACTCAGCCGCAGGCATGGCACAAGAACCGCCGCGTCGAAATCATCTGCATTCGCTAAGGGAACAGTAACAGTGATTAAAACAAAGATTTTCATGGTCACCGCCTGCGCCTTGGGCCTGACTGCATGTGCCGACTACGAAGGCCGTGGATATCCGGCGGATAAGACGATGGACCGCGGTATTGGCAAAAAGCACCTCAGCCAGCTTCAGGCCGGCATCTGGATCGATCCCCACCGGCTGTGACCAGTGGATCATCGACGACGGCGTCGAAGGGTACCTCAGCGCGCGGTTGGATAAATATGGCAAGCCGGTCTGTTCCGGTGCTGCCGACCCGACCTATACTGTGGGTGATTTCAAGGGCGGGGGCGACATCCCGGATCCCAACTGACCTTGCCGGGGGTACAACACCAGCGTTTTGGGCCGGGGCGTTTTGCGTCCCGGCCATTTTTGTTTCAGCATGGGGTACAGATCTGTAAGACTGCCCCCATATCATATGTACACTCTCCCAAATAGGAACATGCTTTGTCTTCCAGCGAAACCATGACACCTCTGACCAACACGTCCAAACTGTTGGAATTCCCCGATAATCGACTGCTTATCGACCTTTGCGGTGCATATGACGCCCATCTCACGGCCATCGAAAAGGCGCTTGAGGTGCAGATCGTGCGCCGCGGCAACCAGTTGTCTGTGATGGGTGACGATGATGCGACCACGCAGGCGGCCTCCGTGATCGACGCGCTATATGCACGCCTCGAAGGCGGCCGCACGGTCGAGCCTGCGGATGTGGACAGCCTGTTGCGCATGGGTGACAGCGCCGCTGGCACGGGCGTGCGCGCGGGCGACCAGCTTGAGATGCCGATTTTGGGCGGCATCGAAATCCAGACCCGCAAGAAACGCGTCGAGCCGCGCACGGCCGCGCAGAAGGCCTATGTGCATGCGCTGTTTGAAAACGAACTGGCCTTCGGGATCGGACCGGCGGGCACGGGCAAGACCTATCTCGCCGTCGCCGTGGGCGTGTCGATGTTCATCGGCGGCCATGTTGACAAGATCATCCTGTCGCGCCCCGCCGTTGAGGCCGGAGAGAAACTGGGCTATTTGCCCGGCGACATGAAGGACAAGGTCGATCCCTACATGCAGCCGCTCTACGACGCGCTGAATGATTTCCTGCCAGGCAAGCAACTGGCCAAGCTGCTTGAGGACAAACGGATCGAAATCGCCCCGCTCGCGTTCATGCGCGGGCGCACTTTGTCGAATGCGTTTGTGGTGCTGGACGAGGCGCAAAACGCAACGACGATGCAGATGAAGATGTTTCTGACACGTCTTGGCCAGGGGTCGCGCATGGTGATCACGGGTGACCGAACCCAGATCGACCTCCCGCGCGGGATGCCGTCGGGCCTTCAAGATGCGGAACGGCTGCTCAAATCCATCCCCAAGGTCAGCTTCAACTATTTCACCTCAAAAGATGTGGTGCGCCACCCGCTGGTTGCCGCCATCATCGAAGCCTACGAAGCCGATACCGGACACAGCTGATGCCTTCTGTCTCCTTCATTTTGCCGGATGAACTCCGGGGGTCTGGGGGCTGGCCCCCAGTCTGTCGTGTGTCTGGGGGCTGGCCCCCAGTCTGTAATGTGTCTGGGGCCTGGTCTTCGCGCGCGGTGCGCGCAGGGTCGCCCCGGATCGCACCGCAATGAACGCGCTCGATATTGTCGAGCAAGATCCCCGCTGGGCAGACCTCGACCTTTCGCAGCACGCCGAGCGGGCCATCACACAGGCGCTTTTGCATCTGGGCATTGATCCCGAAAGCGCAGAGGTGACGGTGCTGGGCTGCGATGACGCCCGGATCGCCGATCTGAATGCCGATTTCCGCGGCAAGCCTGCGCCGACGAACGTCCTGAGCTGGCCTGCCGAGGAACGTGGCGCTGCACGCGACGGCGACAATCCGCTGCCTTTGAAAGCAGACTTTGACGGGATGCTTGAACTGGGCGATATCGCTATCTCTTATGATACCTGTCAGACCGAAGCCCGGACAGCGCACAAGCGGATGCAGGATCACGTGGCGCATTTGATCGTTCACGGTCTGTTACATCTCTTGGGGTATGACCACGAACGTGACGCGGATGCCACGCTGATGGAACGGATTGAGGTCGAAATACTTGGCAAGATGGGGTTAGATAACCCATATAGGGATCACGCAGGCGCTTGACCCTGCGCCAACACACAAAGACAGGACCCAATGGGCGACACAGACGGATCATCTGAGGCGGCGCACAGCGCGCAGCTCAAGGACGAGATAGAAACGACAGACACCCCCGAAACGGAAGAGACGCAGAAATCCGGCGGTTTTTTCTCGCGGGTGATCGGGGCGCTCAGCGCGTCCGAGACGGTTGAAGAAGACCAGACCACCTTGCCCCAGACGGATCGGCTGTCGGCGCGGGGTATGATGAACCTGCGCCGGATGCGTGTGGACGATGTCGCGGTGCCCAAGGCGGATATCACCGCTGTTCCAATCACCTCGACCCTGAATGAACTGGTTGATGTATTCAAGGAAAGTGGTCTGACGCGGTTGCCGGTCTATGATGGCACGCTGGACACGCCCGTGGGGATGGCCCACCTCAAGGATCTCGCGCTGACCCATGGCTTTAACGGGAATGCCAAGCCATTCGATCTGACGGCCATGCTGCGGCCCTTGTTGTTTGTGCCCCCTTCCATGACGATCGGGGTGCTGCTGACCAAGATGCAGGCCGAGCGGCGGCACATGGCGCTGGTGATCGACGAATACGGCGGCGTTGACGGTTTGGTGACCATCGAAGACCTGATCGAACAGGTCATCGGAGAGATTGAAGACGAACACGACGTGGATGAAGGCAAATACTGGACGGTCGAAAAGCCGGGCTGCTATCTTGCGCTGGCCAAGACCCCGCTTGAGGATTTCGAGGCCGAGATCGGCCATTCGCTGACCGATCATGATGATGTCGACGAAGAGGAAATCGACACGCTGGGCGGGTCTGGTATTCATGCTGTCGGGCCGTGTGCCCGCGCGCGGCGAGGTTGTTATTCACCCCGATGGACCGGAGTTCGAAGTGATCGACGCCGATCCGCGCCGGATCAAACGTTTGCGGGTGCGCCTGGCCGGGGCCAGCTGATGACCCCACGGGGTGCCGTGTGGCTGCGTTTTGGCGGGGCGATGGCAGCGGGGGGGTGGCCGCGTTCGGGCAGGCCCCCTATGATCTGCCGGTGGTCCTGCTGTTGGCCCTTGCTGTCGTGCTGGTTCTTTTCAGGGCCACCGCCACGCCGCTGCGTGCGGCGGCCCTTGGCTGGGCCTTTGCGTTTGGATATTTCATGCATGGCTGGTCCTGGTTGCATGCGCCCTTCATGGTCGATGCGGACAGATACGCGTGGATGGCCCCCTTTGCCCTTGGCGGGCTTTGGGCGGGGTTGGCGCTGTTTTGGGGGGCGGCATTCGGGGTGTCGCGCTGGCTGTCACCCCGTCTATGGCCCCTGATCTTCTGCCTCTCGGCGGCGGAGTTTCTGCGGGGCTATCTTTTCACCGGCTTTCCATGGGGGATGTTTTCCCAGGCACTTGTCGATATTTGGCCGGGTCAGGCGTTGGCGCTGGTCGGCCCCTATGGCCTGACGCTGGTTTTTATCGCGGCGGCGGTGCTTTTTGTACAGCGCGATGCAGATGCAGTGCCGCTGAAAGTGGGGGCATGGCTGGGGCGGCTTGTGCTGGTCTGCCTTCTTTTGGTGCCGTTTCAAGGGCCTGCGGCCCCGTTGACGGACACCACCATCCGGTTGGTGCAGCCCAACGCGGCCCAAAAGGACAAGTGGAACCCACAGATGATTCCGGTGTTCTTTGATCGCCAGTTGTCCCTGACCAACGCGTTACCGCCTGCGGGGGGTGCGGAGCCTGATCTGATCCTTTGGGCTGAAACCGCGATCCCGTGGCCGCTGGATCTGGCGCAGGGTGCGTTGGATCAGATCAGCCTTGCAGCCGAAGGGGCACCTGTCGTTTTGGGCGTTCAGCGCCGCGCCGACGGCCGGTTCTACAATTCGGCGGTCTTGCTGGGGCCGGGTGGGCAGGTGACGCAGATCTATGACAAGCACCACCTTGTCCCCTTTGGCGAATACATCCCTTTTGGTGACATATTGGCCGATTTCGGCATCCGCAGCTTTGCGGCGCAATTCGGAAACGGCTTTTCCTCTGGCCCCGGTGCCGCGTTGATGGATCTGGGAAAGCTGGGTCAGGCGCTTCCTCTGATCTGCTATGAGGCCGTTTTCGCGCGGGATGTAAACGCGGCACCGTCGCGCCCATCGTTTTTGATGCAATTGACAAATGACGCGTGGTTTGGAACCGGGCAGGGGCCGTTGCAACATCTGTCTCAGGCGCGCATGCGCGCGATCGAACAGGGCCTGCCGATGGCGCGTGTCGCCAACACCGGCGTGTCCGCGATGATTGACCCAAGCGGGCGGATCACCGCATCGCTTGGATTGGGGCAGGCCGGTTTTCTGGACGCGCAATTGCCTGCGCCACGCGCCCCCACATTTTTCAGCCGCTTTGGCGAATGGCCGTTTCTGGTCGTGTTGCTGATTGGTCTTGCGACCGCGCTTATCCAGCGCCGGGCGCAGTTTCGGTTTGACCCACATTCCGGTCAAAGATAAGCCCTAGTCATCTGCCACAACGGCTTCCTGACGTGGCTATGAAATCTATTGGAGCACTAAATGTCCCGACAAAACTATACGTTCACTTCGGAATCCGTTTCCGAAGGCCACCCGGATAAGGTCTGCGACCGGATTTCAGACGCGGTTCTGGATGCTTTTCTGACCGAAGAACCCGAAGCGCGGGTCGCGGCCGAAACATTTGCCACCACCAACCGCGTGGTGATCGGCGGTGAGGTCGGGCTCTCCGACAAAGACAAGCTGCATGAATACATGGGCAAGATCGAAGATATCGCGCGCGCCTGTATCAAGGATATCGGTTATGAGCAGGACAAGTTTCACCACGCCACGTGTGAAATCACCAACCTGCTGCACGAACAATCCGCGCATATCGCGCAAGGGGTGAATGCGTCGGACAACAAGGACGAAGGGGCGGGCGATCAGGGGATCATGTTCGGTTTCGCCTCGAACGAGACGCCGGAATTGATGCCCGCGCCCATTCACTATGCCCATGCGATTCTGCGCCGTCTGGCCGAAGTGCGCAAGGACGGAACAGAGCCGACGCTGCGCCCCGATGCGAAAAGCCAGCTTTCCGTGCGCTATGAAAACGGCAAGCCGGTGGGCGTGTCGTCGATCGTCTTGTCCACGCAGCACGCCGACGAAAGCCAGACCAGCGCCGACATCCGCGACATCGTTGAACCCTATATCACCGAGGTGCTGCCAGAAGGCTGGATCACCCCCGACACCGAGTGGTGGGTGAACCCCACCGGCACCTTCGTCATTGGCGGCCCGGATGGGGATGCGGGCCTGACGGGCCGCAAAATCATCGTAGATACCTACGGCGGTGCTGCCCCGCACGGGGGCGGCGCGTTTTCGGGCAAGGATCCGACCAAGGTTGACCGCTCGGCGGCCTATGTCGCGCGGTATTTGGCAAAGAACGTCGTGGCGGCAGGGTTGGCCGAAAAGTGCACGATCCAGCTGAGCTATGCGATCGGCGTCTCCAAGCCGCTGTCGATCTATTGCGACACTTTTGGCGGTGATGCCGATGTGGCGGATGCCGCGATTGAAAACGCAATTCGCAAGATCATCGACCTGACGCCGCGCGGCATCCGGGAGCATCTGCAATTGAACAAGCCGATCTACGCCCGCACTGCCGCCTACGGCCATTTTGGCCGTGCGCCGGAAGCGGACGGCGGTTTCAGCTGGGAAAAGACCGATCTGGTCGATGCACTGAAGGCGGCGCTGTAACCTTACGGGAAATAAACTCGCGGGGGGTGGCCTTTGACGGGGCCGCCCTTTTTCGTTTGGGCGCGCGTCATGGGACCGTTGCGCCTTTGAGACGGTCACGCTAAAGGCTGCACCCATGACACATCCCGCACGCCCCCGCCGCAATTTCTATGGTCGCCTCAAAGGCAAAACCCTCAAGCAAAGCCAGAAAGGCTATCTTGAGGAAGACCTTGAGGCGCTGTCGCCAGGCCCGGTAGACTGGGATGCCAATCCGGCACGCACGCCACTGGATCTGGACGGACTGTTCGGGGGCAAGCCCGTCTGGCTTGAAATCGGCTTTGGCGGCGGCGAGCACATGGTGCATCAGGCCGCGCAGAACCCGGACGTCGGCATCATCGGCTGCGAGCCCTATATCAACGGCGTGGCGATGTTGCTTGGTAAACTCCGCAAGGCGGGTGTGCAGAATGTGGCGATCCACCCCGGCGACGCACGCGACATATTTGATGTGCTGCCAGCCGCGTCAATCGACCGCGCCTTTTTGCTTTATCCGGATCCGTGGCCCAAGACGCGCCATCACCGCCGCCGTTTTGTCACGCGCGAACACCTTGAACCCCTGGCGCGCGTCCTCAAGCCCGGGGCAGTCTTTCGCATAGCCACCGACATTGAGGATTATGTACGCCAGACGCTTGAACAGGTGCCGCCCCGCGGGTTTGAGTGGCTGGCAGAGCGGCCGGGCGATTGGAAAGCGCCGTGGGATGACTGGATTTCGACCCGCTACGAGCAAAAGGCCCTGCGCGAGGGCCGGGTGCCGCATTATCTGACATTCCGGAAGCGTTGATCGGTCTGAACCGGGGGCTGCTGGCCCCCGGACCCCCCAGGGATATTTTTGAGCCAGAGAAGGGCGGGGCGTGGGTGATGGACTGAACCCGCCTGCTGGTTTATGAGCGACTGCAGAATTTCAATATAAGGTTTGTTTCATGTCCAGCCACGCGTCCGCCGTTCCGATGACATCTTCCGCTTGCGGACCGCTTCGCGGGACGGCGGCGGTGCCGGGGGACAAGTCGATTTCCCACCGGTCGCTGATCCTTGGTGCACTGTGCGTGGGCGAGACGACAATCAGCGGCTTGCTGGAAGGCGATGATGTGCTGGACACTGCCCGTGCGATGCGGGCCTTCGGGGCCGAGGTCACGGATCTGGGCGGGGGCAACTGGTCGGTGCGCGGCGTGGGCGTTGGAGGGTTTGCTGAACCCGAGAGGGTGATTGATTGCGGCAACTCGGGCACGGGGGTGCGGTTGATCATGGGGGCGATGGCGACGTCGCCCATCACCGCGACCTTCACCGGGGATGCCAGCCTGAACGGTCGTCCGATGGCGCGGGTGACCGATCCGCTGGCGCTTTTTGGGGCTCAGGCGGTCGGGCGCACGGGGGGGCGGTTGCCGATGACCATCGTCGGTGCGGCGGACCCGGTGCCGGTGCGCTATGTCGTGCCGGTGCCGTCGGCGCAGGTGAAATCGGCGGTCTTGCTTGCGGGGTTGAACGCACCGGGTCAGACGGTGGTGATCGAAGCGGAAGCGACGCGCGACCACACAGAGCGCATGCTGGCGGGGTTCGGGGCCACGATCACGGTGGAGCAGACCGATGAGGGCAGGGTCATCACCCTGACTGGCCAGCCAGAATTGCGCGCGCAGCATGTGGATGTGCCGCGTGATCCGTCTTCGGCGGCGTTTCCGGTATGTGCCGCGTTGATCGTACCGGGGTCGGATGTGGTGGTGCCGGGCATTGGTTTGAACCCCACACGCGCGGGTCTTTTCGCCACGCTGCGTGAGATGGGGGCGGACCTGAGCTATGAAAACGAGCGTATCGAGGGAGGCGAGCCCGTAGCCGACCTGCGGGCGCGGTTTTCGCCCGACCTGAAAGGGGTCGAGGTTCCGCCTGCGCGGGCCGCTTCGATGATTGATGAATACCCGGTTCTGTCTGTCGTTGCCGCTTTTGCCAGCGGGCAGACCATGATGCGTGGCGTCAAGGAACTTCGGGTCAAGGAAAGCGACCGGATTGATGCGATGGCAAAGGGCCTGCGTGCCAACGGGATCGAGGTCGACGAAGGGCCTGACTGGTGGGCGGTCACCGGGTTGGGGCATGGCAATGTCCCCGGCGGGGCCACATGCGCCAGCCAACTTGATCACCGGATTGCGATGTCGTTCCTGATCCTGGGGATGGCGTCCTTGGCCCCCGTCAGCGTCGATGACGCAGCGCCGATCACCACGTCGTTCCCGATATTCGAGCCGTTGATGGCGCAGCTTGGGGCGCAGGTTGCAAGGGGGGCCGCATGATGGATGGCTTTACGGTTGCAATTGACGGGCCTGCTGCGGCAGGCAAGGGCACAGTTTCACGCGCGGTGGCAGCGCATTTCGGGTTTGCCCATCTAGACACGGGGCTTTTGTACCGCGCCGTCGGGGCCAAGGTCATGGCGGGGATGTTGCCGGAAGACGCCGCCAGAACGCTGATCGCCACTGATCTCGACAATGATCTGCTTCGCACCAATACGGTGGCCGAGGCGGCAAGCAGGGCCGCAGCCATACCGGCGGTGCGGGCGGCTTTGGTTGATTTCCAGCGCAGCTTTGCCATGCGGGCGGGGGGCGCTGTTCTGGACGGGCGTGACATCGGCACGGTGATTTGCCCCGACGCACAGGTCAAGCTGTTCGTGACCGCGACGCCCGAGGTGCGCGCGGCGCGGCGCCACGCAGAATTGATCGCCAAAGGCGAGGATGTGACCCTCGCGGCGGTGTTGGCTGATGTACAGTCACGCGACAGCCGTGACAGCTCAAGAGCCGAAGCACCGTTGAAACCAGCGCAGGACGCCGAGCTGATGGATACCTCGCAGATGGACATAGAGGCGGCAGTATCGCGGGCCATCGCGCTGGTTGAGGCAGGGTTGAATGCCCAAGGTCGCGGGCATAGCCGGAACGTGTGACGGGACTTGTGCGTTTGGACCCGAAAGCCCCCCCACGCTGGGGGAGTGCGGCTGTATCAACGCAGATCAACAAAGGACGATTATTATGAAGAGTGCACAAGATTATCTGGACGACGCAAACGCCGTGGTGCCGAAAATGGACCCAAAGGATGCAATCGCAAAGCACGCGGAAGGGGCGGGCGTTTTCATCGATGTGCGCGACTCCGCCTCGATCGCGGAAACCGGGACGATCAAGGGCGCACATCGCGTGCCACGCGGCCTGATCGAATTTCGTGCCGATCCCAAAGTCGAGGCGATGTATGACCCGGTTTTTGACAAGGACACGCAGTTTTATCTGATCTGCGGGGCAGGCGGGCAAGCCGCGCTTGCGGGCAAGACGTTGCACGATATGGGCTATGCGCATGTCACCAACATCGGCGGATTTCCCGCCTGGAAAGACGCAGGCGGCCCGACCGAGGCGGGTTGATCGGCAGCCTGGCGTCCGCAACCCAAGCGGAGTGCCGCCAATACAAGAGCTTGCCCTTGCGCGGGCTGTCCAATTCGCCTATAGAACCCCCAGTCTAAGGGGCGGATACAGCTTCGGGCGCGATATCTCAGGCGGGGTCGGATTCATCCGGCCCTCTTTCTTTTGCGCACCGGGGTCCATCACGGACGACATTTTCAACCACAGACCGGCGGAGACAACCGCGCGGCCAGAAACCAAATGCTAAAGGATACGTGAAGCTACATGGCTATGAACTCAATGGAAGACTTCGAAGCACTTTTGAACGAAAGCTTTGAAATGGACACGCCCGAAGAGGGCTCAGTTGTCAAAGGCAAGGTTATCGCGATTGAAGCGGGCCAAGCGATCATCGACGTAGGCTACAAGATGGAAGGCCGCGTCGATCTTAAAGAATTCGCCGAACCGGGCGAAGCTCCCAAAGTTGAAGTCGGCGACGAAGTCGAAGTTTTCCTTCGTCAGGTCGAAAACTCCCGTGGTGAAGCTGTTATCTCCCGCGAGATGGCGCGCCGTGAGGAAGCCTGGGATCGTCTGGAAAAAGCCTATGCCGACAGAAGAGCGCGTCGAAGGCGCGATCTTTGGCCGCGTCAAAGGTGGCTTTACCGTTGATCTGGGCGGCGCTGTTGCGTTCCTTCCCGGTTCTCAGGTTGATGTGCGCCCCGTGCGCGATGCTGGCCCGCTGATGGGTATGAAGCAGCCGTTCCAGATCCTGAAAATGGACCGTCGCCGGGGCAACATCGTTGTATCGCGCCGTGCGATCCTCGAAGAATCCCGTGCCGAACAGCGTGCCGAAGTCATCGGCAACCTGACCGAAGGTCAGACCGTTGACGGCGTGGTCAAGAACATCACCGAATACGGTGCGTTCGTTGATCTGGGCGGTGTTGACGGCTTGCTGCACGTCACAGACATGGCATGGCGCCGTGTGAACCACCCCTCCGAGATCCTTGCCATCGGCGAGACGATCAAGGTGCAGGTCATCAAGATCAACAAAGAAACCCACCGTATTTCCTTGGGTATGAAGCAGTTGCAAGAAGATCCTTGGGATCTGTGCAGGCGAAGTATCCGCTGGAATCCACACACACCGGTCGCGTCACCAACATCACCGATTACGGTGCATTTGTTGAGCTTGAGCCCGGCGTTGAAGGTCTGGTGCACGTGTCCGAAATGTCCTGGACCAAGAAGAACGTACACCCCGGCAAGATCGTGTCTACGTCGCAGGAAGTCGAAGTCATGGTTCTGGAAATCGACGGTGCCAAGCGCCGCGTTTCCCTTGGCCTCAAGCAGACGCATGCGCAACCCATGGGAAGTGTTCGCTGAAACACACCCCGAGGGCACCGAAGTCGAAGGCGAAGTCAAGAACATCACCGAATTCGGTCTGTTCGTTGGTCTCGACGGCGACATCGACGGCATGGTTCACCTGTCCGACCTGTCATGGGACGAGCGTGGTGAGGACGCGATCCAGAACTACCGCAAAGGCGACGTGGTTCAGGCGGTCGTATCCGAAGTCGACGTCGAGAAAGAGCGTATCAGCCTGTCGATCAAGGGCGTCGGTGGCGACAAGTTTGCCGAAGCAGTGGGCGGCGTTAAGCGCGGTTCCGTTCGTGACGGTCACTGTCACCTCGATCGAAGACGGTGGCATCGAAGTGGAATACGAAGGTATGAAAGCCTTCATCCGCCGCTCCGATCTGTCGCGTGACCGTGCCGAACAGCGCCCCGAGCGTTTCTCGGTCGGTGACAAGGTCGATGTGCGTATCACCAACGTTGACACCAAGGCGCACCGTTTGGGCGTCTCGATCAAGGCACGTGAAATCGCGGAAGAAAAAGAAGCGGTTGAACAGTATGGTTCAAGCGACTCTGGCGCATCCCTGGGCGATATCCTGGGTGCCGCTTTGAAAGGCGACGACTAAGCCTGACGGCACGTCACGTTAAAGTAAGGGGCCCCGCAGTGCAATCTGCGGGGCCTTTTTCGTACGAATCGGGGCCACAGTCGAAAAGCGGATGATCACGAAAATGGCATGTGATCTGGCTACGCGCCCATCGGGCGCAAAAAAACGTCCGAAAAACAGAAGCTTCCCCGCCGTAAATCCATGCTCGGATAACTTGTTACACTTCACGAACGGTTTGAATTTGCTATAGTCAGATAAGCCATGACCAAGAATGAAACTCTCGGGGGAGATATCACTATGATCCGATCAGAACTGATCCAAAAGATTGCTGATGATAATCCACATCTGTACCAACGGGATGTTGAGAGGATCGTTAACACCATCTTTGAAGAGATTACCGGCGCGATGGCGCAGGGCGACCGGGTTGAATTGCGTGGTTTTGGGGCGTTTTCTGTCAAGAAACGTGATGCGCGCGTGGGACGTAACCCTCGCACCGGCGAAACGGTTCATGTAGAAGAAAAGCACGTGCCATTTTTCAAGACCGGCAAATTGCTTCGTGATCGTCTGAACGGGAAATCCTAATGCGCTATATTCGCTACCTTTGCATCGCTGTATTCGCAGTTGCCTTGATTGCCGTCGCTTTGGCCAACCGGTCGATGGTGTCGCTCAAGATATTGCCGACAGAGGTGTCGGGGTGGTTTGCATTGAACCCGCAGATTGAGGTGCCCTTGTTCATCGTCATTCTGGGCAGCATTATCGCGGGTCTGCTGGTGGGGTTTGTCTGGGAATGGATCCGCGAATATGGCCAGCGTGCGGAAGCCGCCCGGCAGGCCCGTGAAATGCGGCGGCTTGAACGCGAGGTTGCCCGTCTGAAAAGCGAAAAGCATCAGGGCAAGGACGACGTTCTTGCCCTTCTGGATCAAGCAAGCTAGGCGCGGTTCCCGCAAGCTGGCACCGAAAGACGGTATGGCACCTAAATTACACGTGAAATACTGCGGTTTGCGCAGTGCTGATGATATTGTCGCTGCGGCAAATGCAGGTGCGCGGTATGTCGGTTTCGTATTTTTCGCAAAATCCCCCCGCAACGTGACCTTGGAAGAGGCCGCAAGACTTGCGATCGAGGTGCCGGAGGGGATTTGCAAGGTCGCCCTGACCGTCGATGCGGATGATGCGTTTCTGGATGCGCTGATGGGGCAGGTGGCAATAGACATGCTGCAGCTTCACGGGGCCGAAACACCCGCGCGCGTGGCCGAGATCAAGGCGCGTTATGGTTTGCCGGTAATGAAGGCTGTCGGCGTCGCAGATGCCAGTGATCTGCCGCAGCTTGACGCCTACATGGCGGTCGCCGACCAGATCCTGGTGGATGCCAAACCGCCCACGGGGGCCGATCTTCCCGGCGGAAACGGCCTGTCGTTCGACTGGAGGTTGATAGCAGGACGAGAGTGGTCGAAACCGTGGATGCTGGCCGGGGGGCTGACGCCGCAAAACGTCGGCGAGGCCGCGCATATGACGGGTGCCCGCCAAGTTGATGTGTCTTCGGGTGTCGAAGGATCGCCTGGGATTAAAGACGCGCGCCTGATCGCTGCTTTTGGTCAGGCGGCGCAATCCTAGATGATATGGGCCTAGATTGATATGGGCCTAGATTGATATTGGGTGCTTTTTGGCAAGAGCATCAAATTCCATGAGGGACGCAATCAGCGACGGCATCTGATCAAGATAGATCATATTCGGGCCGTCCGAAGGGGCGTTGTCGGGGTCTTCATGCGTCTCGATAAAGACCGCAGCCACACCGATGGCGACAGCTGCCCGCGCCATCACGGGGGCGAATTCACGTTGGCCACCGCTGGACCCGCCCATGCCGCCGGGCTGTTGCACCGAATGGGTTGCGTCCATCACCACCGGATAGCCGGTCTGCGCCATTTGGGGCAGGCTGCGCATATCCGCCACAAGGGTATTATAGCCAAAGGAGGTGCCGCGTTCGGTCAGCAGGATACGCTTGTTTCCAGTCGATTCAATCTTGGACACCACATTTGCCATGTCCCACGGGGCCAGAAACTGCCCCTTCTTGACGTTCACGACCTTGCCTGTGTTGCCTGCGGCCAGCAGCATGTCGGTTTGCCGGCACAGGAAGGCGGGGATTTGCAGGATGTCGACGGCATCGGCCGCGATTGCACATTGCGCTTCGGTGTGCACGTCGGTCAGCACGGGCACCCCGATGGCTTTGCCTACCGATTGCAACACGGCAAGCCCTTCGTCGATACCAAGCCCGCGCTTGCCTGAAAGGGATGTGCGGTTGGCCTTGTCGTAGCTGGCCTTGAACACGAACTGCGCGCCTGCGGCATCACATGCCTCTTTCATGCTGCCCGCGATCATATGCGCGTGGGTCTCGGACTCCAGTTGGCAGGGGCCTGCGATCACGGTCAGGGGGCGATCAAGCCCGATTACGATGTTTCCGACGGGAATTCGGGTCATTTCGTTACCTGCTCTTTCAAGATGGACGCGGTGAGCGACAACATCAGGTAGATGCCTGCAAAGACCAGAAATGTCAAAAGCGTGTTTTCAAACTTGCGCGGATAGGCGGCTGCCTGCGACGGGACGGGGCGTACGGCAACGGTGAGATAGCGCACCTGGCGGGTCGCTTCGGTCCGCGCTTGTTCCATCTGGGTTTGCGACGCCTGCAATGCCATATCGGCGGCGGCGAGATCGGCCTGCGCCAGTTGCAGGCTGACGGCCTGCTGCGCCAGCGAATTGGTGCCCTCGGTCGCGCTGTTCATACGCTCCCTCAGCTTGTCGAGTTGCGCCTTGATGCGGCGGACATCGCCTTGCGCCCCGTCCACCTTTGCCCGGTTCGGCCGCGGGTTGTCCAGAAGGGCGGCCAGCTCAAGCTCTTTTTCCAGCAGCAGGGATTCATAGGTCGTGATCTGCGCCCGGATCGACGCGATCACCGCCTGTGGATCGACACCATTTTCCACCTGCAACTTGATCAACGCCTCTTGGGCCTTGCGCCGCTTTTCAACGGATTGCTCATAGGCCTCGCGGGCGTCGCGCATGCCGTCTTCGCGCTTTTGCTGCGACAGCGCGTTCACCCGCTCTTCGGCATAATCCAGCAGATGTTCAGAAAAATCAGCGGCTACATTTGGATCGGCGGCGATGACTTCCATACGGATCATGCCTTCGGTGGGATCGTAGCCGATTTTCACATTGTTCTTGTAGAATTTATACGCGTCTTCGTTGGTCGGGTTCGACGCCAGCCGCTGGATCGGGTCGATCGACGGGTCCGAAAAATGATCGACAAAGCCGACATCGTTGTTCAGGCGCAGCATCGCATCTTTCGACTGAAGATAGCTTTGCGTCGCGATGCTGTCGGCAGAGTTTGCAAATTGCGTGGGCAGTAACCCGCGCAATGGTCCGATCCCGCCACCGCCTTCATTCTGGATGATCAGGAACTGGCTTTCGGTCGAATACATCGGTGTGGCGATGTTGTAGAAATAATACCCGCTCATCACCGTGGGGATGCCAACGAAAAAGGCAAGCCGCAAAGCAAGCAAGCCCATTTTGCGCCGTCGCCGTTGCGTGATGTCGCGCTGGATGTCAGAGATTTCGCGCATCCGCAGTTCCATCGGATTGACATCCGTCGATGGAAGGTTCCGGCCGCCTGCGGGCACCGTTTGGGGCAATTGAATACGGCCTTGATCCCCGCTGGGCTGGTTGCCCTGTGGCACCACCAGCTCAAGCATGTTGGAGCGTTGGAACGGGTCGATCCCCTCGCTGCGCAACAACCGCACCGCATCAAAATCAGAGGTGGGCGCAAGCCCGTGTTTTTGCGCAACGCGGCGTGCCATGCGTAACTGGCGCCCTGTCAGCCCTTCACGGCGGATCGCGTCGATGTCCAGTTCGCCGGATACTTCAGACGGCGACGCCACTTCGCCCTCACGCGATGTCGTGGACGATGCCACACCGGCATTCGATTCGCGGCGTTGCTGCACTTTCTGGGCGTGGCTGCTGCACAGGACGCGGTCCCGCCGCGGGCCTTGCTGAACCCGGCTGCCCCGCGGTGGCGGCGTTTCCCGCTGCCGCTGTGGGCGTTGGTGCGGCGTTGTCAGGGGTCGCGGCGGGCATATTGCGCCTGATGCGGAATTTTCTAGCCCTTGGTTTCGTAGTCATACAGCTGCTTCGCCTCTTCCAAGGTGTCGAAAATATGAAGCTTTCCGCCAAGCAGGACAGCGGCGGATCGCGCGAATTGTTCCAGTGTCGCAGCCTGATGCGAGACAATGATGATCGTCGTCGTCCGCAGCCGTTCTTGCAGGATTTCCCCTGCTTTGCGATTGAATTCAACGTCAGTTGTGGCGGGCATTCCTTCGTCGATCAGATAGATGTCGAAATCAAGCGCCAGAAGCAGCGCAAAGGAAAATCGCCCACGCATACCGGCGGAATAGGTACCCAATGGCTGATCGAAATATTCACCCAAACCGCAAAGCCAGCGGCAAAAGCTTTCCACATAGTCAGGGTCAAGCCCGTAAAGCCGCGCGATATAGCGGGCATTTTCCATGGCCGATACCTTGCTGACGACACCGCCCATGAAGCCCAAGGGAAAGCTGATGTTGCAGCCACGCCGGATTTCGCCTTCGTCGGGCTTTTCCAGCCCGGCCATCATGTTGATCAGGGTTGTTTTGCCGGTGCCGTTCGGGGCAAGGATGCCCAGCGAATTGCCCAATTCGACGCGAAAGGACACATGGTCCAGAATGACCTTGTGCTGTGTCCCCGTCCAAAACGATTTGGAAACATTGTCGAATTCCAGCATGCCTGCTCCGGTTCGTGCTGCTGCGCCTCAAAAACCCTCCTTTTAAGTGGAGGTATGCGTGATCCCTAACCGCTGATCTTGGCCAAACTATGTCTGATTTTCGGCCTTATGTCCAATGCGGCGAAAAGATGTGTATCTGTCAATCAAACAGAAGATAATCAATATCTGGTGAACAAGGGCCGAAGGCATGTGGGTATCAGTGTTTCGCTTTAGTGACCAATAAGGACCGGTTCAACACATTGATCCTTTTGGGTCTCAAGTTCAAGGGTTGTGTGGTGCAGATGAAATTCATCTTCCAAGCGCTGCTTGAGGGATTTGCGCAATATTGCCGGGTCCGTGCCTTCGTCTGCGACGACATGCGCCTCAAGCGCGGGGCCGTGTTCCTGCATCATCCACAGATGGACGTGGTGTACGTCCTTCACGCCGGGGGTTTCGCGCATCAGCTTGATGACGGTGTCCGTCTCGATGTCTGAGGGGCTGGCCAGCATCAGGATACGCGCCACTTGCGGCAGCTCAACGGCGGATTGCCACAGGATATAGCCCGCAATCATCAGCGTGGTCAGTGGGTCAACCCAGGTCCAGCCGAACAGCAACACCAGCGTGCCTGCGATAATCACCGCAACCGACCCAAGCGCGTCGGCCACATTGTGCAGAAATGCTGCCCGGATATTCACGCTGTTTTTCGATGCCGCATAGGTCAGCGCCGCCGTTCCCAGATCGACCACAAGGGCAACCCCGGCGACAACCACCACGATCCATCCCGCAATCGGCGACGGATCGGCAAAGCGCATCACCGCCTCGTAGACCAGATAAAGCCCGATCACGATCAATGTGGTATAGTTAATCAGGGCGGCCACCGCCTCGATCCGGCCATAGCCAAAGGTCATGTCCGCATTGGCGGGGCGGCGGGCGATCTTGCGGGCACCGAAGGCGATGATCAACGATATCGCGTCGCTGAAATTGTGTAGCGCGTCGGCAATCAATGACAGGCTGCCCGCCACTATCCCGCCGATGATCTGTGCCACCGTCAGGCCAAGGTTGATCGCCACCGCGGCCGCGATCTTGCCGTCGCCTGCATCGGGATCAACGTGGTGGTGGTGCGCATGAGACATTCTGAAGGCTTTCTGCTGATTTCTAGAGGTGTAGGTGATCGGGGCAGGGGGCATCTGCATCGGCACAACATTCGGTCAGCAGAAAGGTTGCGATATCTTGCACCGCACGATGAGACACGGCGGCGCAAATGATGCTGCGCCCCTTGCGTTGCTGTTGCACCAGCCCTGCCGCCACCAGCATTTTGACGTGATGGGTCAACGTGGATCCAGTGATGTCAGACCGCGCGCCAAGGGTGCCGATGCTCAACCCATCGGGACCGGCACGCACAAGCGTGCGCAAAACGTGCAACCGCTGCTCTGACCCCAAGGCAGCAAAGCGCGCAGCGGTCACGGTCAGGTCAGACGGGGGCGGGGGTAATTGTTTCATTTTTCTAGAAATATAGAAATGATCTGTGCTGTCAACATCATTTCGAGGATCTTCGAAATGAAGGCGATGCGGGCGGCGATTGAAACCACCGGTGCTCTACCCTACGTGCATGGGATGACCGATGTCCGACCAGAACTGCGCGCCTGCACCCTATGCGCCGAACGTTTCGCCGCGACAGCAACCGCGCACCGGCCCAACCCCGTTGTCTGGTTTGAACCCGGTGCCCGTCTGCTGATCGCATCCCAGGCACCGGGGTTGAAGGTGCATGCAGCCAACACACCGTTCTGGGATGCGTCGGGCAAGCGGCTGCGCGATTGGCTGGGGTTGGACGAAGTCGCGTTCTACGACCGCTCGAAGGTCGCAATCATTCCGATGGCCTTTTGCTTTCCGGGATATGACAGCAAGGGCAGCGATCTGCCCCCGCCGCCGATTTGCGCCCGGACATGGCGGGCCGGGGCACTTGAAACTGTGCCCGATGTCCGTCTGACCGTGCTGATCGGCGGCCACGCCATGCGCTATCATCTGCCCGATTTCACGACCGTCACGAACGCTGTGGCCAACTGGCGCGACCATCCGCCCGGCGTCTTTGCCTTGCCACATCCGTCGTGGCGCAATACCGGTTGGCTCAAGAAAAATCCGTGGTTCGAGGAAGACGTGCTTCCTCGGCTGCGCGCCGCCGTTAGGGACGTGATGCAATGACCGATATGACCCCACTCGATACCGCCCATGCCGCCATGATGGCGGACGATGCCAATGATGCCGCGCGCCTGCGCTTTTACGAACGCATGGCCGATGTCGAGCTGTTCTTGCTGCTTGAAGCCGAACCGGATGCCGATCAGGTCAGCCCTGTGCTGCTGGACGACGGCTATGTGCTGGTGTTTGACCGCATCGAAAGGCTGGCCGCCTATGTCGGGCATGCGGCCCCCTATGTCGCGTTGTCGGGGCGGGCAATTGCGGGCATGCTGGACGGGCAACCGTTGGGCATGGCCGTCAACATGGGCGTCGCCCCGTCGGCCATCCTGCTGCCCGAAACGGCGGTGTCCTGGCTGCGCGATACGCTTGCGCACGCCCCCGGAGAAGTCGAGGCGCGGATCACGCAGGTGTTGCCGCCCAAAGGTCTGCCCGAAACCCTGATCGCGGCAATTGACGCCAAGCTTGCGACCGCCACCGGCATGGCCGCAGGGGCATGGCTGGTTGGCGTTGAATATGAGGGGGGCGGGCGCGGACACATGCTGGGATTTGTCGGGGCAATCCCGCGTGCCCAGGATGCGCTTGTCCGCGCGGCTTCAGAAGCGCTGACGTTTTCGGGGATCGAAGCCGGAGCGATGGACGTGGGATTTTTCGCGCCCTCCGATCCGACAGTGGAAAAGCTGTCGAAGGTTGGCCTGCGGTTCGATCTACCCCAGATGGAACCGTTACAGAAAACCCCGCGGATGGAGGCCCCTGGATCGGACCCGTCCAAGCCACCAATCTTGCGGTAGAATGCGCAGTCTGACGCAAGTCAGCCCGCCAGAGCTGTAGGGGGCGCTGGAACGCTGGTGGCAGAGACGGAACCTGACTGAAAGGGCAGGCTTTCATAGACAATGCAGGGGCGGCAGAACGCCCAATCCCCGCCTGCGGCAGAACGCCCGGCGACAGGGACGTATTTTGCGGTATCCTTTCGGAAAGGAGGATCGCCAATGTTCGCCCGTCTGCTTACCATCCTTTGCATGCTTGCCCTGATCGCCGCGATGGCCCCTGTCGCCCAAGCGCAGCAAGACACGCGCCGGCCCAGCCACTGCATCGCCCTGGCCGATGCAAACCCGGGCATCGAATATCTGAACCTTGCAAGCCTGCCCGATGTTGCATCCGACACCGTGCATCTGCACTATATTGCTCACGCCAGCTTTCTCATCCGCAGCCACGGTGGGCTGAACATGGTCACCGACTTTACGGGTTTTACCGGCACGCTGCCGCTGATCCCTGACGTGGTGACGATGAACCATGCCCACGACAGCCACATGACCGCTGCGCCGGATCCGGCAATCCCGCATGTGTTGCGCGGCTGGGGTGATTTCGGCAAGGGCATCGACCACAACCTTGATCTGGGCGAAGTGTTGATCCGCAATGTCTCCACTGACATCCGATCGCAGTTTTCCGGGATTGAACCTGAAGGCAACTCGATTTTCATCTTCGAGATGGCTGGGCTGTGTATCGGCCATCTGGGCCATTTGCACCATGAACCCGACCTTGCCCAATACGCAGCGATCGGGCGGCTCGATGTGGTCATGGCCCCTGTCGATGGGGGATATACGCTGGATCAACCGACGATGATCCGAGTCCTCAAGCGGCTGAAATCGTCCATTGTCATTCCGATGCACTGGTTCTCGGATTTCGCGCTTGCGAATTTCCTTGAGGGGATGGCGGATGAATTCACGGTGATTGAACTCGAGGGGCCGTCGCTTGATGTGTCGATCGATCGGCTTCCGTCCCAGCCGACGATCATGGTGCTGCGTCCACAATATCTGCGCAGCGACGATTAAGCGGCTTGCAAGGGCCCGCACTTGGCGCGATCAAGGACCCATGAAACTGAACGCCGCCGATCCCGCTTTCGAGGCCGCCCTGCGCGCCGATCTTCCTGCCGATGTGCTGCGCCCCGCCGCGCCGCGCTATCTTGAGGAACCCCGTGGACTATATGCAGGGCAATCTGCGCTTCTGGCGCTGCCCCGTACCACCCAAGAGGTCGCAACCCTCATCCGGCACGCCAACGCGGCGCGGGTGGGCGTCATTCCTTATGGCGGGGGGACCGGGCTGGTGGGTGGTCAGGTCGCAGAGACCGGGCCGGCCCCGCTGATCTTGTCGCTGGAACGGATGAACACGGTGCGTGCCGTCTATCCCGACGAAAACGTGCTGGTGGCCGAGGCGGGTGTGATCCTGTCCGATGTGCAGGACGCGGCCGAACAGGCCGGGCGGCTGTTTCCCCTGACGCTGGCCGCCCAAGGGTCTGCCCGCATCGGGGGCAATCTGGCAACCAATGCGGGCGGCACGGGTGTGCTGCGCTACGGCAACGCCCGCGATCTGTGTCTGGGGCTTGAGGCGGTCTTGCCCGATGGCCAGATCTGGAACGGACTCACGCGGCTGCGCAAGAACAACACCGGCTATGATCTCCGCCACCTGCTGATCGGGGCGGAAGGCACGCTTGGCGTGATCACCGCCGCCGCGCTCAAGCTTTTTGCGCGTCCTGCAAAATCCGGTACGGCGCTTTTGGTGGTCCCGTCACCGGCGGCGGCTCTGGGCCTGTTGTCGCTCGCGCGTGACCAACTGGGCGAGATGATCAGCGCCTTCGAGATCATGAACAAGATGGGCTTCGATTTTCTGACTGAAACCATGCCCGAAGTGCGCCAGCCGTTTGACAGCCCCCCAGAATGGTGCGTGCTGATTGATCTGGGGCTCAGCGGCGACCTGGATCCCTCGACCTGTCTTGAGACGCTGTTTGAAACCGCCCTCGGGGCTGAGCTTGTGACAGACGGCCTGATCGCACAAAGCCAGCAGCAATCGGATGATTTCTGGGCCATCCGAGAAATGATTCCACACGCCAACCGCAAGATCGGGTCCGTTTCCAGCCACGATATCTCGGTGCCACTGGGGGCGATCCCCGATTTCATCGACCAGGCAGGCGATGCGATGGCCAGGATCGGCGATTTCCGGATCAACTGTTTTGGCCATGTCGGCGACGGCAACCTGCACTACAACATCTTCCCCATGCAGGGCAAATCCCGGCATGACCACCTTGCCGACCGCGACCGCGTCAAGAAAACGATCCACGACCTCACCGATCAGATGGGCGGGTCCGTCAGCGCCGAACATGGCATCGGGCGGCTCAAGGTGGATGATCTGCAACGCTACAGCGACCCTGCGAAACTCAGTGCAATCCGCGCCATCAAGACCGCCCTTGATCCCAACGGCATCATGAACCCCGGTGTGATACTGCCTGCGCCGGCCTGACCCTTCTCTGGCTCTTAAATATCCCGGGGGGAAGGCCGCCAGGCCGGGGGGCAGCGCCCCCGTTTCCCGCCCCCGTTTTCCGGCCGCGGCACGCGCAATCCTATTGCCGGAAATAACAACTGTCGCCCCGGCTTTCGATAGCATCTGCGATCCGCTCCACCGCGATCGCATAGGCCGCCTGGCGCACCGTCAGGTCTTCGCGGTCCGCCCGCTCGAAACAGTCATCCGCCGCACCGAACATCCGGTCTTCCAACCGCGCCCCGACCGTTTCGCTGTCCCAATAGTCGCCAGTGCGGCCCTGGATCCACTCGAAATAACTGACCGTGACCCCCCCTGCATTGACCAGAACATCCGGCAGAACCGTCACCCCCCGCGTGCCAAGCGTGCTATCCGCCGCCGGGCTGACGGGGCCATTGGCAATCTCCAGAATCATGCCTGCCTGTACGGCATCGGCATTGTCCGACGTCACTGCGTTCTGCAATGCGGCCAGCGCCAGAACATCGACCTCAAGCCCGATCAGCGCCTCGGACCCGATTTGTTCAAGCCCCTCCGACTTCATCCGGGCCACCTCCGTGCCCGCCTGCTTTTTTTCGAAAAGCGGCGCGGGGTCAAAGCCGTCCTTGCCGTAGACCGCGCCGCTCGAATCCGACACCGCAACGATCCTGTAGCCCGCCTGATGTGCCAGAACGGCAAAGTTGCCGCCCGCATTGCCAAAGCCCTGCACTGCAATCGTCATGTCGCCCGGCTCTTTGCCTGCGCGCTTGGCCCAGGCGTTCAACACATGCAAGGCACCTTGGCCCGTGGCCTTGACCCGACCCTCCGATCCACCCAGCAAAAGCGGCTTGCCGGTGACGACGGCGGGCACCTGCTGGCGGGTGATGTTGGCATATTCGTCCACCATCCACCCCATGACACGGGGGCTGGTATTGACATCGGGTGCCGGAATGTCCCGGTCCGGTCCGATGATATCGGTGATTTCGCGCAGGAAACTGCGCGACAGGCGCTCCAGTTCCTGTGCAGACAGGTCTTTGGGGTCGACCTGAACGCCTCCCTTGGCCCCGCCGAACGGCAGATTCAACAACGCACATTTGATCGTCATCCAACGCGCCAGTTCGGTCACTTCGTCCAGGTTGACACCGGGATGAAACCGTATGCCCCCCTTTGTAGGCCCCAGCACGTCGTTGTACTGCACCCGCCAACCGGCATAGACCGACAGCGTCCCGTCATCGCGCCGCACGGGCACCGACACTTCCAACCGCCGTTGCGCCCGTGACAGGGTCTTGCGGGCGTCGTCCGAAATTTTCAACCGTTCCAGAGTGTCGTCCAGGATCGGGGTCTCGCTGCTGTCTTTTGGCATGATCATCGCTTCCTTCACGTTGTCAAACCGATGACCTAGCGCCATTTTGCGCAAAATCAGCCCAAAAGCAGCACTTTATGCCCCTTCAAAGGCGCAAAGTGCATGCACCTCCATCCCCATAGCCTCAAGCCGGCGACGGCCGCCCAAGGCGGGCAGATCAATGATAAACGCACACGAGACGATTTCGCCGCCCAGCCTTTCAATCAACTTGATGCCAGCCTCGGCCGTGCCCCCGGTGGCCAGCAGGTCATCCACCACCAAAATCCGCTCTCCGGGCTCTATGGCGTCCTCGTGGATCTCCACAATCGCTTCGCCGTATTCCAGCTTGTACTCCTGAGAAATCGTGCGGCCCGGCAGCTTGCCCTTCTTGCGGATCGGCACAAAACCCACCGACAGTTGGTGCGCAATGGCGCCCCCCAGAATAAAGCCTCGGGCCTCAAGTCCCACGACCTTGTCGATATCGATGCCGGCATAGGGGTGCAGCATCTGGTCAATCGCCATGCGAAACCCGCGCGCATCGGCAAAAAGCGATGTCACATCGCGAAACATGATCCCCTCATGGGGAAAATCGACGATGGTCCGAATATAGTCTTGCACCTGTTTCATCAGGGCCTCCTTGCACGCGGGTCAGGATGCAGCGCGAACCGCTCGCCCCTTCACCCTTTTGAAAATACTCACTCAAAGCTTTAACCCGATCCCCGCAGGGCCGATGTCAGATCACCCGGCCTGCAACTGCATCCAGTTTTGCCATCAGGCTGGCGTCCCGCATCTCCGGCTGGGTCATGATGGCAAATTCCAGGGCCCTGTCGCAGCCATGTGGGCAGGGCGCGCGTTCGGCCCCCAGAAGGGCTGGCAGGCGGGCAACCAGGTTGCGCCCCTTGTCGGCATTGCCCATCAGGGTTTCGATGATCTTGGTCACGTCCACTTCACCATGATCAGGGTGCCAGCTGTCATAATCCGTGATCATGGCAACCGAGGCATAGCACAGCTCCGCTTCGCGGGCGAGCTTGGCCTCGGGCATGTTGGTCATGCCGATCACATCCGCGCCCCAGCTTTCGCGGTACATCCTGGATTCGGCCAGCGTGGAAAACTGCGGCCCCTCCATCGCCAGATATGTGCCGCCCCGATGCACCGAAATACCCGCGTCACGCGCCGCAGTTTCGCAGGCATCGCCAAGGCGCGCGCAAGTCGGGTGTGCCACGCTTACATGCGCCACGCAGCCGCTGCCAAAAAAGGATTTCTCGCGCGCAATGGTGCGGTCGATGAACTGGTCGACGATCACAAAATCACCCGGCGCCATTTCGTCGCGGAACGATCCGCAGGCCGAGACACTGATCACATCGGTACATCCCAGCCGTTTCAACGCATCGATATTGGCGCGATAGGGCACAGACGAAGGCGCGTGCACATGGCCGCGCCCGTGACGGGGCAGGAACGCCATCTCGACCCCGTCCAGCGTGCCGGTCAGGATCGCATCCGACGGCACCCCCCACGGGCTTTCAACAGTCAGCCATTCTGCCCCTTTCAGCCCGTCAATGTCATAGATGCCCGATCCGCCGATCACGGCGATTTTAGTCTGCGTCATGGAAAAGCCTTTGGATTGATTTGCGGGCAGATTAGCAAGGATCACCGCGAGGGAAAGCCTCAAATCCGGCCACGCTGCGTCACACGGGTTTCAATCTGCGGCCCTTTCATCTAGGGAGCCGAAAAGATTTCCCCGACCGATCCATTCGAAGGATGCCCCCATGGCGCGCACCACGTTCCGAAGCTTCACCAAGAACCTTGACGTCACAGATCTGCGCTGGATGCCCGGAGAAGGGTTTTCGCCAAGCCGGCTGCGCATTGAATTGCTGTCGGGCCTGACTGTGGCCCTGGCGCTGGTGCCCGAAGCCGTGGCCTTTGCCTTTGTGGCCGGGGTGAACCCGCTTGTCGGGCTTTACGCGGCTTTCATGGTGGGGCTGATCACGGCGATGATCGGCGGGCGCCCGGGCATGATTTCGGGGGCCACAGGTGCGCTGGCTGTGGTCATGGTCGCACTGGTGTCGCAGCACGGGGTGGAATATCTGTTCGCCACCGTCGTTCTTATGGGTCTCATCCAGATTTTCGCGGGCGTGATGCAATGGGGCAAATTCATGCGACTTGTGCCGCACCCGGTGATGCTGGGATTCGTGAACGGCCTTGCGATTGTGATCTTTCTCGCCCAGATGAGCCAGTTCAAGGTGCCCGGCAGCGTTGTGGATACCGGCCACGGCATGTCGGGCGGAACCTGGCTTTCCGGGCAGCCGCTTTATATGATGCTTGGGCTGGTGGCGACCACGATGGCGATTATCTGGTTGATGCCGAAGATCACCAAGATCATCCCGGCCCCCCTGGCGGGTATCGGCATCGTTGCGTTGGTTGTGATCGGCTTTGGCATTGATGTGCCGCGGGTCGGGGATTTGTCGTCGATCAAGGGGGGGCTGCCGCCGTTCCATGTTCCGTTTGGCGACGGCCTGGGGCTTTATGGCACCGCGATGGCACCCTTCACGCTTGAGACGCTTTATATCATTCTGCCCTATGCCGTGATCCTTGCCGCGATTGGCCTGATCGAATCCCTGCTGACGCTGAACCTGGTCAGCGATCTGACCAACACGCGCGGCGGTGCCAGCCAGGAATGTATCGCACAAGGCGTGGCGAACACCGTGACCGGATTTTTCGGCGGCATGGGGGGCTGCGCGATGATCGGGCAGTCGATGATCAACGTGAAATCGGGCGGCCGGACCCGCGTGGCAGGCATCGCGGCGGCGTTGTTTCTGTTGGTGTTCATCCTGTTCGGATCGTCGCTGATCGAGCAGATACCGCTCGCCGCGCTGGTGGGCGTGATGTTCATGGTCGTGATCGGCACATTTGCGTGGAATTCGCTGACGATCCTGACCAAGGTGCCAATGATGGACGCTTTTGTAATTCTGCTGGTGACGGTCGTAACGGTCTACAAAGATCTTGCCGTCGCTGTGGTCGTGGGCGTGATCGTGTCGGCGCTGGCCTATGCGTGGAACAATGCACGCCGGATCCACGCCAAAACCTATCGCACCCCGGAAGGTGCCAAGGTATATCAGGTGCAGGGACCGTTGTTTTTTGGGTCGTCCGAAGGGTTTGCCGAGCTTTTCAACGTGCGCGAAGATCCGAACGAAGTCATCGTGGATTTCGCCGACAGCCGCGTGGTGGACCAGTCAGCGCTGCAAGCGATTGAAACGATCGCAGCGAAATACGAGGATGCGGGCAAGCGCGTGCAATTGCGCCACCTGAGCCGGGATTGCCACCGACTGCTGACCAAAGCGGGCCATCTGATGATCGACAGCGACGACGACCCGGACTATCAGGTCGCCGTGAACTATCAGGTGCGCACCGGCATCTTGGGCAGCCACTAGGAGAACCGGGGCCGTTTTTTTTCAAAAAAAACGGATCGGAATTTTTGAAAAATTCCGGTTCTCGGCTCAATCGTCGGGACGAATGATTTCGAAGACATCCGTGATGCGGGCGTAGTCGCGGTAGCCCAGCCGTGACAGCGGCTGATATGTGGTGACGTCAAAGCGGCCGTCCTTGATGCAATCGTCGCGCATATGCACGCCGATCACCTCTCCGAAAACGACAAAGTTGCTGTCCCCTTCGATCTTCACCATTTGGGTCATGCGGCACTCAAGGCTGGCAGGTGCTTGCGCGACACGTGCGCAGGCAATCTCGTCACATTCAGCCTTTTCAATCCCGGCATGGGCAAATTCATCCGTCCCGTGAGGCAGTGTGGCTGAAGAGGCGTTCATCGCATCGCGCATCGCGTATTCCACGATATTGACGCAAAACACCCCGGTTTCGCGGATATTGGCCATACTGTCCTTGGTGCCGTCCACATCCGCCTTGGTACCGGTCGAGGCAAACATGACCTGGGGCGGCACATAGGCCACGCCGTTGAAAAACGAATAGGGGGCCAGGTTGTCGCGCCCGTCTGCGTCGCGTGTCGAAATCCAGCCGATCGGGCGCGGGGTCACGATGGCGTTGAACGGGTTGTGGGGCAGGGGATGGCCGTCTTTCGGGCGGTAGAACATCAAACTCTCCTCTTGGTTTGCACCCATGGCTAGCGCCATGTTAAGGCCTTTGCCACTGCAAAACGGCTCAAAGGTCATTCGCTTGTGTATCAGATGATTCCGGAACGTGCGGCGGACCATTGGGAGGTCGAAGCGCTGTATGATACGTGTTTTGCGCCGGGTCGCGAGGCGTTGTCGTCCTACCGGTTGCGCGATGGGGTGCCCCCGGTTGCCGAGCTTAGTCATGTCGCGCGCGATGCAGACGGCATTCTGGCCGGTGCGATCCGTTATTGGCCGGTGCGTGTGGGCGGTGCCGAGGCGCTTTTGCTGGGCCCCGTCGCCGTGCATCCGACACGTCAGGGCGAAGGGCTGGGCGGGCTTTTGATCGAAGGCAGTGTGGCGCAGGCTGCCCCGCTGGGGTGGGTTCGGGTGATGCTGGTGGGCGATGCACCCTATTATCAACGCTTCGGCTTCAGTCTGCTGAACCATGTGGTGATGCCGCCCCCGACCAATCCGGACCGCGTGTTGGGCCGCGCATTGGTTCCCGGCGCCTGGGACGGCATCGGCGGCGATGTCACATCCTGGAGCCATTGAAACGGGATCGGCACGTTGAAACCTGCCGTGAAACGCCCCACATCTATGTCGAACAGTCGGAGACAATCGCCATGCAGAACGAAACCAACTCTCTTACGGTCGTTGACGTAGAGGCGCGCCTTGATGCGCTTGCCAAGCGCTACAAAGCGGCGGGTGGGGTTGGCATCCATGTGCTGAACGTGATCGGCGGCAGTGCCGAAGGGTTGATCGACAGGCTGCCCCAGCCCGTGCGCCGTAATCTGGAAACTGCCACGGTCAAGGCATTGGGTCAGGCAATGAAGGCGGCCACGTCGTCGCGCGCGATGATGCCAGATCAGAAAAGCTGGCTGAACCAGGCTGTCAGTGCGGCGATGGGGGCCGCAGGCGGCGCGGGCGGATTGCCGACGGCAATGGCCGAACTGCCGGTGACAACGACGCTGCTGTTGCGCGTGATCCAGGGCGTGGCCGTCGAGCACGGGTTCGATCCCCATGCCGAGAATGTGCAGTTCGATTGCATTCAGGTATTTTCGGCCGCGGGGCCGCTGTCGTCTGATGACGGTGCCGATCTGGGCTTTCTGTCCGCGCGTGTCGCGCTGAGCGGCCGGGCCATGCAGGCGGTGATCGCCAAGGTCGCGCCCCGTCTTGCGGTTGTTCTGGGCCAGAAGCTGGCGGCACAGGCCGTGCCCGTCTTGGGAGCGGTTGCCGGGGCCGCAACCAACTATGCCTATACCAGCTATTACGAAGACATGGCGCATGTACATTTTGGATTGCGCAAACTGGCGATTGACGCAGATATTGCCCCCGAAGATCTGATCGCGCGTTTGCGCAGCAAGGTGGAGCGCACGCGGGTCCGCTGAACGGGATTGGTCCGCTGTCCCTTGAGGGCTCAATAAGGGGCGGATGTGTCGCGATCCTGCCGCGGTGTCCCAACAAGATCACGCGGGTGCATCACCGACCTTGTGCGACAGTCCGGCTTAGGCTTTTGTAGGAAGAAGGGTTCCCACCGACCGAGACGATGCCGATGAAACAACTGCCCATATCCCTGCCCAAAGCGCAGAAAGGCGACGTGCGTTCGCAATTCGCGGCGCTGTGCTACCGTATTCGTGGCGGCAAGGTGCAGGTCCTTTTGATTACTTCGCGGGGGGGCAAACGCTGGATCATGCCCAAGGGCTGGCCGATGAACGCGAAGACGCCAGGCGACGCGGCGCTGCAAGAAGCCTGGGAAGAGGCTGGCGTGACCGGCCGGGTGACGGGTGGCTGCCTTGGGGTCTATTCCTATGCCAAGGATATGGGCTGTGGGGTGGTTTTACCGGTCGTGGCGATGCTTTATCCCGTCGAGGTCAAAAGCGAGGCACAGGCCTATCCCGAAGCGGGCCAGCGCCGGCGCAAGTGGGTTTCACGCAAGAAGGCGACCAAGATGGTGGGTGAACCGGAACTTGCCCGGCTGATCCGCGATTTCGATCCGCGCAGCGGCGTACCGAGCGCTTGAACCTGCTGCATCTTGATCTTACTTCCCGGACTTATGTGTCAGATAAGGACAGCACGCACGCACCATGATCCAGTTTTCCTTGAAATGTGATCGGGACCATCGCTTTGACAGTTGGTTCAAATCCGCATCGGCGTGTGACACGCTGGTGCAGGCGGGGCATGTCAAATGTCCGGTCTGCGGATCAGAAGCGGTCAGCAAGGCCATCATGGCGCCGCGCGTGTCCACAGGCAGAAAATCCGCGCGCCCCGATCCGGACGCAGCGTCGCCTGCCTCCAAGGGCAAGGCCCCCGCGCTTCTTGAGCCGCAAAGCGACGTGGAAAAGGCGATCAGCGCGTTGCGCAAAAAGGTCGAGGCCACGTCGGATTATGTGGGGAAAGATTTCGTACGCGAAGCCCGCGCCATGCATGCGGGCGAAAAGCCCGAACGGTCGATCTATGGCGAAGCGCGGCTGGATCAGGCGCGTGCGCTGGCCGAGGAGGGCATCCGGATGATGCCGCTGCCATTCCGGCCCAAACGGTCAATCCAATAGCGAAATTAACCAAAAGGGGGTGCGTTACTGCTGCCGCCCGAACCAGAGGAAATAAACCGCAATGACGATACTGATCACGGGGGCAAGCCGGGGCATTGGCGCAGGGCTTGCTGAACATTACCGGGCCACGGGCCAAGAGGTATTCGGCACCGGAAGATCGTCAATGGCGGATATCCAGCTGGATGTGACGCACCCTGCCGATCATTCCGCGATGGCCGCCGCGATGGGGGACCGTGCGCTGGATCTGCTGGTGTGCAATGCGGGCGTTTATCTGGACAAGGGCGACGATCTTGAAAGCGGTTACGGGGCGGACGTCTGGGCGCACAGTTTTGCGACCAACGTGACGGGGGTGTTTCTGGCAATTCAGGCAATGCTGCCGCATCTGCGCCGGGCGCAGGCCCCAAAGATCGCCATCATCTCGTCACAGATGGGGTCATCCGAACGGGCTTTGGGGGGCAGCTATATCTATCGCGCCTCAAAGGCGGCCGTGCTTAATCTGGGCCGAAATCTGGCCACGGATCTGAAAGGCGAAGGCATCGCCGTTGGCATCTATCATCCCGGCTGGGTGCAGACGGATATGGGCGGCGGATCGGCGGCCATCACGGTGGACGAGGCCGTAGAAGGATTGGCCGCCAGGTTTGCGGCCCTTGATCTGGCCACCACGGGATGTTTTGAGACATGGGACGGTCGGGCGCATCCGTTTTAGCAGCGGGGCTTTGCCGCCGGGCGTTTTGCTGGGGCTTTGCCGCTGGATGCTATGACTGGGGCTTTGCCGCTGGACGCTATCACTGGGGCTTTGCCCCAGACCCCAGGATATTTAAGAGCCAGAGAAGGGATCCAAGTGGTCTTGCTATGGCAGGCGCTTGCGCGTAAACCGCGCCGGAGTTTTAAGCGGGGAATATATGCCTGTTCTGGTGATGAAATTTGGTGGCACATCGGTGGCCACACTGGATCGTATCCGCCGCGCCGCCAAGCGTGTGGGGGTCGAGGTGTCGAAGGGCTATGACGTCATCGTCATCGTTTCGGCCATGTCCGGCAAGACGAACGAACTGGTGGGCTGGGTCGGCGAGACATCGCCGCTTTATGATGCGCGTGAATATGATGCGGTTGTGTCGTCGGGCGAAAATGTGACCGCAGGACTGATGGCGCTGACGTTGCAGGAAATGGATGTTCCGGCGCGCAGTTGGCAGGGCTGGCAGGTGCCGGTCAAGACTACCTCGGCGCATAGTTCGGCGCGGATCGAGGAAATTCCTGCGCATAACATCATGACGAAATTCGCCGAGGGCATGAGGGTCGCCGTGGTTGCAGGATTTCAGGGCGTCAGCCCCGAAGGCCGGATCACCACACTGGGGCGGGGCGGCTCTGACACCACGGCGGTGGCGTTTGCGGCCGCTTTCGAGGCCGAGCGCTGCGACATTTATACCGATGTCGACGGGGTCTATACGACCGACCCCCGCATCACCTCGAAGGCGCGCAAGCTGGACAAGATCGCGTTTGAGGAAATGTTGGAGCTGGCGTCGCTGGGGGCGAAGGTCTTGCAGACGCGGTCTGTCGAATTGGCAATGCGCTATAAGGTGAAGCTGCGGGTGCTGAGCAGTTTTGAAGAACAATCAGACGAAGCTGGCACGCTGGTCTGTTCCGAGGAGGAAATCATGGAAAGCAATGTTGTGGCCGGTGTCGCGTTTTCGCGTGATGAAGCCAAGATGACCCTTGTGTCGGTGGCGGACCGCCCCGGCATCGCCGCGGCGATCTTCACGGCGCTGAGCGAGGGTGGTGTGAACGTCGATATGATCGTGCAGAACATTTCGGAAGAGGGGCGCACCGACATGACGTGGTCCTGCCCTGTCGACCAGATCAAACGCGCCGAAAAGGCGATGGCTGACGCCAAGGCCAATAGTGCGATCAACTTTAGCGAATTGATCGCCGATACGGACGTGGCAAAGGTGTCTGTTGTGGGGATCGGCATGCGTAGCCACACCGGCGTTGCGGCCAAGATGTTTCAGGTGTTGTCCGCCGAAGGGATCAACATCAAGGTAATTACCACCTCTGAGATCAAGATTTCCGTGCTGATCGACCGCAAGTACATGGAACTGGCCGTTCAGGCGTTGCACGATGCGTTCGAGTTGGACAAAGCTGCCTGAAAGACAGGCGGACAGGACACTTTGGCACCGGGTTTGCCCGTTTTAGGCCCGTTTTGGGCGCTTCTTGGAGGTGTCATATCTTTTCTGTAGAGATGCCCCGGTGGTAGGCGTTGGCGATAACAGGCGTTTCAATTTCGGGGTGCCTGTGGTCTAAGCTGACTTTGCGGAGGAAAACAGTGTCATGTCCGATGGGATCGAAACAGAAAGTCGCAAACTGCTTGGCCGCTTGCGCGATGCCATGGCCAGTGACGATGCCGGTCAGGCTCGGCTGGACAAGATCACCCATCTGATCGCGACCTCGATGGGGTGCGAGGTGTGTTCGATCTATCTGTTTCGCGACGAAGACACGCTTGAGCTTTGTGCGACCGAAGGCCTGAAGCCCGATGCGGTGCATGAAACCCGCATGAAGATGGGCGAGGGCCTTGTAGGCCGCGTGGCCAAGCGCAAGCGCATCATCAACACCCCCAATGCGCCGCAGGCCCCTGGTTTTCGGTTCATGCCCGAAACCGGCGAAGAGATATATTCAAGCTTTCTGGGGATCCCGGTGCAGCGGCTTGGTGAAATGCTGGGCGTGCTTGTGGTGCAATCCAAGGCGGCACGGGAATTTTCCTCTGACGAGGTCTATGCTTTGGAAGTGGTCGCGATGGTGCTGGCCGAGATGACCGAGCTTGGCGCGTTTGTCGGCGATGGGGCAGCGATGTCGGCGCGGCACAGCCAGCCTGTGCTGATCCGTGGCACGGTCGGGCAGGAGGGCGTGGCAGAGGGCCATGTCTGGCTGCACGAGCCGCGTGTCGTGGTATCGAACCCGGTGGCAGATGATCCGGTACGCGAGACCGAGCGTTTGAATGATGCCATTGATCAGCTCCGCGTCAGCGTTGACCAGATGATGTCGATGGCGGGCGGCGACAAGGACCAGCAACAGGTGCTGGAAGCTTATCGAATGTTCGCCAACTCCAAGGGGTGGTTGCGCCGGATGGAGGAAGACATCGGTCGCGGACTTTCTGCCGAAGCGTCGGTCGAAAAGGAACAGTCGCTTGCCCGGGCGCGCATGGGGCAGGCCAATGACATATATCTGCGTGAACGCCTGTCGGACCTGGATGATCTAAGCAACCGGTTGCTGCGGATCCTGACCGGGCAGGGATCGAACACGGGGGCCGAAATGCCGGTGAACCCTATTCTGGTGGCCCGCAACATCGGCCCGGCCGAGCTGCTGGAATACGGACGGTCCTTGCGGGGCATCGTGCTGGAAGGCGGGTCGGTCGGCAGCCATGCCGCGATTGTCGCACGTGCGCTTGCCATTCCGCTGATCGTGCATGCCGCGCGGATTACCAATGACGCGCTGAACGGCGACCGGATCATGGTGGACGGCGAACAGGGCGTTGTGCATCTGCGGCCCGACGATTCCGTTGCTTCGGCGTTCCGCGACAAGATCGCGATGCAGGCCGAAGCGCAGGAACGTTATGCCTCTATCCGCGACAAACCCGCCGAAACCAAATGCGGCCAGATCATCGGCCTGCATATGAACGCGGGTCTGATGGCGGATCTGCCGTCGCTTGAAGGGTCGGGGGCCGAGGGTGTTGGCCTGTTCCGCACAGAGCTGCAATTTCTGGTGCGCAGCAAGATGCCCAAACGGTCCGAGCTTTCCGCGCTGTACAGCCGCGTGCTGGACGCCGCCCATGACAAGCGCGTGGTCTTTCGCACGCTTGATATCGGGTCGGACAAGGTGCTGCCCTATATGAAGCCCAATGATGAACCAAACCCGGCCTTGGGGTGGCGGGCCATCCGTGTCGGGTTGGACAAGCCCGGCATCATGCGGATGCAGTTGCAAGCCTTGCTGCGCGCGGCGAACGGGCGGCCTTTGTCGGTGATGTTCCCTTTTGTGGCGCAGTTTGAAGAATACCGTGCCGCGCGGATCGAGATGGACAAAGCCATTGCGGGCGAGGAACGTCTGGGCCACGTGCTGCCTTCGCAAATCGAGGTGGGCGCGATGCTTGAAACGCCGTCACTTGCCTTTGCCCCGAAGAAATTCTTTGAAGAGGTCGAATTCCTGTCCATCGGCGGCAACGATCTCAAGCAGTTCTTTTTTGCCGCCGACCGCGAAAACGAATTGGTGCGCCGCCGCTATGACACGCTGAATGTAAGTTTTTTAAGCTTTCTTGAGGGGATTGTGGCGCGATGCCGCGAGACCGGCACGCCGCTGTCGTTTTGTGGCGAAGATGCGGGCCGTCCTGTCGAGGCGCTGTGTTTTGCGGCCATCGGGATCATGTCCTTTTCGATGCGCCCCGCGTCGATCGGCCCGGTCAAAAGCCTGCTGCGCAGGTCTGACCTGACAGAGGTGCTTGCGGTGATAAACGAGGCCCGCGAGCGTGGCGATCAATCTGTCCGTTCGGCCGTGATGGAGTATCTGCGCCAACAGCCGTCCGAAATACGCAAACTGCCTTAGCGATCTGCTAAAATCCCGTGTTTTCAAACACCACTACGTCATGGCGGCTTTAGATTTCGTGTGGTGCATTGCATTTTGACGGCAAGAGCGCACATGCTATGGACCAGGGACAGGACGGAGAATTAGATGACAGGGCCAGTTGCAAGATGGATCGGCGCAGCACTTTTGGTTGTGCTCGGCGGGCAGGGCAGCTTTGCGCAGGAAGCGCAAACACCGCAGGCCTATGTTCCAAGCGTTACGGTCGACAAGGCCGCAACAGCCGAGATTGTGAACCGCGTTCCGATTTCCGGCACCTTGCAGGCGCTCCGCGAAGTGTTGGTCTATCCTCAGGTCAACGGCTATCCGATAGAGGCGCTGATGGTAGACGTGGGCGCGCGTGTCGCCAAGGGCGATACCTTGGCGCAGCTCAATACCGACACGCTGAAGGCACAACTGGCGCAAGCCCGCGCTGAATATGCCCGCGCCCAATCCGGCGTGCGTCAGGCGCAAAGCCAGATCACCTCGGCCAAGGCGTCGGCGGCGCAAGCGCGCAGCGTTCTTGAACGCAATCAGCAACTGGACCGAAGCGGGAATGTGACCCAGGCAGCCCTGGATCAGGCGACCGCAAACAGCCAGACCGCGGATGCGACGGTGGCCTCTGCCGAGGACGGGCTGGAAGTGGCGAAGGCGCAGGTCCTGCAAGCCAAGGCACAGTTGGACATTGCAGAGCTGAACTTGGATCACGCCACCATCAAGGCACCGACGGCGGGGCTGATTTCGGCGCGCAATGTGCAGGTTGGCGCGATTGCGACCAGTTCGGGCGAACCGATGTTTCGCATGATCGAAAACGGCGTGATCGAGGTGAAAGCCGAGATCGTCGAGACCTCGCTGGCGCTGATTGATGTGGGCGACCCCGCGCAGGTCGACATTCCGGGATTGGGCATGGTTGAGGGTGCCGTGCGCCTGGTGGCCCCGACGGTGGACCCGACCAACCGTCTGGGCGAAGTGCGCGTGTCGCTGGATGCGGAAAACACCTTGCGGACGGGGCTTTTCGCAGGTGGGTGGATCATTACCGACCGTCACGAGGGGCTTACGGTGCCCACCACCGCTGTGCTGACCGATGCCACGGGCGACTATGTGCTTGAGGTGATGGATACCACTTTGGCGCGGCGCGATGTGCAGGCGGGGCTGATCTGGAATGACCGGCGCGAGATTCTGTCAGGCCTCAGGAATGACGCCACCGTGGTGACACGGGCCAGCGCGTTTTTTTCGGACGGGGATAAGGTGAACCCCGTCAAGCAAAAGGCTGATACGCAATGAATATGTCCACCTGGGCAATTCGCACACCTGTGCCAACGCTAGCGCTGTTCCTGGTGCTGTGCCTTGTTGGTATCGTCGGTTTTTTCCGCCTGCCTGTCACGCAATTTCCCAACATCGACATCCCGATTGTGACGGTCAACATCGCCCAGCCCGGTGCGGCCCCTACTGAAATAGCGACCCAGATCGTAAAGCCCGTGGAAAGTGCGGTTTCTGATGTGGCGGGGGTCAAGCACGTAACGGCCGTGGCCTCTGACGGGGTGGCAAGCCTCACGATCGAATTCGAGCTTGAAACCGACAGCGCCACCGCCCTGACCGACATCAAGGATGCGGTTGCGGGCGTGCAGGGCGATCTGCCCGACAACGCGACAGAGCCGATCATCAAGCGGCTGGATGTTACAGGGCAGGCCATCCTGACCTATGCGGTGTCGGACCCCACCCAGACGATCCAGGAGCTGTCATACTTCGTGGATGAAGTCGTTGCGCGGGAATTGCAGGTCAAAAAAGGCGTCGGCAAAGTGACCCGCATCGGGGGGGCGACCGTGCCATCGAAGTGGCGCTGGACCCCGACCGGCTTTTGTCGCTCAGGCTGACGGCGGCCGAGGTGAACACCCAGTTGCGGCAGAACAACATTGATCTGGGCGGCGGATCGGGCGATCTGGGCGGGCAGGAGTATTCGATCCGCGCGCTTGGCAGTGCCGATACGGTGGCGCAACTGGCTGCCACACCCATCACCATATCGCCGGGGCGCACGGTCAGGCTGGATGATCTGGGCAAGGTCTTTGACGGGTCCACCGAACCCTCGACCTTTGCGATGCTGGATGGCCAGCCTGTTGTCGCGTTCGGGGTGTTTCGATCCACCGGGGCCAGCGATCTGGCGGCAGGCGACAACGCCAAACAGCGCCTTGCCGAGCTGGGCGAGCAATATCCGAACGCCCGGTTTTCGCTGATCGATGATGCGACGACCTATACCGAAGGCAACTATCATTCCGCGATGGACACGCTCTATGAGGGGGCCGTTCTGGCGATCATCGTGGTCTTCCTGTTCCTGCGCAACTGGCGGGCCACGCTGATCACGGCGGTGGCGCTGCCCTTGTCGATCATCCCCACGTTCATGGTCATGCAATATCTTGGCTTCTCGCTGAATACGGTCAGTCTGTTGGGCATCACTCTGGTGACGGGTATCCTGGTGGATGACGCGATCGTCGAGATCGAGAATATCGTGCGACATATCCAGATGGGCAAACCCGCCTATGAGGCTTCCGAGGAGGCCGCCTCGGAAATCGGTCTTACGGTGATCGCGATCAGTTTTACCATCGTTGCCGTGTTCGCACCGGTCAGCTTCATGTCGGGCATTGCGGGGCAGTATTTCAAGCAATTCGGGCTGACAGTTGCCGTGGCGGTGCTGTTTTCGTTGCTTGTTGCGCGGTTGATCACACCGATGATGGCGGCATATTTTCTGCGCGACGGCATCGCACCGGAAGAAGAGGAAAAAGATGGCTTCATCATGCGCCGCTACATGGCGGTGCTGCGGTGGACGCTGCGCAACCGGGTGATCACCCTGATCGTCGGGCTCGCAATCTTTGCGGGCTCGATCTATTCCGCAACGCTGCTGCCGACCGAATTCATCCCGCCGGCCGACAGGGGACGGTCGACCGTGTCGCTGGAACTGCCCCCCGGATCAACGCTGGAACAGACCCGGTCAGAGGCCCGCGACGTTTCGGCCATTCTGGCGCAAATTCCCGAAGTGACGAATGTCTTTGTCGAAGGCGGCACGGCGGCGGATACCAAGGCCAATGTGATCGTGAACTATGGCCAGAAGGGGGACCGGGACAGATCGTCCTTCGTGATCGAAGACGACATGAAGCGGCTTTTGCAGAATTTGCCCGACGTGAAGATCAACGTGCTTAAGGACAATGGCCAGAGGGATATCCAACTTAACGTTCTGGGTGATACCGAAGCGGGTGCATCGGCTGCCGCGATCGCACTGGCAGATCAGATGAATGGCCTGAAAGATGTCGTGAACGCGTCAAGCACCGCATCGCTGGTGCGCCCTGAAATCCAGATCACCCCCCGCCCGCAGCTTGCTGCGGAAATGGGGGTCACGTCGGCGGCTCTTGCCAGCACCATCCGGATTGCCACGCTGGGCGATACCGAAAGCAACGTTGCCAAATTCAACGCCGGTGACAGACAGATCCCGATCATCGTGCGTGTCAAGAAGGATGTGCGCGACGACCTGAGCAAGATGATCAGCCTGCGCGTGCCCTCATCCACTGGTGCACCTGTGCCGATCAGTGTGGTGGCCGACATCCGTCTGTCCTCGGGCCCCAGCACGATCGAACGCTACGACCGGCAATACCGCACTTCGGTCGAGGCGGACCTGGCACCCGGCGCGCTGCTTGGCCCCGCGACCGAAGCCATCATGGCGCTGCCGCTGGCACGGGACATGCCCGAAGGCACGTCGATCCAGAGTGCCGGCGATGCCGAGGTGATGGGCGAGGTCTTTACCCAGTTCGGGCTCGCGATGGGGGCGGGGATCTTGCTGGTCTATGTTGTGTTGGTGCTTTTGTTCAGCAGTTTCATCACGCCTGTGACGATCCTGTTGTCGTTGCCGCTGGCCATCGGGGGGGCGATCTTTGCGCTGTTCCTGAACGGGTCCGCTATTGGTCTGTCTGTGGTGATCGGGTTCCTGATGCTGATGGGGATCGTGACCAAGAACGCGATCATGCTGGTGGAATTCGCGATCGATGCGATGGAAGGCGGGCTCAGCAAATCCGAGGCGATGATACAGGCAGGGCACAAGCGCGCCCGACCCATTATCATGACCACAGTCGCCATGACGGCAGGCATGGTGCCTTCGGCGCTGGCGGTCGGGGCGGGGGGCGAATTTCGCGCGCCCATGGCCGTTGCGGTGATCGGGGGGCTGCTTTTATCGACGCTTTTGTCGCTGTTGTTTGTCCCGTCGCTGTTCAGCGTTTTCGACGGCCTCAAGGATCGCATCCGCTGGGCGCTTGTGGCCGTGCTGGGGGCCAACAAACCGCAAGAGGCGACTTCGGAAAGGTAGCCGCGTCCGCTGCGTTTCGCATGGTGGAAGAGATAACCGAAATAACGGCTAGGCGCGGCTGCGATTTTTGCCTTTAATGTCATATGCCCCGGTGCCCTGTTCCGGGGTGACGTGATCAATAGAAAGGCCGTATTTCCCGTGACCCCATTTGTCTTTAATACCACGAAATCCGTTGTTTTCGAAAACGGGGCCGCGGGGCGGCTGGCTGAACTGGCGGGCGGGTTGCTGGGCACGCAGTGCCTTTTGATTACCGACCCGGGATTGCGCAAATTGGGGTTGTGTGACCCCGCGATCGCAGCGCTTGAAAAGGCAGGTCACACCGTCACGGTATTTGACGCGGTCGAGGCTGACCCATCCCGCGCCACATTGATGGACGCGGTCGAGGCGGGCAGGCAAGCCGGTGCGACGGGCGTGATCGGTTTTGGGGGTGGATCATCGCAGGACGTGGCCAAGCTGGTGGCGCTTTTGCTGGGTTCGGGCGAAGATCTGGATCAGGCGTGGGGCGTGGCGCAGGCCAAGGGGCCGCGCCTGCCGCTGGTGCTGATCCCCACGACCGCCGGGACGGGATCAGAGGTCACGCCGGTGTCGATCATCACTGTCGGGGCCGAGGAAAAGCGCGGCGTATCCTCGCCGGTGATCCTGCCCGATATGGCGATCCTTGACGCGGAACTGACGCTGGGCCTGCCCGCGCATATCACAGCTGCGACGGGCGTTGATGCCATGGTTCACGCGATCGAGGCTTATGCGTCGAAGTCAGCGAACAACAACCCGCTGTCGCGGCTTCTGGCCCGCGAGGCGCTGCGCCTTTTGGGGGCCAATATCGAAACCGTCGTCGCGGATGGTTCAAATATCGAAGCGCGCGGCGCGATGCTGCTTGGGTCGATGCTTGCCGGGCAGGCGTTCGCAAATTCGCCCGTCGCGGCCGTACACGCGCTGGCCTATCCGATTGGCGGCACGTTCCACATCCCGCACGGCCTGTCCAACGCGTTGGTCTTGCCGCATGTGCTGCGGTTCAACGCGCCGGATGCCGGCACGCTTTATGCGGAAATTGCAGCGGATGCGTTTCCTGATCTTGCGGCGGTCGAGGGCACCCAGGCGAAGACCGCCGCCTTCATTGATGCGCTTGCCGATCTGTCGCACCGTGTCGGCTTGCAAACGCGCCTGCGCGATGTCGATATCCCGAAGGATGCCATCGACAAGATGGCGGCTGACGCGATGTTGCAGACGCGCCTGTTGGTGAACAACCCCCGCAATGTGACGCAGCAGGATGCGCACACGATCTATACGGCAGCCTGGTAATGGCGGACCGCCCCGTCGCCCCCAGCCGCGCCGAGTTTGCCGATTTCTATCCGCTGCAAACCCGGTGGAACGACAATGACGCCTATGGCCACATGAACAACGTGGTGCACTATGCGCTGTTCGACACTGCGGTGAATGGCTGGCTGATCGAACGCGGCCTGCTGGATCCGTTGACCAGCCCCGTATTTGGGTTGGTCGTTGAGACGGGCTGCCGGTATTTTGGCGAAATGCAGTTTCCCGACAGGGTCACGGCGGGTCTGCGCGTGGCCAAACTGGGCCGCAGTTCCGTCCGGATGGAACTTGGGCTTTTCCGCAACGACGACGATCTCGCCTCTGCCGAGGGGTTCTTTGTGCATGTCTATGTCGACCGTGCCGCGCACCGGCCCGCAGACTTGCCCGAAGCCACCCGAACGGCCCTTGCCGGGCTGCAAATGACCTAGTTTCAAACCTCCGTGACGGGGCGTCGGAGCACAGGTATCAGCAAACCCGGTTGCACCCTGACTGCGCAGCCATGTTATACAACAGCGAATCAAAACAATTTTGCGTCCGGCGGCTGCTTTTGCTGCGACGGAGAAGCTGTTGAACATCAATAGAAAACGGAGCGTCCTCCCCGTGTCCAAAAAGAAACGTATCGTCGTGAAAATAGGGTCCAGCCTTCTGGCCAACGAGGAAAAGCTGACCCTGCGCTTTGCCTTCATCAACGGATTGCTTGCCGATCTGGCTGAATTGCAAGCGGATGGCTATGAAATCATCCTGACCTCGTCAGGGTCCGTTGCCTTGGGTCTGAACATGATCGGCAAACGCCCCGAAGACGCAGGTATTCTGGACAAACAGGCCGCCGCCGCATGCGGTCAACCCTTGTTGATGAATGCCTATCGTCAGGTCGCGTCCGAATATGGGTTGGGCGTGGCGCAGATGCTGGTCACCGTGGAAGACATGGAAGAACGCCGCCGCTTTTTGAACATCAAGAACACCATGCTGCGATTGTTTGAAAACGATGTTTTACCGATCATCAACGAGAACGATTTCAGTCGCGACCCGCGACCTCAAGGTGGGGGACAATGACCGGCTGTCGGCCAAGGTGGCCCAGATGATCGAGGCCGATCACCTGATCATCCTGACCAGTGTCGAAGGTCTTTATGATCGCGACCCCTCTGAACCCGGTGCGCAGTTCATCGAGGAAATCGAGGACGTGAGCGCGCATCTGGAATCTACCAAAAGCATCAGTGAATTGGGCAGTGGCGGGATGCTGACCAAGATGCTGGCGGCCAATATGGCACAAAACGCGGGGGTCGAAACCATCATTGCAGAAGGCATCATCGAAAGTCCCGTGTCTTCGGTGCTGCGCCGCGAACGACGTCATACGCGCTGCCTTGCCACCGGCAAGACCGCGTCACCCTTGATGATCTGGCTCAGCAACCGTTTGCAGGTGTCGGGCACGCTGGCTGTCAAGAAGGCCGCGGTTCAGGCGATCACCAACAAGGAACGCGGGCTCTCGCGCGATGATCTGGTGTCGATCCAGGGCGAATTTGTCAAAGGTGACGTGCTGCACGTCTATGACGAAGAGGGCAATGAATTCGCGCGCGGCATGACCAACTTTTCGTCCGAAGAAACAATTCTGATGGCGCGGCACCTTGAAATGAAGGTTGAAGACGTGATCGGCTATAAAACCAAGAGCGATATCATCGGGTCTGAAAACCTGCTGATCCTCGAGGATCACCACCTGCAGCTGGACGCGCCCGAAGACGACCACAAGCCGGTGATCGCCCTGTCTTGAGGGATTTTTTGTAGGTGAAATATCCCGACGCTTTGTCGCGAACGGGTCTGGACAAGCGCGATAAAAGTCGGGATAACGTCCCTCGCATCAAGGACATGTCCTTGATGCCACACCCGCGGCAACGCGGGCACGGCGAGTTGGCGGAGTGGTTACGCAGCGGATTGCAAATCCGTGTACAGGAGTTCGATTCTCCTACTCGCCTCCATTGCTTTCAAAGAGTTAGGTGCTTGCGATTTGATGAGGAATGCTGCTGCCACACACTCTGCCGCACATTCTTGTTCCGTTCCTGTTCTGTTTTTTTGAAGTTGGCTCAATCCGGCATTCCATAGATTTTAGTCAGTTACTGGGTTGCGAGGATGAAACAACTCAACCATTGTCTTCTCAACTCTTGGATGAATGTTTTTCAGATTCTATGACACCGTACTTTGATTTGAACACGGACCAATTTGAACAGATCGTAGTAGCCATCGGACAACATCTATTTGGTGCTGGCCTGATGGGGTTTGCGTCTGGTAAGGATGCTGGCAGGGATGCAAAGTTCATCGGGACTGCCCAGGAGTATCCATCGAGGGCAAGTCCCTGGAGGGTTGCACCATCATCCAAGCCAAACATACTTCATCAATTGGGGCTTCATTCAGCGATGCTGATGTATTTAGGCCCGGTAAGACAACAGGGCTCATCTTGGATGAAACTTCGAAGATTAGTGCACTGTATAAGTCAGGAGAGGCGCAGAATTATCTCCTTATTTCCAATCGCAGCCTCACGGCGATCACACATCAGAGACTTACCGAATTTATCAGCTCTGAAGCAGGCATACCCATTGAGAATGTTGCCCTGGCTGGCACAAAGCAGATCGACAATTGGTTGGGACTTTTTCCACACGCCAAGTCTTCTATTTCGATTGACCTGCTCCCCTTAGAGTCCGCGTTTATAGGTTAGCTCTGTTCAGGTTTTGGTCCTCCATTGACCGTTGGTATATTCCCGCTGGTGTCAGCCCATCGAGGCTGGAATGCGGGCGGTGATGGTTGAAGTCGTACGCCATGCCGCGACCAGATGCGCGGGCATGGCGCAGATTGTCGAACAGGTGCTCGTTCAAGCATTCGTCCCGCAGCCGGCCGTTGAAGCTTTCCACGAAGCCGTTCTGCATCGGCTTGCCCGGCGCGATGTAGTGCCATTCGACCTTGCGGTCCTCCTGCCATTTCAGGATGGCGTTCGAGGTCAGTTCGGTTCCGTTGTCGCTGACCACCATGCAGGGATAGCCGCGCATCTCGGCGATCCGGTCCAGTTCCCGCGCAACGCGGACGCCGGACAGCGAGGTGTCGACGACTGCGGCCAGGCATTCCCGGCTGAAGTCGTCGATCACGCTCAGGACGCGGAACCGGCGGCCACAGGACAGGCTGTCCGACACGAAGTCCAGCCACCAGCGCTGGTTCGGCCCCTGCGGGATCGCCATGGGCGCTCTGGTTCCCGAGTGCGCGCTTGCGTCCGCCCCGTTTACGCACGGTTAGCCCTTCTTCCCGGTAGATCCGATACAGCTTCTTCCAGTTCACCTGCCAGCCTTCGCGCTTCAGCAGAATATGCAGACGCCGATAGCCGAACCGCCGCCGCTCCGACGACAGTTCCTTCAGCCGTTGCCGCAACTCCGTGTCCGCCGGCCGCTTCGACGCACGCCGATAAACACGCGGATCGATCCCGGCCAACGCACAGGCCCGCCGCTGGTTGTAGCTCTTCTCTGTCATGGCCCAGTCCACGGCTTTCGTCCGCGCACCGGGCCTCAGAAGTTTTTTCCCAGCATCTCCTTCAGCGTCGCCACATCCATCATCTGCTCCGCCAGGATCTTCTTCAGCTTCGCGTTCTCGGCCTCCAGCGCCTTCAGCCGCTTGGCGTCCGACACCTCCATGCCGCCATACTTCGAGCGCCACTTGTAGAAGGTCGCATCGCTGATGCCGTGCTTGCGGCACAGCTCCTTCGCGCCCAAGCCCGGCCTGGTGCTCCTTCAAGATGCCAATGATCTGCTCTTCGCTGAAACGGCTTCTCTTCATCGTCTGTCTCCTCGGTTGGAGAACAGGCTAACCTCAAAACGCGGACATTTCAGGGGAGCAGGTCATCATCTATAGTTGATGGGAATATCATCCAAGAGGACTCGCCCTCGACCTCAACTTTAGCTTTGGTGTTGGGCACGCCAAACTCAACCGGAATTCCACGGATGCGTATCGTACCTGTTATTCCTTTCGTTTCGTTTGTCCAAGCTTTGCCATAGGTGTCTACATACCACTCTCGGACATGATGATAGAGTATTGCAAACCAAGGTTCCTCATAGGGTTTTTCTTTGTCACCATGAGAAACCTCTAGAATGTAAGATTGAACGAACATCAAAGCGGCAGAAAGCGGCCTATTCTTCAACGGGACCTCTTGATCAGAAAGGACAGGGTCGATTATCTCCATTGCATCGAAGATGTATTTCTCTTGCTCAAGCATTGTCATTCCAAGGTATTTCCGCCGAGATGACTTCACCACAGCCGAGGCAGGTTTGAAAAGCACTTTCGCCTCCGCTTTGTTCCACGCATCGGGCCTGCGACAGCCGGAATATGCTGTAGGATACACGAATAGCCGTTTCGTTGAAGCTGCGCTCCGGCATAGCTGGATCCAGCCGAGGTCGGCTAAGGACCGGACCAAATCGCGCGACCTTCCGAGCCGTGGCTACGTTCGCATATCAGGCAGTTATTTTCTCCAAGGCTTTTCACGCTATGTTCGCTGCCCTGGCCCGAAGTTTCTGCCGTTCCGCCCCAGCATAGAGTTGCACCATACGGTGGGTCTTGTGGCCTGTGATGGCCATGATCAGATCATCGTCCAGCCCAACCCGGGCCAGTTCGGCTGTCGCAGTGTAGCGTAGGGAGTGGATGTCGTACGCCTCTGCACCGATCTGCCGTCTCAGCTTCATCATGCCGTCGGCCGCGCCACGATAGGACCAGGGGCCCGTGTTGGCCTGGTTGGTCAAAATGAACACCGAGCTGCGCTGGGCGCTTGCCAGGGCCTGCAGTAGCATCTGGGGTGCTGTATTGTAGATCGGCCTTGGTCTTGCCTTGGCGGACGCTGATGGCCTCTCCGTCAAAAGCTGACCACTTCATCTTGAGTACATCACCGATCCGCTGGCCGGTGCCCAGCAGGAGCTCAAACAGCATGCGGGTGCGCGGCTCAGCGTTTGCCCTGGCGGCGTCGATCATCTCGGTTGGCCACGGCATGCGCTCCTTCTTGTCGTACTTGACCTCGGACACGCCTTTGGCCCGGTTGCCGCCAGTGGCAGCAGGCCGAAGTCGATCGCGCGCTCCATGACAATTTTCAGGATGCGCAGCCGGTAATTGGCTTTGTGCGGGCTTTTCTTGGCCCATGTATCGCGCCATTTGATGACGTGGTGCCGCTCGATCGCCTTGGGCTGCAGGTGGCCGATCTTGTCCTGAAGAAAATCGAGGTGCTGCCGATAGTCGGCCTTCGTGTGCACCGCGAGGTTGGCGAAATCATCGGACCGCTCATACCGCTCGATCACATGCGTAACGGTTTTACCCTCAGCGATGCGACGGGTACGATCATCGCGACCTATCGGGATCTCGAAAACGCCGAGGATGTATAGGTGAAGATCGGGGACGCCGAACCGGTGCGCCGGTTGCGGCAGCGGTTTCGGTCGGAGAAAGAAGCGCGCGCCGTCGCCGTGGCCGAGTTGCGCCGCGCCAGCCGTGCGAAGGAGACGCTCGATCTCGAGCTGCCGGGTATCGTCAACTGATCGCGGCCGAGGGCCGCATCGTGCCGATTGGGTTCAGCTCGGCCGCTTCAGGCGAGTGGATCGTGAAAACCGCGACGCATGAAGTGTCGGATGCGGGCTATCGGACGATGGCTCAATGCGAGCGGCCGGAGTAGGGAACCCGCCAGAGGCAACCAGCCGGGCGCTTGGGCAATTTGGCACCAATGTCTGCCTCCGGAGCCTAGCAAGACGCCAAGTAGAAGACATAAC
>CAVSLU010000020.1:0-37519 GCA_963728645.1 uncultured Alphaproteobacteria bacterium | reverse complement strand
GTCGCTGATGGTGCCTTGCTATGAGCCCGGCAAATACGCGTCCTGGATTGCCGCGCCCAAAGTCGGCATCGACAACAAGCCCGGCGATTTCGAGTATGTGAAGTTGCCACATGGCCTAATGGGCGCGGTGGGTTACACCCACCCTACGCACGCACGAAAGGTGGGTGGGCTTTGGCCCGCCCATCCGCATATTGACCGCAGGAGCGACCGCAATGAACAAACCCGTCAAGCAACACCTGATCGACCCCGAGATTTGGATCCGCCGCTATACCTGCGAAATGACCTGCCCTATCGGTGCGATCGAAGATGACGACAACAACGTCGTGGTCAACGCGGATGTGTGCAATTTCTGCATGGATTGCATCCCGGTTTCCCCCACAGGATCGATTGACGAATGGCGCGTTGTCCAGACCCCCTATACGCTGGAACAGCAATACGAGATGGACGAACTGCCCGAGCAGGAAGACATCGAAGCCGCCCCTGCCTGATGACGAAGAAGCCGTTGATCCCGTTGCGGCCCTTTTGGCCGAAGCGCATAAAGGGGCGGGCGGCAAGGCGAAGGCCCCGTTGACCGCTGCCAAGCCACCGTGAACATGTATAACCTCGGCAAGCCCGCGAAGATGAAAGTGCAGGGCAACTATCGCCTGACGGATGACCCCGAACACGACGTGCGCCATATTATCCTTGACCCCGGCGCGCTGCCGTTTCCCGTGCTCGAAGGGCAATCGGTTGGCATTATCCCCCCCGGCAAAGACGCGGATGGCAACGCACATCTGCCCCGGCTTTATTCCGTGTCCAGCCCGCGGGACGGCGAACGCCCCGGGTATCACAATTTCGCTCACCGTGAAGCGCGAGGATAAGGGGCTGGCGTCGAACTATCTGTGCGATCTGGAAACGGGTGCCGAGGTCGAGGTCACTGGCCCCTTCGGTGCGACCTTCCTGATGCCCGGAGATGCCCAGGCCCATTTGCTGCTGACCGGACTGGGACCGGATCGGCGCCGATGCGTGCCTTTACGATGCAGCGCCAGCGCAGTGGTGCGACAGGTGGCATGACCATGTTCTTTGGCGCGCGTGCACCTAAAAACCTGCCGCCGTTGGCCCGGTCAAGAAGGTGCCGGAAAGCCTGCTGAAGCAGCATCTGGTGTTCAGTCGGCAGGAAGGGCAAGACAAGGAGTATGTGCAGGACCGTATCATCGCCGAGGAGGATCTCGTTGCGGAACTTCGGCTGATGAGCGCACCCATATCTACATCTGCGGGTTGCGGGGAATGGAAGAAGGTGTTGAAAAGGCGATGACTTCAATCGCCGAAAGCATGGGGCAGCAATGGGCAACCTTGCGCGACGCCATGCGCGAAGACGGCCGCTACCACGTGGAAACCTACTGAATGACACCAACGCCCTTTGTGCATGAAATTCGCGTCACTGGGGCGATTGTGACCCGGCGCAGATCGCCTATACCGCGCGGCTGCCGTGGTTTGCGCTGGATGCGATCAACGCTTGGTGGGAGGAACATTTTGACGGCGAAGGCTGGTTTCAGATGGAGATTGACCGCAACATGGGTACGCCCTTCGTCAACCTGTCGATGGATTTCCGCAGCCCCGTCACCCGCGCCACCGCCTGATGTGCGAGACCTATCCGACCCGACTGGGCGAAAAATCGATCACCTTCGGGATGAAAGCCTATCAGAACGAGGTGCTGTGCTTTACCGGCAGTTTCACATGCGTCTTTACGCAAGCCGATGTGTTCAAAAGCATGCCTGCCCCTGACCGTATCAGAAAAGTCGTTGAGCCGCTTATCCGCCCAGAGTAATGCACTTTTGTGCTGAATTTTGTTGAAATCTGGTTCCCTACGGGTAAAATTGCACTATTTTACATTAAGTGAGCACAATGGCCGAAACGGATCAATCCACAGACCCCGGTGAAGAGTTGATCAAACGGCTTGCTTCGCGTGTGCGTGAGGCGCGCAAGGCGCAGGGGTTGCCACGTCGTGTGCTGTCTGAGATGTCGGGTGTGTCACCGCGCTATCTTGCACAACTCGAGGCGGGAGAGGGCAATATCTCGGTCATGTTGTTGCAACGGGTGGCGCAGGCGCTGAACCTCAGGATCGAAACGCTTTTGTCCGAACGGTTACCCTGGGACCGCGATGTTGAACGTGTCGCCATGCGTTTCAGTGCCGCGTCGACGGATGTGCAGCAACAGGTACGCGCCGTGCTGTTGCCGCAAAGCCCGGTTGCGCAGCGGGCCGGTCGCATCTGTCTGATCGGGTTGCGCGGCGCGGGAAAATCGACGTTGGGCAAGTTGGCAGGTCAGGCGCTGGACCTGCCTTTTGTCGAGTTGAACAAGGAAATCGAAGCGGAGAATGATATGCCCATCGCCGAGGTGATGGCGCTTTACGGTCAGGAAGGTTACCGCGAGATGGAGGCGGAAGCGTTGGAGCGGATCAGCGTCACGCATGAGCGTATGATCCTTGCAGTCGCGGGCGGCATCGTTGCGGAACCGGCCACCTATGCGCGTCTGTTGCAGCGGTTTCATACCATTTGGGTTCACACCAGCCCGGCGGAATATATGCAACGTGTCCGCGCCCAAGGTGACGTGCGCCCGATGGAGGGGAACCCTGCCGCGATGACCCAGCTCAAGAACCTGCTTGATACCCGCAAGTCGCTTTATGAACGGGCCGATGCGCAGGTCAATACGTCGAACCGCCCTGTCAAAACCTCGTTGGGTGATCTGCTGTCGGTGATCCGGAAGCGGCATTTTCTGGATGCTGTCGAGGGGTGACAGACCCGTCTGAAACGCATGTCGTGCTTTTTGATCTGGGCGGTGTCAGCGCGGATCTGATTGAGGTGCTTTGCTGTGCGGGGATGACCCTGACTGTGGTCGAGCCTGATGAAAACGATGCACGCCGGGTGCGCGATATGCTTGTCCGCAGGTGTCCGGGCGTCGCGTTTTCCCTGTCTACCGGGTTGCCTGACAGATGCGACGTGTTTGTCGGCGGCGCACTACACGCTGCCCGCGCCCCCGACGGTGCGCTGGTGATTGTGCTGGACGGGCCGCGTGCGCTTGGTGGGCTTGCGAAGCCCCAGCGTGCGGTGGCGATGGATCTGCTGGACCCGCGCTTTGTCGAGGTGGCGTTTGGGGAGGCGTCAGATATGACGCGGGCCCGCGCGTTGGCGTTTCTTCGCAAGGCCAATACTGGATTTGCAATCAGCGCCTGCACCGACAGCTTTGTGGGGGCTGTTTTGCTGGATGCGGTGCTCGCTTTGGCAGACCACCTTTTGCTGGTCGGGACCACCCCTTGGGATCTTGACGAGGCGCTTGAGCAGGCGGGATTTACCGAAGGGGTGCTGAAAGCGCAGGATCACATCGGCCTTGATGTCGCCTATGCGCGGCGGCGGGCCAACGGAACGGGCCTGCTGGTTGCTGACCGTATGGTCGGTGAGGGCCGGTTGGGGCGGTCTGTGGGGGTTGGGTGGTATCGCTATCCGGGCGGTGGCGGGGCGGTTATTGATCCCTTGATGGAAGACATGATTGTGGAAGAGGCCCGCTTTGCCCGGATCGCGCCCGTCGCGATGACAGACAAAGCAGCGGCGCATGCAGTGATCCTGGGGATCATGAATGTCGCGGCACGCCTGCTGGCTATGGGTGTCCCGGCCAGCGATCTGGATCAGGTGGCAGCCCACAAGCTGGGCCTGCCGGGGCTGATGGGCCGCGCGGGCAGGATCGGGCATCAGGCGCTGCACCGACAGCTTGTCGAGTTGCAGAAGGTAGACGCTGAACTATGGGCACCGTCACCGGACCTTGATCAGCTGTTCTGAAAACTGCCTCTAGTTATTGTGGCAAACGCAAAAACAAAGGGCCACGCGATGCGCAGCCCTTTGTGTGGATTTTCCGGGTCGTCCGATTACATGGTCCAGGCCATACGCGCCGGATGATATTCAAAGCCGATATGGTGTGCGGCACCGACAAGACCTTCTTTGGTGTGATTATAAAGCGACCGCCAATAGGGTTGGATCGTGACGCCTTCATTTTGGATCATCGCTTCACCCTCGGCCATCAGTTTGCGACGCTCTTCTACGTCTGCGACCGAAAGCGCCTTGGTAAGCAGGGCGTCGAATTCGGGGCTGGACCAGCCAAATTCGTTCCATGCTTCACCCGAACGATAGGCAAGTGCCCAGATCTGCACGCCCAAGGGCCGTGCGTTCCAGTTGGTGGACGAGAAGGGGTATTTCGTCCAGTCGTTCCAGAAGGTCGACCCCGGCAGGATCGTCCGCTTGACCTTGATGCCCGCGTCGCGCAGTTGGGCGGCGACGGCATCGGTGGTGTCCTTGCGCCAGGCATCGTCTATCGAAAACAGTTCATGTTCGTAATCGCCCATGCCTGCTTCTTCCATCAGCGCCTTGGCCGCTGCCGGATCTACCACGCGCGGAGGAAGCGGCGCGTATTCCGGGTGCATCGGTCCGACATGGGTGTTTTCGGCAACCAGCCCGCGCCCCGCATATCCCAGTTCCAGCAGAACCTCGTTGTCCACGGCCATCGTGATGGCACGGCGCACGCGTGCGTCTGCATATGGCTTCATGCCATCGACCTCGGCCATCTGGTTGGGGCGGATGACGATGGTCGCGGCGGTCGCGATTTCATTGCGGTTCCAGCCATCCAGCGTGTCGAACACATCGATGAATTCGCCTTCAATGGAATATGTGGCGTCAATCTCGTCAGCCTCGGCGGCTGCGACAAAGGCAGAAGGATCGGTGCCATAGTCAATGTATTCAAGACGGTCGATATAGGGACCACCGTAAACATCTGTTCCCCACCAGGTGTGATCGGGATTTTTGACCAGCACGCTTTTCACACCGACCTCAAGGGATTCCGGCAGATAGGCCCCGGTGCCAACGGGATTTTCCAGCATCGTGTCGGCATCAAAGCCTTCGGGCACGATGGCGGCGGGATAATCTGCCATGCCCGGGATCAACGTGATGTCAGGGACGGGTAGCATCAGTTTCACTGTGTGGTCGTCAACAACGGTGATGGAGCCGTCGATGGCCTTGCCGCTGGCTTCGTCGATCAGGGTCGCGAAACGCCCCGCCATCGAGTTCCCTTCGACCGATTTGTCGCACCAGCCTTCAATGTTGCGGGCAACATCGGCAGCGGTGAACGGTGTGCCATCGTTCCATGTCACGCCCTTGCGGACGTTCAGGGTGTATTCGGTGGCATTGTCGTTGATTTCCCAGCTTTCAAGAAGGGCGGGGGTAAAGGTGCCGTCATTTTCCCAAATGGCGAGATATTCAAGCCAGCCCCTTGAGAAGTTGGCGATCTGCGACCAGTCATAGGTGCGTGGATCTTTCAACGCGCGGACCTCCATCTGCATCCGCACGACGCCACCTTCCTTGTGGGCGGCGGCCCGCGCGGGCGTGGGCATGCCGATCATCGCATAGGCGGTTGCAGCGGTGGCACCAAAGGCACTGGCGATGGCCAGAAACTCGCGGCGGTTCACCGGGTCCTTTTTGGCGGCCTCGGCAGAGTCCAGAATGGACTGCGGCAGGGGTTTGCCGGTACGGGTCAAAAATGTCATGGTCTTCCTCTCTGTTGCGGTGGTCTTTCCCGTTTTTCGGGATGGACCTTTTGCGTGCACCTCTTGCGGGGCACTGGCTTGGTGATGCGGTTTTCCTTTTGGTGGGGCCGGCGCTTGGCCGGGCGGTTGCCCAAGAGTTTCAAACATTGGGTACCCATGCGTCAACCCATTGCATTTACCGAAAAAGTCGTGGTCCGTGATGCGGGCGGGCTTTAGCGGCGTTTTGGCCATCTTTGACGACCATCGGTGCGCGACTGCGCCCCCGGACATGATCAGCGGATCAGATGAAGCGGCCCCCGCAGTGATGTAGATCGTTCCTTGTCCAGTTGGACTTGTCCCTGGTCCGGGCCGCGATTGCCCGAGGCAGATCGCCCCTCACAGGATCCAAGCGATAGATCACATGGCATCTGTCGCGCTGGCCCGGCAAGCGAGACCCCCCGTCAGGGGCGGTTTCGAAGGCGGAAGCGCTGCGCGATATTTGGCATCTGCCAAGAGGCAGATGCGTGCCTTCGGCGAGGATATTTAAGAGCCAGAGAACTCAGGGCACCGCTGTCTTGCGAACGACGTCGAGCAGATCACGAAGCCGGGCGAGATCGCCCACTTCGTTGGCGAGGATCAGCACAAGGCGGGCGTTGAGGGCATGGCTTTGATCTTCGGTCAGGCCTTCGTGGCAATCCATCAGGGCGTTGTAAAAGGCATCGCCGTCGGTGCCGAGGGTGTCGTTGAGAATCATGCGGTCGCTCCGGTTGCGCGGTCCCGCGCGGCGATGACGGCGGCGGGGTCGGGTGTATCAAAGACCGCGCAGACATGCCCATCGGGGCGCAGCAGGTAAATCTTGTCGGTGCCATAGCGCCGCACGGCGTGCCCGTCGACGGCGTGAAAGCAGGGATAGTCCGCGTGTTGGTTGATGCCGATGCGCGCCATGTCGGGAATGTCGGGCAGCGGGGTGGCGCTTGCAGTCAGCAGGGTGAAACGGCCCTGTGCCTGCGTGATGAGCCAGGTGGCACCGCCGGGTCCTTCGAGCGGGGCGTCAATCAGGGCAAAACCGGGGGGTACGGGCGCTGTGCCCGGTGTTTGGAGGGACGATGACGCCAGATCGCAGGGTTGTGACAAGCGGCCCGAGTTGATCAGTTTGCGGGCGAACGGATGGTCCGCAGCGAGACGCAGGACTGCGTCGCGGAAGAGAGCTTCGATCGGGGATTTCGGGGTCATAAAATTAGTCGCACGGGACGAGTTCAGGATATTTTCGGCAGAGCCGTGCACCCGTTCGCTATTATAGCTTTCGATCAGTGTATCGGGCGCGTTGCCCTTGAGCACGGCCGCCAGTTTCCAGCCAAGGTTGTCGACATCCTGGATGCCGCCATTGCCGCCACGTGCGCCGAACGGGCTGACCACATGGGCGCTGTCGCCTACAAAAATCACGCGGCCGTGCACAAATCGATCCAGTTTGGCGCAGCGGAACTTATAGACGCTCATCCAGTCGAGGCGAAACGGCGTGTCGCCCACTATCGCCTTGATGCGGGGGATAACTTTGGCTTCGGTGGCTTCCTCTTTGGGGTCGGTGTCGGGGCCGAGTTGCAGGTCGATCCGGTAAATGTTGTCGGGCTGTTTGTGCAGCAACGCGGACTGGCCATTGTGGAACGGCGGTGCGAACCAGAACCAGCGTTCGGGGGTGTCGTGGTTGCCAAAAGGCGAGGTTTCCATTTCGACATCGACGATCAGAAAGTGTTCCTCGAAGGTTTGGCCTTCAAATGACAGGTTCATGCGGTGGCGCGTGGCGGAGGCCGCCCCGTCGCAGGCGATGTAATACTCGGCCTCGAGCGTGTAGTCGCCATCGGGGGTCGAGACGTCGAGGGTCACGTAATCGCCGTGATCGGTGTGGGCTGTCACCTTGTTGAGAAAGCGCAGGTCAATAAGATCGGGGAAATCCTGTGCGCGTTCGGCCAGATATTGTTCGACATAGTATTGCTGAAGGTTGATGAACGCGGGGTATTTGTGACCCGGTTCGGGAAGCAGATCAAAGGCATAGACCTGTTTGTCTCTGTGAAAATTACGTCCGACCTTCCATGTCACACCCTTGTCGAGCATCCGGTCGCCGACACCAAGCCGGTCGAAAATTTCCAGCGTACGCTTGGCCCAGCAGATCGCGCGGCTGCCGACCGAGACGACATTGTTGTCGTCCAGCACCACGGACGCGATGCCCTTTTGTGCCAGATCGATCGCCATGGCGAGGCCGATTGGCCCCGCGCCAACGATCACGACCGGGTGGCGCGGTTCCGGTTTGATGAGGCCAGGAGGCGGCGCATAGGGAAAGGGGGCGTAGTCATAGGCCATGTCGGAACTCCGGTTGAACGATCAGCTTTGCAGCTGTTCCCACATTTCGATGTCGCGCTTGTCGGTCCAGATCCTGGGATGCGCGATGCCGCGGGCTTCGTCATAGGCGCGGGCCACGTTGAAGGGCAGGCAATGCTCATAGATCGCGTAATCCGCGAATTTGGGATCACAGGCGGCGCGCACGGCATCCCACGCGTCTTTCAGCGTGCCGTTGCGGGCGGCAACGCGGGCGGCGGGCGCATAGGTGCTGTTCACGAAATCGCGGGTGTTTTCGATGGCCGCGTTGACCATGTCACTGCCGACAAGCGCATCGCCCCGCCCCGGCGCGATGGCCGCAACGTCATAGGCCTTGATCGCATCAAGCGTCTTGCCCCATTCCGAAAAATAACCGTCACCGCAATAGCACGCAGAGTGGTATTCGACGATATCCCCAGTGAACATCACGTTTTCATCGGGAACATGCACAACGATATCGCCTGCTGTATGAGCACGGCCAAGATGCATCAGATCGACACGGCGGTTGCCAAGGTAGACCGTCATGCGGTCATTAAACGTGGTGGTGGGGTAGGTCAGGCCCGGAATGGATTCGTGCCCCTCAAAAAGGCGGGGAAAACGTTGGAATTCGCTGTCCCAATCTTCCTGGCCGCGTTCGTTCACCATGCCGCGCGCCATTTCGGACATGATGATCTGATTGGCATCAAACGCCGAGGCCCCAAGCACGCGCACGGCGTGGTAATGGGTCAGCACAACATGGGAGATCGGTTTGTCTGTCACCTCGCGGACTTTTTCGATGACTTTGTTGGCCAGGCGCGGGGTTGCCTGCGCTTCGATGATCATGACGCTGTCATCGCCGATGATGACGCCGGAATTCGGATCGCCTTCGGCGGTGAAGGCCCACAGGTCCTTGCCGACTTCGGTGAACGAAATTTTCTTTTCGGTCATATCCCCTTGGGAGGCGAATTTCTTGGACATGGGTTTTCCTTTTTTATCGTCTGGTTGCGCGGCGGGGGCGGGTGCCTCCGGCGGGAGTTTATCTGGCAAAATGAAGGCGGTCAGTGGGGTGTCCTTGCGGGTAGGATCTTGCCGGAGCAGGCCCCGAAACCGATGCGATAGCCATCCCCCTGCGCGTGGCCGGTGAGGATCATCGTATCGCCGTCTTCGATGAAGCTGCGGGTTGATCCGTCAGACAGGGAGATGGGTTCCTTGCCGCCCCAGCTGAGTTCAATCAGGCTGCCGCGTTCGTCCTTGTTGGGCCCCGAGATGGTGCCTGAGCCAAGCAGATCACCGCTGTTCATCGCGCAGCCGGAAGACGCGTGGTGCGCCAGTTGCTGGGCGGCGGAGTAATACATGGTGTTGTAGTTGGTCCGCGCAATAACTTCCTGTGCGCCGCCTTCGGGTTGGATCAGAACGCTGAGGTCGATGTCATAGAGCATGGGCTTGGGTTCTTGCAGATAGGGCAGCAGTTCTTTTTCTCGCTCCGGCGTGGAGGTGCGGAAGGGCTCAAGCGCCGCTGCGGTCACGATCCAGGGAGAGATGGAGGTGGCGAAGGCTTTGGCCTGAAACGGCCCGAGCGGCTGATATTCCCAAGCCTGAATGTCGCGGGCAGACCAATCGTTGAGCAAGACATACCCAAAGATCATCTCGTCGGCTTCGGCGACGCTGATGGTGTCACCCAGTTCGGTCGAGGTGCCGACGATGGCCCCCATTTCCAGCTCGATATCAAGCCGCTTGCAGGGCCCAAAGCTGGGCGCATCGGCATCGGGTGCTTTCAGCTGCCCGTTCGGGCGGTGGATGTCGGTGCCCGACACGACCACGGTTGACGCGCGACCGTTATAGCCGATGGGGATGTGCAGCCAGTTGGGCGGCAGCGCATTTTCAGCACCGCGAAACATCGTGCCGATGTTGGTCGCGTGGTGGCGACCTGCATAAAAATCCGTATATTCGGACACGACCAGAGGCATGTGCAGGCGGATGTCCGACATCGGAACAAGATGGGGGGCGACCTTGGCCTGATCGGGGCTGTCTGAAGACAGCAAGTCGGTCAGCCGGGCCCGAAGTGTGGCCCAGACCTTGGGCCCCAGATCCATTACATCGTTCCAGTAAGGCACGTCGAACACCGGATCGAAATGCAGCAAGACAAGGTCTTCGGCTTCCAGTGCTGCCATGTCGAGCACCATGTCGCCGATCGCAACACCGCAGCGCGGTTCAAGCGTGTTCGTCGAAAACACGCCATAGGGCAGGTTATTGAGCGGAAAATCGGTGTCGGCGCTGTTGGCGCTTTCGACCCAAGAGGTTTGCAAAGTCATTGGTATTCCTTGAAGTGTTGCGCATGGGTTTCGCTTTGTATCTAGAGCGAAATCAAGCTGCTCACCTATTTTTTGCCGGGGGTGCCGTCGAATTTCTTTTCAAGGCTGTCCCAGCAGTCGATATAGTCATCCTGCAGCGGGGCCTCTTTTGCGGCAAATTCGGTCAGGTGTTGCGGGAACCGGGTTTCGAACATGAAGGACATTGTGTTGTCCAGCTTTTCCGCTTTCAGATCTGCGTTGGAAGCCCCCTCGAAGGCGTTTTTGTCGGGCCCGTGCGGCAGCATCATGTTGTGCAAAGACATGCCGCCGGGGATGAACCCTTTGGGCTTGGCGTCGTACTGGCCATAGATGTTGCCCATTAATTCGGACATGACGTTCTTGTGGTACCATGGGGGGCGGAAGGTGTTTTCGGCGACCATCCAGCGTTCGCGGAAAAGGACGAAGTCGATATTTGCGGTGCCTTCGACGCCGGATGCTGCTGTGAGAACTGTAAAGATCGACGGATCGGGGTGGTCGAACAGGATGGACCCGACGGGGCAATAGGTGCGCAGGTCATATTTGACGGGCGCGTAATTGCCGTGCCAAGCGACGACATCCAAGGGCGAGTGGCCGATCTTTGTCTCGTGGAACTGGCCGCACCACTTGATCGTGACGGTTGAGGGCGCGTCGCGGTCTTCGAAAGCGGCGACCGGCGTCTTGAAGTCGCGGCGGTTGGCCATGCAGTTCGCGCCGATGGGGCCACGGCCTGGCAGCTCAAATTTTTGCCCGTAGTTTTCGCAGACAAAGCCGCGCGCAGGGCCTTCCAGCACCTCGACCCGGTAGACCAGACCGCGCGGGATGATCGCGATTTCCTTGGGCTCAAGATCAATCACGCCAAGTTCGGTGGAAAACCGCAACCGGCCTTCCTGCGGGACGATCAGCAGTTCGCTGTCGGCAGAGTAGAAATATGCATCGACCATACTGTCGGTCACCAGATAAATGTGGCTGGCCATGCCCACTTGGGTGTTCACGTCGCCTGCGGTGGTCATGGTACGCATGCCAGTCAGCCAGGTCAGTTTGTCTTTTGAATGTGGTACCGGATCCCAGCGATACTGGCCCAGACTGGTGACATCGGCTGGAATGTGCGGCGCGGACTTCCAGTAGGGCAGGTCGATTTTTTCATAGCGATGCGAATGCTTGACCGAAGGCCGGATGCGATAGCACCAGGTGCGTTCGTTCTGGTGGCTGGGGGCCGTGAACGCAGTGCCTGACAGTTGCTCTCCGTACAGCCCATAGTTGCACTTTTGTGGGCTGTTCATGCCTTGAGGCAGCGCACCAGGCAGGGCTTCGGTTTCAAAATCATTGCCGAAACCGGGCATGTACCCTTCGGTGGTGCCCATGGGGCTGACGGCCCGCGTCATATCGGTCGGGGTGAATTGGCTATTCATCAAAGCCTCCCTTGCAAAATCTGTTGCGTTTGTAATAGTTGATTTTGTAACTAACAAGGGGCGGGCGCGGATGTCTGATGAAAATTTCGATCTGACGCTGTTCCTGCCATATCTGTTAAATCAGGCTGCCGAGGCGAGCAGTCTGGCCTTTCAGCAGGTCTACAAGGACCGCTACGGGATGTTGCGCACAGAATGGCGGGTGCTGTTCCACCTTGGGTTATATGGCCAGATGACGGCCAGCGAGATCGGCATGCGGGCCAATATGCACAAGACCAAGATCAGCCGTGCCGTGCAGAAACTGACCGAGAGGCGTTTCGTGACCCGCGCCCGCAATGCCCAGGATCGACGTCTTGAGCACCTGACGCTGACCCCGCAGGGACAGGCGGCCTATGCCGACCTGCACGCTGTGGCGCAGCGCTATGATGCAGATCTGACAGCCGAACTGACGACGCAAGAGCGTGACAGTTTGCGCGAAGTATTGGTTAAATTGGCAAAGATGCGACAGACGGGCTTTACTTGACCCCCCGATGGGGTCACCGATTGGGCATGACAGATCAAGCGCGCGGCCTTCTTATCACACTGATCGGGATCCTTTTTGTGGTGCCGGATTCGCTGTTTGTGCGGTTGATCGATGCGCCGCCTCTGACGATCGCTTTCTGGCGGTTGCTGTTGGCGGGCGGGTTCATCAGCCTTGGCCTGCTTGCGACCCAAGGCACGCGGCCTTTCGCTGCGGTGCTGCGGACGGGGCCCTATGGGGTGATCTATATGATCGGAACGGGGGCAAGCGGAGTTTTGTTCGTGCTGGCAATCGGGCTGACATCGGTTGCGCATGCGGTTTTCATCCTTGCGTCGATGCCGGTCTTTGCGACAATCTACAGCCGGTTGTTTCTGGGCGAACCGATCAGCCAGCGTATGCTGGTCACGACGGCGGTGGTGCTGGTGGGGATCGCCATCATTGCTTACGGATCGGGCGAAACTGCCAATGCCAGTCTGGCGGGGGATCTTCTGGCGCTTGCGGTGTCGGCGCTGTTTGCTGCCGGTCTTACCGCGGCCCGCCACGCGCGGGCGATATCAATGGTGCCTGGGGTCGGTATGGCCTATCTGGTGGGGGCCTGTCTGATTGCGCCATTCGCGGACCCGTTGCAAATGCCGGTATCACAGGCACCGCTGGTGCTGGCGCATGGCAGCGTCATTGTGCTGAGTTCGATCTTTCTGGCGCTTGGGCCGCGCTATATCACCTCTGCCGAGGTTGGGCTTCTGGTGTTGCTGGAATCGGTTCTTGCACCCTTGCTGGCCTGGGCAGTGATCGGCGAAAACCCCGGATCCTATGCGCTGGTGGGCGGCGGGTTGGTGATTGCCACGCTGTTTGTGTCCAACATGATCGTCTTGCTGCGGCGTGTGCCTGTCAAAAGTTGATCTCGACACCCGGCAATTTCAACGCCTTCATCAGATCGCGCAATTCCTGACGCGCCGCCACGTTCGAGATGTTCAGCTGCTTGACCCCGATATCCTTGAGATCCAGCAGGGTCAGGCCACGCGGAAACAGCTCTCGGAATATCACGCGCTCGTTAAAGCCGGGGGCGATGCGAAAGCCGATCCGCTTGCTGAGGTTCTGGATGGCGCGTTCCATCTTGTCTTTGTTGACCATGCGTTGCGCCCCCATGCGGTTGCGGACCACGATCCAGTCGATGGGGGCAAGGCCAGCCTGTGCACGCAACTGTCGTGCATTCCAAACCATTTCGGAATAGACCGATGGCCCCGTGATCTTGTCGCCTGTGCCGTCGGTATGGGCCAGCAGATCAAAGTCGATAAAGCTGTCATTCAGCGGGGTGATCAGCGTATCCGCCAGCGAATGTGCCACCTGGCTTAGCCGTGTGTGCGATCCGGGGCAGTCGATCAGAATAAACTCGCTTGTGGGTTCAAGCTCGGCCACGGCGGCGCTTAGCCTGTGGTCATAGATGTTTTCGCCGGGTTGCAGTGTGCTGGCGTCGATGTCGGGCAATTCGTGCATCACGGGCGATGGCAGCGCCAGATCGGCAGACTTGAGAAAGGATTTCCGGTTGTCGATATAACGCCCGAACGTGCGCTGGCGCAGATCCAGATCCAGAACGCTGGTTTTATGCCCCATCCGCGCAAGGGCCGTGGCCACGTGCATTGATACGGTAGACTTGCCAGCCCCACCTTTTTCATTTCCGACGACGATGATATGCGCCATTGCCAACTGTCCCTTATCCTCCCCGACTTTTGTCGAGGCCTTATTGCGAATACCCATATGGCAGCCAACGGTCTTTTGAAAGCTCTCGCGCGTCGATAACTGGCCGTTATGGCGCTGGCGCAACGTTGGTTGTCACCGTTGCGACGCTCGCTTGGATGGTGCCGATGCAGGCTGTCGCCACCCGCGAGGGGGGGCGAACGAAAATGGCGCGCCCTGCAAGAGGGGCGCGCCATGGATCGGTTTGGTCGGTGCAGAGGGGCTTAGAAGCCCAGACCTGCGTATTTGTTCTTGAACTTCGACACGCGGCCGCCGGTGTCCATCAGACGGCTGGTGCCGCCGGTCCACGCAGGGTGCACGGAGGGATCGATGTCCAGCGACAACTGGTCGCCTTCCTTGCCCCATGTCGATTTCATTTCCACGACGGTGCCGTCTGTCATCTTGACGTTGATCGTGTGGTATTCGGGATGTGTATCGGGTTTCATGACAGCTCTCCTTACGCGTTCGCGCCAGATTTTGGCTTGTAATGGACGTTCTCGACGATACGTGCGGATTTACCACGGCGCGAGCGCAGGTAATACAGCTTGGCGCGACGCACGCGACCACGGCGCACAACCTCGATGCTGTCGATGTTTGTGGAATGCAGCGGGAACACACGTTCCACGCCTTCACCAAAGGAAATCTTGCGCACGGTGAACGACCCGGCGATGCCTTTGCCGTTGTTGCGTGCAATGCAGACACCTTCGTAGTTCTGAACGCGGGTCCGGGTCCCTTCGGTCACTTTAAAGCCCACGCGGATGGTGTCTCCGGCGCGGAAATCTGGGATGACTTTGCCCAGTTCGGCGATTTGTTCCGCCTCGATTTCAGCAATCAGGTTCATCTGATCGTCTCCTATGAATGCTCGCGGTTAGTCCACGAAGTTTTGTGCGATCCCATAGCTTCAGTCTGTCTTTCAGGCCTGCGCGTCGCGGCCCACCGAAGGTAGCATCTTCGTTGCTTTTGCGGTTCTGCGGATGCAGAAAAGACCGGAGCCGCGCAAAGCGATTCCAGTCGTGGGCTGCGTATAGGCGCGATAGGGACCCGGATCAAGAGCGGAAGTGCGGCCTTTAGCCCTTGAAATACGGTGCCAGATTGGTGCGGACGCGGTCCAGTACGGTGTCGCCGTCAAGATTTGGCATGAATGTCTGGCCTGTGATCGCCTCGTACGCGTCGACATAGACTTTGGACGTGGCGGCGATCAGATCGGCGGGGATTTCGGGGATGTCGTCTTTGTAGGGATCACACCGCGCATCGACCCATGACCGGATCACGTCCTTGTCGAAGGACGGGGGGCGGGTGCCGTTTTCAAGTGCTGTCTGATAGCCGTCTGCCAACCAGAAACGCGAACTGTCGGGGGTGTGGATCTCATCGGCCAGCAGGATGTTGCCATCCGCATCGGTCCCGAATTCGTATTTCGTATCAACAAGGATCAGGCCGTTCTTCGCCGCCATTTCCTGACCCCGCGCGAACAGGCGCAAGGCGATGTCGCTGATCTGGTCCCATTGCGTCTGGGTCAGAAGGCCCTGTTCGACAATCTCGGTCGCGGTCAGGGGCGCATCATGGCCGCCGTCGAACTCCTTGGAAGTAGGTGTGATGATCGGCGCGGGCAGTGCTTCGTTGTCGCGCAGACCGTCGGGGAATGTATGTCCATACATCTGCCGCTCGCCCTTTTTGTAAAGCGTCAGAACGGATGTGCCAGTGGACCCTGCGAGGTATCCACGCACGACAATTTCGACCGGCAGGATGGTCAGCCGCTTGCCGATTACCACATTGGGGTCGGGGTATTCCAGCACGTGATTGGGGCAGATATCGTTCGTGTGATCAAACCAGAACCGCGCCGTTTGCGTCAGCACCTGCCCCTTGAAGGGGATCGCCGTCAGAATGCGGTCAAACGCCGAAATACGATCAGACGAGATCAGAATTCGCCGACCATCGGGCAGATCATAGCAATCACGGACCTTGCCGAAATAGGGGTTGGGCAATTCGTCGATGCGGGCGTGATCAAGCGTGCGGCTAAGGTGTGTCATGGTTTGCCCTTCGGTTTCGGCGTGTATCTGGCCCACATATCAGGGCGGCGCCGCTCTGTCAGCCTTTCGGCCTCTGCCAGCCGCCATTTGGCGATCTCGCCGTGGTTGCCCGACATCAGAACGGGGGGGATTTCGCGGCCCTGCCATTCAGCGGGTCGGGTGTATTGGGGGTGCTCCAGCAGGCCGGAGCTATGGCTTTCCTCGACGGTGCTTTCAGCATTGCCAAGCACACCGGGCAAAAGGCGCACGGTCGCGTCGATCATCGCCTGCGCGGCCAGTTCGCCGCCCGTCATGACAAAATCGCCAAGGCTGACTTCGGTGATGCCGTAATGGTCGATCACGCGTTCATCCACGCCCTCGAACCGGCCACACAGGATGGTGACACCCGCACAGCCCGCCAGATCCTGCGCCATTGCCTGATCGAAACGCCGCCCGCGTGGCGACATGTACAGGATCGGCCAGCGGCCTGCGGCACCTTTCATGGCGTCCTCGATCGCGGGGCCGACAACATCGGCGCGCATCACCATGCCCGCTCCGCCCCCCGCAGGGGTATCATCGACATTGCGGTGCTTGCCCACGCCATAGCCGCGCAGATCGTGGGTGCGCAATTGCCAGGTGCCTTCCTGCAAGGCACGGCCGGTCAGGCTGGCACCCAGCACGCCGGGGAAAAGTTCGGGAAAGAGGGTGACCACCTCGGCCCGCCAGACGCCTGCGTAATCGGGCGTGTCCTGCATCAGTTCGCGCGGTTTCAGCGTCGCACGCACGGATTGACGGCCATGAGATCGGCTGGGAGGGGTCATGTGATATTGGCCTTTGCCATGATGGCCTTCTTGGTCGCCACGCGCTTTTCCGGGTCTTTGACAGTTCTGTTCACGTCAAGCAAGGCCAGCAGAGTGTCCATATCCGGGCGGATGTTTTCCAGCGGGGCGGCGACCAACGCTGTGCGAACGTCTTGCGGGATGTCGCAGAAATCAAGGATAGGGTCGGCGGGCCCCAGTGGCAAATGCTTGCTGTCTTCCAGGGCTGTGTGATGTGTGGGGCAGGGCACGCGGCTGGCGATTTCGTTGGCCATGGCTGTCAGGTCGCCCGCCGTGTGGAACCTTTCCAGAAACCCATCAAGATCAAGCGTCATGGACGATGATTTGACATGTTGCCAGTAGGCCGACACCAGCCAGTCGGCCTGATTGCGGGTCGAAAGATAAATCTGGATGTCAGCCTGGGGGAATTTTGCGTGGGCGATGGACCAAAAGCTATACAGAATGATCGGCATCGCGCTGTAATCCATCAGATCACCGCGACCGGGCAGATGGCCGCCCAGTTCTTCGGATGTGATGATCAGCGTCCGGCGGGGCATCGGCGGCAGATCATCCAGCAGAGCATGAAAACGGGTTTCAGCCTTGATCAGGGTCAGCGGGTCGCGCCAGGTGGAATAGCCGCGCGTTGCGCTGATCAGTTCGCGCATCTGCGCGGGCAGGCGCATCGCAACCTGGCGCTTTAACGCGGGGCGGTTGGTGCGCAAGGTTGCCGTCATGCTGGTCGTGCCGGTCTTGTGAAACCCGGTGTGAAGGATGATCCTGCGTGGCATCAGCTGAGGCACCTGTTCAGGCGCAGCCGCGCCGCGCGTGCGTCTTGGTCGCTCAGGTCCGAGCGGTTGATCCTTAGCAGCTCTGCGACCTGGGTCGGGGTGGGGGCGCAATTGGCGATATCGACAGATGTCAGCATATCGCGTTTGTCGGCGGGATAGCCGGCCAGATCAAGCAGCATATCCAGACGCCCCAAACGCGTGCCGGGGGCGTCTTCGGCGCGGGCCACGATAACGGGGTGCGGTGCGACGGCGGCTTTCATCTGATCGAGTATCGGCGCATGGCTTGCCGATCCCGCAAGAGCGGTGGCATATTCCTGCGCTGAAAGCCGCATCCGCGAGGCCCGCAGGTGTTGAGTGTAGCAGCTGTAAAGCCACGTATCAGCGGCACGGGTGCTGAAGTAAAGCACTGGCTCGGCGTTTGGCAGCGCCTCGGTGAAGGCTTCGGTGATGGCGCGCATCAGGTCCGGAGCGGCACCGTAGTCTTGCACGCCATCGCGTCCGGGTATCAGGCCCGACAGGCTTTCGGCACTTAGTATGACGGGGGTCGCGGGCTGTGTGGCCAGTTGTTCTGCAATGCGCGCTGCTTCAAACCTGACCAGCGCAAGGTCAAGCGGGTCGCGGCTGACGGAAAACCCCTTGGTGGCACCCACAAGGCCGGGCATGTCGTCGTTCAGCAGAATGCGAACGTCGGGGCCAAGCTGATCTCGGTTGGCTTTCAGCTTGTTTTGCAAGGTGGTGGTGCCGGTTTTGTGAAAGCCGGCGTGGAGGATCAGCTTCATGCGCAGCCCGGTTTCTGGCGCGCTCTGCGCTTTCGGCTAGTCTTTGGTGGCATCGGGCAAAATCCCGTCTGGCGGGTCTGCGATGATCCGGCCGGTGGCCAGATCAACCGTGGGAACCGCTGCCTTGGTAAACGGTAGAAAGACCGTCGCCGAGGTGCCCACAAGCTGGGTTTCCAGCAGGTCGTCGGCCCCATGGTTTTGCACCGTCTTGACCTTGCCAAGCAGAGTGCCCCCGGTGTCGAACACCTTCAGCCCGATCAGATCGGCGTGGTAGAATTCGTCGTCAGGCAGGGACGGCAGCTGATCGCGCCGCGCGTAAAGCAATGTGCCGCGCAGGGCGTCTGCCTCTTCCTTGGTGGTCACATCGGTGATGCGGGCGACGAACCCGTTCTTGATGGGGCGCACCAAAGCCAGCGTGAAGCTGCGCGTGCCATCTTCCGAAGACAGCGGGCTGTAGCTTTCGATATCTTCGGGAACGGCGCAATAGCTTTTGATCCGCAGTTCGCCCCGCACGCCGTATGCACCGGAGATCGCCCCGACAGATATCTTTTCACTCATTGAAGCAGCTCCGAATTGACGCAAATTGTTCCGGTCCAGTCGCCTTCGCCTGCTGTGCATTCTCTTTGCATCTGCATCCGGTCGTACCAGATGCCGACGCCAAATCCGACGGCGAGTAGAAGAACGATGCGAAGCAGACGGAACATGACCGGCTCTCTATCGGGGACCGCGCAGAGGCGATGCGGTGAACATCGTGCCAACGTATATCGGACCACGGGTCTTGGTAAAGGGATGCTGTGCGTCCGACACAGATCAGGACAGGCCGGGACATCCCGGCGCGTGAAGGCACGCGCCGGAATTCAGGTCTTTTATTCTGCTGCGGCTTCTTCTGCTGCAGGCGCGTTCGCGGCTTCGGCTGCTGCTGCGGCCTTGGCGGCTTTTTCTTCGACGCGTTCCTGGGCTTTCTTGCCCGGCGTGCCCTTCTTGGGGTTGCTGCGCTCTTTCTTGGGGGTCACGCCTGCGGCTTCAAGCATGCGGGCAACACGGTCGGTTGGCTGGGCACCTTGAGCAATCCAGTACTGGATGCGTTCAACATCCATTTTCACGCGGTCTTCGCTGTCTTTGGCCAGCAGCGGGTTATATGTGCCCAGCTTTTCGATGAAGCGGCCATCACGTGGCATGCGGCTGTCGGCTGCGACGATGCGGTAGAAGGGGCGCTTTTTGGAACCACCACGGGCGAGACGAATTTTCATTGACATGATATATTTCCTTTAGGTTTGAACGTGGTGGGTTACACCCACCCTACGATTGATGTTGTTTGTGGTGCTGAATGACTTCAGCGATGATGAAGTTCAGAAACTTCTTGGCGAATTCGGGATCGAGGTCAGCCTCTTTCGCCAAATCTTCAAGCCGCGCGATCTGGTTCGCTTCGCGATCCGGATCGGACGGGGGAAGGTCGTGGGCGGCTTTGAGTTTCCCCACAGCCTGTGTGTGTTTGAACCGCTCGCCCAAGGTATAGACAAGGATCGCGTCCAGACGGTCGATACTGGAGCGGTGTTCCTTGAGTATTTCGGCCGCGCGTTGGATTGGATCGGTCATGCGGCCTCCTGCGGGTGGCGGTAGATATCGCAGGGCGTGCCCATCAGGGTGCCCGCGCGTTCGAATGTGGCACCAAGACGTTTCGCCAACGTGGCCGAGCGGGTGTTTTCCGCATGGATATAGCTGATGACGCCTTTCAGGCCCAGATCGCGCGCTGCAAAGTCACGGGCGGCCGCGGCGGCTTCGAATGCGATGCCCTGACCTTCGGCGCCTTCAAACACGGTCCAGCCGAGTTCGGGCTCGTCCCAGCCGGGCGGGCAGATCAGCCCGGTCCAGCCGACGAAGCTTTGCGTATCCCGCGTCTCGATATGCCAAAGGCCGAAGCCCCTGAGGGCCCAATGACCGATCCGTGCGGTCAGCTTGGTGAAGCTGCCGGTCTCGTCTGTCGGGCCGCCGACAAATGCGCTTCGATCGGTTGCAAAGAATGCTGCGAGGGCCGGCAGGTCTGTCAGCCGTGGGGCGCGCAGGGTCAGGCGATCGGTTTCCACCTGCGGTATGTGAGAGGTCATCACCGTCATGGCGTGACCTTGTGGACGCGCTGGCGCGCGATTTCATTCCGGGCGCTTGAGGGGGTGTGAGCCCACCCATGCGGCGTTGCGGGTGTGGGTTCCGTTGGATGCCTCCGGCGGGAGTTTATCTGGCAAAATGAAGTTAGGGTCATTTCTTTTTTCCGAAACCGGAGAGGCCACCGGGCAGACCCATGCCACCACCCATACCCCCCATGCCGGGGAGTTTACCGCCCATCTGTTTGGCTGCGGCTTCGAGGGCCTTGGGGTCCATCTGGCTGGGGTCCATGCCGCCTTTGCCGCCCATCATGCCTTTCATGGCTTGTTTGAGCATGCCGCCTTTGCCCATTTTGCCCATCTTTTTCATCATGTCGCCCATCTGGCGGTGCATCTTCATCAGCTTGTTCAGCTCGGAGACGTCCATGCCGGCACCTTTGGCGATGCGTTTCTTGCGGCTGGCCTGGAGCAGGGCAGGGTTGGCGCGTTCCTTTTTGGTCATCGACTGGATCAGGGCGATCTGGCGTTTGAGGATCTTGTCGTCAAAGCCTGCATCTTCGACCTGTTTGGCCATCTTGCCCATGCCGGGCATCATGCCCATCATGCCCTGCATGCCGCCCATCTTGAGCATCTGTTCAAGCTGCATCTTGAGGTCGTTCATGTTGAACTGACCTTTGGCCATGCGGCGCATCATCTTTTCGGCCTGTTCGGCCTCGATGGTTTCCTGCGCCTTTTCGACCAAAGCGACGATATCGCCCATGCCGAGGATACGGCCTGCGATGCGTTCAGGCTCGAACGTCTCGAGCGCGTCCATCTTTTCGCCAAGGCCGACGAATTTGATCGGCTTGCCGGTGACAGCACGCATGGACAGGGCAGCACCGCCGCGCCCGTCGCCGTCCATCCGGGTCAGCACGACGCCGGAGATACCGATGCGGTCGTTGAAGTTTTCGGCTGTCTGCACGGCATCTTGTCCGGTCAGGCCATCGACCACCAGCAGCGTTTCGCGCGGGTTGGCGACGTCACGCACGGCTTCGACCTGTTGCATCAGCTCTTCGTCGATGGACAAACGGCCGGCGGTATCCAGCATGTAGACGTCATAGCCGCCCATGGCCGCCTGGGTCCGCGCACGTTTTGCGATCTGGACGGGGTTCTCGCCCTTGACGATCGGCAGGGTGTCGACGCCGATCTGCACACCGAGGATGGCAAGCTGTTCCATCGCGGCGGGGCGGTTGACGTCGAGCGATGCCATCAGCACGCGCTTGCCGTCGCGGTCTTTCAGACGCTTGGCCAGTTTCGCAGTCGTCGTGGTTTTGCCAGAGCCTTGCAGGCCGACCATCAGGATCGGTGCAGGCGCGTTGTCAATTTTCAGCGCACCGGGTTCGCCTTCGCCTCCAGCACGTCAATCAGCGCGTCATGGACGATCTTGACGACTTGCTGGCCGGGAGTGATCGATTTGGTAACGGCCTGACCGGTGGCCTTGTCCTGCACCGCTTTGACGAAATCGCGGGCGACGGGCAGGGACACATCAGCCTCAAGCAGGGCGACGCGCACTTCGCGCAGGGCCGTCTTGACGTCTTCGTCAGACAGCGACCCTTGCTTGGTCAGACGGTCAAAGACGCCGGACAGGCGTTCAGAGAGGTTCTCAAACATGGGCCAGGGCCCCCTTCGGTCGGTTGCGGGATAGCCACAAGATAGGCAGTCCGCGTTAAATACACAAATGCCCCCACGGGCGTAACACGCTGGTGGAGGGCGATCTCTGGCCGCGCCAGAGACCGGAAGGCATAAAGCTTCCGGAATTTGTGGGTCGTTTAGGCGAGGGGCGGGGCTGAGTCAACCCCGCCCACTTTGCGCCCCGTCTCGCCTTGTGTCTAGGCCGCCTTGGCGTCGGGGCCGAGTGCCGCGATGGCATTGTGCGCCTTTTCGACCGTGCCTTCGGGGTCTTGGGCAAGGGCGTCCGCCGAAATGATCGTTACGTCCTCCATCCCCATGAACCCCAGGACAGTCTTGAGGTAAGGAGTGTTGAAATCCATCGCCGCACCGGCGGGCACGCCGCCGGACGCCATTGCGATGATCACGCGCTTGCCTTTGACCAGACCTTCGGGGCCGGTGTCGGTATAGCGGAAAGTGACGCCGACGCGGGCGACCAGATCAATCCAGGCTTTCAGCGATGCAGGCACGCTGAAGTTATAGACCGGCGCGCCGATCACGATGGTGTCGGCGGCCAGCAGCTCTGCCACCAGCTTGTCGGATTCTGCGAGCGCGTCGATCTGCTCGGGCGCGCGGTCTGCTTCGGGGGTTACGCGGGCAACGGCCCAGGTGTGGGTGATTTGGGGCAGTGGCTCGCGGGCGAGATCGCGCACTGTGACGTCGTGATCGCCCAGTCTGGCGATGATCTTGTCTGTCAGGGCACGGGTCACGGAATTTTCGGTATTGGCAGATGAATTGATACGCAGGATAGACATTGAAGGTTCCTTTTGATCAGTTGGTGTTGGTCCTTAGATGCGCCTTGCAGCCCCGAACACAAGTTGCGTAAATGCGCCTGCGGGTGTTCAGAATTGCACATGAGTAAGGGGCGCGATGGACAATTGGGACGAAATCAGGACGGCCTATCACGTGGCGCGTATGGGTACAGTCAGTGGTGCGGCCGAAGTACTTGGCGTGCATCATGCCACCGTAATCCGCCATATCGACGCACTTGAAGCCCGGCTTGACCGTCAAGCTGTTTCAGCGCCACGCACGCGGGTACAAACCGACCGAGGCGGGCGAAGATCTGCTGCGTGTGGCCGAGGCCACGCATGATCAGTTCAGCCAGCTTGCCAACCGGATCAAGGGGCGCGGTGAATTGGTGTCAGGCGAATTGGTCGTGACGTCGCTGATGGAGCTTTCGGGTTGGATGACCCCGATTCTGGTCGCCTTCCAAAGGCAGAACCCCGATGTGACAGTGCGGTTTCTGACGGGGGATCGGCTGTTTCGGCTTGAGTACGGCGAGGCGCATGTCGCAATCCGGGCCGGGACGGTGCCAGAAGAGCCTGACAACGTGGTGCAGCCTTTCCAGAAACTGAAAGTCGGACTTTACGCGCATCGGTCCTATGTTGACGCGCATGGCTTGCCTGCCTCGGTCGAGGCGTATGCAAATCATCGCTTTGTCATTCACGACGATCTGCAAAACCGCGCGCCGTTCTATAGATGGTTGCGCAATGTGCTTCCGGAAAAGGCGATGACGTTTCGGTGCCTTGACACCAACGCCACGCGCGAGGCTGTTTTGCATGGTGCCGGGATCGGCTTTGTCACGCTGGCTGACGCGCAAGACAATCCGGATCTGATCGAAGTACATCCGCCGCTGCCTGAATGGGACTCTGCGCTTTGGCTTGTGACCCATGTGGATCTGCACCGCACGCCAAAGGTGCAGGCGCTGCTGAAGTTCCTCAAGTCGCATGTGAAGGCAGACGGCTGATGCGTGCAGATATGCAAGGGCATCTGGCGATGCTGCTGTTTTCAGCCCTTGTCGCAGGGTCGTTTTCACTGGGGTCGATGGCGGCAAATATGATCGCACCTGCGGCGCTGAACGCGGCGCGGTTCGTTATTGCCGCGATCGTAATCGCAGTGGCGGTAGCAGCAACAACCCGCATCAAGCGCGAGGCGATCCGCGCCCCATGGCGCTATTTTATCCTGGGCGGACTTTTCGCGGTTTATTTCGTGCTCATGTTTCAGGGGCTGAAAACCGCCCGCCCCGTGAGTGCGGCGGCGGTGTTCACCCTGACGCCGGTCATCGCGGCGGGTTTCGGCTGGTTGCTGCTGCGCCAGACCATGACGCCGCGTATGGCGCTGGCCCTTGCCATCGGCGCGACAGGGGCGCTTTGGGTGATTTTTCGCGCTGATCTTGCGGCCCTGCGCCGGTTCGAGGTGGGGCGCGGCGAGGCCGTGTATTTTCTGGGCTGCGTCAGTCACGCGCTTTACACGCCGATGGTGCGCAAGCTGAACCGTGGCGAGCCGGCGGTGGTTTTTACCCTTGGCACATTGTTGGCGGGGGGCGCGTTGCTGTTTGTTTATGGCTGGCGCGATCTGATCGGGACAGACTGGTTGGCACTGCCCGCGATTGTCTGGATCACCATCTTCTATGTAGCGATCTTTGCGTCGGCAGCGACATTCGTATTGTTGCAATTCGCGTCCCTGCGCCTGCCGTCTGCCAAGGTGATGGCCTATACCTATCTGACGCCAAGCTGGGTCATCTTATGGGAAATCGGTTTGGGCAACGGGGCACCGTCGCCGTTGGTTCTGGGGGGCGTGGGGCTGACGATACTGGCGCTGTATCTGCTGCTGCGCGATGATGGCCGCACCACATAGATTATTGTTTTTGGAACCTTTTGTCGCAGCTTGGGTTTATCTCGCAGACAGTTGCTAAAGGAAAACAACAAATGCGTAGCATTATTTATCTGATTGGTTTGATTGTGGTCGTTTTGGCGATCCTGCGTTTCGCAGGCATCATCTAGACGGCTATAAGTTTGGCCCTTCCGCGTAAAACCTCGTCGTGGAAGGGCCAAAATTTGCCAGATGCACAGTTTTACTTAGCGCTATGAATTTTCTGCGGTATTTGCTTCCGTCCTCGGAAACTCTGCTGCAAGAAATCTTTCAAAATCATCCAGGTTTACCGGATCAAACTGACCAAAGCCCTGCATCCAGACAGACGGTTGTTTCAGGGCCGCAGGTTCCAGTTTGCACCATTTCAACCTTCCCCTCTTTTCCTGAACAATAAGGCCCGCACGCTCCAGCACGGCCAGGTGCTTTGAGATGGCGGCCAGCGACATCGCAAAAGGTTCTGCAACGTCCGTCACGGCCATATCATCCTCTAGCAGCATCGCCAGAATGGCGCGGCGTGTCGGGTCAGCAAGGGCCGAGAAGATTGCATCCAGCGAAGTTGTCATGGGTCAGTGGTTCCGGGCAGGGGGTTAGCGCCTATCTGTGTGTACCGGATCGCAAGATCAACCAAAAGGTTGAATAACGAAACCGCGATAATCCGGCAGCATCCAAGACCGTTTCTGACATTTTGTCGCAGATTGAAGGTGCCAGTATCTATATAAATCAATGACTTGCGAGAGTGTTGCGGGCTGTTGACTCCGCGCGTGGGTAAAAGTAGCTAAAGGCAACTTAATCACGAGGATTTTGGTGTGACCGATCCGGACCAACAGCAGCGGCTAAAGCAGCTTGAGGCGAAGATCGAAGCGGCGAAACGGTCGATGGCACCCAAGCCCCGTGCGGACGAGCATTATTCTCAGGCATCGCTTGCCTGGCGGATGGTGATTGAACTTTGCGCCGGTCTGGGGATCGGTTTCGGCATCGGATATACGTTGGACTGGTTCTTTGGAACACTTCCGATATTCATGGTGCTTTTTGTGATGCTGGGCCTTGCGGCGGGGGTAAAGACGATGCTCCGCTCTGCACAGGAAATCCAGGAAAAGAAGGTGGCCGAAGAGGCCGGCGAGGATAAAGGGGCCTGACATGGCAGCGGAAGCACACAGCGCAGCGGAAGCACACAGCGGAGAGGCCGGCGGTCTGGCCTTTCACCCGATGGATCAGTTCATCGTCAAGCCGTTCTTCGGCGACGGTGACGTGTCTTGGTACACCATTACCAACGCGACAGTCTGGATGGCGCTTGCGGTTGTAGCGATTTTTGCGCTGCTGGTTCTGGGCACGTCCAAGCGCGCCATTGTGCCGACACGTATGCAGTCGGTCGCCGAAATGGCGTACGGCTTTATCTATAAGATGGTCGAAGACATCTGCGGCAAGGAAGGGGTCAAGTATTTCCCCTATATCATGACACTGTTCATGTTCATCGTGTTCGCCAATTTTCTTGGCCTTTTGCCAATGTCGTTCACGCCAACCTCGCACATCGCAGTGACCGCACTGATGGCGCTTGCGGTGTTCCTTGGGGTTACGATCCTGGGCTTTGTGAAGAACGGCGCGTCGTTTCTGGGTCTCTTCTGGGTCACCAGCGCACCGCTTGCGTTGCGTCCCATTCTGGCACTGATCGAGGTCATTTCGTATTTCGTCCGTCCCGTCAGCCACTCCATTCGTTTGGCCGGTAACATGATGGCAGGTCACGCCGTGATCAAAGTCTTTGCAGGCTTTGCCGCAATTGCCGCGATTGCACCGTTGTCGGTTGTGGCTATTGCCGCGATGTACGGGCTCGAAGTTCTGGTGTCGTTTATCCAGGCTTATGTTTTCACCATTCTGACGTGTGTCTATCTGAAAGACGCGCTTCATCCGCATCACTAACAACGGGTGTGGGCTGGTCCCACCCCTCTTCATCACCTCAATTCCATCGTAAGGAGAATTCTCATGGAAGGCGATATCGTACAAATGGGCGCATACATCGGCGCGGGTCTGGCATGCATGGGCATGGGCGGTTCAGCGATCGGTGTGGGCAACGTTGCAGGGAACTTTCTTGCAGGCGCTCTGCGCAACCCTTCGGCAGCTGCTGGTCAGACTGCAACACTCTTCATCGGCATCGCCTTTGCAGAAGCTCTGGGGATCTTCTCGTTCCTCGTCGCTTTGCTGCTGATGTTCGCTGTTTAAGCGTCAGACAGACGGTTCCTTACGCTTTGGGCAGCGTGCGCAAGTGCGCTGCCCCAGGGATTTGAATGTTTTGACAGGAGGCCATAATGGCAACTGAACCAATTGATCTGGAAACCGCTGGCGTTTGCGTCAACGACATCGGCAGTGCTATCGGCATGCCTCAATTGTGCGGCGAATGGTTCGGCAACCAGATTTTCTGGCTGGTCGTTGCGTTGGTCGCGATCTACTTTATCCTGTCGCGTATTGCTTTGCCCCGCATCGGGGCTGTTCTGGCGGAACGTCAGGGAACCATCACCAACGATATTGCTGCCGCCGAAGACCTCAAGGTCAAGGCGACAAACGCCGAAGCGGCCTATGACAAGGCGTTGATCGATGCCCGTGCGGAAGCGCAGCGTATCATCGCGGATGCGAAAGCCGATATTCAGGGCGATCTGGATAAGGCGATTGCAAAAGCAGACGCCGAAATTGCAGCCAAGTCGGCTGAATCCGAGAAAGCAATCGCCGAAATCCGCGAAAGCGCTTTGGCGAACGTGGAAGAAGTCGCAAAAGACACGGCGCAGGCGATTGTAGCCGCGTTGGGCGGCTCTGCGGATGCCAAAACTGTTTCCGCGGCTGTCGATGCCCGGATGAAAGGATAAGCCATGCGTTTGACTTTCTCAGCTCTGCTTGCAGGAATGGCGGCCTCGCCTGCTTTCGCTGCGGGCGACGTTTTCTTCTCGCTTCACAATACGAATTTCATCGTTTTGATGGCGTTCATCCTGTTTATCGCGGTTCTGTTCTATTTCAAGGTTCCGACCTTGCTGATTGGGATGCTGGATAAACGGGCTGATGGCATCAAATCGGAATTGGAAGAAGCGCGTGGCTTGCGCGAAGAAGCGCAGACGTTGCTGGCCAGCTATGAGCGCAAGCAGCAAGAGGTGAAGGACCAGGCAGACCGGATCGTGACCGCTGCCAAGGCCGAAGCACAGGAAGCGGCAGATCAGGCGCGGGCCGATCTGGAAAAATCGATCACCCGCCGAATTGCCGCCGCCGAAGAGCAGATCAACTCGGCTCAATCTGCTGCTGTAAAGGAAGTGCGCGACCAAGCGATCGTTATTGCAATCGCGGCTGCCAAAGACGTGATTGCCAAGAAGATGACAGCTGCCGAAGGCAACGCATTGATCGACAGCGCCATCGCGGATGTAGACGCCAAGCTGCACTAAGCGCAGTCCACGGAATAGAAGGGCCTCAGAGTGTTCTGGGGCCTTTTTGCGTTCTATAAGCCTGTTTTGGTCAGTCGTTTTGGGTTTCGTGCTGCAGCCGTTGGCGGGCGACTTCTTCGTTGCGCTCTGCCTTGCGGTGGTCGCGCAGGGCGTTCTCGACATAGTTCAGATGCTGCTCAACGGCCAACCGCGCGGCGGCCGGATCGCGCTGTTGAAGTGTATCATTGATATTCCGGTGCTGGTCCAGCAGGGCGGACCGGGTCGTACGCTGCTTGAACATCACCTGTCGGTTGTAAAAGACGCCGCCGCGCAGCAGATCATACATCGACCGCATCATATGCAGCATCACCACGTTATGGCTTGCCTCGATGATCGCCATATGGAATTGCGCGTCAAGCTGGGCTTCCTCATCCGCATTCCGCTTTTGATGCGCGGTTTCCATCTTGCTGAAAACGGTGCTGATCACCTCAAGATCTATGTCCGATCCAAGGCGTGCGGCCCGTTCTGCGGCCAGCCCCTCAAGATCGCGCCGAAACGACAGATAGTCAAAAACCGCCTCGTCGTGACGCGCGAAAAGATCAACAAGCGAAGGCGCAAAAGCTCCGCCAAGCACATCCGCCACATATATTCCGGCACCGGGTTTTGCCGTCAGCAAGCCGCTGCTTTGAAGCTGGGCTATGGCATCGCGCAAGGACGGGCGCGAGACGGCCAGACGCTCTGCCAGTTCACGCTCGGGGGGGAGCCGCTCTCCGGGGCGCAGAATGCCGCGCAGGATCAGTTGTTCGACCTGTCTAACAACCGCCTGGGACAGTTTTTCTGATGAGATCGGACGAAAGGGCATGATTTGATCCTTGAATTGGTCAAATTATATGACCGCAAAGACCGCGCGGCAATGCGTTTGTCGTGGGACGGGCGTTAACGAACTCTTAATCTGTCCGGTCTAGCAAAGAAGGATGAAGATCATGATTTTCCTCCTTTTGTTGACCATATTGGCTGCTTGCAACACGGCAGGCCCCTATTTTCAGGGGGTGCCCCCGACGCGGATAACCGTTGACGGATCGGTTTTTGACGTCCGCGTAAGGGGGGATCTTGCCGAAGCGATCCGCATCAATGCCGAGTATGCGCCCCGTTTCGGGCCGATCCGCGACCGCGCTGCACAGGCGATGGCGATGGCAAGCGGGTGCCGGGTGGGTGATCTGCGTGGGGATCAGGCGCAGTCGATTGCGCGGCTTGAATGCCCGCCCTGATCGAAAGGGGCGCAACAAGGGGCGATGCGTTGCCAAACGCACTTTTGAAACCTGCAGAATGTAGCGTAACGGAGGAGGATTGATCAATATCTTGTGGATAACCGCATGGGCACCACCTGCCTTTAGTGGCACGTCATTGACTTAGGGCCAGCGATGGTCGCACGCTTCAAACTTCTGGGAATCACATCGACGGAGTAGGGAGTGCGGTTTTCCAAGCTTAGACTGACGGGCTTTAAGAGTTTCGTTGATCCAACGGATCTGGTGATTGCGGACGGCCTGACAGGCGTCGTCGGCCCCAATGGCTGTGGAAAATCCAACCTGCTAGAGGCACTCCGTTGGGTAATGGGCGAAAACCGCCCCACTGCGATGCGTGGCGGCGGCATGGAAGACGTCATCTTTGCCGGAGCATCGACGCGTCCGGCCCGCAATTTTGCCGAAGTCGCGCTGCACATCGACAACACGGAACGGCTTGCTCCGGCCGGGTTCAACGATGCGGATCAGATTGAAATCATCCGCCGCATCACGCGCGATGTTGGCAGCGCCTACAAGGCTGCGGGAAAGGACGTTCGGGCGCGTGACGTGCAAATGCTGTTTGCCGATGCGTCCACCGGATCGCATTCGCCAGCTCTTGTCCGGCAGGGCCAGATTTCTGAGTTGATCAACGCAAAACCAAAAAGCAGACGTCGGATACTGGAAGAGGCGGCAGGCATTTCCGGGCTCTATGCGCGGCGGCACGAGGCGGAGCTGAAGCTGAACGGTGCAGAGGCCAATCTGGCGCGCGTCGATGATGTGATTGAACAGCTTGCCGCACAATTGGCGCAACTGGCCCGTCAGGCACGCCAGGCTGCACGGTACCGCGAGATCGGCAATGACCTGCGCAAAACGGAAGGCATGTTGCTGTACCGGCGTTGGCGTGAGGCAGATGATGCACGTGCTGCTGCCGCTGATGACCTGCGCACGCGGGTCACTGCCGCAGCACAAGCGGAAGCCGCAGTAAGGCAGGCCGCGAAGGCCCGCGTGGCGACGGAAGATGCGCTGCCGCCCTTGCGCGAAGAAGAAGCGATTGCTGCCGCTGTCGTGCAGCGACTGGGGGCGCAACGGGACACGCTGTCGGATCAGGAAGCGCGGGCGCAGGCGACGATCGACGCGCTGACCAAGCGCATTGCACAGCTTGCGCGCGATCTTGAACGCGAGGCGGGCCTGAACCGGGACGCGGGCGAAACCATTGATCGGCTTGAATGGGAGGCCCGCGAGCTTTCCAAAGCAGGCGAGGGGCATGACGACGCCGTGCAGGCAGCATCCGACGCAGCGAGGGAGGCCGCTGCCGTCTTGCAATCCCACGAGGGAGAGCTTTCTCAACTCACCGAAGATGTCGCACGTCTGGCGGCCCGCCACGGATCGGCAGAACGCTTGCTTTCGGACACGCAAAAAACGCTCGACAAATCCGAAGCGGATGCACGTCGCGCGCGTGACGCGGTGCAGGAAAGCCGGGCCGCCTTGGCCAAGTCGGCGCAGGATTTCGAGGCTGCCCGATCGGCCGAAGCTGCAGCTCTGGCGCAAGCAAATCTGGCAGAGCAGGCGCTGAACGCCGCCGAAGAGGCGCGCGCCATCACCCAGACCCGCGAGGCTGACGCCCGCGCGGAGCGGTCTGAGGCCGAGGGCGAAATGAACGCCTTGCGGGCAGAAGTGGGTGCACTTGCCAAGCTGGTTGAACGGGACACGGCGGAAGGCGGCCAGATCCTTGATCGCTTGCAGGTAGAGCACGGGTTTGAAAAGGCGCTTGGGGCCGCTTTGGCCGATGATCTGCGTGCACCAGAGGTCGACGCCCACGGTCCGTCCGGGTGGGCGGTTCTGCCAGCCTATGACACGACGCAAGTCTTGCCCGCCGGGGTCACGGCGCTGACGCAGCATGTGTCGGTGCCCGATGTCCTTGCGCGCCGGATGAGCCAGATCGGCCTTGTCGATGCTGACGATGGCCCGCGCTTACAGGCATCGTTGAGGCCGGGCCAACGGCTGGTTTCGCTTGAGGGGGATCTGTGGCGGTGGGATGGATTGCGCGCCTGGGCCGAAGACGCGCCCTCTGCGGCAGCGCTGCGGTTGCAGCAGATCAACCGGCTTGAGGTTTTGAAGCAGGCCCTTGAACAGGCAAGCCAGCGTGCGGATGGCGCGCGCGACGCGCATGACGCGTTGCAGCTTAGGTTGGCGGCACAGACCGAAGCTGACAAACGTGCACGTGATGCCCGACGCGATGCGGATCGCGCCGTGGCTGATGCAGGGCGGGCGCTGAGCCGGGTCGAGGCGGACCGCAACCTTGCAGAGGGCCGTCTGGAAAGCCTTGGGCTGGCCGTGTCTCGTCACGAGGAAGAGGCGATGAACGCCCGCCGTCAGGCCGCCGAGGCAGCGCGTGCGTTGGCTGATCTTGATGATGTCGCCGAAGCCCGCGCCGGGGTCGAGGCTTTGCGCATGACCGTTGAAGGGGCGCGGATCGCAATGATGTCGCGCCGATCCGCCCATGATGAACTGCGCAGAGAGGGCGATGCCCGGCTCAAGCGCACACAAGAGGTTGCCAAGGAACTGAGCGGCTGGCGGCATCGGCTTGAGACAGCGGAAAAGCGCAGCACGGAATTGGCCGAACGCAAGACCGCCTCTGAGGCGGAACTGAGGGAGGCGGGAGCAGCCCCCGCTGAAATCGCAGCAAAGCGGGACGAGTTGACCACAGCGATCGCAACCGCGGATGCCCGCAAGGCCGGTGCGGCGGATAAACTGTCGGTGGCAGAAGGCGCGTTGCGCGAGGCGGCATTGGCCGAACGCGAGGCGGAACGCCTTGCCTCGGAAGCGCGAGAGGCGCGGGCACGGTCAGAGGCGCGAGCCGAAGCGGCCAAGGAAACCGTCGCCTATGCGGCAGAGCGGATCGCGGAAGATCAGCAGATGACACCGAACCAACTGTTGAATGCGCTTGATGTGAACCCGGATCAAATGCCCCAAGCGCAGGTGCTTGAGGCGGACGTGAACCGGTTCAAACGTCAACGCGAGGCTTTGGGTGCCGTGAACCTGCGTGCCGAAGAAGACGCGAAAGAGGTGCAGGAAGAATTCGACACACTTACCTCGGAAAAGGGGGATCTGACAGAAGCGATCAAGACCTTGCGCAGTGGCATTGCAAGTCTGAACCGCGAAGGGCGCGAGCGGCTTTTGACGGCGTTCGAGCAGGTAAACAGCAACTTTTCGATGCTGTTTCGGCATCTCTTCAACGGAGGAGAGGCCAATCTGGTGATGGTCGAATCCGATGATCCGCTTGAAGCCGGGCTTGAAATCATGTGCCAGCCTCCGGGCAAGAAATTGAGCACGCTGAGCCTTTTGTCCGGTGGGGAGCAGACCCTGACGGCGATGGCGCTGATCTTTGCGGTATTCCTGGCGAACCCCGCGCCGATCTGCGTGTTGGACGAGGTGGACGCGCCCTTGGACGATGCCAATGTCACCCGCTTTTGCGACCTGCTGGACGAGATGTGCCGCCAGACGAATACGCGCTTTTTGATCATCACCCACCACGCTGTCACCATGTCGAGGATGGACCGTTTGTTCGGTGTGACGATGGCAGAACAGGGTGTCAGCCAATTGGTGTCTGTCGATTTGAAAAAGGCCGAAGCGCTGGTCGCCTGAACCGACCCCTTTGATCCGGGGTGACGTTGGGGCAGGCGTGCCCGAGAATTAACGCTTTCTTAAGTTTTGAGGCGTCAAACGGAAAGGATTAACGAGTTATTTATGTGAGCGGACATCGCCGTGGGGGCATATGAATGTATTGATTGTGGAGAGCCAGGCTGACTTGGGGTCGCTGTGGCAGAGGCACCTTGAAAGACAAGGGGCGTGCGTCTTGCGGGCGGCCATCCAGGCAGAGGCGATCAAGGTACTTGCAGCGCATCCTGTGGATGTCATCATTCTGGACCTGTTCCTGACAGAGGGGGCAGCGTTGGCCGTGGCGGACTATGCCAATTACAAGCAACCCGGTGCCCGGATTATCTTTGTGACGAACACGTCTTTCTTTTCCGACGGGTCGATCTTTGCCCATTGCGCCAACGCGCGCGCCTTTATCCCATCAGGCACTCAGCCAGAGGATCTGGCGGCGCTTGTGGAGCATTGCGGCGCACAGTCCGCATGAAATTCAGCCTCTGCCGTGGGGGGCGTCGAAATCCAGGATAGGATTGATCGGGATGATACGGTTGGGGTTAATCGTATCGTGGCTATAGTGATAATGTCTTACGATATGGTCAAAATGCACCGTTCCCGCAACGCCGGGCACTTGGTAAAGTTCGCGGGTATAGGCCCAGAGGTTGGGAAAATCCACGATCCGTTTGCGGTTGCATTTGAAGTGCGTGTGATAAACTTTGTCGAAGCGCACAAGGGTCGTGAACAGCCGCCAGTCTGCCTCGGTCAGGGTGTCCCCTGCCAGATAGCGGTTGCGCGACAGGATGTCCTCGATCCAGTCAAGGCTGTCAAAAAGAGGGTGCACCGCGTCGTCATATGCGTCTTGAGAGGTTGCAAACCCGGCCTTGTAGACACCGTTGTTCACGGTGTCATAGACCCGGTCGTTAATGGGGTCGATGACTTCGTGCAGCGAGGCGGGGCGGTAATCTGTGGTGTTCCCCGTGATCTCGTTGAAGGCCGTGTTGAACATGCGGATAATTTCGGATGATTCGTCGGATACGATCGTGTTTTGCTCTTTGTCCCACAGGATCGGCACCGTGACGCGCCCGCTGAATTTGGGGCAGCTTTGGTATAAATGTCGCGCGCAAATGGGAGGTCAAACAGCTTGTCGCCGGTCGCGCCCGGAAAATCGCTGTTGAACGTCCAGCCTTCGCCCAGCATTTCAGGGTGCACGACGGACAGTCCTATATGATCTTCAAGCCCCTTGAGGGCGCGGAATATCAGCGCCCGGTGCGCCCAGGGGCAGGCGTAACTGACGTAAAGATGGTACCGTCCCGAAGCGGCTTTGAAACCGCGTCGCCCGTCGCACCCGCACTGCCGTCAGCCGTCACCCAATTGCGAAACTTCGCGGCCGAGCGTTCGAATTTACCCCCGGTTTCCGAGGTGTCGTACCATTGGTCTTTCCAGACGCCATCTACCAAAAGTCCCATTTTCTGTTCCTTTACCTATTTGGACTTAACGTAGTGGATCAAAGAGCTTTGACCATTGGCCCTGATGCACAGGGGCGTCTGCAAAGACGCACCCGGAAGGATTTTTTCATGACCCACTTGCTTTTGGTCGGGGATACGTCACCCTTAACGGGAAGAAATACTGGAGTGTTCTATGGAGTTTGCATTACCGAAAGAGGTTCAGGCGGGGCTGGACGCGGCCCGCATCGACAGCATGCGAAAAGCTTCCCGCCTCAGGATTGAGGTGGACGGCGTTCACCACAGCGTTCTGCGCCTTTGGGACACCGGCTTTTCGATGGCGGCAGATACGGCACCGCATCTGCGCGGTCTGGTCGATCTTTACGATGGATCGGTGCATTTATGTCAATGCCTGATTATCGCCGCCCAGCAGGAGGGCGGCGAGATGCAGTTTGAATTCAAGCGGGCCACCAAAGTTTCTGACGCCGCCGCGTTGGACTTTGAGAAATCCGCCGATGCTCCGGCTGGTCTGATTACAGCTGACGGAGCCAGCTAGGGCTATTGCAGGTCTTTGAAGGCGTCGCGCAGCCGGTTGCAGGCCTCTTCGACACGGGAACGCGGGGTGGCGATGTTGAAACGCATGAAGGTGTCGCCCCCTTTGCCAAATGTCGGGCCGTGATTGGCCGCGATGGCGGCGTTTTCCTCCACCCGTTTGGTGAATTCGGGCCGCGCCATGCCGGTCCCTGCAAAATCGACCCAAGCAAGATAGGTGGATTGCAGCGGCATGGATTTCAGCCCCGGAATGCTGTTGACTGCTTCATCAAAGATACGTCGGTTACCGTCCAGATAGGCGACCAGATCATCGACCCAGGCGGCACCTTCTGGGGAATAGGCGGCTGTCGCCAGAATAACCCGAATGAATTGGGCGACAGGCCCATCGCCGCCATCCGAGCCGCAAATTTTTCGCGCAAGTCGGGGTCCGGGATAATGACATTGCCCGAATGGCTGCCCGCGATGTTGAAGGTCTTGGTGGTGGTCATCATCACAAGACGGTCTTCAACCCCGTCGATCAACGCCATCGGCGTGTGAACGTTGCCGGGCATAACCAGATCATGATGAATTTCGTCCGACACAAGCACCAGATCATGACGCTTGGCAAAGGCCGCGACCTGCTCAAGCTCTGATTGGGTCCAGACACGTCCACCGGGATTGTGAGGCGAACAGAAAACCAGCATCGTCTCGTTTCCGGTCATTTTCGCGTCGTAGGCTTCAAAGGTTAAGCGTGTAGCGGCCGTTGTCGTTGACCATCTCGCATTCAACGACCGTCTCGGCCTGCCGCCGCGATGACCCGCGCAAAGGCGTGATAGACGGGCGTAAACAGCACCACGCCGTCAGTTGCCCGGTTTCGTAAACGCATCGACGCACATTGCCGTCCCGTCGACTAAGCCATGGGTGGTAAAGATCCACTCTGGCAAGACTTTCCAGCCGTGACGGTTTTCCATCCACCACTGGATCGCGCCAAGATATTTGCTGTCATCCCCCAAAATAACCGTATACGCCGTGATCCCAGCATATTCTGAAGCGCGGCTTGTACAACGGCAGGGGGGCGAAAATCCATGTCGGCAACCCACATCGCGATACCGGTTTCGGCAGGCACCCCATAGAGCGGCTCCATCTTGTCCCATTTTGCGCAATGTGTGCCGCGGCGATCAATGATATCGTCAAAATTCATGAGGTTCTCCCGTCTATTATGCGCCAGGCACGCTACTCCTTATCGCGTTGACCGCAAAGCCCCCGGTTGCACAGGCGCATGGCTTGCCTTAAATCAGCGACGATGAGCAACGCAACTATCCTGCTCCATCCCGACCCCCGCCTGAAAAAGGCTGTGCGCGCCGGTCGCTCGATCTCTCAGACGATCTGCGTGCGCTGGCCGACGATATGCTGATCACGATGTACGACGCCCCGGGTATCGGTCTTGCCGCGCCCCAGGTAGGCGTGATGCACCGCCTTATCGTGATGGACTGCATCAAGGACGAAGCCGAAGCGCCGCGCCCGATGATCATGTTCAACCCTCAGGTCGATTGCATCTTCCGACGATGAAAACACCTACGAGGAAGGCTGCCTGTCGATTCCCGAGCAATACGCAGACGTCACCCGCCCCGCCGAGGTGGATGTGCGCTGGATTGACCGTGACGGCAACGAACAGCAACAGGACATTCGACGAGCTGCTGGGCCACGTGCGTGCAGCACGAGATCGACCATCTGGATGGCAAGCTTTTCATCGATTACCTAAAGCCGCTGCGCCGCCAGATGATCACACGCAAAATGACCAAACTGAAGCGGGAGCTGGCAAGAGGATGAGCGTTCTGGACATCGTCTTGTGGCCTGACGCCCGTTTGACGCGGGTTTGTGCCCCCGTTGACCGGATCACGCCCGAACTGGTCACCCTGATCGCGGATATGTTCGACACGATGTATGATGCGCCGGGCCGCGGCCTTGCTGCACCGCAGGTCGGGAGGTTTGAACGGATATTTGTCTTTGACGGAGGCTGGAAAGGCGGCAACCCAACCCCGATCGCCTGCGTAAATCCTGAAATTGTGGCGCTGTCTGATGCGCGGCTTACCGGCGAGGAAGGCTGGCCTGTCGATCCCCGGCGTGCCAATGGACATCGACCGCGCCGCCGAGGTCACCCTGCGCTGGACCGATCTGGAAGGAACGCACGAGCGGCTTTTCAGTGGTCCCGCGAAGCCGTGATCGTGCAGCATGAATACGACCACCTTGATGGCATCGTGATCTATGACCGCGTCAGCAAGGCCGCGCCCGAGTGACCTGTTCGGCGCATCATCCCCTGGCCTGATGCGCGGCTGCGGACGGCGGCCGCAATCGTGCCCGAAATTACCGATGATATCCGAACCCTGTGGGATGACATGATCGACACGATGGATGCGCTGCCGGGTGTCGGCCTTGCCGCCCCTCAGGTCGGGGTGGCGTTGCAAGTGGCCGTGGTCGACGCATCGC
>CAVSLU010000019.1:0-163414 GCA_963728645.1 uncultured Alphaproteobacteria bacterium | reverse complement strand
ATTATCGCCACCTAACTCTTCCTTAATCGCCTTGAGTTGTTGCTGCAAAAAATAATCTTTCTGCTGCTTATCAAGCTCAGCGCGGGTTTTACTCGTTACCTTGTTTTTCAATTCTGCATACTGCAATTCTGTTTGCAACAAATTCAACAGCACTTCGGCGCGTTCTTTAATATTTTGTATCTCGAGCAACTTTTGTTTTTCAAGAATATTGCTGTTAAGATTGCTGCTTACAAAATGAATTAAAAACGAAGGATTCTCAATATTCTTTAAAATTATTGTTGCCTCCGAAGGCATGTTTGGAGACAGTTGAATAATCTGGCCCGCCAACTCTTTTATCGAACCTACCATTGCATCAAAATCGGTATCCTCTTTGAGTTCTTCATCTGCGAGCACAGTGATTTTGGCTTTGAAATAGGGATCTTCCAAAGTAATTTCATCAGTCATAAACCGCTTCTTACCCTGGATGATCACGGTCGTTCCACCATCGGGCATTTTGATCAACTTCAGGATTTTCGCAACCGTGCCAATCTTTACCAAATCGTTTGCAGTTGGCTCTTCCACCTGGCTGTCTTTTTGTGACACCACACCTACCAATTTGTCAGCCTTGTAAGCGTCGTTAACAGCCTTTATGCTCTTATCTCTTCCGACTGTAATTGGAATTACAACACCGGGAAAAAGAACAGTATTTCTTAAAGGAAGCAGCGGTAATTCAGCAGGTATAGGCTGTTCATCATTTCCATCTCCATCTTCATGTAAAGGAATCATGGGCATAAATTCCATCTCATCTTCCGGCCCATTCAAAAAAAAGTTATTTCGCATATGTATTTTTCACTTGTCAATCTGTCAATATTAGTATCAAAGAAACAAAAATTTTAAGGTAATACTATAGTGTTCAAGATTAATGCCATGTTAGAGAAAACATTTAAGCCAATTTATCGTTTAGGATTTAGCTTAATTAGAATAAAGGTAACTTCCGGATTTCACTAAAATAACAGTAATGGATAAACGAAATTTACCGCGCTTTATTCTGGTTAATTTTTAAAAAAAACCATTTTGAAAAGCATAATAATTTACATTTGGTTTTCAAAGGTTTGTGGAAAAATAAAAACTGAAATTAATTATGCCGGATATTCTGCTTGTTGATGATCATTCGATAGTGAGAACAGGATTAAAATTGCTGATTCATAATTTTTTGCCTCATACTAAAATTGATGAAGCGCACAACGGAGACACGGCAATCCAGAAAATAAAAGAAAAAAATTACGATCTCGTGGTGATGGATGTGAACATGCCGGAAACCGATTCGTTTGGCACCCTTGAAACAATTCTGGCATTCAAGCCTTCCACAAAAGTGATTATGTTTAGCATGAACGCGGAAGAGGTTTATGCAAAAAGATATTTAAAAATTGGTGCGATGGGCTATCTGAGAAAAGACGCGCCTAATAGTGAAATCGAGAATGCCATTACAACTGTTTTAAATGATAAAACTTACGTTAGTCCTGAACTTACCCAGAAATTTCTATCAGATATGAAGTCAAAAGGTAAAACAGAAAATCCTTTTGACAGACTGTCAACGCGTGAGTTTGAAATTGTTCAACACCTTGCCCAGGGCGAATCTGTGGCCGAAATTTCAAAAAAACTAAACGTTCACACTTCCACGGTTGGCACGCACAAGGCAAGAATTTTCGAGAAGTTACATTGCCACAATATCATTGATCTTACCAACCTCGCGAAAGCGCATAACGTGATTCTCTCTTCTTAATCTTCACATTTGATTTTGTCGTTTATTTTCTACAAAAAATTAGTTTAATTACTACAAAAATATTTACAGCCACACTCTATTTTTACCAATATCAGATAATTCAATCGAAATAAAATCCATTCTATCCTTCGATTGTTTTATGACTGATAGTAAGCGAACCTAACGCAAAAATATTTGCGCCGTTGGTAACCTCAGACACTCGAAAAAAGCGATAGCCACATCTATCGCTTTTTTCGTTTGGTAATGAACGATTCAACTTTTATTTTGAATTTTTCAATCTAACCTTTTCATCAGTTCATAAACCCGCGCAGACAATTCTTTCATCTTTGGTCTCACATCTTCTTCTGTAATCGGCGTCAGTAAAGCAATCACATATTTTATTTTGCCATCATCAACAATTCCTGCATCACAAGTAAAGTAATTCCACCATCCGGATTTGTGATAAAACATAACGTTTTGGGGAAGGCCTGTCGAAAGTTTGGTAGTATCTAATTGTCTTCCCAAAAGCACTTTCATTTGCTGACTCACCCAGGGATTGATCAATTTATTGGTATAAATTTTATACATAAAATCGGCGGCATGAAGCGCGCAGGTTTCTGTTCCGCGAATGGTATCATATCCCGGATCTTCAAACTTTCGACTTAAATATTTTCGTGTCACTTCACTGCCATACCAACCATTTTCATGAATCGTTTCATTTATGTTTTTTCGCCCCGCAATATCAATCAGGCAATTGGCGGCGGAATTATCACTCCGCGTGATCATAAGATCCAATAAGTAGTCGACAGTTACTGTATCGCCATCATGAAGCAGCGGTCTGGGATCCCAGGCGATTTCGCGCGTTTGATCCACATCATTTGGGGATTTAACCAGGTAAGATCTGAACAATGAATACTTGCCTTCACTCACTTGCTTCAACACTTCCATCGCCACATACATTTTATAAAGAGACGCGGGATAAATAAAATTTTGAAGATTAACGCCGCCGAGAATAGGTTTGCGGCTATTCAAATCAATAACGGCAAATGAAATTTTTTCCATACCATCCTCGCCCGCATCATAGACGCCATCAAGATTTACATCGTGCACAATTTGTTCGAGAGAATCGGTAAAACTTTTTTTCTGAACATAATAATCCGGAATTCGTGAACTTTCTTTTGTTTGCGCCATGGCGAAAAGTGAAGTAGTAAAAAAGATGAAAAGTAGAAGAAGTTTTTTCAAAGGCTGATATTTTCGGCGATAAAAATAAGAAGTTTTTTCATCCCGAATTCACGTGCAATATTTGCCTTCACTTTTTAGGAAAACAAAAATAAAAAAAACGATTTTTAGTTTGTTTACTGCAGAAAAAGATTTTATAAAGAATTAGATTTCTTCCAGAATTCATCTTCGTAATTATCGTTCAACGGTTCATCTACAATTTGCTCGCCGATCAATTCAAGTTGCTCTTCCGATAACTTTTCCTGCAAATGGGGAAATAAAACTCTTTCTTCAAAACGAATATGATCGTCAACCGTATCGGCCAATTCAAGCAAAACATCATCTTCACTTTCCATTCCTGAAACACCAATTTTGTCGACCGAAATTTTTATTTTCTGGTGATCATCCAAAGCTTTTTGCACCACATCGTCCTGTATTTGCGAAAACAAAAATTCCTCTTCTTCTTTAAAATGTGTCGCAAAATGATGATCCCAAAAATATTTTACGTAACTAATCATACGGTCAGGTTCGATATGATATTTTACTCCCTGCCGAATTTTCCAGCAAAATAAAAGACCGGAATGATGATCTCTTGAAAGTTTCGCCAAATTCTCATTTCTCTTTAGTGGACTGTTTTTCATTGCTCTTGAATTTACTACAAATCTATTCACAATTTGCCAACTGGCTTTTGTTTGAAATAAAACGGCATTAATCTTGATTATTATTACCTGTTTTTGAGAAGTTGAAAAGCAAAAATTAATCCGTTTGAAAATTAAAAACAAAACTGAAACATGGTTGAATTAAATACGCCTGTGGGTTCACTCGATCATATACTTGGAAAACCAAGCGCTTCCATTACGCTTGTAGAATATGGCGATTACCAATGCAGACATTGCGGTGAGGCATACGCGCTAATAAAAAAATTAATGAAAGAATTTCATGATGAGCTGCTTTTTGTATTCAGAAATTTTCCGCTTGATTCTCATCCCGAAGCGATGATAGCCGCGCAGGCAGCAGAAGCGGCAGCCTTGCAAAATAAGTTTTGGGAAATGCATGATCTTATTTACGAACAGCAGAATCAGTTGAGTGAAGGAAACCTTATCTATTTTGCAGAGTCGTTAAATCTAAATTTAGATCAGTTTGAAAATGATTGTAACAGCCAAAATGTAATTTCAAAAATTGAAAGCGATATTGAAAGTGGTATCCGTAGCGAAGTTACCGGTACGCCAACTTTTTTTATAGATGACGAAAGGTTGGAAAACTATGACGAGACTTACCAGTCGTTGGCAAATGCAATACGAAATGCCGAATGAATTGGGAGTTGCCAATTAGCGTGTATGCACTACAGTTATATATAATTTTATTATTGAAAAAGGTCAACTGACTTTTTTCTCATTTCTATTTAATCGGGAAGAAAAGAAACAGTAAACCAACCAATTTTTTAAATTATTATTCTCAGCTTAAAAAGAAGAAGTCGTGTTTTGATTTCCAAACACTTTTTTCAAAATATCTTTAACTCTCGCGGCCGGATCTTGTCTTATTTGTTGCTCTTCAAGGCCAATTTTATAAAACAATCCATCAAGCGCTTTTTGAGTTACATAAGCTGTAAGATCAGTATTAACGGGCTTGTTACTGAAACGGTTGTAGGTACTAAACACATCGCTCCAGTATTTCGTCGCATTGGTATTATCAAGTGATTTCGAAATGATTGGCTTAAATGCTGCCGTCAATTCTCCGGTAGTTTTTTCTTTTAAATAATTAGTTGCAGCTGTATTTCCGCCTCTTAAAATTCCGAAAGCATCTTGAATGGTCATTTGCTTTATCGCATTTATAAAAATGTTTCCAACAGATTTGGATGCATCTTCTGCTGCGCGATTCATCGATAAAACCGCTTTATCAACCACACTTCCCAAACCTACTTTTCGCAAGGTATTTTCAACATCTTGTGCTGCAGGTGGCATCAAAATTTTAACCATTGCGTCCGCGTAAAATCCATTAAGACTCGAAAGTTTGCTCGTTGCAGAATCAGTTCCGACTTCCAAAGCCGTCTTTAAACCATCAACTACTTCAGAAGTTGTAAGACCTCCGTTGCTGGTCGTTCCCACTGAATCCATTATCGATTTTGCAGTTTCGCACCCGCTAAAGGAAAATAAAAAAACAAGTCCCAGGAGATATATTTTTTTCATACAATTTTTTTGAGGAGGAGGTTCAACTTCAATGCCAAATTAAACAGCTATAATTCAATTCCTATTTTTTTCATCAGGATAGAAGCGTTCAAACTATTGCAAACACCGGGTTTCAGACGATAATCAAAATACAATTCATCGTTGCTTACCTGCACATCAAAATGAAAATTCAAAATATGTTTTGAAAAATCTTCTTTTAAAGTGGCCAATTCAAGATCATGCGTAGCAATGATGGCGGCAGCTTTCTTTTTGATCAACTGCTTTATCAATGCTTTTGAACCGGTATGTCGATCAAGCGAATTTGTTCCGCGCAAAATTTCGTCGAGCAGAATAAACACCTTTTCGCCGGCATTCACTTTATCAATAATTGTTTTCAGTTTTTTTAATTCAGCGTAAAAAGTGGAAGTGCTTTCTTCAAGATTATCGGTGATTCGCATACTGCTGATAAGCTGCACATGAGAAACCGAAAATGAGTTTGCACAAACGGGCGCGCCAGCCATGGCTAAAACGATATTCACTCCAATACTTCGTAGATAGGTGCTTTTCCCTGCCATGTTAGAACCCGTTACCAGCATGAGTTCTGCGTTATCGGGAATGTCAATAAAATTATTTACACGTTTGCCAACAGGAATTAAAGGATGACCAATTTCTGTTCCTTTAATTGAGAAATATTTTTCATGGACTGTGGGAAATATCCATTCAGGTTTATTAAAATGAAGAATGGCAAAGCTGTTAATTGCCTCAAAATCTGCGAGTGTTTCAAACCATAAATCAAAATTATTTTTTTCAGTTTCTTTCCATTTTTCAAGATCCAAAACCTGCTGCAAATTCCACAATAATAAAAGATTTAAGGGGGCAGATAAAACAAGATTGTATCGGATATCGAGCTTGTCTAAAATCTTTTTCACTTTAAAAATATCCTCTGAAGCCTTCTTGTTTTGTTCTACAAAAACTGCTTGCCATCGTTGCAATAAAGGACTTTCAAATTCTTCTTTTTCAATCAACGAAATGCTTTCAGAAAGTGTGCTTAATTCATCGGCAGCTTTTGAAAGTTGATCGTGAACAGGAGCAACGTATTTATTTACCTGGTAAGCAATCACTGCAAAAATCAACAATGACAAATAAAAAACTGTGCTACCGACTTCATCAAAAATATAAAGCGTAACAATAGTGAGAATAATTGCCGGCAACAAATAGCGCAACCATTTCCATGGTTTAAAAGTTGAAAAAACTGCAGGTTCTTTCATCCAGTTTTCGAGGCGGCTTTTTGTTGAAAATGTTATTTTATTCTTCAACCCTGACGACCTGAGATTGTCGATCCATTGAGTTTTAGTCGCCAATTCTTTTACTGCTTTTTGCCTTTGCTCAATAAGAGAAATCGGCGCTGGTGATTTTAAATATTCCGCCAATTTTTTGCTTCCCGGTTCCGAAGTCGTTCTGTTGAGATATTGAAACAAAGACGCCCTTCCGAAAATATCGAGATCATTTGCATATTCATGTTCTTTAGGCATATGCTCAAAACCGGGATCAAAATCCAAATAATTTCCTGAAAGAAATTTCAATTCATCTTTATTTATTCTAATGAGGCGGTTAACATGTTCTATTTCTGAATGATTTTTAAGATCAGCTTTTATCAATTGGATAAAAACAAACAACAACAACAGCGCCGCAACAATTACGTATGCAACGCCCATGGACCAAAGAAAATAAAAGGCAGCAATAATGGCGATGATCGCGCCAAGCCGCAACCATGCAAAAGCTGATTTTTTTTGTTTCAACTTTTGCAAGTGCGTATTTAATTCATTCAATCTCTTTTGATAAAACAGCTTCGGTTCCATTAATTCAATTTGCTTAAAAAAGTTTGTAAATGTAATTATTGATTATTCAATTATTTAATTATTGACTATTGTTACTTAGTTTGGTAATTGAATGTGTTTAGAATATCATAATAAGACGCTAGAGCAGTGAGTAATCCAGCTTTTTTTTGTAAATTTGCAGGCTCTAAATCACCGGGGCTGACCGTCCCGATAGTTATCGGGATTGACAGCATAGTTCTTTATAAGTAATAAGTATAAGCATATTTTTATAGTTCAACATTTCGAATGGCATCCGTATACGTTCTCTATTCTCAAAGGTTAGATAAGTATTATGTGGGAAGTTGCGTTGACCTTTCAGAAAGGATTGTTGAACATCGGGATGGAAAATATGAAAAAAGCTATACAGCGAAAGCAAGCGATTGGATGTTATTTTTTTCAATAAATGATTTGGCGTACCATCAAGCAAGGTTGATTGAAAGTCATATAAAGAAAATGAAAAGCAGAAAGTTTATTATAAATTTGAAAAAGTATGAAGAAATTTCAGCTAGGCTTGTTGAATTGTATTCCTAACTCTTTTAAATACTCCGGGGCTGACCGGTTTTGACAGCATAGTTCTTTATAAGCATAAGCATGTAGCGCGTTGCGTAATTAGCGCTTTAATCTGAATACGAAAACTTTAAATGGCAATAACAATTTTGCCATGGCTGCGTAATCGATAGATTCGCTTCCATTAGGGCCGTTGAGCGGGCCAGGCCTGTTGCCACGCTCTTCCGCCGACTCAAAACAAAACAGGCTGCGGCGATGGAAGGCTGTGACCACCGCTTAAGTCCCGATAGCTATCGGGAATACAGCTAAGGAAAAAGTTGGTTTGTTTTGCTCCTGCTTTTTCCCGACAAGTAATGCAAAAATAAACATGTAGAAGGCTTATGGCGGATGTGTTTGGACCAGGGTTCGAATCCCTGCAGCTCCACCTAACGGGATTTTCTCTGAAAATCCCTTTTTTTCTTCCAGTATGAGTAGCTTTTTTTGTTTTAAAATCAATGAGTTATGCGTAAAGGCCGGAATGATGTACGGGGTTCGATAGATACCTTCTCGGTAATAGAGTTGGCTGTCGAACACTTGCCTGATGAATTCCTGCTTGTCTACGGTTTCTAAATTTTTATATATATACGGCAGATCCGTAAATTGTTCAAGATTGTTGCGCATGATGAAGTACATCTCATTTTCATCACGCTTCAATTGATCTATATGCGCCTTGGTGATCGTGCGGCGGCTGGTGAGGTCGCCAAACCATTTGTGATAAGTTTCAAATTCTATTTTGTTGCCGATGTACTTCTCTTCAATGCTTAACAGGCGCTCGCTGATATCTTCCAACTCGTGCTGCTTTTTAATAAGCAGCTTCCGGTTTTCTTTTACCTGGACTGAATACTTACTTTCTGTAGCGATCTCAATGGCTTTCACCATGCGATCGGTGAGGCTCATGTAATGAAAGGTTTCTTCCAGCTGCTGGTGAGCCTTCGGTACAGATAAGTTTAAATGCTTTGAATGCTTGCATTTGTAATAGTAGTAATAGTTGCCCCAACGGTTTCTGCTCGGTGCGCCGGTAACCGGTTGTGAGCAATGGCATCGCAACACGCCGCGCAAAGGCATTTCATCAGAAACGGAAATACCAGGACGAGGCTTCGCATTCAATTTTTGCTGCACTTCGTTCCACATCACAGGATCAATGATCGCTTCATGAATAGCAGGGAACAAACCGCCCGGATGTTCGCGCCATTGCTTCACATATTGCTGACCGGAATAAACAGGATTGGAAAGGATCCTTTGCACCATGCTGTTATTACTTTGCTTCAGGCCCATCTTCTTCGCTTCCTTCCCGATTAAATACGCCGGTACATTTTTTAAATACGCGGAATAAATATAACGGATGATGTGCGCTTTTTCTTCGTCTATGCGTAACCGTGAATTTTCGTTTCGTCCTTCCTTAATATATCCAAAAGGAGCATGGCCACCGATATATCTTCCTTCTTTTACTTTGGCTGCATAAATGCCGCCGTTGATATCACTTTCGCGCTTGATATTTTCTGCATTGGCCATCAGGAATTCAAGGCCCATCATGAAGAAGGAATTGCTATCGGTACAGTCATAAACAATACCTCGTGAAGCGCTCACGATCTTTACGCCGTAAGTGATCTGTATTTTTTTTGCAAGCGTGATGGCGTCTCCGGATTCGCGGCTGAAGCGGGATAGCTCGGCCACTACCAGGTAATCAATCGCATTTTTATTTTTGCGGATAAACTGCATTAGTTTTTGAACATCCGGACGATCGAAATTTTTGGCAGAATAACCTTCATCCACGTAAGTATCTGTAATGCTTACATCATTGTATTTCATCCATTGGCCGGTTACAATGTCCTGGCGTTCGATGCTGTTTGCGCTTTGTTTGTCGTTGCTATAACGAAGATACCTTGCTCCTTTTTTCATGATTGAAAGTTTGTTTGATAATTGCAGTGGATATCAAATCTACAATGATTTTCTCCTCTGCTGTGAGCAAAATTTTCTCCGTAGCCTGCAACGGCTTTTTCGGCATGGGCAATATGGTTGCCTGGTTGTTCATTTTTTAGTTGCATATAAATTAAAGGTGCATGAGCCAACGCTGTTCATCGTCCAATCACCGGCTTTTCTATCCGACTGCCACCAACTTGGTTTTAAAGGCTTACACCTTTTGAACTGGCCGTTGAGCCTCTCGATCGATTTATTGATTTCGTCTTTAAACCATTCGATATCCTTGCCATCGATGATGGTCCTGTTGTGTTCTTTCAACAGGTCAAGCGCTGCCTTATCCAGGTTATTTTTTAAAGAGAGCTCGTGGGTTATAAAACAGAAATATTTCATGACACTACAATTTTTTTATCGTAAATAACATCAGCCAGTTTGGTAACAGATGACGCCGCTTCTATCTCATCATCATTAATGGTGATGTCATATTTTTTCTCACATTCCATCACCAGGTCCACCACGTCAAGACTATCCATTCCGAGATCTTCAAACGTGCTTTCTTCGGTAACACCTGTATAATCCAATTCATTTTCAATGAACTCTTTTAACTCTGCGAAAATTTGTTCTTTTGTATACATCATTTTAAATTTGTGGTTCAGGAATTTCAACGCCACGCACATTTCTTGTTGACACTTTTTTATCGATCTCTATTTTAATTGCGTGATAGTTTCTTTCAAATGCTTCAGCCTCTTCCCGCGCTTTTAATTCATCCTCTTTTGAAGTGCCATAATTGCCAATTGAAAGCCAATCACTCTCCACACTTATTTCATATCCACGCAAATAAATTTTAAACGAAATCTGCACATGTTTTTCTGCATATTTGGTTTTGGTATGATTCATCAACGGCCCGATACCAATCACCTGGTCGTCAGCTATTATGTGTCCGCAGATATTCATGAGTGAGAATTTTTATTTATTTATTCATCGCCGCTTTAGATAGTTCCACATTTTTTGCTTCATCCGTAGTTACTACTGCCAGCCTGTTTACAGGTTTTGTGAACGACAACGGCACCGTTGAAGTAATATATTTACATGTACTTCATTCGCTGGATGTATATTTCTTCCGGCGTGAAGCCGAATACAGCATCGCCGTTAGTTCCATAACTACCATCTTCTGCCGAGAAGGTAAACCAAAGAAGTGTGCCCAGCATGACCATCAGCGTGAACAATCTGGTCTGTATTGGTAAGCTGACTGTTTACGCTGCTCACTTTATTTACCTGGTAATAACCGATAGGATCTGCAAACGCCTTCAATAAAAACGTACATGTAAAAATTTATACACCGGTTGTTTTGAAGCTTCAAAGGTCTCTATTAAATTATCTCTTTCCAGGCTCCATGTAATAGAGGGCGCCGGCTGCACACTGTTTAAATGTTGCTGAATTACTTTCTGTATGTGCCTGCTCATCCTTGGCGGAGGTATTGGCAGGCCTTCCATCATCGCACGAAGCAAGGAGAATAAAAGAAAGAAATAGGGCAATTAATGAATGAGTGAGTTGTTTTTTCATCTGATATTATTTGTTGTAGTTAGAAAAAATCGGTTACTGATAATTGATAGGGGAGCGTATTTGATTTCCACATTGAGTAGGTCCAAACTTTTGATTTACCATTATATTCCTCTACCCAGCGGTTTAAGTTTTGCTTTATAGCATTTAATCGTTGTGCCTTGCTAAACTGCTCAAATTGTTTATCATTCTGCAGGCGTAAATTGAATGATAGCCAAATCAGTATTTAGCTTTTGACATGTGTTGTATATTTCCTGAAACTCTTCATAACGGATAACACCAGTTTCTGCCAGCTCTTTCAACCGGCTAAAGAACCAAACAATGCCGCTGGCAATCAGGATAATTGCTATCATCCATATGACGAATCTTTTTGTTATTGTTATTTCATCCATAATTAAATTGTTGATAATTTGTTGATTTACTATTTGCGTTTGTTGATAACCGTTATTATTACCTGTAAATTTCAAAGCCTCTCAAATATTCATAAATGACTTTTTCTGATTTTCTCTTTTGATTGTTTGCTCAAATCTTCTGCACTTATAATGTCGGTTATGAAAATTGGATAATCAGCATCATAAATGCCACTTTCCTCTTCTGCTGAAAAATCAGGTGGATAACAAATACGAACAGCTCTACCTTCCACAGAATATCAAAAGCTTGTTCCGGAGTCAACGGTTCTCTATCATCATGGACAACCATTGTGTCGCTTTCATATACTTTGTTCATTTGCTTTCTTTCTTCTGCAGATTGAATAAGAAGAAAATCCTTTGTCGGTCCTTACGACAAACAGATCATCGTTCATGCCTATGAACTTGCCTGGGCGTCCAATCATCGGTAACACTCCAGCGCACTTCTACCGCTTCGCCGTTTTCAAACTTTGGCTCTTCAACTTTGCAGTCCATCGCCAAATCTTTTATCTTTCCGTTGCTTGCTTCTTCAATATCCATGAACTTGCCGTTTCCCCAGGGATCAGCATCGGGCGCCATCATCATTCTTGTCACTTTATTTTGCATAAGAAAAAGTTTAATAATTTATTCGTTTACTGGTTACCGTTAGTCTTTATAAAAAATCTTACTCCCGCGCCACCATACAGATTATACGAGTAACTTACAAATCCGAAATACCGAATGCTTACCTGAGAACCGTCATAGATAGTGGCTGTAGCATCCTTACCGATCTGCAGCGAATAATAAGGCCATAAAAATTTCGGTTAGATTGAATCCATCAGTTGCACCGGCAATAGCTACGTTGATGTAATCCCCATCTCGCAATGTGGTCCATTCGGCACCAACTTCCGTGCTGATCACGAGGCGCGTAAACCCTTCGTGCTCACCAGTCTGAACAAGTATCGGAGCAGCAAATACGTGTGCTGGAAGCAAGACTAGCAATTGTATAACGAGTGCACAAATCCGCATCAGGCTGAATCTTGCTTTAAAGATTTAATTGCTTCTTCAAGATCGGAGAATGTCGGTCGACAGTGTGACGGCGTATTCTGACGTCCGACTTCGATGCAGATATTTGTTGCGTGATTGTAAAGATTAGCGACCAATACTTCTTTTATCAGATTGTAAAAATGGCTGTCCTCTTTGGTGACATCCGCCACCTTTGCGGCAAAAGGACCGATAAGACCATACGCTAAAAATACACCTAAAAACGTACCGACGAGTGCACCCCCAATCAACTTACCCAGAATTTCAGGCGGTTGATCAATGGATGCCATCGTTTTAATGACACCAAGCACGGCTGCCACAATCCCAAGGGCCGGAAGGCCGTCTGCGATAATCTGCAGTGCATGGCTGGAGTGCATAGAGTGCTCAAAATTAGCCTCCATGCGCTTTTCCAACACTTCTTCGACCTGGTGTGGATCGTCATAGTTCATCGAAGCTGACCTCAGGGTATCGCAGATCAAGGCGATCGCTTCTGAATCCGCTAGAATATTGGGGTATTTGCCGAATATTTTTGATTCCTCGGGCGCTTCAATATGCGCCTCAACCTCCACGGGGTTTTGCCGAGCAAGTCTGACCAGCTCAAAAAGAAGGCAAAGAAGATCTTTGTAGTCTTGATGTTTCCACCTTGGACCTTTGAAGACCTTTCCGACATCCTTCAACGTATGCTTAATCGCGGGGACGTCGTTACTGATTAGAAATGCACCAATAGCCGCCCCTCCAATCATTGTGAATTCGAATGGAAGAGATTTTAGGATGATACCCATCTTGCCACCTGCCGCAAGGTATCCCCCGAAAACCATTACGAAAATTGTTGCGATTCCGACTATACCAATCATAAATATCCTACATTCTATTGTTGGAAGTGCGTATTTCAGAATTGGGCACTATCTTTCAAATGGCCTAATTTTTTGGCGCGTTCGCGTTTCGTCCTGCGACAATAACACTGATCATATATGCAAATTCCGGTGAGAGACCTGCCATTATCTTGGCTGCTGCGTCAGCACGCATCCGGCCCAGAAAGCCAGCGGCGAAATCAGGTTCCATCGCTTCGAAGAGCGTTGCGGCATCTTTTGGCTTCATGTTTTCGTAGACGGAGGTAAGCCGCGAAAGATCAGTCTCTGCGGCCCCATTCGCAAGAACCGTAGTGCGGCGTAGCTCTTCTTCCGATTTCTGCAACTCTCTCAGTCGGTCAGCCATCTCGCTTTCAGCTGTGTTGAGAGCCAGTTCTCTGTCGTTCTGCTCCGATTCTTTCGCATCGAGACTTTCTTGCTTTTCTTGCAAGATTGCTAGCAAGTTGGCCAAACGAGCGCGCTCGTCCGAGGGCGTTTCATTTTCTGGTGCGCGAGAATTGATTGCACCTTTCAAGTCGACTTTTGGCTCAGTTGCTTGTGCGATAGCCTCGTCTGCGCCGATGATCGCGCGCACGACAGCAGATCCCATGAACAAACAAATGACCACCAAAAGCACACCCGGTTTCGTGGGCTTTTTTTTTGACAGGGCTTTCATCCCATTTCCTTCTGTCTGTGGTGCCGAACAAACATTGGTTCAGCTGGCGCGAGTTTCTGTTCAGGCATCTTGGCCTTTTCGGATGTCTGGGGAGGGCTGGAAACGACATTCGGAAGATCGTGAAGAGAAGCGATCTGTAGCTCGATGCGCCTAGAGCTTTCTTCGGCGTGAGCGGTAAGCGCCGATAAGCTGGCCGCCGAATTGGCGGCTGTTTCCTGTGCCAAGGTCAGCGTTTTGGTCAATTCGTCGACGCGTGACGACAAGACAGCAACTGCGCCGCCCACACCCTTTTCCAGATCGTTGAAGCGCTTCAATCGCTGTGACAACACATAGCAATAGATGGCTGCCCCGGTGGCTCCGGCCAGAAGCAATATGTCGGAAATCAGTGCCATTCGTAGATCCTCACGTGAAAACAAACTCCATAATAAGAAGGTCATTCACCCGTTCCGGCCCGACCACCAAAGCGATTCTATGCAACATTTGGGAGCGCAGCCTTACTAGAATGGATGAACTTTCCAGATCCTGAATCTCAATTGCCCTGAGATATCCGTTCAACACATCGGTCACCCGAGGGAGCAATTTTTCCACGTCTTCCTTGTATTGCGACGGGACTTCCAATTGAGCGCGAAATGTCAGGTGTGCGGATTGGGAAGGCTTCTGAAGGGAGATAATCAGCGGGTCCATGGCAATATAGACAACATCGGCCAACGGATCCGCCACTTCCTGAGCCACTTCTGCCGTATGTGATTCGTGACCGAAGATCATGCCGCTCCAACTTAGATAAAAGCCCCCTGCGGCACCTAAGATGGCCAGAAAGAGACTTAGAAATAGAGGGAGCCTCGATTTCTTCGGTGGGAGATCTGAACTGTCTGCCTGGGTGTCTGTCATGGTTCTCCATCCAATTTGATGAAGTTGATATAACCGGAATTGCACTAACCGATTGTTAAGCCACTTGGGTCATTTGTGTTTTAACCGCCGGGCAGAATGTCTGGTGGAGTGGAGGCAATTGTGCAGCAATTTCTGAACATTTGGACTGGGTTCGCGCTTCGCAAGCAAGTGACAATTATCTTGGCTACAGTGGCTATGTTCTTTGGCGTTCTGACGATGGCAAAGATGGCATCGTCTCCCAACATGATCCTTCTATATGCGGGTCTGGAAAGTGGCCCTGCGGGTGATATTGTAAGATCCCTTGAGCAACGGGGGGTCGCATACGAGGTGCGTGGTGGGTCAATTCTTGTTGATTCCAACATGAGAGATGAGCTTCGGCTGACACTGGCAAGCGAAGGTCTACCAGCAAATGGCAATCGCGGTTATGAACTTTTGGATAGCTTGACGGGCTTTGGGACAACCTCTCAGATGTTCGATGCGGCCTATTGGCGCGCCAAAGAAGGTGAGCTTGCCCGCACCATTGTGGCGAGCCCCAGAATTGCAATGGCGCGAGTCCATATCGCCGGAACCGGGTCGAACCCTTTTCAAAGGGGTGTCGTTCCGAAAGCATCTGTTTCGCTCACTCCAAGCGGGGGGCAAATTTCGGTAGAACAGGCCAAGGCGGTGAGGTTTCTTGTTTCCTCCGCCGTTGCCGGACTCTCTCCTGATGACGTTGCGGTTATCGACGCTAATGGCAGTTTGATCAGTCTAGGGGATGAGGTGATTCCCGCCTCCCAAGGCGATGGCAAGGCAAACGCTCTGCGTGAAAAGGTCGAGCGGATTCTCGAAGCGCGAGTTGGGCCCGGCAATGCAATCGTCGAAGTGAGCGTAGACACTGAAACGGAGAGCGAGACCGTACGCGAGCGGCGATATGATCCTGAGGGGCGTGTCGCAATCAGTACCGATACCGAAGAAAGCGATACAAAATCTTCGGATAATGGCAACGGAAATGTGACGGTCGCGAGCAATCTGCCAAGTAATACCGGTACCAATGGGAACGGGGATGCTTCCTCTTCGAACACCGAAACGCGTGAGCGGATTAACTATGAGATATCTCAGACTGAACGCGAAATCCTCAGAGTACCGGGTGCTGTAAAAAGAATAACGGTCGCTGTGTTGGTGAACCAGGCCACCACTACCGATGCAACTGGCGCGCAGATACGCCAACCACGGGACCAGGCCGAACTTGATTCCCTGCGGGAGCTGGTATCATCCGCAGTTGGTTTTAGTGCGGACCGAGGTGACATTATCACGATCAAGTCGATGGAACTCCAATCCATCCCACCACTTGGTACGCAAGCTGAAACATCGCTCGTGAACCGCTTTAATATTGATCTGGTGTCAATTATTCAGATGGCCGTTTTAGGGTTGGTTACCATAATTCTGGGCTTGTTCGTTATCCGGCCTCTTTTTGCGCGAGCGCCTGTACCTGACCCACAGCGCGGGTTGGCGGCAATATCGCAAGACCGGAGCGGTGCTGCGCAAGCACAGATTTCAAATGGCCGTGTGGAAAATGTTGAAGCCGATGATTCCTTTCAGTTTCCGGATTCCGAAAAAGGCACTCTTTTAGAGAGCGAAGTGAGCCCGCCAGCCGTGGGTCGGCTTTCGGAGAACTCTCAAGACAGCCAGGTTGAGCGTCTTCGCAGCATGATTGGCGACAAGCAGGAAGAGACAATTGAAATCTTGCGCGGTTGGCTTGAAGAAAAAGAGGAGAATGCCTGATGTCTCTCGCCCATAGATACCATGAGCTTCACGAGGCCAGCGGAGATGTATCCCCGACCGAAATCGGATCGTCTGACGCAACTGCCGAAGCAAACCTGGAAGCTTTTGAAAAGGGGTATCAAGCCGGATGGCAGGACGCATCCGACGCCCTTGAATCAGAGCAGAGAAGGATTTCGGCAGATTTCTCCCAGACACTGCAAGATATGTCTTTCACCTATCATGAAGCACGCAGCAAGATTTTGCTCGCAATCAAACCAGTAATTGACGCAACGATGACGACCCTTATCCCAGGCGTTATTGGCGCGTCACTCAAGGCCTATTTGATCGAACAAATTCAAGATCTCATTGAAAAATCCACAGAAAATGCAATCGAGTTTGTCGTGTCAGAGAAGAATGTCGAAATGATCAATTCTCTTTTGCATGCGCAGAATGACTTGCCGTTCTCAGTCAGGTCCGAAGCAAACGTTGGTGACGGTCAATTTTATCTCAAGGTTAACAATACGGAAAGATGTGTCGATATGGACGCTTTACGCAACGGTATATCTGATTCCTTCAGCAGTTTTTTCAATCAAACATTTGAGGTTGAAAAGAATGGGTGACTCAATCTCGTCAAATCACGCTGCAATCGATGTCACAAATCCGTTTACTTCTGTCCCCATTGAAATTTCGGTATGTGTTGGCAAAGCCCGTCCACTCGTAAGAGATTTAGTGGCCTTGGGCGAAAATGCGGTACTGACGCTAGACCGACGCGTTGATGACCCAGTCGAGCTTTATGTTGGTGATCGGCTGATCGCCCGTGGCGTGCTGGAAGAGCAAGAGGGCGGAGCGTCGGACCAGTTGGTAGTCAGGCTGATTGAGGTCGTTGATATGCAATCAATCTTATGACTCGCCAATGGCTCGTGCTAAGCTTTTTAACGATGTTATCCCTGTTCGCCTTGCCACATGTTGGTATGGCTCAAGATGTTTCGATAGCGTTCGGAGACCAAGGATCGTTGTCGGCGCGCACAATTCAGCTCTTTGTGCTTATAACGGTTCTCAGCCTTGCACCCGGTATAGCGGTTATGGTCACTTGCTTTCCATTTCTTATCACGGTGCTTTCAATCTTGCGGCAAGCAATTGGGCTTCAGCAATCTCCGCCGAATATGCTTATCGTAAGTTTGGCCCTTTTTTTGACCTACTTTATCATGGAACCTGTCTTTTCGGCGGCATGGACCAACGGGATAGAGCCGCTGACGAACGAACAAATTGATGTTGAAACGGCATTCACTCAAACGATTGCCCCGTTTCGTCAGTTCATGGCAGCAAGGATGGACGCTGATACATTCAGCGCGATGGCTGATTTGAGGCCCGACACTGCAGGCGCAAAGCTTGGCCAAGATGCACCACTTTCGGTGCTTGTGCCCAGTTTCATGCTTTCAGAAATCACGCGTGCTTTTCAGATTGGGTTTTTGATCTATTTACCTTTCCTGATAATCGATCTCGTCGTTGCAGCCATATTGATGTCCATGGGCATGATGATGGTGCCGCCGGCCGTAGTTTCCTTACCCTTCAAGCTTGCTTTCTTTGTTGTTGCAGATGGTTGGAGCTTGGTGGCAGGGAGCTTGGTACGAAGCTATTTCTGAGCATTAGCTTAAAAGAAACCTGAATTGCCGACTATTTTTCATGCAGTGATTAGCATGTGGTTCATGGCACCAAGCTACATCTCACCAGATCAGGTCTATCCAGACCGCTGGGTGAATGGGAGTGTCGTGTGGCGCACAAGGGTATCGGGCTTTTCCGTCGTGAATAGCGTGGCATTAAAGTATCGTCGAGAACGATTTAAGCTGGGTTCCATTATGCTTGAACGGCATTGGGTTTATGCTGTTTGCAGTTTTTCTTTTAATGGAATCAGGCCCCAAGACAGTAATCATAATTTTTTTGATTTTGACTGCGACCGAAATGCTTTCAAGCCTCATCGCGGCCTACTATGCAACATGTTTCCGAAAAGTCCCTGATCGCATATCAACCAGTTTCCAGTTCAAAAATAACGCGTTGACCATGCTCGCAATTATTCTTTCATTGGGAATTTTTGTCTATCTAGGCCGAGCCAGCCTTGTTCCAGTCTTTCAGGACTGTGAGTTTACAATACTAAGCTCAGCAACTTTAGCCGGTTGTCTTGTGGTCTCAAAGATTTTCGCGAGATCGCAGGGATCAGTTCCATTCAATGGTATGTTTCGCTATAGATTTTTGATTTTTCCGCTTGTTGCTCTCACATTCTCGCAATTTCATGAGATGAATGGTCTATTTGCGGTTCTCAGCTTGTTGGTCACGCTTGGGCTGATTTTCGCCATTTCTTGTTTCAGTCGGGGTTTGGTAGTTCTTGGTCTGGTCGTTTCTAGAAAAACTTCCTGTTTTTTTCACTTTCACCCTTCCCTGCTCGCCCGCCTAGTAAGCAGCAGCACAGATATAGTAATTTTCGCATTCTTTTTGGAGAGTGAACATTTCACAGTCTATCTCGCTACACGGGGCTCGTTGCTTCTTTTGCCGCTTTCGCTGAGCTTTCTTCAAAAGAATGCAGTTGATCTGCAACTTGGCAAGCAAAAATTTCGATCCAAGGATCGAAGTCGTGCGTACTCAGCGCGGCTTAATCTGGGTCTTTTCTTAGTTGGGGGGGGCATTGCTATCTTTGCTCTCGCATTTGGAAAACTGCTGGCCAATGCATTTTTCTCCGTTGAGAAGGATGCTTTTCTAGGTATTTTTGCCTGGTTGCTTTTGGGGTCTTCCGTCAAAGCTATTTTTGGGTGTTTTGAAAGCATTTTAGGCGCAGAGGGAAGAGGCGTCTTTGTTGCCAATTGCCATTTGTTGATGGCAGTCGGCATGATCTGTTTTGCCGTGGTTTTTGAGATCTCCTCAGAGGAGCATTTGGCAAAATGCTTTGCGCTATTTCATATTTCATTTGGTGCCATTGGTTCCGGTATCGTCGCTTATCGCTATGGTATCTGGCCTGGGCCAACTGCTTTGCTATTGCGGCAAATCAGGTTGCTTTAGCGCACCATGAATTCGGCGTGCAAGGCTCCAGCCGCCTTGATACTTTTCAGGATGTCGATCATGTCACGGGGCGATACGCCCAAAGCATTCAGGCCACTAATAACTTCAGAAAGTGACGCACCATTGGGCACTTCGGCCAAGCCGATCCCAGGTTCTTCCTGAATGGAGGCACGGGTTCGCGGTACGACCATTGTCTGACCCTGCGCGAAAGGATTGGGTTGCACAACTACCGGATCCTCCTGAATCCGCAGTGTCAAATTACCTTGTGAAACTGCGACGCGGGAGATGCGAACATCTTCCCCCATGACGATAGTGCCCGATCGCTGATCCACCACCACGCGGGCTTTGCGTTCCGGCTCAACCTCAATGTTTTCGATCTTGCCCAAGGCGTGCGCAACCGATTTCATCCCTGTTTTTTCTACGTCCAGCTGCACGGTTCCACTATCCAGCATTGTGGCGACGCGCTGTCCAAAAACCTGATTTACGGCGCGTTCGATTCTGCCGGCGGTCGTGAAGTCGGCCTCTCTCAATGCTAGGCGTAAGTTCGTGAGACTTGATAGCTGAAAGTCAATTTCCCGTTCAACGCGAGCTCCCGATGGAATGACACCAGATGTCGGCACGCCTTGTGTAACGGCCCCAGCATCGCCGCCGGCAACAGCTCCTCCTGCGATGATCGTTCCTTGAGAAACGGCGTAGATTTCACCATCTGCCGCGTTGAGCGGAAGTCATCACGAGGGTGCCTCCCATCAAACTTTTTGCGTCCCCGATGGCTGAAACCGTAACATCAATCTGGCTTCCGGCGCGCGCGAAGGCGGGCAATGTTGCCGTGACAAGGACTGCCGCCACGTTCTTGGGGCGAAACTGTTCGCCTGTTACATTCACGCCGAGGCGTTCGAGGATATTTGTCATGATGTCTTCGGTGAATGGCGCATTGCGAAGCCCATCCCCTGACCCATTCAGCCCAACGACAAGGCCATACCCAACCAAATCGTTCTCACGCACACCATCAAAATTCACCAGATCCTTGATCCGGACAGGGTTTGCGACTGCCGGTAGTGTCCAGAGAACCAAGACGCAGGAAAAAAGCCACCGGAGGATCACAGGAAGTTCACCAAAGACAGTTGCGACATCCTTACGGTTACAGAATAGAGGCTCTGAAGCTGAAACTGCACCTCCTCAAGTTTCGTTGCCGCATCATAGGGATCTACCTGCAGCAAGGCCCCTTTTTCATACTCGGCGCTGGTTCTTTCCACGGCATTTCGTGTGGCAACGTTGTCGATCTGTCCTTCGACAAATCCCGTCCTGGCCCTGAGTGAGATGATACCATCTCGTGCCCCAAGAAGCGACGTTCCGGCCTCTGCAAAGACGGACGCCTTTTGCTGTGCGTCCAAACCAAAAGCAGGATCATCTGCAAGCGCTGCAAGGCTCGCAAATCGTAACATGTCTTTAAGGCCCGGCTCGACAGCCCGCATGTCAAATGAAACGGCTTCGGTGTCTGAGAGACGGATCGGGTTTAACGGGCCTGAACCCCCTTGATAGATTGTGGAATCGAAACCGCTTGGATCATTAAACCAATCTTCAGCCGCTTGTCGCATGTCATTGGGGGTTGCGGCCCCGGCCAATGCGGATTTGAGTGCCGTCAAAAGCGCATCAGCTGACGCTGTCGCAGGGCGATCCGTTGCCGTTCCGCCAAAGATGCTACGCCCTGCGGCTTTGGTGTTCAGCGTGCTTATCAATATAGCGACCGTGGTCCTGGCTTCGGTCGCTGTATCGGTGGCTTGGGAGCCAACGGCAGATCCAGAACTGGCGATCAGGCTATTGGCGAGCTTTTCACCGGTCTCTTGATACCTGCCAAGCGCCAGCTGCACGGTTTGCCCAAACACCGTAGCCTCCGAAGTGGCGACCTGATACCCTTGTAAGGCAGTCATTTTTCTTTCAAGATCAGTTAGATAGCTGTAGTTCCCAGCAAGTACACTGCGTATATCGGCGACTTTCCCAGTAGAAAGTTCTTCCGTCAGACGCATCATATCTTGCTTAAGCGCCGTGTTGCGATGGCGCAGCATAAACGATTGTGCAAGGTCACCGATTGATGTCGCGCTCATTGATTATAATCCTAATAGTGTCTGCATCATATCATCGACTGCCTGAATGATACGTGCGTTGGCGGAATACGCTTGTTCAACCAACATGAGCTTTTGAAGCTCCTGATCGCTGTCAACGCCCTCGCTCAGCAATCTATCAGTCAGTTCTGTTTTCTGAGTCGCGCGGAAGCTTAAGGTTTGTTCGGCGTTCAAACGCTCTGTACCGTAGTGGGCTGCGAGGGTGGAGGTTAGATCGATTGCCGAATATGCTCCGCCACTAAAAAGCCCGCTAGATGTAACATGCCCGTCTGTCAGTCTTGATATCAGTCGATTAAGCAGCGTTGCATCGCTTACATCGCCAGGGTTTAGTGTTCCGATGCCGTCTCTTATACGCCATGCTGCGCCACCTTGTTTCGCATCGATCGCTGCGTTTACCTTGATGCGCTGCGCCAGCCCGACTTCGTTTGCCGAAGCAAACGCCGAACCTTCGTCTGTAAAAATTCCGGCATCTCCAGGGCTTAGGCTGGGGTCAACCGAAGGGCTTTGAAAGCGCTCGACAAGATTTCGGGCAAGGGCATCAATTTGGGTCTGCGCCTCTACAGCGATCTCGTCACGAATCTCAAATTGGGCAGCGATGGAACCGCCAGCCAATGCGCCATTGCCGGACCCCGTTCTGATGTCGTTTCCGTTAAGTGTCAGACCAGACAGCGTTGAATTTTCTATGTTCAGATACGGAGTGACAATATTTTTCCTCTGGAAGCCGATTTCCACAGCAGAGCCATCCAAAAGCACCGCACCGCCCGTCGAGATCAACGCGATCTGACCGTTGTCTCTGGCGACAGAACGGACGGGAACAAGGGCGGCGATTTGGTCCACTACCATTTGTCGCTGATCCAGCATTGCCGAGGTGTATTTGCCGTGGACCTGTGAGTTTGCAATTTGTTTATTCAGATCCTGCACTTGCTTTAGCGCGGTATTGAGCGTGTCGACTTGCAAACCAATCGCATTGTCGGCGGCGCTTCGCGCCTTTTGCAGTCCATCGGACGCCGCAACAAAGCTGTTTGCGAGGGTCTTGGCCGATGTGACGACCAGTGAAAGTCTGTCTGGCGCATCGGGTCTGCTGGCTGCGGTTATCAGATTTTTCTCAAGCTCGGCGATTTGTGCTGACAAGTGAAGCGGGATCATCAGGTGTGCCAAGTAGAACTCTCTATCCGGCCGTAAAAATCAGCTGTGGCGGACGCGTTTGCAAAAGCTGCGTCCGCAAGCCTTTTGTCTTGGACCACGCCTTCGTTGACCAAGCGTGTGACGCCATTGATCTGAACGCCACCATAGGTAGAGCTGGCATCGGACGAAAGAGAGAGTTCGCGCACGCCATAGCCTGGCGTCAGCACGTTCGAAAGGTTGGCCGCAATAACTTCGGACCCGCGCCCCGCGGCGCGCAGTCCTTGCATTGCGTTTGATAATGCTCCTGAAATGCTCATCTTTGCCTCTACTCTTAACCAAACTAATAAGGGGATCCGTCGACGTTATCTTTTGATGTTTGTGGTTTCTTGCAGCATCTCATCGACTGTCTGGATCACCTTTGCATTCGATGAATAAGCCCGTTGTGTTCGGATCATCGTGGTCAATTCCGTTGCGACATCCGTTGTGGATTCCTCGCGGGAATAGCTTTTGATATCGCCGGTCGGGCCATCCCCCGCATCCCAGAGGAAATAGGACCCACTTTTCTGTGATGTCCGATAGGTTTGTGAATCCATTGAAATGAGACCATCTGCGTTGGGCAAATCAACCAGTGGAATTTGGTAGATCGTGTTGCGCAGGCCATTGTTGTAGATGGCGTTGACATACCCGTTTGCATCGACTTCAACCGAAGACATGTTCCCGATCGGAGAGCCATCTTTTGTAAGAGCGATAGGCGCGAAACTGTCAGAGAGCTGGGAAAGGCCAAACGAGCTGCCTACTCCGCCGATGTTGAATTCGATCGGACCGCTTGCTGCGTTGGTGATCAGATTGCCACTAAGTGGGTCGTAAGATCCGCCGGAAATGGTGGTCACGGACGAAATTGTGCCACCGGAATTCCGGCTATCGTCAAATTCAATGACATACTCGCCGATTGTGGCGTCATCCTGTGCCGAATCCTTCAGAACGACCGTCCATTCATTTGATGCGCCGGTCGCGGGTACGGTTGGGGAGAATTCCATCGTTATATTTTTGGATGTGCCCAGATTGTCAAAATATTCGATCGACAGAATCTGAGGTTCCCCGTCTGCCCCCGCCATGGTAGCTGTAGCGGGCAGATTAAGGCTCATATCGATTTTGGTGGTCGGATCCCCGCTTAGGTTAAGAGAGAACTGAATGGGACGTAAACCATCTGCGGTATCTCTGGGGTAGTTTGGCACAGCACCATCTGGATTGGCTGGCCACCCCATCAGCAACATCCCTGTTTCCGTGGTCAGCATGCCATCTGAATCAAGCCTGAAAGACCCGGTTGTCGTCAGCAGCATTTCGGGGTTCATCGAATCGGCCAAAAATGACGTCCGCGAGGTCACGGGCAGGAAACCGCGTCCGCGCACAGCCAGATCGGTGGAATTGGTCGTGCTGACCAATGCGCCATCTTCACCGATCAATCGTTGTGTCGATGCCCGTACACCGCCGGCGGTATAGCTGGTCTCACTTTCGGACAGGACCATGGAATTGAAATCGGTAACGACCCTTTTATATCCGTACGTTGACGAGTTCGCGATGTTGTCCGATACGCTTGCCAGTCGTGTTGCATTGGCTTGCAAGCCTGCAACCCCTGCGTTGAGCGAAGATGAAATTGTCATGCGCGTGCCTTTCAGCTGTTCCAACCGATGTTGGGTCAACAGATAGGCCGACTAACCTTAATACCCGGCTAACAGATAAAATCCGCGCTAGTTGGACATGATTGTGCTATCTCAAAAGGGTGATCTCCAATCGGTTGTTGCGCACAGCCATTGTGTCGTCGATGGCGGGTTTTCGATCGGCATAGCCTGTTACTTTTTCGATCCGATCCGCATAAACGCCGAGTTGCTCCAACAAAATGCGAACTTCGGTGGCGCGCTGCGTGGACAAATCCCATACTGGATTGTTCACCGCCACGATAGGATTGGCGCGCACATGGCCTGATACGGCGATCTTGTTGGTGACAACCTTCGTTGCATCGACAATGACCTTCAGAAGATCTTCAAGCAACGGCGTAGGTTTGCCGGTCTGGCTGGCGAACAGTGGAATGCCATCCAAATCAAAGAGTTCGATGACCATCCCTTCCTCGGTGAGGCGCGTTATGACATGCTGTTTGAGGTTGTCCATGACCGCGGATTCACCGCCGCGCCCCAAAAGCTTGTCATCTATCACCTTGAACAGCTCGCTCATGCCTTCGGGGTCGGCCCCGTTTGTGCCTGCTCCGATGTCACCCGTTTTCTCGCCATTGCTGGGCTTGTCAGGTGCCGTGGCTCCTGTCCCGTTCTTGGGCAGCACCATTTCCGAAAAGATACTGTCGCCGCCAAAGATGTCATCGCCACCACCCGAGACCCGCATAATCGGAATCGTCGGAGCGAAATAATCGGCAAGCCCCTTGCGTTGTTGTTCTGTTGTCGCGTTCAGCAGCCACATCAACATAAAAAATGCCATCATCGCGGTTACAAAATCCGCGTAGGCGACTTTCCAGGCACCCCCATGGTGCGCGCCGCCTTTGATAATTTTCTTACGTTTGATGATAACTGGTGCCGCATTTGCGTGCGCCGCCATTCTCACCACCTTTATTCACCCAATCACAGGTGTAGTGGGGCAGGCGTTACTGTTGGATTAACAGTTTCAATTGGCGCTATTTGACGGGCGTATCTTAGGCCAGATGGTTCTCGCCACGGTCACGCGCAAGCACAATCTGCCGCTGCCGTTCGCGAAAGCGGGCCTTGTCAGCCTCTGACGTCTGGTCAACACATTGATGACAGCTCACACCTGGCTCATAGCCGTCGCGCGATGTATCCGCGGGCAGAATGGGCCTGCGGCACCCGTGGCACAACATATGCGGGCCCTCTTTCAATCCGTGACCGACGCTGACGCGATTGTCGAAGACAAAGCAGTCGCCCTGCCAGCTGCTGTCTGCCTGAGGCACATTTTCCAGATATTTCAGGATACCACCCTTAAGGTGGAACACATCCTTGATGCCTTGGCCTATCAGATAGTTGGTCGATTTCTCGCAGCGGATGCCACCAGTGCAGAACATCGCGATCTTCTTGTTGTGAAAGCGGTGTTTGTTGGCCTCCCACCAGGCGGGAAATTCACCGAAACTTTGGGTTTGCGGATCTATTGCGCCCTCGAACGTCCCGATGGCGACTTCATAGTCGTTGCGGGTGTCAATCACGGCCACGTCGTCGCGCCCGATCAGATCATTCCACTCTGACGCCTCGACATAGTGGCCCACGCGGGCCAGGGGGTCGACATCCGGTTGCCCCATCGTCACGATCTCGCGCTTGAGGCGGACCTTCATTTTGCCGAATGGCGGCTTGACGGCCGTGCTTTCCTTCCACTCAAGATCCGAACAGCCGGGCAGGCCGCGCACGTGAGCGAGAACCATATCAATGCCCGCTCTCGGACCGGCGATAGTGCCGTTGATCCCTTCAGTGGCGATAAGAAGCGTGCCTTTGACGCTTTGTGCCTCGCACAATGCCTTGAGCGGCGCGCGCAGGGCGTCGGGATCGCTGAAGCGGGTAAAGTGATAGAGGGCTGCGATGATATACATGCGCGACCAGATACGCCGATGCGGCGTTTCAGGCAAGGGGGGTGCTTTCGGTTCGGGCGGTTCTCTGCGAATATGCATAAACGCGTCCAATCGGAGACCATGATGACAAAAGCCCTGATCGTAATCGACGTACAAAACGACTTCTGCCCCGGTGGTGCGCTGGCCGTGCCGCAAGGCGATCAGATTGTGGCTGGCATCAATGCGCTGATGACCGAGGCCGGTGCGGTGATACTGACGCAGGATTGGCATCCCGCGGGCCATTCCTCGTTCGCATCAGCCTATACTGACAAGGCCCCATACGATCGGGTCAAGATGCCGTATGGGGCGCAGGTGCTGTGGCCCGACCACTGCATTCAAGGCAGCATGGGGGCAAAGTTCCATGCCGATCTGCAACTGGATCGCGCTGATTTGATGATCCGCAAAGGGTATAATCCGTCCATCGACAGCTATTCCGCGTTCTTCGAAAATGACCACAAGACGCCGACGGGGCTTGAAGGGTACTTGCGCACGCGGGGAATCACGGATTTGACGATGGTCGGGCTCGCCTTGGATTTCTGCGTGAACTATTCGGCAGTGGATGCCGCCAGTCTGGGGTTCAATGTCACTGTCCGCCGCGATCTGTGTCGCGCAATTGATCTGGACGGATCGTTGGACGCAGCCCTCAAGGGCATGCAGGACGCAGGTGTCGCACTTGGCTGACGCGCGCTCTTGCTTGCCAGCAAGGTGCGGCTTTGCTTTAAGCGTCGGGCAGTATAATCGGAGCGCCCCCTGATGGTAGACATCGCCACCCGCGTCTGGAATCACAAGTGGAAGATCGACCCGATTGTACGGTCGTTGATCGACACCGATTTCTATAAACTGCTGATGTGCCAATCGGTGTTTCGCAATAAGCCGGAAACCCAAGTTACGTTCAGCCTGATCAACCGATCAAAGCATATTCCGCTTGCGGATCTGATCGACGAGGGCGAATTGCGCGAGCAACTGGATCACATCCGATCGCTCGGCCTAAGCCGTGGCGAAAGCACGTGGCTGCGTGGGAACACCTTCTACGGCAAACGTCAGATGTTCCGCCCCGATTTCATGGAGTGGTTCGAGAACTTGCGCCTCCCGCCCTACCATCTGGAACGCAAGGGCGACCAATATGAGCTGACCTTTGAAGGATCCTGGCCCGAAGTGATGCTGTGGGAAATCCCGGCGCTTGCGGTATTGATGGAACTTCGGGGGCGGGCCGTGCTGGACCGGATGGGCCGGTTTGAGCTGCAGGTGCTTTACGCGCGCGCGATGACCCGTGTCTGGGAAAAGATCGAGGTTTTGCGTGAAATCCCCGATCTTTCCATCGCTGATTTTGGAACGCGGCGCCGGCATTCCTTTCTGTGGCAGGACTGGTGCGTGCAGGCCATGCAGGAAGGTCTGGGCCACGCCTTTACGGGCACCTCGAATTGCAAGATCGCGATGGACCGTGAAGTCGAAGCCATTGGCACGAACGCGCATGAATTGCCAATGGTCTACGCCGCCCTCGCCAAGGATGACGCTGCATTGGCACGCGCTCCCTATGATGTCCTGCAAGACTGGCACGAAGAACACGACGGCAACCTCAGGATCATTCTGCCCGACACCTATGGCACCAAGGGGTTTTTGGACAATGCGCCGGATTGGCTTGCGGGCTGGACGGGGATCCGTGTCGATAGCGGCGATCCGGCAGCCGCAACGCAGATCGCCATTGACTGGTGGACGTCGCGTGGTGAAGACCCAAGAACCAAGCGGGTGATTTTCAGCGATGGGCTGGATGTGAAAGATATCGCAAGGCTGCACGCGCAGTTCGCGGGCAAGGTGAACACATCTTTTGGCTGGGGGACCCTGCTGACCAATGATTTCCGCGGACTTGTTTCGGATGATGCGCTGGCCCCATTCAGTTTGGTGTGCAAGGCCATCAAGGCGAACGGGAAACCGACCGTCAAACTTTCCGATAATCCGAACAAGGCGATGGGGCCAAAGGCTGAAATCGAACGCTATAAGCGCGTGTTTGGCGTCGGCGCGCAGGCGGCGCAAAAGGTGATTGTCTAGGCCGCTTCTTTCAGGTCGATTCCGCGCTGTTTGCGTTCCCGCCAAACGATAATCAACCCGCCGGCAATGATCAGCAACGCGCCGGGAAATAGTTCGGTCCATGGCGCTTCGCCGTAGAACACCCAGCCTAGAATAAACGCGAACGGGATGCCGAAATAGCTGAAAGGCGCGAGGTTGCTTTGCTCTGTCATGCGGTAGGACACGATCAGGAACAACACGGCCGTGCCGCCAAAGCCGCCCATCGCCAGGATCCACAATAGATCGGTGTTGTGATGCAGGGGGCTGAACCCCACGGTGCAAATGGCGAGAACAAGCGATCCTATCGCCGCCACGCCCGAGGAATAGAGATTGATCAGCGCGCTGGGCACATCGTCATCCATCATCCTCGCGGTCACACTGGTCAGCGCATAGCACGCGGCGGCGGCCAGCGGCAAAAGCGCGGCCGGTTCAAACGTATCCCTGCCCGGACCCACCACTAGAATCACGCCGACAAACCCCATCAAAACCGCGCTCCACCGCGGAATGCCGACCTTCTCGCCCAGCAAAGGCACAGCCAAAGCGACCATGATCGGCGCGTTGGCATAGGTGATTGTCGACGCGGTTGCAAAGCTGAGCAGGCCAAGGGACAGGTAAAAGAAATACTGCGCAAACGTCAGAACAAACCCGCGAAGCAACGCAAATTTCCACTGACGCAGCCGAAACTTCCGCCCGTTCTTGTGCCAGTCGGGCGACCACCAAAGCGCGATGGCTGCGGGGATCAACCCGGCGAGGTTGCGATAGGCCGATAATTCTGCAGCACCATAATGGGGCGACAGATGTTTGATGATCAGTCCCATCAGATCAAACAACAACAGCGCGATCAGCGAAAAAAGGATCGCGAGAGTTGTACGGTTGATCGGCATTGGTTGGAACCCCTCGCGGGGAATCCCGCCCGTGCACGCTATCAGAGCGACGATGATTGGCCATCGAAAACGGCAGTTCCTAGCCTGACGGATCGATTTTGCCACGCAGGGCTTTCACCTCTCCCCGGACTTTCTTTTCTTTCAGACGGCGTTTTTTTGAGCCCAGCGTGGGGCGCGTCGGGATGCGCCGCTTGGGCGGGGTCAAGGCTGTCTTGATCAGGTCTTTCAGCCTGTCGCGGGCAATCTCGCGATTGCGGGCCTGGCTGCGGGTTTCGTCACATTGAATGACCAGCGCACCCTCGTTTGTCCACCGCCGACCCGCCAATCTGCGCAACCGCGTCTTGACCGGATTGGCCAGCGACGGCGAGGTTTCGGCCTCGAACCGCAGTTCGACGGCGCTGGAAACCTTGTTCACGTTCTGACCACCCGGCCCCGATGACCGAACGAAAGTCTCTGTGATTTCCCAATCTTGAATGGCGACAGTGTTGGTGATGCGCAGCATGGACGTCTCCTTGGGAAGACTATCGCATTGGAACGCAATGAGGTGAAGGGGCGTTCCTTTCGCAATGACCGCTGCACAGGAAAGCCATGATATGTTGAATTTACCCACCGTGATCGAAGTCGCAAACAACCGCGAAAGCCTGTTTTCCTTTCGCATCACCGGAGAGGTCAGTCAGGAGGATATGACAGCCCTTGCCGAATATGTGAACAGCATCTTCGACGACCACGACGCAGTCGATCTGATGATGATTTTTGACCGCTACGATGGGGCGGAAACCGGTGCGGGTTTCACGTGGGAAGGCATCAAATCGCGTTTCCGGTCGCTGACAAAGGTAGAACATTATGTCGTGGTCGGGGTGCCCGAACGTGCGCAAGCGGCGATTGCGGCAATGGGGACGATCATACCGGTCGAGGCAAGAACCTTTGACGAAGAGATCGCGGCATGGCGCTATCTGGATGCCGAAGCCATCGCTGATCAAACACAAGGTTGACGCGCAAAGGGGTTATATCGAAGGAATTATATCGAAAAGGGCCGCCCCAAATACGGAGCGGCCCAATCGAATGGTTTACGGAGGTGGGATCGGTTAGATCAAAGATCCACCAGGGGTTCTTCGACCGCCAAGGGCTGCCTTAGCGGGAATCCTCCCAAGCTGTTCCGACACCTCGCTCCAATACCGTTCTTGACACTGGATCACCTCCTTTACATTTGTTGAACTCAACTTGAAGGTGGCACAGGATTGATTGAAATCAAAATGTTTTTTGCACGTGATCCCGAAAAATTGAGACACTTTTCTGAACAGCTTAATAGAGCGGCAAAGCCGCGCTTGGATCTGATCTGCTGATGAGGGACGCTGTCCCTCAAACTCCCTGGGATATTTCAGAGCCAGAGAAGATGAGGGACGCGGTGTCAGGCTGTCTTGAGCAATCTGGCCGTGATCATCCTGAATGGTATCAACGCCACCAACGCGAGGCTGAGCTTTACAGACCAGTCCGCAATCGCGAGAGAGACCCAAAGCGGGGCGTTTGGCCCGGCACCCAGCAAGGGCAGCATTTCCGACGCCCAGGAAACATCTGTTGCGGGGTGGATAAATGCAAGCCTGCTGGAAAAAGCGATAGAGAAAAACAACACGGTGTCGAGTGTGCTGCCGACCAGCGTGCTTGCCAGTGGCGCGCGCCACCATGTGCCATCCCGCAGGGCTGAAAAGATCGCAACATCCAGCAATTGGGCGACCAGGAAAGCGGTCGCGGACCCAATGGCGATGCGGACCGATACGAGTGGGCCGAATTCGCCCATGATCTGTGTGCCGATCAGCGAGCAGATCAACCCGACGACAAAACCCACCAGAACAACGCGACGCGCGGCGGATTTGCCATAGACGCGGTTCATCACATCCGTGACCAGAAATGCCAAGGGGTACGTAAATGCGCCCCAGGTGAGCCATTGACCGTAGAGAAATTGAACGAGGATATTGGAGGCCACAACGATGGCGGCCATGGCGATGATGCCAGGATAGTATGTGCGTGTCATGTATCTACCGTTTTTTGCAAGGGTGCGGCGACTTGGCCCGCGGGGATCGCGGACAGCACCCTCAATAGGGTGTAGTCCGAAGCGGCGCAAGCTATTGCGAGACGACAAATTCCAGCACTTGGGTCTCTTGAATGGGCAGGAAATTGTCATCCGAGATCAGGGTCAGGCAGGTTTCGCCTGCATTGTTTTGCCAAACCGATATCGCTTCGAGGTTGTCATATTGGGCTGGCAGGGTCTGAAGCAGGGTCTTTTCGCCCAACTCGGGCGCCGTCAGATCGAACCGCCTTATGCGACTGCGAAATCCCAAGGGGGTGACCGTGCGTTCCAACAGATAAAGCAAGCCGTTGGCGTCAAAATCTGCGCCGACGGGGACGAAAGGCCCGCGTTTTGGGATCTGTGCAGTGACCTGCCAGCCGTCGTCTACATAGGCATAAATCGGAAAAAAGTCGGTCCGGGTTGCTTCTGGCAGGGTCATGAGCGTGCCATCGGGGCTGATTGCCAGCGTCTCCAGGCCTCTGTTCTCGATCAAAGCAGAAAATTCGGGGGCTGAAATCAACGGCTGTGTTGTGCCGTTTGACTTATCGAGCATGGCAACCCTATGGGGGCTTTCGAAGCTGACAAAGGCTTGGCCATCGGCCCCGATGGCCAAGCCCTCTGCGTCGGTGTCCGGTTTTGCTAACAGCTTGCCATCCGCATCGCGCAGGGCGACGGAATGGATGATGTTCAATCCGACCACTACACCGTCTTCGCGGATGATTTCCGCCTCCATCACGCGACCGCGGTCGGTGATGATCACAAGGAATTGGCCGTCCGCGCTGACCTCTGCACCTGACAGGCCACCAAACCACGAAGCGCGATCATGCCAGACGTAGTGCGAGGTTTCGATCAGGTTTGAATCGCCTCCGTCCACAAGCATGGTAGAGGCAAGGCCCATAGCCAAGAGGATTTGAAGCAATTTCAGTTCGCTTCCAGCACCGATTGGCACTGTGCGGGCAGATCGGCCAATATCAACTCCCGTTTTGGTTTGGATTTGGGCGCGTTGGGGTTCGGTGGCGGCGGATTCAGGATGTTGGCCTGCCACTGGCGGGCATTTGCGCAACCGTCACCTGGGGGTGGGGGGCGCCTGATTCACGCACCCGCGCGCGCCTTCAGGGCAACTTAGCCTTACGTGAAAATGGTAGTGATGCCCGTACCAAGGCCGGATTTTCCGCAGCCAGCTACGATCGCCTTTTTCGTCGGCGCACATCTGCACCTTGGCACCGGGAAAAACAAAAATCCGGGCAACACGGGGATCAGAGGCCGCGGCTTTGAGGATTTCGTGATGTTGGCGCGTCCAGCTGCTGTTGACATAGGCACCCTTTGCGCGCCGCATCGAGATCGAAGACAGGCTTTCGCGTTCAGCCTGGCTTAGCTTGAGTGACTTTGGCGGCAGCATCCAGACGTCGGCATCCAGCCCCATTTGATGGCTGGCATGGCCGGTCAGCATTGGGCCACCGCGGGGTTGGCTAATGTCGCCAATATATAGCCCTTCCCAGCCGGGTTGCGCTGCCGCCTTTGCGCTGAGCGTTCTAATGAAATCGACCATCTCAGGATGTGCCCAGTTGCGGTTTCGCGACAGTCGCATCGCTTGCCAGGTGGGGCCGGACTCAGGGAGCTGCATGGCGCCTGCGACACAGCCCTTGGCGTAGCTGCCATAGGGTGCCGGTTGCTGGGCGGAGGGGCCGGATTTTGCACCGAAGAGCTTTTTGGCTTGCATTTTACCAAGCGCCCCCCCCGACGATCCGATGGTAGGAAGGATCTTCGAGGCCTGAGGATCGGGGTTTGAGGGGCCACCGCCACAGGCAGCCAGCGCAAGGGCAAGGATCGCGGATGCGAGAGCTCTGGAAAGGATCATTTGTTGAAATCTCCGTTCGGTTTGACCCATGCTAACAGAAACAGCCCCAAGATGAACAGCCCTACCACGGGTGTTATGCCCAACCTTTGGTTGCCGGTCAGATCACTGGTGATGGCAATCAGAGCAGGGGCGATGAATGACGTGGCCTTGCCCGACAACGCATACAGACCGAACGCTTCTGTCATGCGGTCGGGGTTGCCCTGGCGGGTCAGCATATTGCGTGACGACGCCTGCAACGCACCACCAGCAGCGCCAATCACGGCCCCGGCGAAATAGAACATGACATCGGGCAGCGCCGAGCCATCTTCAAGGCGAAGCCCCAACACCGATGTCGGCGTGAGGGATATGATCAGGCAAGCGGTTGCGATCAAAAGGATGCAACAGGTGACGATGACAGGTTTTGGACCGATGGCACGGTCAACACGCCCGCCGACCCAACAAAAGACCGCGCCCGAGACAGCCGCCAATATGCCAAAGATTCCGATGTCGATGATCGACCAGTTCAAAACCCCAAGCGCATAAATACCACCGAATGTATACATGCCGTTCAATGCATCGCGGTAGAACATGGAGGAGCCGAGATAGGCCAGAAGCGACGGATGACGCGGCAGATTTCGCAACGTGCGGCCTAGATCCGTCAACCCTTTGCCGAGTGCATAGTGCTGCGCCACAGGGTTTGGTGTGTCGCGGATGAAAAGAAAAAACGGGATCATGAAAACCGCATACCAAATCGCTGTTAACGGACCTACAATGCGGGTGTCCGCTTTGGTTGCCGGGTCGAGGCCGAACAATGGCGGGATTCCTGCCATCGTCCGCCCGGCGCTGCCAGCCTGAAACAGGGCAATCATCAAGATCAAGGCAACGACGCCGCCCACATAGCCAAAGGCCCAGCCCGACCCGGAAATCCGTCCGCGTTCGCCTTCGTCGGGGTGCAGTTCCGGGAGGTATGAGTTGGTAAAGATCGTCGCAAACTCCATCCCGATCAGGCCGATGCCGAAAAAGAACAACGCCCAGAAAATCGAAAAATCCTGCGGGGCCGTCCACCAAAGCCCGCCTGCCCCAATCACGTAAAGTGCAGAAAAGAGCCATATCCAAGGCATGCGCCTGCCCGACGAATCGGCGATGGCCCCCAGCGTTGGGGCTAGCAAAGCAATTGCGATGCCGGTGAGCGTCAGCCCATACCCCCAATAGGCCTGCGCCTGCGCTTTCGCTGTGGTCAAATCCATCCCGTTCTGAACCAATGCGGCGGTCGCTGTTTGCGCAAAATAGGGTCCGAAGATGAAAGTAAGTAACAAGGTGTTGTAGGGCTGACTGGCCCAGTCGAAAAAATACCAACCCCAGATCTTTTTGCGTGATGAAATTCCGGGCATGTCGGCTCCTTGCTTGCTAATGTGACGGTAGAGTAGGGCCGCCGCACCGCGCAAGGGATCGTTTTGAGGCTGCGCGCTGTCATGCGTCAGGTGGTTGCATCTGACCGCAGTTTTCTGAATTATCGGTTCTGGATTTTTGCGCGCTGGTTTAGGATCTCAGCGAAATATTTTGAAAGCCGGAAAATAGAATGATCAGAATATTGTATTTCAGCACAGCACTTCCGTCGGTTTCCAGATCCGACGTTCGGACGTTGGTTGCGCAATCCAGTACCTCGAACGAAAAACATGGAATTACGGGGGCGCTTGGCTTCAACGGGCGCAACTTTTGTCAGGTGCTTGAGGGGGATGAAGCCGAGGTGCGCAAACTGCTTTCTGTGATCGCGCAGGACAAACGCCACAGCGGTTTCAAGATCCTTGACGAAAAACAGATCGAGACACGGTATTTTCCCGACTGGTCGATGCATCTGGTTGAAAGCTTGGATTTCTCGATCTTGATGGATGCGATGCAGGCCTGATCCTTGCGGGCGCACCAGAGCGGTTTTGTCGCAGATATGTATCAACATCTTCGCAAGGCTTGCTCTTTCGAGGCGCCGTGCTTAATTGCGCTAAAGCGAAGCGAAAGGCACAAGAATGACATCTCTTTTCCAGATCCTTATGATGCTGCTCAATATCGTGTGGTTTATCATCATTGCGCATGTGATCATGAGCTGGTTGATCAATTTTCAGGTGCTTAACCTCAGACAGCCGCTGGTGTCGCAAGTCTGGTATGGTCTTAATCGACTTCTCGAACCTGTTTATAGCCGCGTGCGCAGCTTTTTGCCCCAGATGGGGGGACTTGATCTGGCCCCGCTGGTGGTGCTGATCAGTGTCGCGATTTTGCGGATCCTTCTGATCAATAACGCTGCACTTTTTTACTGATCGGCCCTTCGGGGAGGATATTTGAAGAGCCAGAGAAGCAACGGACCGGGAAGCTGGCTATTGTTCCCGCTTTCTGAGTGTGGGAGTCTGCGGCAAACGAGCAGATAAAATTAGGGATCCACATGTCAGGTGCTACCAGGATACTGCGCGATGTTTTTGGATTTGAGGGGTTCCGTCCTGGCCAGCAAGAGATCGTAGAGGCGGTCAGCGCTGGTGAGAACGTGCTTGCCATCATGCCGACGGGAGGCGGAAAATCCCTTTGTTTCCAGATGCCGGCGTTGTTGCGCGACGGGGTCACGGTCGTCATTTCGCCTTTGATTGCGCTTATGCGCGACCAGGTGCGCGCGTTGCAGGAACTGGGCGTGGGTGCCGGGGCGCTGACGTCCGGAAATACGCCTGAAGAGACCGATGCCGTATGGGACGGGCTGGAGTCAGGCACGCTGAAGCTGCTTTATATGGCACCAGAGCGGTTGGCCGCTGGTTCGGTGACGGGAATGCTGCGGCGCGTTGGTGTTTCGATGATTGCCGTGGACGAGGCGCATTGCGTCAGCCAGTGGGGGCATGATTTCCGGCCGGATTACCTGCGGATCGGGGAATTGCGTCGCGCCTTGGGTGTTCCATTGGCGGCATTCACCGCAACGGCGGATGCCGAAACCCAGGCCGAAATTGTGCAGAAGCTTTTTGATGGGGTGCCCCCGCGGACCTTTCTGCAGGGCTTTGACCGGCCCAATATTCATCTGGCGTTTTCTGCCAAGAATGCGCCGCGCAAACAGATCCTTGAGTTTGCTGCGGCGCGCACGGGGCAATCAGGCATCGTCTATTGCGGCACGCGGGCGAAGACTGAAGGTTTGGCGAAAGCCTTGCGCGAGGACGGCCATGTAGCGCTGCATTATCATGGTGGGATGGACGCGGAAGACCGCCGGATTGCAGAACGTCGTTTTCAGCAGGAAGACGGGCTGATTGTTGTGGCCACCGTGGCCTTTGGCATGGGGATCGACAAGCCGGACATCCGCTGGGTCGCGCATGCGGATCTGCCCAAGTCGATCGAAGCCTATTATCAGGAAATCGGCCGCGCTGGCCGCGACGGCGCTCCTGCGGAAACGTTGACCCTGTTCGGAGCCGACGACATCCGATTGCGTCGCAGCCAGATCGACGAAGGGCTTGCGCCGCCCGAGCGGCGGGGGCGGATCACGGCCGGTTGAACGCTTTGTTGGGTTTGGCCGAGGCGTTGGCCTGTCGGCGCAAGACTTTGCTGGGATATTTCGGCGAGACTGATGTGGTCTGCGGTCGCTGTGACCTATGCGATACACCCGCCGAGGTATTTGACGGAACGACCGCCGTGCGCAAGGCACTTTCCGCGATCCTGCGCACCGAGGAATGGTTTGGCTCGGGGCATTTGATCGATATTCTGCTGGGAAACGAGACCGACAGGGTGCGTGAACGTGGCCACACCAGCCTGCCGACATATGGGGTGGGCAAGGAGTATGACAAACGCGAGTGGCAGGCCGTTTTTCGGCAAATGATGGGGCATGATCTGGTGCGTCCGGATGCCGAACGGCATGGTGCGTTGCGTATGACGGACACGGCACTGCCGATCTTGCGCGGCGAGGCGCAGATCTCCTTGCGCCGCGACAGCATTCGCGCGGCGGGGGCACTGCGCCGCCCGGCGGTCAAGGCGATGGTCAGTGATGAAGACGCACTGTTGCTGTCTGCGCTCAAGGCAAAACGGCGCGGGTTGGCAGAGGCGGCCAAGGTGCCAGCCTATATCATTTTCAATGATCGCACGCTGATAGAAATGGCCGAGAAACGTCCAGACAGCCTTGATGCGATGGCGCGTGTTGGTGGTGTCGGTGCGAAAAAGCTGGAAAGCTACGGTCGCGCCTTTCTTGATGTGATCAATGGCGCATCTGCCGATATGCACCCGACGCGCCGCAAGTTGGCGGGGCGCACCGCCGGCACCGTTTACGACCGATTGCTTGAAGTGCAGGCCGAACTTGCGCGCGGGCGGGCCGGAACGGACAAACCCCTAAGCTGTTCGACATCGTTGCTGGCGAAGGTCGCGCAACTGCACAATCCGGATGATACCGCCCTTGAAAGGCTGCTGGGGGACAAGCGGGCCGAACGGTTCGGGCCTGCCTTTCTGGACGTTCTGCGGGGGACGGGCTAAGTCATCGCTCAGGCCAGAAAAGGGATTGATATGCTTACCGTTATTTCGCCGGCAAAAAAGCTGGACTGGAACACGTGCGATGTCGAAATGACGAAGCCAGAGATGTTGGAGGCCGCCGCTGATCTGGTGAGCAATGCGCGCAAGTTAAGTATGGGTGATCTGAAATCCCTGATGCATCTCAGCGATGATCTGGCCAGGTTGAATCGCGATCGATTTGCCAGCTATCAGGCCGAACCATCAAAAGAAGCGCAGCGCCCTGCTGCTTTTGCGTTTGCCGGTGACACATATCAAGGGCTTGAAGCGTCAAGCCTAGATCCTGAAGAACTGCGCTTTGCCCAAGAGCATTTGCGCATCCTTTCAGGGCTTTACGGTGTTTTGCGGCCCTTGGATGGTATTCAGCCCTATCGGCTTGAAATGGGCAGCCGATTGAAGACGAAACGTGGTAAATCGCTTTATGAGTATTGGGGCGATCGCATTTCCCAATCGCTTAACGCGCAAGCGAACCGGACGGGAAGCACGGCACTGGTCAACTGTGCCAGCCAGGAATATTTTGGTGCGGTGGACCTTGAGGCGCTGAACCTAAACGTCATCACCCCCCAATTCATGGAAGACAAGGGCGACGGAAAAGGACCCAGGATCATCAGCTTTTTTGCCAAGAAGGCGCGCGGTGCGATGGCACGGTTCATTGTTCAAAATCGCTTTACTGACCCCGAAGCGATCCGTGCGTTCGATACGGGCGGCTACGTCTGGCAAAAAGACAGATCAACGCCCGATACGCCGGTATTCATCCGCCCTTACCCGACCGCCTGAGCCGGTACATCTGCTTCAAGCGGCATCATGTCTTGCTGGTGATACTGTCTGATCTGGTCGAGGATATCGGATTTACGCAAGGGTTTGGTCAGATAGTGGTCAAGCCCAGCGGCAAGGATGCCCTTGTCATCCCCATCCATCGCGTGGGCGGTCAAAGCCACGATAGGGCAATGGCTGCCATCGGATTCTTCTATTTTGCGGATGGCGCGGCTGGCCTCTTTGCCGTCCATCTTGGGCATCGAAATATCCATGAAAATCATGTCGGGCCTGAAGCTTTTGAACACCTCCAGCGCTTCTTCGCCGTTATTGGCGATCATAAGGTCGATATCCAGGCTCTGGATCATCTTGCAGAACACCAACTGGTTGGTCTTGTTGTCCTCAGCCGCGAGAATACGCATTTTCCGCGGGGCGGGCGCAGGTGCTGGTGCAGGCGTCGCTTCGGGCGGGGCGGAAAAAGTCAGGGCGGCAAGCTGATCAACCAGAATACCGCGTGGAACGGGTTTTTTCAGAACCGCGCTGACGTGGTGGCGCGCGGGGTCGTTTTCGGCCAGACTGACATTGGAGCTGATCACAATGAGGGCTGCCGTGTTGCCCGCCTCGCGAAGTGCTGCTGCAAGTTCAAACCCGTCCATCTCGGGCAGGATATGATCCGTCATCACAAGATCCACATCCGTATCGATCTGGCGCATCGCGTGGGATGCGCTATCGCAGCACGTCACCCTGAGGCCCAATTGCAAAAGCTGTTTCTGAAGAATTGCCCGATTGATCGTTTCCCCTTCCACAAGCATCACGTGGCGCAATCGCGGCGGCAGAGACGGAATTGACTTCGTGATTTCGCCCTCGGCCTTAAGCGGCAGTTCAAACCCGAAACACGAGCCGACATTTTCTTCTGAAGTGACCCAAATCTCGCCTTTCATCATCTGGATCAGGCGCTGGCTGATCGCGAGGCCAAGGCCGGTGCCGTCGAATTTGCGGTTGCGTTCATTTTCGACCTGATTGAATTCACCGAAGATGTGGTCGATCATATCCGGGGCAATGCCGATGCCCGTGTCTTCGATTGCGAAATGTACCTGCACCTGGCCGGTCTTGGCATCCGGTACGCCGGTTACGCGCACCAGAACATGCCCCTGACTGGTGAACTTAAGCGCGTTGCCCATCAAATTGGTCAACACCTGCCGGATGCGTCCCGGATCACCAATGATACGGGTCGGCATGAAGATGTCGTAATCCAGTGCCAGATCAAGGCCCTTGTCGCGGGCAAGCGGTTGCAACAGCATGATCACTTCCTGAACCGCGCGTTCCAGATCGAAGGGTTCGGGGTGCAGGTCCAGCTTTCTGGCTTCGATCTTGGAATAGTCCAGCACGTCATTGATGATGACCAACAGCGCCTCGCCCGAATTCTTGATCGTATCGACGTAAAGTTGCTGGTCTTCCGTCAGATCGGTATCGCGCAGGACATCTGCCATGCCGACAACCCCGTTCAGGGGGGTTCTGATTTCGTGGCTCATGTTCGCAAGAAACGCCGATTTCGCCCTGTTCGCGCTTTCCGCCTTTGTGCGGGCTTCTTGCAGGTTCGTTTCGTATTCGACGGTTGCGGTGATATCCAAACCCAGCGATACGATATCGCCGCTGGGCCCGCGCTGATCAATCAGCTTGATATGCCGCCCGTTCCAAAGCTCGATCACCGTGGGTTCGGGCAACGGATCCTGCAGCCTTTCGGTCATCATTTGCCGCCATGACTTGGCAGACAGATTGCCGGTGTTCACGATCCCTTCTTCGGTCAGAACCTGTAGGATCGTGACATAGTTTACCCCCGGACAGATCAGTTCCAACCCGTCAAAGATCGCCAAATAGGCGCGGTTGGCCATGATCATTTCGTGGTTCGCGTTGAAGAAGGCAAAGCCGTCCTTGATGGTTTCGATGGACTGCCAGAGGCGACGTTCGGTAAGCTCGATCTTTTCGCGTGCGGCGTTCAGATCGGATTTGACCCGCTGGTTCTCGCCGCGAATTGTCTCAACCTCCGCACGGGTTTCGACGATTTCGTCAGACAGGCGTTGGGCATGCAAGCCAAGCTTGCGGTTGGCGGCAAAAAGTTCCGCCTGTTTCAGCTCGAGCATCCGTTCCGCCGCAAGACGTCCTCGCCTTTCTTGCGTCAGCTTGTCTGCCAAACTCATGCGTTGCTCCGAATCCCTGATGGTGGCTTGCGGTTTCGACATTCCATGAACGAGGTGAACAACTGTTTAAGCTGCGTGCGACTCCTTGCCAGACACGGGCTTTGCATGTCACGCTGACCTTGTTGTGAAACGAGGGGCAGTCCAGATGAAACCTTTCCAGTCTTTGATCATTGGCGCCCTGTTTTTCGTTACCTTGCTGGGGATCAGTCCCCCAGCCTGGGCACAGCAGGCGGTGCCGACGGACAGGTTTGTCTTTACGCGCAACCTGGATTTTTACGGCTCCGATCTTGGCAAGCTGTTTGATACGACGTTGGGTGCCTGCGAACGCGCCTGTGCGGCGCAAAGCGACTGCGTGGCCTTTACCTTCAACGCACGGTCCAACGCGTGTTTTCCAAAATCCCAGATCAGCGACCGCATGTTCTATGAGGGGGCCGTGTCTGCGATGCGGGTGGAAACCGATCCTGTGATCCTGCGACAGGCATCCACCCGCCTGTCCGATCTCGCATTTTTAAAGTCTGATGATCTGACCGCAGCGCGGGATCTGGTGTCAGAAATTGGCCGCAGGTATCCATTGGATGGCCCCGATTTGCCCGCTTCAACGGGATCGCTTCAGTCCTTGGGGCAGTCGATTGCCGTCACGGACGCGCCGGAGTTCTGGCTTCAGCTTGCCCGTTTCGGCCTGCGCGAGAACAATCAGCTAAGCTATCAGGAACGTGCAGATTTGCGCCAACGGGCAATCCCCGCCGCGCTTAACGCCTATCTGCGTGCGCCGGACCAGGCCTTTCAGGCGAAAGCGCTTGATGTGCTGGCCGAGGCGCTCGAGGCCAATAATCGCGGGCGCGATATGATCCCCGCGCTTCGGCTGGCGAAAACTCTGGTCCCGCTTGCCGATCGCGATGCAGCGCTGGATGATGCGATTGGGAAATACGGGTTTCGGATCGTTGAACACCGCGTGGATAGCGATGCAGCGGCCCCCCGGATCTGCGCCGAATTTTCCGAAGTACTGGTGCAGGCGGGTCTTGATTATACGCCTTTCGTGCGGATCGATGGTGCCGGTCTTGCAGTCGAGGCCGATGGCCAGCAGATCTGCATTGACGGTGTTGATCATGGCACCCGCACCCGCGTGACCTTTCGCGCGGGTCTGCCTGCCGCCAGTGGTGAGGTGTTGAACAAGGATATCACGCTGACGCTCTATGTCCGTGACAGAACGCCTCTGGTGCGTTTCCCGGGGCGCGCTTATGTCTTGCCGCGCAGCGCAGATGCGGCCTTGCCGATTGAAAGCGTGAATGCGGACGTGGTTGATCTGGTCTTGCGCAGGGTCAGCGATCGCAATCTGGTGGCCGCGATCAAGGACAACTACTTTGGCCGCCCGCTGAACCAATACGAAGGTGAACAATTCGCCACGACATTGGCGCAAGAGATCTGGCGCGGCACCGGCAAGGTGCAGAACACGCTGAACGCCGACATGACGACCCGCCTGCCCATGGGCGATGTTCTGGCGGATCAACCTGCCGGCATCTATACGCTAAGCGCGTCGATACCCGGTCAGGATCCCTATGAACATCCCACGGCGACACAGTGGTTCGTGCTGTCTGATCTTGGCATCACAAGCTGGAGCGGCGTAGACGGGCTGCACGTGGCGGTGCGCAGCCTTGCCACGGCCAAGGCGGTACCGGGCGTCACGCTTTCGCTGATCTCGCGGGCGAATGCGGTTCTGGGCACGGCTAAAGTGGGCGCAGATGGCTTTGCGCAATTTCCCCCGGGATTGACGCGGGGCACGGGCGCGTCAAGCCCGGCCTTGCTGATGGCCGAAACGACGGGCGAGCGGATGGGCGACAATAGCATACACGATGTTGCATTCCTTCCGCTGACCGATCCCGCGTTTGATTTGTCTGATCGTGGCGTCGAAGGACGCCCGCCCGCGTCGCCGATCGATACATTCCTGACCACCGACAGGGGCGCTTACCGCGCGGGCGATACCGTTTTTGCCACCGCGCTGACCCGCGATGATCAGGCCGCAGCGCTTCGGGGTCTTCCGGTCACCGCGGTTCTCAAGCGCCCTGATGGCGTTGAATACAGCCGCAGCCAAAGCCAGAACAGCGTGGCGGGCGGTCATGTGTTTGCGTTGCCCTTGGGCGACGGCGTGCCGCGCGGCGCGTGGCGGCTGGACATTCTGTCGGATCTGGATGCCCCCCCGTTGGCCAGCCAAACGCTGCTGGTCGAGGATTTTTTGCCTGAACGGATAGACTTTGATCTGACCTTGCCGGAGGCACCGCTGCGGTTGGGGGACACTCCGCCCCTTGGTGTCGACGTGCGCTATCTTTTTGGTGCTGCCGGGGCGGATCTTGCGGTGGAAGGCGATGTACGCCTCAGCGCGACGCGCAGTCTTGAGGGGTGGGATGGCTATCTCTTCGGGCGCTACGATACCCGCTTTGACACCCGCACGGCGTCGCTTGCGAATGCGACAACCGATGCCGCGGGCAAGGCCGTGATCCCGCTGGAACTGCCCGTGGTTGAAGACATTTCGGGCCAGCCCTTGCAGGCCGAGGCCATCGTGCGCGTCGCAGAAGGGTCGGGCCGCCCGACCGAGCGTCGCCTGATCAAAGCGATCCAGCCGGGGGCAATTGCAATTGGCATAAAGCCCGGCTTTGACGATGTTCTGACCGAAGGGGCGGAGGCGCGGTTTGACATCATCGCCGTCGGCCCGGATGGCAAGGCCACGGATCTGCCCCTGCGCTGGACCCTGAACAAGGTCGAGACCCGCTATCAGTGGTATCAGCTTTACGGCAACTGGGAATGGGAGCCGGTAACCCGGCGGGTCCGCGTGAATACCGGTACTCTGGATGTTGGTCGTACCTCGGCCGATCTGGCAGTGGCGACAGACTGGGGCCAGTACGAGCTGGTTGTCGAAGCGACGGATGGCAGCAACGCCGTGTCGTCGGTGGATTTTTCCGCTGGCTGGTATGGCGGGGATGGCAGCAAGGACACGCCGGATCGTTTGTCGGTCTCGCTGGATGCCACGGACTATGACGTTGGCGACACCGCGATGCTGCGCGTGGTCCCCGAAGCGGCCGGCACCGCGTTGATTTCAGTTCTGTCCAACAAGGTGATTTCACGGCAGGTGGTGCAGGTCTCGGCGGGTGAAAACCTGATCCCGCTTCCCGTCACAGCGGCGTGGGGGACGGGGGCCTATATCGCCGCGTCGGTGCTGCGCCCGATGGACGTGTCGCAAGATCTGAACCCTGCGCGTGCCTTGGGGCTGGTGCATGCCGGCGTCAGGCCCGGCACCAGACAGTTGTCGGTCAGCCTGGATGTGCCGGATGCGGTAGACGGCCAGCCGGGGATCTTGCGGGCCGGCGTGGTTGTTGACGGCGTCGCACCCGGGGAAATGGCCTATGTTACCCTTGCGGCGGTCGATGTGGGGATCCTGAACCTCACCCGGTTTCAGACCCCGGATGTGACCGGCCATTATTTCGGCCAGCGCCGCCTGGGTGTCGAGTTGCGCGATCTTTACGGTCGTTTGATCAACGGCATGAATGGCGCGATGGGATCCGTGCGCTTTGGCGGCGACGCGGCATCGAATGCGCAGCTGCAATCACCGCCCCCGACGGAAAAGCTGATGGCGTTCTTTTCCGGGCCGGTGCAGGTTGATGCCGACGGGCGGGCCGAGATAGAGATCATCCGGCCAGCCTTTAATGGCGCGATCAGGCTGATGGCCGTCGCGTGGTCTGACACGGCGGTGGGCGATGCCAGCACCGACGTGTCGGCGCGTGATCCTGTCGTTGTGACAGCATCGTTGCCAAGGTTCCTGTCCCCCGGTGATCAAAGCCGTCTGCTGCTTGAGCTGGTCCACGCCGATGGCCCTGCCGGAGAGATGGAATTGAGCGTGATCGCCGATGACGCAGTTCGTCTGAGAAATGTGCCTGCGACCGTGAAGCTGAAAAAGGGCGGATCGCAAATGATCGACCTGCCGCTGACCGCGCTGGCACCGGGTGACCCAATGATCACTGTCACCCTGACGCTGCCCGGAGGCAAGGTATTGCGCAAGGTGCTTTCGGTGCCTGTGCGCGACAACGATCAGCAAATTGCCTTCACGCGGCAGTTCAGCCTTGGTGCCGGTGAAAGCTTTACTTTTGACGATGCTGTTCTTGCCAGCTTCCGGCCCGGCACTGCCAGTGCATCGCTGACCGCAGGGCCCCTTGCGCGATTTGACGTGCCGGGGCTGTTGCGCCAGCTTGACCGCTATCCCTATGGCTGCACCGAACAGCTGACGTCGGGTGCAATGCCGTTGCTGTATCTTGGTGGTATGGCTGTTTCCGCAGGGCTTGGCGCGCCAGACGAGCTTGCCGAAAAGGTCAACGGCGCGATCACGCAGAATTCTGGCACGCCAGACCCGGAATGGCGGTTTTGGCATGTGGGGGCCCCAGGACAGCAGCTTCTGGCTTGATGCCTATGTGACCGATTTCCTGTCGCGCGCGCGCATGGCGGGTTATGCGGTGCCCGACACTGCCTTTGCCACCGCGATGGACAACCTGCGCAACCGCGTCAGCTATGCCCCGGACTTTGACAGCGGCGGCGAGGATATCGCGTATGCGTTGCTGGTGCTGGCACGCGAAGGAGCCGCGAACATGGGCGATTTGCGCTATTACGCCGATACCAGGGCCGATAACTTTGCGACGCCGCTGTCCCTTGCCCAACTGGGGGCGGCACTTGCGGCTTACGGCGATCCGCAACGGGCGGACCTGATGTTTGCAAATGCCGCCGCGCGGCTGCGTAAACCGGTCGACCCGCTTGACTGGCGCGACGACTTTGGCAGCGACTTGCGGGACACCGCAGGCGTGCTGACCCTCGCCGCAGAGGCGGGCAGTGCCGCGGTGGACCGCCCGCAGTTGGTGGCCGACATAGGCGGTGTGACGCGGGCGCTCTCAACACAGGAAGCCGCCCAGGTTGTACTGGCCGCACATGCGCTGGCGACACCCGGCGCGAATTCGACGATCCTTGTCGATGGGGCCCCTGCACAAGGTCCGGTGATCAAGCGGCTTAGCGCGGATGCGCCTGCCGCGTCGGTCATTCAGAACACAGGCGCCGCATCGATTGACGTAAAAATGACAACCTTCGGCATTCCCGAAACCCCTCCAGAAGCGGGGGGATATGGCTATGCCATTGCCCGCACTTACTATGCGATGGATGGCACGCCAGCGCCCGAAACCATTGTGTCGGGCGACCGCATGGTGGTCGTCTTGACCATTTCCCCGTTCGAGAAGGTCGGTGCACGGCTGATGGTGGATGATCCTTTGCCCGCCGGATTTGAGATCGACAATCCCAACCTGATCCGGGGTGGCGATCTGGCTGCGCTGGACTGGCTCGACACCGCAGAGGCGGAAACCGCCGAATTTCGCAGTGATCGCTTTTTAGCGGCGGTGAACCATCGCGGGGCTGATCCGTTTCGTCTGGCCTATGTGGTCCGTGCGGTGACGCCTGGGGTCTACCATCATCCGGCAGCCCTTGTCACCGATATGTACCGCCCCGAATACCGCGCCAACACCGCCACGGGCGAGGTGACAATCGCACCATGATCCGCCGCTTCGGCCTTTTCGGGTTGGTGATCATGCTTGGTCTTGGCGCGGGCCTGCGGGACGCGTTGGACCGATGGGTAGCGGCCACACCCCTGCCGTCTGTGCTGATCGAAACGTCGGCCGAAATGCACGACCGCAACGGCGCGCTTTTGCGTGTTTATCCGGTTGAAAACGGGCGCATCCGGATGGCGCTGCGGGTGCAGGATGTTGATCAATCGTTTCTGAAGATGTTGATCGCCTTCGAGGACAAGCGGTTCTATGACCACTCCGGCGTTGATCTGCTGGCGGGTGCGCGTGCGGCTGTGCAAGCGGTGCTGCATGGGGGTGTCGTATCGGGCGGGTCCACGCTGACAATGCAGGTGGCGCGTTTGCTCGAAAACTCTGGCACGGGGCGCTGGAAGGGAAAATTGCGGCAGATCAGGCTGGCGCTGGCCCTTGAACGGGTGCTGACCAAAGATGAGATCCTGACGCTGTATCTGGCCCACGCGCCCTATGGCGGGGCTATTGAAGGCGTGCGCGCGGCATCGCTGGCGTGGTTTGGCAAAGAACCCGCGCGGCTTGACCCGGCTGAAGCTGCCTTGCTTGTCGCATTGCCCCAGGCCCCCGAAAGCCGCCGCCCTGACCGCCACCCTACCGCAGCACTCAAGGCGCGTGCCCGCGTGCTGGATCGCGTCAAGGCCCCCCAGCAGATACGTTTGGCCCCCGTGCCGCGCACCCTGCGTGCCTTTCCGCGGCTTGCCCCCCATCTGACGGACCATGCGCATCGACAAGATCCGACCGCGCGTCGCATGGATCTGACCCTCGACGCGGGATTGCAGGCACAGATCGAAGATCTGGCCGCGCGTGCGGTGCAAGGGCGTGACGCGCATCTGTCTGCGGCCATCATCGTCGCGGATCATCGGACCGGCGATATTCTGGCTTCTGTGGGGTCGTCGGCCTATTCCGGCGCGGGCGGCACTGCGGGGTTCGTGGATATGACCCGTGCGTTGCGGTCGCCCGGCTCAACGCTCAAGCCGTTTGTCTACGGGCTTGCGTTCGATCAGGGGTTGGTGCATCCCGAAACTCTGATCAATGATGCGCCAACTGCGTTTGGCCGCTATGCGCCCCAGAATTTCGACGGGCAATATCGGGGTGAACTGACGGTGCGCGAGGCCTTGAAGCTGTCGCTTAACATTCCCCCTGTCATGTTGTTGAACGAGATTGGCCCGGCCCGCCTGATGGCGACCTTGCGTAGGGGCGGAGCCTCGGCCGTCGTACCGGGCGGGAAACCCGGATTGGCCGTTGCCTTGGGCGGGGTCGGCATCACCCTCGAGGATATGGTCCAGCTTTACGGCGGCATCGCAAACGGGGGGGTGGTCCGTTCACTGGTCTGGCGCAAAAATGCCGCGGCCCCCGTGCCCAAACGCATCCTGTCAGAGGGCGCAGCATGGCATCTGTGGGATATCCTATCCGATCTGGCACCGCCTGCGCAGATCGGCGGCAAGACACGGCAGATCGCCTACAAGACCGGTACTTCGTATGGCCACCGCGACGCATGGAGCATCGGGTTCGATGGCAGGCATGTGATCGGTGTCTGGCTGGGCCGCCCTGACGGCACACCGGTGCCGGGTGCATTCGGCGGCGCGTTCGCGGCACCCGTCCTGTTCGAGGCATTTGGCCGTGTGTCGCAAAAACGCAGCCCCGGTCCCTTGCCTCCGCCTGACACGCTGATGGGCAGTACCGCCGCGCTGCCCACCCCGCTCAAGCGGTTTCGCAGCCGGGACGCGGCGTTCAAAATTGCAGCTAACGGCCCCGTCGTCAGCTTTCCGCCCCAAGGTGCCGTCTTGCGTCAAAGCGGTTTGGGCATTCCACTGAAGCTTCGGGCGGGGGTTTTGCCGCTGACGGTGCTGGTCAACGGTGCCCCTGTGATGACAGGCGTGCGTGACCGCGAAACATTCTTGCCGATGTCCGAGGTTGGTTTTTCGCGGATTGCCGTGGTTGATGCAATGGGCCGTAGTGCCGAGGTCGAGATCAGGCTTAAGTGATTGCTATCCCCGCCGGCCTTCGCGCAGCCATGCGGCAGTAATGAACATCGCACTGAGCAGCAAAATCAGCCAGCCCGGCAAGATCGGCGTTTGCCGCACGTCGCGTGTTTCGTAGGCATTGCGCGGGGTCAGACCAATCCAGCCGCGTCCGGCGGCAGGCCTGCCAAGGCGCACGTCGCGCAGGCGTGGCAGACCATCTTCGATTCGTGCAACGCCCCCGCGCATGGAGGCTAAAATCGGGGCCATTGTTTCGTCACTTGCAATAGTGTCGACAAACTCTTTGGGGGCGGCAGGGCCAAGCCCGATAACGCTGACCTGATCGCCATTTTCCAGCCGGTAAAGCCCGATCTCTGGCCCCTCGAACAGCCCCTCGAACACGCCGGGCGCAGATTGCGCCAGCGGAATTTCTGTGATGCTGCCATCGGGGCCGGTGATCGTGACGGGTGGCACGGTGTCGCCAAGGGTGCGGCGCGTGATGCGCATGGTCTGGCCCTCGGCGGTGGCGGTCAGCGCCTCTTCCTCAAGTTCGGGTTCCTTCATCATCCAGTGCGCCAGTCGGCGCAGCAGTTCCAGTTGGGGGCCGCCCCCTTCGTAGCCGCGGCTCCAGAGCCAGGCGTGATCTGACGACAACAGGGCCACGCGCCCTTCATCGACACGGTTGAGGATCAGCAGCGGGCGGTCGTCCTTGCCGGTCATGACAACAGTGCCCTGAGGGTCGGTTACGTCAATCTGGCGCAGCCACCGCCCCCAATCGCCCCGACCGGGCAGATCGGCGGTGACCGGATGGCGTTTGCCTAGATCCGACACCAGCGGCAAATACGGTTCTTCGATCACCCGCGCAGAGGGGGCAGCGGGCAAAACCGCCCCCAGAGGCGAACGATATATGCTGTCGGCACTGGCAAAATCCGCCCCCGCCGCGACCAGTACCGCACCGCCCTTGCGGACATAATTCGCAACATTCTCAAGATAAAGCGAGGGCAGTATCCCGCGACGTTTATAGCGATCAAAGATGATCAGATCGAAATCATCAATCTTTTCCATGAACAATTCACGGGTGGGAAACGCGATCAAGGACAGTTCATCGACGGGCACACCGTCCTGTTTTTCGGGGGGGCGCAGGATGGTGAAATGCACCAGATCGACCGAGCTGTCGGATTTCAGCAGATTGCGCCATGTGCGTCCGCCCTGATGCGGTTCTCCGCTGACAAGCAGCACACGCAGGCGGTCGCGTACGCCGTTTATCTGGATCAGCGCGGCGTTGTTGCGGTCGGTCAATTCTTCCGGGGCGTCCGGAAGCGAAAAACGGATCACGTTTCGGCCCCCGTGGGGCAGGGTCACGGGCAATTCCAGATCTTCGCCAATCGGCACGTTGAATGACTGCGGATCTTCTCCATCGACTGAGATATCAAGCTGTGCCAGCCCGCCGGTGACAGGCGCAGCACCCAGATCGTCAATCCGCAAAGTCAGGGTCACGGGTTCGCCAATGATCGCAAAGGCAGGCGCATTGCGCACCGACAGACGTCGGTCCCAGTCGGTTTGCTTGCCCGTCATGATCAGATGCATCGGGGCAGGCAGATCAACAGGCAGGTCGGCATCATGAATGCGCCCGTCGCTGACCGCCAGGATGCCCGCAATCCGCGCGCGGGGTTCTTCTGCCAGCGCTTCGTTCAGGGCAGTCATCAACTGCGTGCCTGCATCGCCTGCGGCGTCGGGCACGCTGACGCGGCGCAATTCGGTGTTCTCGCGGGCCTCGATGCGAGAGGCGAGCGCGTTGGCGGCGTCCCGGCTTTGTGTTGCGCGGTCGGCCAGTTTCTGGCTGGCGCTGTTGTCTTCCAGCATGATCACGATATCGCTGAGCGGTGCGCGGTCTTCTTGCTGAAACGACGGGCCGGACAGCGCTGCGATCACCACCAGCATTGCCAGTCCGCGCAAGGCCCAGCCCTGCAACCCGCGCAAGACGGCAAGCCCCACCGCAGCGGTCGCAACGACCGCGATGATGGCCAGCACAACCCAGGGGATCAGCGGATCAAAGATGATAGTTGATGTCATTGGCCCAACCTGTCCAAAAGCGCAGGCACGTGCACCTGATCGGATTTATAATTGCCGGTCAGTACGTGCATGACCAGATTGACCCCGAACCGATAGGCCAGCTCGCGTTGCCGCTCACCGGCAAAGCCGCGCCCGATGGGCACCATCGGGGAACCGTTTGCCGACACCGCCCAGGCGGCGGCCCAATCGTTGCCACCGATGACCACGGGCGTCACCCCGTCATTGAGGTTCCGAAACGGCATGCCCTCGATTTTTTCGGCGTCCGCGGGCGAGGCTTCCACCCAGATGTCACGTCCGGCGTGACGGCCCGGAAAATCCTGCAACAGGTAGAACGTGCGGGTCAGCACGTGGTCATCCGGTAACGGCTCAAGCGGGGGGATATCCAGCGGTGCGGCCAGATCCTGAAGCTTGCGGCCATTCGGGCTTGCCGCCCCGAAGCCTGCGATATTGGCGTCACGGGTGTCGAACAGGATCAATCCGCCCGAGCGCAGATATTCGTTCAGCTTTGCATATGCATCGCCCGACGGACGCGGCTGATCTGGTGTGATCGGCCAGTAAAGCATCGGAAAGAACGCCAGTTCGTCCATCTCGAGATTGACGCCGATGGGATTTGCCGGCTCGACCGAGGTGCGAAAGAACAGCGTGTCCGACAGCCCGCGCAGGCCTGCCTGGGATATCTCATCGACCGCAGGGTTGCCGGTGATGACATAGGCCAGCGTCATTTCTGCGGTGGCGTTCAGCGCGAATTCATCCGCGCTTTGTGCATCCGCCCGGGCTGGCATGTGCAGAAGACTGACAAGTATCATCACAGCGGCAGTCCCGCCGCGATTTATCAGCCGACCCGACAAAGCCAGCGACGCAATGACATCTGCAAGCAGCAATAAGATTGACAGGCCAAGCAGCCACCCCGCCAGCGGCTGTTCAGGCACGATGCTAAGGCCGCGCACGGGAACGTTGGCTGGCCATGTCGTAGGGGCAAGCGTCATATCCGCTGTGACGACATTGCGCGCAATGCGTCTGTCGCCAGAGGCATAGATGCCCGGTTGCAGATCGGGGCCCGCTTCGGCGCTGGCCAGATCGGCCCCATCAACGCCGGGCAGATTGCCTGCTTCGTCCAGCACACCGAAACCGTCCATCACGCGCAGGGGGGTCCAGGTGGTGCCTTGCAGATCCTGCGCCTCGATGCTGGCGGAAGATGACGAGACGGCCAACCGTTCCATCATCTGAACGAACAGACCCGACAGCGGCAAGGTGGACCATTCCGCCGTCGCCGTGACGTGAAACAGCACTACTTGCCCTTGCCCCAGTGACTTGCGCGTGACCAGCGGCGTGCCATCGCTGAGCGATGCGATCACACGGTCGGCCAATGTCGGATCCGGTTGTGCCACGACCTGGGCCGAAACAACAACATCATCGGGCACCTCAAGCCCGAAGAACGGCGAGGTGTCGCGGAAGGCATCAAGTGATTTCGGCTCTCCCCAGCTCATCGCGCCGCCCACGCTGCGCCCGCCCGCGCGCAGGCGCACAGGCATCAGCGGGTCTTCGGTGTCGCGACTGATGTCACTGGCGGCGATGCGCGGACCTGCAAAGCGCACCAACATGCCGCCTTTCTCGATCCATTCCGTGAGGGGGGCGGATTCCGCCTCGGACAGTGTTGCGACATCGGCCAACACGATCACGTCGGGGTTTGCGGGAAGGATATCCCCAAGTGATCCGTGGATCAGATCCGCCGTCGGGGCCAACGCCTGATCAATGTAATGCAGTGGCGACAGCAACTCTAGCCCCTCGCGGTTTTCACGACCCGCGATCAGCCCGACCTCGCGGCGGCGCAAGCCATCATCCACCATCGTGGTCGCCCCGGCAGAGCGTTGGCCGGCGATATCAAATCGCGTGATCCGTGCGCGTAATTCGGCGGGCAAGGCAAGTTGCGCCACGGCTTCGGTCGCACCGTCTTCGAATGTGGCGGGGACGCTGGCAAGCACGCGCATGTTGCCTGCCGGATCGCGGCCTTGGGCATTCAGCGTAACCTCGCGCATGTTGCCGGGCACGGCACGTTTTGCCGTCAGCGTGATGGCACCGTCTGCATAGGTTGCGGGGGCCATAGCCGTTACGTCGGGTGCGGTCTGATAGACTTCGACTGCACCCTGATCTTGCAGCGCTGCCAGCACCGTGGCCCGCCCCGCGTATTCCAGCCCGTCGCTGAACCAGAGGCTGTCAAAGCCGTCTAGCGCCCTGGCAATCTCGACCGCGCGGGCGAGGTTGGCATCAGAAGGCAGCCATGGTTCGGGATGCAGGCCTGCGATGCGCGTGCGCCACACGTCCGCAGACTGGAACGCGGGTTCTTCGGGGTGCGTCAGTGTCAGGAACCCCACAGTGCGGTTGGCCCGTGCTGCGCGGGTCAGTTGCGCGTCTATCACCTCGGCCTGTTGGGTCCAGCGGGTGGCACCGGCCCAGGTTCCGTCCAGCACGATCAACAAGGGCCCCGCGCCGTCGGCCTGTTGTTCTTCGGGGTTCAGGATCGGCCCTGCAAGGCCAATGATGATCGTCGCAACCGCCAGCATTCTTAGCAACAAAAGCCACCAAGGCGTGCGGTCGGAAACACTTTCGTCATCCTTGAGACCCAGCAAAAGGGCGACACCGGGGAACCGGCGGCGAAGAGGTGCGGGGGGAACGGCCCGCAGGATCAACCACAGGATTGGCAGTGCCAGCAGGCCCAGCAAAAGCCACGGTGTCGCAAACCCAATGCCGCCCAGTACCATCATGCCGCCGCCCCCGCGCGCGTATCCAACGCTGAATAAAGCCACAAAAGCGCCGATTGCGCAGAGCTGTTGGTGTGGTGCACGCCGTATCGCCACCCCGTGAGGGTGCACAGCCGCTGAAGTTCGGCTTTGCGTTCGGCCAGCCGTTCAAGATAGCGGGACTTAAGATCGCTGGCTTTCAGGGTTTCGTGGCTAAGCGTGCCGCCCATGCTTTGGAAAATCGTGCGCCCCGTGAAAGGGAAAGCTTCTTCAGCCGGGTCGAGTACATGATGCAAGACACCGCGCACACCGCGATCGGCCGCTTTGGTAAGCGCAAGCGTCACACCCTGCAGATCGCCCATGAAATCAGAGATGAAAACCGCCCGCGCGTGCGGGATCATGGCGCGGTGTTCGGGCGGGGCGTAATCGGCGGTGTCGTCATGGCTGAACATCTCGGCGAGGCGCAGGATCTGCGGTCTGCCGGACCGGGGCGGCAGCGCGGTGCCCGTCAGCCCGACCCGTTCACCACCCCGCTGCAACATGATCGCAAGCGCAAGGCCCAGCACCCGTGCGCGATCAACCTTTTGCGGCAGCTTCGCGTCAGATGCAAAGCGCATGGATGCCCCCTGATCGACCCACAGCATCACCGATTGCGCAATCTGCCATTCGCGTTCACGCACAAATTCCTGATCGCCCATCGCCGAGCGGCGGTAATCGATCCGGCGGCGGCTATCGCCGCTCTGCGCAGGGCGGTATTGCCAGAAATCATCCCCCACACCAGACCTGCGGCGGCCGTGTGCACCCAGCAGGACGGCCCCTGCCAAATGCTCTGCCCGTGCAAGCAGCGCCGGAAAGCGGGCTGCCTGATCTTCGGCATCGGCGCGAAGGGAGCTGGGGTTGGTCACGCTGCGGCCTTTTTCCCGGTCAGGCTTTTTGCGGTCTCATCAATCAGGTGCTGGAGGCTGTCGCCCCGCGCACGCGCCGCAAAGTTCAGCGCCATGCGGTGCGTCAGGACGGGGCGGGCCATGTCAATGACGTCTTCGGCAGAGGGGGCCAGCCGCCCCTGCAGCAAGGCCCGCGCCCGCACCGTCAGCATTAACGCTTGGGCCGCACGCGGTCCGGGCCCCCACGCGACCGTATCGCGAACCTGTTGGCTGGCATCGGCTTCGTCTGGGCGAAAGGCGCGGACCAGATCAAGGATCATTTCAACCACGCTGTCGCCCACAGGCATCCGCCGCAGAAGGGTCTGCGCGGCAAGTAACTCTTCGGTCGTGAAAACCTGTGTCGATTGCGCGTCAGTGTCGCCCGTGGTCGCAAGCAAGATGTCGCGTTCGGTCTTGCGATCGGGATAGGCCACGTCGATCTGTACCAGAAAGCGGTCAAGCTGCGCTTCGGGCAGGGGATAGGTGCCTTCCTGTTCTATCGGGTTTTGTGTGGCCAGCACATGGAACGGCTTGCCAAGCGGGCGGTCCTGACCGGCGACGGTCACCGTTTTTTCCTGCATCGCCTGCAACAGCGCCGACTGCGTGCGCGGCGACGCGCGGTTGATTTCGTCGGCCATCAACAGTTGGCAAAAAATAGGGCCTTCGACAAAGCGAAAGGCGCGGGTGCCATCGGCGGCGGTATCCAGCACTTCAGAACCCAGAATATCGGCCGGCATCAGATCGGGCGTAAACTGCACCCGGTTGCCATCAAGGCCCATCACCGTGCTCAGTGTTTCCACCAGACGCGTCTTGCCAAGGCCGGGCAGGCCAATCAGCAGCCCATGCCCGCCGCACAGCAGCGCCGTCAGCGTCAGATCGACGACCCTTTCCTGGCCAATAAACCTGTTGGTGATCGATGTTTTTGCGAGCGCCAGCTTTTCGCCCAGCGTTTCAATATCGGCTACCATATCGCGGGCTTCGGTCATGACTTTTGCGTCCTTTGGTTTATATCGGTTAGATGTAACTCTATCGCGTGAACAGGAAATGGCAAAAGCAATGACTGGACAAAAAACCGTTACCCCGACCGCAGAGGGCCTTGCTGCATCAGTATCTGCTTCGAAAACACGCGGATTGCCGCCGGTGGAAAAGTGGAACCCCCCGTTTTGCGGTGATCTGGACATGCAGATCAAACGGGATGGCACATGGTTTTACGAAGGTACGCCAATTGGCCGCAGGGGTTTGGTCAAGTTGTTCGCATCGATTCTGATCCGCGAAGAAGGCAAATACTTCCTTGTGACCCCTGTTGAAAAGGTCGGGATCACGGTCGAAGATGCACCGTTCATCGCAATCGATTTCGAAGCGACGGGCGAAGGCCGCGATCAGGTGCTGACCTTTCAGACCAACCTTGAAGATGTGGCCGCCGCGGGGCCTGATCTACCCCTGCGCTTTGTCCGCGACGAAGCCACCGGAGAGCCGTCGCCCTATGTGCGGATCCGTCGAAACCTTGAGGCGCTGATTGATCGCAAAAGCTTTTACCGGCTGGTGGAACTTGGGGCGCATCACGAGGGGTGGTTCGGCGTTTGGTCGAATGGTGAATTTTTTGGCATTATACCCTCGGAAGAACTACCGGCCGGATCCTGACGGGCACGACGGGCGGGCTGGCGGTGACGGGCGGTGAAAGATGTTGATGACGTGCGTGCTTCATATCGTTAATGGAATTTGCATCTCGCTTTTACCCCCCTGTGACAGGATCCCATGAAGCCCGCCGCCAATCTTAGTCTGCTTTGGCAGGAATTGCCCTATCTTGACCGGTTCAGTGCCGCAGCCGACGCCGGGTTCGCGGCTGTCGAGGTGTTGTTTCCCTATGATCTGGCCGTCAAGGAAACCCGACGGGCCTGTGTTGCCAATGGGTTGGACCTGATCCTGATCAACGCACCGCCGCCAAATTATGCGGGCGGGCCGCGCGGGTTCGCGGCGGTGCACGATCTTGTCGAGCGCTTTCGATACGACATCGCGCGCGTCTTTCGCTATGCCGAGGCGTTGGAGGCGAAATTCGTGCATGTCATGGCCGGAGATGCGGCAGGCGATATCGCACGGCAAACCTTTGTCGAGAACCTGATCTGGGCTGCGGATGCGGCCCCGCTTGGCGTGACGCTGACGATTGAGCCGCTCAATCCGGTGGCGATGCCCGGCTATTTCCTGAACGACTATGCGCTGGCCAAAGATGTGCTGAAGGCGGTCGCCCGTCCGAATGTCGGGCTGCAATACGACAGCTATCATGCGCAGATGATCCACGGCGATGCGGTGGCCGTGTTCGACAGCTATCGCGACCTGATCGTACATGTGCAGGTTGGCGACACACCGGATCGAGGGGCCCCCGGAACCGGTGCCGTAGATTTTGCCAAACTTTTTGCCCAGATGAAAACAGGCGGATATCATGGCTGGGTCAGCGGTGAATATAACCCTGGCCCCAGGACTGAAGACAGTTTGAATTGGATTACACTGCTATGATTTCACCCCGCTATGCCCCGTTTGCCTTTGGTTTCATCCTTTCTGGGTTGATGTCCCTTGTCGTCTCCGGGATCGCCACCTACCGGACGCTTGGCCTTGTTGACGGATTGGTCGGGTTCTGGATCGGGTCGTGGGTGACAAGCTGGCTGGTCGCGTTTCCGACGGTCCTGGTCATTGCGCCGCTGACACGCCGGATCGTCGGGCATCTGACACGCGGTTGAACCTTGGCTGACAGCATTGCGGCAATCATAAAGCCGCAGCACCCTTCGATGCTGCGGCTTTGGCCCTTTGTCGCGGGTCGTTCGGATCACGCTGGGGCTGGTGTGGCTTCCCCAAGTTCGTGATCGCCCAGATCCATGATGTCTTCGCCGGATTTCTCCCACTCCGCGCGCTCTTGGTCTGTCGCCTTGGGCGAAAACATTCCGGTCATTGCGTAAAACACGCCGATTACCGGTGCCGTCCAGCAGGCAAAGGCCAGCGGAATATAAAGCAGGTTGGTCAAATTCCCGTCCATGACACCCAATCCCAAGGCCGAGATGACGAACGCACCTCCTGCGTTCCATGGGATCAGCGGGCTCATCAATGTGCCGCCTTCCTCTACCGCGCGGCTAAGGTTCAGCGTTGAATACCCCATGCCACGGTAGAGCGGCGCATACATGCGGCCCGGCAACGCGATCGAGATATAGGGGTCGCCCGCCACTAGGTTGGTCGCAAAAGCGGTGCCGATGGCAGAGCTTTGTACCGCGCCAAAACTGCTGACGCGGCTGACGATGGCCATGATGATCGCCTCAAGGCAGCCCGTGCGTTCCAGTGCACCGCCGAACCCGAGGGCAATCAGCATCAGTGAAATCGTCCACATCATCGACTGGATCCCGCCCGCGTTCAGCAGGCTGTCGATGTCCGAAATTCCGGTATCGATGGCATAGCCCGACTGCGCAAAGGCAAAAACGTCGTGCAGGCCCGCACCCTGCCAGAAGATGGCGACCAGACCCCCGGCCAGCACGCCCGCAAACAGGGACGGCAGTGGCGGTTGCTTCATCAAGGCGAGGATCACCACGATCAATGCAGGGATCAGCGGGACAAGACCCAAAGCGAACCGGTCGTTCAACCCCGAAGTGATTTGCGTGATGCTGCTGACATCCCCGACAGAGCCGTCAATCAGCATGAAACCCACAAGGATATAGATGGTCAACGCGATGATCATGGCAGGTATGGTGGTCGGCAGCATGTTCTTGATGTGGTCGAACACATTGGTGCCCGTCACGGCGGGGGCCAGATTGGTGGTGTCCGACAGGGGCGATACCTTGTCGCCAAAGAACGCACCCGACACCACAGCGCCGGCTGTCCAATAGGCGGGAATGCCAAAACCGGCCCCGATCCCCATCAGCGCCAGGCCAATCGTCCCCACTGTACCCCAGCTGGTACCAAGGGAAAGCGACACGACCGAACAAAGCACCATCGCAGCCGCAAGAAAAATCGAGGGCGATAGCAAGGTCAGGCCATAATAGATCAGCGTCGGCACTGTGCCGGACGCGATCCAGACCCCGACGATCATGCCCACAACGATCAGCACCGCAAGCGATGGCATCGACACGTGGATCACGTGGAACACGCCTTCGCGGATGTCCATCCATGTCTGGCCCCGAAACACGCCAAGAAGCGCAGTGATGGCAAGGCCGATAATCAGCGGAATGTGGGGGGTAAAATCACCGTAGTAAAACAGCTGAAGGGCCAGCAGCCCTAATGTCAGAACAACTGGCAGCAGGGCCAGAGGCAGCGATGGCAGATCTTTCTTGTCCATGTTTTCCCTCGTTCTTGTTGTGGAAATCCTGCCCAATGGCATGACTTCTCTGGCAACAAAATGAACGTGCCACGGGTTCAGTTCCAATATTTCTCATTAAAACAGGTTAAAACGATGGCGAGGGGTGCGCGATGCCTTGCTAGTGCGCCTGCGCCCAGTTTGCCCCGATGCCCGCATCAACGGTCAGTTTTACGTCCAGCTTCACCACGGGGTCAGCTGCGTTTTCCATCACGTCGCGCGCGGCGGCGATCAGATCGTCTTCGGCCCCTTTTTCCACCTCGAACAGCAGTTCATCGTGCACCTGCAACAGCATCGTTGCGGGCATGTCCCTGATCGCGGCTGGCATGCGGATCATCGCACGTCGGATCACATCGGCGGCAGTGCCCTGAATAGGCGCGTTGATCGCGGCGCGTTGCGCGAAACCGGCGCGAGGGCCCTTGGCGCCAATCTCGGGTGTGTGGATCCGGCGGCCGAACAGCGTCTGAACAAAGCCGTGCTCTTTTGCAAAGGCCTTGGTGTCGTTCATATAGCCGCGAATGCCTGGGAAACGCTCGAAGTACCGGTCGATAAAGCCCTGTGCCTCGGCGCGGGGTATGCGCAGATTACGCGCCAGCCCAAACCCTGAAATCCCGTATATGACCCCGAAATTGATCGCCTTAGCCTGGCGGCGCACATCCGGTGTCATCTCGTCCAGCGGCACGCCGAACATTTCCGACGCAGTCAGCGCGTGAATGTCGATGCCGTCCTTAAAGGCCTGTTTCAGTTCGGGAATGTCTGCGATATGCGCCAGTATCCGCAGCTCGATCTGGGAATAATCAAGGGCGACCAGCACCTTGCCCTGCTCGGCGACAAATGCCTCTCTGATGCGGCGACCCTCTTCGGATCGGATCGGGATGTTTTGCAGGTTCGGATCTGTCGAGGCCAGACGCCCGGTCGACGCCCCGGCAATGGAATAGGACGTGTGCACGCGGCCGGTGTCCTTGTTGATATGGTCCTGCAACGCATCCGTGTAGGTTGATTTCAGTTTCGACAGCTGCCGCCAGTCCAGAATGCGCCCCGGCAATTCATGCTCTGTCGCCAGATCCTCAAGCACATCCGCGCCGGTGGCATACGCGCCGGTCTTGCCTTTCTTGCCGCCAGCGATGCCCATTTCGTCAAACAGGATCTCACCCAGCTGCTTGGGCGACCCTACGTTGAACTTGCGCCCCACAAGGCCATAGATCTCGTCCTCAAGACCCGCCATTTTCTGGGCAAACGCGTTCGACATCCGGCTAAGTGTGTCCCGGTCCACCTTGACGCCGGACCGTTCCATCGCGGCCAGTACCGGCACCAACGGACGTTCAAGCGTTTCATACACCTTGGTCACGTGATTACGGTGCAGCTGCGGTTTGAACAACTGATGCAGACGCAGGGTGATATCTGCGTCTTCGGCGGCGTATTTCACGGCCTCGGCCAAGGGCACCTTGTCAAAGGTCACCGCCGATTTGCCCGACCCCAACAGCGGCTTGATCGGGATCGGGACATGCCCAAGATAGCGTTCCGACAGCGTGTCCATGCCATGCCCGTGCAGGCCCGCATGCATCGCGTAGGACATCAGCATCGTATCCTCTATCGGTGCGACGGTAATGCCGACCTGGGCAAAAATCTTGATGTCGTATTTCATGTTTTGCCCGATCTTGAGGATCGAAGGATCCTCCAACATCGGCGTCAACATCCGCAAGGCGTCTTCGGTTGCCATCTGCCCTTCGGCCAGATCGTCCGAGCCGAACAGATCACCCCCTGCATTCGCCTTATGCACCAGCGGGATATAGCACGCACGTCCCGGCTCTACACACAGCGAAATGCCGACCAGCTCGGCTATCATCTCGTCCAGACCGGTGGTTTCGGTGTCCACGGCAACATACCCGAATTCATAGATCCGGTCGATCCACAGTTGCAAAGCTTCGGCAGAGCTCACGTGTTCGTATGTCTCGGGCTCGAAGGGGATGTCTGTGGCCGTGGGCGCATCGTCGGACACGGCAGGCTCTTCGATCACGGGCGCTTCCCTGCCCAACACCTCGGCGACACGCTTGGACAGGGTGCGAAACTCCATCTCGGCCAGAAAGCCCAGCAGCGTATCCGCATCCGGGTCACGCACCTCAAGATCGTCGATGGTGAAATCCAGCGGTGTGTTTTCATCCAGCAAAACCAGCTTGCGCGACAGGCGGATCTGGGCGGCGTGCTCGATCAGGGTTTGCCGGCGTTTGGGCTGCTTGATCTCTTCTGCGCGCTCCAGCAAGGCGTCCAGATCTCCGTATTCGTTGATCAGCAAAGCGGCAGTCTTGATGCCGATACCGGGCGCGCCGGGTACGTTATCGACAGAATCGCCCGCAAGCGCCTGCACATCGACCACGCGATCGGGATACACGCCGAATTTCTCGAACACGCCCTCGCGGTCGATGGTCTTGTTCTTCATGGCGTCCAGCATTTCAACGCCGTCGCCCACAAGCTGCATCAAATCCTTGTCGGAACTGATGATCGTGCACCGCCCCCCGGCTGCGCGGGCCTGCACGGCAAGCGTCGCAATGATATCGTCTGCCTCAAACCCTTCCTTTTCCTTGCACGCGATGTTGAATGCCTCGGTCGCGGTGCGGGTCAACGGGATCTGGGGGCGCAAATCCTCAGGCATCGCCTCGCGATTCGCCTTGTAAAGATCGTACATGTCGTTGCGAAACGTATGGCTGCCCTTGTCAAAGATCACGGCAACATGGGTCGGCGCATCGGGGCCGGTGTTGCCCTCAACATAGCGGTGCAGCATGTTGCAAAAGCCTGCAACGGCCCCGATGGGCAAGCCATCCGATTTGCGCGTCAAAGGGGGCAGCGCATGATATGCACGGAAGATAAACGCCGATCCGTCGATCAGATGCAGATGGTGACCTTTGCCAAATGTGCCGGACATGCTCATGTTCCCCCTTGGATGTTTGACCCTCTTTTGCCACGAAGCCGTCCTGCCTGCCAGCGGACATATCGCGACCGGCGCCTCTTCATTTTGCTAAAAAACTCCCCGCGGAGCGTCCTTCGGCCGGTCTCAGTCGCTTTGGTAAAGATCAAAAGACAGGCTGACCGAAAAAATCATCGGCGTCCAAAGGCCAAAGCGCAGACCGGCTTGGCGCAGTTGATCCCCGATCCAGACATTGCAGGTGCGCAACAGGCTGAATTTGCCCTTTGCTGAATAGAACCCGTCGGTCGGGCCATAGCCTACGTCGGGAAGACGTTTTGGCATACCGTTTTCTTTCAGCTCCAGGCTGCGCCAAATCGTGTGCAGAAGAGCGCCATATTCGGTGTCCGTCAGGGAAAGCCGCCGCAGCGGCAGGTCAGCGCGCAAGGCACCAACCACGTCGAACCGCAAAACCGATCTGTCGCCGATCATCCCGCGCCATATCGCGGACAGGCGCATTTCGCGGTAGCTTGGCGTTTGCGTATAGAACTGTCGTGCGCCCCAGCCGACCACCAGCCATCGGGCGTTGGGGTGATCCAATTGCACACCGCTTTGAACAAGCGGCGCAAACTGCGCGCGCGACATGTCGTCAATCGGGATCAGCAGGTCATAGTGGATGGGGCCGTGCACCAGCAAGACATCGTGTTCCGCCGGGCCGTCGCGCGGTGCGGCAGGGCCGGGGATCACCGCGCCGAAAAGGGCTGCCATCAGATAAAGCGCGGGCAGAATTGCCGCCACACCCACCCATCTGAGGGGTTTGATCAGACTTTGCCCTCAAAATCCTGATGCACGTATTTGCAATCGCAATACCCGCATTCGACCCAGCCCTTGTCCTGTGGGATTTGCAGCCAGACACGCGGGTGGCCCAATGCGTCTCCGCTGCCGTCACAGGCGACGCGCCAGGTATTCACGATACGGGTTTCGGGGGCTTGCGTTGTCATGCTGTCGTCCTTGGCTCTGGATGCGCCCATCTTATGACCAATGCGGGCAGGCAGGGCAAGGGCAGCGCATGGTTTAGGCCACGGTTTCGAGCAGGGCAATTTTGACAAGTTTGCAATCTTCGTCGAAGTGGGTTCACCATCGGGCGCGCAGCCGCTAGAACACGCAAATTGAATTGATACCCGGAGCAACCCGCAGATGTCCGCCCCCAAACCTGTCGTATTGTGCATTCTTGACGGATGGGGCCTGCGTGCCGACGCGAAAGGCAATGCGCCTTTGCTGGCCAGGACGCCCAATTTTGACCGGATGATGGAAACCTGCCCGAACGCCACATTGGTCACATTCGGGCCGGATGTGGGCCTGCCAAAGGGGCAGATGGGCAACTCCGAGGTCGGGCATACAAATATCGGGGCGGGCCGTGTGGTCGCGATGGATCTGGGCCAGATTGACCTCGCCATCGAAGAGGGCAGCTTTGAAAAGGCACCCGCTTTGCTGGATTTTATCGCCAAGCTCAAGCAAACGGGGGGCACGGCGCATTTGATGGGGCTGGTGTCCGATGGCGGCGTGCACGGGCACATGTCCCACATGATCGCGGCTGCGCAGGCGATCCGCGCCGAAGGTGTTCCCGTGGCGATCCATGCCTTGACGGACGGGCGCGATGTGGCCCCGCGGTCTGCTCTTGGTTATTTCGAGACACTAAAGGCTGCGCTGCCGGAGGACGTGACCATCGGCACTGTCACGGGGCGGTATTTCGCGATGGATCGTGACAACCGCTGGAGCCGTGTTGAAAAGGCTTATGCCGCGATCGTTCAGGCACGGGGGAATTCTGCCAGAACGGCTGCCGATGCCGTGAACGCGGCCTATGCGCGCGGCGAGAATGACGAATTCATCACCCCCACGGTCCTTGATGGCTACGCGGGGCCAAAAGACGGCGACGGCCTGTTCTGTCTGAATTTCCGCGCCGACCGCGCGCGCGAGATTATGGCGGCCGTCGGTGCTCCGGATTTTGACGGGTTCACGGTTGGCAAACGCCCCGCATGGGCGGCGCTGATGGGGATGGCCGAATATTCCGAAAATCACAGCATCTATACCACAACGATGTACCCCAAGCCGGCGATCGCGAACACGCTTGGCGCATGGGTCGCACAGCACGGATTGCGGCAGTTCCGTTTGGCCGAAACGGAAAAGTACCCCCATGTGACATTTTTTTTGAACGGTGGTGCGGAAACACCCGCCGCTGGCGAAGACCGTTTCATGCCCAAATCCCCCAATGTTGCAACCTATGATATGAAGCCTGAAATGTCCTCTGGCGAGGTCACAGATCACTTTGTTCAGGCCATCAAGGACGGATATGATCTGATCGTGGTGAATTACGCCAATCCCGATATGGTCGGTCATACAGGCGATCTGGACGCGGCTATCGCGGCCTGCGAGGCGGTGGACACCGGGCTTGGCCGTGTGCTGGATGCATTGAAGACGGCAGGGGGGGCCATGATCGTAACAGCGGACCACGGCAATTGCGAAACGATGATCGACCCGGAAACGGGTGGTGCGCACACCGCGCATACGCTGAACCCCGTACCCGTGGTGGTGGTCGGCGCGCCCCAAGGGGCCAGCTTGCACAATGGGCGGCTTGCCGATCTGGCACCCACTGTCTTGCAGCTGATGGGGCTTCGGCAGCCACATGAGATGACCGGAAGGTCGCTTTTGGGATGAAACGCTGGCTTGCCCTTGTTGCCCTGCTAAGTTGGCCTATCGGGGCTTCAGCGCAATCCGACGCCGCCGATCAGGCCCGCCGCGCCATGGCCGAGCTTGAGGCCGCTTCAGCCCAGCTTGACGCGGCAGATAGCGCACGCGACCGCGTCAAGGCGTTGACGCAGACCATTCAGGCGTTCGAGGTAGGCTTGGGTGCGATGCGCGAAGGCCTGCGCAAGGCTGCCATCAACGAGGCCCAGCTCAGCAAGAAACTACAGGCCCGCGACGGCGAAGTGGCCCAACTGCTTGGCGTCTTGCAAAGCATCGGGGGCAATCCGTCGCCCACCCTGTTCCTGCACCCAGATGGCCCGCTTGGCACCGCCCGTGCCGGTATGTTGCTGGCTGAATTGACGCCGGTCCTGAATACCCGCGCCGACGCGCTGCGCCAGGATCTGGAAGACGTCCAGACATTGCGGACCTTGCAAACCGATGCGGCAAAGCGTTTGCAGCAAGGGTTGACCGAAGTGCAGCGCGCCCGGACCGACCTGAACCAGGCGATGGCAAACCGCACCGATCTGCCCACTCGCTTCACAGAAGACCCCGTACGCACCGCAATCCTGATCTCGACCTCTGAAACGCTGTCCGGCTTCGCGAGCGGCTTGTCCGAGATGACATCGGACGAGATCGACCCCGCGCCCCTGACGCTGGAGGGGCAGGCCGGAGACCTGCCCCTGCCGGTGCAAGGCTTGATCTTGCGCCGCGCAAATGAAACAGACGCCGCAGGCGTGACACGCCCCGGCATCATTCTGGCAACGCGCCCCCGCGCGATCGTGATTTCGCCCACGGCAGCAACGATCCGCTATAAGGGCCCGCTTCTTGATCTTGGCAACGTGATTATTCTGGAACCCCGCGCAAACACCCTGTTCGTTCTGGCGGGGCTGGATGTGGTCTATGGCGAGGCGGGACAGGTGATCAGCGCCGGAACGCCAATCGGACTGATGGGCGGACCGTTGGCAGATAATGGCGAAGTGTTGTCACCAAATGGTGATGGGGCTGGCGTAGAGCGTTCAGAAACGCTCTATATAGAGGTAAGAGAGAACAATGTTCCGCAGGACCCGTCAGACTGGTTCAAAACCGATAAGGATGGATAAATATATGAAAAAATTCGTGATGGCCGCCCTTGGTGGTACTCTGGCAGGGGTCATTGCAACGACGCAGATCGCGGGCCCCTTGCTGGCACAGGAGGCCGCGAAGACAGGCAACGTCTATGAGCAGCTTGATTTGTTTGGCGATATTTTCGAGCGCATTCGCGCGCAATACGTCGAAGAGGTCGATACCGAGGCGCTGATCGAGGCCGCAATTAACGGTATGCTGACCTCGCTGGATCCCCATTCGAGCTATCTGTCGCCCAAGGACGCGGTAAAAATGCGCGACCAGACGCGTGGTGAATTTGGCGGTCTGGGCATCGAGGTCACTCAGGAAGAGGGCTTTGTCAAAGTCGTGTCGCCAATGGATGGCACCCCCGCCGCCGAAGCCGGAATCGAAGCGGGCGATTTCATCACCCACGTGAATGGTGAAAGCCTGCTGGGCCTGACGCTTGACAGCGCGGTTGAGTTGATGCGCGGGCCGGTTGGGTCCGAAATCGTGATCACGGTCGTGCGCGAAGGCGAGACCGAGCCGTTCGATGTCACCATCGTGCGTGACACCATCCAGCTGACCGCCGTTCGGGCGCGGACCGAAGGCGATGCAGTTGTTTTGCGTGTCACCACCTTTAACGAACAAACCTACCCCAAGCTGAAGGAAGGCCTTGAGGAACAGATTGCCGCCGCCGGTGGCATCGACAAGGTGAACGGCATCGTCGTGGATCTGCGCAACAACCCCGGTGGCTTGCTAAATCAGGCGATCGCGGTGTCCGACGCCTTTCTTGAGGAAGGCGAAATTGTCAGCACACGGGGCCGCAATTCGGCAGATAGTGACCGGATAAACGCCACGCCCGGGGATCTTGCGCAAGGCAAGCCCATTGTCGTCTTGATCAACGGCGGCTCCGCGTCGGCGTCTGAAATTGTCGCGGGTGCCTTGCAGGATCACCGGCGTGCGATCGTTGTCGGCACCAAGAGCTTTGGCAAGGGGTCGGTTCAGACCATCATGCCACTGCGTGGCGAAGGGGCGATGCGCCTGACCACGGCGCGCTATTATACGCCGTCGGGTCGGTCGATTCAGGCGCTTGGCGTCTCGCCGGACATCATCGTCAAGCAGCCACCGGCCAAACCTGAGGGTGCCGAAGAAGATACCGCAGCGCGGCCCTTGCGGTCCGAGGCGGACCTGCGGGGCAGTTTGAACAATGACAGTCTGACCGACGATCAGGTTGACCAGATCATGAAAGACCGTGCGAAGGCTGAAGAATCCGCCGCCCTGCGCGAAAAGGATTATCAACTGGCCTATGCCATCGATATCCTCAAAGGTCTGTCAGCATTGGGCGAAAAAGAGTAACAACGCGCCCGCCATGCGTATGACAAAGAAAACCGGCCTTTGAATTGGGGCCGGTTTTTTCTTGGCTAGGCGAAAAGAGATGTGGCAGGAACCGCGTTCAAACCAGCTGGCCCTTAACCAAGGTAAATCTTGCCCTCTGGATACCGCACCCGCGGCACACTTCTTGTGGCCAGAAAGAACCCGATTGTCAGGGGGCCGACGCGGCCCAGAAACATCATCAACATGATCAGGACGCGGCCAATGCCATCAAGCTCGGCTGTGGCCCCGCGTGTCAGTCCTACGGTTCCGAAGGCCGATGTCACTTCAAAGGCGAGATCCAGAAACTCTCCGTCGTGGCTGATCGACATCACGAACAGACCGGTGAGCACCAAAAGGATGCTGACGGTGGTCAGCGCCATCACCTTGAACACTTCCTCTGACCCCATCGAGCGGCCAAAAGCGTGCAGGCTGGTGCTGCGCCGGAAAAAGGCGATTGTGGCAAGGATCAGCACGATCAGGGTCGTGACCTTGATTCCCCCGGCGGTTGAAGTGCTGCCGCCGCCCACCAGCATCATGGTCATGGTCATCAGCGCGGTGCTTTCGTGCACATTTGCGTAGTCCAGCGTGTTGAAACCTGCGGTGCGGGGGGTGACGGCTTGAAACCAACTGGCCCAAAGTTTACTGCCGATCGAGCTGAACTGGCCCAATGTCGCCGGGTTTTGCCATTCAAGCAGGGCAAACATCAGCCAGCCCATGAGGATCAGTACAACGGTGCCCGCCAACATCAGTTTGCTGTGCAGGCTCAGCCCGTGCCAGTTCCGTTTCTCCCACAGATCAGCCAGAACGATAAAGCCGATGCCGCCCAGAATGAACAGGGCGGGTATCACGATATTGATGACCGGATTGGTGGCCCACTGCGTCAGACTGTCAGAGAACAGGGAAAACCCGGCATTATTGAACGCCGAAACGCTGTGAAACACGGCCTGCCAGATGCCGTTTGCGTATCCGAACTGTGGCACGAAGACGAAACATAACAACAGCGCCCCGATAATCTCGGCCGAGATTGCGATCTTGAGGATGGCCTGAACCAGCGAGGTCAGATTATAGACGCTGGATTGGTTCAGGTCCTCGCGCAGGATGATGCGTTGCGGCATACCCACCGGAATGCCAAGCGCGGTGAGTACCAGCACGGCAAATGTCATCAGCCCCAGCCCGCCCAATTGGATCAGCATCGCAATGACGGCCTGCCCAAAAAAGTTAAAGGTGCTGCCGGTGTCAACAACCGCAAGCCCGGTCACGGTGACGGCAGATGTCGACGTGAACAGCGCATCGGCCAACGAAATCCCGCTGACATTCGCAAAAGGCGACCACAACACCAGGCCACCGATCACGACCAATGAGAAATAGATGAGTACCAATGCCACGGGTGGCGGCAACAAGCGCCAATGCTTGCGGGAGGTGCGGAAAAAGGTCTTCAAAGGCTTGCAGCGAAATTGCGCAGGTCTGATCGCTTGCCCAACAGGATGAGAAGATCGTCCCTTTGAAGCGTGCAGTTGTCCCTGTCCTGCCCGATAAAGTCGCTGCCGCGCATCACGCCGATGCAGCGCAGATCAAATTTCCGGTTGTGGGGCAGTGCCCCCAGATCCTTGCCTTCCAGGGATTCGGGGATGCGAAAGTTTACCACGTGATACCCATTCCCAAGGCTCACATAGTCGCGCACAAGCGGGTTGTGGATCACCTGCGCGATGTGCTGGCCGACTTCAACCTCAGGGTGGATCACGCGGTCAACGCCAAGCCTGCTTAGAATACGGTGATGGGTTTTGGTCTTGGCCTTGGCCCAGATCGTCTCGACCCCCAAAAGCTTGAGGTTCATGGCAGAGAGGATGCTTGATTTAAGATCCGTCCCCATCGCGACAAGCGCCATGTCGCAATCTTCCAGACCCGCCTCGCGCAGGGCCGCGTCGTCACGGGCATCTACGATCACGGCCTGATTCAGCTTATCGACATGGTTGCTGACGCGCTGTTCGTTAAGGTCGACACCGATGACATAATTGCCAAAGCGATAAAGCTCTGTCGCGACGGTCGAGCCGAAATTACCCAGCCCAATAACGCCTATTGTCCGTTTCTTTGCGGCCATCTTGCCCCCCTTTTCAGGCAAATCCACTGTGTCTGAAGTTGAATATAGCGCTGAACCGGCACGAACAACCCGAAGCGGTCTAGCTCGTCTCGACGCAATGACGGCGGAATGCCCGCTTGAGCATGTCCAGTTCAGCACGAAGCAATTCCATTTCAGCCCGCAAATCGACGCTGGCGGGTTCTTCGGCAATGATCACGATTTCGCCGATTTTTTCATCCAGCTCACGGTCCACGATCAGGACGGTCTGAATGCCATCCGCAATGGCAGAGGCAGGGATCGGAACCGTCAGCAACCAATGATCGGCTGTGTCATTTCGCACCAGTTTGAAATTGGCCACATTGGCATTGTCATGGGTGACAGAGATTTCGGGCTTGGTGTCGCTTGCACCGGTGATGATGCCTTGCCAGATGCCCTCGAGCATCCGCGTTTTGGTCAGTGTCAGATTGGTCATCGCATGAATCCTAAAGCTGAGTGCGCGGGCGCCGCGAAAAGGTCAGATCGCGCAGTACGATCTCGTTCAATTCGGGGCCCTCGAAGATAAGGTCGATCCAGGCTTTTTCGACACGCTTTTCGTTCAGGTTCGAATAGGCCAGATCGAATTCCACCATTACATCGGGCTGGTCCAACGGCAGTTCCCTGACGATCTGTTCGGTGTTCGGCCCGTGACGAATGTTCAGGCGCGCAAAAATCTCGATAGGTTTTTCCATCTCGACGATGGCATCCATGCGCAGAAGATGGGTGCGTTTCAGGCCGTTCACGCAGCCTTCGGGCAAATCAAGCACAAGCGACAGGAAAGATCCGTCAAAACGAAAGACGTCAAGTCGCAGGCCATATGGCGCAAGATCTGCCTCGCGCAGGTTGCGCAGCTGTCTGATTCCCAGCTCGGACAAGGCGCAATCGTGAAACACTGTCACTTCGTCGCCCAGCATGGATTTGCTCTTGACCGAGGAGAGGCCCCGCACGGGCAATGGACCACGCCAAAGCTGTGGCCGCCATGACCAGTCGGCGTTGTGGGGCTTGAAGAATTTCCTGGACCCGACCATCGGCAGGGCCAGCCGTTCTTCAGCCACATGGATCAACGAATCCAGATGGGTTTTCAGCGTCTTGGCCCGCGTTGATTGTTTGCGCAGGGTTTCGAGATCGACGTCTTTCGCCGCTTTGGCCTTGCGCGCCCATTTCCGCGTCACGCGCGCCGACAGCGCCTTGTCGAAAAGCTGAGTGCCAAAATTGGCCATGTGTGCCCGATGCCCCGTTCGATCAGAGAGTTGTTTTCCGTGACACTATCTCCGGAAAAAGTTTCGTTCAAATGAATTGGCGATTTTGCCAGCGTCGTAAGTGTTGTTTTACCTGTCACTTCGCATTTGGAGAGGCTTCGATACTGCGACGGATCAGTTGCTCAAGCATGTCGCGGCCCGTTGTTGTCACCGTGATTTCACCTTGGGCCGGGCCGTAGACGGCAATTCCCGCGGTCTGGCTGCCAATCTTTGCAACGCCGCGCCATTGGCGGGGCCCAAGCGTCTTGACCGGCGTGGGCCCTTGGGCGCGAAAAACCAGCCGGGTTTCGGACTGGTCCACGTTTGTAACCTGCTGAAGCCGCGCGGCGGTGGCGACCTGATTGACCGTCGGCAAAGCCCCTGTCTTTTGATCGGTCAGGCTGACCGTGATCAGACCAAGCGGGGCCGCCCCGGCCGCAGACCCAACGCCAAGCGTGTCGCAGCGGGCCATCACGGCAAAGCGTCGGCCAAGGCTGGATTGGTCGATGCAAAACCCGCTGGGGGCGACCAGGATCACGCCAGCGGCCATTTCCGCGCGCGACAGGGGCGGTTTTGATGGGGCTGCGCCCCCGCCTTTACCCTGACCGGCCTCGCAACCGGTCAGAAACAAAAGGGCGAGCGCAGCAATCGGACCCTTACAGGTCCATGTAGTCATGCGTTTCCGCCTTTGCGCCGGGATGTGTGACCGCACCCAGATAGGTCGGCCCGACAAGCTGCGCATATTTCCAAAGCGCGCCGCTTTGGTAGTTGGTTTGGCGTGGTCCCGGCCAAGCGGCCTTGCGTTCGGCCATTTCTTCATCGCTGACATCGACCGTAATCGTGCCTTCGATGGCGTTCAGGGTGATCATATCGCCCTCTTTAAGCAACGCGATGGGCCCGCCGTAGGCAGCTTCGGGGCCGACGTGGCCCACACAGAAGCCACGTGTCGCGCCCGAAAAACGACCGTCCGTGATCAGCGCCACTTTCTTGCCCATGCCCTGACCGGACAGCGCTGCGGTGGTCGCCAGCATTTCGCGCATGCCAGGGCCGCCAGCGGGGCCTTCGTTGCGGATCACAAACACGTCGCCTTCCTTGTAGGCGCGGTTTTGAACGGCGGTAAAGGCGTCCTGTTCGCATTCAAAGATCAGCGCGGGGCCGGTGAACACGATATCGTCTTCGGACATGCCCGCGATCTTTACGATGGCACCTTCGGGGGCCAGATTGCCCTTCAGGCCGACAACGCCGCCTGTCTTGCTGATTGGATTGGCGACGGAATGGATCACCTTGCCGTCCGCTTCACGTTCGATCATGTCCAGCTCTTCGCCAATGGACCGGCCCGATGCGGTCATGCAATCGGTGTGGATCAGACCCGCCTTGCGCAGTTCCTTCATCACGACCGGTACGCCGCCCGCGTCGTAAAGATCCTTGGCGACATAGGCGCCACCGGGCTTCATATCGACGAAATAGGGCGTGTCGCGGAAGATCTCACAGACATCCTCAAGGAAGAAATCAATACCGGCCTCGTGCGCCATCGCGGGCAGGTGCAGGCCTGCGTTGGTCGATCCGCCGGTGCAAGCCACAATGCGGGCGGCGTTTTCAAAGGCCTGCCGCGTGCAGATGTCGCGGGCGCGGATGTTCTTTTCGATCAGGTTCATGACCGCTTCGCCTGACGCCTGCGCGTAGGCATCGCGGGATTCGTAAGGCGCGGGCATGCCAGAGGAATTCATCAGCGCAAGGCCGATCGCCTCGGACACACAGGCCATCGTGTTGGCGGTAAACTGGCCGCCGCAGGCACCGGCAGACGGGCAGGCGACGCGTTCCAGCACGTCAAGCGCGGCTTGTGACATGGTGCCGTTCTGGTAGTTGCCGACCGCCTCGAACATGTCCTGTACGGTCAGATCGCGGGTCGCGAAATCTGCGGGAACATCGGCACCGGCGGGTGCCTTGCCGGGCAGGATCGACCCGCCATAAAGGAAAACGGACGGCACGTTCAGACGGATCATCGCCATCATCATACCGGGCAGCGATTTGTCGCAGCCTGCCAGACCGACGATGGCGTCATAGCAGTGGCCGCGCATCGTCAGCTCGACCGTGTCGGCAATCGCCTCGCGGCTGGCCAGCGACGACCGCATGCCTTCGTGGCCCATCGCGATGCCGTCGGTGACGGTGATGGTGGTGAATTCGCGCGGTGTGCCCGCCTGCATCTTTACGCCAACCTTGACGGCCTGGGCCTGGCGGTTCAGCGAAATGTTACAGGGGGCGGCCTCGTTCCAGCATGTGGCGACGCCGACCAGAGGCTGGTGAATCTCTTCCTCTGTCATGCCCATCGCATAGTAATACGAGCGGTGCGGCGCGCGCTCTGGCCCCTCGGTCACATGCCGGCTGGGCAATTTTGTTTTATCGAAGCGGGTGTTGGTGGACATCAGAAAGCCTCCCTGATTGGACATTTACTTTGGAATAGCCACCCCATCGACCCGCTGCAAGGCTCAAGCGGCTGGTTGATCTGCGGGGCGTCCCGCCCTAGGTTGCAAAGCTTGTCAGGCTCTGTGCCTGTCTCATCCGAAAGTTACCCCATATGGAGCGATCCATTTTTTCCTTTATCTGGAAATATTCCCGCCGGGATCAGCTGCTTTTGTTGGTTTTCACGCTTGTCACTTTCCCTTTTCTGTATGTCACACTCGAACTGCCAAAGCGCATCATAAACGACGCCATCGGGGCCAAAACACAGGTGATCGACGTTTTCGGTCTTGAGCTGACCCAAGTGCAATTCCTGATGGTGTTGTGCTTTGGCTACCTCAGCGCGGTGCTGGTGCATGGCTTGTTGAAGATGCGGTTGAACACAATGAAGGGTGTGCTTTCTGAAAGACTGCTGCGGCGCTTTCGCTATCAACTGATTGCGCGGATGATGCGGTTCCCGCGCAGCTATTTTGAAAACACCAGCCAGGGCGAACTTGTCTCGATGGTCACGTCAGAGGCCGAGCCGATGGGCGGCCTGATGGGCGATGCTGTCGCACAGCCAGTGTTTCAAGCGGGGCAGATGTTGATCATCTTACTGTTCCTGTTCTTGCAATCTTTGTGGTTCGGGCTGGCGGGCATTGCCCTGATTCCGTTGCAGGCGTGGTTGATCCCTATGCTGCAACGACAGATCAACCAGTTGAACAAGGCCCGCATCAAAGAGGTGCGCCAGCTTGCCTCGGAGATCGGTGAAACGGCGGCCGGGATCACAGATTTGCGCACGAACGGCGGCTGGCGATATCGACTGGCGGGCTTTACCGATCGGCTGGGGCGGCTTTTTTCGATCCGGTTCGAGATCTATCAGAAAAAGTTTTTCATGAAGTTTCTCAACAACTTCATTACCCAGCTCACGCCGTTTTTCTTTTACGCTGTGGGCGGGTATCTGGCGATCAAGGGCCAGATTACTGTCGGCGCGCTGGTTGCCGCACTTGCCGCCTATAAAGACCTGTCCAGCCCGTGGAAAGAACTGCTGACCTACTACAACCAGACCCAGGATATGGCCCTTCGGTGGGAGGTGGTGATTGAACGCTTTGCCCCCCCTGGCATGATTGATGCCGCACTTTTCGAAGGTGAACCTGCCGAGATTCCCCATCTGAAGGGGCCGATTGTGCTGGATCATGTCACTGTGCGCAGTGCGGATGGCACGGTGATCCTTGATGACATCAACCTTCAGATTCCGATGGGCGCGCGTGTCGCCATTCAGATGCCGAACCAATCCGAACGCACCGCCATGGCCGAACTATTGACCAGAGAAGTGATGCCCGCCCGCGGCCGCGTCACGATGGACGGCCACGATCTGGCGGGTTTGCATCAGGCGGTGCTGGCTGCGCGGGTCGGCTATGCCCACGCGCATCCTTATCTGTTTCAGGGCACCATCGGGGACAACCTACTGATGTCCCTGCGCACCAGTCCCCAGACGGTGCTTTGGGATCCGAATAATCTTGACCAGGACGCGATTGAGACCCGCCGCGCGGGCAACAGTCTGGACAGCACCAGGGCTGACTGGCTGGATCCCGGGCTGGCCGGGCTGGAAACGCGTCAGGACGTGAACGATTGGTGGTATGAACTCGTCAAGGCCGTCGGAACCGAAGACGTGATGTTTCGCCGGATGGTGACGGATTTGATGGATCCGGTCGCCCGCCCTGAACTGGCTGAGCAGATCGTCGGGCTGCGGGACGAAGTACACCGGAAATTGCAGGAAAAGGGCCTCGACAAGGTTGTGCACCGTTTTGATCCTGATCGGTTCAATCCAGCGCTGCCGCTTGGCGGCAATCTGATGTTTGCAACGCCGTTGCGCAGTATCTCGCAAACCGGCCTCGCTTCAGAACGCAGCTTTCTGGCAATGATCATAGAACAGGGGCTAGCCGCACAAGGCATTGCGATCTCGCAAACTCTGGTTGAAACCTTGCACCAGACCTTTGGTCGGGATGGGACGGATCACCCCCTTTTCACAGCCCTTGGGATCGAAGAGGATCTCTATGAGCAGTTGGTCGATATTGCCCTGCGGCGGCGGTCAGAGGGGGACGCAGCGCTTAGCGAGGATGAATTTTCGTTGTTGTTGACCGTGCCTTTCGCCTTTACCGCCGAACAGATCGGCCCCGGCTTTCCCGATACGTTCAAGCAGGAAATTCTGGCGATACGCAGCAAGAAGGGTCCGCAGTTGCGCGAAAGGACCAAGGATCTGTTCGTACCGATACAGCCTGAAACCTATCTGCCCCGCATGACCATCCTTGAGAACGTTCTTTATGGCCGGATCTCGGCGGTGGCGGGGTTGCAAGCCGATCTGGTGCTGGATGTCGTGTCAGATGTGTTCAAAGCGCATGATCTTCACAAGGAAGTGGCCGTGAATGTCTTTGACGTGCCCACGCGAATTGGCGGGTCGAACATTTCGCTGATGTTTCAGGAACGCGCGTCTTTCAGCAGGGCAGGGATGAAACGGCCAGATATCATGGTCATGAACCAGTCACTGGCCGGGCATGATGCGCAAGGTCAGGCAAAGTTGCGCGACAGGCTGAGCACGCTCTTGCCTGACACGACGCAAATCTATCTGGACAGCAGTTTTGCCAACCCCGATGATTTCGACATGTTCATCGAGATTAGAAGCGGACGCATTGACGGCGTCGCGCAAAGCGATGCGCCACATCAGGATGACAGTATTTCCGACGATCTGCGTCGCAAGTTGCGGATCATCTCTCGCAACGAGCTTTTCAGCAACCTTGACCCTCGCAATCAGCGTTTGCTGGCGTTTGCGGCACAGTGGTATGAGGTTGGCAAAGGGCAATCGATCTTTACAATGGGTCAGCGCCCCGACGCGGTGTATCTGTGCCTCGCTGGCAAGGGTGAGCTGTATTTCAGAGATGACGAAGGCACCGCGCACCATGTTTCAACGGTGGAGCCGGGCCGGTTGATTGGTGATTTGGCGGTGATCATGAACGAACCCCGACAGCTTGATTTCGTGGCGATCGAGGACAGCCAGTTCTTGCGGCTGGGGGCCGATCAGTTCCGGTCTGTCATTGAAAACGACCGCGTTATTCTTCTAAGCCTGCTGCGCACAGTATCGGGCCATCTGACAGGCGCTGCGGATTTGCTGCGCGCCGCCCGTCTGGACATTCCACGCGAATCCGAAAGGGTTCCACCCCCCTTGGGAGAAAGCAGATGATGTCGCGCTATGCAGCGCACAAGGCATTTGTCGCTCCGGCAGTGCCCTCTGCGGCTTTGTGGCGGGTTGTTGTGGGTTTTTTAGGCGCAACGCTGATCTATTTCCTGCTCAACAACCTGCTTTTCACAACCCTTTTCAGGGTTCTTGGGCCGCAAAGCAGCGACTTTTACGAAGATCTGTTGACCGGCAAAACGCCCACATCCATGTTTTTGCTGTTGGGTAGCTTCGGGTTGATGGTTGTTGGCGTGGCGGTCGTGACGCGCGTGATCCACCGACGCGCGGTGCTTGGCCTTATTGGCCCCATCGGGCTTGCGGTGCCTCAGTTTTGGGCCGTGCTGAAGATCCTGCTCGCGGTCACGGCGCTGGTTTATGTATTGCCGCCGTGGGATATGGGGGCGCCCTATGTGTCAAACATGCCGCTCGGAAAGTGGATACTGCTGCTGCCGCTTTCGCTGGTTGCGGTATTTGTTCAGGTCACCGCCGAAGAGATCGTCTTTCGCGGGTACGTCCAACAGCAGTTGGCCGCGCGGTTCAAATCGCCGCTGGTGTGGATGGTGCTGCCGTCGATCCTGTTTGCGTTTGGCCATTATCTGCCGGATCAGGCTGGTGAAAATGCCATCGTCATCACGCTTTGGGCCGGTGTCTTCGGGGTTCTGATGGCCGATCTGACGGCGCGGTCCGGGTCGCTTGGCCCCGCCATCGCGGTGCACTTTTGCAACAACGTGGCCGCGATCCTGATCACGTCGATGCCGGACGACCTGTCAGGTCTGGCGCTGTATCTTTCACCGTTTTCAATGGACGACACCGCCGCCTTGCGGGCTTGGTTGCCAGTTGATTTCGCGTTGATGCTGGTCTCTTGGCTGGCGGCGCGGCTGGCGATCCGGCGTTGATTGCAATTTCGCGGGCGGCAGCTTATCTGAGGGGCGAAACTGCCAGCAGAGGTTCGCCATGAACTGGATCAACAACTACGTCCGCCCCCGGATAAACTCCATCTTTTCGCGTCGCGAGACGCCGGACAATCTTTGGACGAAGTGTGATGAATGCGGGACAATGCTGTTCCACCGCGAGATGTCGGAAAATCTGAACGTCTGCACCAATTGCGGGCACCACATGGGCATCACGCCCCGCGACCGGTTCAAGGCGCTGTTTGACGGCGGTATCTTTACCGAAGTCAAAGTACCGGCCCCCCAGCCGGACCCCCTTCAGTTCCGCGATCAGAAGAAATACCCCGACCGGCTTAGGGCGGCGCAGAAAATGACCAACGAAGCCGAAGCGATGCTTGTCGTCACCGGTGAATTGGGCCGAACGCCAATCGTTGCCGCCGCGCAGGATTTTTCGTTCATGGCAGGGTCGATGGGGATGTATGTCGGCAACGCCATCATCGCGGCAGCGCAGGAAGCGGTAAAGCTCAAGCGTCCGCTGATCCTGTTCTCCGCGGCAGGGGGTGCACGCATGCAGGAGGGCATCCTTAGCCTGATGCAGATGCCGCGCACCACCGTTGCCGTGCAGATGCTGAAAGAAGCGGGTTTGCCTTATATTGTCGTGCTGACCCATCCCACTACGGGTGGGGTCACGGCAAGCTATGCGATGCTGGGCGACGTGCAGATTGCCGAACCCGGCGCGTTGATCTGTTTTGCCGGGCCGCGCGTGATCGAACAGACGATCCGTGAAAAGCTGCCGGAGGGGTTCCAGCGGGCCGAGTATTTGCTGGACCACGGTATGCTTGACCGGGTCACACCGCGTCCGAAGTTGCGCGACGAGTTGATCAATATCACGCGCATGCTGTTGAACCTGCCCCCTGCCGTGCGCGCTGATTTGCCCGCACCGGCCGACGGCGGCGAAGTGCCCCATGCGTTGACGCCCGAAACCAAGCCCGACACCAAGCCCGAGGGCAAAACCGAAAAATCCACTAAATGACGCCACATACATCCGATGCGGTGCTGGCACGCATGATGGCGCTGCACCCCAAGATCATTGATCTGACGCTTGACCGGATGTGGCGGTTGTTGGCGGCCTTGGGCAACCCGCAGAATGACCTGCCGCCGGTTGTCCATATTGCGGGCACCAACGGCAAAGGATCGACGCAAGCGATGATCCGGGCGGGGCTTGAGGCTGCTGGCCGTCGCGTTCACGCCTATACCTCGCCGCATCTTGCCCGGTTCCACGAGCGGATCCGCGTGGCGGGCGATTTGATCTCGGAAGCTGATCTGACCGCAGTGCTGGATGAATGCTATGCCGCCAATGCGGGTGAGAACATAACCTATTTCGAGATCACGACCTGTGCCGCTTTTCTGGCCTTTGCACGTACCCCTGCTGACTACACCCTGCTTGAGGTGGGGCTTGGCGGACGGCTGGACGCGACCAATGTGATCGACAACCCCGCGCTGACCATCATCACCCCCGTGTCGATTGACCATCAGCAATATCTCGGCGACACGCTTGCTGACATTGCAGGCGAAAAGGCAGGCATCATCAAGCGCCATGTGCCCTGCATCGTGGGCCCTCAGCCCGAGGCGGCGATGGATGTCATCGAAGCCGTCGCCGCGCGACATCACGCGCCGCTTCTGGCATATGGGCAGCAGTGGCATGTTGGCAAAGACGCGGGCCGCATGGTGTATCAAGACGAAAGGGGCCTGCTGGATCTGCCCCGGCCCAATTTGCTGGGTGCCCACCAGATCGCGAACGCCGGTGCGGCGCTTGCGGCTTTGCGCCATCTGGGGACGGACGATTTGGCCTGTGAAGCGGGCATTAGCCACGCAGAATGGCCCGCACGGATGCAACGCTTGCGCAAGGGGCCCTTGCCGACGATCGCGCCAAATGCTGAATTGTGGCTGGATGGAGGGCACAACCCCGCCGCAGGCGAAGCGATTGCAGCATTGCTTGAAGAGATGCCGGAACGGCCCACCTATCTGATCTGCGGTATGCTGAACACAAAGGACATCGGCGGCTATCTGCGGCCGCTTGCGCCACATACGGACCGGCTTTTTGCGGTGTCCATTCCCGGTGAGGCTGCCACTTTGCCCGCTGCTGAAACCGCCCAAGCTGCACATGCGTCGGGGCTGCAAGCCTATGAGGCCGCAAGCGTTGCCGACGCCCTGGCCGAGATTGTGGCCAACGACCCATCGGCGCGGGTGTTGATCTGCGGGTCACTTTACCTTGCCGGTGCGGTGCTGCGGGAAAACGCCTAGGCCGGGATCTGGCAAGTTAACGATGTTTACCAAATCTGGGGATCTGCGCCTTTAAGGTTGGGTCGGGACGGGCATTTCTGGCCCCTTGCGGCTGGCAACCTGTCAGCCGCTGCCTTTAGCTGACCCAGCCATCGGCCTGCATCTCGCGCAGGCGCGAGGCGGTGCGTTCAAACTCAAAGGTGCCTTCCCCTTCAAGGTAAAGCATCTCTGGGCTGGCAGCGGCGGAACAAATCAACCGCACCTTTGCTTCGTAAAGGGCATCGATCAACGTGACAAAGCGTTTGGCTTCGTTGAAATTGGACCGTCCAAGGCTGGGAATATCATCAAGCAAAAGCACCCGAACGGCTTCGGCCAGTGTCAGATAATCAGCCGCGCCCAAAGGTTTGCCGCAAAGCGCATGAAACCCTGCGCGTGCGACGCCGTTGCGGCACTGCGGGATCACCAGATCGCGCCCCTTGACGCGCAGGATCAGCTCTTCGCCCGGCCCCCCCGCCAGATCGTGCCAGACAGCATCCATCGCAGCACGGCTTTCCGCGTTGACAGGCGTGAAATAGGATTGCGACCCCGCAAGTCTGTCTTGCCGGTAGTCGCGCGGGCTTGTGAGCTCCCACACCTCCATCTTTTGTTTGATCATTTCGATGAACGGCAGAAAAATCTGGCGGTTCAGGCCGTCTTTGTACAGATCGTCCGGCAAACGGTTTGACGTTGTGACAACAACAACCCCTGCGCTGAACAACGCCTGGAACAGGCGACCGACGATCATTGCGTCGGTGATATCGCTGATCTGCATTTCGTCAAACGCGAGAAGCTTTACCGTGTCGGCGACCTGCGCGGCCACGGGGGCAATTGCATCATCCACGCCTGTCTTGCGGGCCTCGTGCATGGCATTGTGAATTTCCTGCATGAATGCATGAAAGTGCACGCGGCGCACCGGAAAATCACCCAGGCTGGCCACAAACATATCCATCAGCATGGATTTCCCCCGCCCCACACCGCCCCAAAGGTAAAGACCCTTTGGCGGCTCGGGTGCGCGTTTGAAAAGCCCCTTCTTTGCTGGGGTCATCAAGGCGGTTCGGATGCGGTCGAATTCCGGCAGCACGTCTTCCTGGGCCGGGTCAGGCGTCAAAGCGCCCTCGGCCACGCGTTGATCATAAAGGGTACGCAAATCGGTCATGGCAGTGGCTTACAACGGGCTGCCCGATTTGAAAAGCAGCCCCGACCGCCAGGGCATTGATTGTAATTGACGCGGCAGGTTTCCCGGCTAGATTTGCGCGATTGTGTCTTCAGGGAAAATGACTATGCAAAAGAACGCCTCGCTTTTCACACCTGTCCTGATCGTGGGGTGCCTGATCATCATGGTCAGTTTTGCGGTGCGTGCGTCTTTCGGTGTTTTCCAGATCCCGATTGCCGCAGAATTTGGCTGGCTGCGGTCCGAATTCTCATTGGCGATCGCGATCCAGAATTTGGCATGGGGCATCGGCCAACCGATCTTTGGGGCCCTGGCGGAAAAGATCGGAGACCGCAGGGCGATCATCATCGGGTCGTTGGTTTATGCCGTGGGGCTGGTGCTTTCGGCCAATTCCGTGACCCCGATTGAACACCAGACCTATGCCTGGCTGGTGGGGTTTGGTATCGCGGGAACCGGTTTTGGGGTGATTTTGGCCGTGGTTGGCCGCGCGTCGTCGGATGACAACCGGTCCATGTCGCTGGCGATTGCCACGGCGGCAGGCAGTGCGGGCCAGGTCTTTGGCGCGCCTTTGGCGGAATGGATGCTGGGGTTCCTGACGTGGCAGACCACCTTCATGGTATTTGCCGGGGCGATCATGGCGATGATCCTGACGTTGCCGTTGATGCGTGCGCCCGTCGCCGCCACAAGGGCCGAGCTTGAGGAAAGTCTGGGGCAAATCCTTGTCAAGGCATTCAAGGACCCGTCGTTCACGCTGATCTTCCTTGGTTTTTTCTCGTGCGGCTATCAGCTTGGGTTTCTGACGGCGCATTTTCCCGCTTTCGTGACCGAACTCTGCGGACCGATCCTTGCCGGGGGCGTGCTGCATAACATCGGGATTACAAGCACATCGGCTTTGGGCGCCGTTGCGATCTCGTTGATCGGGCTTGCCAATATTGCGGGCACCTTGACAGCGGGGTGGGCTGGCAAGCGGTATTCAAAGAAATATCTGTTGGCGGGGATCTATACCGGGCGCACCGTCATTTCTGCCTTGTTCATTCTGCTGCCGATCACGCCGGTGACGGTCATCTTGTTTTCGGTTGGCATGGGGTCTTTGTGGTTGGCGACCGTACCGCTGACCAGCGGTCTGGTCGCGCATATCTATGGGTTGCGGTACATGGGCACGCTTTATGGTATCGTGTTTTTCAGCCATCAGTTGGGCAGCTTCATGGGGGTCTGGCTGGGCGGGAGGTTGTATGACGTCTACGGCGGCTACACTGCCGTTTGGTGGATTGGCATCGCGGTGGGCGCGATCAGCGCGCTTGTGCATTTGCCGATCCGCGAAAAGCGTCTCGAGGGGCTGGTTACCGCCTAAGCTTCTGAAGTGATGTGGCTTTTGATCGCTTCGATGATGTCGTCCGGATGCGTATAGGGCAGGCCATGCCCGGCCCCGGTTATCACCTGCTGTTCGGCGGTGCGGTTCCATTCGGCAACGCTGCCGATTGCCGTTGCCGGAATAACCTGATCCTTGTCGCCCCAGATCGCCAGAACGGGGATGCCTGCCGCCTGTATGGCGCGGTGTTCCTCGCGCAGCACGCTGGTCAGTATGCCCCGGCGGCTTGCCAGCACTGCAGCGACGTATCCTTTATAGTCCAGTTGATCGTTCTGATGTTCAAAGACGTCCAGCAATTCACCGGTTTTGGCCTGCTCGGCTTTGATCCCGCGCCGGAAGATTGCCGGAAACAGCGCCAGCATCATCCAATCGCCGATGACCGGTGTCTTGGCGATAAAATCCGTCAGCCGGTTCGGCGTCAGCCCCATGCCTGCCGGGGCCAGCAGGATCAGGCGATCAACCCTGTCGGGATTTTCCGCCGTGAAACACGTCGCGATCGCGCCCCCCATCGAATAACCCAACAGCGTGAAGCTGTCTGTGACACCCTGATGGGCCAGAAGCTCGTGCAACTGGTCCAGAAAAAACTGCCGGTCTTGCGGGCCTTTGGGTCTGTCGGAAAAGCCCCGTCCGTATAGATCGTACACGAGTGTACGGTAGCCCATCAGGGCAAGCCCCTTGGCAAGGCTGCGCCAGACAAAGCTGGGTGTGGTCAGCCCGTGGACGCAGACGGCCGTTGTGCCTTGTGCGGGCCCAAACCATTCATAATGTGTTACGCCCCTGCTAAGTTCGGCAAACTGGCCCGGTGCCGCGCCGCGCGCGGTATCGTTCATCCGGGATCGGTTGCGTTCAATCAAAAGCGGCGTTGCGATCACGACCGCAAGGATCAGCAAGGCCCACATCATGATCGCTTGCGCCAGCGGTCCAGAATATAGCGGCTGGTCATCAGATCCAGATGCGCCCCGCCGCCGTTTTTGAACAATGTGATCTCATCAGCCGACTGGCGTTCGAATTTGTCCAGATCATAGTAGTCGGCCACGAGGTCATCCAGCTTGATTGTCCCTGTCTCAAGCGGTGTCTTGATCTCTCCGATGTGGTGAACCGTTGTGTCAAAACTGTCGACAAAAAGCCGCGCACGGGCCAGTGCCGCGTCGTTCGCCTCGCGCATGTCGGGGCGGTAGGCCCCGATCAGATCCAGATGCTGGCCGGGTTGCAGCCACGCGCCGTCGATGATCGGCGCGGTCGACATTGTCGCGCAGGTGATGATGTCGGCGGCGCGCACCGCAGCCTCCAGATCATCGACGACCGTCAGGCCGGGGATCTGGGCAGCCATCGTTTTGGCGTTCCTGGGCGAGCGGTTCCAGAGGCTGAAATCGGCGTCCGGAAAAGCGGCTGAATAGGCTTCATGCAGATTGCGCCCTTGCGTACCGGCCCCCACGATCAGGATTTTCCTGCTATCGGGACGGGCCAGCCGCCTTGCGGCAAGCAGGCTGTCACCGGCGGTCTTCCATTTGGTCACAAGGTGAAAATCCACCATCGCTTCAAGCGTGCCGTCGCTGTCGGAATAAAGAGACACACCGCCGTTGACCATGGCGGTGCCCTTGGCCGGGTTGTCAGGAAACACGGTGGCCGATTTGACGGCAAGGCCCAGCCCGTCGATCCAGGCGGCACGGTTCAATAGAGTGTCCTTCCCCCGGTAGAGGAAAGTGTCTGCAATCTCGGCTTTGGGGCGCGCGTGACCAAGCGCCAGGGCGTCTGTCAGGCCGATCCAGTCGAGTTCAGCTTCGCCTGCGTCGAAAGGGATGATGTCAAACTGGGTCATGATGCTTCCTCGTCGGTAAGCAGCCCTTCCGCGACAAGCCGCGCGGCCCATCCTTGCGGCCCTTCGAACAAGTGCGTTTGCCATCCTCGCGCCTCGGCTGCGGCGATGTTGTCGGCGCGGTCATCGGTAAAGATCAGGTCGGCGGCAGAAACGCCGCTTTGATCCTCGACAGCTGCATAGATGGCCGGGTTGGGTTTGATCATCCCAAGATGGCCCGAGATGAAATCGCGGTCAAATTCGTTTAGAAACTCATAATGTTGGGCGGCGAGATCATAGGATCCGATGCCGAAATTCGTAAGCGAGAAGACAGGGATGCCCTTGGATTGAAGAGCCTTCATCAAGCGCACCGAATGGGGAATGACGGGCGATGCCATTTCGATCCAGCGGTCATGCCATAGCCGGATTTCATCGTGCCAGTCCGGGGTCGCCCTGGCGGTGGCATAAATTGTGTCGGTGAAATCCTCGCCCATGTCGACGCGGTCATTCATCGCATGCAGGTCCACCGAGGAAAACATAGCGCGGCGCTTGTTTTCCCCGATCACGGCGTCGAAAAAGCGCTCGGGCTGCCATTCAATCAAAACGTTGCCAATGTCGAAAACCACAGCTTTGGGTTTCATGAAACTGCCCTTTGTGTTGGTACCGGAATTTTAAAAATTCCGGTCCGTTTTCTTTGAAAGAAAACGTGTCGTTCTACTGCTGCGCGGCGCGCAACTCGCGTTCAAGTGCTTCCAGAAAACGCGAGCGGTCTGTCTTTGTAAAGCTTTTGCCGCCGCCTTGGCGAAACGGATCGGCGGCGCGCAGATCGGTCATCAGATCACGGGTGGCCAGCACATTGCCGATGTTGGCCGTGGTCAGCGCCTCTCCGTTGTGTTTCAGAACCCGCGCGCCAGCCTCAACGCAGCGTGCGGCAAGGGGAATATCGCCCGTGACAACCACGTCGCCAGGGCCGCATCTGTCAGCGATCCAAATATCGGCAACATCCGGACCGTCGGGTACGATGACCGTTTCCACCAACGGGTTTTGCGAAGGCCGCAGCCCGCCGTTGGAGACGACATACATGCGGATCTTGTGACGCGTCGCGACGCGTTCTGCCTCGGCTTTCACGGGGCAGGCATCTGCGTCGATGTAGAGGGCTGTCATGCGGGGCAAATCAATCTGCGTAAAGCGCGTCAGCGTGGAAGGCGATGTGGTCTTCCATGAAGGTCGAGATGAAGAAATAGCTGTGATCATAGCCGGGTTGCATCCGGAATATCGCATTCTGACGGCGTTTCGCGATCGCTGCCGCCAAGGCTTCGGGTTTGAGAAGGTCAAGGAACTGATCGTCTGTTCCCTGGTCGATCAAAACCGGACCGTCAAAGCCCCTTGCGGCCATCAGGCGTGTCGCGTCGTGCTTTTCCCATGTGGTTTCGTCGGTGCCAAGATAGGCAGCAAGCTGTTTGCGGCCCCAGTCACTTTCAGCGGGGTTGGCTATCGGCGCAAAGGCCGAGACGGATTTGAAGCGTTCCTTCAGGTTCATCGCCAGGGTCAGCGCGCCGTGTCCGCCCATCGAGTGCCCGCAGATCGATTGACGCTCCATATCGAGGGCAAAGTTTTCAGCCAGAAGTGCTGGCAGTTCGTCGGCAATATAGCTCCACATCTGGAAGTGCGGTTTCCACGGGTCTTGGGTGGCATCGACGTAAAAACCGGCCCCTTTGCCCAGATCATAGGCGTCATCATCTGCTACCTCGTCGCCGCGCGGCGACGTATCGGGGAATACCACCGCGATTCCATGTTCGGCGGCCCACGATTGCGCGCCGGCTTTGGTCATGGCGTTTTCATGGGTGCAGGTCAGACCGGAAAGAAACCAAAGCAGGGGTACCGGCCCTTGCCTTGCCTCTTCGGGGAGGAAAAGCGCAAACGTCATGTCGCAGTTGCAGGTGGTGGAGGGGTGGGAATAGACGCCTTGAGTGCCGCGGAAACTGGCATTTTCGGACAGAGTTTTCATCTTGAGGCTCCTTTAGGGCTGCGTTGCGTCATGGCTATCGGGCCAGGGCGGGCGCGGCAAGTGTTGGACGCTCCGCGAGGAGTATTTCAAAAAGGGTGAAGATCAGATGGTTGTTACCCATCCGATGATGAGGCTGACGGTAAGGATACTGAGCGCCGTTGACACAAGGATGGCTGCGGACACCCTTTGCGGCCCGATGTTGTAGTGTTGCGCGAGCATGTAGACGTTGCCTGCGACAGGCAGGGCGGCGGCAGAGATGATCACGCCTGCTTTGTAAGGGTCGACATTGAAGAGGAGGATCGCCGCAAAGGCGACGAAGGCGGGGTGTAGGATCAGTTTGCAAAAGCTGAGCCAGCCCGCGACCTGAAGCTTTTCCGCTGATTTTGACGCGAGCGATGCCCCAATGGCGAACAGCGCGCCGGGGGTGGCCGCGCCGCCGAGGATCGTTAAGAAATCGTTCATCGGGGCGGGGATCGGGATGCGCATGCCCGACCAGATAAAGCCCAGTGTCATGGCGACGATCATCGGGTTTTTCAGCAGTCCCATGCCGATTGTTCGCAGCACCCGCAGGCTCATCTGGCCATCGCGGCTGCCGGTGATCAGGATCACGATCAGGCTGGAAAAGACGATCAGATCCACGGCAAGTACCAAGACGACGGGGCCGATCGCTTCGGGGCCGAGGAGAAGTGTCAGCATCGGCACGCCGAGAAAGCCGGTATTGCCGATGACCGCGCATTGCGCCTCCATTGCGTTGCTGGCGACGTCAAGGTTGCGCAGGAACCCGACAAAGGTCGCGACCCCATAGACGAAGGTTGTGCCCCAAAGATAGGCTGCCACCAGACGGCCATCCCAGACGTCGGCCAGCGACAGGTTGGCGGAGAAGTGGAAGAGCATGGCCGAAAGCGCGAAGTAGAAGACGAATTTGGTCAGATATGCCGTGGCTTCGCCTGTAAAGAAACGCGTCCGCCCGGCCCAGTATCCCAGACCGATCAGTGCGAAAAACGGCAGTGTTTTGAGGAAGATCGCCAGCATGAAAAACGTGGTAACGGGCAACGGTGCCGTGTGCAACGGGGCGGCGCGCCCGCTGATGCAAACGCGACAGGATGTGGTTTTTTAGCCCGACCCGATCAGCACGCCCACCGCAAAGACAAGCGCCCCCCCCAGGACGACCTGAAAAGCCGCCCGAAAAAAGGGCGTATTCATATAGCGGTTTTGAATCCACGCGATAGCCCAAAGTTCAATAAAGACCACGACAAAGGCGATTGTGGTCGCGGTCCAGAAATCGTTGATCAGATAGGGCAGAGCATGGCCAAGACCCCCAAGCGTTGTCATCACCCCTGCCGCCAGCCCGCGCTTGAGAGGGGAGCCGCGGCCCGAAAGTTCACCATCATCCGAGGCTGCTTCGGTAAAGCCCATGGAAATGCCTGCACCGACGGAGGCCGCGAGGCCCACCAGAAAGGTGGTCCAGGTGTCTTGGGTCGCAAAGGCGGTTGCGAATATGGGGGCGAGCGTAGAGACAGACCCATCCATCAACCCCGCCAGGCCCGGTTGCACCCATGTGAGCACGAATTGGCGGTGGGCTTCGGTATCTTCCCGAATGATCGTTTCGCTATCGAGATGTTCGGCGACCAGATCATCGGCCTTGCGCTGGTGCCCCGCTTCTGCGGCGGCCAGATCGCCCAGCAGTTTGCGGGTGGCCGCATCGGTGGTGCGGGTGGCAGCGTGCAGATAGAACTGTTCGGCCGCGTGTTCCATTGCCGCCGCTTCACTTCGGATGCGTTCAAGACCAAGATTGGCCACCAGCCAGACGGGCGTGCGGGCGTAATAGCCCGACACGTGTTCGCGGCGGATCAGCGGGATCACGGAGCCGAAGCGGGCACTGTGCAGGTCGATCAGGCGTTTGCGGTGCGTGTCTTCTTCGGCTGCCATGCCATCGAAGATCTTGGCGCTGTCGGGGTATTCGGCGCGCAGGTTTTCGGCGTATCCGCGATAAATACGTGCGTCGTCTTCCTCGGAGGAAATGGCCAGCGCGATAATTTCCTGTTCAGTCAGATCTTTGAAACGTTTGCGGTTGGGTGAAAACAGCATAGGGCACCTTTGAATAGATTAGAATAGTTCTAATCTAGCCCGAATGGGGGGGCAAGCTGGATTTTGGCGTGATCCTTTTGGTATTCGTCTGGAAAGGGAAATCGACCGCGTTGTGGGAAACCCGGTCGAGATGTGATGCCTCTCTGGGGCGTCTACGACTTGGGTCGGTTGTCGATGATGCGCACGGCCTTGCCTTCGGAGCGGGCGACGGTGCCCACATCGTGAACGTCGATTTTAACCGTGATACCAACGGTTTGTTTAATCTGTGCAGCAAGTGCAGCGGCCGCTTTGGCGCGGGCATCGCTGCTGACGGTCGCATCTGCGCACTCACACAGCACGCGCATTTGATCCATGCGGTCGGGCTTGGTCAGTTCGATCTGGAAGTGCGGCGCAAGTCCGGGGATCATCATCAGCGCTTCTTCGATCTGGGTTGGAAACACATTGACACCGCGCAAAATGATCATGTCGTCGCTGCGCCCTGTCACCTTTTCCATCCGGCGCATGGTGCGCGCGGACCCTGCCAGCAACCGTGTCAGATCGCGCGTGCGGTAGCGGATGATCGGAAACGCCTCTTTGGTGAGCGAGGTAAAAACCAGCTCGCCTTTTTCGCCATCCGCGACGGGCTGGCCGGTTTCGGGGTTGATGACTTCGGGATAGAAATGATCCTCCCAAATGTGCAGGCCATCTTTGGTTTCCACACATTCACACGAGACGCCGGGGCCCATGATCTCGGACAGTCCATAGATATCAACGGCGTGCATGTCGAAGGACTGTTCGATTTCAAGTCGCATCGCGTTGGTCCAGGGTTCGGCCCCGAAGATGCCGACATCAAGCGAGGACTGTCGCGGATCAATGCCCTGGCGTGCATATTCATCAAGGATCGACAACGCATAGGAGGGCGTTACGGTGATGCCGTTAGGCTTGAAATCTTCGATCAGGCGGACCTGGCGCGGGGTCATTCCCCCGGAAATCGGAACTGTGCTAACCCCGAGTTTGTCTGCACCCAGATGGATCCCCAGGCCGCCCGTGAACAAGCCATAGCCGTAGGCATTGTGCAACATGTCGCCGGATTTCAGCCCGGCCGCGCGCAGGGACCGCGCCACGACGGTGCCCCAGTGATCGAGGTCGGTCTTGGTATAGCCGACGACGGTGGGCTGCCCCGTGGTGCCCGATGACGCGTGGATGCGGGCAATCTGGTCGCGTGGGACGGCGAACATCCCAAAAGGATAATTGTCGCGCAGGTCGGTTTTGACGGTGAAGGGAAACTTGGCCAGATCGCCAAGGTCGTGCAGATCATCGGGGTGCACCCCGGCATCATCGAAGCTTTTGCGATAGAAAGGGACGTTGTCATAGGCGTGCCGCAGGGACCATTTCAGACGGTCAAGTTGCAGCGCGCTGATCTCGTCCCGGCTGGCGATCTCTATCGGATCAAGGCTTTCGCGGGCAGGGGTTAGATCTTTCATTGGGGCGTTTCCTCCTCGAAATGCTGGCCTTTGATGGTGCGGGACAGTCCGCGAAAAAGGGCGATTGTGCGGCCATCCTCGCCTGTGACCGTGACGTCATAGACGCCCGAGCGCCCGGCCTTCGATTGTTCCTTGGCAGTGGCGGTCAGCCGTTCCCTGGCCTTGCCGGGGGCCATAAATGTGATCTGGTTCTGCTGGGCGACAACCAGTTGGTTGTAGGTATTGCACGCAAATGCGAAAGCACTGTCCGCCAATGTGAAGATATAGCCGCCGTGGCAAATTCCGTGGCCATTCAACATCTTATCGGTCACCTTCATCGTCAGGGTTGCAGAACCGGGGGCGACAGCGTCAATCCGCATCCCCAGGTTCTGGCTGGCCATATCGGTCGCCCACATGGCCGCCGCAGATTTTTCAGCGCACTCTTGCGGTGTCATTTTGCCAGGCCCTTATGTTTCATAATCCAATCCCTTGCACGTAAGCTGTAACGCTTTCAAGATATTTGATGCCCCTCAGGTCTTGATTTGACCTGCGAACGGCGCAACTGTCAAAGGATGACGTTTCATATTCATTCCTCCGCCGGGCCTGTTGAGCGTGCCCCCGAACAAGTCTCTTTTCATAGGACCGAGCTGGGACCGATCCTGTCGCTGTACGGGCGGATGGTCGCGGCGGGCGAATGGCGTGATTACGGGATTTCATGCCTGCGCGAGGTAGCCGTGTTTTCGGTGTTCCGCCGCACCGCCGAGATGCCGCTGTACCGGATCGAAAAGCGCCCGAAACTGCGCTTGAAACAAGGAATGTATGCGGTGATTGGCCCTGGCGGGCAGGTGCTGCGCCGGGGCCAGGATCTGCGTGCCGTTTTGCGTGTGCTAGAGCGTAAACTGATCCGTGCGGTTGACGACTAGGCGTGGTTTCCGGCTGTTACCGGGTACGGATTTCAGACCATTTGGAAAGGTTTAAACGTTTGCGCGCTGTGACCGGGCCGTCTGTTTTGGCGATGCGCTGGAGGGCGTCTCCGATGGGCTCGAGCGTGACGGCCATATTGTGGGCATTTGCGTGGATCATCAGGTCAGGTTCAAGAACAAGAGAGACGTGGCCCTTCCAGAACAGCAGATCGTTGCGGGCGAGAGCTGTATTTTCCGGAATCGCTTCGCCCAGCATGCGTTGCTGCTGATCGCTGTCCGCCGGGCAAGCGATGCCACAGGCACGCAGAGCAGCCTGAACCAGCCCCGAGCAATCGATCCCCCAGCGGCTGTTCCCCCCCCAAAGATAGGGCGTTCCAACAAAGAGCAGCGCAATTTCTGCGGGATCGGTCGAAAGGGTGTCGATCGGTGCCAGGTGCTTTTGCGGGATGTATCCCAGCGGCGTCTGTGCAAACCCCGCATCGGCGGCACCCACAGTCACGGCGCTGCCAAAGGTAAGGGACGCCAGGTCACGGGATTTGATGTCGGGTTCAGCATATGCATGGGTTGCCGGGGCCGTCACACGATGGGTGGGTGGAACAACAGGGCCAAGCGCGGATGTCACGACATAGCCGCAATATCTGTCCTTGTTGGATTGCACATAAGACCAGCCATCCGTTTGCGCCAGAACAGAGACAGCATCGCCATAGATCAGTTGCCGGTCGCGTGGGCCGTTCGGACCGCGGCACAGATCAGCGACCGGCTGCGTGATTTGGCCGGTGTCCTGCATCATGACCTTGGTCGGGTCGGGCGTGAGGCGAGGGTCGGTCATTTTGAGGCCATGGTTGCCAAGGTTTCAAACAGCGCGCGCGTGGCTTGACCGACGCCGCCTTTGGGGCGCGCAGGGGCTGCGGCTGGTTGCCAGCCGTAAATGTCAAAATGCGCATAGGGGCTGTTGGTCACAAAACGCCGCAGGAACAGCGCCGCCGTGATGCAGCCTGCAAATCCCCCCGAGGGGGCGTTGTCCAGATCAGCGATGCCGGGTTCGATCATCGTTTCATAGGGGGCATGAAACGGCAGCCGCCATACCGGGTCTGCATGCATATGTGCAGCAGCCTCCAAAGTGGCGACAAATGTGGGATCGTCACTGAAATAAGGTGCCAGATCCGGACCGACGGCCACCCGCGCAGCCCCCGTCAGGGTCGCCATCGAAATGATCTGGTCGGGCGTGTCTTCATCGGCAAGCGCCAGCGCGTCGGCCAGCACCAGACGCCCTTCGGCGTCGGTATTGTTGATCTCGACCGTAAGCCCCTTGCGCGATGTCAGAATGTCCTGCGGGCGGAATGAATTGCCCGAGACAGAGTTTTCGACCGCAGGAATCAGCACGCGAAGCTGCACATCCATCCCCGTGGCCATGATCATGTGGGCCAGACCCAGCACGGCGGCGGCCCCGCCCATGTCCTTTTTCATTAGGCCCATAGAAGCGCCGGGTTTCAGGTTCAGCCCGCCGGTGTCAAAACACACACCCTTGCCGACAAGCGTCAGTTTTCTGCCGGTCTTGCCCCATTTCAAATCGATCAGACGCGGTGCGCGATCGGCTGCCCGACCGACGGCATGGATCATGGGAAAATTTTGCGACAAAAGATCATCGCCTGTGATCACGGTTATGTCCGCGCCGTGTTGTTCGGCCAGGCTGCGGGCCGCGTTCTCAAGATCGGGCGGCCCCATGTCAGAGGCGGGCGTGTTGATCAGATCGCGGGTCAGCATCTCGCCGTTGGCCACGGCAAGCAGCCTGTCACGGTCAATGCTGTCCGGCGCGCAAAGCTGCGCCTTCAAAGGCGGCTGTTTGGCGTATCTGTCGAACCGGTAAGACGCAAGCAGCCAACCCAAAGCTTCCAGTACCATCTGGTCAGCGGGCAGACCCTGTTCAATCCGGTAGGCCCCTTCGGGCAGCTTTGCGGCCGCGCCTGCCAGATGAAAGCGGCCCCTCAGGCGGCTGGTGTCGGTGCCATAGCCGGCCAGAGCCATCGCAACCGCGCCATCGTCATCCGGGAACGCAAGCACCTGACCCAAGGCCCCCGTAAACCCGTTTGACGTGACCCAAGCCCTGACCTTCTTGGGCCGCCCCTCCAGCCAGTCCTGAAGCTGATCTTCGGCGATCACATGTAACGGGATCTCTGCGGCAGATGGATCGGCAAAACTGGCGGACATTTTTTAGGACCTTTTCGACGAGGATATGCGTCCCGCAACTTAGACCTATCCTGCGCCACTGCAAGCCGGTCAGATCGACAGATCCTGCGTATCCCAGATTGCTGTGAGTGACCGCTCGCCGATGCGGATCAGGCGGGTCAGGGTGGCGGCCACGGCCACATCGTCGGTCTGATCGATGGCGCACATAACGTCGCGCGCGACCGACGCAAGTTTACGCAGCCCCACCTGATCGGCAATCGCGATCAACGACCGGCTGTTCTTGCGCAAATCGGCCCAGCTGGCCGCACGATAAAGCCTGTCGCATTGGGACATGCGCAAAGCCAACTCCTCCAACGCGCGACATACGATGTCTTCTGCGCCCGCTTCGCCAAGTTGCGCATAAAGCGCGCCCAGCCGTTCCCGATCGACGCACACCTGTTCGGCCGGTCGCATTTGCAAAATCTGCATTTTCTCACCCTCTTTGTCCCCACGACTAGGCAGCAGATATCAGTCAAAGAGATTTTCAAATGATTGAAGGCCAAACGCCTTTTTGCTCGAATGTGATAAGAATTCAGGCTATCCGGAACGGACTGCAAAAAAGGGGCGCACCGCGTATGGACAAGGCGAAACCACTGCCAGCCTATCTGGTTCAACGATATCATGGTTGGAAAGCAACGACTTACACCGAAAACCAGGCTTGGTATCGGCGTTTGGCGAATGACGGTCAGCACCCCCGTGCGATGGTAATCTCTTGCTGTGACAGCCGGGTTCACGTCACTTCGATTTTCGGGGCGGATCAGGGTGAGTTCTTTATTCACCGCAATATCGCGAATCTCGTACCGCCCTATTTACCCGACGGGGAACAGCACGGGACATCGGCTGCGGTGGAGTATGCGGTGCAGGTGCTGAAGGTCGCGCATCTGATCGTTTTGGGGCATTCCAGCTGCGGCGGTGTGCAGGGCTGCATCGATATGTGCCAGGGCCGCGCACCGGAATTGGACGCCAAGGACAGCTTTGTAGGCCGTTGGATGGACATCCTGCGCCCGAAATATGATCTGGTTGCTGATCTTGACGATCCGGCCGAACAGGTACGCCAGCTTGAAAAGCATTCGGTTATGACATCGCTCGAGAATTTGATGACCTTTCCGTGGATCGTCGACAAGGTTCGTGCCGGAGAGTTGACGCTGCATGGTCTGTGGACTGATATCGGTGAGGGCGGCCTTGAATGCTACAGCGCCGACAAAGAGGCTTTCATGCCGGTTTGACGGGGGCTGCCCGCGATTGTGAAAAATTTGAGCGATATAGGTCTTGCCGGGAATCGCAGGCAGTGCTTTCTTTCTTGTCATGATTGTAACAGCGATTTTGGTTCTCGCGTCCCTTGTGGGCGTCGCCGCGTCGGTTTCCCGGCCCGACCTCGGCGATTTTATCTTGCTTGCTGGCCCCTGTGCGGTAGCGAGCATTATTTTATTGTTCCGCGAATCCAAGGTGCGCTTGCTGGGGCGTGGCGATCAGCCGGCCCGTGTGGTAGTGGTGGACGGATCAAACGTGATGTATTGGCGCGATGGCACGCCAAGGATCGAACCGGTGCAAGAGGTTGTGCGACATCTGGTGGCGTCTGGTTTCACAATAGGTGTGATGTTTGACGCCAATGCCGGGCATCTTTTCGCAGGCGCCTATCGGGACGACAAGGCAATCAGCAAGCTGCTTGGGCTCCCGCAGAAAGATGTGATGGTTGTCCCGTCAGGCAGGCCCGCCGATCCCTATATCTTGGATGCCGCACGCGAGAGGGGCGGAGTCATTATCTCGAATGACAGATTTCGCGATTGGGCCGCCGACTATCCAGAGGTTCAGAACCCAGGGCATTTGATCAAGGGAGAGTACAGGCAAGGCGGGCTGTGGTTTGATTTTGCAAATGATGACTGGGCCGAACAGGGGACTTCGGAAATAAGATCGCGCGCGGGCTGAAACGCCAAAGGGGCCGCGACATGCGCGACCCCCTGAACATCAGCATGTGACAAGCGCTCAGCCCTTTTTCAGCACTTCACGCCCCAGCAATTCCGCGATCTGTACCGCGTTCAACGCAGCGCCCTTGCGCAGGTTGTCACTGACGCACCACAGGTTGATGCCGTTGTCGATGGTGCTGTCCTGACGAATCCGGCTGATAAAGGTGGCGAAATCACCAGCACACTCGACGGGGGTCACGTATCCACCGTCTTCGCGCTTGTCGATCACCATGATACCTGGGGCTTCGCGCAGGATGTCGCGGGCCTCGTTCTCGTCAAGGTGATCTTCGAATTCGATGTTGATCGATTCGGCGTGGCCAACAAAGACCGGCACGCGTACGCAGGTGGCAGTGACCTTGATTTTCGGATCGACGATCTTTTTCGTCTCGACGACCATCTTCCATTCTTCCTTTGTATCACCGCTGTCCATGAACACATCGATATGCGGGATTACATTAAAGGCGATCTGCTTGGTGAACTTCTTGGCCGGCTTGCTATCCGTCGGGTTGTAGATCGATTTTGTTTGATCCCACAGCTCGTCCATGCCGTCCTTGCCTGCGCCGGATACAGATTGATAGGTCGATACGACGACCCGCTTGATCGTGGCGCGGTCGTGCAGAGGCTTGAGCGCAACAACCATCTGCGCGGTCGAACAGTTCGGGTTGGCGATGATGTTTTTCTTGGAATAGCCGTGTATCGCCTGTGGATTGACCTCTGGAACAATCAGCGGCACATCGGCGTCGTAGCGATAGAGCGACGAATTGTCGATCACCACGCACCCGGACTTTGCGGCCTTGGGGGCGTATTTCTTGGTCGCCTCTGACCCTACGGCAAACAGTGCCATGTCCCAGCCCGTGAAATCGAACGTATCAAGGTCTTTCGTCTTGAGCGTCTTGTCACCAAAGCTGACCTCTGTCCCAAGGGACTTGCGCGAGGCAAGCGCCACGATCTCGTCCACGGGAAACTGGCGCTCGGCCAGAATATTCAGCATTTCACGGCCCACGTTACCTGTGGCACCCGCGACGACGACGCGATAACCCATCTGAAAACTCCAATACTAAAATGTGATGGTGCCGCCTCTTATACCGCTTGTTCGGGCGGGGAAAGGGGGTGTTGATTATTGCCCGGTGTCGCGGGAGAAGAGATAGACGCACAGGCCCGCCGCCATCAGCGTGGCAAACAGCGTAAATATCGCGACATAGGGGGCCTGCAGCGTATAGGCCGGTTGGCTTGCCGCATAGGCGCGGGCCGACAGGAACTGCGCGACACTGACACCGCCGATGCTGCAAAGATTAAGCAGCGTCATGCCGCGTCCGATCAGATGTGGCGGCAGGAAGCTGCGCCCGTGGCTGATGATAATCGCATAGGTCGCGCCGAAAAATCCGATTGCCGCCATCAAGAGTGTCGACAGCAAGATGCCGCTGTCGGGGTACGCGACAAGCCCGACCAAGGCCGCAAGGTTGATCACCGTACCGCCGATCACCACCCATTTTGTGGTCCCGAGCAGCCGATCCAGCGGACCATAGGCAAAGGTGCCCACTACCATCGCGGTGCCCATCAAAAGGGTCGCAAGCCCGATCTGGTGCGCCTCGGCGGCAAAGACATCTTCCAGATAGGGGCCGATCCACAGGCCGCGCAACGCACCGACCTGGGCATAGCTGACGCCCATGATCGGAAAGATGAACCAGAGAGGCTTGATTTTGAACACGGCAAACAGGCTGCCTCGCGTCTCTCCGCTTGGGGTGGCCGGGTCGCGGACCACGGCCCATATGCCAAGCGCGGTCAGGCTGGTAAGGGCGCAAAGCCCCCAAAGCGACGCGCGCCAGCCGATCGTCTCGGCGGCGATGGCCATCGGATAGGACGCGACAAGGTTGCCGGAGGTGCCCACACCCACCATCACAGACGCCAGCACGACAAAGCGGGCGGGCGGATATTCGCGGGCGAAGATATAGTAAGCGGCCATCAAAACGGGTGCGCAGCCGATGCCGATCAGGATCATTGCGACGTCGATATGGACGGCGGAGGTAGCAAGCGCAAAGATCGCAGCCCCGCCGCCGCCGCCGATCAGAAGCAACACCGCAGCCGTACGCCGGGGGCCGACCGTATCAAGCGCCCAGCCAACGGGAAGTTGCATCGCAGCAAAGGCAAAGAACCAAAGTCCCGAGGCAAATGCGAGGTCTTCGGGGGTCGCCCCGATGTCTGCCCGCAAAGCGGGGCTGAGCACGGCCAGAAAGGCGCGGAAGAACTGGCTGAGCACATAGGCAAGGCCCAGCAGGGCGATGCCACGCGTCATGAAAGCGTATCATGCCATTTGCGGGCGAGCGCCTGGGCTGTGTGGCTTAGAATAAGGATATCCGCCCCTACGGCCACGAAACGTGCGCCCGCCTTGATCGCGGCGTGCGTCATCTCGTCTTGAGTGGACAGGATGCCGGCAGACTTGCCGGAGGCGGCGATTTTCGAAAGTGCACCCATGATTGCGTCCTGAACGTCGGGATGCTGCGCATTGCCCATCTGGCCCATGTCGGCTGCAAGGTCGGCCGGGCCGATAAACACCCCGTCGATGCCGTCGACGGTCAGGATTTCGTCAAGGTTTTCCAGCCCTTTGACGCTTTCGACCTGCACAAGCAGGCAAATCTGGTCATTCGCGGTGGTGCCGTAATCCGAGGTTTGCGAAAAACGCGCGGCGCGTGTCAGCGCATATCCGACGCCGCGCATGCCTTGCGGCGGATAGTTGACATCGCGCACCAGCTGGCGGGCTTGGTCGGCGCTGTCTACCATCGGGACCAGAACCGTTTGCGCACCGGCGTCCAGCACTTGCTTGATAAGATAGGTTTCCCCGATGGGCACCCGCACGACCGCGTGACTGTGCGAGGCTTCCAGCACCTGAAGCTGCGCAAGGATCGAGCGCAGATCATTCGGGGCATGCTCTCCGTCTATCAGCAGCCAGTCAAAGCCCGCAGTCCCCATCACTTCGGCGCTAAAAGTGTCGGCAAGACCAAGCCAGCAGCCAAAGACCGTCTTGCCGTCTTTGAGGGCCTGTTTGAAGGGATTGTGGGGGGCTGGCATTTTTTGTCGTCCTTGTTGCGGTGTTCGGTGCTGTGATCTGGCGCACCCTAGGGGCAGGGATCGGGCGCTGTCCAGTGGGGGCGCTGCCCCCGCCGCGCAAACGCGGCCCCCCCGGAGTTTTTCTTGCAAAATGAAGTGGTCAGATGACCTTGATCACGTCTTTGTCGATCGCCAGCATATAGCCGCGCCGGGCGATGTTCTTGACCAGCAGCTCGGATACGATCTGATTGCCAAGTGTATCGCGCAGACGTTTGATGCGGGTGGCCCCGGCTGCCTCGTCGCAATCAGAGGCGTTGCGACCCGATATCATGCCTTCGATTTCGGAGCCGGACAGGACGTCATCATCCATCCGCGCTTCGGCGAGGATCGACATTGTCTCCATCGCGGCGGCGGTCAGTTTGAAGCCGAGGTTGTTGAGATAGACGGTGTTCTCTTCGCGGCTGATCAGCAGCGAGTTGACCTGGATGCCGACCCGTTCGATCTGGGCCATGCGCCGGTTGAAGCTGACCAGCATGATCAGGAAGACCAGTGCAGCCACCAGCATTGCCGTAGCGAACACCAGCAGCACGATAATAACCACGCGGTAGCTGGACAGTGTTTCCGAAAATGCCGTGCCGGATTGGGCAAGAATTTCGAGCAGCTTGATCTCGGCTTGGGTGGTCAGATCATCGTTCTCAACGAATATGCGTTCTACTTGTGTGTTGAACGCGTTCGCGTTGGGCAGCGCCCACAGCAACAACCCGGCCCCGACCAGCAAGATCGCCGCAACCGCGGCAATACCGCCGCCGACAAAGCGGCCACCCGCGCGGCGCATGTCAGAAGCGGAGGAAGAACGATCCGGCACTGTCTCTCCTTTGGTTCAGTCCGTCATCGCCGAAGACGGAGACAATTGTAAGAAGGGTCCAGCCGTTTGCCGCAAGACGTTGCGACAGTTCTGCGCTGACTGCGGCCCTGTCGCACGCGCCCGAAATTGCCGCAACGCCGTAATGCAGGCGCAGCGGGTTTTCCTGTTTCGCCTTGTAATCGGCATAGCAGCCCGCCGCCTGAGCGGGCAAGGCAGCAAGGCCAAGGGCGGCTGCGATGAATGAGGCAAAGAGGATGTGTTTCATGTTTTCAGACTGCGCCTTTGTCGGCGGATATTCAATATCCATTGGGGGTTAGCCAGACTGCTATCGGATAACAAAGGGGTGTTATTGCCTGTCTGAAGGGGAGCGGGCCATGTTGATCCCACAGCCAGAACGAATTGGTTTGCATGGGTCCCCTAGGGTCCGTGCCCCCTTCAGGAAAAAGGATCAGACCCATGTACCGCAGATTTATAGCAACAATTGCCGCAGCTGCGATCGCGATTACCGCGATCAGTGCAACCTCTGCTGCCGCTGGGGATCGTAACCGCGACCTTGCGCGCATCGCCGCTGGCGTTTTGGGCGTCGCGATAATTGGCAAGATCATCCACGACAGCAACAAGCGAGATGACGAACGTGATCGAATCGTGTCCCGTCAGCATGTGCAGCCTGCGCCGGTTTACCGTGCGCCGCGCCCTGTGCAGCGCCATCAGGTGCGGCCACGGCCGTTGCCGCGCGGATATGGCGGCGAGGGGCATCGCAACGTCAAGCTGTTGCCCAAGCAATGCTTTCAAAGCTTTGATACCAGGCGCGGGTCGGTGCTGATGTTCGGCAGCCGCTGTCTGCAAAGAAATTACCGTCATGCCAACAGTCTGCCGCAGCATTGCGCACAGCAGATCCGGACCCGTCAGGGAAACCGGTTCGGTTATGACGCCCGTTGCCTGCGCGGCGCGGGATACAGTTTGGCGCGCGGTTAATCACCGTGGGCTGAAACCGGGCGGCGCATGCGCCGTGCGGCTGGGAGGGGAGAGATGTTCGGGCATCTCTCCCTTCTTTTTATCCGGGTATGCCGGGGGCGCCTTCGGCGAGGATATTTAAGAGCCAGAGAAGAGACGGGGCTTGCGGTTTTTCGTCGACTGGGGTTTGGGAGGCGCATGGGACCAGATTTTGAATTCGAGCGGTTCGCTTATGGCCAGGGATATTTGCGTGTCGCGGGCGTTGACGAGGTGGGCCGCGGGCCACTCGCGGGCCCCGTTACGGCCGCTGCTGTTATTCTGGACCCTGGCCGAATTCCCGAGGGCCTGAATGATTCAAAAAAGCTGACCAAGCGGGCGAGAGAGCGGCTCTATGACGAGATCATGGCCGTGGCCGATGTCAGCATAGGCCATGCGTCCGTCGCTGAGATCGAAGAACTGAATATCTTGAGGGCCAGCCATCTGGCGATGATGCGTGCGTTGGCGGGCCTGCGGCAGCCTGCGGATTACGCCCTGATCGATGGCAACATGGTCCCGCGTGATCTGGCCATTGCTTCGAAGACGATCATCAAGGGGGATGCCCGGTCGCAATCGATTTCGGCTGCCTCAATTATGGCCAAAATATGTCGGGATTGTGTCATGTTGTCCTTGGCGCAACAGCATCCCGGTTATGGTTGGGAAACCAACATGGGATACGGATCAAAAAGCCACATAGAGGCGCTTCAAAATCTTGGGGTCACCCCTCACCATAGACGATTGTTCAAGCCGGTACACAACATGTTGTATCAAGATAAATAACTAACCACTTGATTCAAAAAAGAAATTGACCCTGAATTCGTCTCTCGGGGCATCCTCTTTCTCAACCAAGAGCACACAATGTGCCGGGACAGAGGCAGCAAATATGAAGACGATGACCAAGGGTGCGCAAGCACTTCCCCTGAACACGATCCTTGCAGGCGACTGTATCGAGGCGATGAATGCGCTTCCCGAAGGATCTGTTGATCTGATTTTTGCGGATCCTCCGTATAACCTGCAATTGCGGGGCGACTTGCATCGGCCCGACAATTCGAAGGTTGATGCGGTCGATGATGCCTGGGACCAGTTCGCAAGCTTTGCTGTCTATGACCAATTCACTCGCGAGTGGCTGAAAGCCGCGCGGCGTTTGCTTAAGCCCGACGGAGCAATCTGGGTGATCGGCAGTTACCACAACATTTTCCGTGTTGGCGCTGCTTTGCAGGATCAGGGGTTCTGGATCCTGAACGACGTGGTGTGGCGCAAGTCAAATCCGATGCCGAATTTTCGCGGCAAACGCTTTACCAACGCGCATGAGACGATGATCTGGGCCGGCAAGGATGAGAATTCGAAATACACCTTCAACTACGAGGCGCTGAAGGCGCTGAACGAAGGTATCCAGATGCGCAGTGACTGGGTCTTGCCGATCTGTACCGGGCATGAGCGCCTGAAAGATGATGCGGGCGACAAGGCGCATCCGACGCAGAAACCCGAAAGCCTGCTGCACCGTATTCTGGTCGGATCGACCAACCCCGGTGATGTGATTCTGGACCCGTTCTTTGGCACGGGTACGACGGGGGCTGTGGCCAAGATGCTGGGCCGTGATTTCATCGGGATCGAACGCGAGGAAGCGTATCGCAAGGTCGCGGAGAAGCGGATCAAAGCGGTGCGTAAGTTTGACAAAGAAGCGTTGCAGACCACCACGTCAAAACGCGCCGAGCCGCGCGTGCCGTTCGGTCAGCTGGTTGAGCGTGGCATGTTGCGCCCGGGAGAAGAACTCTACTCCCTTAATGGCCGGTATACCGCCAAGGTTCGTGCCGATGGCACGCTGATCGGCAATGAGATCAAGGGGTCGATCCATCAGGTCGGCGCGGCCTATGAGAAAGCGCCAAGCTGCAATGGATGGACATATTGGTGTTACAAGAAAGACGGCAAGCGTGTGCCGATCGACATCTTGCGCCAGCAGATCAGGGCAGAGATGGCCAACTAGGCCACGCCTGAATTCCTTTACCGTTTTACGAACACCGCCGGTGCCCTGCGTCCTTCCCCGTGAAGGCACGCCAAAAGGGCACTCACCTTGGCCTCGCCTTTTTGGCGGGGTCTTTTTCAATCATGGTTTCAGTGAGAGACGGTTATTTGGGGTAGGGTGTTGTTCCCTTGTTGTAGGGCGTCCAATCCGTGATCTCGGGGTAGTACATATCCCGCCATTTGCGCACGCGCGGGTTCATCACGCGCCGCCAGACCCAGGGCATCATCGCCGCCATCGTCATGATGGGATACCCATAGGGAAGCTGGGGCGCCGCGTCTTGTCCGTGGGTTTGTAGCACGGGAAAACGACGGTCGGGCTTGTAGTGGTGATCGGAATGGCGTTGCAGGTTGATCAGCAGCCAATTCGACGCGCGGTGTGATGCGTTCCACGAATGGCGCGGCTGAACATGTTCATATTTGCCGTCGCCCAGATGTTTGCGTGTCAGGCCGTAGTGTTCGATATAGTTCACCAGCTCAAGCTGCCATATGGCCGTACCCGCTTGTACCAGAAACAGGCCAATGCCCGCCCATCCGCCGACGATCGCCGCCAACACCAAAAAACCGGCCTGAAGGGCCCAGTATTTGAAAAAGGGATTGCTCGCATCGGTCCAGGGCCGGTCCTTGCGCGCCAGCATCGCCTTTTCCGCGCGAAAGCTGGATCTTAGGGATTGGCGCAAGACGCGAGGGTAGAAGCGGTGGAACCCTTCGTTGTAATGTGCGGTTACCGGATCGCGGGGAGTTGCGACATAGCGGTGATGCACCAGCATATGTTCCGACCGGAAGTGTGAATACAGCACCATCGCCAGAAGCAGGTCAGCCCACAGACGTTCAAGCTTGCTTTTTTGATGCATCAGTTCGTGAGAATAATTGATGCCAACGGTGCCGGTCATGACGCCCACACCAAAAAACACAAGAACCTTTTCCAGAATGCCCAGATGCCCCGCCTGAGGAACATACCACAACAGGCCGAACAGGGTCAGAAACTGAAGTGGCATCCACGCCAGGGTGATCATGCGGTACCAATACAGATCGTCGTCGGTGGCATCGGTATCGGCATTGTCAACATTCAGGCCCACGACGCCGTCGATGATCGAAAAGAGATACCACGTCACGACAGGCAGCAAGACAACCGTCCAGCCGCCGACCAGCGCCGTGATCCAAGCCAGCGGGATCAGCGCAAAGGACATGGCAAAAGGCAGAGCACGCTTGAGCTGCGACAACTGGTCGGTGCTGATTGTGGGGCTTTGGGGGATCATCGGGGACCTTTGAGTTTGCTGGCTGATCTATAGCTTAGTTTTTCGGCTGCTGGAACTGTGACGCGGTGCCGCTAGCGGGCCAGATCAAACGCCTTGCGCATCACCGTGGGCAGGTCAGAGGGGCGGAATTGATCGGGGGGCAGAAACCGTCCTGTTTCGGGCGTTGCGTCAGGGGGCAACCTTGCGTGGAACACCGTTAACATCAGGTGAAAGTGCGTGAAAGTGTGGCGCACTTCACCGTTCAGGGGGGTCCATTCAGCGCGGATCGGTGGCGTTCCGGTGGGGCGGTCATGGGTCACGTCGATCCAGTCTGATCCGGGCCATCCCAGCATACCGCCCAGCAATCCGCTGTCAGGCCTTGTTTCCAACAGCCATGCGCCGTCAGATCGTTGCGCCAGATACACAGTGCCGTGACGGATGGGCTTTGCTTTCTTGGGCGTCTTGCGGGGCAGTGTGGCGGCGGTACCGGCGATGCGTGCGGCACATGGGTCGCGCCACGGGCAAATACCGCAAGCGGGGGATTTGGGTGTGCAGATCGTCGCGCCAAGGTCCATCACCGCTTGCGCATAGTCTCCGGGCCGGGCGCTGGGCGTCAGCGCCGTGGCCTTCGCCATCAATTCGGGTTTGGCCGCTGGCAGGGGTGTGTGAATGTCGTAAAGCCGGGCCATCACGCGTTCGACGTTTCCGTCAAGCACGGTGTACGGCTTATCAAACGCGATCGAAGATACGGCTGCGGCGGTATAGGGGCCAATGCCCGGCAGCGTCAGCAGGGTGGCATGATCGGCAGGAAACTTGGCACCGTGGTCCTGCACAACGACGCGCGCGCATTTCAGCAGATTGCGCGCGCGTGCATAGTATCCAAGACCGGCCCATTCGCCCATGACATCGGCATCCTCGGCCGCCGCCAGATCTGCCACCGTGGGCCAGCGTGCCGTGAACCGTTGGAAATAGTCGCGCACGGTGGCGACGGTGGTCTGTTGCAGCATCACCTCGCTGAGCCAGATCCGATAGGGATCGGGGCGTACCCCCGCCTTCCTTTCGGTCGGAGCCACCCGCCACGGCATCGCGCGGGCATGCACATCGTACCACTCCAGCAAAAGGCGCGGCAGGGCGTTGGTTTCATCGGTCTCACGCAATCTTTATGGCCTCTCGGATGGGGTTTGGCTGGCGATGATGCAGATGGATCGCTATGTTGGGATGAGTTATTGGGGAAAGATAGTCATGCCTCTGCGGCGTACCAGCACAAAAGGCTTCAAGCGCACAGATAGTTTACTGTCGGCCAAAATCCGTCAGGCGAGCGAGAGCCGTGGCTTTGCGCAATCGCGTCTGCTGACCCAATGGGCCGAGATCGTAGGCCAGGAGGTATCGGCAATCTCGCGCCCGGTCGAGGTAAGCTATGGTCGTGGCGGTATGGGCGCGACGCTGACCTTGCTGACGACGGGGGCGAACGCCCCCATGCTTGAGATGCAAAAGGAACAGCTGCGGGCCAAGGTGAACGCGGTTTACGGCTATAACGCGATCGCGCGGGTGCGTGTCACTCAGACGGCAGCGACCGGCTTTGCCGAAGGGCAGGTCGCGTTTAGCGCCCGGCCCAAAACCGCCGAACCGGCCGCCGATCCAGTGCTCCATCAACGTGCGATTGATACTGTGGGGGTCATGGGCGACGAAACCTTGCGCGATGCCCTTGCACGTCTGGGCGAGAACATATTGAACAAGACAAGACGCTGAAAAAGGAAATCAGATGAAACGCATTTTTCCAACTCTTGCGGCGGTGGCCGTCGTGGCGGCTGGTGGCTGGTATGCCTTCAGCGGCAACAACGCCGCACAAAGCACGTCGCTTGCGCCGCTGGTCAGCGCGGCCAACGCCCAGACCCAAGAGGCACCCGCAGTCGATACATCGACGATCAAGGACATGATGATCGGCAATCCCGACAGCAAAGTCCAGATCATCGAATACGCGTCCTTTACCTGTCCGCATTGCGCGGCGTTCGAACAAGGTCCCGTACAAGCAGTTGAAGGCGGATTTTATCGACACTGACAAGATCGGCTTTACGTACCGCGAAGTCTATTTTGATCGCTTCGGTTTGTGGGCCTCAATGGTCGCACGGTGTGGCGGTGAGGAGAAATTCTTTGGTATCTCTGATTTGATCTATGCCGGTCAGTCCGAATGGGTCCGCGCGGGCGAGCCTTCCGCGATTGTTGACGAACTGCGTAAGATCGGACGCCTCGCGGGGATCGACAACGACAAGTTGGAAGCCTGCCTTCAGGATGGTGAAAAGGCGCAGACGCTGGTTGCCTGGTGGGAAGAAAACCAGAAGGCCGACAACATCGACAGCACGCCAAGCTTTATCATCAACGGCAAGAAGTATTCGAACATGCCCTACCCGGAAATGAAGGGCATCATCGAAGAGGCATTGGCCAACTGATGGCCGCCCCTCTGGCAGGTCTCAAGGTGATTGAACTGGCACGTATTCTGGCTGGCCCCTGGGCTGGCCAGACGCTGTCGGATCTGGGCTGCGAAGTGATCAAGGTTGAAAGCCCGGCGGGCGACGATACGCGGCAATGGGGCCCCCCTTCATCGAGCGCGGGATGGATAAATCGGCGTCTTACTTTCATTCGGCCAATCGGGGCAAGGCGTCGGTCGTGGTCGATCTGACCAGCGACACCGGGCAGGCCAAAATGAAAGAGCTGTTGTCTGACGCCGACATCCTGATCGAGAATTTCAAGACCGGTGGCTTGGCGAAATACGGGATGGACTATGCCAGCCTGTCCAAGCAATTCCCCAAACTGATCTATTGTTCGATCACCGGATTTGGACAGACCGGCCCCTATGCACACCGCGCGGGCTATGATTTCATCATTCAGGGCATGTCAGGCCTGATGTCGATCACGGGCGAGCCTGATCGTCAGCCGCAAAAGCACGGCATGGCAATTACCGATATCTTCACCGGCATCTATGCGACGACGGCCATTCTGGCCGCTGTGCACCAGCGCAACCAGACAGGCGTTGGCCAGCATATTGATATGGCGCTGCTGGATTGTGCAGTCGCGGTGACGGGCAATCAGGCGATGAATTATCTCACCACCGGCACGGCACCTACCCGGATGGGGAACGCGCACCCCAATCTTACCCCCTACGAGGTGTTTGAAACGTCGGACGGGCATCTTATCATCGCGACGGGCAATGACGGCCAGTTCCAGCGGTTGTGCGTGTTGCTGGGGCTTGATGATATGGCGGTCTCTGCCGACTATGCGAAGAACTCTGACCGGGTGGCGAACCGGCCCGAAATGATCCGCCGTCTGAACGGTGCGACCCGTCTGCGGACGCGCGACGATCTGCTCGCGGCATGCGAGGAAAAGGGCGTTCCGGCAGGGCCGATCAATGACATGGCCGATATGTTCAACGACCCTCAGGTGATTGCACGGGGCATGCGGGTAGAGCTGGACGGTGTGCCGGGCATCCGGTCGCCTTTCGTGTTCTCGGACGCTGAGTTGGCGCTGCATCGCCCTGCGCCAAAGCTTGGCGAAGACGACTGATCCTTTAACGGTCCCCACGTTTTCTGAGACGCGTCGACGCGCTATGCTGGTTTTGGCAATCTGTCCAGCGCGGCGTATAGCGCGTTATCCTCGGCCAGTTTCAGACGCACGGGCAGCGTGATGACCTTCATCCGGAAGGCTGCGGGCAGGCGCACGGCGTCTTTTTCCGTCGTCACAAGCTGCGCGCCTTTGGCGGCGGCATCCCTTTCAAGTCGGGTCATCAGCGCAGGGGTCAGGGGCTGGTGATCCTCCAGCGCCTCGGCGTGCACCAGTGTCGCGCCCAAACGCCGCAACGTGGCAAAGAATTTCGCGGGGTGGCCGATGCCTGCAAATGCAAAGGCGCGGGTGTCGGCCCAATCCATGCCGGTTTGCAGCGGCGCAAGCTCGGCGCGGACATGGGGCAGGGGGGCTGGCACCTGTGCGATGTCAAAGCCTGCCTGATCATCCGGCCCGCCGATTGACAGCAGCAGATCGGCCCGCGCCAACCCCGTAGCTACGGGTTCACGCAGGGGCCCCGCCGGCAGGCACAGCCCGTTGCCAAAACCCTTGGCGGCGTCGACAACAACGATGCGCAGATCCTGAACCAAGCGCGGGGTTCTGAAATCCATCGTCCAGCACAATTACGCTCGCCCCTGCGGCGGCGGCGGCGCGGGCACCCTCGGCGCGGTCTTGGGCGACCCAGACATCGGCAAATGCGGCAAGCAGCAGCGGTTCGTCCCCGACCCGTGCGGCGGTGTGTCTTGAGGGGTCGACCAGCAGCGGCCCTTTCTCAGTCCCTCCGTACCCCCGCGACACGATATGAGGGGTGTGGTAGCGGTTGCGCAAATGTTCGACGACGGCCATCACCGTGGGTGTCTTGCCTGTACCCCCCGCGTTGATATTGCCGACACAGACCACCGGAATATCCAGCTTCAGCGGGGTACCATGTGCCAGCCGCCGCGCCGTCGCGCGGGCGTAAAGCGCACCCAGAGGGCGCAACATCCGCGCGCGCCAGTCGGGCCTTGGCAAATCCCAGAATTTCGGCGCACGTCTCATCCGCCAGCCTCTTGTTGATCAAGCGCGTCCTGGACCAGATCAATCACCTTGTCCGTCAAAGCGGCCCCCCGGCTGATCACATCCCACCCGGCATGGGCCATGACCGCTGTCTGATCGGGGGCGATCAGACGGCTGACGGCAGTGCCAAGGGCGGTTGCGTCGTTGACGATGCGCGCCGCACCTTCGGCGGCGAGACGCGTGTAGAATGGCAAGAACCGCCTGACCTTTGGGCCATAAAGCACCGCCGACCCAAGGGCTGCGGCCTCGAACGGGTCGCACCCGCCCCGGTCGCTGACCAGCGAACTGCCGAGAAAGGACACGGGTGCCAGACGGTAGAACAAGCCGATTTCAGAAGGATCATCCGCGATCATCACCTGGGTCGACGTATCGGGAAAGCCCGCCTCGCCCCATCGTATCACCCGGAAATCCAGATCCGCCATACGGTCGATAAACTTGCCCGTCAGCGCAGGATCGGCAGGATGCAGGATCAGCAGCAGGCGGTGCGACAGGCGCAGCGCCTGACGGTGCGCTGTCAAAACCGTTCCCAGCTCTTCCTCGGCGACCTGATTGGCAAACCAGATCGGACGACCGACCAGCGCCGCCGACAGATCCGCCAGATCGGATTCGTGCAGGGCAGCGCGTGCCCGCCTGCCTGAAGAGCCGGCGTAATCTCGATCTTGTCACGGGCGATGCCCAGCCGGGTCAACCGTTGGCATCCGGCTTGCGAGCGTGCCATGATCGCCCCAAAATGCGACAGCAGATCGCGCGTCAGATCCCGCAGCCAACGGTCGCGACGCCCGTCGAACCCATCACTGTCGGCATCGATCAGGAACAGCGGACAGTTCCGCTTTGCCGTGGCGACGATCAGGTTCGGGCGCAACCGGCCCCAAGCCCAGATACACAGGTTCGGGCTGCCAGTGGTTCAGAAAGGCGGCGACACTTGCGGGGTGATCTTCTGGCAGGACATCAATCAGCACCTCAGCGGAGCCTGACTGCGGCAGATCGGCTGCATTTGATGTCAGCGGCACAGTGATCAGGACACTTAGGCCCGGTCTGCTGCGGCATAGCCTGGACGCGAGATCCTGAATGGCCAGCAGACTGCCGGGTTCGGGCGCATGGCACCAGACCAGGGCATCCGCCGGACGGTCCGCCACCGGACAGAAAGCCGCAGCACCGCCGCGCCCGGAAAAGGCGCGATACGCCGCAAATCCAAGCGATCGGGACATCGGTCGTTTCAGCCGAGTTCTTCGGTTGACGATGCGGCTGCCTCTTCGTCGCGCAGGCGGTGCAGGTGGGCAATGAAATAGCGGGTATGGGCGTTGTCCACCGTGCGCTGCGCCTCGTTCTTCCAGGCGTCATAGGCGGTTGCATAATTTGGAAAGATGCCAACCATATGAATGTCATCCACATTCTTGAATGCGGTTCCGGTCGGCGAAACCAACTCGCCGCCGAAGACGAGGTGCAGGCGTTGGGTCATGATGCGGTCCTTTGGTTCAAAGAGATGGCTGTCGCCTTATCTAAGGCATTGCGTCAGGCAGGGGCAAGGCTGCTGAGTAGATCGGCGTGGATCGCGGCACCGCCCGCCAGCACGCCGTCCAGACGTGGATCGGCATTGTTAAAGCGCAGCGCTGCACCGGTCCTGTCGGTGCACAGGCCCCCCGCTTCGGTCACGATCAACGCGCCGGCGGCGATGTCCCATTCCCAGCTTTTGCGCAAGGTGACCATCGCGTCAAAACGCCCCTGGCCACCAGCCCCAACCGATAGGCCAGCGATGGACGGTGCGCCCGCCTGAAACCCGGATCGCCGCTCACCCAATGATGCGCTGCCATGACGGGCTTGGTGGCCAAAACGGTCGCGTCACCCAGCCCCTGCGCGGCCGTCGCACCGATCTTTTCACCGTTCAGCGTGGCCCCGCCGCCCAAGGCCGCCGCAAAAAGCCGGTCGAGCATGGGCAGATACACGACCGCCGCCGTGATCCTGCCATTCTCGGCCACGGCAAGCGAATGGGACCATGTATCGGACCCTTCGATGAAGCTGCGGGTGCCGTCGATCGGATCAATGATGAAAACCCGCGAGCGGTCCAGTCTGGCGGCGCTGTCGTTGCTTTCTTCGGAAAGCCAGCCATAGTCAGGCCGCGCGCCCCGCAAGGTTTCGTGAAGCATCGCGTTGACGGCCAGATCGGCCTCGGTCACCGGGCCCGCATCGCCGGGCTTGTCCCAGCGTTTGGCCGTCGGGCCGGTAAATGACGACGCGACCTCGCCCGATTTCGCGCGCGCACGCGATCAACAGGTCCAGATCATGCGCCGGCAATGGTCATCCCCGGTATCAGCAAGGATGGCACAACGCGGCTAAGGTGGGGGCGTCCATCGTTGGCAGGCACGATGCTGCCCAGCATCTCTCGCAGGTTGCCTGCGATGGTGCATTCGTTCACCGCATGCGTAATCTCGCCGTTTTCGACCCACAGACCGGCGGCCCCGCGTGAATAATCGCCTGTGTTGGGGTTGATCGTCGACCCGATCATCGACGTCACCAACAAGCCGGTTCCCATCTGTCGTATCAGATCGTCGCGCGTGGCATCGCCTTGGGTCAACATGATGTTCCATGTTGCAGGGCCGGGGTTTGATCCGGTGCCTCTGGCGGCGTTGCCCGTGGGGGGCATGCCCAACTTGCGCGCCGTGGCCAGATCAAGTGTCCAGCCTTTCAACGTTCCGTCATCCACGATCAGGCGTTTGCGTGTGGGCAAACCTTCCCCATCAAAGGGCCGCGACCCCGATGTGCGGGGGCGGTGCGGATCTTCGAGAATGGACAGGCCTTTGGGAAGCACCTGTTCGCCCATTGCGTCGCGCAGCCAGGATGCGCCGCGTGCGATGGCGCTGCCGCTGACCGCCGCCAGAAGATGGCCGATCAGGCCAGAGGAAATTCGTTCGTCAAAAAGGACCGGGTAGGTTCCGGTACGCGGTTTGCGCGCATCCAGTCGGCTCAGCGCACGTTCACCCGCAGATGTGCCGATGTCTTCGGGGCTGCGCAGATCGGCCTGAAAGATGCGGCTGTCCCCGTCATAGTCCCGCTCCATCTTCGTGCCGGTGCCTGCTATCGCCACGCAAGACAGCCCGCGATCGGTGCGGCGGTATCCGCCCGCAAACCCGTTGCTGGCCGCCAGATACACCTGCTGCGCGCCATAGCCTGCACTGGCCGACTGTATTTGCGACACGCCCTTGACGGAAAGCCCCGCCGCTTCGGCACGGGCGGCATCTTCCTGAAGGGTTTCGGGCGAGGGTTCAGCGCCGGGGTCATGCAACTCAAGCGCGTCGATGTTCCAGTCGGTCGCCAATTGATCCGGCTCGGCCAGGCCGACAAATGGATCCTCTGGGGCTTCCTTGGCCATCGCAACCGCGCGGAATGCCATTTCGTCGATTGTACGCTCCGACGTGTCGGAGGCCGACACATTGGCGGACCGCTTTCCCACAAAGACACGCAGACCGATGTCCACACCTTCCGCGCGCTCGGCTTTTTCCAGCGCCCCACCGCGCACATCGATCCTGACAGACGTGCCGCGCACGGCCATCGCATCGGCGCTGTCGGCACCGGCCTGTCTGGCTGCGTGTAACAACGCTTTGGTCAACGCATCAATGGCCTGCGACATGAAAGGCTCCTTCAAGGGTCTGGCGACAGCTAGCGGTCCGGTTGCCGGTCTGCAAGGGACGCATGGTGATATGGGTGAGCGCGGATGTGCCTATTTGATCCGCTGCCCGTTCGCCAGAATTGCGCCCGAGCGGGTGAATTCCAGCTTTGATGTCAATGTATCCTCGGCCTCTGCCGGGACGGCGAACATCCCCATCATCATCCGCGCACCCATCGCAGCCTGCGGCGGCAGCAAGCCCGAGTTGGTCAGCGTCTCAAGCAGTTTGTTGCCGCCGACCAGCTTGAGGTCGATCGCGCCGACGGGCGACAACGTGCCGGGTGCGGCATCGGCGGCTGCGTTGTCAAACGTTGCCTGGCCATTCCCCGTCAGCTTGGCACCAAGCGCATCAACGATCAGCGAATTAAGGGCAACGCTTTCCAGATTGCCAGGCAGGTTGCCGTCTTCTGCCATCTGCGCGGTCGCGTTCGGGTCAAAGTAATCCGTCAGCAGTGTCACCTTTCCCGTCAGGTCCAACGCCAACGAAGCGGGGTCGCGCGGCAAGGTTTCCTGCGGATTGATCATGCCCCAGATCATGTCCGAGAGGGTGAAATCATTGAGGTTCAGGCCAAGCGCAAAATCCTGCGGGTCGTCCGACTTCATCACCGGCGCACTTAGGTTAAAGGCGGCGCTATCCATCGCGAACGACAAAAGGAAGGGGAATTCGGGCGGTTGGATCGACGCGGTCATGCCTTGCCGTGTCCCGGCATAGCTTAGGCCATCGGCGCTGGTTTCCACCTTCAGCGTGCTGCTTTGCGAGGCGAAGGCAGCGGCCATGTTGCCGTTCTTGGGGTCTTCGACATCCAGCGTAAGTGTGCTGTTTCCGCCTGAGATGGTGCCCGCCACGTCCATGCCCGCCTTGAGAAGGGCCGCCATGTCGCCGACCTGCGCAAGGCCAAGCGGCAAGACGCCACCGGCCTTCAGGCGCAGGTCGGACGAGGTGCCCGAAATGGTCGCGACTGCCGGTTCTTCGGGGTTCTTGAACCGCATTTCATAGGTTGCGGACCCCACAGTGCTGGTCTGTGCATAGTCGCGCATCCCGCTCAGGGTCGTTTCAGTGGTGTTTTGAACATCCTTCAGCAGAAGGGTGAACATCGCGTTTGACGCGTCAAACGTTTCGTTGTCCACCATAAGCTGATCAAGCGTCAGGCCCATCGTGTCTGCCGCATAGGTGCTTGTCATGTTGGCGGGTGTGCCGCTGATGGTCATATCCTGCCCTGATTGCGTAAGCGTCAAAGACATGCGCACGGGCTTTGCCTGGGGGCCGGTGGGTGTGACATCGATCACAACGGGCAACGCATCGGGCATCACCACGGAAACGGTGCCATCCGCGTTCTGCACAAAGCTGAGCGTGCCGAGCGAGACTGACACTTCGCCCTTGTCGGCATCCTGAACCAGATCCATCTGCACATCGCTAACGGCCAGCGTATCCCCCGAAATGTTCTCTGTTGCGGTCAGGCCATAGCCCATCCCTTGCATGTAATCGCGCCAGTCCTGCCAGACATCGCCGGGTGTCACATCCGCCAGAACACTTTGCGAGAAAAATATCATGCCAAAGGTGGCGCTGCCCAGAAGGGGTGTAAATTTATTCATTCTGAAAATCCTTTGTCGAACGTCACGGCGACGCCTTTTCAAGCATAACCTTTGACAGTTAAGTGCCATCCTTTGGGATACAAGGCAAAGGCGCAGTCACCGTTTCGCGAAGTTTCATGGATAAGGTGGGCTTTTGGCTGGCCTCTTTGTATGGTGTTGCTAGATATTGGGTCAGGATCTCAAGCCCGATTGCCAAGGTCAAGGACGGGTAATGCAGGGCCAATTTACGACGAGGCTATCAAGGCCCGGTCATTCAGGAAAGGACCGCATCAGATGGATATGACAGGAAAAACCGTCATGATCACCGGCGCAAGCCGTGGGATAGGTGCCGAAACGGCGCGTGTCTTTGCAAAAGCGGGCGCGAATGTCGTCTTGCTTGCAAGGTCGCAAGACGCGATTGGTGATCTGGCGGGCGAGATCGGGAAAACGGCCATCGCGATCCCCTGCAATGTGGCCCGCTTTGGCGAAATGTCATCGGCGGTGGCCACTGCTGTACGGGCCTTCGGTGGCCTTGACGTGCTGATCAACAACGCGGGCGTGATCGAACCGATCTCTCATCTGGTCACATCCGACCCTGACGAGTGGGGGCAGGTGATCGATATCAACCTCAAGGGCGTCTACAACGGCATCCGCGCGGTCTTGCCGGTGATGAAAGACGCGGGCGGGGGGTCGATCCTGACGATCAGCTCGGGTGCCGCACATCACGCCATCGAGGCTTGGAGCCACTATTGCGCGTCCAAGGCTGCCGTCAACATGCTTGGCCGTTCCGTGCATCTGGAAGAAGGCGCAAACGGCATCCGCGCCATTGGCCTGTCGCCGGGCACCGTCGCAACCCAGATGCAACGCGAGATCAAGGCAAGCGGGGTCAATCCCGTCAGCCAGTTGGCCTGGGAAGATCACATTCCCGCCGACTGGCCCGCCCGCGCCCTGCTGTGGATGTGCAGCCCCGCCGCAGACAGATTCTGCGGCGATGAAATATCGCTGCGCGACGACGACATCCGCAATGAGATAGGTTTGGTATGATAGACGTTTCGCGAGATGGCGATATCTGGACAGCCACAATAAACCGGCCGGACAAGGCCAATTCCCTGACCCATGACATGCTGGTCGACCTTGCCGTATTCATGGAGGACGCCCAGGCCGCGCGGGCCGTGATCCTGACGGGCGTGGGCAAGGTTTTTAGCGCGGGTGCCGATCTGGAGGAGGCCCGCGCCGGGCTTGCGACCTCTGACATCTGGGAGCGTCTGTCGGGGGCCATCGCGGCGCTGCCGGGCCTGAGCATTTGTGCGATGAACGGCACCCTTGCAGGGGGTGCGATGGGCATGGCGCTGGCCAGTGATCTGCGTATCGCGGTGCCGGCGGCCAAGTTCTTTTATCCGGTCATGAAGCTGGGATATTTGCCGCAACCCAGCGATCCGGCGCGTATGGCCGCGCTGATCGGGCCCGCGCGCACCAAGCTGATCTTGATGGGCGGGCAAAAAATCACGGCGCAAGACGCTTTGACTTTCGGGTTGATCGAACGGATCGTCGAGGCGGACAGTCTGATTGCCACTGCATATGAAATTGCCCAGGACACCATTGCCGCCTCGCCTGAAATTGCCGGTGCGATCAAGGCGATGTGTGCGCCGGTGCCTGCTGTGGCCGACACCGCAGTTCAGCCCCTGCGCTAACACGCGGCTCGCAAGAACCCCCGAGGGAACCCTTGATGACCACTGAAACGTCAAACGCGGCCCACGCCGTTGTCATCGGCGCAGGGCCTGCGGGCCTGATGGCGGCTGAAATGCTGGGGGCGGCGGGGCTGGCCGTCACCGTGTGCGATCACAAACCATCGGTGGGGCGAAAGTTTCTGATGGCGGGGAAATCCGGCTTGAACCTGACCAAGGTCGAAGACACCGAAGCCTTCCTCAACGCGTTTACCGACGCCCGCCCGCGCTTGCAGCCGATCCTTGCAGCATTTGACGCCGCTGCAGTGCATAAATGGGCCACGGGTCTGGGCCAGACGCTTTTCACGGGCTCAACCGGGCGGGTCTTTCCGACGGTCATGAAGGCGTCACCCCTGTTGCGGGCATGGCTTGCGCGGTTGGCTGAGGCAGGTGTGACCTTTAACACCCGCTGGCGCTGGACCGGCTGGCAGGATGGTGCGTTGGCATTCGACACGCCGGATGGCCCCGCTGTTCTGACGGCTCAGGTGACGGTTCTGGCGATGGGCGGGGCCAGCTGGGCGCGGCTTGGGTCGACCGGCGCATGGTCGCAGATCCTTGCACCCGAGATTGCCATTGCCCGCTTTGCACCTGCCAACGCGGGCATCGCGGTGGACTGGTCGCCCCATATGAACACGCATTTCGGGGCCGCGCTCAAGGCGATTGCGCTGAAATCCGGACCGTATCGTTCGCGGGGCGAAGCGGTGATATCCGCGCAAGGGCTGGAAGGCGGTGGTATCTACACCGTGTCGCGCGGCGTGCGCGAAGGCCATCCGCTGATGCTGGATCTGCTGCCCGATCAAAGCGTGGAAAAGCTGGCCGACAAGCTGGCAAAGTCGCGTGGCAAGATGAGCATGGCAAATTATTTGCGCAAAACGCTCAAGCTCGAGGGGGGCAAGATCGCGCTGCTTCAGGAAATGGCCCGCCCCCTGCCGACAGAGCCCAGGGCGTTGGCGCGCCTGCTCAAGGCGTTGCCCCTCGCACATTCGGGGCTTCGCCCGATGGATCAGGCGATCTCGACCGCCGGGGGTGTCAGCTTTGACGCGGTGGACGAAACGCTGATGCTGCGTCAGCGCCCCGGTGTTTTCATCGCAGGCGAGATGCTGGATTGGGAGGCCCCGACGGGCGGCTACCTGATATCGGCCTGCCTTGCGACAGGCCGATGGGCGGGGCAACATGCCGCCGGTTGGGCGGTGCGCGCCTAGCCTTCCTTTGTGGCGGCCGCTTTGAATGCGGGCCTTTCACGCATGGATTTGGCCCATGCACCAAGCTTTTCATCCACAGCCGGAAAACCCGCACCGATGGACCAGTTGATGCAATGTGTCGCCAGAAGATCGGGCACAGTGACATCGCTGCCCATCAGGAACGGGCCTTGCAGACGCTCGGACAGGATATGCGCGGACCTTGCAAATTCGGATTTCAGACTGTCCTTGATTTCAGGCACGCGCTGTTCTTGCGGGAAAACAAAGCTGTGCTTGGCTGCGGCCCACAAGATCGCGTCCATCTCGTCGATCAGCCAGAACGTCATGGCGTCCTGTCGGGCACGGGCTGCTGTACCGGCAGGAGCGGTCAGTTTGCCATGTTTGTCGGCCAGATATTGCATGATCGCCACGGAATCCGTCAGGATCTCGTCGCCATCGATCAGGGCGGGGATTTTCCCTGAGGGGTTGTACTTTTTGGCTTCGTCCGATGCAGGGCCGCAGGGCACCTGTTCGTAGTCTTCGCCCAATTCTTCCAACATCCACATCACGCGCATGGCACGTGATTTGGTCGCTCCTATCACTTTGTACATGGTGTTCCTCCTTAGTTTTTATCGTTGTGCGCCCAGCATCGCCAGACGGATAAAGGCACGTTCAACAAGCGCCATCGCGGGCGCGTGCTGGCCCGCCGATCGCAGCGTAAGGTCGGTATCTGTCAGCACGGTCAACGCCGTTTCCAGTTTTGCCGCGCCCCAGTTTTTCGCTTGCCGCATGGCGCGGTCACGGTCGCGCACGCCCCAGATTTGCCCACCGGGATTGCTGGCGATGCGGTAAAGCGTGCGAAAATGGCGGGTCGCCATGATGGTCAGCGTCACGGCGTTTACGCCTTGGGCTTGCAGCTTGGCCATCACCGGGCCGATATCGCCTGCGCGCGCTTCTGCGACGACATGAAGGATATCGTCAACCTCGGCTTCGGTCGAGGTGGGCGCACAGTTGGCCACGTCCTGAGCTGTCAAAGGGTCCGTGTCACCGATCTTGTAGAGCTTTATCTTTTCAATCATCTGGCGAAAGTCACCGGGGTCAAGCAGGCGGGCAAGCTCTGACAGCGATCCCATCGCGTCCGGCTGAGGCTTCAGATCGGCATCGGTCAGGATACGCTCTATCTCCGCACGATCGGGGGGCGTGTCATAGATCGGCGTGGCAAACGCGCTTTTGTGTGCCTCGAACGCCTTGAGAACCTTGGACGTTTTCTTGAGATCGCCCGCCGTTACCACAATTTGCGCATCGCCCGGTTGCCAGTCGGCCAGCGCGTCGATCAGGATCTTAGCAATGTTGTCATTCGCGTCTTCGACAAATGCGGCGCGAGGACCGGGGAAAAAGCCGACAGCCTTGATCGCGTCAACAAGCATCGGCGCATCGCGGCGCAGGTCAGCGGCTTAAATCCGCGTGAGGCGCATTTCCTCTTCCGCGTTGGCACCGAGCAAAGCCTTCAAAAATTCTTGCCGCTTCAGCGCCACGCGCATGGGATCGCTGCCATAGATCAACAGGCCCGTCTTGTTCGGGTCAGGCTTCTTGAAATAGCCGTTTGCGTCGCGCGGCGGCAGTTTCATGGGGCAAGATTTGCAGCATAAAGCCGGGTCACGATCTGGTCGGCCAGCATCGTCATCAGCCGCACCTGCGCGTCGCGTTCTGCGGCAAGGGTTGCTACGGTCGATCCGGTCGCGGAATAGCCTGTAAAGTTTTCGACTTTACCCGAGGTTTCGATCTGCCCTGTGCCCAGATTGCGCAGCGCAAAATCGGCGACGCCGATCAGGTTATAGCGTGTGGTGTTATCGGCGCTGTCAATCGCCAGGCCTTCCTGAGTGGTGGCTACAGTCAGTGCCAAGCCGTATCTGGGTGCCGCAGGCCGACCCAAGCGCGTCTCGATTTCGCGCACCAGCGTGTAGGTGAAGGCGTTGTCTGGTGGGTCTACCTCAACGCTGTTTTGCAGGGCCGTACCGCTGCCGCCGGGGCCATAGACCGGCTGAAACCCGCATGCCGCCAACGCGAGCAGCGGCAAGGCCAACAGGAGACGACGGTTAGGCGACGACATTGACGATCCGTCCGGGCACAACGATGACCTTCTTGGGCGTGGCACCATCCAGGGTACGAATGACAGCTTCGTGGCTTAGCGCGATCTTTTCAACCTCTTCTTTCGACATGTCCGCAGGCACCTGAATTTCGGCGCGGCGCTTGCCGTTGATCTGGATCGGCAGGGTCACGGTGTCATCGACCAGCATCGCCTCGTCTGCCTTCGGCCAAGGGGCCGTTGTGATCAGGCCGTCGCCGCCTTGCGCCTGCCAGATTTCCTCGGCCAAATGCGGTGTCATCGGGGACATCAATTGCGCCAGCGTCATAATCGCCTTGCGCTGCGCATCATGACCGGCGCTTGATTTCTGCAAGGTGGCGGTAAAGGCGTAAAGCTTGGCAATCGCGGCGTTGAAGCCAAAGGATTCCACGCCCATCGTCACATCGTGAATGGTCTTGTGCATGGCGCGCAGCAGGTCTTCGTCGCCTTCGCCCGCAGCGGATTTGTCCATCTCCGTGATCCGCCTGGAGATATTCCACACCCGCCCCAGATGCTTGAAAGCGGCTTCGGCACCAGAAGCTGTCCATTCCACATCCCGTTCGGGAGGCGAATCGGACAGAACGAACCAGCGCGCCGTATCGGCCCCGTAGCTGGCGATAATCCCCAACGGGTCGACGACGTTTTTCTTGGACTTCGACATTTTGGCAGAGGGGATGATTTCAACCTGAGTACCATCGGCCAATGTTGCCGTCGGTCACATCTTCGGGCAGGTGATAGACTGGGTCGGCCTTTGTCATCCTTGGTCTGGTAAATCTCGTGCGTCACCATCCCTTGGGTGAACAGCGCGTCAAACGGCTCCATGGCGGATTCGGGCAGGTGGCCGGTGATCTGCATCGCGCGGGCAAAGAAGCGGTGAATACAGCAGATGCAAAATCGCGTGTTCGATCCCGCCGATATATTGATCGACGTTCATCCAGTATTTGGCGTCTTCCATCACCGTGGGCGTATCGGCATGAGGCGCGTAAAGCGGGCGAAATACCACGACGAATCGACAAAGGTGTCCATCGTATCGGTTTCGCGCCTGGCCGGTGCGCCGCAAGACGGGCAGGCGCAATCGCGCCACGTGGGGTGACGGTCCAGCGGGTTGCCGGGGGTGTCAAAGCTGACGTCATAGGGCAGCTCGATCGGCAGGTTCTCTTTCTTTTCGGGGACCACGCCGCAGTCGTCGCAATGCACAACAGGGATGGGGCAACCCCAATAGCGCTGGCGGGACAGGCCCCAGTCGCGCAGGCGATACTTGGTCACGCCCTGGCCAACGCCTTGTGCCTCGCAAGGCTTCGATTGCGGCGGCGACGGCGTCTTCGCCGGTTTGCCATTTGTCACCTGCAAAACCGCCGTTGTAATACACTTTTTCTGATTTCATCGGCACGTAGGCCTGCGCGACCTTGGGGTCGGCGTCTTCGGACGGCAAGAAAGTCGATATGATCGGCAAGCCGTATTTCGTCGCAAAATCAAAGTCGCGCTGATCGTGTGCGGGACAGCCAAAGATCGCCCCCGTGCCGTAATCCATCAGAATGAAGTTGGCGATATAGACCGGCAATTCCCACGACGTATCGAACGGATGCCGCACGCGAAGGCCGGTATCAAAACCCAGTTTCTCAGCGGTCTCAATGGCTTCTTCGGTGGTGCCACCCTTGCGGCATTCGGCACAGAAGGCGGCGATTTCGGGATTGTCTTTCTCAAGCGTCTTGGCCAGCGGATGATCCGGAGAGATACCGACAAAGCTTGCCCCCAGCAATGTATCAGGGCGTGTGGTGTAGACTTCGATCCGGTCAAAACCTTCGGGGGCGTCAATTGTCGAGAACGCGAATTGCAGCCCGCGCGATTTGCCGATCCAGTTGGCCTGCATCAGTTTTACCTTGGCGGGCCAGTTGTCCAGCGTATCAAGTGCGGCAAGCAGTTCTTCGGAATGATCCGAGATCTTGAAGAACCACTGCGTCAGCTCACGCCGTTCCACCAGTGCGCCCGACCGCCAGCCCCGCCCCGCCTCGACCTGTTCGTTGGCCAGAACGGTCATATCGACCGGGTCCCAGTTCACGATGGCGTTCTTGCGATAGACCAGCCCTTCTTGCAGAAAATCAAGAAACAGCGCCTGCTGCTGGCCGTAATATTCAGGGTCGCAGGTGGCAAATTCCCGCGACCAGTCAATCGACAGCCCCAGCGGTTTCATCTGGCTGCGCATGTCCGCGATGTTGCTATAGGTCCAGTCCTTGGGGTGGCCGCCAATCGCCATTGCCGCGTTTTCGGCGGGCATTCCGAAAGCATCCCAGCCCATCGGATGCAACACGCTGTGCCCTGTGGCGATCTTGTAGCGCGCGATCACGTCGCCCATCGTATAGTTGCGCACATGACCCATGTGAATGCGCCCCGACGGATAGGGGAACATCTCGAGGACATAGTATTTCGGCTTGTCGGCGGACCGGACAGCCTTGAAAATCGCGTCTTTTTCCCATGCGGTTTGCCAGCGGGATTCGATTTCAGCAGGAGAGTAGCGGGACATCTTGGCGACCTTATCAAACGATAAACGCCGGCCGAGCGATCAGCGCATGGCCCGGCGTTGAAATTGAGGAAACGGGGGAAGCGGGCTTAGAATTTATTGTCGGCAATGCGCATTTCACGGGCGCGGCTGAGGATGGCATCTTCAACGGCGCGGGCCGTTGCCTTGTTCACGGCGCGGCCTCCGCGTGTCTGAAGCGCCACGTTCAGAGACCGTGCATCAAGGGCGGGATCATCGATCAAAACGGTCGCACGGTAAGACTGGCTGCCGCCGGGCGGTGTGCCATAGCCCGTCACGATGACGCCGGTATAAGGATCAACCGTTTGAACGGGCAGAAAGCTGAGCACCTCAAGCGACGCCGACCAAAGATACTTGTTGACGGAAACGCTGGTGTCATTGTTCTTGCGGTTGAAGATCGACCAGATCGTGTTGGCTTGGTTTGTCTCGATTACGCTGGGATTGTTGGGATTCGAATATTGCGGTGCCAGTTCGCCCGCAGGCTGGCCAAAGCTGCCGCACGCGCCGAGCGATACAAGTGCCACAAGGGCAATCGTGATTTTGAATACCGAAGTGCGCACCATCCCAGCCGTCCTTTGCCTGTTTGGCCACTGGTCTAACCAAGCAGGGTTCTGTGGGCAAGCGATATGTCGTCTATATAACAGTGTAGGGCTGAATGCAGCTTCAGTGTATATTGTGCAGGCCCGGTATGCGCTGTCGCCCGGTTTCGGTTAGGGCCGCATGCGCAGTGTGGCAAAGCTGCATCATAGTTTTCAACATTGCGGCAAACCTGTGCGCGATCCTTGCCAAAAGTCGGTCAAAGGCAGAAAAGACCCCTCATACCCTTACCGGATTCCCCGGTCTGGGCATGTGAATTCAAACCGAGGGAAAACTCATGAAAAAAGTTCTCTTCGCTACAACGGCTCTGGTTGCGACCGCCGGCGTTGCAGCAGCAGACGTTACTTTCGGCGGCTACGGTCGCTTTGGTGTGATCTAGTATCGAAGGCACTTCCGCGACTGGCTGACAGCAGCAGACGTAACAAGCCGTCTGCGTCTGCCAGATCGACATGACAGCTGAGTCCGACATGCGGCGTTAGCATTGCGGCGCACGTGCCCGTATCCAGCAGAACAACACCGACAACACACCAACATCGACCGTCGCGTTGGTCGCATGACGGTGACATCCGGTACGGCTGCGGTACAGTCGCATCTACGGCAACTAGGCCCATCCGGCACAGGCATCAACGGCGTTCGCTTCTTCGCACGTTCCGGCGGTCTGGAAGTCGGCGTAGGCAACATCTACGGCGCGCTGGAATTCATGCCTGGTCAGTACGACATCGACCTCGGCCTGACCGGTCTTGGCTATGACTACACAGCATACAACTTCCGTGGCGACGCTTACTCGTCCGGTGGTACGGTGCTGCTGGTCAGAACGGTGTTGAAGTTCTGTACTCCTTTGGCGACTTCTCCATGCACGTGTCGGCTTCCGACGTAAACAGCCGCGTTGCTGCTGTTGGCGCATACACCTTCTCCGGTTACACCTGGCGGTTGGTATCCAGGATTCCAACAGCACGGCTGACACCGATTAGACAGTATCGGCTTCCGGTAACGTCGGCCCAGCTTTCGTTTCCTTTGCATATGCTAAGAACGGCGACGACAACAGACATCAGGTACCAGCAGTACTGGCGACCACTTCGTTCTGGCAGGCCGCTTTGACGTAGGCGCAGCAACAAACATCGAAGCATATGTTGCTGATGCTGACTACTTCGTCGACACATCCTACGGTATCGACTTCAATCACGACCTGGGCGGCGGTACATCGCTGCGCGGTGGTGTTGCGCACCGTGGCAACGGCTACGTCCGTGCCGATCTGGGTGTTCGCTTCAACTTCTAAGTTGAACGCAACAGTCTAAAAGAGGGGCAGGCCATTGGTCTGCCCCTTTTCTTTTGCGTAAAGCTGTTGTTCTGTGCGACCGGAAACAAGGGGCCAGAAAAATGAGCTTGCACGACATCAAAACACGTATCGCCAAAGCTGAAAAAGATGCGGGCCGCGCAGCCGGCAGCGTTTCCCTGATTGCGGTCAGCAAGGTACAACCAAACGCGCGGGTCCAGGCGGTTCTTGAGGAAGGCCAGCGCTGCTTTGGTGAAAACCGCGTGCAAGAGGCCGAAGGCAAGTGGCCGGACTTCAAAAAGCAATTCGATGGCATTGATCTGCATCTGATCGGCCCGCTGCAAACCAACAAGGCCCGCCCCGCGATGGCGTTGTTCGATGTAATCCATACACTTGATCGCCCAAAGCTGGCCACAACGTTTGCCCGTCTTTCGCAAGAAACGGGGGCATGTCCGGATATGTTCATCCAGGTGAACACCGGTGAAGAGGACCAGAAGGCTGGCGTGCTGCCTGCTGAGGCGGATGCTTTTATCAAGGAATGCCAAGGGCTTGATCTGCCGGTTGTAGGGCTGATGTGTATCCCGCCTGCCGACGAAGAAGCCGCCCTTCACTTTGCGCTGCTGGCCAAGATCGCGGCGCGGAACGGGCTTGGCGGGTTGTCGATGGGCATGAGCGGGGATTTCGAAAAGGCAATCGCACTGGGTGCCACCCATGTTCGCGTCGGCTCTGCCATCTTCGGAGAGCGCGTGGCGGGTGGGCTGTCTTAGGCCACGATCAAGCGGGTTCGATGTTTGATCTTCGGTGCGATGCGGTGCAGATCGCGGCGCGATAGGGCGATGCACCCTTCTGTCGGGTATCCGGGCCGGCGAAACTGATGGATAAAGATCGCAGACCCACGCCCCTTGACGGGATAGGGCCAATTCCAATCGGTTAGAATGACCAGATCATACAGCGGATCGGCGCGGCGCAGCTTTTCGTGGCCGTGCGGGTAGGGCGCGCGCACCATCATGTTATAGTCTTCATGACGCGGATCGTCAGACCACAAATCCAGCGGGCCAATCGGCTTTGCCCAGTCCGTTGGGGCAGCCATGCGATCGGGGCGATACAGCATGCCTACGATGCGGTGGACACCCGCAGGCGTCGCACCGTCGCCTTCCGCTTTGCGACGGGTCACGCCGGCTTTGCCAATGGTGCAGGGAAAGACCTGCCCCTGAAACCGCAGCCCGGCCCGCGTCAGAACAAGATCGTCCCGCGTCACAGGATGTGACCGGATTTCGCGGCCTTGGTGGCCAGATAGGCCGCGTTATGGCGGTTCTCGCCGACCTTAAGCGCAACGCGTTCGGCAACCTTGATCCCGCTCGTCTCCATCATGTCGACTTTGCGGGGGTTGTTTGTCAGCAGGCGAACGGCAGAGAACCCCATGGATTTCAGGATATCCGCCCCCAGTCGGAAGTCGCGCTCGTCATCCTCGAACCCCAGGCGGTGATTGGCTTCGACAGTGTCAAACCCCTGATCCTGAAGAGAATATGCCCGCATCTTGTTGGCAAGCCCGATGCCGCGCCCTTCCTGGTTCAGGTACAAAAGTACGCCTTGCCCTTCTGCCCCCATCTGCGCCAGCGCGGCGCGTAATTGAGGGCCACAGTCACATTTCAGGCTGCCCATCAGATCGCCGGTAAAGCAGGCCGAATGCAGCCGCGTCAAAACCGGCTTGCGCCGATCAGGCCTTCCGATTTCGATGGCATAATGTTCTTCACCGCCATCGTCGGGGCGAAAGATATGCAGCCGCCCGGCTTCGGACACTTCCATTGGCAGGCGGGCGTTGACCACCGGGTGCAGCGGGCTGCGATTGGCAAGTGTCGGCAGCGCGGCATCAAGCGCGAGCGTGGTCAGCCCATGCTCGGCCGCAAAGCGGGCGGCGTCAGGCAGATCAAGTACAACCGCCGCAGGCAGCAACCGCGCGGTCTTTATCAATTGAAGCGCGGCACTGTGCGGCGTTGCATCGCCGCCGCGCGTGCAAGACAGCGGACCCTTCATCGGGCTGCGCAAATCATCGGCAGGATCGGCAACCGCCTGCACCCACCGCGGTGTCGCGTCGCTGGGCAAAAGCACCCGCGCCAAATCACCATCATAGGCCCGCGCATTCAGGGTTTGTGCACGGCGTGCCGTGATCGCCAGCACCGGATCGCCGCCAAGCGCCAACAGATCAGTCAGCCGTTGCGCGGGCATCGTTTCGGCCGCAAGCACAAGCACCGATCGTTCCCCCAGCAGGACAATCGGCACGCCCATGCGCAAATCGGCACGCGCACGGGCCAATTGTTCTGTTATGTCTGGGCCAAATGCCATCGGTTGAAATCTTTCGCTGCGGTCTTGCCGGAATACTTAGGCGAGATGGCGGGCAATTGAAACATATGCCGCAAATTGCACACGGTGCTGTGAATATATCGACGCACCTCTTGTGAGCACGGGTTCGTGATTACATTTCATAGGTATATGTAGAGGATGAGTTGATATGGCACAGTTGAAGAAGATCCTGCTTGTGGACGACGATGACGACCTGCGCGACGCGCTGAGCGAACAGTTGTTGCTGACAGAAGATTTCGATGTCTTCGAAGCCGCAAATGGTGAAGACGCCAAGACCCGCGCCCATGAGGCGCTTTATGATCTGGTCATTCTTGACGTAGGGTTGCCCGATATTGACGGGCGCGACTTGTGTCGTGAATTGCGCGCCCAAGGTGTGAAAAGCCCTATCCTGATGCTGACAGGACACGACAGTGACGCGGATACCATCATGGGGCTGGACGCGGGGGCCAATGATTACGTGACCAAGCCGTTCAAGTTTCCGGTTCTGCTGGCCCGTATCCGTGCACAGCTGCGCCAGCACGAGCAATCCGAAGAGGCGATTTTCCAACTTGGCCCCTATACGTTCAAGCCGTCGGCAAAGCTGCTGGTAACAGAGGACGACAAAAAGATCCGCCTCACCGAGAAGGAAACAAATATCCTCAAGTTTTTGTACCGCGCGACGGCCGGTGTGGTGCAGCGCGACACCCTTTTGCACGAAGTTTGGGGCTATAACGCGGGCGTCACGACCCACACGCTTGAGACGCACATCTATCGCTTGCGCCAAAAGATCGAACCAGACCCGTCGCACGCCAGTATTTTGGTGACGGAATCAGGGGGTTACAGATTAGTTTCGTAGCGTTGGAACCATTGTATCGCTGCATCGTTACCTTCCCACGGGGGACAGGATTTTCATGAGCTGTCCCTCGGTTTGAACCCGAAGTTTGTATCCGGGCAATGATACATACCTCCCTGTTGGACTAGGCCGGGCCTTCGGGTCCGGCTCTTTTTTGGTTTGATGTGGGGTATAGGGTCGATTTCGTCATGGTCGCCCGCCGGTGTTTCGCGCTAGGGTGCGCCCGATCTGACCCTCAAAGGACACCCCGATGCCATTCACCCTTGCGACCTGGAACATCAACTCGGTGCGGCTGCGCAAATCTTTGGTACTGAAGCTGCTTCAGGAGCAGGGGCCAGATGTGCTGTGTTTGCAGGAATGCAAAAGCCCGGTCGACAAGATCCCTACCGAAGCGTTTGCCGCAGCGGGCTATACCCATATGGTGGCACGCGGACAAAAGGGCTATAATGGGGTGGCGATCCTGTCGCGGCTGCCGTTGACGGATGCGGGCGATCAGGATTTTGCGTCGCTTGGTCATGCGCGTCACATCGCGGCCACGCTTGAGAACGGCGTGACGATTTACAACTTTTATGTGCCCGCAGGCGGTGACGTGCCGGATCGCACGGTGAATGACAAATTCGGCCAGAAACTGGATTACCTGGCCGAGATGCGCGATTGGTTTCATGGCGACACCCCTCGGAAAGCGATTCTTGTGGGGGATCTGAACATTGCCCCGCGAGCGGATGACGTCTGGGGGCACAAGCAACTTCTCAAGGTGGTCAGCCACACCCCGATCGAGGTCGAAAAACTGGGCGAGACACAGGATGCAGGTAACTGGGTCGACATAACGCGGCAAGACATTCCACAAGGCAATCTGTATAGTTGGTGGTCGTATCGCGCCAGGGATTGGGATGCCGCAGACAAAGGCCGCAGGCTGGATCACATCTGGGCCACCCCCGATATTTCGAATGCGGCACACTCAAGCAGGGTCTTGCGCGAAGCCCGCGGATGGGAAAAGCCCAGCGACCACGCGCCGGTTTTTGCGACATTCGACCTTTGAATTGAACAGGTGTACCCTCATATAGAAGGCAAGCCCAAGTGAGGATAGAGATATGATGGATTTGAACCTTTCCCCCGCCCCCGCACAGGACGCCGACCTGATCAAGGATGGGTCCGAAGCGACCTTTATGGCCGACGTTGTCGAGGCGTCGCAGCATACTCCGATCATCGTTGATTTCTGGGCCCCGTGGTGTGGCCCGTGCAAAACTCTGGGTCCCCAGTTGGAAGACGCCGTTCGGGCCGCCAAGGGGGCGGTGAAGATGGTCAAGATCAACGTGGACGAGGCTCAGCAGATTGCCGGTCAGTTGCAGATCCAATCGATTCCGACGGTTTATGCGTTTTACAAGGGCCAGCCCGTTGACGGCTTTCAAGGTGCACTTCCCCAGTCAGAGATCAAAGCGTTCATCGACCGCGTGGTGAAAACGGGCGGCGGCGAGGCACCGGGCGATCAGCTGGCCGAAGCCGTGGCCGCAGCCGAAGACATGCTGGCCGCAGGCGATGCGCAAGACGCCGTCGATACATTCTCTGCTATTTTGGGCGAAGACCCGCTTCAGGCGGCGGCCTATGGTGGCATGGTGCGCGGCTACATCGCGTTGGGTCTGCTGGATCAGGCAGAGGGGCACTTGAACGGCGCGCCAATTGAAATATCGAAATCGCCCGAGTTGGAAGCCGCGCATGCGCAGCTTCAGCTGGCGCGTCAGGCGGCGGATGCCGGTCCCGTGGCCGAACTGCAAGCGGCGGTTGATGCAGACCCCGACGATTTGCAGGCGCGCTACGATCTTGCGACGGCGTTGCAGGCGCATGGCGATACGCAAGGCGCGGTTGACCACCTGCTGACGCTGTTCGGCAAGGACCGCGAGTGGAACGAGGGGGCGGCCAAAACCCAGCTGTTTATCCTCTTTGACGCGTTGAAACCGAATGACCCGATTGCCCTGAACGGCCGTCGCAAATTGAGCTCGATGATATTTGCCTGAGGTGAATGTCGCGCTAGATAACAGAACATGATAAAGCAATCAGAACTACCAGAAACAATCGCGATTTTTCCGCTGTCGGGGGCCTTGTTGCTTCCGCGTTCGCGGCTTCCTTTGCACATATTTGAACCCCGCTATCTTCAGATGATCGAAGACAGCCTCAAGACGTCTGGGCGCTTGATCGGCATGGTTCAACCGAATGTGGTGCCGGGGCGCGATGGCCCCGGACTGCAGACCATTGGCTGCGCTGGCCGGATCACCCAGTTTTCCGAAACCGAAGACGGCCGGTACATGATCACCCTTGGCGGCATATCCCGTTTCCGCGTGGTGAAAGAGATCGAAGGCTTCACGCCCTACCGCCGCTGCGAGGTGAATTGGGATGGGTTCGAGCGGGATTTGGGAAAGGACGAAGAAGACGTCGACTTTAATCGCAAGCCGTTTCTGGACACGCTTGGCCGTTATTTCGATGCACGCAATCTGTCAGCCGATTGGGAGACGCTGAAAGAGGCGGATGATGAATTGCTGATCAATTCGTTGTCGATGATGCTGGATTTCGATTCCGAAGACAAACAGGCCCTGCTTGAAGCGCCATCGCTGTCAACGCGTCGCGAGACGCTGCTGACATTGATCGAATACACCTTGCGCGGTGGCCAGGACGGGGAGATGATCAATTGAGCAGCCAGGAAATCGCCTTTGACCGGCGTATGCTAGAGGCGCTGATTTGCCCGCGCACCCAGACCACGCTTCAGTATGATGCGGACCGTCAGGAACTGGTGTCGAAAGCGGCGGGGCTGGCCTATCCCATCCGCAACGGAATCCCCATCATGCTGGTCGACGAAGCACGCGCCTTGGACTGATCACCTAAAGCGGTTCACCCTGCATCAAGCGGGGAAGATCGCCGGTCAGACCTGCGGCTTCGCGGATGAACCCGCGCCGTGCACCGGGAAGTGCATTGATCGCCGCCATGCCCACATCCCGCGCCATGCGCAGCAACGGGTTATCGTTTGAGAACAGCCGGTTAAAGCTGTCCGTCGCCAAGGCCAGCGACGTGTTATCAAAGCGCCGCCAGACTTGATATTCCTCAAGAACGGTGGCGCTGCCGATGTCTTGGCCGCGTCTTTTCGCGTCTGCGATCACCTCGGCCAGGGCGGCCACATCACGCATGCCCGCATTCAACCCTTGCCCGGCAATCGGGTGCACACCATGCGCCGCATCCCCCAGCAAAGCCACGCGCTTCGCGACCATATCATGCGCCAGAGACAGACCCAGCGGATAAGTATAGCGCCCCCCGGCCAAAGAAATCTCACCCAGGAAATCCCCAAATCTGGGGCGCAGCACCTCAAGATAGGCCGCGTCGGGCAGGGCGTTGATGCGGGCTGCGTTGTTTGTTGTTTCGCTCCAGACAATAGAGGAACGGTTGCCTTGCAGCGGCAGAATAGCGAGTGGTCCTTGCGGCATGAAGAATTGATGCGCGACGCCATTGTGCGGCTTTTCATGCGCGATGGCGCAGACCAGTGCCGTTTGCCCATAGCGCCAACCGATGCGTTTGATGCCTGCGCGCGCGCCTGTGCCAGAGCCACGCCCGTCTGCGCCTACGGCCAGACGCGCCCGCACTGTCTTGCCACTGGCCAGCGACAACGTGATCCCCGAAGCGTCTGGCTTTTGCGCGATGACGTCTTCGTCGTTCATCACGGTGATGCCCGGGGTCGCGTGTACGGCTTTCATCAATGCACGACGCAAATGTCGGTCTTCAACCATATGACCCATAGGGCCTTCTTCAATTTCGGCATGGTCGAAGTGCATGAAAAACGGCGATGGCCCTTCGCCGGCGCGCCCGTCCGTGACTTTGATGTCCAGCATCGGTTGCGCTGTGTCCGCAACGCTGTCCCAAATCCCCACGCCTTGCAGCAGACGCGTTGATGTAAGCGCCATCGCGTAGGACCGGCCATCAAAATCCGTGGCTTCACGGGCCCGCCCGTTCAGCCGGTCAATGACCGTCACCTTCAGGCCAATGCCGGCCAATGCCAAACCCAAGGTCGGGCCATTCAGCCCCCCGCCGATGATCGCAATATCTGTGTCGCATTCCATGTGGTTCAATATGCGCGCGATCGAGGGATTGTCCATGCGCGCAAGCGCCGCTACCGTCCGTTTCAGCGGATTACCAAAGGGGATACCATGCAAGACTGGCTGATGATGACGGCAGCGGATCTGGGGCGCGGCATTGAAAGCGGGTCAATCGACCCTGTTGCGCTTTGCAAAACCTATCTGGATGCGATCGATGCCCATCCTCTGCGCGACCGGATTTATGCGCGGGTCACAGCCGATCGGGCGATGGCCGAAGCGCAGGCCGCACGTGATCGCGCCAAGGCGGGGCATCGTTTGTCACCGTTGGACGGGGTGCCGATCAGCTGGAAGGATCTGTTCGATACCGCAGGGATCGTGACCGAGGCTGGCACCATGTTGCTGAAAGACCGCGTGCCCGACCGCGATGCGGTTGTCGTGCAAAATGCCACCGCGATGGGGCTGGTCTGCCTTGGCAAAACCCATATGAGCGAGCTTGCTTTTTCGGGGCTGGGGCATAACCCATCGACGGCGACGCCGCCTTGCGTCAATGATGAAGGCGCTGTTTCGGGGGGATCGTCTTCGGGAGCGGCCGCTTCGGTTGCCTTTGGGTTGGCGGCGGCGGCGGTGGGGTCGGATACCGGGGGATCGGTGCGGGTACCCTCGGCATGGAACGATCTTGTCGGCCTCAAGACCACGTCGGGGCGCCTGTCTTTGCAAGGGGTCGTGCCATTGGCCGCCAAGTTCGACACGATTGGCCCGCTGTGTCGATCGGTCGAGGATGCTGGTCTGATGCTGGCAGCCCTTGAGGGGACAAAGCCCGCCGATCTGCAAAGTGTCGATCTGGAGGGCCGTCGTCTGGCCGTTTTGCGGACGGTGGCAATGGATGATCTTGAAGACGCGCCCGCTGCCGCTTTCGACGCGACCGTTGAGAAACTGAAAGCGGCCGGAGCTTTTGTTGAAGACATCACAGTGCCCGCCGTCACCGAGGCGATGCCGCTTAGCGGATGTTTGTTCACCGCCGAAGCCTATGGTCTTTGGCGTGATGTGATCGAGGCAAACCCAGACGCGATGTATGTCGAAATCCTTGAGCGTTTCCGGCTTGGCAAGTCGCATTCCGGCCCCGATTATGTCGCCGCCTGGGCCAAGCTTGACGCACTGCGCAAAGTCTATGACCGTGCGGTTGCAGGCTATGATGCGGTGATCTTGCCCACTGCCGCACTGTTGCCCCCCAAGTTGGATCGCCTTGAAAACGAACATGATTACTACGTATCCGCGAATTTGCTGACGCTGCGCAACACGCGCATCGGCAACCTGATGGGATTAAGCGCGATTACCCTTCCCACAGGTGTCCCTTCGTGCGGGGTTATGATGATGACCGCACCGGGAAGGGAAACGCATCTGCTGCGCCTTGCGGCAGCGGTGGAAGAGGCATTGTCCTAAAAGACACAAACAGCACCTCATGTCCGAGATTCTCTGGACGCGAGGCGCGCCCTTGGGTAGTTTGAAAACAACGGGGCATGAATGATCCCGAACCCGAGGCAGTGATAATGTTGTACCCTGAGCGGTTTTCGAACCTTCCGGCCCACGCATGGCCGCGTTTGCGGGCGTTGCTTGACGTCCACGAGGGCGGCGGCGTGCCGATTCATATGACCATCGGCGAACCCAAGCACGCGTTTCCCGCGTGGGTTACGGATGTGATCGCGGAAAATGCGGCTGGTTTTAACAGCTATCCGCCAAACGACGGATCGCCCGAATTGCGCGGGGCCATCGCCGATTGGATAAGACGGCGCTACGGAGTTTCGGTCGATGCCGACGCTCAGATCATGGCACTGAATGGCACGCGCGAGGGGCTTTACAATGCCGTGATGGCCGTTTGCCCCGAGACCAAGAATGGCCAAAAACCCGCCATCCTGATGCCAAATCCATTCTATCAGGTGTATATGATCGCCGCTCTTTCAGGGGCCGCTGATCCCATTATGGTGCCTGCCACGCTTGAAACCGGCCATCTGCCCGATTTTGCGGGGCTGCCCGAAGAAGTGTTGAACCGGACCACGGCGGCCTATATCTGTTCGCCCGCCAACCCGCAGGGGGCTGTGGCAAGCCGCGCCTACTGGACCGATTTGCTGGCCCTTGCCGAAAAGTATGATTTCAAGATTTTTGCGGATGAATGCTATTCCGAAATTTACTGCGGCACGGCACCTGTCGGGGCGTTGCAGGTCGCGCACGAGGTGGGCGCTGATCTTGACCGCGTGGTGATCTTTCATTCGCTCTCCAAACGGTCGAACCTTCCGGGGCTTAGATCGGGCTTTGTGGCCAGCGGCCCGAACACCATGCGAGAGATCAAGCAGTTGCGAAACTATGCCGGTGCGCCGCTGCCGTTGCCCCTGCAAGCCGCCGCTGCCGCCGTGTGGGCGGACGAGGTACATGTGGCGGAAAGCCGGGCGATGTATGTGGAAAAATACAAGGTCGCGGACCGCATCCTTGGCAACGTGCCGGGCTATATCAGCCCCGAAGCCGGGTTTTTCCTGTGGCTTCCGGTGGATGACGACGAAACGGCCGCGCTCAAGCTGTGGCGGGAAACCGGCGTGCGTGTCCTGCCCGGCGGGTATCTGGCGCAAGACGTGGACGGGGTGAACCCTGGCAAGACATATATTCGGGTGGCCATGGTCGCCCCAAAAGAAGAGACAACGCGCGGAATCGAAGCGATCCGCAGCTGTCTCTATCCAGAATAAGACGAGGGATCAAAGCGATGGCATATCAGACACGGGGACGCGACCCTTTGCTGGACACCGACATGACGCAGGCGATTGAGAGGCGTGGCAAGGAACTGCTTGGTGTGGCGCTGGTCGTACTGGGGCTGATGGCGGCGATGATGATTGCCAGCTACACGCCTGACGATCCCAACTGGATGGTGTCCACCGATGCGCCTGCGCAAAACTGGCTGGGCCGGATGGGCGCGTCGCTGGCAGCACCGCTGTTCATGATCGTGGGTTGGGGTGCCTGGGCAGTGGCCGCCATCCTTTTGGCGTGGGGTGTGCGTTTCGCGTTGCACCGTGGCGAAGATCGCGCCGTTGGCCGGTTGATCTTTGCGCCGATCGCGGTGGCGCTGTGTTCGATCTATGGGGCGACGCTGACACCGGGGGCTGAATGGCTGCAAACCCACAGCTTCGGTTTGGGGGGGCTTTTTGGCGATACTGTCATGGGCGCGCTTTTGACCATCCTGCCGATTGGCTCTACTTTCACGATCAAGCTGATGTCGCTGCTTATGGGGATTTCGATCCTTGTGTTCGGGGCCTTTGTGCTGGGCTTTACCCGAACCGAGTTGAGCCGCATTGCCCGGTTCATGCTGGTGGGCATCATCATGGCCTATGCCGGTCTGATGACACTGCTGGGGCGGGGGGCATCGGGCGCGATGACGGCGGCCCAGACGCTTCAGGCGCGGCAGGCAGAACGGCGGACACGCAACCGGATCGAAGCCGAGGAAAACGCAGACTTCGCAGCCGCGCAATCCTACTATGATGAAGAACCCACAGCACCGGTCAGAGCGGTCACCCCGCAAGTCGGGTCTGCTGTCGAAGATGCCCGCGCTGGTCAAACGCGCAGAACCGATGCCAGAGCCTGAATTGGTTGAAAACTGGTCCCACGCGGTGGTTGACGACGCCCCAAGCGGTGATCGCATCAAATCGAAGATCGCGGATGTGATCAAAAGCCGGGTGCGCACGGCAAATGCGCTGCACACTCCTGTAACGGCACCCCTGACACGGGGCAGGGGGCGCGGGCCGGACCCGCTTTTGCTGGATACGACACCGCGTCATTTGCGCGAAGAGCCGCCCCTGACCGGCGCGCAGCATTCGGGCACCGCGCGGGTCGAACCGCCATTGACCGCGTCGCATGGGCTGGCGCATCGCGCCCCACCGGCGCAGCCCGAATATCAGCCCTATGATGATACATTTGACGATATTGGCGAGAGTACTGCCGACGATAATATGTTCACCGAGGACGAGACCCTGCCGCTGGCAGATACCGCCGCCGATGACACTCGCCAGATTCCCGTCATTCAACCCCGCAAAGTTGTGCAACAGCCGACGCGCAAGGTGATCCAGCCCAGCAAGAAGGCGCAGGCCGAAGCGCAGCCAGGGCTGACCTTTGAAGACACCCACCCGGGATTCGAGCTTCCGCCGCTGAACCTGCTGGAGAACCCCGACAAGATAGAACGCCTGCACCTCAGCGATGACGCGCTGGAAGAGAACGCGCGGATGCTGGAAAACGTGCTGGATGATTATGGTGTGAAGGGTGAAATCGTTGCCGTGCGCCCCGGACCTGTTGTCACGATGTATGAACTTGAACCCGCCCCCGGTTTGAAAGCAAGCCGCGTGATCGGGTTGGCCGATGATATCGCACGTTCAATGGCAGCACTGTCGGCACGTGTTTCAACCGTACCGGGACGCAGCGTGATCGGGATCGAGCTGCCCAATGAGAGCCGCGAAAAGGTTGTTCTTCGAGAAATTCTTGCAGCGCGAGATTTCGGCGACAGCACAATGCGCCTGCCTCTTGCCTTGGGCAAGGACATCGGGGGGGACCCGATTGTGGCGAACCTGGCCAAGATGCCTCACCTTTTGATCGCGGGGACGACGGGTTCGGGGAAATCCGTAGCGATCAACACCATGATCCTGTCGCTGCTTTACAAGCTGACGCCGGAAGAATGCCGGATGATCATGATCGATCCGAAGATGCTGGAACTTAGCGTCTATGATGGCATCCCGCACCTGCTGTCCCCCGTCGTGACCGACCCCAAGAAGGCGGTTGTCGCGCTGAAATGGACTGTGGGCGAGATGGAAGAACGCTATCGCAAGATGTCCAAGATGGGCGTGCGCAATATCGAAGGCTACAACGGGCGTGTCCGTGAAGCGCTTGAAAAGGGCGAGATGTTCAGCCGCACCGTCCAGACAGGCTTTGACGACGATACCGGCGAGCCGATCTTTGAGACCGATGAATTCAAGCCCGAAACGTTGCCCTATATCGTCGTGATCGTCGACGAGATGGCCGACCTGATGATGGTTGCCGGCAAGGAAATCGAAGCGTGCATCCAGCGCCTCGCGCAGATGGCGCGGGCGTCGGGCATTCACCTGATCATGGCGACACAGCGCCCGTCGGTGGATGTGATCACCGGTACGATCAAGGCGAACTTCCCGACGCGGATTTCGTTTCAGGTGACGTCGAAGATCGACAGCCGGACGATCCTTGGTGAAATGGGGGCTGAACAACTGCTGGGTATGGGCGACATGTTGTATATGGCGGGGGGATCAAAGATCCTGCGCTGCCACGGCCCGTTCGTCTCGGATGAAGAAGTTGAAGAGATCGTCAACCACCTCAAGGCATATGGCGCGCCGGACTATATCTCGGGCGTGGTCGAAGGCCCGCCCGAAGACCAGGAAGGCAGCATAGACGCCGTTCTGGGCCTTGGTGGCAATACGGACGGCGAAGATGCGCTTTATGACACCGCGGTGGCCATCGTGATCAAGGACCGGAAATGTTCCACGTCCTACATCCAGCGCAAGCTTGCCATCGGCTATAACAAGGCGGCGCGTCTGGTCGAACAGATGGAAGAACAGGGCCTTGTGTCGCCCGCCAACCATGTTGGCAAACGCGAGATTCTTAGTCCCCGAGCAGGGCTGACCGGAACGAAACCAAAAGGCTTGGGGTTGGCTTGGAAACAGGCCAGCCCTTTTTCATGTATGGCCTCTTTGGGCGATATTCTGCCGCGTGATATCGCATATCATTGCCGTACTGCCTATGTCTTGCTCAAGGCACAGGAATAACAATAGGAATACCGAGATGCGTTTTTTGACCACGACTGTTCTGGCCATTGGCCTTGGCATGGCCTCTGCCTTGTCATCGGCTGCGGAGCAATTGCCGCTATCCGCTGTCTCAAGCTATCTCAACAGTTTGAAAACGGCTGAGGGCGAATTTACCCAGATCAACGATGATGGGTCGATCAGCACCGGGACGATCTATATCAAACGACCCGGCAAGGTGCGCTTTGAATACAATGCGCCCGATTTCAGGGATCGTGATCGCGGGCAGCAACACGGTTGTGATCTATGACAAAAAGTCCAATCAACCCGCCGAGACGTACCCACTGTCGAAAACACCGCTTTCGATCATTCTGGCCGAAAATGTCAATCTGGGGCAGGCACGCATGGTGACAGGGCACAGCTATGATGGCACCGCAACAACCGTGCGGGCGCAAGATCCCGAGCATCCCGAATATGGCAATATCCAGCTAAAGTTCACGGCAAATCCGGTCGAGCTGCGGCAATGGATCATCAACGACGGCAATGGCGGCCAGACCACCGTGGTTCTGGGTGATCTTAAAACCGGCGGCAGCCTTTCAAACAGTCTGTTTGACGTCGGCCGCGCGCCATCACGCGCGAACCGCTAGGCGGTTGATCCAAGGCGGGAAGACGCCCGCCTTGGGGTCAAATCGATTTACCAGCGGCGCAGGCGACAGCCCGCGATCTGCCCCTGGTACATTTCGGCCCGCAATTCGACTTTGCGCGCCACTGCAAGCAACCAGGGTTTGCCGTTATATGTCTGCCGCGCAAAGCCCGTATTGCCCTCGTGATAGGCAAGATACTGGTTCTGAGCGTCATAAAGCGGAATGCCATTCGCATCGCGGCTTTTGGTCATATACCAGCCCATGAAATCGGCAGCATCGTCAATGCGATCCCGCTTTGCAGACCAGCGGCCCGCTTCGGCGAGGTATTCATCCCACGTTGCATCCAATGCTTGACTGTACCCGAACGCGCTGGATTGGCGGCCCATCGGGATCACGCCAATCACGTATTTGAACGGGGTGCGGGCATCCGCGATGAATTTGCTTTCCTGGTGAATGGTCGCCATCTGGACGTGAATGGGAACACCCCAACGGCGTTCTGCCGCTCGGAAAGCTTTGTAGTATTCCGGGCGCTCCTTGAGAATCGCGCAGGCATCATCAAGGTTTCGTGGCGTGCTGGTTGGGCCGCCACTACATGATGCCAAAAGCACTGCAATAATCAGGGCGCAAAAGGTTCTGCTCATTTGCCTCTCGCTTATGTCGTTTTTTTATTACAATTATCTTATCAGATTTCTGAACTTCCGCCCACCAAAAACTTAAAGCAAAAAGGCCAGCAGCAGCGGCAGGGCGGCCACCGACATTAACGTGGATGCCACCACCAGACCTGCGACCGACTGCGCGTCGGCGCCGTATTTTTCCGCGAGAAGATAGGAGGTGACGGCAACCGGCGTGGCAACTTGCAGCACCAACACGCCAAATGCGATGCGGTCCAGATCGAAATAGCGCCCCGCAGCCCAGGCAATGCCGACACACACCCCCAGCTTCAGGGCCGACAGCATCACGGCGCGCGCCACCCCGCCGGGCGACAGGCGTGCCACCGCGACGCCCAGGGTGATCAGCATCATGGGAATCGCCATCTGCCCGACAAGGCTAAGCGTGTTGGTCAGAAATTTCGGTGTCTCCCAGCCTTGTATCAGAAACAACGCGCCCAGAATTGTGGCCCAAACCAACGGTTCGCGCACCACCTTGCCGAATGACCCGGCTCCTGCCACCAACCAGATGCCAAAGGTAAATGACCAGATGGCCATTATTGCAAACACGACCACAGCATAGCCCAACCCTGTATCCCCAAAGGCAAAAAGCGCCAGGGGCAGGCCCAGATTGCCAGTATTGCCGAAAATCAGTGGGGCAAGATAGGTGCGCCTGTTCAGCCCAAGCGCCCAAACCAGTGCGGCTGCGACAACCGTCACGCCCCCATATCCCGCCACCGTCGCCAAGGACAATGCGGTCAGCGCCGCCGGGTCGATCTGGGTATTCATCAACGACACGAAAATCAGACAGGGCACAGAAAGTGTCATCGCCAGTTGGGTGACAAACTGTATGCGATATTCGAAGCCCAGTTTGACCCACGCGAAACCGATCCCGGCCAAAAGAAAGACCGGGGCCACGATTTCAAGTACCGTTAGTGTCAGTTCCACAACATGTTTCCTTTGGTTTCGCGCAGAGAATTAGACAAACACCCCTTGAAGGGATTACTAACGAAAGGTAGAGGCTTCAACGTTATGATAAAAACCCGCGCTAAATATCATTTGGGCCAAATCGTGCGCCACAAGAAGCATCCCTTCCGGGGGGTGATCTTTGACGTGGACCCAGAGTTTGCCAACACGGATGAGTGGTACGAGGCGATCCCGATCGAAAGCCGTCCGGGCAAGGACCAGCCCTATTACCATCTGTTGGCGGAAAACGAGCAAAGCTATTACGTGGCCTATGTGTCGGAACAGAATTTGGTTGCGGATTACTCGGGCGAACCAGTGGATCATCCGGACATCCCAGATTTGTTCGGCCCGTTCACTGACGGCTCATATCCGCTGCATTTCCAACTGAATTAAGCGGCAGGGTGCACGAATTGCACCCTGCCAAAGCTCTCAATACCCCAGTGCGCAACCGTCCTTGCGCGGATCGCTTGCCCCCTCCAACACGCCGCTGTCGTGCAGCTTGATGGCCTGAGCGCCGCCGATTGCGGTGTCAGGGATTTCAACGTTGTGACCCATTTCGGCCAGTTTCGCGCGCACCCCTTCGCCATAGCCGTTCTCGACCTTCAGCACGCCATTCTCTGAAAACGCCCGTGGCGCGTCGATTGCGGTTTGTGGGTCCATCCCGAAATCGGTCAGATTGCTGACAAACCGCGCATGGCCCGTTGACTGATACTGCCCGCCCATCACGCCAAACGGCACCTGAACCTTGCCGTCTTTCTTGATCATGCCCGGAATGATCGTATGCATGGGGCGTTTGCCGCCTTGCAATTCGTTTGGGTGCCCCTTTTCAAGGGTGAACCCGGCACCGCGGTTCTGCAACAGAATGCCGAATTTATCGGATGCAATTCCCGATCCGAAGCCATGAAAGATCGAATAGATCAGCGACACGGCCATACCGTCCTTGTCGACCACGGTGATATAAATGGTGTCTTTATGTACGGCTTCGGACAATGGCTTGGGGTCGAACATGGCTTTGGCAGGGTCGATCAACTGCGCCAGTTTTTGCGCGGTGACGGGCGACAACATCTGGTCGAGCCGCGAGGTATGATCGGGATCTGCCAGAAACCGATTGCGCGCGTCATAAGCCAGCTTCGTGGCCTCCGCCTCGATATGGACACGCTCCGCGCCGAATGGATCCATCGCAGCGATGTCGAAATGCCCCAGAATGTTCAACAACAACAGAGCAGTCGCCCCCTGCCCGTTGGGCGCGTGTTCCAGCAGGTCGACGTCATGGTACGTCGTTGCAAGTGGTTCACCCTTGGTGCAGGCGACGTTCGCGAAATCGGCGGCCGTGTGGGTGCCGCCTGCGGCGGTGAGCGTCGCGATCATGTCATCCGCGATCTCTCCGGTATAGAAGGCGTCGCGGCCGTGTTTGGCGACGCGGCGCAGCACCTCCGCCTGACCGGGGGCCCGGAACAGCGACCCGACCTGCGGCACCTTGCCATCGACCAGATAGAAATCGCGCGCCTTGCCCTGCAATGTCTGCGCGTCCTTGGACCAGTCAGACGCCACACGCGGCGCAACCGGCACGCCCGCGTCGGCATACTGAATGGCCGGTGCCAGGATCGCATCCAGGCCCAGCTTTCCCACGGTTTCGGACAGGCTGCAAAAAGCGTCTATTGCGCCGGGCACGGTCACGGCATGGGCGCTGCGCAGGGGCACTGTCTTTTCGCCAGCGTCGCGCAGCAGGTCCGAACTCAGGCCCGCCGGCGCGCGGCCAGATCCATTGAGCGCATGCACTTCATCGCTGCCAGCGGGCGAATACAGAACAAAGCAATCGCCGCCAATTCCTGTCATTTGCGGTTCGCAGATGCCAAGAAGAACGGCGCCCGCGATTGCGGCATCCATCGCATTTCCACCCCGCTCAAGAATATTGATCGCGGTCTTGGCGGCCAGAGGATGGGAGGTGGCACACATGCCATTCGTCGCCAGAACGGAAGAGCGTCCGGGAAGTTGAAAGTCGCGCATAGTCAATTGGTTCCTGCTGAGAAATGAGTGTCTCGCGGAACCTAGCGCGGCCCTAGCCGGAGTGCCAATATGTATTTGGAGATATAATCCTCAACGTCGCGTACTGGGTGGGGGCTATGAAACGCGACGTTGAGGGAAGCTATATGCAGCTACAAGAACATGTATGCCGTGTCATATGGGCAAAACTGTGATGCGAATGCGGCGCTGGTGGGGTATTAAAGCGAAGAAATGTGGCGCCACGTTGGCTCTTGCAGCAATTGCAGATTGTTGAACCGTGCCCAGTTCCTGCGCAGCCCGACCGCTGGAAATCAACGCTGCTCTAGCGGCACACGCAGGCTCAGCGTATTCATCAAACCGTTTCGGAAATAAACGATATCCTGCGCCAGATCCTTGATAAGCCCCCAGCCAAATCCGCCTTCAGGCAGGTGTTCCATCAAGCACGCGCTGTCGAAGGTCTTGGTGGGGGGCAAAGCAAGGCCGGGCATCGGTCGCCCGAAATCGGCAAAGTAGAAATGCAGGCCGTTGCCACGGTACCTGCCCTTGATGGTAATCACATCAGATTGCCCAGCCTCGCAAAACGCATGTTCGACGATATTGTTTAGCGTCTCCGCCACCACCAATTCAACAATGCCCAGATCGTCCGCAGAAAGCGCCAGCGGGGCAAGACGGGTGCGCAGCATCGCAAGCGCGCCTCTCACGGCGTCGGCCGTTGCGGGCAGATCAATCTGGAAAGTGAAAGGTGCGCCGGATGTGTCTGGCATGATACGCTGCCTGCCTTTGGCCATCATGTCATTGCGTTGTCGCGCACGGCGGCATCCAGGGTTGGATACAGGGAAAACACGCTGTCCATCCTTGTCAGCCGAAATACGCGGTCTACCGGGCCCTTCAGCCCCGCCAGTTTCAGTTCGCGATCCGGGGCCAGAAATTTCATCGTTGCCACGATCGCGCCAAGGCCGCTGGAATCGATGAATATGACGTTGCTGAGATCCAGAATAACCGTCGCGGGCGCAGTTTGCGTGATCTGACGCATGGTTTCCTTGAATTCGAGGGCCACAGCGGCATCGATCCGGTCATCAATTACATGAACAATTTGCAGTCGCTCTTCTGTTTCGGCTGAGAGTTTCATATGGTTATCTCATGGCTGTGTTGCGGTGCCACTTGGGATATCGCGGATGTCTTACGAATTAGTGATCATTTCCTCGGGAGGGTTCGAAAATGAACAAGGTCGTCATTGCCGGTGCTGCGCGCACGCCAATGGGTGGGTTTCAGGGCGTGTTCGCCAATATGACAGCTTCCGACATGGGTGGGCGTGCCATCAAGGCTGCACTCGAGGGCGCGGGAACCCCGGCAGTGGACGAGGTTCTTATGGGCTGCGTGCTGCCCGCCGGCCAGGGGCAGGCTCCTGCGCGGCAGGCCAGTTTCAAAGCGGGTCTGGGCGAAAACGTGCCGGCGACCACCCTGAACAAGATGTGCGGATCGGGCATGAAGGCTGCGATGATCGCCTTTGATCAGATCGCGCTGGGCCATACGAATGTGATGGTCGCGGGGGGCATGGAAAGCATGACAAACGCTCCTTATGTGCTGCCCAAGATGCGGGGCGGGGCGCGGCTGGGGCACGCTCAGGTCATCGACCACATGTTCCTCGACGGGCTCGAGGATGCTTATGACAAAGGCCGTTTAATGGGCACATTCGCCGAAGACTGTGCCGAAACCTACCAGTTTACACGGGCCGTGCAGGACGACTATGCGCTGGCGTCCCTGTCACGCGCCATCAAAGCGCAGTCAAGCGGTGCCTTCGACGGCGAAATTGCCCCCATGCAGGTCAGCTCCCGCCAGGGCAGCGTCACCGTGTCCGCCGATGAACAGCCCGGCAACGCACGTCCCGAAAAGATCCCGCAGCTGAAACCCGCCTTCCGCGAAGGAGGAACGGTGACAGCGGCCAACTCCTCCTCGATCTCGGATGGGGCGGCCGCGCTGGTGCTGGCTTCCGAGCAGGCATCTCGCGATCAGGGCCTGACGGTGCGCGCCCAAATCATGGGTCACGCCAGCCACGCACAGGCCCCCGGCCTTTTCACGACGGCACCGGTTCCTGCGGCGCAAAAACTGCTTGCCCGTCTGGGTTGGCAGAAAGAAGACGTTGACCTGTGGGAGGTGAACGAGGCTTTTGCCGTCGTGCCCCTTGCCTTCATGCATGAAATGGGGCTGTCACATGACATCGTGAATGTGAATGGCGGGGCTTGCGCGCTTGGGCATCCGATCGGGGCCTCTGGGGCGCGGATCATCGTCACGCTGTTGAATGCGCTTGAAAAGCGTGGCCTTAAACGGGGTATCGCGGCGATTTGTATTGGCGGCGGCGAAGGCACGGCCATCGCGATTGAGCGCCCCTGATTTCCAAATGGTCGAAAATCCTCGGGGGGTCAGGGGGGCAGACGGCCCCCCTTCCACCGCTACATTCTGAAAGAATCCCATGCGCGTTGACTACGACATCCTTGCCAATACCCTGCACGCGTTGACAGAGGGCGAAACCGACGCCGTGGCCCTGATGGCTACCGTCACCTGCGAAGTGCACCACGCCGATGATCGGTTTGACTGGACCGGTTTTTACCGTGTGACCGAACCGGAACTGCTCAAGATTGGGCCGTATCAGGGCGGACACGGGTGCCTCGTGATCCCGTTTTCGCGTGGTGTCTGTGGCGCGGCTGCACGCCTTGGGCAAACGCAGCTGGTCGCGGATGTTGATGCGTTCCCGGGCCATATCGCCTGCGCGACCTCCACCCGATCCGAGCTGGTATTGCCTGTCTGGAATGGCAACGGCGATCTGCTGGGTGTCTTTGACATTGACAGCAATCAGCCCGATGCATTTACGTCCGAAGACGCGGAAATGATGGCCGTCCTGCTGAAATCCTGCTTTCGACATGCGAAATCAGATAGGGTTTGACGCTGCAGGACGCGCAGCATGACAGACGACTGGTCGGCTTTTTCGACCTTACATTGGTGCGCCCGTCAGCATGACCTTTGACGCCTGGATCATTTTTGCTCTGTTCTGGGCGGTTTTTGTAACCACGCCGGGGCCGAATGCGGTGAATTGCATTCATAATGGCATGACCCTTGGTTTTCGCCGGGCATGTGTCGGCGTTTTGGGGATCCTGACACAGGCCAGTCTCTTCCTGATGTTGTCTGCACTTGGCGTGACAGCGCTGCTGACGGCCTCACCGACTGCGTTCTTTATCGCCAAACTGATCGGGGCGGGATTTCTGATATATCTGGGGTTGCGCGGGATCTTTGTGGCGGCGCGGCACGTCAAGGTGGATGACCGGCCGGCAGGTTCGGTCTATTGGCGCGCATTTGCCATCGCGACGATCAACCCCAAATCGGTCGCGGGTTATCTGGCGGCGTTCAGTCAGTTTGTCCAACCGGATGTCCCGATCTGGGGGCAGATGATTGTAATTGTGCCAACGGCCCTGACGCTCACCACGCTTAGCTACACTTGCTTTACGGCGCTTGGGGCCATCATCGGGCGTGCCGCCCTTGGGGCAGTCTTCAACGTATGGTTCCGCCGGTTCATGGCGCTTTGTTTCATCGTCTACGGCGTCCTTCTGGGCGCATCGAGCACGCCGATCGTCTGACTTCCGCCTGAGGTGGGAGGCATGCCATCGCGACGATTCTCAAGCACGTCAACCCGCCCGTGGTGCCAATCTTGCGTCTGATCGAAAGGCGCAGTACGGGAAGGGCATTCTCGGCCTTCGGAGCCGGGCAATCATTCAGGTGGGTAAACCGCCTTGGTAATCCGAAAACGAGCGCCCGCAGGGGGGTCGTTTTCTTGCAAAGAAAACGGGCCGGAATTTTTGAAAAATTCCGGTGGCGAAGGACAGAATATGACGCAGATCACTCTTTTGGATGGGGGCATGGGCCAGGAACTGGTGCACCGGGCGGGGGGCAAAGCGACACCGCTTTGGTCAACGCAGGTGATGATCGACCACCCCGGCATGGTTGAAGCGGTACACACCGATTATTTCAACGCCGGAGCGACGATCGCGACCTCCAATACCTATGCGGTCCACCGCGACCGGCTGGAGGGTACGCCCTATACGCTGCAATTCGCCGAACTGAACCTTGCTGCAATGACCGAAGCCAGGGCCGCGGCAATCCTTGGCAATAACAGGCGCGTTGCAGGGGCCATTGGCCCGCTTCGGGCCAGCTATCGCCCTGATCTGCATCCCGATTATGACACCGCGCTAAAGCTCTACCGTGAAAAGGCGATGATGACCGCGCCCTATTGCGATTTGATCCTGTGCGAAACCGTCGCGTCTGTCGTGCATGCGCGTAGCGTGCTGGAGGGTGCCTTGGCATCCGGGTTGCCTGTGTGGCTTGCGCTGACGGTCGACGATCAGGACGGAACGCGGCTGCGGTCGGGTGAGCCTCTGGCCGACGTGCTGCCCTTTGTCACCCAGGCTTCGGCGCTCTTGATCAACTGTTCTTTGCCCGAAGCGATCGGTGCATCGCTTGAGATACTCAAAAGCGCAGGGCTGCCGTTTGGCGCATATGCCAATGGCTTTGAGCGGATTTCAGACGCGTTTTTGGAAGATAAACCGACGGTAGATTCCCTGACGGCGCGTCAGGATCTGACGCCTGCGGCCTATGCTGAATACGCGATGCACTGGATCGACCAGGGGGCGACCATCGTGGGGGGGTGTTGCGAGGTCGGCCCGGCGCATATCCGCGAGATTGCCGCGCGATTGCATGCCGCGGGTCATACCATCGTCTAAGCGCGGTCGCCCGGACAGAGGCATCTGTCCGGGCACCGCGGAATAGGAAGGTTTGACACTGGAACGTCGCGCCACACCCGCGTAAGCAAGCCTGAAGGAGGCCTTCCATGCGCAACGCCGATACCCTGTCCCCAAGCGATCGCCCCGCCACACCCGAAGACACGCCGCAGGGCCTTGCCTTTGCCGTGGGGGCCTATGGCCTGTGGGGTTTTCTGCCGCTTTACATGAAGGCGATCGCGCATATTCCTGCGGCAGAAATCGTCGTGCACCGGATCATCTGGTCTGTCCCTGTGGGCGCATTGGTGCTGATTTTGCTGGGCCGCACCGATACCTTGCGCGAAGCGTTCCGACAGCCGCGCACCTTGATGATGGGATGCGTCACGGCGGGGCTTATTTCGGTCAACTGGGGTATCTATATCTGGGCGGTCAATTCCGGTCACGCGCTGGACGCATCGCTGGGGTATTACATCAATCCGCTGTTCAGTATTCTGCTGGCCGCCGTCCTGCTGGGCGAACGGCTGTCAAAGTTGCAAATGGCCGCGATTGCGCTGGCTGCGGTTGCTGTCGCGATTCTGACGCTTGAATCGGGCAAGTTCCCGTGGGTCGCCCTTAGCCTCACGCTGACCTTCGGCCTCTATGCGTTGGCCAAGAAGCGCCTTCCGATTGGCCCGAACCAGGGCTTCCTGCTTGAGGTGCTGATCTTGCTTATCCCCGCATTGGTGTATCTTGGCTACATCGCGACGCAGGGGCAGACACATTTTGCCCAAGGTGTGCCGTTTGATACGTGGATGCTGGTGGGGTGCGGTGTGGTGACAGCCGTGCCGCTGATTCTTTATGCGAACGGGGCCAAGCGCCTGCGGTTGTCGACCATCGGTATCTTGCAATACATCGCGCCCACTATGATCTTTCTGTGTGCCGTTCTGGTATTTGACGAACCCTTCGGGCGCGCGCGGATGATCGCGTTTCCGCTGATCTGGCTTGCTCTGGTGATTTATTCGATCTCGCTGTTCCGACAAATGCGCGATCGCTGAACCTCCCGCGGGGAGACAGGCGACATGCTATGAAAGCGCACCCTTGAAGGCCAGAAACCGCCGGTCTTTCATCACCCGCGCATTCATCGCCTCGCGCAGTGCCCCGATGGACTTGTGCGGGCGCATGGCCACCTCGAAAACACTGATAAGCCCGTCATCGCCCAAGGTGATCAAATCGACGCCAACGGCGTCCAGATCGCCAATCCTGCACTGAAACTCAAGCGCCCAATCTGTGTCCTCTCCCATGATGCGGCGGTATTTGAAGTCGCTGAAGACCTGCCCCACATGGCCCAAAACGGCTGCAACGGGGGCGCGTCCGGTCCAGGTCTTGAAATATGTGGGCGGCAAAAAGCGTACGTCTTCGGCCAGCAGGGGGGCAATCTGATCGGCGTCACCCTTGGCGACAACCTCGATCATTCTGGCGATTGTGGGGTGCATGTGGCGTCCTTTGCGTCAGGTGGCTTGAAAACCCAGCCTACATCTGAGACGGACAGTTATGGAAACAGAATATACGCCACCGCAAGGCCCTCTGGTAATCTTGCACGAAGATGCCGAAGTGCTGCTGGTTGATAAACCGGCGGGCCTGTTGTCTGTGCCGGGCAAGGGCGCACATCTGGCCGATTGCCTAATCGCGCGGGTGCAGGCGGTATTTCCGGATGCGCTGCTGGTGCACCGGCTGGATCGGGATACATCCGGCGTGATGATTTTTGCGTTGACGCCTTATGCGCAGCGGCATCTGGGCTTGCAGTTTGAAAAGCGGATGACGCGCAAGACATATGTTGCGCGGGTGTGGGGCGTGCCGGCGGAAAAGACCGGCACGATCGATCTGCCGCTTATAGTAGATTGGCCGAACCGCCCCCGTCAGATGGTGTGCCACGATACAGGCAAGCCCGCGCAAACCGACTGGCGGCTGTTGAAAGACGAAGGCGACACAGCCCGCGTGCGGCTGATGCCAAAGACCGGGCGCAGCCATCAGTTGCGTGTACATATGCTAAGCCTCGGCCATCCGATCTTGGGCGATCCTTTCTATGCCACGGGTGCCGCGCGTGATTTCGAGCGTCTGATGCTGCATTCCGAAGAACTGAGGTTCAATCATCCGCAGGGCGGGCATTCGACCAAGATCCGCTCGAAGGCACCGTTCTAGGCGGATACCGCGAAGTGCGCGCCTTTTTCCGCGCCCCGAATAGCTGCGTAAACGTAAGCATATTCCGTTGACTATGTCGTTTTTGAGCTATCTCCACCCCTATACTCAAGGAAAGCGGTTGGCGCTTTCCGGGCGACCTGGCGAAACTGCGCGGGCGCTTCCCCTCTTCACACAACGGATGAGAGCCAAATGAAATTTCATAAAACCCTTCACCCCGCCGCAAAAAACTATGCCAGCGAAGTCGCCGTGGGCACTTTGTCCCGTCGTGAATTCATGACCCGTGCCACGTCGCTCGGCGTAACAGCAACCGCCGCCTATGGCCTTCTTGGCCTGACGCAACCCGCCAAAGCCGCTGCCCATGCACAATCGGGTGGCACGCTGCGCATTGAATCCGCTGTGAAAGCCTTGAAAGACCCCCGGACGTTCGATTGGCCGCAAATGTCGAATTTCACGCGCGGCTATCTTGAGTATCTCGTGCAATACGAAACCGACGGAAGTTTTTCCCCCATGCTGCTTGAAGGCTGGGAGGTGAACGATGATGCCACTGAATACACGCTCAAGGTGCGCCCCGGTATCACCTGGAGCAATGGCGACCCGTTCACTGCCGATGATGTGGCATTTAACATTGCGCGTTGGTGTGAAAAGGGCGTCGAGGGCAATTCGATGGCGTCTCGCATGGGGTCACTGGTGGACGCCGACACTGGCGTTGCCCGCGAGGGAGCGATCACCGTTGTGGACGATAAAACCGTGCGGTTGTCGCTGACCAACCCTGACATCACGTTGGTCGCTGGCTTTTCAGACTATCCCGCGGCCATCGTGCACCAAAGCTTTAACGGCGATCCGCTGGACAACCCCATCGGTACCGGCCCCTATTTGCCCGCTGAGTTCGACGTTGGCATCAAGGCGGTGTTGGTAAAGAACGAAGACCACCAATGGTGGGGCGAAGGCGCGTATCTGGATCGGATCGAATACCTTGATTTCGGGACGGATCAGGCGGCCATCGTGGCCGCCGTCGATGCGGGGGAAGTCGATATGGTGTACGAATCCATCGGTGATTTCATCCTGATGCTGGACGATATCGGTTGGTCAAAATCCGAAGCGATCACTGCAAACACCATCGTCCTGCGCCCCAACCAAGCCGCTGAAATCGATGGCATGAAACCCTATGAAGACGTGCGGGTGCGCCGCGCCCTTGCGATGGCGCTTGATAATAATGTGCTGCTTGAGTTGGGCTTTTCTGGCAACGGACGCGTCGCGGAAAACCACCACGTTTGCCCGATTTATCCCGAATATGCCGAATTGCCAGCCCCGGTTTATGATCCGGTCGCCGCCAAGGCGCTGCTGGACGAGGCAGGCATGGGCGATTTTGAACACGAGCTGATCTCAATCGACGATACGTGGCGCAAAAACACCACCGATGCGGCCGCCGCGATGCTGCGTGACGCAGGGTTCAAGGTAAAGCGCACGGTGCTGCCCGGCGCGACCTTCTGGAACGACTGGACAAAATACGCCCTGTCGACAACGGATTGGGCGCAGCGGCCCTTGGGCGTGCAGGTGCTGGCGCTGGCCTACAGATCGGGCGAGGCGTGGAACGAAACGGCGTTTTCAAATGAAGAATTCGACGCCGCGCTGACGGATGCCCTGGCCATCGCAGATGCGGATGAACGGCGCAGCGTTATGGCGAAACTCGAGAAGATCATGCAGGACGAAGGCGTGATCGTACAACCGTACTGGCGCGCGATCTATCGCCACTACAAAGACAATGTGGTGGGGGCGGAAATGCACCCTACGTTCGAGATCCACGTGGCCAAGCTGGGCTTTGCCGCCTGAACGCATCGGTATTAAAAACCAAGGACGCACACAAAAAAAGGCCACCCGGATCGGGTGGCCTTATCCATTGGTTCATCAGGCGCGTTGCTTATTCAGCGGCCCAGCCCGAGACAGCCTTGATCTCGGTGAAATCCTCGATGCCGTACATGCCGCCTTCGCGACCGTTGCCTGACTGCTTCATCCCGCCAAAAGGCGATCCGGCGGCGCGGCCCTGGCCGTTCATCTCGACCATGCCAGACCGAAGCTGACGCGCCAGACGGTTGCGACGCGTCACCATCCTGACTTTGAACATAGTTGGTCAGGCCGTAAACGGTGTCGTTGGCAATCTCGACTGCCTGCTCTTCGGTGTCGAACTTCATGATCGACAGAACCGGGCCAAAAATTTCTTCTCGGGCGATGGTCATGTCGGGTGTCACGTCGGCAAACACGGTCGGTTTCACAAAGAAGCCCCGGTTCAGGCCATCGGGCCGGCCTGTGCCGCCCGTTACCAGCCGCGCACCTTCGTCGATGCCCTTCTGGATCAGGTCCTGAATCTTGTTGAACTGCGTTTCGTTCACGACCGGGCCAATGTGGCGCCCATCTTCGGAGGCAGGCCCAACGGTGACTTTCGACGCCACGGCACCGGCCTCTTCGACCGCTTTGTCATAGACGCCAGACTGCACCAGCATACGGCTGGGTGCGTTGCATGATTGGCCGGTGTTCTGCATCATATGCAGCACGCCACGCTTGACGGCCTTGTCGTCGGCGTCGTCAAAGATCAGGTTGGCCCCTTTGCCCCCCAGTTCAAGGTGGACTTTTTTCAGCGTATCAGCTGCTGCCTTCGAGATCAGCGTGCCCGCACGGGTCGAGCCGGTAAAGCTGATCATGTCCACGTCTTTGTGCGAGGACAGCTGGCTGCCGACGCCCACGCCATCACCGTTCACAAGGTTGAACACGCCCTTTGGGAACCCAGCCTCGTCCATCAGCTCGGCAAAGATCATCGCGTCCAACGGGCTTTCCTCGGAAGGTTTCAGCACCATGGTGCAGCCTGCAACAACCGCCGCGCCAACCTTGAGAGTGATCTGGTTCATCGGCCAGTTCCATGGCGTGATCAGACCGGCAACGCCAACCGCTTCGCGGATGATGCGGTCGTTGGGTGCGCTGTCATTCAGGGGCTGTTCAAACTTGAATTCCTTGGCCGCCTTGATGAAATTGCTCAGGTGCCATGTGCCGGCCCCAACCTGCGAGGTGCGTGCCAGATCCATCGGGGCACCCATTTCGGTGCTCATCGCCTTGGCAAGGTCTTCTGCACGGGCCTGATAGACCTCAAGCAGCTTTTCCAGCAGCGCGATGCGTTCAGCGGGCGGTGTTGCCATCCAGCCGGGCAGGGCCGCCTTGGCTGCGGCGACGGCAGCATCGGTATCCGCTTGATCACCAAGGGAAATGACGGCGCAGGGTTCTTCGGTGGACGGATCAATGACGTTGTGATCATGTGGCTTTGCGGGGGATACCCACGCACCGTTGATGTAGAATTCGCGTTTCTCGAGCATAGGAAGACTCCTTTTGTGATGTTATGACTTGGGGGTTGCCCTTGCCGTTTGCGCACACCATGTCACCACAGTGTCGCACCTGCAAGTAAGGGCTTCCGCCTATGCGGGAATAACATATATACAATTTGGAATATGAATTCCGCCCGATCCCGGGACCAACCAAGGAGACGATGAAATGGCTTTGCGCATCAATGATACCATCCCCGATATGACCGTGGAGACGGATCAGGGCACGATCAACCTGCATGAATGGATTGGCGACAGCTGGGCCATTCTCTTTTCGCATCCCAAGGATTTCACCCCGGTCTGCACCACTGAATTCGGCGCGGTTGCCCAATTGGCCGACGAATGGGCAAAGCGCAACACCAAGGTGATGGGCATTTCCGTTGACGGCGTGGAAGAGCACAAGAAATGGAAGGGCGACATCGAGACGTTTGCGGGCGCAAAGGCCGGATTTCCGATTATTGCGGATAATGATCTGAAGGTGGCCAAGGCTTTTGACATGCTTCCCGCCGAGGCTTACATGCCCGATGGGCGCACCCCGAACGACAGCGCGACCGTGCGTGCGGTCTTCATCATCGGGCCTGACAAAAAGCTCAAGCTTTCGATGACATATCCCATGACCGTGGGCCGCAACTTTGCCGAGGTGCTGCGCGCACTGGATGGCCTTCAGATGTCGTCAGGCAAGGGCGTGGCGACACCCGCAAACTGGAACGTGGGCGATGATGTGATCATCCCGGCAACCCTGTCTGATGAGGACGCAAAAGCGAAATTCGGCGACTTCAACAAGATCCTGCCGTATCTGAGGACGACCAAAGCGCCCAGCTAAGGGTCTATCATGGCTTTTGTGGCCGTGATCTGATCCGCGTGCGATACCACGCCCGCTTTAATTCCCGCATCAGCTTGCCGCTGGTGCGGGTTTTTTGCTGAATGGTCGATCCGCCGATCTGGCCGGCGATTTCCGCGTTGCCATTGGGCAGCAGCGCGTGGACAGGCTGGCCTGTGATCCAGTGCATTTGCAGCCACGTATCGATGGGCCGGTCGATCTTTTGTGATCCGGCCAGCAGCCGCGCCGCAGCTGCACGGCCGACCACCTGACAGCAGCATTGCAAGCCAATGCGTCGCGGCAGGATCAGGCGCATGTCGCCGTCTTTGGCGATCACCGTGCCGGGCTTTTCGCGCATCTTGGGCGGCAGGCGTACATACATGTCGGGTGTGACATAGGCCGTGATCATGGTCAGGGCGCGCGCCATGTCCGGCAGGGAAACAGCCAGATCATCTTCGACGATCAGCGCGTGATCCCATCCTTCATCCACAATCATCTGCCAGCATTTCCGGTGGCTTTGAAACACACCGATTTCGGCGGGCTTGAGGGCAAAGGGATAGGACGGAGCGTGCAGATCGCCCGCAAAGGTCTGCACCCCGGCAATCTGCGCCGGGTCACGCCCGTCAACGGCGTCCACAAGCCGCGCATCCGGCAGATCCCGCAGCAGTTTTTCTGCATTTGGGCGGCGTGCACTGCTAGAGGGCATATGGATGATAAGCGACTTCATGACGCTCCATAGCCGGTTTCAGCGGTCATTCAAAGCCGTCAGATCAACGCTTCTTGGTGACGATCAGTCGCCCAAACGGACATTGCTGTCGGTCGTCACCTCTGCCGAAGAGAACCCTGCATTTTCCAGCAGAAAGTTCATGCCGACCGAGATGACGACGAGGGCCACAATGGCCAGGATAAAGGCTTTCATTCAGGGTCCTCCCTCTGCGTTACATCACGCAAATAATTAATCAGATCGCGCCGGTCCGCAGCGCTTGTGATGCGCTGCATCGGCATCTTGCTGTCCGGTATATAGTGGTCGGGGCCAAGGTCAAACAGCGCGTCGATGGTATCGTCCGACCAGATAATATCAGCGTCGCGCAGGGTTGATGAATAGGTGTAATCCGCGACCGATCCCGCGCGCCGGCCAAACAATCCGTGCAGGCTGGGGCCCGCGCGGCGGGCGCTTCCTGCGTCGGTTGTGTGGCAGATCGAACACTTGCGTTTGAACTGACGTTCACCATTTGACATGGTTGCCGGCTTTTCCAGAAAGCTGCGCTGTTGCGTGGCCATCCGGGGCGCGTCGTCCATCGCGGCAATCGGGAACGAATACACCGTATCATCGATGCCGCCCGCATGAATGTTCAGGCCATCCGGTGCAAAGGCAAGCGCCCAGATCGGACCCCGCACCGTTGCGCGGAAATCCCGCAGGATCTGACGGGTTTGCGTGTCGATCATCATGATGAACCCTTCGCCGTCGCCGACAGCAAGCAGATGCGAGGGCGCGTGATAGGCCATCGCCAGAATGGGCCGACGATCAAGCGTGAAATCTGCGATCGGGTCGCCGGTACGCAGATCAATCAGGCGGGTCACACCATCGACCGCCCCATAGGCGATCCAGCCTGCGTCCTCGTTCAACGCAAGTGTGTTGATGCCAAACCCGTTCTTGACCAGCACGCGGGTTTCAGTACCGCTTTGCACATCCCATTGGCGCAAGGTGCCATCCGCCGACGCAGAATAGAGCCGCGTTCCGTCGCGCGAGAACACGACGTCGTTCACGCCTTGGCTATGTCCCTGCAACAAACGGGGCTTTGGCAGATCAGGCGGGGGGGAAAGCAGTTCCGCCCGGTTCTGGCCGATAGGCCACAGCCCGACAGTCCCGTCCCAGCTTGAGGACGCGACAAGATGCGCGCTGTCTGACACCGCAAGGGCCGTGACTTTCCCTTGATGCGTGCCGAGCAACCGGGGGATACCAGCAGTCAGTGACCAGAACAGCACTTGAAAATCGTCACCCCCGGAAATCAGCGCAGTATCTGATGCAAAAATCAGGGTGTTTACGGCAGCGCGATGCCCTTCAAGCCATGTCGGCACGCCGTCTGTCCAAATGCCGATGGAATTGTCAAAACTGGCGGTGGCAATCTGCCCCGAAGGGGCCACGGCGATGTCCATAACGGGGCCGCCGTGACCTTTGAGGGTAAAGAACTCCTGCCCGAAGGCAGGGGTGGCAAGCGCCAATATCAGTGCAAGCGCGCGCCACATGTCATTCTGCGGGGTGCGCTTGGCCTGAAGGCGCGGGCTTGGTTTGATCTCCAGCAACCTTGTCCGCCCATAGGCTATGGTGTTCGCGTGCCCATTCCAGATCGACCTCGCCTTTTCCCATCGCCTCGAAAGCACCTTCCATGCCGATGGTCCCGATATAGATATGTGCGATGATCACGGCCATCAGCGCAAAGCTGACAATCGCGTGCCAAAGCTGTGCGTATTGCATCTCGGCCTGCGGGGTTAGCGTCGATTCAATGGGCCCAAAGCCGAATAGCTGCGGCACGCCCCAGTCGTTCAGGTGGGCGAAGGTGGGGCCGAACATCTGGAACTGGAACGGAAACAGCAACGACAGCCCAGAGACGGAGATAGAGCCGCCCAGAATGATCACCGCCCAAAAGATCAGTTTCTGGCCCGCATTGAACTTTTTGGCTGGCGGGTGCCCCTTGCTGAAGATGCCACCGCCCTTGAGCAGCCAGTTGATATCGGTGCGATCGGGAATGTTATGCGCGATCCACATCACGAACACCATTACCAGACCCAGCATAAAGGCCCACGCGACGTTGTTGTGAACCCACTTGCCCGCCACAGCATAGCTGGCATAGGCCTCGTGCCCGATATAGGGGATCAGCAGTTTTCGCCCGGCAAGCTGGATCAATCCGGTCAGACCCAGCAAAATGAACGAGCCCGCGATCAGCCAGTGGCCAAAGCGTTCGATCCATTTGAAACGCTGGATGGTGATGCCCGAGCGGCCGTGGTCCAGCTTGATCCGGCCACGCACCAGAAAGAATATCGCCAAAAGGACGACGGTGGCCCCCAGCAGCGCGCCACCATAGGTCAGCAGCGGGCCGTGGCGGAAATTGAGCCACCACATGCCGTTGTCCTGCATCAGAACTTTGGCTGCGGGGCCGTCATTGCTGGCTGATACCGATGTGGTTTCATCGGCACGAATTTCGCGCCACTGTGCAGCGTCCGATACGCCCCCAAGTGGCCCAAGCGGGCTGGCGATTGGCGCACCATCGTCCTGAACGGGCAGCGGCACCTCGGCACCAAAGGGGACATCCTCGCCACGTTGGCGTGCAAGGATATCTTCAAGCGTTTGATTGCCCGGCGCGGTGACCGTGGCATCGTTGGGTGTTTCCTGCGCGACGGTCAGGCCGGTGAAGGAAACCAGAAAAATGAGGGGCAGCAGGATGCGTAGCAACGTCATCGTGTCCTCCAAAAGGGTAAAGAGAAACAGTTTAAAGTGAAAATGGCCCGCCAGCATCCGCCAGCGGGCCAAAGTACAGAGCCATTTTCAGATGGGATCACCCACCTTTTTGGTCGTAGGCTGTACCCCAGCCCCAAGCGCCGGAACCGAAACCACGGGCGACAACGCGCTCGCGATAAATGCCCGATACCACGTTTCCGTCTCCGGCCAGCAAGGCCTTGGTAGAGCACATTTCGGCGCAGATCGGCAACTTGCCTTCCGCAATCCGGTTACGACCGTACTTCTGGAATTCAGCCTCGGAGTTGTTTTCTTCGGGTCCACCGGCACAGAACGTACATTTGTCCATCTTGCCGCGCGATCCGAAGTTGCCTGCCTGCGGATACTGCGGCGCGCCGAAGGGGCAGGCGTAAAAGCAGTAGCCACAGCCAATGCACAGATCCTTGGAGTGCAGGACAATGCCGTCTTCGGTTTGATAGAAGCAATCCACCGGGCAAACAGCCATGCAGGGCGCGTCCGAGCAGTGCATGCATGCAACCGAGATTGACCGTTCGCCGGGGGTGCCATCCTGAATGGTGACAACCTTGCGGCGGTTGATGCCCCACGGCACTTCGTGTTCGTTCTTACAGGCCGTGACGCACGCGTTGCATTCGATGCAGCGTTCGGCGTCGCACAGAAACTTTGCTCTTGCCATCTTTTCGGTCTCCTTACGCTGTCCAGATTTTGCAGAGGGTCGCTTTGGTCTCTTGCATCTGAGTTACTGAATCATAGCCATATGTCTGTGCGGTATTGGTGGATTCACCCAGCACATAGGGGTCTGCGCCGTCAGGATATTTATCCCGCAGATCGACGCCTTCCATATGGCCGCCAAAGTGGAACGGCATGAAAGCAACGCCGCTTTGTACACGTTCCGTGACCATGGCCATCACCTTGACCTTGCCGCCTTCGGGGCCTTCGACCCAGACTTGCGCACCATCGCGAATGCCAAGGTTATTGGCGTCGCGGGGGTTCACTTCGACGAACATGTCCTGCTGAAGCTCGGCCAACCAGGGGTTGGACCGGGTTTCATCACCGCCGCCTTCGTATTCGACCAGACGACCAGAGGTCAGGATGATCGGATAGTCCTTGGAAAAGTCGTTTTCCTGGATGGACTTGTACATGGTGGGCAGGCGCCAGAATTTTTTGTCGTCATAGGTGGGATAGTCGGCCACCAGATCGCGACGGTTGGTATAAAGCGGCTCGCGGTGGATTGGCACCGGATCGGGGAAGGTCCAGACCACGGCGCGGGCCTTGGCGTTACCGAAGGGGGCGCAGCCATGCTTGATCGCGACACGCTGGATGCCGCCCGACAGGTCGGTCTTCCAGTTCACACCGCCGGTCTTGGCGATGTAGTCCGAGGGTACTTCACCGGTTTGAGAGGTTTCTCCGACTTCCTGTTTGGGTTCTTCAGCGGCCGGGCGCCCTTCGGGATAGCCCGCGACATAGTTGATCACGTTCATCTCGTCGTCGGTCAGGTCGCTGTCCCAGCCAAGCTCGCGCAGCATTGCCATCGTAAATTCGGGATAGCCGTCCTGAATTTCGGAGCCAACGCTGTAGACGCCTTCGGCCAGAAGGTTGTCGCCATCGCGTTCCACACCGAAACGGGCGCGGAAGGTCAGGCCGCCTTCGGCGACGGGCATCGACATGTCGTAAAGGTTCGCCGTGCCGGGGTGGTTCATTTCAGGGGTTCCCCACGCGGGCCATGGCATGCCGTAGAAATCGCCATCAGCTGGGCCACCCACCGCACGCAAGGTCGTGCGGTCGAATGTATGCTGGTTGGCCATGTGCATTTTCATGCGCTCGGGGCTTTGACCGGTGTAGCCGATTGTCCACATGCCGCGGTTGAATTCGCGGGTGATGTCTTCGATGACAGGCTCGTCGCCTTCGATTGCGATGTTCTTGAACATGCGATCGGAGAAGCCGAACTTGTCTGCGAAAAGCTTGAGGATCGTGTGATCGGGCTTGGATTCAAACAGTGGCTGAACCACCTGATCACGCCATTGCAGCGACCGGTTGGATGCCGTGACCGACCCGCGTGTTTCGAACTGCGTGCAGGCCGGCAGCAGGTACAGGCCATCCTGACGGTCCTGCATTACGGCCGAAACCGTTGGATAGGGATCAACCACGACCATCAGGTCGAGTTTTTCCATCGCGGTGACCATTTCCTTTTGGCGGGTCTGCGAGTTGGGCGCGTGGCCCCACAGAACCATTGCGCGGGTGTTGTCTGGCTGGTCGATGTTTTCCTTGTCCTCCAGCACGCCGTCGATCCAGCGGCTGACGGGGATACCTGTCAGGTTCATCATCGAAGTATCGCCAAACGACGCATCCGAGAACCGGCCCTTGAGCCAGTTCAGGTCTTCTTCCCAAACGCGTGCCCAGTGGGCCCAGGCACCCGCGCTCAGGCCGTAGTATCCGGGCAGTGTGTCGGCGAGAACGCCAAGGTCGGTGGCCCCTTGCACGTTGTCGTGGCCGCGGAAAATGTTGGTGCCGCCGCCGGCTCTGCCCATGTTGCCAAGGGCCAGCTGAAGGATGCAGTACGCACGGGTGTTGTTGTTGCCGTTGGTGTGCTGCGTGCCACCCATGCACCAGATCACGGTGCCGGGGCGGTTATTGGCCAGTGTGCGGGCAACACGCTCAAGCTGCTTGGCGGGTGCGCCGGTGACACGTTCGACTTCGTCAGGTGTCCATTTTGCAACTTCGTCACGGATCTGGTCCATGCCCCAGACGCGGGTGCGGATGAACTCCTTGTCTTCCCAGCCGTTCTCAAAAATGTGCCACAGGATGCCCCACACCAGCGCCACGTCCGACCCTGGACGGAAGCGGACGTATTCATCTGCGTGGGCCGCCGTGCGTGTAAAGCGGGGGTCACATACGATCAGCGGCGCGTTGTTCTGCTCTTTGGCTTTCAGCAGGTGCAGCAAGGATACAGGGTGCGCTTCGGCAGGGTTGCCGCCGATGACGAAGATCGCCTGGCTGTTGTGGATGTCGTTATAGCTGTTGGTCATGGCGCCGTAGCCCCAAGTGTTCGCAACGCCAGCAACGGTGGTCGAGTGGCAGATACGCGCCTGGTGATCCACGTTGTTGGTGCCCCAGTAAGCGGCGAACTTGCGGAACAGATACGCCTGTTCGTTGTTATGCTTGGCCGACCCGAGCCAATAGACAGAATCAGGACCGCTTTCCTCGCGGATCGCGTTCATCTTGTCGCCGATCTCGTTGATGGCCTGTTCCCAGCTGATGCGTTCCCAGTTGCCGCCGACCTTCTTCATCGGATACTTCAGGCGGCGTTCGCCATGCGCGTGTTCACGGACCGATGCGCCTTTGGCGCAATGCGCGCCAAGGTTGAAGGGGCTGTCCCAACCAGGTTCTTGACCGGTCCAGACGCCGTTGGAGACTTCGGCGATGACGGTACAACCGACGGAGCAGTGCGTGCAGACTGATTTTATCGTCTCGACCGCGCCATTGACTGCGGATGCAGCCGAGGCTTGGGTGACGGATCCCGCAGTCGACGCGATCGCGGCAAGGCCACCGATGGCCAGACCCGACCCACGCAGGAACGCGCGGCGGTCAACTGACTTTTCGGCGATATCGGATAGGATACCAGCCCGCTGGGGCCGTCGTGCCATCCCGTTTGTCTTTTTCCGAAGCATAATTCTCTCCCTTGGTGCCCGAATGGCGCAACCTTGTCGGTCTGCCTTGGGCTGATTGTTCCCACCGCTTTTAGAACATCAGCGATGGATATGCCTTTTGCTTAGAAGCGCGTGCTTTCGAGATAGGCGCGGGTGTGCGCGGTATCCTGAATGGTTTCGGATTGCAGATCGACGGGCTGCGCCTCTGCCGACGTCCCCCCCGAGGCTACGGCAACGGCCGCTGCCGGTGCAACGGTGCCTGCCAGTTTAAGAAAATCGCGGCGGCTCGCGCCCTTGTTTTTCTGTGTCATGGGTCTGAACCCCTTTCCTAAGTTGCACGGGGTGCGCCCCGCAGTCATATGCGCGAGTGTCAGCCCGCGGTCATCCGAAAGCCTTCGCGCTCTATGTCCATAAAGGCAGAGCCGACGGCACCCAAGCCCGCATAAAGCACTGAATTATTTGCTTTTTGCAAGTCGGTAAAGAAGTGTCTTGCCCACGGGGCGACATGTTTGTTGAAGAAGGCCCGCTGCGTGGTGTCTGGTGCCGGGTTGCCAAACCGGCCCACGATCATGCCCCCCATCATCTCCATCAAAGAGGCGATGTTGTCTTCGGGTTCAAACACATTGGGGGCGCGGCTTATGCGCAAGGCCGACATATCGGACCGCAAGGCGGCCAGCGGTTTTTCATTCAGGAAACCGGTCAGATAATAGCTGGCATAGGGCAGCAGTTCACCGCGCCCCAGGCCGATGAACAGGGCGTTGAATTCGGTGACGACCTTTTTGGGCGATACGGCCCTTGCGACCCGTGCAAGCCCGTTGATGGCCGTGCCAAGTTCGCTGTCATCGCCCGAAAGCGCCGCGGTCTGGTCCAGCAGCATTTGATCGGCTGGCCGCGCCAGCATCACGCCAAGGTAATTGTATAGATCGGCCCGCAAGCGATCTTCGGCAGAGATCTGGGGGGCTGTTGCGGTGGCTGTCATGCTATTGGCTCCTCGAACCGGAAGGCCATGCGGCGCGGCTGCATGGGGGCCTCTTCGGGTGCGTCTGTCGTGTCTGATGTGGCGTCGGCCAAGCTTGGCTGATCCGGTTGATGCGCGGCAATCGTCGGCGTTTCAGATATTGCCACAACGTCGGGGGCGTTTTGGTCGGGGGCGTCTTGCTGTTCGGTTTTGGCAAGGGCCTTGCGGGCGATATCCTCGACGTGGCGGCGCAGGCCTTTGCCCACCTCATAGCTGGTCGTGAAACTGGTTACCGCAGAGGCTTGCGTATAGTCATCGGCGTAATCCACCAGATCATCAAGGCAGGCCAATACCGGATCAGACACCCAAAGCTTGCGCAAGGCGCGGCGGCGCAAATGATCGGGAATGGCGCGCGACATGAAGGCGGTAAAATCATCGCCGGCTTTCAGGGTATCGGGATCGGGCAAATCAAACTCGGCCAGCAGATCTGCGTCGGTTTTTTCGGCCAGAACGGCCTGCTCTTGCGCAACGGCGCGCGCGTCAGCCGCAGTGCGGGCGGCGTCTTCCTCGGCGCGGACAGCCGCGCGGCGGCGGTCCCAGAATGAAGCGTGCCGCGTCATTTCACGGTTTCCTTGCTGGCATTGCGGGGCGCACGATAGACATCGGACGGCTGCGCGATGCGTGCATCACCAATGCCGTCCTGCCTGGGCTCGCGGTATTTGTCGCGGCGGCGCTTTACGAATGCTTCATCCTGATGGTGTTCATCGATATAGGCCGCAACCCACGCCTGCACCTGTGGCGGCATCATTACTTTTTCAACGATGTCTTCGCCATTGTCGCTGTAATCCTGTGCCTCGTAGGGGGATGCCGTGACCATGACCAATTCAAGCGGTCTGGCGGGGTCAGACACTTCGCGACAAATCACATAGAGACAGGGCACATTGGCGCTAAGACCGTGCACATAGGCTTCGGTGTCGGACCGATAGAGTGTCAACGGCACGGTCGCGACGTGATAGTCGGTCACGTCGCCCTCAGTCCGCAGCGGTTTCCAATCGGCAGGATCGGCCCCGGGCAAAACACAAACGGCACGCCAGACATATTGCGCCCACTTCGTGACCCCGGGAGATTTACGAAGGACCACGCCCACGGGCATGCTTTGCGCTGATTTAAGCGGTGCGTTCACGAATATCCCGACAGTAGGTTAATGATGCGTGTAGGTATACTGACGTATTCTGACGCCGGATCAAAGGGTTTCTTTGGTACATCTAATCACTTCTTTAGCGAGGAAAGTGCATAATTTACAGAAACGTTTCTACTCAGGGTAGCTGCGCGAAAATAATGCACTTCCTACTGTTTTTATTGGGTATTTTTCTGCACCTGCACAAAAGATTTGCGGATTATCAACTTGGAATAGCTGTTTGCGGTGGCCGCAAAACGGCTCTAATCTAGCCGACGTTGACAGCGCCCCGCCCGGCTTCCGCTGTCGCAGGGGAGACTATGGTAAAACAACTTTTGCTTTGCGATTGCCTTGGCAGTCAGTCCATTGACGCGCCGGGGCTTGCACAAGCCTGCGGGATGTCCTGCTCTAAAATTCACACCGCGCTTTGCACCGATCAGATGGGCATCGCCGCCGAAGCGATCAAAGCAGGGGATGTCACGATCGCCTGTCAGCAGGAACGCCGCCGGTTCGAAGAGCTTGCCGAAGAGATCGACGCGCCTGTGCCCGATTTCGTTGACATCCGCGACCGCGCGGGTTGGCATGCCGGAAAAGGGGACGCGACCCCCAAGATGGCCGCCCTGGTGGCAGAGGCGCATTTGCCCGTTCCAGCCCCCCGGGTCAGGGATGTGGTGTCGGAAGGGACGTGTCTGGTTATCGGCCCGTCCGCATTGGCGCTGGATGTGGCAGAAAAACTGGCGGATACTTTGGCGATCACGGTGTTACTGGACAGCGCCGAAGAGGCGACGCTTGACCCGCGCTTTGACATTGTGAAGGGGCGCATCCGCAAGGCGGCAGGTGCCTTGGGCGGGTTCAACCTGACACTGGATGCGTTGCAGATGCTGATCCCCGGCGGGCGTGGCACACCCCAATTTACCGCGCCGCGCGATGGCGCGCTGTCGCAATGCGATATTATTCTTGACCTGAGTGGGGCTTCATCGCTGTTTCCCGCGCCGCACAAGCGCGACGGGTATCTTAGGGCCGATCCGGGCAGCCAGACGGCGGTCGCAGAAGCGGTGCGTGCCGCATCCCAGATGGTAGGGACCTTTGAAAAACCGCTGTACGTGCGACTGACCGAAAGTCTGTGCGCCCATTCGCGGGCCGAACAACCCGCGTGTTCAAACTGTCTGGATTTGTGCCCTACGGGGGCAATCACATCGGCAGGCGAACATGTTGCGATTGACCCGATGATCTGCGCCGGGTGCGGCAGTTGTTCGGCGGTCTGCCCGTCGGGTGCGATCACGTATGACGCGCCTCCGGTTGATACATTGTTCCGCCGTTTGTCGACGCTGGCCGGCACCTACCGCAAGGCGGGCGGCGAAGCGCCGCGTTTGCTGGTGCATGACGCCGACCACGGCACCGAGATGATCAGCCTTTTCGCCCGTTACGGTGCAGGTCTGCCCGTTGATGTCATTCCGCTGGCGGTCGACGCGCTTGCGGGGTTCGGCCATGCCGAAATGTTGGCAGCATTAGGGTGCGGATTCGCCCATGTCGATGTCCTGCTTGCGCCGAAAACCGAACGCGACGCGATCGAAGTGCAGGCCGAAATTGCCCGCGCCATCAGTGGCGCAAATGCGATCCGTCTGCTTGACGTGTCCGACCCCGACGCGCTGGAGGACGCCTTGGTCAGTGATCATCGTCAGCCGGATCACGAAACCATGTTGCCGCTTGGCACCCGCCGCCAGATCGCGCGACTTGCAGGCAAGACGCTGCAACCCGACGCGCAGATAATTGATCTGCCCGATGCCGCCCCCTATGGCGCGGTTCTGGTGGATACGGATGCTTGTACGCTGTGTCTGTCGTGTGTTTCGCTTTGCCCGTCGGGTGCCCTTGGCGACAACCCCGATCTGCCGCAGCTGCGCTTTCAGGAAGACGCCTGTCTGCAATGCGGATTGTGCGCCAACATATGCCCTGAGAACGCGATCACGCTGAAGCCACAGATGAACCTGGCCGACAGGGCCTTTACCCAAGTGGTGCTGCACGAAGAAGAACCGTTTGCCTGCATTGAATGCGGGTCTTTGTTCGGGGTCAAATCGACGGTCGAAAAGATCACCGAAAAGCTGGCGGGCAAGCACGCGATGTTCGCGTCCTCCGAGGCGGCAAAGATGATCCAGATGTGTGACAATTGCCGCATAAGCGCCCAGTACCATTCCGAGAACAACCCACTGGCGGGCAAGGAACGCCCCCGTGTGCGCACATCAGAAGATTACTTCAGCACACGCAAGGATCACTGAGATTGAATTGGCGCGCCCAGATCAGCAGGCTCCATCGTGCCGACATAGGCGGTGATCGCGTCCACGTCTGCCTTGTCCATGACAATTGTCTGGGTCGAGGGCGATCCGGCAGGCTTGTCCGTTACCCCTTTGACATAGCTGAAGGGGGCGTGGGGGCGCAGTTCATAGAAGGTATCAAAGCGTTTGCGCCAGTCAGGAAAATTGCGCATCAGCATGAAAGACGGAGAAGACCCGATGGCCTTCATCCGGTTCTCGTCGGCCACGACGTGACAATGGCCGCACAAATCGAGGCTCAGCTTTTTACCCAGCACGGCGTCGCCGGTAAGCGGGGCGGGGGCTTTCGCGACGGCCTTGGTCACGTCGGCATCAAAGGGGGCGGTTCCGTTGACTGTAAAGCTATCGACAGTGCGTTTGCCGATATCCGACAGCAGCCAGTCATGAAACTGCCCTTCGGCCGGCGACTTGGGATCCGTCAAATGCCACATCCGTGTCGGACCCTGAAACACCGGCGTCCCGTCGTCGCCCAACGCAAAGGATGCGGCGGGGGCCAGCGTGATCTTGACCCCGGTCTTGAGCGAGAAGCGCGGCAACAGATAGTCGATCAACCCAGTCTGCGCCAAAGCGGGCGGCACGGCGAGATCAAACGCCTTTTCCTGCGCCTGTGCAGCCAAAGGCGCGCATACCAACGCTATCCATATCCAAAATTTCACATGCGTCCCCTTTCACGATAAATTAGGGTCGCCCGGACACCCCGGCAACAACTCACGAACGGAGCACATCATGAGCGATGAATTCAATATGTCCATGCGTAAATTCCTAAAGCAAGTGGGTGTTACGTCCCAGCAAGAGATCGAAAGAGCTATGCGCGAGGGCGGTGATACCGCTGGCAAAACCTTCACGGCGAAGATGGTTCTGACCATAGACGGGCTTGATCTTGAGCACGTCGTAACAGGCGACATCAAAGGGCAGTCAGAAGCGTGAGCATGACCCGCGACGCCGGTTTGGCGGGTTTGAAGAAGTTCAATGACCCGATATCCGGCAAGGACGTTGTCACTCTGGGAGTAAAGGTGCTTAGGTCGACGAGGGTGCCATGCGGTTCGTGCTTGAAGTGAACCCCACGCACGCCGAGGCCTACGCTCGTTGCGCGACCAGGCAGATGCTGCGGTCAGCTCGATGGAGGTCAATCGGTTTCCGCCGTGCTGACCGCCCGTTCCAAGCAAGCACCGCCGCCGAACTGAAATGGCCGCACGTCGGAGCCCTCGGGACCGCAGGAATTTCCGGGCGTTGACCGGATTTCTGGCAATCGCGTCGGTAGGCGGGTCGGGATGAATCGTCGCGGCCGATCTGGCCTGTGCGCTGGCTGCCGAAGGCCGCCGCGTCGGTATGCTGGACGCTGACGTTATGGCCCGTCGCAGCCGCGGTACTGATCTTGGGTCGACCCTCGTCGGCCCGATGGGCAGACGATTTTACCGATGCGCAACTTTGGCGTGACCATGATGTCGATCGGTTTGATGACAACGATGATCAGGCGTTTGTCTGGCGCGGGCCATGCTGATGCGCGCATTGCAGCAGATGATGACGCAGGTCCAATGGGGTGCACTGGACGTTTTGATCGTCGATCTGCCCCCCGGCACAGGCGACGTGCAGATGACATTGGCGCAGAAGGCGCATGTGGACGGCGCAGTCATCGTGTCCACGCCGCAGGATGTGGCCTTGATGGATGCCCGCAAGGGGATCGACATGTTCAATCAGCTGAAAACGCCGATTATCGGCATGATCGAAAACATGAGCACGCACATCTGTTTAAACTGCGGCCACGAAGAACACGTTTTTGGTCATGGCGGTGTGGTGGCAGAGGCGGCCAAGCTGGGCGTGCCGTTGCTGGCGGAAATCCGCTGCATCTGGACATCCGCGTCGCTGCGGATGGCGGTGCGCCTATCGTCGTGTCCAAACCCGACAGCCCCCAGGCCGAAGCATTCCGCACCGTCGCCAAGGCGCTGATCGCAGGTGGGAACGCGTGAGCGACGCGCCTGCATTCCGCCCTTGCTGAGAGGGTCCCGAGAGGACCCCTTCGGCATGCCTGTGCAGAGGCGCGCAAGGGTGCGATGCGGGGCTCGTGTCTACGATCCGGGACCATGCGTTTGCCTGCGGCGATTGTCTTTGCCCCCGAGGTGCCGCTGTCCAATGCGAATGGCGATGCTGCCGTTGTGTGGCGTGGG
>CAVSLU010000018.1:0-180052 GCA_963728645.1 uncultured Alphaproteobacteria bacterium | reverse complement strand
TGTTGAAAAAGTCGGTGCAGATTTGGTGTTTGGCACCCCGCTGATTGTGGTCGCAGGTCTTTTGTTCCGCCCGATCTGCTGGGCGGCTGGTTTAAAGGGTGTATTGCGCGTTCAGATCATATCGTGATCCTCATTTCGGTCGTTTGAGGTCTTAACTTTGCGAGTTTTCGGAGGTTTTGGGCGATGGCAGCGAGCGTAAATTCGTCCTTGACGCCACAGGGCCCTCGAAGCCTGAGCCGGCCCAGTTTTAAGATGCGTTTGAGGTGGGCAAAGAGCATCTCGACCTTCTTGCGTTTGGCTTGGGCCTTTGGGTTGAAGCCGGACTTCGCGGCCAGCCGTGCAAAGTCACGCGCATCTTCATGTTCCTCGCGTGCGATGTACCGGGTGTTGGCCTTCGGACAGCATTTTTGTTTTGACGGGCAGACTGAACAAAGAGCCTTGGTGGCCCGGTATTTGCGACGCCCTTTCCGTGGCTCTTTCCGGCGTGGGTCGGAATAGTTGCGGCGGGTTAGCACAAGATGTTCGCCTTCGGGGCAAGTGTAGCGTTCGTTGTCGCCGTCCCATTCGAAGTCTGATCGGGAGAAAGTGCCATCGGTCCGTTCTGACTTATCAATCAGCGGAATGAACGGGATGATTTTCCGTTTTTTGACCAACCAAGCCAAGTTCTCTGCCGACCCATAGGCTGTGTCTGCGACAAGCCAGTCGGGCTTAATGCCAAAGCAATCTTCCGTGCGATCCACCATGGTTTGCGCGGCACCCACCTCAGCTGTACGAATGGAGCGTGTGGCCTCAACATCAACGATAACAGCGTTGTCGGTGTCGATGAGGTAGTTGTTTGAGTAGGAAAATATTGCAGGCCCTTTGCGTGCGGCGGTCCATTGGCTGGCAGGATCAGCATGCGATGTGAACTTGGGTTTAACGGCTGTCGCCGCGCCGAATGCTTTGTCGTCCAGCACATCAAGATACTCGCGTACTGCACGCGGCGCATCATCGGGATCAATGGCGTCTGTGTTCCACTCCGCCTGCGCGCTTGAGTTCTGTCGATCTACATCAGCTTCAATCAGACTGGCATCGACGGCAAAGCCATGGCCGCCAACAAGCCCTTCAGAAATACAGCGGGCAACGACCGATTCAAACACGACCCGCAGCAAATCACTGTCGCGGAATTTGCCATGCCGGTATTTTGAGAAGGTAGAATGATCAGGCACTTTGCCGTCCAGGCCGAGGCGGCAAAACCACCGATATGCCAGATTGAGATCGACCTCTTCGCAAAGCCGCCGTTCCGAACGGATGCCCAAAGTGTACCCGATCACCAACATCCGCATGATCAGCTCTGGATCAATCGAAGGGCGGCCAAGGTGGCTGTAATGAGACTGCAACGCCTCATGCACGACCCCTACATCAAGGAAGCAGTCAATCTGGCGCAGCATGTGGTTGGCTGGCACCTGCGCCTCCAGATCAAAGTCGTAAAACAACCGCGCCGGAGCTTCCAGAACACCCATCATCGCCAAATCCTCCCTCATCCTACAATAACGAGTGAATCAAATGGCTTGCCGCAAAGCAACAAAGACTTTTTCAACAAAATACGCCCTTTGTGTCGGTGACCATGGCATCGACGCTCACTATCCTATAAAACCAAGGATAGGACCATAATTGATATTACGCATGTTCCAAAGGTTGACTCCCGAGGCGCAGACAAAATTTGGCAACAGGATGCTTTTTCACGTATTGTGGTGCTGGGTTCCATTGAAACTAAAACGAAGCCTTATTGGCAAAAACACCCCGAAAATCACTCCGGGTGCTCTGCGCATCGTTTTGGGACCCTATGGTTGACCTGCTCTCTATTGAGGCCGCTAATTTAGATTAGCTCTGTTCAGGTTTTTGGTTTGCCTCTGACCGAGTAGCATATTCTGCTGGCGTCCGGTCGGCGAGGCTTGTGTGCGCGCGGTGATGGTTAAAGCCTTTGCGCCACACTGTCCAAATGACGGACGATCTGTGGCGGCATAAAAGCCAGCCATTTTAGAAACATGAATGCGATGGCAAGGAGCAAATTCGGGCAAAATCTCGTGGTCCACATTTCTCGTAACCTGTTGATTTTCATGCGGTCAAAATGCATCTGCGTGGTCCACATATGTTCATATTTTATTGATCATTTTGCCGATTTTGGCATGCCTGCCGGGCCTACCAAACCTCCGCCTTCTTCCCAAGAATCCGTTATCTACCCGGGTTGTCTGCGCACCTTCTGGTCCGGAAGGCATGTGCTGACTGCAGGCGAGTTTGGGTAAAATGATTGCAGGGACGGGGCCGGAGGGCGAAAATGGTTGCTCTTTTACGCGCATACGTGCAAATATTTTCTCGTTAAAGTGTATTTCAAGGTTCATCAGGTCCAGTTCATCAGGCCCGGTTCATTAGGCCCCGTCCATAGGCGACGACGCACATGACCCCCGCTGCTGCATGGCCCGATTTTTCCAGTATCAAATATCGTGCTTTTTTGCACGGCGTCAGCGTTGCCCGCCTGCGGGCGTGAGGATTTAGACAGGTTCGCCATGAGAAACATATTTGTCCGCAGGATGCTGCGGTTCACGTGCATTTTCGGCTTTCACCATTGGCGCAACAGCCACTACATGCCCCAAGAAGTTTGCAAGTCCTGCAAAAAGCGTCGCCAGACATATCGGTAAACTGAAAAAACACCGGCCCCGTTGAGGCGGGACCGGTGAAACGCGTTTTCAGCGTGATTTAAAGACGCTCATTCAATGGCGTTCAATCTAAGGTCACCCAACGGGCGATTACCCGTTCATCAACACGTCGCCAAAGGCGTCGCGCAGATCACGCTTGAGCACCTTGCCCGTCGCATTGCGCGGCAGAACATCGGTAAAGACAACGCAATCGGGGATCTGCCACTTGGCGATCTTGCCCTCGAAAATACCAAGCACCTCTTCTTCGGTCGGCTCGTGCCCTTCGCGCTTGACCGCGATCAGGACGGGGCGTTCGTCCCATTTCTCGTGACGCGCCCCGATAACCGCCGCATCGGACAGTTTGGGATGTGAAATCGCGATATTTTCCAGCTCCACCGAGCTGATCCATTCGCCACCTGACTTGATGATATCCTTTGAACGGTCGCGGATGGTCACATAGCCGTCAGGGTCCATCGTCGCCACATCGCCGGTGTCGAACCAACCGTCTTTGTTAAGGGTCTCTTCGCGGGTCTTGCGGAAATAGGAATCGAGGATCCAATAGCCTTTGGTCACCAGATCGCCCTGTGTCTTGCCATCATGGGCGACAGGATTACCCGCGTCGTCAAGAATCTCAAGCTCAACGCCATAGACCGGGCGGCCCTGATTTTCGCGCAAGCGGTGCTGCTCTTGCGGGTCCAGATCCAGATGCTTGGCCAACGGCTGATTGATGCTGCCGACGGGCGACATTTCGGTCATGCCCCACGCATGGATCGTCTCGACGCCATATTTCTCGCGGAACGTGGCCATCATTGAGGGCGGACAGGCCGATCCACCGACCACGGTCCGCTTGAGGCTTTCCAGTGTGCTGCCGCTCTTTTCCGCCTCGCCCAGCAACCCCAGCCAGATCGTCGGCACGCCAAGGGCCAGCGACACCCTGTAGGTATCAATCAGCTTGACCAGCGACGGGCCATCCAGACCGGGCCCGGGCATCACCATGCGTGCGCCGACCATGGCACAGGCGTAAGGCGCGCCCCAGGCGTTGACGTGAAACATCGGCACGACGGGCAATACGACTTCCTTGGCGGAAATCGCAATGCTGTCGGCCAGATTGATGCCAAAGCTGTGCAGTACGGTCGAACGGTGCGAATAAAGAACGCCCTTCGGGTTGCCCGTGGTGCCCGACGTATAGCACAGGCTTGATGCCGTATTTTCATCCATGTCGGGCCAGACAAAGCCCGCATCGCCACTGGCAATCAGGTCGTCATAGAACTTGAGACCGTCAAGTTGGGCTGCGGCCTCGTCATCGCGACCCTCCATCAGCACGACATGTTCGAGATGTTCAAGCTTGTCACGGATACCCGCCACGATGGGCACAAATGTCTTGTCGATGAACAGGACTTTGTCTTCGGCGTGGTTCAGAATATAGACCAGCTGTTCGGGAAACAGGCGCGGGTTGATCGTGTGGCAGACAAAGCCACCGCCCGACACGCCAAAATAGATCTCGAGATGGCGGCGGTTGTTCCATGCGATTGTGCCGCAACGTGCCTGCGGATCAAGGCCAAGCGCTGTCAACGCCGACGCAAGCGCCCGCGCGTTGGAGGCCACCTGCCCCCATGTCGTTTCCTCGACCCCGCCGCCGGTGTTGACCGAATGGATTTCCCCACCGGCATGGTATTTTTCCGCGTGTTCGATCAAGCTTGAAATCAGCAGCGGTTTATTCATCATTTGGCCAAGCATGGCGTCTCCTCCCGATTGTCAGTTGCGCGTACCCTGAACAATCCAACCGTCTCTTGCAAGCGCCCTAAGGGGGCCTTACGCAGGGTGAATGACAGTTCTTTATCACACTCCGTTGAACACAGATCAGCAACGCGCCGCGGGCTTGACCGACCCGCAGCCCCTTGCGATGGCAGATCAGGTCAGGTTTTCCGATCTGGACACCAACATGCACGTCAACAACACCGTCTATTTCGAATGGTTCGAACGCTTGCGTATCCGTTATACTCAGATGCTGGTCGAACGCGGGCTGATTGACGCCCCTGGCCCGCGTGTGGTGATCCGGTCAGGATCGATCCGCTATCTGCACGAGATGCTGGAGCGTGAGGATTACATCGTGACCTGCCGCTGCACCGGGTTTCGTTCCACGTCCTATAGTCTGGCCCAGCAGGTCTGGGTTGCGGGGCAGTTGCGGGCGACATTCGACTGCATCCTGGTATTGCTGGACCGCAACGGCCCCGGCCGCTTTGCGCTGCCCGACCGATTGAAACGGCATTTCGAAACCGTGGATCAGGCCCGCGCCGACGCCTGATGCCACCTATGAAAGAAAGAACCGCGCCATGACCGTAAAAACCCGCCCCGTCAAAGCATCTGACAAAGCCGTTTGGGAGACCCTCTTTGCCGGATATGCGCAGTTTTACAATGTCGATCAAACGCCACAGATGCGCGAGACGGTTTTTGGCTGGCTGATGGATCCGGATCATTCCAGCCAGTGCATCGTGGCCGAAAACGCGGCGGGCACGGTGGTCGGGATCACGCATTTTCGCCCTTTCGTCAGCCAGTTGCGTGCGATGACCAACTGTTTTCTGGATGATCTGTTTGTCGATCCGGCTGCACGCGGATCAGGTGCGGCCCAGGCGTTGATCAGGGCCGTCAGAGATACCGCAACGGCCAATGGCTGGGGTGTGGTCCGCTGGATCACCGCCGAAGACAACGCCCGTGCCCGCACCGTCTATGACAGGCTGGCCGATCGCACGACCTGGGTGACTTACGACCTCAAATGAGGAGGATCCGCACCGGAAAGGGAACCCTATGACACTTCTGCAAATCGCGTCCTTGCTGATCGTGATGGCGGGGGCCTTCGGGTCAATCAACTATCTGTTCCTAAAGCTGCCCTCCTCTATCGGGATTCTGGTGGTCGCGCTGCTGACCTCGTTCGGGTTGTTGGGACTGGATTGGATCTGGCCCGCGTCGGGTATCGCCGATGCGGTGCGCCGCGTCGTCACCGGCATCGATTTCTCGGAGGCGCTGCTGGAAGGTATGCTGGGCCTGCTGCTGTTTGCCGGCGCGTTGCATGTCAAGACGTCAGATTTGCGGCGGGAATGGCCTACGGTAGCGCTGATGGCGACGCTGGGGGTGGCGCTGTCAACCGCGGTCGTGGGCATCGGTTTTTCATGGTTGACCGGCATGCCGCTGCTGACGGCGCTGGTGTTCGGCGCGTTGATTTCACCGACGGATCCTGTTGCCGTGCTGGGGGTTTTGCGCGAGGCGGAGCTGCCCAAATCGCTGGAAACCAAGATCGCGGGCGAAAGCCTTTTCAACGACGGTGTCGGCTATGTGGTTTTCCTGATCCTTGTGGGGCTGGCTTTTCCGCTTGCCGGCGGACACGGTGCAGACCCCCAGACCAACGCCACCCTGGATGCCGCAGTGCTTTTTATCCGCGAGGCCGGTGGCGGGGCGCTGTTGGGGCTGGTGCTGGGGTGGTTGACGTTTCGCGTGATGCGCCGGATCGACGACTACGCGCTTGAGGTCCTGCTGACGCTGGGGCTGGCGTTCGGCGGCTACGAGCTTGCCGTGGCCCTGCATGTTTCGGCCCCGATCATGGCGGTCTGTGCAGGATTGCTGATCGGCGATGTCGGCACCGCACGCGGCATGTCCGAACAGACCCGCCGCTATGTTCAGGCGTTCTGGAAGATGATCGACGAGATCCTGAACGCCGTGCTGTTTCTGATGATCGGTTTCGAGGTGTTTGCCGTCGCCTTTGAGGGTGATGTGTTCCTGACCGGAATGGCAGCGATCATTCTGGCGTTGCTGGCGCGGTTTGTGGCCGTTGCCGTGCCCATCGGGATTCTGCGCCCGTTTCGCAGTTTCAACAGCGGCGTGATCCGCATCATGACATGGGGCGGCCTGAAGGGCGGGATTTCGGTCGCGTTGGCCCTGTCTTTGCCCGAAAGCGAATGGCGGGATGTGATCCTGACCAGCACCTATATCGTTGTGGTCTTTTCGATCATCGTTCAGGGGCTGACCGTGGGCAGGCTTGCCAACCGGGTGGGGCGGCATCCTGATCTGGTGTAGGGGTTCAAACCAAAGGATGAGGGGCGCTGCCCCTCAAACTCCCCGGAGTTTATCTGGCAAAATGAAGCGGGAAACGGATCAGTTTGCGTGTTTGGCGATGAAGGCGACAAGGGCCGCAGTCGAGCCGTCCTTGGTATCGGCCGGGGCCGTTCCGTCGACGATGGGTTGGAGCGATGTCGCCAGTTCCTTGCCCAGCTCGACGCCCCATTGATCAAAGGAATTGATGCCCAATATGACGCCCTCGACAAAGACGCGGTGTTCGTAAAGGGCGATGATCTGCCCCAGTGTGAACGGGTCGAGCAGTGGATAGCTGAGCGTCGTTGAGGGGCGGTTGCCCGGAAACACGCGGTGGCGGGCCTGACGGTCAAGCTCGGCACCGGTGAGGCCTTTGGCGGACATGATTTCGGATGCTTCGTGCAAGGACCGCCCGCGCATGAGGGCTTCGGATTGGGCGAGGCAATTGGCGATCAGCAATTTATGGTGATGGGCAAGATCGGGTTCATGGCCGTTGGCGGCGATCATGAAGTCACAAGGGATCACGCGGGTGCCCTGATGGATCAGTTGGTAAAAGGCGTGCTGGCCATTCGTGCCCGGTGCCCCCCAGACCACGGGGCCGGTGTCGAAAGGGACGGCGGTGCCGTCCATTTGGGTCGATTTGCCGTTTGATTCCATTTCGAGCTGTTGCAGATAGGCAGGCAGTTGCCCCAGACGCTGATCATAAGGCAGCACCGCACGGGTGGCATAGCCGCAGATCTGGTTGTGCCAGATGCCCACCAGCGCCAGCAGCATCGGCATATTTTCAAAGGGTGCGGCCGCGCAAAAATGCCGGTCCATCGACTGACCACCGCGCAGGAATGCATGAAACGCACGCGGGCCTATCGCGATCATCAGCGAGAGCCCGATGGGCCCCCAGACGGAATAGCGCCCGCCGACCCAATCCTCGAATCCAAACACCTGTGCGGGATCAATCCCGAAAGCATCCGTCTTGTCCTGAGCGGTGCTGAGCGCCGCGAACTGACGCGCCGGATCGCCGCCGTGATCGATCATCCATGCCCGCGCCGTGCGGGCATTGGTCATGGTTTCAATTGTGGTAAACGTCTTGGACGCCACGATCACAAGCGTCGTTTTCGCATCAAGGCCCCGCAGCGTGTCGGCGATATGCGCCCCGTCCACATTCGAGACGAAATGGCAACGCGGCCCATCGTGGTAAGGTGAGAGCGCCTGCACCGCCATCGCAGGGCCCAAGTCTGACCCTCCGATGCCGATGTTGACCACATCCGTGATGTCGCTGTCGCGGACGGTGTCGGCAAACCCGCGCATTCGGTCAAGCGTGACGCTGATGCCGGGCATGACATCGTGGCCGTCGACCATCACGCCCCCCCCGTCCACATTGCGCAAAGCGGTGTGAAGCACGGCACGGCCTTCGGTCTGGTTGATTTTTTCCCCTGCAAACATGGCGTCGCGGCGCGCCGGGACATCGGTTGCGTCAATCAGCGCCAAAAGAGCATCCCTTGCCGCCGCGTCGATGTTTGTTTTCGAGTAATCAAACAGGACGTCGCCGGTTTGGACACTGAAAGTCGCGGCGCGGGTCGGATCATCGAACAAGGACAGGATCGCGCGGTCTTTGACGGCGGCCTGCATGCGGATAAGATCGTTGAAAAGTGTCATGGTGCCCAATGGATTGTCGCCCCCTCCAAAACGGCACCGATGGGTGCCTCATGCGCGGGGAGCGTCAAGGCACGCTCGACCGCGGCGCGTTTTTCATCGCCAAATATCACAAGGTGCTTTGAAAGCGCCCCGTCCAGAACCCAGCGGGACAGGGTGATCCGGCCAATGTCCTGCCCCGGCACGGTGATAGGGGCCACCGCCGGCGCGTCCGGTGCCATCGCGACCTCAAGCCCTTGCGCACCGGGAAAGAGCGAGGCGGTGTGCATGTCCGCGCCCATTCCCAGGACCAGCACCGACAGCGGCAGATGGGCCGCTATCCTGACCGACAGATCCTCGGACGCTTCCGCAGCGGTGATGCCATCCGTAAAAAACGGCGTGAAATGCGCCTGTGCGGCAGGACCGACCAGCAAATGGCGGCGCAGCAGCCCGGCGTTGGACATGTCGTGATCGGGGGGAACCCAGCGTTCGTCGGTCAACATCACCTCGACCTTGGACCAGTCCAGACTTACCGCGCTCAGGTTGTCGAAAATTGGCCCCGGCGTGGTGCCCCCCGGCACGGCCAGACTGACGCTGTCATGGGACAGCAGCGCGTTCTTCAATTCTCCGGCCAGCGTGTTGGCCACGTTCATCGCCAACATTTCACGATCGGCATAGTCGATCAGGTTCATACGGAAAGCTCCCGCCATTGGCGCTGATCGCGGCGCATCAGCTCGGTTGCGTCTGTCGGACCGTCTGACCCGCTGTCATAGGGCTTGGGCACGTCATTGCGTGCTTCCCAGCCCTGGATGATCGGGTCGGTCCAGGCCCAGGCCGCCTCGACCTCGTCGCCGCGCATGAAAAGCGTCTGGTTGCCACGGATCACGTCCATGATCAGCCTTTCGTAGGCATCGACTTGTTCGGCCCCTTCGGGCCCAAGCGCGTCGGCGAATGTCATATCAAGCGGCACATCAACCAGACGCATACCCCCCGGCCCCGGTTCCTTGATCGTGACGCCAAGGGTGATGCCTTCGTTCGGTTGCAACCGGATCGACAAGACATTGCGGTGGCGGCCCGCATCTTCGGCAAAGATGGAATGCGGCGTTTCCTTGAACACAACCGTGATCTCCGAAGACCGTGCGGCCATCCTTTTGCCGGTGCGCAGATAGAACGGCGTGCCAGCCCACCGCCAGTTGCTGATATGGGTCTTGAGCGCCACAAAGCTTTCGGTGCGCGATCGTGGATCGCCCACGGCGGTGCGATAGCCGGGATGTTCGGTTTCGTTGCACGGTTCGGCCTGATACTGGCCGCGCGCAATGTGATGGGGCTTGACCGGATCGAGCGCACGAATGACCTTGAGCTTTTCGTCGCGCACGGCGTCGGGATCAAAGCGTGCGGGCGGCTCCATCGCGATCAGGCACAAAAGCTGCATCAGGTGGTTTTGCACCATGTCGCGCATGGCGCCGGATTTATCATAGTAGTCGCCCCTGCCCCCCACTCCGACGGTTTCGGCGACCGTGATCTGGATATGATCGACGTATTGACTGTTCCAAAGCGGCTCGAACAGCATGTTGCCAAAGCGCACGGCCATCAGGTTCTGCACGGTTTCCTTGCCCAGATAGTGATCGATCCGGTAAATCTGGCTTTCGTCGAAATACCTGGCCAGCGTTGCGTTCAGCGCCTTGGCGGTTTGCAAATCGCGGCCAAAGGGTTTTTCGACAACGATCCGGCTGTCGGCATCGGCCATGCCATAATGCTGCAATCGTTCCGCCAGATCGCCAAACAGCGACGGCGAGACAGAAAAATAATACGCCTCGATCCGGTCGGAGCCTTTGGTGAGCTCGGCCAGTTCTTCCCAGCCATCATCCCCTTTCGCATCAATCGCGACATACTCAAGCCGGTTGAGGAACGCTTCAAGCTGACCTTTTTCATGGTCGAAACCCGCGTTGAATTCGCCAATGGCCTCAGACACCATCTGGCGGTAGCCTGTCTTGTCCATCTCGGTGCGCGCAGCCCCGATGATGCGTGCCTGATCCGGCATCTGGCCCGCGCAGAAACGCCGAAACAGCCCCGGCAGGATCTTGCGCCGCGCCAGATCGCCGGTCCCGCCGAAAATCACCAGATCAAAGGGGTCAACGGGGATCACGCGTGAGACCATTGGAATGCTCCTTGCGGCCGCAGAGCGGCGATTGGGGTGTGGTTCGCTCATGTTAGCGCAAACATACGCATTTTCCAATGCTTCACAAGTCTGTGCTTGGGATTGCACGGGGTTTTATTGGGTATACCATTACCCTAAGAAAAGAAAATTGTTTGAAAGATGTAAAGGTCAGTCGGGTATGAAGGATGTGGCGCAGGCCAACGCAGGCAAGTTTCAGGACCCAAAGATCACCGCCCAAGGCGAGGATCGCGCGACCGTGAGCCTGACCAATCCACAGACGCTGTGGTTCAACACCGGGACGCTGTGCAATATCGAATGCGTGAACTGCTATATCGAATCAAGCCCCACGAACGATGCGCTGGTTTACATCACCGCAGACGAGGTGCGCGATTATCTGGGCCAGATCAAAGACCGTGGCTGGCCCGTCACCGAGATCGCCTTTACCGGGGGCGAGCCGTTCATGAACCCGCAGATGATCAAGATCACCGAAGCGTCCCTGGCCGCGGGCTATGAGGTGCTGATCCTGACCAATGCCATGCGCCCCATGATGCGCAAAGCGATGCAAGAGGGCCTGAAAACGTTGAACGCCGCCTACCCCGGCAAGCTGACGCTGCGGATCTCGGTCGATCATTATCGCAGGGATCTGCATGATGCAGAACGTGGGTCCGGCGCATTCGAGAAAACATTGACCGGCATGAAATGGCTGCGCGACAACGGCATCCGCATGGCGGTGGCCGGGCGGTCGATCTTTGGTGCAAGCGACGCCGACAGCCGTGCCGGATACGCGGCCTTTTTCGCAGAACATGATTTCGCCATCGATGCGACCGACCCCGGCATGACAGTGCTGTTTCCGGAAATGGATGAAACCGTTGAAGTGCCAGAGATTACAACGGCTTGCTGGGGTATCCTCAACAAATCTCCCGACGCGGTGATGTGTTCAAGCTCGCGCATGGTCGTCAAACGCAAGGGGGCCGAAAAGCCCGCCGTGCTGGCGTGCACCTTGCTGCCCTACAGCCCCGAGTTCGAGCTTGGGACAACGCTGGAAGAGGCCGAGAAGGACGTCGCATTGAACCATCCGCATTGCGCCAAGTTCTGTGTTCTTGGCGGGGCCAGTTGTTCGGCATAGCGCCGCCGAATGCCCCGAATTAGTATCGTTCAGAAACAAGGACTTACGGTTTTGGCCGCGCACATTGGCCGCCGTCGGGCCCACAGGCATTGCACCTTATCTACGCTCTCTGCTATACAAAACCGCAATATATAGAACCAGCAAGAGCTAGGCAGATCACGTGAACGACACGCCAGAAACACCTGAAAACGATGACGAAATCCCGCCAGCGCGCCCGGTTTATGATGGCCCGTCGGTTACAATCGAACATGAGATGCGCACATCCTATCTGGATTATGCCATGTCGGTCATCGTCTCGCGCGCCATTCCTGACCTTCGTGATGGCCTGAAACCGGTTCACCGCCGCATCATCTATTCGATGTATGAAAAAGGCATCACCCACGACAAGACCTACCGCAAATCCGCGAAATCAGTGGGCGACGTGATGGGCTCGTACCACCCGCATGGCGACAGCGCGATTTACGATGCGCTGGTGCGCATGGCGCAGGATTTCTCCATGTCACTGCCGCTGATCGACGGTCAGGGCAACTTTGGCTCGATGGATGGCGATAGCGCTGCGGCGATGCGTTATACCGAATCGCGCCTCGACAAGGTCGCGTCGTTCATGACCTCCGACCTGGACAAGGAAACCGTCAACTTCATCGACAACTACGATGGCAAGGAACGTGAGCCCACGGTTCTGCCTGCCCGTTTCCCGAACATGCTGGTCAATGGCGCCGGCGGGATCGCGGTCGGCATGGCGACAAACATTCCGCCGCACAACCTGGGCGAAGTGATCGATGCCTGTCAGGCGCTGATCGAAAATCCCGATCTGACCTCGGAAGAGCTGATCGACTATATCCCCGGCCCCGACTTCCCCACAGGCGGCATCATGCTGGGCCGGTCCGGTGCGCGCAAAGCCTATCTTGAGGGGCGCGGCAGTGTCATCGTCCGCGCCAAGACGCGGGTCGAAGAGATCCGCAAGGACCGCTTTGCCATCATTATCGACGAGATCCCGTATCAGGTAAATAAATCCTCGATGATCGAGAAGATCGCCGAACAGGTCCGCGAGAAAAAAATTGACGGCATAGCCCATGTGCAGGACGAATCCGACCGCAATGGCGTGCGCGTGGTGATCGAGCTGAAGCGCGATGCCACCGCTGAAGTCGTGATGAACCAGCTTTTCCGGTTCACACCGATGCAAACCTATTTCGGCTGCAACATGCTGGCACTGAACGGCGGGCGCCCGAACAATTGACCCTGCGCAAGTTCCTGACCTATTTCATCGATTTCCGCGAAGACGTCGTTGCCCGTCGCACCGCCTATCTGCTGCGCAAGGCACGCGAACGCAGCCATATCCTGTGTGGTCTGGCTGTGGCGGTCACCAATATCGACGAGGTCGTCGCGACCATCCGGTCCTCTGCCGATGCGGCCGAAGCGCGCGAAAAGCTGATGACGCGCCGTTGGCCCGCTGAATCCATTTTGCAATATATCGCACTGATCGACGACCCGACCCACACTGCCAACGATGACGGCACCTATAACCTCTCCGAGGCGCAAGCCCGCGCCATTCTGGAACTGCGCCTGCAGCGCCTGACCCAGATCGGGGTCAAGGAAGTCACGGACGAGCTGGAAGAGCTGGCCAAGAAGATCAAGGAATACCTTGAGATTCTCAGCAGCCGCGAACGGATCATGGGGATCATTTCGGATGAGCTGGCCGAGGTGAAGGATCTCTTTGCCGTGCCGCGCCGGACCGAGATCGTTGATTGGTCGGGTGATATGGACGACGAAGACCTGATCGCCCGCGAAGACATGGTCGTGACCGTCACCTCTGGCGGCTATATCAAGCGCACCCCGCTCGTTGATTTCCGCAGCCAGCGGCGTGGGGGCAAAGGCGTATCTGGCATGCAGACCAAGGAAGAGGATGTCGTCACGACCCTTTTCGTGGCCAACACCCATACGCAACTGCTGTTCTTTACGACCGACGGCATGGTCTACAAACTCAAAACATGGCGCCTGCCCCAAGGCAGCCGTACGTCAAAGGGCAAGGCCATCGTCAATATCCTTCCGATCCCGGTCGGCGTTTCCATCGCCGCCATCATGCCGGTAGATCGCGACGAGGCGGATTGGGACGATTTGCAGGTGGTCTTTGCCACATCTGCGGGCACCGTGCGGCGCAACAAGCTGTCGGATTTCACCAACGTCATGCGCAACGGCAAGATCGCGATGAAGTTCGAGGATGATCATGCCGACACCACGCTGATCAACGCCCGCATCGCGTCGCATGAGGATGATGTGATGCTGGTCACGAATTCGGGTCGCGCCATTCGTTTTCCTGCCACCGATGTGCGGGTGTTCAACAGCCGCGCCTCTGTGGGTGTGCGCGGCATCAAGCTGAATGGCGATGACAAGGTTGTTTCCATGTCCATCATCCGCCATTTCGACGCCACGTCCGATGAACGTTCTGCCTATCTCAAGATGCGCCGCGCAATGGCAGGGCTTGCCGACGATGCCGAAGCGGTTGCCGATGATGAAGACGTGAACGCAAATGCAACGATTTCGCCGGATCGCTATGCTGAAATGTCTGCCGCAGAAAACCTGATCCTGACGATCAGCGAAAAGGGGTCGGGCAAGCTTTCGTCAAGCCACGATTATCCGGTCCGGGGCCGTGGCGGTTTGGGCGTGACCGCGATGGACAAAGCAATGCGCGGGGGCGACATCGTGGCGTCCTTCCCCGTTGAGATGGACGATCAGATCATGTTGGCAACCTCGAAAGGCCAATCCATCCGCGTACCCGTCGAGGGGATCTCGTTCCGCTCGCGCAGCGCGGGCGGGGTCAAGGTCTTTGATACAGGGCGTGGCGAAGTCGTGGTCAGCGTGGCATGGATCGCCGATCAGGGCGATGAACTGGAAGCCGACGAAAGCTAACCTTTCCGCGATTCCCCAAATGTAAAATCCGCCCCGCATCACGCGGGGCGGATTTTTTTATGCGGTACACACTCTGTCCCGACCGTCAGGAATCACGGACAAACCGCAAGACCTTGAAACGAAAAAAAATGCACCGCAGAACCTGCGGTGCATTCTTGTCATCCAAACAGTGAGTTTGAAGACTTAGTTTGTTGTCGTTGTTGTTGTGTTTACGTTGTCATCGTTGTTCGCGATCAAGCCAACAGCAACCACAACCGCAGCGGCACCACCAATTGCGGCAGGGCTCATCGCGTCAAAACCAGCGGCACCGGCACTTGGTGTGATGCAACGACGTGCAAGGATACCATCGATGGTTTCAGGTGCGGCGCAAGCGTATGTTACGCCATTTTCACCAACGACTGTTGTTGGGTAGCCAGCAACACCGGAATCACCCAAAACGGCATCTTGTGTTGTTACCTGAGCGGAAGCGGCACCGGCTGTCATCAACAGGGCTGCGGCAAAAGCTGTAAAACGTGTCATAGTCTAATCTCCAGATTGCGGAAAATTTCTCTCTTAATTGACGTATCGCATGTTTTTGGATCGATAGCAAATACGTTAAGCCTGATAATTGGCAAAATAACTCCATGAATTAAAGGGTTGTGATGCAAAAACCTCTGTTTTTTGTCATATTGACCGGGAACTTTTGCACACTTCCACTCGGGCACTGCTCATTATTTGCTCACATCTTAACTAAATCTCAACCTTTGCTAGATCCGCTGCGTGATTTGCGGCGCAAAGCCGCAGCGGGCAAGGGGCGTCTACAGATCATAAAGATCGCTGAATTTCTCTGTCAGATACGACAACAGCGGGGTTTCTGTCGGCGTCTGGCCGGTTGCGCGCTTGATCAGATCGCGTGGAAGGTAAAGGCCGCCATGGGTCTGAACGTTCTGCTGCAACCACTGCGTTGCGGCCGTTGTCTCCCCCCTCGCCAAGCGGGCATCCAGATCGGTAACGTCCCTGCGCAAGGCTTCATGCAGGCACCCTGCATAGACATTGCCCAGCGAATAGGTCGGGAAATAGCCGAACAGCCCCACCGACCAATGAACATCCTGCAACACGCCATGCGATGGCCTGTCGACCTCAAACCCGAAATCAGCCTTGAAGCGGTCATTCCACGCGGCTTCCAGATCGTCGACCTGCAAGTCACCCGACATCAGCGCCCGTTCCAGATCAAAGCGCAAAAGAACATGCAGGTTGTACTGCAATTCGTCCGCCTCTGTCCGGATAAAGCCATCCGACACGCGGTTCACGATGCGGTAGAACGTCTCTTCGTCGGCAACCCCGAAATCCCCGAAAGCATCCTTCATCTGCCCGAAAAGCCAGCCGGTAAAGGCCCGGCTGCGGCCCAGCTGATTTTCGTAAATGCGGCTTTGGCTTTCGTGGACCCCCATCGATACTCCGGCCCCAAGCGGCGTCAGCAGATAGGCCTGATCTATACCCTGCTCATAGCAGGCATGGCCCACTTCATGGATGGTCGAATAAAAGCAATTGAACGGATCGATCTCGTTCGTGCGGGTGGTAATGCGCACATCTTGCCCCGACCCGCTTGAAAACGGATGCACGGCCTTGTCGACCCTTCCCATGCTCATGTCATAGCCAAAGGTTTTGGCCAGATGCCGGGTCAGCTTCATCTGAACGGATTCGTCGAAAGTCCCTTGTAGTTGCGGTGGGGCTTCCGCCGCGCGGACCGCTTCGCGCAATCTGGTCAGCTCCGGGCGCAAGGCACCGAACATCGCATCAAGCTCGGCGCCTGTCGCGCCGGGTTCATAATCGTCCAGCATCGCGTCATAGACGGTCCCGCCCGCTGCAAGTGCCATGCCTTCTTCGCGCTTGAGGGTGATCACCTCGGACAGTGTGGGTGCGAAGGCCTTGAAGTCATCAGCGGCGCGCGCCTCGGCCCAGATCCCCTGTGCCTGCGAGGTGACCCGTGCGATCCGTGCCGCAAGGGCTGCGGGCACCTTGCTGGCCCGCGCGTGGCTGCGTCGGATATGGCGCAACTGCGCGCTGCCCGCCGGGTCCAGATGCGCCTCGTCGATCATCCCAAGCCAATCGGCAATCCGGCTGTCAACCCGCCGCGCATGCAGCACCGATTCCATCGCTGCCGTTTCCTCTGATCGTTGCAGCGCAGCACCGCGCGGCATCATGGTTTCCTGATCCCACCCCAAACGCCCTGCAACCTGAGAAAGCGCCTCTGTCTCGCGCTGAAACGCCATCAAATCGTCAAAAGCACTCATTTGTTATTTCCTCTCAAAGATGTGGGAACAGGATAGCCGCTTAGAAAACGGGCGCGCAGGATGAGCACCCAAAGGACAACGGCAAGCGCCTGGTGGAATATTGCGATGTGGACCGGTGCGGCGTTCATCACCGTCACGATGCCCAACACCACCTGCCCCACCATCGCCAGCATCATCAGGTTAAATGCCGTCCGGGTTGTCATATGCGCCGACTTGCGCCCCCGCAGCCAGACGGCAACGCCAAATGCAAACAGCGCATAGCCCACCATCCGGTGCATGAACTGAACCAGACCGGGGTTTTCAAAGAAATTCCGCCACGCCGGCAGGATCGAAAACGCATCCGGCGGAAAAAACTGGCCCTGCATCAACGGCCAATCGACGAAAGTAGCGGCCCGCATCAATCCCGGCGACAAGGGCCCCCAGCAGGATCTGAAGGAATGCAAAATGCAAAAGCCCTGTCGAAAGCCCGAATAACCCACGCTCTTTCGCGCGGCGGGCCTGTATAAGATCGGTCTCTGTCCGGCCCAGTTGCAGGGCAAACCACGTGATCACGCCAAGGATGATGAACGCCAACCCAAGATGGGTCGCCAACCGATAGCTTGCCACATCAAGTACCGCCTTGCCGCTGGTCACGCCCGATGACACCATCCACCAGCCAATCGCCCCCTGCAGGCCCCCAAGCCCGCCCAGCAAAAGCAAACGCCCGGTCCATCCGACCGGAATTTGACGCCGCAGCAGAAACCAGAAAAATCCAAGCGCCCAGACAAGGCCGATCACGCGTCCCAACTGACGATGACCCCATTCCCACCAGTAGATCGCCTTGAAATCAGACAGTTGCATCCAGGAGTTCTGAACCAGAAATTCGTCGATCGCCTGATACTTCGCAAATTCCGATTGCCAGTCCGCGTCATTCAAAGGCGGCATGGCACCGGTAAAGGGCTTCCATTCGGTGATGCTAAGCCCGCTGTCCGTCAACCGCGTCAGACCGCCAACGGCGATCATCACAAACACCAGCGCAAACAGCATGAACAACCAGATCCTGATGGGCCTGCGCGCGCCACCGCGCCCGCGATCGATCACACCGGTGTTTGCGACGGGCCGCGCAGATTGCGCATCGCCCACTTCCTCAAAAAGCTTTCGTTTCTCGGCCATGTTGCCTCTTATCCGCTAAGTATGCAGCAGACCTAGGCCAACAGGTGCCAAACGTCTAGCCGCGCTCTTTCCAACGCACCATCTGTCGCAGGGTGCCATGCAACATCTGCACATCCGCCCGCGTCAGGGGCAGGCGCGACCACATGTTGCGCAGGTTGACCTTCATGCTGGCCGCCTTGTGATCGGGATAAAAGAAACCCGCCACGTCCAGACGTTCCTCGAAATGCCGCGCCAGATGGTCGACCTCGCTGTGATCAGCCCAGTCGGTGCCCGCCATCTCGACCGTTTCGGGCACGACTTCGGCCTGCGCCCGCATCCACTCATAGCCCATCAAAAGCACACATTGCGCAAGATTAAGCGAGGCAAAGGCGGGGTTCACCGGCACCGACACAATCGCGTTGGCCTGCGCGATATCATCGTTTTCCAGCCCTGCCCGCTCTGGCCCGAACATCACGGCCACCCGCTGGCCTTGGGCAATCAGCTCTGCCGCCTTGGTCATGGCGGCCTCGGGGCTGAACACCGGCTTGGTCAGATCACGCGCGCGGGCGGTGGTGGCAAAGACAAAGGCCGCGTCCCCCAAAGACCCCGCCAGATCGTCAAAGACAACCGCCTCGTCCAGCAAACGGCCCGCCCCCGACGCCATTGCCACGGCCGAAGGGTTCGGCCAGCCATCGCGCGGGGCGACGATCCGCATCCGGTCCAGCCCGAAATTCCACATCGCCCGCGCCGCGGCACCAATGTTTTCGCCCATCTGGGGCCGCACCAGCACAAAAGCCGGTATCGTGGGGTTCTCTACTTTCATTCCCGCTCCATACAGGCGTGACATCGCGGTCACAAGAATGCCTTCTGCTTCCAAATGGTAAAAAATCCCCGCCGGAGGCATAAAAGTTTTTCTTTCCCGCCTCGATCCGTTAATTGACGGCGAAAGACACAAAGGACACCCCGTCATGGATACGCCCGATCAGCCGCAGCTTTATCTTATTACCCCTCCCGAATTTGATCTTGATACCTTCCCCGATCTGTTGGGTCGGGTGCTGGACAGCCAGGCCATCGCCTGCGTCCGGCTGGCGCTCAGCACCCGCGACGAAGACCGCGTATTGCGCAGCGCCGATGCCCTGCGCGCCGTGACCGACGCGCGGGATGTCGCACTGGTCATTGCGGATCACACGCTTTTGGCCGAACGCATCGGCCTTGACGGGGTGCATTTGACGGATGCGGCCCGCTCCGTGCGCCACGCCCGCAAGACGCTTGGTGAAGACGCGATTGTGGGCAGTTTCTGCGGCGGGTCGCGTCACGATGGCATGGCCGCCGGTGAAGCGGGCGCGGATTACGTGAGCTTTGGCCCCGTGCAGCCCGGCACGCTTGATGACGGGAGCCATGCCGAGCTTGATACGTTTCAGTGGTGGTCTGAAGTGATCGAAGTGCCCGTGGTGGCCGAAGGCGGCCTCAACGATGCGATGGTCCGCGCCCTGACTCCGTTTACGGATTTCTTCGGCATCGGTGATGAAATCTGGACCGGCCAGGACCCGGTCAAGGCCCTGGCTGACTTGACTGCCGCCATGCGCTAGGATGGCGCGTCAGCGGGCGGGGCTGCGTTACAAGAACACCCGCTCGATGAACCAATAGGCCCCGACAATCGCGATTCCGGCAGACGCGGGCACCGCCACAAACCGACGATAAGGTTCTGCGGTCTGACGAAACTGCACCGATAGGAAACAGGCGGCAAAAACCAGCGCAAGCGGCACAAAAAACAGCGGCACCGGCCCCTCAAGCAGGGCGGCGACACCGGGCAACGGCAGGGCACAAATCACCAGAGCGACCCCCGTCATGACCGCATAAAACACCTTTGCCGCTTGCGCGCCCCCTTCACCGCGCGCCACCCGCAGCGCCATGACAACGCACAGGAACATGATCGCAATCACCGTAAGCTGGCCAAACTCGACCCCGATGTTAAAGCCGATCAGCGCCGGAATGAACTGATCCTCCGGCAGGCCAAATTCCCCCAGCACGGATGCAAAGCCAAGCCCGTGCAACAGACCAAAGCAAAAGATCACTACAGGGCGCCATCGGCTGAGCCCGGAGGTAAAGATATTCTCGACCGCAACATAGGTGATCGACGCTGCGATCAGCGGCTCCACGATGCTGGCGGGCACCGATTACCCAGCCAAGCGCCCCCAAGGGCCAGCGTCACGGTATGTGCTGCGGTAAAGGCAGACACCTGCCAGATCAGCGGCCGCAGATGCGTGGCTGAGAAAGAACAACCCCAGCACAAAAAGGATATGGTCCAGCCCCTTTGGCAGAATGTGGTCGAATCCGACCGGAATATAGGACGCAAAGGCCTGCAACGCGGTCTGCTGCCCGCCGCCCGCCCAAACGGCAATCTCGGGGCTTTCCGTTCCGCCTTCCAGATATCCGGTATAGGGGTCTTCCACCCCTTGTTGGCGCAAGACCAGCGCCCCGGCCCCGGCAGGCCATGCAACCACAAGGCCGCGTGCTGCCTGTGGTGCTTCGGCGCGCAGAACCAGATCGGAAATTCGCGGCCAGGCTGATAGTTCACCCATCTTGTGGAACGCCTGACCGACACCAGATCAAGCCGGACCGGTGTGCCATCGGCCCGAACCAGTGGCAGGTCGTTCCAGCGGGCCAGCAATTCCGGCACCCGCCCCGCGATCTGATCGGGCGAAAGCGCGCGCAGGCTGTCGTAGCTGCCCGCATTCTCAGCCTCGTTTGTGTCGGCCACCGCATCCAGATCGATACCGGCCAGGAACGCCTCAAGGTTGATCCGCATGCTCATATCGGCGGTGCCGTCGGCGACGGTCAGATCGGCAATCGTGGGAAGCACCTCGTGGGCCCGGGCCGCGGCTGTCATCGAGGCTTGACAAAAGCAGCGCAAGCGCCAGCTTTGAGATGAGATTATAAAAGGTTGATCGCATGTTTTTTCCCCGTCTTGCACTCGTTATTTCTTTGTTGGTGCCTGCCACCGCAAGCGTCGCGCATGAATTCTGGCTGGAAGCGCCGGATTATCAAGTAAAGCCCGGTGCCGAAATGACAACGGATATTCGCAACGGGCAAAACTTTGACGGAACCCGCCTTGCCTATTTCGGGAACCGCACAGAGCGGTTCGAGACTGTCGTTCGAGGGCAAGACCCTGCCCATCGCGGCACGCATGGGGGATAGTCCCGCCCTGCAAATGAAAGCGCCCCCCCGCGACGGATTGCTGATCGTACTGCACGAAGCGTCTCCGTCGATGCTGACGTACAAGGACTGGGAAACCTTTGTCGGCTTTACCGAACACAAGGATTTCAAGACCGCGATCGCCGAACATCTGGCCGCCGGATACCCACAGGACAAGGTGCGCGAAAGATATACACGCTATTCCAAGGCCCTGATCGCGATCGGGGACGGTCATGGCAGCGATCAGAACATGGGGCTGGAAACCGAACTGATCGCTCTCACCAACCCCTATGACGCCGGATTTGACGACGAGATGGATATCTCGCTGATGTATCAGGATGCGCCGCGCGCCAATGTCCAGATCGAGGTCTACGAGCGGAACGCAGAAAAAGAGGTCACGATCACCAAATATCGCACTGATGACATGGGCCACGCCAGCTTTCCCGTGAAACCCGGCATGACCTATCTGGTCGATTCTGTGGTGCTGCGCCCTGCCCCCGATGTGGGCGCGGCAAAAGACAGCCCCCAATGGGAAAGTCTGTGGGCCTCGCTGACCTTTGCGGTGCCACAACCATAACGCCGCTTGCACCCGCCCGCCGGTCTGGGCAAAACGGGGCGTATGACACATACGCCTGACATCCTGTGCATCGGTTCTGTCCTGTGGGACATCATCGGTCGATCTGATACCGCCATGCGCCAAGGCGCTGATATGCCGGGGCGCATCACCCGCCTGCCCGGCGGTGTTGCGCTGAACATCGCGATGGCGTTGGCCCGGTTCGGGCTGGCACCGGCGCTGATCAGCGCAGTGGGGCGCGATGCGCAGGGCGATGAACTGATCGCCGCCTGCGCCCTGCGCGGCTTGTGCACCGATCACATCTACCGGTCAGACGATCTGCCGACCGACAGGTATATGGCCGTCGAGGGCACCAACGGGCTGATCGCCGCCATCGCCGACGCCCATTCGCTTGAGGCCGCCGGCGACAAGATCTTGCGCCCCTTCCGCGGACGGATCGCTGCCCGCACCCTTTCGCGGTGCCGTGGCGCTTGATGGCAATCTGACCCTTGATCTGCTGTCGCAGATCGCGCGTAGCCCGCTTTTGGCCCATGCTGATCTGCGTGTCGCCCCGGCCAGCCCCGGAAAGGCTCTGCGCCTCAGCCCTTCCTGCAGGCCGGACGTGGCACGCTTTACGTCAACCTCGAGGAAGCCGGGTTGCTGTGCCAAACCACCTTTGACGCGTCGCCCGATGCGGCTGCGGCGCCTGCTGTCGCGCGGCGCCATGCGGGCCGTTGTCACCGATGGCGGGCTCCCGCCACTGTCGGTCAGGCCGACAGACTGATCACCCAAGATCCGCCCCCCGTTTCGGTCAGCCGGGTGACAGGCGCGGGCGACACCTTCATGGCCGCCCACATTGCCGCCGAACTCAAGGGCGCTTCGCCCGATCTTGCGCCTGACCAAAGCGCTGGAAGCCGCCGCGCAGTATGTTTCCGGAGAAACCAAGATATGATACCTTTGCACCGTTCCGCCGAAGTCGCCGCAGCCCTTACCGAAGGAACCCCGATCGTGGCGCTTGAAAGCACCATCATCACCCACGGCATGCCCTATCCGCAAAACCTTGAGGTTGCCCGGCTGGTCGAAGCGGATGTGCGCGCCGCAGGGGCCACGCCCGCCACCATCGCAGTGATCGACGGCCGCCTTCACATCGGCCTTGAGGACGCACAGCTTGCAGCGCTGGCCCAGGCCAAGGGCGTGGCCAAGCTGTCGCGCGCTGATATGGCGGCGCCCATCGCGATGGGCGGAACCGGTGCCACGACCGTCGCCGCCACCATGATCGCAGCGCATCTTGCAGGCATCGCGGTGTTCGCCACAGGCGGCATCGGTGGCGTGCACGAGGGCGCGGAAGACAGCTTTGATATCTCTGCCGATCTGATGGAACTGGCGCAGACCCCCGTCACCGTCGTGGCTGCCGGTGCCAAGGCGATTCTTGACGTTGCCAAGACGCTTGAGGTGCTGGAAACCCAAGGTGTGCCGGTGATCACTGTCGGCCAAGACAGTTTTCCCGCTTTCTGGAGCAGCGCGTCACCGCTGAAATCCCCCCTCCGGATGGACGACCCGGCCCAGACATCGCCGCCGCCCACAAGGCCCGCGCGCAGCTTGGCCTTCCCGGCGGGCAACTGGTTGCCAACCCGATCCCGCAGGCCGATGAAATTCCGGCGGAGGAGCTGGCCCCGATCATTGCAACGCGCCCAGGCCGATGCGCAGGCCAGCGGCATCAACGGCAAAGCGGTGACACCCTATCTGCTGCAACGCATCTTCGAACTGACAGAAGGCCGGTCGCTGACCGCCAATATCGCCCTGGTCCGCAACAACGCCCGGCTGGCGTCCAAAATAGCGGCGGCGCTTGCGCCAAATCAGCTTCCGCCCAAAAATAACGCGTTGTCCATTGTAGCGGCCCTGGAAAGCCCTTAGCTCTAGACCGTTGTTGCTTTCGGAAACCCGCCGTTCATGAATACGCCTTTTACGCCCCCAAATCCCCCGCCGCCGCCCCGGCGCACGATGTTTTCCCGCATCCGGGCGTCATTTTTGACTGGGCTGGTTGTCATAGCCCCGGTTGGCCTGACGATCTGGCTGATCTGGAGCGTGATTGGCTGGATCGATGGCATCGTGCTGCCGATGGTGCCCGTCGCATACCACCCCGACCGGTTGATACAGACCTATTTCGGCCTTGATCCATCGTCGCAGGTCAACGTGCGCGGCATCGGCGTGATCATCTTCTTGCTGTTCACGGTGATCGTCGGCTGGCTGGCTAAAGGCATCATCGGACGGTCGTTCATCCGCTTTGGCGAAAGCCTGGTCGAACGCACCCCGATCGTGCGCACGATCTATTCCGGCATCAAGCAGATCTCGGAAACGATCTTTGCGCAGACCGAACGCAGCTTCGAGACAGCCTGCATGATCGAATACCCTCGCAAGGGCATGTGGGCGCTTGGCTTTATCTCTATCGCGGCCAAAGGCGAAATCGCGCGCAATCCAGGCCGTGACCAGAACCTGATCGGCGTGTTTGTACCTACAACCCCCAACCCCACATCCGGCTTTCTGCTGTTCTTGCCGAAAAAGGATGTGGTTGAACTGGACATGTCCGTTGAGGATGCAGCCAAACTGGTCATTTCGGCGGGGCTGGTCTATCCCCCCGACCGCGCGCAGCTTCCATCCGAAGATCTGGATCCGCCCGCAAAACGGATCAAGCGCTAGCCGAACATCTTTTTCAGATCCACCGACCGTCGGCTTTCAGGGCGGCGATCGCAGTGGGGTTGGGCACATTCTTGGTTGCGATCGCCCCCCGCACCGCAAGATTGATCCGTTTTCCGGTCATCGCACCACCCGCCCCGAGTTTGAAGCGGCGGAACGCCTTCGGCGAGGATATTTAAGAGCCAGAGAAGACCTAAACGTCGCTTGCCCTTCTCTGGCTCTTAAATATCCTCGCCGAAGGCATAAAAGTCTTTAAAGCGCGGTCCAGCCACCGTCGACGCTTAGGGTCGTGCCGGTGATCTGGGCGGCCGCGTCGGAACACAAGAAGGTCGCGGTGCCGCCCAACTGTTCAACGGTGGCGAATTCCTTGCTGGGCTGGCGTTCGAGCATGACATTCTTGATCACCTCTTCGCGGCTCATACTGTATTCTTTCATCGTGTCAGGGATCTGCTTTTCCACGATATCGGTCAGCACGTAGCCCGGGCAGATTGCATTGCAGGTGATCGGTTCCTTGGCCGTTTCAAGAGCAGTGGTTTTCGTAAGGCCAACGACCCCGTGCTTGGCCGCGATATACGCAGATTTGAAAGGCGATGCTGTCAGACCATGCGCGGAAGAGATGTTGATGACCCGCCCCCAGCCTGCCGCGCGCATCATCGGAAGAGCGATGGCCGTGGTGTGAAACGCCGAGCTGAGATTGATTGCGATGATCGCATCCCATTTGTCGACCGGAAAGCTGGGAATCGGGGCCACGTGCTGAATGCCTGCGTTGTTCACCAGAATGTCGCACACGCCTGCATCCGTGATCAGTTGGCGGCATTCATCGCCCTTTGACATGTCCGCTTTGATGTATGTCGCCTTCACGCCTGTCTCATTCGCGATCTCGGCGGCCAGGGCGTGGTCTTGGTCGCGGTCGGTAAAGGAGTTCAGCACAACGTCCGCGCCCGCCCGCGCCAGCGCCCAGGCGATGCCCAGACCAATTCCCGAATTCGATCCGGTAATGACGGCGGTTTTTCCCGAAAGGTCGATGCTGTAGGCCATGGTCTTCTCCTGATGTTTCTGCGGCTGCATCATGGCGCGGCATCAGCACAAAGAAAACGTCTAATTCCCCCGTGCGTAGAGGCGGCAGGCGCTGCGGCCCCAACAAAAAAAAACGTCCGCACGAAGCGGACGTTAAGTTATTGAGGCAGGTTTCATACAGGCAAGAAACCTATCGAGCAGTGAGATCTTTATAGCCAATCCCCTTGCGTAATCCAAGCTTAAAGTTTGATAAGGCCCCTCTGGCCCGTTAAGAATTGGCCTAACAAAACAAGGGCAGAGCGGGATTGTTGCCAAAATGGGCTATTATTTTTTCCAAATGTGTCGGGCGGTTGCGGCTGTTTCTTCACTGATTCTGTGGTGCGGCGCGGCCGGTGCTGCCCCCACGCACGGGATATCTATGTATGGCACCCCTGCCTTGCCACCGGATTTTGTGTCTTTGCCCTATGCGAACCCCGACGCGCCCAAGGGCGGTGCCATCGTGCTGGGCAACACCGGCGGCTTTGACAGTCTCAATCCATTTGTCCGCAAGGGCACTGCCCCCTGGCAGCTCCCCTTCTTCACCCACGAAACACTCATGGGGAGATCGTGGGATGAGCCTTTCACGCTATACGGTCTTTTGGCCGAATCGGTAGATGTGGCCCCCGACCGGTCCTGGGTTGAATTCACCCTGCGCCCCGAAGCGCGGTTCTCCGATGGCACGCCTGTAACCCCCGAAGATGTGATCTTCAGCTATGATCTTTTGGGCACCCAAGGCCATCCACGCTATCACGGCTTGCGGGCGCAGATCGACAGCATCATCCAGACCGGCCCCCGCAGCGTGCGCATGACCTTCAATCAGGACAACCGCGAGCTGGCGCTTCTGGCCGGGATGCGTCCGATCCTGAGCAAGGCACAATGGGAAGGCCGCGATTTCGCCAACGCCCCTCTTGACGAGATTCCCTTGGGTACGGGCCCCTATACCGTGACCGACTATCAGGCCGGCCGGCAGGTCACGTTGACCCGCAATCCCGACTATTGGGGCAAGGACGTCCCGTTCCGGCGCGGCACCAACAACATCAACGAGATCAAGATCGACTTTTACGGCGATGCAAACGTCATGTTCGAGGCCTTCAAGGCGGGCGAAATATCGGCCTTGCGCGAGTTCAATGCCGAAAAATGGGACAGTCAGTATGATTTTCCGGCAATTCAGCGCGGCGATATCGTCAAATCAACCTTCACCCACAGCAAGCCATCCGGCATGACCGGCTTTGTGATGAACACGCGCCGTGCGCCGTTCGATGATATCCGCGTGCGCGCGGCCCTTATTGCCGCGTTCAACTTCGAATACATCAACGAGACGCTCACGGGTGGGGCGCAGCCGCGGATCACGTCGTATTTCTCGAACTCGCCACTGGCGATGCAGCCCGGCCCCGCGCAGGGACGGGTCGCAGACCTGCTGACCCCCTTTGCCGACATCCTGCCGGAGGGCGCAATTGACGGCTACGCCCTGCCCGTGTCTGATGGATCAGCGCGCAACAGATCGGGAATTCGGGCTGCAATGGCCGCTTTGGGGCAAGCCGGCTATAGCGCGGCCGCAGATGGCACCATGCGCGACGAAAACGGCACGCCGCTGAGTTTCACCATCCTGCTGTCAAAGGGCAGCACGGAAAATGTGGCGATTGCCGCGCTTTATATCGAGGCGCTCAAGCGGTTGGGCATCAACGCCACCGTCAGCGCTGTGGATGACGCGCAATTTGTGTCGCGCACCGCCGAGTTTGACTTTGACATGGCGATCTTCCGGCGAGCCCTGTCGCTGAGCCCAGGCAATGAGCAAAGATATTATTGGGGGTCAGATGCCGCAGACCAGCCCGGCAGCCGCAATCTGATGGGGGTGAAATCACCCGCAATCGATGCGCTGATCGACACCATGGTTGGCGCGGCCAGCACAGAGGAGTTTGTCGCGGCAACCCGCGCATTGGACCGGGTTCTGACGGCGGGGCGTTATGTCATCCCGTTCTGGCAATTCACCCAAGACCGGATCGCCCATATCGCGGCGATGAAGTATCCCGATCATGTGCCGCTTTATGGCGATGGCCCGAACTATATGCCCGAAGTGTGGTGGATCGATCCGGACCTTTGAAGGCGGGGGCCGGTGAGGGGAACGGGTGCCCCACGGGTCTGCGGCGCGTGCGGCAGACCGGCCCTTCGGGGAGAGTTTATTTGGCAAAATGAAGGAAAAGGCCGCCCATCATTGGAACGGGTCCGGGCCAGTTTGGGATTGGGTCAGGCCATGTGGGCAGCGTCTTCATTTCGCCCTTAAACTCTCGCCGAAGGCATCCAAGCCTACGTCAGGGAGGTGACCCACAGGATGGTCGCGTCTTCGCTGCTCGTCGAGACAACATTATGGCCCATTGTGGCGTCATAATAGGCGCTGTCGCCCCGACGCATTTCGATGGGTTCGTAGAATTCTGTGTAAAGATGGATGACGCCCGTAAGGACATAGAGAAATTCTTCACCATCGTGGCGGACCCAGCCGTCAAATTCTTCCATTTTGCGGGCACGGATACGGGCGCGGTAAGGCAGCATCTGTTTCTTGCGCAAGCCGTCGGCAAGCAGTTCATGTTCATAGGTCGTTGTGGCCTTGGCGGCCCCGTCACCGGATTTCGTGACTGCGAGGCGTCCGGTGATCTGCCCTGCCGAGGGCGGCGTGAAAAGCTGTGGCACGGAAATTTCCAACCCGACGGCGAGCTTTTTCAGCGCATCATATGTGGGCGACATCTGACCGTTTTCGATCTTGCTGAGCGTCGAACGGGCCAGACCGGCTTGATTGGCTGCCTGTTCCAGCGTCCAGTTGCGGGCCTTGCGCAATTCGCGCACCCGCGCGCCGAGGTCAACCGGAGGCGCGATCTCGGTCTCGCCGCTTTCACGCGCGATCTGGACAAGCGTCTTGGGTGGTCTTTTTGGCATGGCGTCGTTTGACATGGCGTTGGCTATAGCGCTGCCCCAAGCGGCTTGCAACGGCTCTGCGTGCGCGCTAGCGGTGTCGCCATGTTGTTATCTGTGTCCGCCTCTGACGGGTTCGCGCCCTGCCCTGCCCCGTTCAATCTTGCGGCACATGTGTTGGCGCGGGCACAGCAGCTTGGGGATAAGGCCGCCCTGTGCGTGCTTGGCCCCGAGGATCGCGAAACCTGGAGCTACGGGGCCCTCGAAGCGGCGGTGCGTGGCACGGCGACCGGTCTTTTGGCCCTGGGGCTGCATCCGGGCGATGTCGTCTTGATGCGGCTTGGCAATACGGTGGATTTTCCGCTGTCGTATCTTGGGGCCCTCGCCGCCGGGCTGGTGCCGGTGCCCACTGCCGCCGCGTTGACCGCGCCTGAAGTGTCCAAAATGATCGAAACGCTGGATCCCAAGGTGATCTTGCGCGCCCCCGATGTGCCTTGCCCCGCTGATGGGCGGATCGTCGCCCTTGACAGCTTGCGGGCAATGCGGCGGCTGCCACCGGCGGCCTGGCACATGGGCGACCCCGAACGGCTGGGCTATATCATCTATACCTCCGGCACCTCGGGAAAACCCAGTGCGGTGATGCATGCGCACCGCGCCATCTGGGCGCGTCAGATGATGATCAAGGGGTGGTATGACCTGCACGCCAGCGACCGGTTGATGCATGCGGGGGCGTTCAACTGGACCTATACCCTGGGCACTGGCCTGATGGATCCCTGGACGATGGGGGCCACGGCCCTGATCCCGGCGGCGGGCACGCCAGCGAAAGATCTGCCTGCGTTGATGCGCGCACATGGCGCGACGCTTTTTGCCGCCGCTCCGGGTGTCTATCGCCAGATCCTGAAGGCGAACGACAGGGTCACTGTGCCGTCTTTGCGGCACGGGCTAAGTGCGGGCGAAAAGCTGCCCGAGGCCCTGAACCGGGCATGGCGCACCGCAAGCGGCACCGAAATCTATGAAGCCTACGGCATGTCGGAATGTTCGACGTTCCTGTCGGGATCACCGGACGCGCCCGCCCGCCAAGGCACACTGGGTCAGCCGCAACCGGGCCGTCGTGTGGCGCTGCTGGACGCCGCGGGGCCTGTGCCACAAGGCGTTGAGGGCACCATCGCGGTACATAAAAGCGATCCGGGTCTGATGCTGGGCTATCTGGGTGCCCCGCAACAGACGGCGGCAAAATATCAGGGTGACTGGTTTCTGACCGGGGATCAGGGCGTGATGGGTGCCGATGGCCAGATCACCTATCTGGGGCGCAATGACGATATGATGAACGCGGGCGGTTTTCGCGTATCCCCCATCGAGGTTGAACAGACGCTGGCAAAATTCCCCGGCATCACCGCCGTTGGCGCGACCGAGGTCATGGTGCGCGCCGACGTTACCGTCATTGCCGCGTTCTATACGGCAGACGCGCCGCTGGACGACAGCGCGCTGGCGCTTTATGCACAAGACAACCTGGCGCGCTATAAGCAGCCGCGCCTTTATGTTCATCTGCCTGCGCTGCCCATGGGGGCCAATGGCAAATTGCTGCGGCGCGCCTTGCGTGCCGCCTATGAGGCGCAAAATGACCGATCCGATCAAGCTTGACATCATGTCCGACCCGATTTGCCCGTGGTGCTATATCGGCAAGGCGCATCTCGACCGCGCCCTCGCCTCGGAGCCGGACCATCCGTTCAAGATCGAGTGGCATCCGTTTCAGCTGAACCCTGACATGCCCGCCGAAGGGATGGACCGGCGCGCCTATCTGGAAGGCAAGTTTGGCGGCAAGGAAGGTGCCGTCAAAGCATATGCACCCGTCGTGGAGCATGCGAGGAAAGCGGGGCTGGCAATAAACTTTGAAGCGATGAAGCGCACGCCCAACACCCTGGACGCCCACCGTCTGATCCATTGGGCCGGCATCGAAGGGTGCCAGACTGCTGCCGTATCGGCCCTGTTCAAGACTTATTTCGTCGATGGCCGCGACATTGGAGATCCGGAGGTTCTGGCGGACGTTGCTGACGGCATCGGCATGGATGCCTCGGTGGTTGCCCGCCTTCTGGCGACGGATGCCGATGCGCAAGCCATTCGCGATCGCGACGCTCACAGCCGCGGGATGGGCATCTCTTCGGTACCCACGTTCATCGTGGCGAACCAACATGCCGTACCCGGTGCACAACCTCCCGAACTGTGGCATCAGGTGATCGCGGAACTGCGCAACAAAGACTGAACCCGCCCCGCCCCGTTGCGTCCCTTGGCGTGCAAATAATCTTTGCCTTGGGGGGCAAAGCTGCCTAGGCTTGGGGAAAGTTAAAAAGGGGCGCAGACCCCATGACGGATGGGCAGGCAGCATGAAACACAAAACAATCTCTCCCCAAGGGGAGCATGTATCGGTGCACGGCATCGGTCACGACATCGGTCACGGTATCGGTATAGACACGCAACACCCTTGGGACAGGCTGGGCGTGCCGCCTTTGCGCAATGTGCTGACCTATGGGCGGTTTGATGGCTTTGACGAGGGTCATGTGCGTTTGTTGCGGCATCTCGCATCCCTTGGCAGCGACGTGATCGTGGGGTGTGCGACAGACGCGTTTTGCACCCGCATCGGCCGCCCTGCGGTAGTCCCTTATGCTGCGCGGCGTGCGATGCTGGAAAGCTGCCGCTATGTGGCGCGGGTGATCGCGCTGGACACATGGGACCAGCGGCGGACAGATATCGTGAATTATAACGTCTCGGCCCTTGCCGTGCGCGATGGCCCTGATCAGCCCGCCGATGATCTTCACGATATCGTGCAGGTCGTTTGTTTACCTGGGTACGTGTCGCCCCCCGCCCCTTCGATCCGGCACAAACGCACGGGCTGACGCTGCAATAAATCGTCCCAAAGCGGATTGTACTGCCCCTTCTGCGCGATTAGACGTGTCGGACGGACCAAAGGCGGCAGGACGCTGCCAGTTCTTATTGGCACATCTAAAAAGGGGGCGGTCGCGCGTGGTATCGGAAAGACCGGAGTTTCAGATGGGCCGGGGTGAATTTGTTGCCCTGATCGCGATGATGTTTGCCACCATCGCCTTTTCCACGGACGCGATGTTGCCGGCCCTGCCCCAGATTGTTGCGGATCTTGCCCCCACCACGCCTGAACGGGTGCCGCTGATCCTCACGACCTTCGTTTTCGGCCTTGGGGTCGGCACGCTGTTTACGGGGCCGCTGTCAGATGCGTTCGGGCGCAAGAACGTGGTCTACGGTGGCGCGTTTGTCTATATCTTAGCCACGATTGTTGCATGGGCCAGCCAGTCGCTTGAGGTGATGCTGGCCGCACGGGTGGCGCAGGGCCTTGGGGCCGCAGGCCCCCGCGTCGTGTCGCTTGCCATTATCCGCGATCTGTTTTCGGGGCGTCAGATGGCCAAGATCATGTCTTTTGTGATGATGATCTTCGTGCTGGTGCCCGCCCTTGCCCCCGCGATCGGCGCTGTCATCATCGGTCTGACCGGCTGGCGGAGCATTTTTGCGGCGTTCGTCCTGTTTTCTGTCCTATCGATCCTTTGGATGGGTGTCCGCTTGCCCGAAACCCTGCCAAGGGCCGCGCGTCGCCCCCTGCGCCTGCCGTTGTTGTGGCGCGCGGTAAAAGAGATTTTCAGCAATCCGATGGTCTGCCTGTCGATCACGGTTCAATCGCTGGCGATGGCGATCATGTTTTCCACGCTGATGCTGGTGCAGCCGATCTATGATCATGTCTATGGCCGCGCTGACAGCTTTCCGGTCTGGTTCGGGATCATCGCGCTGGTGTCGGGCACCTCAAGCTTGCTGAACGCGCTTTTGGTCGTACGGTTCGGGATGCAGCGGTTGGTGACGATCACGCTGGGCGCGCAGATCGTGATATCGGGGGCAATGGCGGGATTTGGGCTTGGCGATCTGCCCGAACCCTTCGGATTCTACTTTTTCGCGGCCTGGCAGGTCTGTCTGTTCTTCCAGGCGGGGCTTGTCATGGGCAATCTCAACGCACTCGCGATGGAGCCGTTGGGCCATATCGCAGGCATGGCCGCATCGGTAATTGGCGCCGTGTCAACCGTGACCGCTGCCCTGATCGCGTCGGTCATCGGGTTGCTTTTCAATGGTACGATCACGCCCCTGATCGGATCGGTCGTGGCACTTGCGGCGACCGGCTTTGCGCTGATGCTGGTGCTGTCGCGCGTGGTGCACAGACAGGCGGCCATCCTGCCGGACCCGGCAGAATAGCGCATTAGTATAGCGGGGCAGGTTTCGCCCTTCGGGCGAGGGTTTTAAACCATCCTTGGTATGAAGGCCTGCCAATAGAGCTTTTCGGTGGCACCCCAAGGTGCAGCGCCACCAGCCCTGAAAGCACGCCAGCAAAAGCGGCGTGCCCCTTAGGTCGGCCTTAAGCGGCGCGTTGACCCTTGGCCGCGCCACCGGCACCACCACCGGGCTTGCGCCGACGGCGCGATGCCCCTGCCGGTTTGCCCTCGCCTGCCCCGCCGCTGCCGCCGGGGCGTCCGCCGCCCCCATTGCCGCCACCGCCACCGGGGCGTCCGCCCCTGCCACGGCCGCGTCCGCCTTTTGGCTTGCCCGGCTCTTCGATTGCTTCCCACGGACGGCCAGAGGCCACGGGGATCGACAGCTTCATGGTTTTCTGAATGTCTTTCAGTTCACCCATCTCGTCAGGGGCGCAAAACGCAACCGCTGCGCCGTCCTTGCCAGCGCGGGCCGTCCGGCCAATGCGGTGCACATAGTTGTCGGGCACATTTGGCAGCTCATAGTTATAGACGTGCTTGACGTCGGGGATGTCCAGGCCACGTGCCGCCACATCCGTCGCCACAAGCACCGTGATCTCGGCTTTCTTGAACGCCTCGATCGCGCGGTCGCGCTGACCCTGGCTTTTGTTGCCATGGATAGAGGCCGCCTTGAAACCCGCCTTGACCAGATCCTTCATCAGCTTTTCACAGCCGTGCTTTGTCCGGCCAAAGACCAGCGCACGTTCTTCGGTATGTTTGCCAAGCATCTCGATCAGCAGGGCTTTCTTCTCGGCCTTGGCGATAAAATGCACCTCTTGGGTGATCTTGTCGGCGACCTTGCCCGGAGGTGACACTTCGATCCGGATCGGGCTGATCAGATAGCTGTTGGCGATCTCGTTCATCAGCTTGGGCATCGTGGCCGAAAACAGCATGGTCTGGCGTTCCTTGGGCAGCACAGACGCAATCTTGCGCAGATCATGGATAAAGCCCATGTCCAGCATCTGATCCGCCTCGTCGAGCACCAGAAACGTGGTCTTGTGCAGCAGCACCGCGCGGCGGTCCATCAGATCCAGCAGTCGGCCCGGCGTTGCGACCAGCAAATCGACACCACGCTCCATCCGCTTGATCTGCGGGTTGATCGACTGACCGCCGACGACCATCATCGTTTTCAACTGCGTGCCTTCGCAGAACCCCTTGAGGTTTTCCATGATCTGGTTGGCCAGTTCGCGGGTCGGGGCCAGCACAAGGCCGCGCACTGTGCGCGGTTCCGGGCGGGCTTCCATCTCAAGCATCTGGGCCACCAGCGGCACACCGAAGGCGGCCGTTTTGCCTGTTCCGGTCTGGGCAAGGCCCATCACGTCACGTCCGTTCATCGCATGCGGGATCGCCTGGCGCTGGATCGGGGTCGGGTCGGTCATACCCATGTTGGTCAAGGCTTTGACCAAACGGCGGGGCAGACCCATCATTTCAAAATCGCTCATATTTCAAGTCTTTCCAAGGGCCATGGCCTGCGCCGATGACCCCTTATCAATCACGCGGCGGCCATCAATAGGGCCACACCGCGAGGGACGCAAAGCAGATCACAGAGAGCAGCCTGATGCCGACACCCTGTCTGTTGCGCTTGGCCCCACGCGTGATTTTGGGAACATCGGCGGCCTTGTCTCTCAGCAATATGATGGCACCATGTGCCAAAGGGCTGACCTGCTCACGCGGCAGAAAGGGTCGCTTGCACCCCAGATGGGCGCTTTGGCGGGCAAAGTCAACCAGCGACGTGTATTTTGGTTAGGGTGCCGGGGTACGCGACAGCATCAGCGGCAGCAGCACGCTAAGCACAAGAAGCCGCATCATATGACAGGCCGCAACGAAACCGGGCACCACCCCAAGCACGGCACCCATCGCGATCATCGTCTCGAACCCGCCCGGCGCAAAGGCCACCAGCAAATGCGCCAGCGGCACCCCAAGTGCCAGCGCCACCGGCACCGACGCCACAAGCGCCAGTAACACGGCAACCGCCGTGACCGCCAATCCGGCGGCCAACCCGCTTGTCAGATCGGCAAGGCTTACGCCGGAAAAACGCGTTCCGATCAACGCCCCCAGTACAAGATAAGCCGGCAGCACCAGCCAAAGCGGCAAGACACCGGGGGCGAGCCCGCTCAGATGGCCAATCGCGGACACAAGCATCGGACCAACAAGCAAAGGGGCGGGAACGCCCAGACGGCCAAGGGCCATCCCCGCGACTGCCGCCAAGACCAGCATGACACCGCTTGCCCCCAGCCCCATCAGCGCCCCGGTCTGGCGCGATTGTCCCGCTCAGATCCACCCCCATGGCCAGCGCCGCAAACGGCACCACCAGCGTCAGCGACAGCAGGCGCACCGATTGCGTGGTAGACACGCGCGCCACATTGCCCCCCGCATCGGCCGCCATCGCCAGCACAAAGCTTAGGTGGCCGGGTGCAGCGGCCAGCAAGGCTGAACGGGCGTCAAATCCGAAAAATCGTGCCAGCAAAAGACGGCTAAGCACCATCATCACCCAGATCATCACCGCGATGACCACAAAGGCCAGCGGCCAGCGGATCATCGCATCAAGCGCATTTTGGTCAAACCCTGCGCCCACCGTCAGCCCGATGATCACGAAACAGGCGTTGCGCACCGAAAGCGAGACGCCCAGATCCATCCCGGCAAGCCCGGCAAGCGACACCAGAACCGCAGGCCCAAGCAGCATGTATATCGGCGCGCCGATGGCCCACCCAAGTGCTGCACCCGCAGCCCCGACCAGCACTGTCAGCGCAGTTGTCAGCAAATCTTTGGGGGGGCGCGGCCAATTCATCCGGCCTTGCTAACACCGGACGGCGCACTGCACCAGAAGGCACCGAAAGGCGGCAGCGGGGACCACTTGCACATCTTCAGGCAAATGGGCATGGGTCAGTCGAATGAGATTCCGGCACAGGGCCGAGACTGGGCCAGCACGGGCCCGAAAAAGGGGAACACATGGACAATCTGCGCGGTGCCTTGATCATGGCCCTGTCGATGCTGGGATTCGCCATAGAGGACATGTTCATAAAACTGATGGGCAGTGATATTCCCATCGGCCAGATCATCTTTACCCTCGGCGTTGGTGGATCCCTGTCGTTTGCCATCGTGATGCGGTTCAAAGGCCAGCGGCTGTTCGAGCGCACGATGCTGACCCCACCCATCGTGTTGCGCGCCTTGGGCGAAATCATCGGCACACTGGGGTTCGTGTCGGCCATCGTGCTGACGCCGATTTCGTCGGCCTCGGCCATTTTGCAGGCCACGCCACTGGTTGTCACACTGGGTGCGGCGCTTTTCCTTGGCGATCCCGTCGGCTGGCGACGGTGGAGCGCGATCCTGGTTGGTCTGTGTGGCGTGATCCTGATTATCCGCCCTGGCATGGAAAGCTTTTCGGCCCTGTCGCTGCTGGCGCTTCTGGGCGTCTTCGGGTTGTCCCTGCGCGATCTGGCGACGCGCCGCGTGCCGAAAAGCACCTCAAGCTTTCAGCTGTCGTTTCTGGCATTTCTGGCGCTGATCCCGGCCGGCCTGCTCTATATGGCGGGCACGGGCACGTTGTTTACCACTATGACGGGGCAGCAATGCGTCTTTATGGGGTCGGCGCTGGTCATCGGTATGATCGCCTATTACGGCATCGTCGCTGCCATGCGCGTGGGCGAGATCAGCTTTGTCACGCCGTTTCGCTATACCCGACTGCTGTTCGCCATGGTCGTCGGCATCACCGTCTTTTCCGAGAGACCAGATATGCTGACCTATGTTGGCGCAACCATCATTGTCGCCTCCGGCATCTATACGGTATGGCGTGAGCGCAAAGTCAAAGAACTGGCCTAGGCCGGTATCCATCTTCTCTCCCGGGTGTTAAACCGCCGCACAACTGCCCTCCGCAAAAGGATTTTTCCGCCATGAGCACGATCATCGACATCCACGCCCGCGAAATTCTCGATAGCCGGGGCAACCCCACCGTCGAGGTCGACGTGACGCTGGAAGACGGCACAATGGGCCGCGCTGCCGTGCCGTCAGGGGCGTCAACCGGTGCCTATGAGGCGATGGAACGCCGCGATGGCGACGCTGAACGCTATATGGGCAAGGGCGTGCTGGACGCCTGCGCCGCCGTGAATGGCGAGATTGCCGAGGAACTGGTGGGCCTTGACGCCACCGAACAGGTCGAGATCGACGGCACGATGATCGAACTGGACGGGACCGACAACAAGGAACGTCTGGGTGCCAACGCGATCCTTGGCGTGTCGCTGGCGGTGGCCAAGGCTGCGGCGGATTTCTGCGGTCAGCCGCTTTATCGCTATGTCGGCGGGACATCCGCGCGGATGCTGCCCGTGCCCATGATGAACATCATCAACGGCGGTGAACACGCCGACAACCCTATCGACATTCAGGAATTCATGATCATGCCCGTCGCTGCGGAAAACATCCGCGACGCGGTCCGCATGGGTGCCGAAGTGTTCCATACCCTGAAAAAGGAACTGTCTGCGGCAGGGCTGGCCACGGGCGTCGGTGACGAAGGCGGCTTTGCGCCCAACATCAGCTCCACCCGCGATGCGCTTGATTTCATTCTGAAATCCATCGAAAAGGCAGGCTACAAACCGGGCGAGGAGATCTATCTTGCCCTCGATTGTGCGGCAACGGAATACTACAAGGACGGCAACTATGTCCTGTCCGGCGAAGGCAAGACGCTCAGCAGCGGCGAGAATGTCGATTACCTTGCAGCGCTGTGCAACGACTACCCCATCATCTCGATCGAGGACGGCATGTCCGAAGACGACTGGGACGGCTGGAAGATGCTGACCGACCGTCTGGGTGGCAAGGTGCAGCTGGTGGGCGACGATCTGTTCGTGACCAACCCTGCCCGTCTTGAGGAAGGCATCAAAAAGGGCTGCGCCAATTCGATGCTGGTCAAGGTCAACCAGATCGGCACCCTGTCCGAAACGCTGCAAGCCGTCGATATGGCGCACCGCGCCCGCTATACCAACGTGATGTCGCACCGGTCGGGCGAGACTGAGGATGCCACGATTGCCGACCTTGCCGTCGCCACCAACTGCGGCCAGATCAAGACCGGATCGCTGGCCCGGTCCGACCGGCTGGCGAAATACAATCAGCTGATCCGCATCGAAGAAGCGCTTGGCGTGACCGCGAAATACGCGGGCCGCTCGATCTTGCGCGGCTGATGGCGATCACCCTGACAGAGGCCCGCACGGCAGAGGATTTCGATGCCGTGCGCGCACTTTGCTGGGACTATCGCGACCTGCTGATGAATTTCGGCCCGGATGAACGGGCGATTTCCGAAGCGGTCTATGCCGCCCCCGGACTATGAGCGGATCATGGCGTCGCTTGAGCGCGAACACGCGCGCCCCGATGGGATCGTGCTGCTGGCGCGCAAGGATGGCGTGCCGGTCGGTTGCGGGATGACGCACCGGTTCAGCGCCACCGCGACCGAGATCAAGCGCGTGTTTCTGACAGAAGACGCCCGCGGATCGGGGCTGGGCCGCAGGCTGTGTACGGCGCTGATCGAACAGGCCCGCGCGGATGGATATGAAAGCGTGCTGCTGGATACATCGGTCAATTTCGCCGCCGCCCGTGCGCTGTATATGTCGCTGGGGTTTGTTGAACGCGGCCCTTACCAACCGCTGCCTGCCGTCACCGAAGGCAGGATCTGCTTTTACGAGCTGACGCTATAGGCACCGCCGCCCGGATAGCTGACCGTACCGCCGCCCACGGCCGCACTGACCCCTGTGGTGCTGCGGCAAGACGTGGGCAAGCCCCGCGCCACGCGTACCGCGAGATAGGCAAACGCCTGCGCCTCCAGCATGTCACCATCCAGCCCGATCTCTTCAATCGGTACGACGGGGCAATCAAGGCTGACTGACAGCATTTCCATCAACACAGGGTTTTGCCGCCCGCCGCCGGTGACCAGCACGCGGGTTGGAACGCGGGGGCAATGCTGCATCGCTTCGGCCACACCCGCGGCGCACATCGCCGTCAAAGTGGCCGCGGCATCGGCATCGGAAAGCTCGCTCACCAAAGCCACCATTTCGGCAAAGTCGTTTCGGTCCAGTGACTTGGGTGGCATTCTTGCGAAATATGGCTCTGCCAGAAACAGCTCGAGCGCGCCAGTTTCCACCGTGCCGCGTGCCGCGACTGCGCCCCCTGCATCATAGGCCAGCCCCAGCCGCGTCTGCATCAGATCGTTGACGGGCGCATTAGCGGGCCCGGTATCAAACGCCAGCAACGCACCGTCGCCCTGCGGCTGTGCGATCGACGGGTCCACCCAGGTGATGTTCCCCACGCCACCTAAATTCAGAAACGCCACCGGGCCGGTCAGCCCCGCGTAGCGTGCACAGGCATGGTGAAAAAACGGCGCAAGCGGCGCACCCTCGCCCCCCAGATGCACATCGGCGCTGCGGAAATCCCACACGACAGGGGCCCCCAAAGCATCGGCCAATGCCGACCCATCCCCAACCTGCAACGTGCCGTGCAGGCGCGGCGCATGTGCCAGCGTCTGCCCGTGGAAGCCGATCACGTCAACATCCGCAAAGTCGCGCAGAATCTCAAGATGGGCAGCCTCGACAACCCTGGCTGCGGCGGCCACGTCCGGCCCCGTCCATTTGCCGAATCCTGCCGCGATGATCCTTCGTTCGTCATCGGTATACGCCCGATAGCCTGTCCGCCCGAAGCCGATGATATCGTGGCCATCCGTGTCGATCACTGCCACATCGACGCCATCCAGTGACGTCCCGCTCATCGCGCCCGCCGCCGTTACCACACCGGTTTTCGCAATCCTGATCCCTTGGGCCTTATTCATGGCCTTTTCCTTTGTCTGCTCACGCCATATAGAGTGCACCACCACCCAACCAAAGGGCAAGCGCCATGACATACCATCCCAAATCCGAATTTCTCCGCATCATGATGGAGCGCGGCTTTCTTGCCGATTGCACGGATTATCAGGGCCTGGACGAAGCGCTGCTGAAGGGCGCACAACCTGGCTATATCGGGTTTGACGCGACAGCCAAGTCCCTGCATGTCGGTTCGCTGATCCAGATCATGATGCTGCGCTGGCTGCAAAAGACCGGCGGCAAGCCGATCACACTGATGGGCGGCGGCACCACCAAGGTGGGCGATCCGTCGTTTCGCGCCGATGAACGCCCCCTGCTGACGCCCGACCAGATTGACGACAACATCGCGGGCATCAAACGGGTGTTCAGCGCCTATCTGACCTACGAAGCAGGGCCGATGCCCTCAAGCAGCGAAGCGGTAGGGCAAGAAAGTGCCGCGCAGATGATCAACAACGCGGAATGGCTGGACGGCTTGAACTACCTCGATTTTCTGCGCGACATCGGGCGGCATTTTTCGATCAACCGGATGCTGTCGTTTGAAAGCGTCAAGTCGCGGCTGGACCGCGAACAATCGCTGTCGTTCCTCGAATTCAATTACATGATCCTGCAAGCCTATGATTTCATGGAGCTTAATCGCCGCTATGGCTGCATCCTGCAAATGGGTGGCAGCGACCAATGGGGCAATATCGTCAACGGCATCGACCTGACGCGTCGTGTGATCGATGCAGAGGTCTACGGGCTGACATCGCCCCTGCTGACCACTTCGGACGGTAAAAAGATGGGCAAATCCCAGTCCGGTGCCATCTGGCTGAACCCCGACATGCTGTCGCCCTATGAGTTCTGGCAATTCTGGCGCAACACCACGGATGCCGATGTGGGCCGCTTCCTCAAGCTTTATACCGAGTTGCCGATTGATGAATGCGACCGTCTGGGCGCATTGCAAGGGTCCGAAATCAACGAGGCCAAGATCCGCCTTGCCAACGAGGTTACCGCCCTGCTGCACGGCCCTGACGCCGCCAAAGCCGCTGAGGCCACCGCGCGCGAAGTGTTCGAAAAAGGCGGCGTCGGTGACGATCTGCCGACCCTGACGTTGACAGCAGACGACATTGGAGACGGAATTTCAGTCGTCCAGTTGATCGTTAAATCGGGTCTGGCGACGTCCGGCAAAGAGGCCAAGCGCCTGATTACCGAAAACGGTGCGCGGATCAATGACGCACCTTTGACCGACGCAGGCATGATGATCGGGGCCGAAGCCTTGGCCTCGCCGATCAAGCTGAGCGCGGGTAAAAAGCGGCATGCGCTGGTTCAGTTGGGATAAGGGACGGAGGGCGGGGTTCCCTGCCCTCTGCGTGCGGGCGTATGTAAGATCCGCTTCGAGCCCCAAATGAGGAATTCTGCTCAGCGGATGCTTGGCGGGATAATGCTATGACCCCATAAACCGCCGTCGCGCATCCACTGCGATGTTATAGCGCCGTTCAAGGTCAGCGATCAGGGCCATAGCGAGGCGCTTTGCATCGTCTCCTTCCGCATCTCTATAATTCTGCTTCGCCGCTTCCAGCAGCTTTTTGATTTTGAATTCCTCGGGCAGTGCGCCTGCTTCAGCCATAATTCGGCCTGCCACGGCCATCGCCACGTCCACAAAAGCCTCGCTTGAATTGATGGGAAGCGGTTTTCCCTCGCCTTTGAGGCCGCTCAGCTGCCCCTCCGCGATGGCCTTCTGTATTTGCCGCTCCACAAGACGGTCGAAAGATTGGGTCACTATGATTGCTCCCTTTGCTCCGGTGCCACTGAGAAAAACAAGCGACGATCCTATTCATCGTAACAGGAAAAAAGGGATGACAACTATTTTGTGCGAAACGACAGCTTTGTCCGCATAGCGGCCCTTGAAGTCCCTTCCCAAAGTAAAACGCCTTCAGCCTTCCGCCTTCTCCTCAAGCGCCAGCCACTCAGCCTCGGCATCCTGCAGCTTTTCGTTGCGCTGAACCAGCGCATCGGTCGCTTTTTGGAACTTCACCGGATTGTCGGTGTAGAGCGTCGGATCGCTCATCAGTTCTTCCAGCTTGGCGATTTCGGCTTCAAGCCTCGCAATTTCGGCCGGCAGCGCTTCTAGCCGGTGCTTTTCGGTAAAACTCAAGCCCTTGGACGCTGACGCTTTGGGCTTTTCGTTTTTTTCACCGGGCTTCGACTTTACCACGACGCTTTGGTCAAAATCATCCTGCTGGCGCTGCGCCAGATAGTCGGTCCAGCCACCGGCATAGACCGTCGCCTTGCCGTCGCCCTCCATCGCGATGGTGGTGGCGGCGACCCGGTCTAGAAAATCACGGTCGTGGCTGACCAGCAGCACGGTGCCGTCATAGGTCGACAGCAGTTCCTGCATCAGATCCAGCGTTTCCACGTCCAAATCGTTGGTCGGTTCATCAAGCACCAGCATGTTGCTGGACCGCGCCATGATCTTGGCCAGCAGTAGCCGCGCCTTTTCACCGCCCGACAATGACCGCACGGGGGCCCGCGCCTGCGCCTCGTCGAACAGGAATTCTTTCAGATAGCCCACAACATGCTTGGGCTGTCCGCGCACAAGGATCTGATCCGCCTTGCCCGACACGCGCATTTCAGGGTCGCCGGTCAAGCTGTCCCACAGCGACATGTCGCCATCCAACTGCGCGCGCGCCTGATCGAACAGCGCGATCTCAAGGTTGGTGCCCAGTTTGATGGTGCCCGCGTCCGGTTCTTCCTTGCCGATCAGCATGTTCAGCAGCGTGGTCTTGCCAACACCGTTCGGCCCGACCAGTGCAATCCGGTCACCGCGCTGGATCGTGATGTCAAAGGGGCGCAGAATCGTCTTGTCGCCAAAGACCTTCGTGATGCCCACAGCCTCGACCACCTTGCGGCCGGATTTTGGCCCCGCCTCAAGCGCCATCGCCGCCGTGCCCTGCCGTGTGATCTGGCTGGCGCGTTCGGCCCGCAGATCCTGTAACGCACGCACACGGCCCTGGTTGCGCTTGCGCCGCGCCGAGATACCTTCGACGGCCCACCGCGCTTCGGCCTTGATCTTGCGGTTCAGCTTGTGGCGTTGCGTGTCTTCTTCTTCCCACATCTGGTCGCGCCAGGCCTCGAACCCTTCAAAGCCAATCTCTTGCCGCCGCGTCACACCGCGGTCGATCCACAGTGTCGCGCGGGTCAGTTCGCGCAGGAACGCCCTATCGTGCGAAATGATGACAAACGCGGCCCGGGTGGTCTTCAGCTCGTCTTCCAGCCAGCGGATCGCTTCGATATCCAGATGGTTCGTAGGCTCGTCTAGCAGCATCAGCTCAGGCTCTGATGCCATCAGCCGCGCCAAAGCCGCACGCCGCCGCTCACCGCCGCTCGCGGTCGAAACAGGGCGCGCAGGGTCAAACTTCAACCCTTCGCCCGCGCGTTCGACCTTGTACATCTCGGACGCGTCCAGCCCGTGTGCTGCAAAATCACCCAGCGTCTCGAACCCGCTCAGGTCCGGATCCTGCTCCATATAGCCGACCGATACGCCGGGGCCGACTATGACCTCGCCGCTATCCGCCTCGACGATGCCGGCCATGACCTTCATCAGCGTGGATTTGCCCGACCCGTTTCGCCCCACCAGCGCCAGCCGGTCTCCGGCTTGAACAACCAGGGACATGTCTTCGAATACCGGATCGCCGCCGAAAGTCAGCGTGATCTCGTTCACTTGTAAAAGGGGTGCGCGTGCCATGAGCGCCAGCTAGCGCCACGCCGCGCCCGCGTCAATGACCCTGCTTCCAAATGGAAATAAATCCTCGCCGAAGGCATGGAATCTTTCAGACCAGCCCGCGCAACAGGCGCCTTCGGGATTCGGGGATGCGCCCGATCTCAAGGCCTGTGAACACGTGCAGTGTGTTCATCTGCCGGTCGATCACAGCATGGTCGCTGACCCAGCCGCCCATCAACAAATAGGTGCGCAACAGCGGCGGCATGTGCAGCATCGCCTTTTTCAGGTCGGGCGCGGGCATGATACGCTCGGCGAACCGAACGATATCGTGCGCCTTGACCGAGGGCCGCCAGCAGTGCGGGGCCAGGTGTCGCGCGGTCAAAACGGCGAACGCGTGCTCATAAGCCTGCGCTTTGGTGCCTGCAAACGACGAGCAGCCAAACAGAAGTTTGATGTTCTGCGCCTCGACCACCGTGGTCAGGGCCGCCCAGGCGGTGCGCACGATTTCAGGGTCATTCGCGTCGGGAAGTACGCAAAAGCGCCCCAATTCCATCATCAGACCGTCGAAAAAGGCCAGCGCTTCCAACCCGTAAAATTGTGCCGCATAGCTTTGCCCCAGATCAGGGCCGCGCAACAGCCGCAGCCGAAAGCAGCACACCAACGTATCGCTGCGCAGATCGCGCACAAGGATATGGTGCTGCGCGTCATCAAAGGCATCGGCATCGTGCCCCGATGCGACCGCGAAACACTGCCCCCGCAGCTTTTGCGCCCTGCGGATATCAGCGTCGGTCAGCGCCGTGAAAGCGTGATACCTGCCGCGCCGAAAATCAATCATCCCCGCGCCCTGCACTGATCCTGCCCCGGGACATCCACGCACCGGGCCATGCCTGTCAAAGGACAGGTCATTTTAGCCCGCGATCGCTGCCGGATTGAATTGACCGATATTGCCCAGCAACTGACGAATAAAGGATTTATTGCTAACAGCAGAGCTGGTGACGCGCCGGTCAAGCGTGATTACATTGCCGCGTTCAAGCCCGAACCGCTCTACGTTATCGACCACACCGCTTGCGTTAAAGCTGACAGCGACGACCTCGCGCTCGACTTCTTTGGGGGCTAGAAAGCCCACCGCACGGCTGCGCGACTTTACATAGTAATAGCCGGAATTTGTCAGCAGGCCCCCTGCGGAAGGCACGCCAACCGTCTCAGCGATACTGTCACGGGTATCAGTGCCGATCGTGATTTTGTCGAGATCTTCCTGCGGCGGGATATAGCCGTGGTTTTCGTACAGTGGCGTACATGCCCCAAGCGTCAGACCGGCCCCCAGAACTGTGGCCGCCAGCAGCATTTTCGTGACGCAACGATTGTGACGCATTCTTGGTGCCCTCTTGCCCTTGGGGATCATGGCTTTTATCTCGCATACACCAAGCACGCCCCATGGTTCAAGAAACGAAAGCACAACATCATGTCTCGCACGCCCCCAAGCCCTACCGCATTGCGCGTCGCAGAACTGCCACAAAACGCGCAAACCCCCTTTTCCTTACGGCCGGACGCTGAACAGATGCGCCAGATTGCCCAGGACCTTGGCCTTTCCTCCCTGCGAAAATTATCTTTTCAGGGCACGCTTTCGGCCCTGGGACAAACGGATTGGCAACTGCAAGGACGACTGGGGGCAACCGTTGTACAGCCCTGCGTTGTCACGCTAGAGCCCGTGATGACCCGCATCGACACCGATATCACGCGGCTTTTCATCAAAGATTACGTGGAGCCCGAAGAACCGGAAGCCGAAATGCCCGAGGATGACAAATCCGACCCGCTGGGGGCGTGGATCGACCCCGCTGCGGTGATGATCGAGGCCTTGGCGCTTGAGGTGCCTGAATATCCCCGCGCTGATGGCGCTGAACTGGGTCAAATGGTCTATACCAAACCGGGCGACTCCCCGATGACCGATCAGGATGCACGCCCGTTTGCGGGGCTGAAAGACCTGCGTGAAAAGCTGGACGACAAGAAAGACTAGGCTTGCGCCCTTTTCACGGGAAAACGGGGTTGCATCGGCAAGGTTTCGCAGTATTTTGCGCAACTCACCCCAATTAAGGTTGGACATCGGATAGGCTTAGGCCTAAACGCACGTCACGCCCAAACCGGGAGTTGATCTGAAACACGGTCGTCTTTGGCTGCATGCCGCTGAACGACCCCGAAGGCAAAGGCACCAGACATGGCTGTCCAACAGAATAAAGTTTCCAAATCGCGCCGCAATAACCGTCGCGCCCACGATTCGCTGTCTGCGGCGAACCCCAACGAATGCCCAAACTGTGGTGAGCTGAAGCGCCCCCACCATATTTGCGCAGCGTGCGGCCACTACGATGACAACGAAGTCATCGCGTTGAACGAAGAGATCGATCTCGACGAAGACGCGGCGTAAGCTGGTTCCGTTACCCACAGTTCAAATGAGGCTTCGCAAAAGATGACGGTCCCGCCCGATCAGACTACCGCGAAGGCTAAGCGTACTCTCATTTCAGTAGATGCGATGGGGGGCGATCAGGGCCCGGCAATTGTTGTTGCCGGGTGCTGTGCTTCTGCCTCGAAGAACCCCGATATCAGCTTTGTGCTGCATGGCCCCGAAGCCACGCTTGAGCCGCTGGTGTCAAAACGTCCCGAGCTGAAGGGGCGCTGCGTCATTCGTGACGCCAAGGATGTCGTCACAATGGATGACAAGCCCAGCAACGTCGTGCGCAATGGCAAGAACACCTCGATGTGGTCTGCGATCGAATCCGTGCGCACTGGCGAGGCATCGGTTGCCGTCAGCTGTGGCAACACCGGCGCATTGATGGCGCTGTCCATGATCCGCCTGAAAAAACTGCCCGGCGTGAACCGGCCAGCCATCGCGGTCCTATACCCGTCAAGCAGCCAGCAGGGCTTCAACGTCATGCTGGATGTCGGGGCCGATGTGCGCGCTGACGCGGATGATCTGCTGCGCTATGCGTTGATGGGCAATTCCTACGCCCGCAACGGGATGGATATCAAACGGCCCCGCGTCGGCCTGCTGAATGTGGGCACCGAAGAACACAAGGGACGTACCGAGCTTAAGGAAGCCTACGAGCTGATTCGGGATGCCGCCGACGAGGCCGAGTTTGAATTTGTCGGCTTTGTCGAAGGCGGCGACATTTCTGGCAACCGCTGCGATGTGGTTGTTACCGATGGGTTCACCGGAAATATTGCGATCAAAACCGGCGAAGGCACCGCCACGCTGATCGGCAACGGCCTGCGCCAGGCGTTCAAGAACTCGGTCTGGTCGCGGATGGCGTCGGTGATGGCCTATACGTCATTGCGCCGTGTCAGCAAACGCTTTGACCCGCGCCGGGTGAACGGCGGTGTATTTCTGGGGCTGAACGGCACGGTCGTGAAATCTCATGGCGCAGCCGACGCAACCGGCGTATCTTCAGCCATAAAACTGGCAGCACGTCTGGCGGAAAGCGAATTTACAAATCGGCTTGCAGCCCGTGTTGCGGCGGCGTTGCCGGTGAAAGAGACCGAAGAATGACTATCCGGGCAGTGGTGATTGGCGCAGGGCATTATCTGCCGGAGCGTGTCGTCGAAAATGCTGAGTTCGAAGGCAGAATCGACACGAATGATGAATGGATTCGTTCGCGGTCGGGGATCGAACGGCGCCATTTCGTGTCCGAAGGCGAAACCACATCGACAATGGCCACGGCAGCGGCGCTCGCCGCCCTGAAAGACGCAGGGAAAGTTGCCGCCGATCTTGATGCGATCATCCTGGCCACCTCCACCGCCGATCTGACATTTCCTTCTGCCGCAACGATGGTGCAGGCCCAGCTTGGTATGGAAACCGGCTTTGCCTACGACGTGCAGGCGGTGTGCGCAGGGTTCATCTTTGCGCTGTCCAATGCCAATGCCCTGATCGTTTCAGGACAGGCCAAGCGCGTACTGGTCATTGGTTCTGAAACCTTCAGCAAAATCATGGACTGGACCGACCGCAGCACCAGCGTGCTTTTTGGGGATGGCGCCGGGGCCCTGCTTCTTGAAGCGCAAGAGGGTACGGGCACACCGTCCGACCGTGGGATCTTGTCGACCGATCTGAATTCCGATGGCCGCTACCGCGATCTGCTTTATGTCGACGGCGGCGTCAGCACTGGCAGCACCGGTTTTTTGCGGATGCAGGGCAATCAGGTATTTCGCCATGCGGTAGAAAAACTGGCCGCCACGGCGACCACCGCGATGGAGCGGGCCGGTGTAACGTCCGACGATGTCGATTGGGTCGTGCCGCATCAGGCAAATATCCGTATTATTCAAGGCACTGCCAAAAAGCTGAACCTGCCGATGGACCAGGTTGTCGTCACCGTTCAGGACCACGGAAACACCTCGGCAGCGTCCATTCCGCTGGCGCTTTCGGTGGGTCAGGAACGCGGCCAGATCAAAAAGGGTGACCTTCTTGTGACCGAAGCAATTGGCGGCGGTCTGGCATGGGGCGCAGTCGTCCTGCGCTGGTAGATCAGCTTTTCTTTGCGCAAACAGAACGTTACACTCCATAGTTGTTGACACGGGAAAACCCGGCAGCTTATGGTCTCTAAAGATAATGGGGGATGTGATGGCCGACAAAACGTTGACCCGAATGGATTTAAGCGAAGCGGTGTTTCGGGAGGTGGGTTTGTCCCGCAACGAAAGCGCGCAGCTGGTTGAAAGCGTACTTGATCATATGTCCGACGCCTTGGTAGAGGGTGAGCAGGTCAAGATCTCGTCTTTTGGTACATTCTCGGTGCGCGGGAAATCCGCGCGTGTCGGGCGAAATCCGAAAACGGGTGAAGAAGTGCCGATTAACCCGCGCCGTGTTCTGACCTTCCGGCCCTCTCATCTTATGAAAGACCGGGTCGCAGACGGCAACAAGCGTTGATCTGATGTCCAAGTCGGCGGATGCGTTCAGAACCATCTCGGAGGTCGCGGACTGGCTTGAGATTCAGGCCCACGTGCTGCGATTCTGGGAAAGCAAGTTCACGCAGGTGAAGCCGATCAAGCGTGCGGGGGGCCGGCGCTATTACCGCCCCAACGACATGCTTTTGCTTGGCGGCATCAAGCGTCTGCTTCATGAAGATGGCCTGACCATCAAAGGCGTGCAGAAAATTTTACGCGAAGAAGGCATGAACCATGTCGCATCGCTGTCCGAGCCGTTGGATGATCTGGATCAAGCAGGTTTGACCACCGACGCGCACGATACCATCGACATGGCCGAAGCAACGCGCGAATCCGCAGCAACGCCCCCGCGCGAGAACGTGGTGCTGCCGTTCGACGCCCCACGCCCTGCCGCCGCCGATCAGGAAAATGCACCCGGGCAAGATCAGTCGCCTGAACCTGTGGCTCCTGCCCCGCAGGATCCCGCGCCGCTGGCTACCCCCGATGCCCCACCGGCAGAACAAACCGCCCCGTCGGCGCAGACCGATGCAGTCAAGGGGACCGAACCCACCGTTCCTGCCGCTGAGGACACGCCGAAAGTGGATCAGGCTCAGGACGATCCGTCTTCAAAAGAACCGGCCCCGGAAGATGCTCCTGCACCAAACCGTGCCCCGGCATCCGAACCTGACGACAAAGCTGCGGCTGACATTGAAGCTGAACCCCAGCCTGAAACCGCACCTGAAGACCCCGAAGAACAACGTGAAGAGCTTCCTACCTTCCTGCGCCAACCCATGTCGCAGCCGGACCCAAGGCCAAGCGACAACACGCCAAGCCCTGAGGCGACTGAAACCCCCGCCCCTGCGCCGCCAAAGCCAAGCATCGTCGATCTGCCACCTTTCGTTGCCGAAGCCGATATTCCAGCCGCGCCAAGCGCCCTCTCGGCGGCAACATTGTGCACAACCCTCACGGCTTCACAGGTCAGAAACGTCGCCCCTTTGCTGGCCCGCCTGGCAGCGTTGCGCGAATCCATGTCCTCGACTCCCAGACCTGCGGCGAAAGACTGAAAACCGTATGCGGTTTGCGGCAATTCCCCCTTGCGCACGTGGGATTATCAGGTATGAAACGCCTCATGTCGGGCTATGGCGCAGCCTGGTAGCGCGTCCGTCTGGGGGACGGAAGGTCGCAGGTTCGAGTCCTGCTAGCCCGACCAACCGACATAAAACAAACGCCCGCGCCCTGACCGGTGCGGGCGTTTGCATGTGAAAGGCCCAGCTTGTGACCCATCAACCCAAGGGCGGTGTCCTTCCCAACCAACAGATCAGCGCCATGATCGCGGCTGCGCAGATCACCGGCACGACCCCCGTGGACCCCGCACAGATCCAACCGGCCAGCCTGGATCTGCGCCTAGGCACGGTGGCCTACCGCGTCCGGGCATCATTCCTGGCCGGGCACGGGGCCAAAGTATCTGACCGTCTGGCCGAATTCGAGATGCACCGCGTGGATCTCAGCAACGGGGCCGTTCTGGAAAAGGGGTGCGTCTACGTCGTGCCCCTGATGGAAAGCCTTGCCTTGCCCGATACGATCTCGGCGGTGGCCAATGCCAAAAGCTCGACCGGCAGGCTTGATCTGTTGACCCGTACAATCACCGACGGCGGTACCGAATTTGACCGCGTTGGCCCCGGCTATCACGGCCCGCTCTACGCGGAAATCTGCCCCCGCTCGTTTTCAGTGCTGGTGCGTCCGGGGATGCGCCTCAACCAGATCCGTTTTTCAACCGGCGACGCCCCGCTCAATGACGCCGCCTTGCGCGCCCTGCACGCGCAAACCCCGCTGGTGGACGGCATCGCGGTGATTGACGACGGGTTGGGCTTTTCCGTCGATCTGCGGCTGCCGGGCACAACGCTGGTGGGATACCGCGCGAAACCCCACACCGGCGTGATCGATCTGGACAATATCGGCCACTACAGCCCTGCTGCGTATTGGGAAGAAGTGCACAGCGAAAACGGCCAGATCATTCTTGATCCAGGGGCTTTCTACATCCTCGTCAGCCGCGAAGCCGTGACGATACCGCCCGAATACGCAGCAGAAATGGCCCCCTATCTTGCAATGGTGGGCGAATTTCGCGTTCATTACGCAGGCTTTTTCGATCCCGGGTTCGGCCACCACGCCGCAGGCGGTACAGGCTCACGCGGGGTGCTTGAGGTCCGCTGCCATGAGGCACCCTTCGTGCTTGAACATGGCCAGATCGTTGGCCGCCTTGTCTATGAAAAAATGGCGCAAGTCCCGACGCAGCTTTACGGTGCCGGCATCGCGTCCAACTATCAGGGTCAGGGCCTCAAGCTCAGCAAACACTTTCGCGCGCCTTCACAAGCGTCAAAAGGCAATGGCTAATGGTCTTCTCTGGCTCTTAAATATCCCGGGGGGTGCCCGTCAGGGCGGGGGGCAGCGCCCCCTACACCGTCTTAAAACCTGCCAAGCCGCCGTAGTGTTCTGATCATCTTTTGCGCCTGCTTGCCCTGTGCTTGCGCGGTGCGCGCCCGTCGCGCCTCTTCTTGCGGCGTGACATCAGGGCTGGCGACACCACCCCGCTTGCCCTTGCCGATCCTTGACGCCTGATCAAAACCGAAACTGACGCCCCTGTTGATCAGCTGCCCCATGACGCGGCGGAGGATCATATTGATAATCTGGTTCATGCTTCACCTTCGCTGTCTTGCGCCAAACTTGCCTCTGACCTTCAATATAAGGATCAATGCGGCGATTTTCAGGCTCTGGCCGGCCGCATTGGACTCAGTCCTCGAACAACTCGCTTTGTCCTTCGACCGATCCCTCGTCGTCGTCCTCCGCCCCCATGATGGGGGGCGCACCAAATGCAGGTCGGTTTTCCAGCAACCCGGCCGACCGAAGTTCTTTCAGTCCGGGCAGATCACGCGGGCTTTCCAGCCCGAAATGGGACAAAAACCCTTGCGTGACCACAAAGGTCACAGGCCTGCCGGGCGTCATCTTTCGGCGTCCAAAGCGGATCCAGTCCAGTTCAAGCAGCTGGTCAATGGTCCCGCGCGACACTGATACGCCGCGAATTTCCTCGATTTCAGCGCGGGTGGCGGGCTGATGGTAGGCGATGATCGCCAATGTTTCGATCGCGGCACGCGACAGTTTGCGCACCTCGACTGTTTCCTTTTGCATGAGATAGCCCAGATCAGACGCGGTGCGCATCGCATAGGCATCGCCGATCCTGACAACCTGTACCCCGCGCCCGTCATAGCGTTTGCGCAGGTGGACCACGGCCTCGGCCGCGTCGCAGCCATGGGGCAGCCGCACCTCGATTTCGCGCAGGGTGATCGGCTCTGATGTGGCGAAAAGGATCGCTTCGATCATGCGTTCCTGCTCGGCCATCGGAGGAGCCTCAAAAAGGCTTTCTTCTTTGATATCCGTTGCTTCAACCACGCCCTTCATCCCTTTTGCGCAGCTGGATGGGCGCGAACAAACCGGACTGCCGGATCTCAAGATGCCCCTCCTTGACCAGCTCCAGCGAAGCCGCGAACGTAGCAGCCGTGGCAGAGCGGCGCTTGACGGGATCACTTTCCCAGCCTTCGGGAAGATAGCTTGTCAGCTCTGACCAATCGCCTGCAAATCCAATCAACTTGCGCATCCGGTCCAGCGCCTGTTCCATCGTGAACACCTTTTCGCGGTCCATCACAAAGGGGCGAAAATCATCGCGGGTTCGGATCCGGGCATAGGCCTGCATCAGATCCAAAAGCCCCGCCGTATAGGTCACACGGCGGGTGCGCTGCACCTCGTGAGTCTGACCGCGCGCGAAAAAATCACGCCCCAACTGGTCGCGTGCCATCAGCCGCGCCGCTGCATCCCGCATCGCCTGCAACCGCTCCAGCTGAAACGCCAAATGTGCGGCAAGCTCTTCGCCCGAGGGGCCCTCTTCCGTTGGATCGGGCGGCAGCAGCAGGCGGGATTTCAAAAACGCCAGCCACGCGGCCATCACCAGATAGTCGGCAGCCAGTTCCAGACGCAGCGCCTTGGCCTTTTCCACGAACAAAAGATATTGCCGCGCCAGTTGCAGCACGGATATCTTGCGCAGATCAACCTTTTGCGTCCGGCTAAGCGTCAGCAGCACATCCAGTGGGCCCTCAAACCCGTCCACATCGATAATCAGCGCCTCGGCGGCCAGCCTTTCGGCGACCGATGTCTGGTCTTCTTCAAAAAGAGTGTCAGCCATGCAGATCCCCGCCCAAAAGTGACGCAAGCTTTGCAGTCAGGGCGGAAATGTCAATATCATCGGGTATGCGGCGCGCAGCCAAGGCCCGTTTGGCCCGTACATGTGCCGCCGCGTCCATTTCGCCCGCAGCATCGGCCACCGCTTTGCGGTCCTCCAGCGGGGCATTACACAACAACACCACGTCACAGCCCGCCGCAAGCGCGTCACTGGCAATCCGGTCGACAGACCCCGCAAGCGCTTTCATCGAAATATCGTCGGTCATGATCAGATTATCAAATCCGATGTCCTCGCGGATCAACTGCATCATCACCGGAGACAGCGTGGCGGGACGCGAATCCAGCGCCTCGTATACCAGATGCGCAGTCATGCCCATCGGGAGATCGGCAAGCGCCCGGAAGGGCGCAAAATCATGCGCCGAAAGATCGGTCTGTGCGGCCCGGATCAGGGGCAGATCAAAGTGGCTGTCCATCGTCGCGCGGCCATGACCCGGCATATGCTTGACCACCGGCAACACGCCGCCCGCCAACATACCATCCGCCGCGGCACGCCCCAGTGCCGCCACCTGCCCCGGATCTGTGCCATAGCAACGGTTGCGCAGAAAATCATGGGTCTGATCGCTGGCAACATCGACCATGGGTGCGCAGTTGCTGTCGATACCCAACTGGTAAAGCTCGTGCGCGATCAGGCGGTATCGCAGATACATCGCCTCTGCCGCGTGGCGGCCCGCCGACCGTACAAAGTCAAGCGGGGCGGTCCAGTCGCGCCAAACAGGGCCGCGCAACCGTTGCACGCGGCCGCCTTCCTGATCGATGGTGATGATCGCGTGATGCCCTGCCGCCTCGCGCAGTTCGTCACACAGGGCGCGGACCTGATCGGGGGTTTCGATATTGCGGGCGAACAGGATAAATCCAAAGGGTCTTACTGCACGGAACAACGCCTTTTCCTGCGGCGTCAACCGCAGACCCTGCGCATCCAGAATGGTCGCCCCAAAGCGCATCAGCGGCTGACGACAGGGATGCAATCGGCGTTTTCTGCCACCAGCGCCGCGCAAAAGCGCCTTGCTTCGGCAATATCCGCAAAACCTTCTGCCCGCAGCCGGTAGAAGGTGCGTCCGCCGCTGCTGGCCTCTTGCACGATGCGCGCCTTGCCCTCAAGGTAGTCACCGAAACGGCCATAAAGCGCGTCCCACTGGGCCCGCGCGATGTCGGGCGAATCGAAGGCACCCAATTGCACCAGCCGGGTGCCGGCGGGCAGGCTTGCCGCAGACATTTCTTTGACCTCGGAAAGGCTTGGCTCTGCCGCGAACGATGCCTTCGTGACCATGGCACGCAGTGCGGGCCGCTCTTTGGGGCGCAAGGATGCACGCACGCCGGGTTCCTCGACCATTGCGACCGCCACGGCGTTTGACACGGCCATCTCAAGCGTGTCGGCATCAAGTGCGACGCTTGCCTTGATCGGTTCAAGCGCCGTTTCGTCTTCTTCCAGCGGGGTCATCCCGTCTGTCAGCTGTGCAACCAGCCCCGCGACATCCCCCAATTCCAGCGCCTCGGATGCTCCGGCAACCGGGGCCGCCGCAACCTGCGGTTCGGTCGTTTCTACCTGTGGCACGGATGCAACTTTTTGCGCGTGCATGGGCGTATCCTCGGCGTCGAGACCCAGTGGTTTCGGTGCCAGAATGACCTGATCCGCCAGATGGCTGGCCGTGCCGTCGGACGCCACCGCATTGACCGAAAGACCCTGATTTTGCGCCAGCTGGCCACCGGGTTTATCAGGGCGCACACGCATATCCCCCTCAGCCGCACGCACAATCGGGGATGCCGCTGACATCCCGCATGACCAGCTTGTAGCCCCAGACACCGATACCGATCACCAATGCAATCGACATCAAGGCTCCCGCAGAATTTGCGAGCTTTGTCATGACCTTGGGCGCTGCTTCGGGGCCCATCGCCCCATCGGATTCAAAGGAATACCCCCCGGTCCCGGGGAAGGACGTGTAATCTGCCATCTCTGCCTCACTGCCCGCCACTCTTTTGCTCGGTGGAGGGCTTGTTTTTGAAAGTGCCTGTCAGGCGGACGTGCGTTTAGCGCATCTCTTCCGCTGGTGTAACGCCAAGAATACCAAGACCTGAGGCAATTACAATCGCCGTGGCCCGCGCGAGGGCGATTTTCGCCTGCGACACGCCCGCATCGTCCTGCAAGAAGCGCAATGAAGTGTCATCGTTGCCCCGGTTCCACAAGCCGTGAAAGTCCCCCGCAAGTTCGTACAAAAAGAACGCAACGCGGTGGGGTTCATTGCTGCGCGCCGCGGTCTCTACCAGACGGGGCCATTCGGCCAGCTTGCCGGCCAGCTTCAGCTCCACCTCATTGTCAAGCAGCGTCAGATCGGCGTTCTGCAATGTGGCATCATCGACGGCAACCCCTGCTTCTTCGGCTTTACGCATGACGGATTTGACCCGCGCATGGGCATATTGCACGTAAAATACCGGATTTTCACGCGACTGTTCCAGGACCTTGGCAAAGTCGAAATCAAGCATCGCATCATTCTTGCGCGTCAGCATGACAAACCGGGTCACGTCCGACCCCACCTGATCCACCACATCGCGCAGGGTCACAAAGGTGCCTGCCCGCTTGGACATCTTGAATTCCTTGCCGTCCATGAACAGCTTCACCAACTGCGTGAGCTTGATATCCAGCGGCACGGTGCCCCCCGACAACGCTGACACGGCGGCCTTCATCCGCTTGACATAGCCACCATGATCGGCACCGAAGACGTCGATCAGCATATCAAAGCCGCGCTGCACCTTGTCATAGTGATAGGCGATATCAGGCGCGAAATAGGTCCAGCCGCCGTCAGACTTCATACCGGCCTGTCCACGTCATCGCCATGCGCGGTCGATTTGAACAAGGTCTGCTCGCGCGGCTCCCAATCCTCGGGCAGCTTGCCCTTGGGCGGCTCCAGTACGCCTTGATAGATCAAGCCTCTGGATTTCAGATCTTCAATCGCGGCTTCGATCCGGCCCGTGCCATAAAGCGACTTTTCCGAGAAAAACACATCCATCTCGACACCCAGCGACGCAAGATCCGCGCGGATCAGCTTCATCATCTCGTCGGTGGCGAAATTGCGCACTTCCTCCAGCCAAACGTCTTCAGGCTGATCAACATATTGCGTGCCAACCCTGGCCTTCAGCGCCTCGCCCACATCAATCAGGTAATCGCCGGGATAGGTGCCATCAGGAAATGCAACCTCCTGCCCGTGTGCCTCGAGATAGCGCAGATAGACGGACCGGGCCAGAACATCGACCTGAGCACCACCATCGTTGATGTAGTATTCGCGTGTCACATCAAAGCCCGCAAAATCCAGCAAAGACGCCAGCGCATCGCCAAAAACAGCGCCCCTCGTGTGGCCCACATGCAGCGGCCCCGTCGGGTTGGCCGATACATATTCGACGTTCACCTTCTTGCCCCGTCCCAGATCGCCACGCCCGAACTGCGTGCCTTGCGCCAGCACCGCGCCCACGACGCCCTGCCACACATCAGGCGCAAGCCGCAGGTTCAGGAACCCCGGCCCTGCCACGTCAGCCTGAGTGATCCGTGGATCTTCGGCCAGCCTTGCGGCCAGCTTGTCGGCAATCTCGCGCGGCTTGATACCGGCGGGCTTGGCCAGCACCATCGCGGCGTTGGTTGCCATATCACCATGTGCTGCGTCACGCGGCGGATCTACCGTGATCGCATCAAAGCTCAGGCCGTCGGGCAGAAACCTTTCAGCGACCAGCGCATCCAGCGTGGACAGCACAAGCGTGCGAATATCGGAAAATAGGTTCATCTGGGGCATCCTTCGTCCTGGGCCTGTGTATCACCTGAAAATGCAGGATCAATCAAGGGCGGTTCGTCCCATAGGCCACCGTGCCGGCCAGCCCGCCCCCGATCAGCCTTTCATGTTCCTGAATGGCAAACCGGTCTGTCATCCCCGAGATATAGTCGCTGACGATCCGCGCAAGCGCAGTATCACCCTGCGCCTCTTCGACATCCTTGCGCCATTGCTTGGGTAACTGGTCGGGATGGGCGCGAAAATAGGGGAAAAGATCCTCGACCACCTGCGTGACCTGCCGACGCATCACCACAACCGAAGGGGCCCGGTACATCCGATCAAACAAAAACGCACGAATGACCTTGAGATCTTCGAACACAGGGTCGGAAAACCGGATCAACGTGCGCCCCGCCATCCGGATATCCGTCGCGGTCTGCGGCTGCATCTCATCAAGACGGATACGGGCAAAGTTGATCACGTCCTCAACCAGAACGCCAAAAAACCGCCGCAGCGCCTCGTGACGGCGACGATAGTAATTCAAACCGGGGTAAAGCCGGTCCACCTCGGCAAAGTTACGATCCAGAATGGGCAGGTTGGCCAGTTCGTCGGTCGAAAACAGCTCGGCCCGCAGCCCGTCATGCAGATCGTGGTGGTTATAGGCCACGTCATCGGCAATCGCCGCGACCTGAGCTTCGGCGCTGGCATATGTATCAAGCTCCAGATCATGGCGCGTGCTATAAGCCTCCAACGCCCAAGGGAGTGTGCCCGTGACAGGGCCATTATGCTTGGCCAACCCCTCAAGCGTCTCCCAGGTCAGGTTAAGACCGTCAAATTCTGCATAATGCCGCTCCAGATGGGTGACGATGCGGATCGCCTGGGCGTTGTGATCGAACCCGCCGTAAGGGGCCATCAAAAGTTGCAGCGCGTCTTCGCCGGTGTGCCCAAACGGCGGATGCCCCAGATCATGCGCCAGCGCCACGGCCTCGGTCAGCTCCGCATTCAGCCCCAACGCGCCGGAAATCGTGCGCGCAACCTGCGCCACCTCAATCGAATGGGTCAGCCGCGTTCGGTAATAATCGCCCTCATGCTCAATAAAAACCTGCGTCTTGTGCTTGAGCCGCCGAAAGGCACTGGCGTGAATGATCCGGTCGCGATCCCGCTGAAAGCAAGACCTGAAAGTGCTTTCCTCCTCTGGCATCAACCGTCCCCTGGTCGCTGCCGGATCAGAGGCAAAAGAAGCGCGCATGCTTTGTGGTCCTTGTGGCCTGTCCTGTGACTTTCTATATTGCAAGACAAGACAGATGGAAACCGATCACACCGGAGCCCGAAAATGAACCTGCCCCCCAAAGTCACCCCCCGCGCCTTTGACCGCCTTGCCGAGATCGGGGCCGCCGCCGATGGCAAAGCCCTGCGCGTTGCGGTCGAAGGTGGCGGATGTTCGGGGTTTCAGTACGACATCGCGCTTGACGCGCCGACTGACGATGATCTGATCCTTGAAAGCGGCGGCCAAAAGGTCGTCGTGGACAGCATTTCCCTGCCCTTTCTGGCAAATGCGACGATTGATTTCTCCGAAGAACTGATCGGTGCGCGTTTTGTCATCGACAACCCCAACGCCACAAGTGCGTGCGGATGCGGCACATCCTTCTCGATGTAGCATCCCGGCCAAGGCTTCATTTTGCCAAAAAAACTCCCGCCGGAGGCTGGCGTCACTGTAAAGTGACGCCATTTTCAGCGCAGGCGGCCCGCGCAAACCCTTCAAAAAACGCCTCGAACCGATCACAGGATCTTTCGGCCGCCTCGACAATGTCGCGCCCGCAGGCGGGCATCGCGGGCAACAACACGCGCCGCATGCGCGCCCAGTTCCCCGACCGCCCTGCGCCCATCTCAAACAGGTTCTGCGAAAGATCGCGCAACGCGCCAGCAACTTGAAAAGGCGCATCGACGACGACCGGCCCGGCTGGCACCGGCTGGCAAAACCCTCTGCGGCCAGCGATCGTGGCCAGCCAACCGGATACAAGAAAACCGTGATAGCCGTCCTGAACAGAAGGGCTGGCCCTATGCCCCGATATGCGACAGCCGGTGTGAAACCGCTGTACGTGGTCCTCCCACACAAGATTGGGGCGTGCGCGTGCAAATCGCAGTGCGGTGCAGATCTCGGCCAACAGATCGAAATTCTGGTCCAGAAACGCCAGCAGGCCTGCATATTCCAGACTGGCAATCGCTTCGGCACCCAAATGCGGGTCGACGCGGCCATATTCTGACAGGTAAAACACGATATGCGTCAGCTCGTACGCCGCTTTCTTGTTTGGCAACGCGAAGGTACCCGACGCTTCGATAAATCCGTGCAGACGGTCCTTCAGCCCCGGATCAGCCCGGTCTGCACCGCGCCGCGCCAGCAACCGCTGCGCTTCGGCACGTTGCAGATCCGACAGCTCTGTCTTGGCCAGATCCTGGGCCGCAACCCAGTCGCACAATCTTTGACCCGACTGGCCCGGCATCCCCAGATCCTCAAGATCCAGGCAAAGCGACAGGAAAAACCGATAATACTGCGGAAAAAACCCCAGTTGGGTCGGCAATTCCGCGTAAAACGCCTCAAAGGGCGCAAGCACTTCGGGTGGTACCGGGGACTGAGTGCTGGCCAGAATGCCCAGCCACTCGGCGTTTTCCTTGAGCCAGAACACGTCGCCCCGAAGCCGCCGCTGATCCGCGAACATCGCACTCAGGGCGGCCTGGCCCTGTTGTTCCAGGGTGCGTGACGCCCGCATGGCTATGATATTGGTCATCGGAAGAACCCCGGTTTGTCAGGGCCCCACGCCCAATCCGGCGCAGGGCGATGAGAACGCAAAAGCGTTCTGGTTCAGCAGCTTGTCGTATAAAGCTCGACCAGATCACCCGCCATCATCAGAGCACCAGATGGCGCACAACTGGTGGTAAAAAGACCGGTTTGCTGGCCCATCGACATTTCAACGCCCGTCGGCGCGGAACCGCTGGTGAAAAGCGCGCAACCACCGCCGCAATGCAGCGTGGCACGATCCGGCAGATCGGCCACGAGTATGTGGTTTTCAACATAGGCAAGTGCAGTCATGACTGTTCCCCTTCTAGGGTTCTGAGTTTCGTTCAATTGCTTCTCTAGGTTGCAACAGCTTAATCATTTGCCCTCATCAGTTGTTTCTCCAAACAAAATTTTCCGCCAATTTGAACGACCTTGTTTTATCCACATAAGGCGTCGCCGCCAGTAAGGGCGAAAGATGCGGCAATCCCGGTTTGTCCACAGGGAATATGAATTTTATTCACAGCCCCAAAAGACGGGCATCAAGCCCGGTTCAGCGCAGGAAGGACGCCCGCGCGACCCAAATCACCCCGCAAGAATGATCCGAAACCCTTGCCCCACCGCCTGCTTTACGCGATAGCTGCCGGTAGAATTCCAGGGGGCCTGCCATGAAAATCGCGACGTTCAACATCAACGGGATCAAGGCGCGGATCGATGCCTTGCCACTGTGGCTGGATGAGGCGCAGCCCGATGTGGTCGTCTTGCAGGAAATCAAATCCGTCGACGATGCCTTCCCGCGGGAGCCGTTCGAGGAGCGGGGCTATAACGTACAAACCCACGGGCAGAAATCCTTCAACGGGGTGGCGATCCTGTCGAAGCGCCCGCTTGAGGACGTGTCGCGCGGTCTACCCGGTGACGACAGCGACGAACAGGCCCGCTATATCGAGGCGACAGTGATGGGCGACAAAGGCGCGCTGCGGATCTGCGGGCTGTATCTGCCCAACGGCAATCCCGCACCGGGGCCGAAATATGACTATAAGCTGGCTTGGATGGCGCGGCTCGAAGCGCGTGCGCGGGCCCTGCTGGCCGAAGAAACCCCATTCTTGATGACCGGTGACTACAATATCATTCCCCAGGCCGAAGATGCAGCCACCCCGGATGCCTGGCGAGACGATGCCCTGTTTCGGATCGAATCGCGCACCGCATGGCGCACGCTGGTGGCGCTTGGCCTGACGGATGCGTTTCGCGCCCGCAACCAAGGGCCGGGGCACTACAGCTTTTGGGATTATCAGGCAGGGGCGTGGAACCGCAACAACGGCATCCGCATCGATCACTTCCTGCTCAGCCCCACCGTCGCTGACATGCTGCGCGATTGCCAGATCGACAAGAACGTGCGCGGACGCGACAGGCCGTCAGATCACGTGCCAGTCTGGGTTGATCTGGATATCTGAGGTCTGGTTTTTCAGCACGCAGCGGGGGGCCAGCCCCCCGACCCCCGGGATATTTCAAAGCCAGAGAAGAGCAGATCAGGCCTGAAGTTCGGCATCCCAGTAGAGAAAGTCCATCCAGCTGTCGTGCAGATGGTTGGGCGGAAATTTCCTGCCCATGTTGCGCAATTCTTCGGCACCGGGCTGACGGGGTGGTTTGCGCAGGTGAAAGCCGGTTTGATGCAGCGCCTTGGACCCTTTCTTCAGGTTGCAAGGGCTGCATGCGGCCACCACGTTTTGCCAGCTGGTGATGCCTCCCGACGCTCTTGGCACGACATGGTCAAAGGTGAGGTCACCGCGGGCACCGCAATACTGACAGCGAAATTCGTCCCTCAGAAATAAATTAAAGCGCGTGAAGGCCACGCGCTTTTGGGGTTTTACATAGTCTTTCAGCACGACGACCGATGGTATTCGGATTTCCATCGAAGGGCTGTGCACAAAGTCATCGTATTCGGCAACGATATCAACGCGGTCCAGCCATTTTGCCTTTATCGCATCCTGCCAGGGCCAAAGCGACAGCGGATAATACGACAGTGGTCTGTAATCCGCATTCAGCACCAGCGCCGGTCTGTGTTTCAGCCCAGCTGGGCTGCGGGTGAATTCAGTTCTAAAATCGCCGTCCATCTCGTTCACGCCCCTTACCGTTCCGCGTCCGGTCCGGCGGGACCAGCCCCACCGATAGATTGACTATATCTCGTGGGTCGGGCCTGACAAGTCGCAATTGGCCACAAGATGTCGCTCAAGGGTTAGGACGGTTTCGTAACAGATGTGTGACGGATTTACAGGCGGTCTATTTCCTATGCTTCAGCGCAAGATCTGAGTATGATGAAACGGTATAGGCATCAAAGGCCCGATCATGCATTTTGACTGGCACGCAGATCCGATCCAGCGCGACACGCCGGTCACGGCGCGCTATAAATCAACGCAGAATGTGCGTCGGTTCCTGCTGGCGCAATGCGGCGACGGCTTTAGGTTTGATCGCGCATTCATGGCGTGGATCAGGAACGGCGAAGCCAAGACAATGGGCGACGTTGCCGACGAATGGACGCGCCGCCAGAATTCCTAAAGCCCCAGTTTGTCGCGCATGAACGCCAGTGCAACGCTCAGGCCATCGGGCGCGATGCCGTGGCCCGTCCCTTTCATGATGTGGGCATAGACGTCCGTCCAACCCGCTTCCTGCAAGGCCTCGGCCGCTTCGGGCAGTGATTGCGGGGGCACCACATCATCCGAATCACCGTGCACCAGCAGGACCGGCGGGCGCACCATCGCATCATCGGCCAGCGCATCGGGCGACAGCAACCGGCCCGAGAACGCCACGACGCCCGCCACCGCGTCCTCGCGGCGGGGAGCGACATGCAGCGCCATCATCGTGCCCTGGCTAAAGCCGAAAAGCACCAACTGTTCGGGCAGCAGATCTTCGTCGACCATCAGTGCATCCAGAAACGCGTTCAGATCATCAACGGCCTGCATCATGCCGCGCTCGGCCTCTTCTTCAGAGGAATTGTCGATCCAGGGGATCGGAAACCACTGAAAGCCCATCGGTGCGCCTGCGCAGGCTTCGGGCGCATCGGGTGCCACGAAAAGCGTATCGGGCAGGTGTTCCCCCAAAGGGTCAGCCAGCCCCAGAAGATCGGCACCGTTGGCCCCGTACCCATGCAGGAACACCACGGCAGACCGTGTTTCCCCCGAAACGGGCTCTTTGCGTTCCGCGTTCAATACCCGTGTCATGTGATCCCTTCCCGTTGCGTTGCCACCCTGTAGTACGAAAACAGCGCCCGGGCTGCAACCGACCGCCAAGGCGACCAGTTTTCGGCCATCGCGGCAAGCTGTTTCGGCGTGGGCCGCTGTGGCAGATCAAACAGGATCCTTGCGGCCTCTTGCAAGGCCAGATCGCCTTGGGGCAACACATCGGCACGCCCAAGCGAAAACATCGCATAGATCTGCGCTGTCCAAAGCCCGACGCCGGGAAGTGCCGTCAACGTCTTGATCACCGTGTCGTCATCCGCGTGGCGCAAGGCGGCATAGTCAACCCCGGCGTTCGCCAGCGCCAGGGCGTAGCGGATCTTCTGCCGGCTAAGCCCGGCCTCGCGCAGACCGGTCTCTCCTGCGGCCAGAATAGCGGCTTCGTGGGTCAGGCCGCGTGCGTCCATTTTAGCGCGCATCGCGTTGGCAGAGGCGACCGAGACCTGCTGGCTGATGATCGCTCCGATCAGGGCATCAAAGCCGTCGTCGCGCAGGCGCAGTGGCAGCGGGCCGGTCTGTTCCAGCGCGGTGGCGATGCGGGGGCAGCGCTGCGCAAGCCACGCAGCGCCTTCTGCCACATCCGCGTCCCTCATGATGATCCGCCCCACGCTCATGCCATGCCCAGCCACTCCAGTGCGTCGGCTGCGGTCGCCAGATGCGGCACGTCCGCCGGGGGCGCTGGCCGGTCGATCACGATTGCCCGCAAACCGATGCGCAAAGCCGCGTCCAGCTTGGGGCGACTGTTTTTGCCCCCCACGTTGCGACAGATCAGCGTGTCGATGTTCAGTTCGTGAAACAGGGCCATTTCCTGACGCCGCGAAAACGGTGGCGTGCCATAGACGGGCTGCACGAAATCGGCCAGCGGGCTGCGCGACAGGCGGCTGGTCTGGCGCAAGAACAGCGTGTCGCCGCAAAACGGCGCGAAGGCATCAATAGTGCCGCGCCCCGTCGCCGCAAAGACCCGCGCACCGGGCCTGATCATCGCGGCGGCCTGGGCGATTGTGGCGGCCCGCTCTGCCGGGGGGGTGATCGGCCAAGGGGGGCGCACGATCCGGGCATAGGGCAGCGCCAGATCCGCCGCCGCCGTCGACGCCAGATCAGAGATCTCAGAATCAAACCCGTGGCCCGCGTCGCAGATCACTGTGATTTCTTCATCGACCAAAAATTTTTTCATCTCGTCCCCCGACGCCGGTGACCAGACCCGCGCGGGCACCGCAAGCGGTCCGAAGCTGCGCTCGGGCCGGCGCAGGATCGCCTGCGATTTTTGAGATGTTTGCGCTAACCCGGCGGCAATACCGTGGGCTTCGGCGCTGCCTGCGATCAGCAGAATGTGGGGCGCTTGGATCATGGTTGAATGATCCGTCAGGCAAGGCGGCGTTGCAAGGGGTCTTGCCGTTCCGCAAGCCTGAGTTTACGCAAACTCCATGCATATGATTGATGATACCCGCGCCAAGCGCAACGTGGCCGTTCTGGTGACAGCGCAGGCTTTCCTTGGCAGTCAGATGCCGATGTATTTCGTGATCGGCGGATTGGCGGGGCAGCAGCTTTCGCCCAACGTCTGCCTTGCGACCCTGCCGATCTCGATGATCGTGTTCGGATCGATGACCACGGCCCCCTGGCTTTCAGGGGTGATGCAGAAATTCGGGCGGAGGGCGGGCTTTATCACCGGCGCTTTCGGCGGGATGGCGGGTGCGGCGCTTTGTGCCTATGCGCTAACGCTACAGAACTTCTGGGTGTTCCTGATGGGCAGTTACCTGATGGGCATCTACATGTCCTCGCAAGGTTTTTTCCGCTTTGCCGCGACTGACACCGCGTCGGATGCATTCCGGCCCAAGGCGATCTCCTATGTGATGGCCGGAGGATTGATCTCGGCGGTGATCGGGCCGCAGTTGGTGGGCTTTTTGACCGGTTCAAATGGCGATGCCACCGTCATGCGGTTCTTTCCGGTCTATCTGGCGGCGATTGCGCTCAATCTCTTTGGCATGGTGTTGTTCGCCTTCCTGCGCATCCCCAAGCCGCCCGTGCCGGCCGTGGATGCGCCAAGGGGCCGCTCGCGGATGGAACTTTTGAAGACGCCGCGCATCGCGGTGGCGGTGATCTGCGGCATGGTATCCTATGCGCTGATGAACCTTGTGATGACATCAACCCCGCTGGCGGTTGTGGGCTGCGGCTATGACATCATCGACGCGTCACATGTCGTGACCGGGCATGTGCTGGCGATGTACGCGCCGTCTTTTGTAACCGGCCATATGATTGCGCGGTTCGGTGTCGAAAAGATCATGGGCCTTGGTATCGCGATCCTGGCCGTCGCGGGGGTTGTGGCCCTGCAAGGGGTGGATCTGGGGAATTTCTATATCTCGCTTATTTTGCTGGGCATCGGCTGGAACTTCGGTTTCATCGGGGCCACATCGATGCTGGCGGGGGCACATGCACCGCATGAACGCGGACGGATGCAGGGGTTGAACGATCTGCTTGTGTTTGGCGGCGTGACGTTTGCCTCGCTGGCCAGCGGCGGTTTGATGAACTGCTCCGGCGGCAACCCCGTCGAAGGCTGGGCCGCCGTCAATATCGCGATGATCCCGTTTCTGGTTCTGTCCGGTGGCGCGCTGATCTGGCTGGTGCTGCGGCAACGGCCCGTGACGGCCTAGCGCCCCCGCCACGCTACCAGCGTCCTGAAAACGCGCGCCAGGCAAGATTGAACCGGTTCATTTCCGGCAAAGTACCCTCTGCCACGCGCCCCGGCGCTGCAATCGCCGCGCGAAGCACCCGATCGCTTGCGCCGATACTGAACATTGCGGGGCGTGCTGCGGGCGAAATCGTGCGGCGCTGCGCCCTTGCGCGCTGCACCCTGTCAAGTGCACGATGCGCCAAAGCCGCCACGCCCGCATCTGTGCCATCCAAAAGGGGCACCCGGCCCTGTTCCACCAGCTGCGGGATCGCGTGCAGCCACGCAGCCACGCCCGCGCCAAAGGCTGCATCCCGCACAACGGACTGATCCGCCGGCCCCAATGACCGCGCCGCCACCCACATCAGATGGCCCGTCGTCTGGTCAATATAGCGGTCGAAATGCGCTTCGTCCTCGAATGCGTCGCGGTAGATATCCCAGCGCCGCGCCGCGACCAGTTCATCCAACAGCTTGGCATTGTCTGGCGTGATCGCGGTGGCCAGGGGCGTGGCAACCTCATGACGGCGTACCGGCCTGCCCTGTTCGATCTCTTCGCAAACGTCGCGCCACCATTGCAACCGCATCTCGGCAATCATCGCCTCTTGCGTCACCCACGGCGCACGCGCGACTTCGATATTGAAAGCATAAAGCGGGAACAAGACGCGCCGCGCTGCCACAGGGGCGGCCATGGCCGCGCGAAACCGCAGCGGGTCGGTCCGCTCGACGAGCTGCGCACAGGCGGTCAGATCCGTGTCAAATGCCACGCAGGAACTCCGCTACCGCGTCTGCTGTCGCGGGCGCATCGACAATGCCCAGATGGCCCACACCCGGCACAATTACATAGTCGCCCTTGTCGGTTACCGCTGCCATCGTTTCCTCGTACCGGTCTGCATAAAACGCGCCATCGTCTGCCCCGGCGATCAGCACAAAGCGGGGCAGTTTGGCCACGTCCTTGAGATAGTCCGACCGGGGGGCGAAACCAGTGTTCAACCGGTAGCTATAGGACATCGTCGCCGTATCGCCCAAGGGGCCGTCCAACACCTGCTGCGGCATGGCGAACTGGATGACGACCCTGTCATTCAGCCCCGTGATCCCGAAAGCATTCAAGATCGACAGCCCGATCAACCGCTTCAGCCGCACCGTCGCCCAACCGCCAGACGCCTGCCGCGTGGTAGACGCATTGTGCTTGAGGAATGGAGCCAGCAGCACCGCGCCATCCACCAAACCGCCATAGTCACCCCCCACAAAGCGCACCACCAGCCCCCCGCCCGAGGAATGCCCGCCCAGAACAATCTTTTGCGACGGCTCATGCAGATCCGCGATCAGGTCCGCCAGATCGTCCTCGTACTGGGTGACATAGTCGATATCCCCGCGCCGTCCCGGCGCCTTCCCATGGCCGCGCAAATCAGGCACGATCACCGTCGCCTGAACGCTCAGCGCCTGCGCCAGCTTCACGAATTGCAACCCATGCCAGCCCGACCCATGCACCAGCATCAGCATCGGTGCCCCCACAGGCCCGTCAAAGCGGCGATAGTTCAGCGCATAGCCGTCGCGCATCGGCGTGCTCAGAAGCGGTGGCGCGTCCGCCCCGCCTTCTGCATTTGCAAGGTAGTCGGCAAAATCCAGACCACTGCCCGCGGCCACCGGTTTGGGCCGGTCAATCACAATCAGAACCAGGGCCACGACCAGCGTGCCCCCCAGTCCAAGCACGACAGACAACAGTATTTTCCCCAGCATCCATAGATCTCCCTCAGGTCTGCTTGAGATCCCGGATCAATTTCCAGCGGATCGCATCCAACAACGCCTCGAAAGACGCGTCTACGATGTTGGCAGATACACCTACGGTTGACCAGCGCCTGCCCTGCCCGTCTTCACTGTCTATGATGACGCGGGTCACGGCTTCGGTGCCACCTTGCGTGATGCGAACCTTGAAATCGACCAGATGCATGTCTTCCAGCATCACCGAATATTGCCCCAGATCCTTTACCAAAGCCTTTGAAAGCGCATTGACAGGGCCGCGATCACAGCCCTCAGCGTCCAGCGATTTACTGACGGACAGACGTTTCTCACCGTCTACTTTCACGACAACAACGGCCTCTGAAAGGCTGATCATCTGGTCGTATTTATTCTTGCGCCGCTCAACCGTCACGCGATAGCGCTTGACCTCGAACAGATCCGGCATCTGGCCCAAAGCCTGCCGCGCCAACAGCTCGAAACTGGCCTGCGCGGTGTCATAGGAATATCCTTCGGCCTCGCGCGCCTTGACCTGCTCCAGAATAAAGCCCAGCGCGGGATCACCCTTGGCGATCTGCAACCCTGCGCTTTCCAGCCGCCGCCGCAGATTGGACTGCCCGGCCTGGTTCGACATCGGAATGATCCGCGCATTGCCAACCTTTTCAGGGACGATATGCTCGTAGGTTGTCGGATCTTTCAGGATCGCAGAGGCATGCAACCCCGCCTTATGCGCAAACGCGGAAGACCCCACAAAAGCAGCCTGCTTCATCGGCACGCGGTTCAGGATCTCGTCAAGACTGCGGCTGATCCGCGTCAGTCCGGCAAGGGCCTCGACGCTGATGCCCGTCTCGTACCGGCTGGCATAAGGTTCTTTCAGCAGCAGGATCGGGATCAGCGTGGTCAGATTGGCATTGCCGCAGCGTTCGCCAAGACCGTTCAACGTCCCCTGGATCTGACGCGCGCCTGCGTCCACGGCGGCCAGCGAACAGGCCACGGCATTCTCGGTGTCGTTATGCGTATGAATGCCCAGATGATCGCCCGGAATGCCCGCCGCTATGACTTCGGCCGTGATCCGCCCCACCTCGACGGGCAGCGTGCCCCCGTTGGTATCGCACAGCACAATCCAGCGCGCCCCCGCATCAAAAGCAGCCCTGATCGCCTTCAGCGCATAGTCCGGGTTGGCGCGGTAGCCGTCAAAGAAGTGTTCCGCATCAAACAGCGCCTCGCGCCCGCCGGCGACCAGATGGGCAACAGAGCGGGCGATGTTATCGGTGTTTTCCTCAAGGCTGATGCCAAGGGCGGCGGTCACATGGAAATCATGGGTCTTGCCGACCAGACACACCGTCCCTGTGCCCGCATTCATCACGGCGGCCAATACATCGTCATTTTCAGCCGAAAACCCTGCCCGCTTGGTCATCCCGAAGGCCGTCATCCTGGCGCGGGTCTGCGGAGCCTCTTCGAAAAACGCCGAATCCGTCGGGTTCGCCCCCGGCCAGCCGCCTTCGATGTAATCAACGCCCAAGGCATCCAGCGCGCGGGCGATGGTGATTTTCTCATGGGTCGAAAACTGCACCCCTTGCGTCTGCTGCCCATCGCGCAAGGTGGTGTCGTAAAGATAAAGCCGTTCGCGCTCACGCCGCCCGCCCCCACCTTCATTTTGCCAAATAAACTCCGGGGAGCGTGAGGGGCTGGCCCCTCACTCCCGTCCTTGCCAAGAAAATCGGCCTTCGCTAACTCGTATTTCATTTTAGCGTGTCCACCAGTTGCTCAAGAGCCTCAACGTCCAGCGAGTCCTCTATCGATACGCTTGCACGCGTCTGTAAGCGCTTCAATTCGAAGCCCTGCCAAGGATGCGCTCGCTTTCAGGCTGTCAGCAGCCTGAAAATCTTTGGCTATTCGTAGCTCATTCCATTTATTCGCAATCTGCTCTGCCATGTCAAAATACTGGAAATGCTCAGAGGAACCGCTCACAATTTCTGATTTTATGGGCGGCGTGTACCATGCGGAAATACTGGGTATTCCGAAACCTAGAAATCCAAGTTCGGCTGCAAACGACTTGATCATACTCGCATCAGAAAGTGCGCGATTGTAACTTTTCCCAAGCTCCATCAATGCGCCATGGGTATCCAATTCCTGTTCCAAATGTTGAAGATCTTTGGTGAGACAAGCGATGGCTCAAGCTCTCCCCAGTCGAAATCCGACATCAGATAGTGCCACTTCCGCAGCGTTTTCTCCGCCTCTTCCCGCTTCTTCTCTGTCCAATCCATCGGCTTGCGGTAATGTGTGCTCAGCATCACAAACCGGATCACCTCGCCCGGCACACCCTGCTCCAGCAAGTCACGCACCGTAAAGAAGTTGCCCAAGCTCTTGGACATCTTCTTGCCCTCGACCTGCAACATCTCGTTGTGCATCCAGACGTTGGCAAAGCCCGATCCCGGATGGGCGCAGCAGCTTTGGGCGATCTCGTTCTCATGATGCGGGAACATCAGGTCGTTGCCACCGCCGTGAATGTCGAAATGCGCCCCCAGCAACTCGTATGACATGGCCGAGCATTCGATATGCCAACCCGGACGCCCCCGCCCGATGCTTTTGCCATCCACGACAGGCCCGTCCCATCCTGGCGTTGCCGCGTCCGACGGTTTCCACAGCACAAAATCCATCGGGTTGCGTTTATAGGGTGCCACCTCGACCCGCGCACCGGCGATCATGTCGTCAATCGACCGCCCCGACAGCGCACCATAGCTGGCATAGCTCTCGACCGCGAACAGCACATGACCCTCGGCGGCATAGGCGTGGCCGCTGGCGATCAGCCCTTCTATCATTGCGACCATCTGCGCAATATACGCCGTTGCGCGCGGCATATGATCAGGCTCCAGCGCGCCGACAGCCGCCATATCGTCAAGAAACCACTGGGTCGTCTCGGCCGTGATCTCGCCAATCGACCGCCCGCTTTCAGCGGCGCGCGCGTTGATCTTGTCATCCACGTCGGTGAAATTGCGTACATAGGTCACGTGATCCGGCCCATAAACATGCCGCAGCAACCGGTACAGCACGTCAAACACGATCACAGGCCGTGCGTTCCCCAGATGGGCGCGGTCATAGACCGTGGGGCCGCAGACATACATCCGCACATTTTCGGGGTCGATGGGCGTGAAAACCTCGCGTTTGCGGGTCATGGTGTTGTGCAGCTTGATCGTCGTCATGGCATGCGTCCTTACGCAGGTATGGCGCGGGCTTGGCACATATTTCTCAGGAAGAAAACGCGATGAACAGGCCCGCCGGGAAATCTCAGCAGGTAATACAGCAAATAAGGGATGTGTTCATGTGCATGCCGTCTCCGTAGCCTGTGCGGGCGGCTGCGGTCAAGCCTGATTGACAAATCGCGCCGCCTCTGCGCCCCTGCGCCAAAACAGATACCGGACAGGCAAAAGGAGACGGACCATGCAGCTATCGTCACGCATCACAGGGCTTTTGGCAGGCGGATCAGACGGCTGGGGCGTTTTCCTGCGGGCCCGCCAGATGATCGCAAACGGCACCAAGGTGACAGAGCTGACCATCGGGGAACATGATATCCGAACCGCCGCCCCGATCCTGCAGGAAATGCTGCGCACCGCCCTTGCCGGGCACACCGGCTATGCCGCCATTCCCGGCACCAATGCCTTGCGCGATACGGTCGCCACCCGCGTCCAGGAAAGGACCGGCGTGCCAACGACCCGCGACAATGTGCTGATCACGCCGGGCGGGCAATCCGCGCTTTTCGCAGCCCACGCTGCGGCGACAAACCCAGGCGACACCGCGCTGTTTATTGATCCGTATTATGCGACCTATCCGGGCACGATCCGCGGCGTAAGCGCGATCCCGCAGGCGATAAAGGCCCACGCCAGCGAGGCATTCCAGCCCCGCGCCAGCGACATTGCCGCCGCCGCTTCCGCCGCACCGGGGGCAAAATCGTTGCTGGTGAATTCGCCCAACAACCCTACCGGTGTGATCTACACCCGCGCCACGATGGACGGGATCGCAGATGTTTGCCGCGACCATGACCTGATCCTCATCTCGGACGAGGTCTATGATACGCAGGTCTGGCAGGGCTCTCACCTGTCGCCGCGTGCGCTGCCCGGCATGGCCGACCGCACACTTGTCGTCGGCTCCATGTCGAAAAGCCACGCCATGACCGGTTCCCGCTGCGGGTGGATTATTGGTCCGCCCGATGCCATCGAGCATCTGATCAACCTGGCCACGCACACCACCTATGGGGTGCCCGGTTTCATTCAGGATGCCGCCGATTTTGCCCTGCGCCAAGGCCCCGCGTTCGAAGCGGAAATCGCGGCACCCTTCCAGCGCCGCCGCCTTCTGGCCCAGAACATCCTGTCGGGGCAAAATGCGGTGTCTCTGGTGCCCGCAGACGGTGCCATGTATTTGATGCTCGATATCCGCAGCACCGGCATGAGCGGCGAGGAATTTGCCTTCGCCCTGCTTGACCAGCACCACATCGCAGTGATGCCAGGCGAAAGCTTCGGTGCCGCCGCAGCGGGCCATATCCGTGTCGCGATGACGATTGACGACAGCGCCTTTGCGACTGCCCTCAAGACGCTTTGTGCCTTTGCGGAAAGCAAGGCCGCCTGAACGGAAAAGGGGCCGGAAGTTCAAACTCCCGGCCCCTCTTCTCTGGCTCTTAAATATCCCCGCCGGAGGCGCCTTTGCGCGCATCACCGGCGGGACAATACCACCTTAGAAGCGGTATGAACCGCGCACGGTGAATGTCGTTGCATCCAGATCGTCACCCGCAACATTGTTCACGTCGTTGAATTTATGCTGCAAAAGTTCCGCACCGACGGTATACTGCTCGGTGATCTTGTAATCCATGCCAAGGCCATAAAACGCACCGTCTTCGTTGCCAAAGCTGGTGTCGGCACGGGCATACCCACCCGTTGCATAGATCAGCGTGTTACCCAGGTCGTAGCCACCCTTGATCTTGGCACGTGCAACGGAATCGATGTTCGCTGCGCCGTTGTTCAGATCAATATCGGTTTTGTCGTAATCAAGCTCACCGCCCATGACGAAGCGACCGAAATCATAGTCATAGCCAGCGTGAAAACCATAAGTACCGTTGTTGCCGTCCAACGCACCGGGGCCGTTGGCGTCGGCATAGCCAAGTTGCAGACCGGTATAGAAGCCTGTCCAGTCGCCACCCATGTTCACGGGTGCCGGTGCCGGGGCTGTCATCACAGGCTCTACCATCGGCTCGGCAAGGCTGCCTGCAAAGGCCCCTCCGGCAAATGTTGATGTTGCAAGCGCTGCGGCGGATACAATCTTAAATGTACGTTTCATATCGATAACTCCTCGACTTCAATAATTGTCGGAGCGGGCTTGTTCCCGCTTCCCCAACACAACCCGTGATCTATGCAAGAGTTTCACAAAGTTCTCCTCACAGGTTGGTGATCGGTGGCTTGTTGCCCATTTGCGTCATCCCATCGGCAAAGAGACGCCATAGAGGGCGAAAATACTTGGAAAAAACCGTGATTTCGCGACGAATCCCGCTTTGGATTCAGAATTTATTTGCTTCCCCGTGGAACCACCTGTCGCGCAGCGAAAGCGTGCGGCCCCCCGCATCACCCGCTGACGTGATTGGCGCGGGTGACGTGCCCGTCATGCCACCCCGTCACGCCAACCTGTCACGCCATGCAACACGCTTTGCGTGAAAAAGCCCCGTGATCTTCATCGGGGGCTCTGGTACCAAGCGGGGACGCGCGGGGTTCATACCCCTGTTCAGAAGGGATAAAAAAGCAGCATGTTTTCGTGGATCCTGACCCACATCGAAGTTGTCGGCGTCATCTTTTTGACATTGGTTGTGGCGTTTATTCTGTTGCAACAGCGGCGCAGCCCGCAATCTACTGCGGCCTGGATCCTGTTTTTGCTGCTTTTGCCCTATGTCGCCGTGCCCTTGTTTCTGGGTCTTGGGTTTCGCAAGCAGGGCCGGCGCTATGAAGCGGTGCGTTTTCACCACAACGACGACCCGCAGCCCCCCGTACACCCGCTGGACGAAACCTTTCAGAACTTCGACATGCCCCCGGCCCGTCAGGCACAGCAGCTGACGCTTCTTGAAACGCCCAAATCGGCCTATGATGGCGTGATGACACTGATTGACGGTGCCCACACCAGCCTTGATTGCCTGTTTTACATTGTCGCCGACGATTCAACCGGCGCGGCCTTTGTGGATGCACTGGCCACCAAGGCAAGATCAGGCGTCAAGGTCCGATTGCTGATGGACAGGCTTGGCACGCTGCGCGGACCGCACAAGGCGCTTGAGACGCTCAAGCAGGCTGGCGCAGAGGTGTTGTTCTTTTCACCCTTCCTGCAAATTCCCGGTGCGGGCCACCTGAACCTGCGCAATCACCGCAAGATGATCATTGCCGACAACGCCCGCGTCTTTTCGGGCGGCATGAATATGGGCGCACATTATATCTCTGACCGTCCCCACTCCGGGCATTGGGTGGATCTGGCCTTCATCCTCGAAGGGATGTCGGTTCAGACATTCTGCGATGTTTTCCGGTCAGATTGGGAAGTGGCATCAAAACGCGAGGTCAGCCAAAAGATCAGCCCCGCGCCGCAAACCGCAGGGTCAGCAACGGTGCAGCTTGTCCCTTCGGGGCCTGACATCGTTGAAGACCCGTTGCACGATGGCATGATCCGCGCGCTTTACATGGCAAACCGCCGCATCTGGATCGCGACACCTTATTTCGTACCCACGGAACAGTTGGCAAATGCCCTGCGCATCGCGGCCCTGCGTGGTGTGGATGTGCGGATCATGGTGCCGCAGAAATCGAACCAGCGTATCGCCGATTTTGCCCGCGGCGGATATCTGCGCGACGCCGAAGCGGCGGGTGCTGCGATCCATTACTTCACACCTGGCATGATGCACGCGAAGGTCGTTCTGATCGATGACGTAGGCACCGTTGGATCGGCCAATTTCGATGTGCGCAGCATGTTGCTGAACTTCGAAACGATGCTGTTTGTGTATGATGCCAGCACCGTTTCAATCCTGTCGGACTGGTTCAAGGCGCGCCAGGCTGACTGCCACAGCACCACGCCCACACCCAGCGTTCCGCGCCGTCTGGCCGAGGGCGTGTTCCGCATAGGAGCACCGATCCTGTGACCGCCCGCCCGCTTCGCATCGCCAGCTATAACATGCGCAAGGCCAAGGGCACCGATCGTCTGCGTGACCCTGATCGCATCTTGCGGATCATCAAGGGGCTGAACGCCGACATCGTGGTGTTGCAGGAAGCCGACCGGCGGCTTGGCGCGCGCCCCTCGGCGCTGCCGATCGCCCGGATCACGCCGCAAACCGGCATGATAGCCGTGCCTGTACCCGGACCCGTCAGCGTGGGCTGGCACGGCAACGCGGTGCTGCTGTCGCCCGCTGCGCGGATCGTCGAGGTGCAGCATATTGATCTGCCCGGTGCCGAGCCGCGTGGCGCACTGGTGGTCGACACCGATATCGCAGATGTACCGCTGAGAATCATCGCAACCCATCTGGGCCTGATGCGCCGGTCACGGCGTGCGCAACTGTCGGCGCTGATCGCGCATATGGATGAAAGATCGCACCGCGCCACATTGATCGCGGGTGACATGAACGAATGGTCGCAAACCGTTGGCCTTGGCCGTCTGGCGCATCACTTCACCATCCACGCCCCCGGCAAAAGCTTTCACGCCCGCCTGCCCGTGGCCAAACTGGACAGGATCGCGATGGATGACGCGCTCAAACTGGTCGATGCCGGAGTGGTGGAAACGCCCGACACTCAACGCGCGTCAGATCACCTGCCAATCTGGATCGATTTCGTCCCCTCGGCCTGAGGGGCCGCAGGTGCCATGCCAACCGACCGCCTACGAGCCGAAAGCCACATCGACGCGGCCAAAGGGGCCAAAGTCTGCTTTGAACACGGTGCCTGATGCCGCCTCTATCGGGCGGATGAATGAACCTGACAGAACCACCTCGCCCGCTTTCAGCCCCATACCGTATTGCGCCAGCCTTTGAACAAGCCAGACGATCCCCATCACCGGGTCGTTCAGGACACCGGCACCAAGACCCGTTTCTTCGACGCTGCCGTCGCGGGTGACAACCGCCCCGACCCACCGCAGATCATGCGCGTCCACGCGGTGCCGTGCGTCGCCCATCACGATCCCTGCATTCGCGGCATTGTCGGCCACTGTGTCAAAGATGATCCGCGCCTTGCCGGTTTCAGGGTCGACCCGCAGCACCCGCGTGTCGAGAATCTCAAGCGCCGGGGCCACATAATCAGTTGCCGCGATGACAGCGTCACGGGTCACATCTGCGCCCGCCAGATCGGTTTTCATGGCAAAGGCGATTTCCGCCTCGACCCGCGGCTGGATGAACCGCCCCTCGGGCACGGTGTCACCCGACCGAAACAGCATGTCGTCCAGCAACACGCCGCTGTCGGGGGTGGTGATGTTCAGCGCCTGTTGCATGGCGCGGCTGGTCAGGCCGATCTTCCAGCCGATCACCCTGGCCCCTGCCGCCTGCTTTTGCGCCACCAGCGCGGCCTGCACCGCATAGGCATCGTCAAGGGTGATGTCAGGGTAGGCAAGGCTCAGCAGACCGCACTGAACGCCGGTCGTCTCCGCCTGAAACAACATATCGGCGGCGGCGGTGATCTGGTCGGGGGTCATTCGTCGGTTACTCCGTTGCGCAGGGTGCCGATGCCTTCGGCTTCGATCTCGATCTTGTCGCCGGGGACCAGCCAGACGGGTGGATCATGGCGTGCACCTGCACCCGTGGGCGTGCCCGTGACGATGATATCGCCCGGCACCAGCGTCGTGAAGGTCGAGATATATGCGATCTGGCGTGCCACCGGAAACAGCATGCGGCCCGTGCGATCCTGCTGGCGGGTATCGCCGTTCACCCGCGTTTCCAGCGCCACATCGACAATTTGGGCAGGGTCGGTAAAGGGCACAAGCCAGGGGCCCATAGCACCCGAGCCATCCCAATTCTTGCCTTGGGTGACATTAAATTTGGCGTGGCGCACCCAATCCCGCAAAGTTCCTTCATTACAAATGGTTAACGCCGATATATGATCCAAAGCATGAGCTTGGGGGATGCGCCGCCCGCCCTTGCCAATCACGATGGCAATTTCGCCTTCATAGTCCAGTTGCTGCGTCTCTGGCGGCCTGATCAGAGACGATTTCATGCCCCACAAACGACCGCGGAAACCGGATGAAAAGCGACATGTTTGGCGGGGCTTCCTGCCCGTCTTTATATTCGGCGTTGCGGTCGGGAAAATTCACGCCGACGCAGATGATCTTTTCGGGGTTGGGCACGGGGATGTCCCAGCGGAATGATCCATGCGCGTGACTGACGCCCCTGCCTCTGGCCACCTCCTCAAGCGCGGAAAACCCATCGTTTTCAATTACATCGCGCAGTGTCTTCCAGTGGGGAAAATCCGGCGACAGCGCGATCATGCCAGCGTCGGCGACCGCGCCATAATGCTGCTGGCCGTCTGCCGTGAACGTTGCAAATCTCATTTGATCGTCTCCCAAACCTCGGCAATCACCTCTGCCGCCATCATCACGTGATCACGGGTCGTGTCGAACTGGCCCACCTGAAACCGGATCACTTTGGCCCCGGCGTGCATCCCTTGGGTAATGTAGATGCGCCCGTCATCATTTAGTGCGTCCACCAGCCGCTGTTGCATCGCGTCGTCCCCCGCACAGCGGAAAGAGAACAGGCTCAGGATCGGGTCGGTCACCACCTCGAAATCGGGCATCTTGCGGATCACCTCGCACAGCTCTTGCGCCCAGATGACGTGGTTGCGGATACGGGTGCGAAGCCCCTCCATCCCGTAGCTGCGGATCAGGAACCACAATTTGAGCGCGCGGAAACGACGCCCCAGCGGGATCGTCCATTCGGAATAGTTGGTGACCTCGGCGCCGGAAGTTTTCAGATACTCCGGTTCGATCTTCAGCGTATTGCGCTGTTCTGACGGGTCGCGCAGGAACTGGACCGAGCAATCAAACTGCGCACCCAGCCATTTGTGCGGGTTGAAGACGATGCTGTCGAAGCCTTCGACGCCCTGCCAGAACGCGTCGCGGTATTCGGGGCAGATCATCGCGGCCCCGGCCCAGGCGGCGTCAAGATGGGTATAAAGCCCCTCGCGCGCCGCGATTTCCAGCACAGGGGCCAGCGTGTCAGATGCGCCGATGCCGGTCCCGCCGGTGATCGCGATGATGCCGGCGGGCACGTGACCGGCCGCGCGATCTTCAGCGATGTGCCGGGCAAGCGCATCGGCGTCGATGCCATGAAAATTGCCGCTGGTGGGGATCTTGACCAGATTGTCCTGCCCGATGCCCGCGACCCAGCAGGCGCGGTCAATCGAGGAATGCACCTGATCCGAACAGTAAATCCGCAAGCGTCCCTGCCCGTTCAGCCCCTCGCGGTTGCCCGCGCCAGCCGGTCGCACGTTCGCGCATGGTCAGCACCGCCGACAGCGTCGCCGACGACGCGCTGTCCTGATGACACCCGAAAAACCGTCCGGCAGCCCCATCGCCTGGCGCAGCCAGTCGATCATCAAGCCTTCCATCTCGGTCGCCGCCGGAGACGTCTGCCAAAGCATACATTGCGCCGCGACCGTGTTGACCAACATTTCCGCCAGCATCGACGGGGGCGAGGCATTGGCGGGGAAATACGCAAAGAAACGCGGGTGCTGCCAATGTGTCATCCCCGGCATCACGATGCGTTCAAAATCCCCCATGATCGCGTCCATGCCTTCGGCCCCTTCGGGCGGGCTGGCGGGCAGTTGTGCCGCAATCTCGCCCGGTGCTGTCTGCGCACGCACGGGGCGGTCGGCCAGCGTCTTGTGATATTCAGCACCCCAATCGGCGATGCGCTTGGCCCAGAGGCTGTAGTCATCCCAGTTCATGGCGCGACAATCGGCTGGGCTTTGAGATCACTCTCGACCAGATCGACCCCTTCAAACACCGACCCCAGTTCAAACCAGCTGCGCGGCGCTGCCGCACCCCAAAGCGTCTGGCGCTGCGGGTCTTTCAGATCCCATTTGATCGGCTCCATATCCGGGTCGATGGTCTGGTAGTCGGAACAGTAAATCTCGGTCCTGTGACCATCCTGATCACGGATATAAAGGAAAAACGCGTTGGAAATGCCGTGCCGTCCGGGGCCGCGTTCGATGTTCGTGACGTAGCCAGTCGTGCTCATCAGATCGAGCAGGTCGATGATGTTGAGCGGCGTGGGCACCCAGAACGCAAGGTGATGCAGGCGCGGGCCGGTGCCGTTGGTAAAGGCGACATCATGCACGCCGCCCTTGCGGTGCATCCACGCGGCCCATGTGCGATCCGTTTCCTCGTCCGCCGTGTATTCCGTCACGCGAAAGCCCATGTCGCCATAGAACTCCACCGACGCATCCACATTGGGGCTGAACATGTTGAAGTGATCAATCCGCAGGGGTTTGACGCCGGAATAAAGCTTGTAGTGCTGGTGGATCGGCGGCAAGCGGTCCATCTGCGCATAGAATTCAAGCGGAATGCCCATGGGATCACGGGTGGACAGCACGCGGCCCATGAAGGGGCGAGAGATCCATTCGGTCGGCAGATCGCGGGACTTGAACCACGCCTCTGCCTTGTCCAGTTCCTCCTCGCTCCAGACCTTGAAGCCCAGAACGCCGACCGACGCATCATCCGCCTTTTTCAGGATCACGCAGTGGTGGCCGCGTTCCTCCATGGCGCGCATATAGATATGGGTCGCGTCCTCATGCGTGACTTGCAGGCCAAGGGTGTCAACGTAGAACGCGCGGCTCCATGCCAGATCGGTCACGCGCAGTTCCACATGGCTGAGCCGGACGATGTTGAAGGGCGGGTTCAGGTTTGCGGCGGGAATGGGCATGGCGTCCTCCGATCAGGCGCCCAGACGGGCGATTTTGTGTTGGCCAAGGGCAAAGGCCACGTTTTTCTGTTCCATATAGAAATCGAACGACCATTGCCCGCCATCGCGCCCGATCCCGCTGGCTTTGGTGCCGCCAAAGGGCGTCGGTAGGTGGCGCACGTTTTCGGAGTTCACCCAGATCATCCCGGCATCCAGCGCATCGGAAAAGCGCAGCGCGCGGGTCACGTCGTTGGTCCAGACATAGCCGGTCAGGCCGTAATTCGACGTCATTGGCGATGCGCAGCGCCTCGTCTTCGTCCTTGAAGCGGATGGAGGTGAGGACGGGGCCGAAAATCTCCTCCTGCGCTATCCGCATCGTGGGCGTGGCGTTGGTGAACAGCGTCGGCTGCACGAACCAGCCGTCACCGTCCTGCGCCGCACCGCCCGCGGCGATGGTCGCGCCGTCCTGCTCGGCCACGTCGAAATAGCTGCACACCTTGTCGAAATGCACCTTGTGGATCAGCGGGCCGACTTCGGTCGCCGGGTCCAGCGGATGGCCCACGCTTGATCCGTTGACGCGCTCGATCAACCGGCGTTCAAATTCATCGCGCGATGCTGTCCTGGATCAGCAGCCGCGAGGATGAGGTGCAGCGTTCGCCATTGAGCGAATAGATCATGAAGATCGCGCATCGAGCGCCCGGTCGAGATCCGCATCGTCGAACACGATGACCGGGTTCTTGCCGCCCAGCTCGAAATGACACGCGTTTGAGGGTATCTGCCCCTTGTTTCATGATCATTGATCCGGTTTTGGATTTCGCCCACAAAGGCTATCGCCTTGATGTCGGGGTGCTCGGTCAGCGCGCGACCTGCGTCTTCGCCCATGCCATTTACGAAGTTCCACACGCCAGCGGGCAATCCCGCCTCATGCGCGATCTCGGCCAGAATGCGGCGCGGTCAGCGGGCTGAATTCGGCAGGCTTGTGCACGATGGTACAGCCTGCGGCAAGGGCCGGCGCGATCTTCCAGGTGGACAGCATGAACGGCGTGTTCCACGGCGTGATGACGCCCACCGGGCCGATCGGGCTGCGGCTGGTGACGTTCATGTGGTCGTTTGTCGGCAGCGACTGCCCATCGCGGGCACTCGGGCGCCAGATCCGCGTAGTAGCGGAAATTCTCTGCCCCGCGCAGCGCTGCCTTGGACATAAAGCGATAGGCCTGCCCTGTGTCCCAGCATTCACACAGGGCGATTTCTTCGGCCCGCGCAACGATCAGATCGGCAATCTTGTGCAGGATTTTCTTGCGTGTCTGCACCGCTTGTCGCAGCCCAGGCCGGGAAAGCGGCCTTGGCCGCCTTCGCGGCGGCATCAATATCACCGGCAGTGCCTTTGGCGACGGCGCAGATCAGGCTGTCGTCCACGGGGGAACGCGTCTCGAAAGCTCAAGCCCCTCGACATTTTTGCCGTCGATGAGGTTGAGGATACCGGTGTCGCGAAACCGCGCCAGATGGCTTTCAAGGTGGTCAAGATGCGTGGCAAGATCGGTCATTGCATGTCCTTTGGCAGATATGTGCGGATTGAGCTGGCTTTGGGGCTAAGTGCGGGGTCGATGTCGCGCATCTCCATCGACAACATGAAAGAAGAGGTTTCCATGACGGGGGCGCAAAACGTCTGCATCGCGTCAAAAATCGCTTGTGTGGCGGCCTGTTTCACAGCGTCGGTGCGGCCCGCACGCAGGCGCACCGACAGATCCAGAAACGCGTGGTCGGGGTTGCCATCCGCCATGACCACATGGGTGCATGCCGTGGCCCGCACGCGAATGCCTGCGACCGGAAAAACGCCCGTTTCCGCCGCAGCCTTGGCCACAACCCGACACAGGGCGGCGATGTCCATGCGCGCCTCAAGGTTGGGCGAATAGTCGATGTGGAAATGCGGCATGTCCCCTCGCGGTCAGTCCTTCATTTAGTTGACAAGTTAAGCAATAAGATTAACATGTCAACTAAATTCAGCAGTTCAGAAAAGGGGATGCGCGATGCCGGACGATCCTTCAACGCTAGGCCTGACGGCACGATCCCTGCCGATTGCCCTGCTGCGTGCACGCGAGACGGTGATGGGCCCCTATCGCGATATGCTAAGCCAAAGTGGCATCAGCGAACAGAAATGGCGGGTTTTGCGCGTGGTTTCCGAACAGGGCCCGATGGAGCAGACAGCCATCGCCAGCGCCGCCTGCCTCATGCTGCCCAGCCTGACCCGCATTTTGGGTGCCATGGAAAAAGACGGTCTGCTGACGCGGGCGGCGGATACGTACGACAGGCGCAAATCCATCGTGACTCTGTCAGCCAAGGGGCAAGCGATGATCGAAGATCACGCGGGCCGCTCGGCCGAGATCACGGCCCGCCTGCACGCCGTTTTTGGGGCCGACAGGGTAACCCTGCTGCTGGATCTGCTGGAGGACCTGACCAGCACGGACTTGACCGGCACAGGCCTGAGCGAGACTGGCCTGAGCGAGACGGGCTTAAGCGACACGGGTTTGACCGACAGAGGCCTGACTTAAACGGGCCTTACCACACTCGAACACCGCGGAGGTAGAAACCCTGCTGAAAGGATACCCTTGCGCGTTCGGTAGATCCTGACCGGCCTGTTGCCAGTGCACAAAAAAACCAAAAGCCTGCCAAGCGCCTTTCCAAAGTCCGGGCGGCCTGCTGCGCGGCTCCAAAGAAAAAGGGGGGCGCGAGGCCCCCCAGTGTCACGGATCGGGTGGATTTATGACTGCCCGTTTGGTTATAGCCTGTATCCCGATCCGCATCGGGGGCGAACGCATCCGCCCCTGAAACTTGTGCTGCGACAGTGCGGGAATGAAAAACACCCCCGGCCCCCTGATTTTTCGATATGTTACGCAATCTCGGGGGGGCCTTGTCGCAGGTGGCCAAACCACGTTTCAACGCCGTTTGGCCGCAATTTCATCAGCTACACCCGCTTGTGCCGCCGCAGGTGTTGCACTTCATGCAGGTGCCGTTGCGCACGAGCGTGTAGTTGCCACATTCGCCGCAGGCCTCGCCTTCATAGCCCTGCATCTTGGCCTTGGTGCGTGCGTCCATGCTGACCGATCCGCTGGAGACGGCGGTCGATGATCCCATTGCGGCTGCGACCGCCTGTGAGGCCACCTGCGGCACCAGCTTGTCCAGTGTCTGCACCGCCCCCCCGGCGTCATGGCTTCCGTGCCCGCCTTGCAGCAACACCAGTTCCTGCGGCAGACGGTTGCGCAGATACCCCGTCGAGCTGATCTGCTTGAGCACCTCAAGCGACCGGCTTGCCGCTGTCTCAGACAGCTCGGACACGTTGCGCACGCCTTCTTCCTCGCCACGACCGATGGTGTCGAATGTGGCCCCTTCGGGCTGAACATGCGCCAGATCGGTGCGGTCCAGATAGCTGACGGCCAGTTCGCGGAAGATATAGTCAAGGATCGACGTCGCGTTGCGGATCGTCTCGTTGCCCTGAACCATACCAGCGGGTTCGAACTTGGTGAAGGTGAACGCGTCGACGAATTCCTCAAGCGGGACGCCGTATTGCAGACCAACCGACACGGCGATGGCAAAGTTGTTCATCATGGCCCGGAAACCCGCGCCTTCCTTGTGCATGTCGATAAAGATCTCGCCCAGCTTGCCATCGCTGTATTCGCCGGTGCGCAGGTAAACCTTGTGCCCGCCGACGATGGCCTTTTGGGTATAGCCCTTGCGGCGCTGAGGCATCTTTTCGCGATGCGATTTGATGATCTCTTTGACGATGACCTTTTCGACGATCTTTTCGGCCAATACGATGGCCTTTTCGTGCATTGTGCCCGTTTCAAGCGTCTCGGCCGCATCATCATCGTCTTCGACCAGCGCCGAGGCCAGCGGCTGAGACAGTTTCGATCCGTCCCGGTACAGTGCGTTGGCTTTGACACCCAGCGACCACGACAATTCATAGGCCTTCTGGCAGTCCTCGATTGTCGCATCATTCGGCATGTTGATCGTCTTCGAGATCGCGCCCGAGATGAACGACTGCGCCGCTGCCATCATATAGATGTGGCTGTTGACCGACAGATAACGCTTGCCCTTTTTACCGCAGGGGTTGGCGCAATCGAAGATGCTGTAGTGCTCTTCTTTCAGGTAGGGCGCGCCTTCCAGCGTCATCGTTCCGCACACGTGGTCATTCGCGGCCTCGATGTCCTTTCTGGAAAAGCCCAGCGATTTCAGCAGGTCAAATGTCGGATCGTTCAGCTTTTCTGTCGGGATACCCAGCACCTGGGTGCAGAATTCTTCGCCAAGGGTCCACTGGTTGAACACGAAACGGATGTCAAAGGCCTGCGCCAGTGCGGCATCTACCTTGGCCAGTTCATTCGCGCCAAAGCCATGCCCGACAAGCGTGGTGTGGTTGATGCCCGGCGCGTTGCCGATGCTGCCGTGACCGACGGCATAGGCCACGATCTCTTCGATCTGGGCCGATCCATAGCCAAGCTTTTCAAGAGCCGCAGGAACGGATTGGTTGATGATCTTGAAATAACCGCCACCGGCCAGCTTCTTGAACTTCACCAAGGCAAAGTCGGGCTCGATCCCGGTGGTGTCGCAATCCATCACCAGACCAATGGTGCCCGTTGGTGCAATAACCGATACCTGTGCATTGCGGTAGCCGTGCTTTTTGCCAAGGCGCAGCGCCTCGTCCCAGGTCGAGGTCGCGACGGCGATCAGCCCCTGTTGCGGGCAGTTGGCATGATCCAGCGGCACCGGCTTGACGGCAAGCGCCTCATAGCCATCGGCCTTGCCATGCGCCGCGTTGCGGTGATTGCGAATGACGCGCAGCATGTGGTCGGCGTTCTTGGCATGGCCTGGAAACGCCCCCAATTCGCCCGCCATTTCGGCGGACGTGGCATAGGAAACGCCGGTCATGATCGCGGTCAGGGCACCGCACAAGGCGCGGCCTTCGTCGCTGTCATAGCTGAAACCCATGTTCATCAGCAGGCCGCCGATATTGGCATAGCCCAGACCCAGCGTGCGGAAGTCATAGGACCGCTGCGCGATTTCCTTGGACGGGAACTGCGCCATCATCACCGAGATTTCCAGCGTCACTGTCCACAGACGCGATGCGTGCATGTAGTCTTCGACCATGAATTCGCCGTCCTTGAGGAAGGTCAGCAGGTTCATCGATGCAAGGTTGCAGGCGGTATCGTCGAGGAACATGTATTCCGAGCATGGGTTCGACCCTCGGATTGCGCCGTCTTCGGGGCATGTGTGCCAGTCGTTGACGGTATCGTGGTACTGGATGCCCGGATCGGCACAGGCCCAAGCGGCGTGGCCGACCTGTTCCCACAGATCACGCGCCCGGATGGTTTTCGATACACGGCCCGTGGTGCGGTCCAGCAATTCCCAATCGGCGTCTTTTTCAACGGCGTGCAGGAACGCGTTGGTCACCCGGATCGAGTTGTTGGAGTTCTGGCCGGACACGGAAGAATACGCCTCGGAATCCCAATCAGTGTCATAGGTCGGGAATTCGATCGAGGTGTGGCCCTGCTTTGCATAATCCAGCACGCGCTTGACGTATGTCTCGGGGATCGCGCATTTTTTCGCGTCCTTAATGGCGGCTTTCAACTGGTCGTTCTTGGCAGGATCATAGGCATCTGCCTGCGCGCCGTCCCAGGCCTTGATCGCGGCGAACAGCTTGTTCAGCTCGCGTTCGTGCATCTTGGAACCGGCGACGATCGATGCCACCTTCTGTTCTTCGATGACCTTCCAGTTGATGAAATCTTCGATATCGGGGTGATCCGCATCGACGATGACCATCTTGGCGGCGCGGCGCGTGGTGCCACCGGATTTGATCGCGCCCGCAGCGCGGTCACCGATTTTCAGGAACCCCATCAGGCCCGACGATTTGCCGCCACCCGACAGTTTCTCCCCTGCACCGCGCAGGCTGGAAAAGTTCGTGCCGGTGCCTGAGCCATATTTGAACAGACGCGCCTCGCGGACCCACAGATCCATGATACCACCGTCGCCGACCAGATCATCGGCAACCGACTGGATGAAACAGGCGTGGGGCTGTGGGTGCTCGTAGGACGAGGTGGACCGCGTCAGCTTGCCGGTCTTGTAGTCGACATAGTAATGCCCCTGCGCCGGACCGTCGATGCCGTAGGCCCAGTGCAGGCCGGTGTTGAACCACTGGGGGGAATTGGGTGCACCGCGCTGGCTGGCCAGAATGTGGCGCATTTCGTCGTAATAGGCCTGCGCGTCTTCCTCGGTGGTGAAATAACCACCCTTCCAGCCCCAGTATGCCCATGCACCCGCCAAGCGGTCGAATACCTGCTTCGAAGACGTTTCGCCGCCCATCGTCGCGTCATCGGTCGGAACAGAACGCCACAGGAATTCAGGCACGCCCTTTTCTTTGATCTTCCGGGTTGCGGAAGGCACGCCAGCCTTGCGGAAATATTTCTGCGCGATCACATCCGACGCAACCTGGCTCCAGCTCGAGGGCACTTCGACGTTGTCGAGGTGAAAAACCACGGACCCGTCCGGGTTGCGGATCTCGGAAACAGTGCTCACGAAATCCAGATCTGCGTAGGCGTCGTTTCCCGACGTCGTAAATTTTCTTTCGATTTTCATATCAGCTGCCCCATATTCAGCGTGTTTCCAAGAGGCCGTGTTCGAGATTGCGAACAGGCCAAGCCGTCTTTTGATGTCAGGCCAAGAACCGGCCCGAAGAAGCGAAAATACCGCCTCCCAAAGGATCAAACAGTGCCAAATGCTTTGTTTGCCCGGTCTGCCCCGATGGCCCGCCGCCCAGTGTTTTCCACTAGATCTAGTGTCGGTGCCTTCGATAGCCACAAACTGACGTATATCGCCCTATGGGGTCAACGGCTTTATTCTCAAATTTCGGGAACTTGTGGCTTGACCGACTATCAATTTTTTGAGGCACGCGCCGCACCGATGATTTATTGGTTAATATTCACAATCGACGGACAAATGGATGCTCACAGGCGGATCTGTTGATAACTCAACAATCGTGTGGGTTTAGCGGCGATGATGAACCCAATGGATCAATTATCCACAAAACGCTGCACAAGCCGCTGGGGATAAAACCGGCCCGCCCGTGAGGTGCAAAAAAATTTGGCAGGGGAAAATCTGGGGCCCGCCGCGGTGCAAAGCCGCAACATATAGGGACCTGTGGAAAGACGCGAAAAATCCACACAGAGTGTCCGATCCGCACAAAGCAGATCAGAAACACTATATGTAGATTTTCTTAAAGTGGTCGGGGCGAGAAGATTCGAACTTCCGACCCCCTGTACCCAAAACAGGTGCGCTACCAGGCTGCGCCACGCCCCGACTGACGCTTCTTTAGCTAGAAGTGATCTGATTGAAAAGCCCTAACTGCACCGAAAAGCGCAGATTAACAGGGCCAGGCAGGCGCAAGCCCTGCAAACGCAGGGTGGCGCAGTTGCGTGCCCACGGTAATCCCCATCCGTTTGGCGAAACCACCGTTGATTTCCAGCGCAGCCAGCAGGTTTTCCCCGCCGGGTATCGGCGTCTCGTCGTGGGGAATCGCATTGTGACGGATGGACTGCACCACCCCGTGAGAATCGATAAACAGGATATCAAGCGGGATCAGCGTATTGCGCATCCAGAAATTCAGGCTTTGCGGCTGCTCGTAGACAAACAGCATCCCGGCGCTGGCTGGAAGGGCTTTGCGGTACATCAGCCCGCGCGCCCTCTCTTTCGCCTCATCCGCGATCTCGACAGAGAATCGCGCCTGCCCCCAAGGCCCGCGCAGCAGAACACTGTCTTCGCGACACGCAGACGCCGCGACCGGCCCCGCGAAAACCGCGCAAAGCGCCCCGAAAAGAATCGCCTTCGCAAAGGACGTCAGCTTTGTGCGCGGCCGTCCTGATCGAGTGTAACTGTTTCCCATGCATGTACCTCTGCCGCCATGTGGCCGCGTTCCCCCATAATCACCCGAAGCGCCAAAGCCTCGCCCGGTTGCAGGTCTGACAGACCCGACTGGCGCAACACTTCTATATGTAGAAAGATATCATCGCTCTTGCCAAACACATTCGCGAAACCGAACCCTTTGGACTTGTCGAACCATTTCACACGGGCAGGTTCAATCGGGGCGGCGGCAACAACTGCGGGGTCCACGCCGATGATGTCGGATACGGCAACCGATGCAAGCGGTGCGGGGGGATGGATCGCGTGCACCTGCGTCGCCTGCACCCCGCGTTCCGTCTTGTGGGCAGACACATCTATCCGCGCGCCATCCGCGATCGAGCTTTGCCCATAGTTCCGCAGGACATTGACGTGCAGCAAAATGTCCGCCCCACCCTGATCGGACACGACGAAACCAAACCCCTTCGCGGGGTCGAACCATTTGACCACCCCGGAAACAAGGAAGTCGCTGTTTTCTACTTCTGACACAAAAGTCCTTCGGTCTTGTACAATCGAATAACGCAACAGCGCACCACGCGGGGTGGCGCGCGCGCAATACTACGGGTTCAGTCTTGTAACGCTCCAACCTGATGTGACGTCTTCGCGCCGCCACACAAAACGGTCATGCAGCCGGAAATCTCCGTCCGCCCAGAACTCAATCTCCAGCGGGGTCAGCCGGTATCCGCCCCAAAACGGCGGGCGCTCTGGGTTTGTACCCTTTTGCGCCGTCACCTTGGCCACTTCGGTCATCAGGGCCGTGCGGCTCGACAGGGGTTTTGATTGATCGGACGCCCAGGCCCCCAATCTGCTTTTAAGCGACCGCGACTTGTAATACGCATCCGCTTGCGGCCCGTCTTCCTTGGTGATCAGGCCGCGCGCGCGTATCTGTCGGCGCAGCGACTTCCAGTGCATCACAAAGGCTGCCTTGCCAGCGTGATCGAGTTCCGATGCCTTGGCGCTGGTGTAGTTGGTGTAGAATACAAACGCCGCCGGCTCGATCTCTTTAAGCAGGACCATGCGCACATTCGGCATGCCGCTTGCATCAACCGTTGACAGCGCAATCGCGTTGGGATCGTTCACTTCGGCATCGGCCGCCTCGCGCAGCCACCTCTGAGCGATCTCGAAAGGATCGTCCCCCGCGAATTTTCCCTTGCGCTCTTCCATATGCCCCAAACTCTTACAACAGCCAAATATCTAGAAGTATTAGCAACTATCTGTCCCAAATAACATAGGCTAACGGCTATTTTCCACGCACGTCGTGCGGGTGTGGCCGAATGTCACTTCCACACGACGCTACAGTGGCACCTTGATGCCAAACCACCGATGGCCTAAACCTCATGAAAGTTCAGGGCATAGTCGAAGGAATTATAATGGCAAATGACCTCATGGCAGGCAAACGTGGGCTCATCATGGGCCTGGCCAACGACAAGTCGATTGCATGGGGCATTGCGCGCACATTGGCTGATGCCGGTGCCGAGCTTGCCTTCTCCTACCAGGGGGACGCGCTGAAAAAGCGGGTACAGCCCCTGGCGGCGCAATTGGGCAGCGATCTGGTGCTGCCCTGCGACGTCGGATCGGAAGCGTCGATAGACAGCCTGTTCGACACCCTCAAGCAAAGCTGGGATCGCCTTGATTTCATCGTTCACGCGATCGGCTTTTCAGACAAGAACGAATTGCGCGGGCGCTATGTGGATACCAGCCGCGCGAATTTCACCCTGTCGATGGATATTTCCGTCTATTCCTTCACGGCTGTTATGCAGCGCGCCGAAAAGATGATGACCAATGGCGGCAGCGCCGTAACACTGACCTATTACGGGGCCGAAAGGGTGATGCCGCATTATAATGTGATGGGCGTCGCCAAGGCCGCACTCGAGGCGTCCGTAAAATATCTGGCCGAGGATCTGGGCAAGGACGGCATCCGCGTGAACGCCATCAGCGCTGGCCCGATCAAGACACTGGCCGCGTCGGGGATCGGCGACTTTCGCTATATCATGAAGTGGAACGAATATAATTCGCCACTGCGCCGCAATGTGACCATCGATGACGTGGGCAAATCGGCGCTCTTCCTGCTCAGCGATCTGGGCTCTGGCACCACCGGCGAAAACCTGCATGTCGATGCCGGATACCATGTTGTCGGCATGAAAGCCGTCGATGCGCCGGACATGGCAAAGGAGTAGTCGGATGAGCAAGGATTCTTCGCGCCTGCCCCATGAAAAGGGCTTTCACATCAGCTGGGACCAGATCCACCGCGACAGCCGCGCGCTGGCTTGGCGGCTGGATGGAATGGGCCCGGATGACGGCGGCTGGCGGGCGGTGGTGGCCATCACGCGCGGCGGCATGGCCCCCGCAATGATCGCGGCACGCGAACTTGACATCCGCACCGTCGACACGATTTCGATCAAATCCTACGACCATCAGGACCAGTCCGAGGCGGTGGTTCTCAAGGCCCCCGACGCCGCGCTGATGGGCGACGGCACCGGGATCCTGATCATCGATGATCTTGTGGATTCCGGCAAAACCCTTGAGGTTGTGCGCAAGATGTATCCCAACGCCCACCTCGCCACGGTTTATGCAAAACCCAAGGGCCGCCCCCAGGTCGACACGTTCATCACCGAAGTCAGCCAGGACACGTGGATTTTCTTTCCATGGGATATGGCCTTGCAATACGTCGAACCCTATCGCGGCAAGGACTGAAGCCGGATAAAAGACTCTATGCCTTTGGCAAGGATTTCAGACCATTTGGAAGATGCGCACCGCGTTCTCCCTTCTCTGGCTCTTAAATATCCTCGCCGAAGGCATCCGCCTTTCGCCACAGGAGCCTCCCGTCCATGTTGACACGCACCGCCGCCACTTTTTCACCTCCCGTCATGGAAGCACGCCGCTGGCTATCGGGTGTGGATTTTACCCCCGATAAGCCGCTGATCAACGTCAGCCAGGCCGCTCCGGTTGATCCGCCCCCGCCGCAATTGCGGCAGGTGATGGCCGATGTGGCGCTGACGCGGGATGACGCGCATCTTTATGGCCCTGTTTTGGGTCTGCCGGAATTACGTGCGGCCCTCGCGCAGCAGACATCGCGCCACTATGAAGGCGAGGTTTCGGCAGTTGAGACGGCAATCACGTCGGGCTGCAATCAGGCATTCGCGGCCGCGATCGCAACGCTGTGCACCGAGGCAGACGAGGTCATCTTGCCGACCCCCTGGTATTTCAATCACAAGATGTGGCTTGATATGTCGGGTGTCCGGGCCGTTGCCCTGCCCACCGGGCCGGATCTGCTGCCCGATCCCGATCACGCCGCCGCATTGATCACCGACCGCACCCGCGCCATCGCCCTTGTCACGCCGAACAACCCCGGCGGGGCCGAATACCCTGCCGATCTTGTGCAGGCCTTTTTCGACCTGGCCCGCGCGCACGGCATCGCGCTGATCATCGACGAGACGTACCGCGATTTCGACAGCCGCTCTGGCCCGCCGCACAGGCTTTTTCAGGATCCCGACTGGCAGGATACGCTGATCCACCTTTATTCCTTCTCCAAGGCCTACAGGCTGACCGGCCACCGTGTCGGCGCGATTGTCGCTTCGCAAGCGCGGTTGGCGGAAGTGGAAAAGTTCCTTGATACCGTTGCAATCTGCCCCGGCCAGATCGGCCAGCATGCGGCCCTTTGGGGGATGCAGAACCTGTCGCAATGGTTGGCAGGCGAACGCGACGAGATCCTTGCCCGCCGCAGCGCGATCACCGACAACATGCCCAAGCTTGCCCCAAAAGGCTGGAAGCTGCTGGGCCTCGGCGGATATTTTGCATATATGCAGCATCCTTTCGCAGAAAGCTCGGCCGATCTGGCGCAGCGGATGGTGCGCGATGCGGCGGTGCTGTGTTTGCCCGGAACGATGTTTTGCCCCGCAGACGACCCAAGCGGCCAGCGCCACATGCGCATCGCCTTTGCCAATCTGGACGCACCGGGGATCGCGGTGCTCTTTGACCGGCTTGCGGGGCTTTAGACCGCCTCTTGCCCCCCTGCCGCGCACCGCATAGACAGGGCAAAACGTGCGCAAAAGGGTATGATCATGAAAGCCAAGGGCAACAGCATCACGAAAACCGCAGTCTGGGTGCTTCTGGCCCTTCTGATCCTCGGGCTTGGCGGCTTTGGGGCCGTGAACCTCAGCGGCAATGTGCGTACAGTCGGCGTTGTCGGCGACAAGACGATCTCGACCGACCAATACGCCCGCGAGCTTCAGCAGCAGATCCGCGCCATCCAGCAGCAGACCGGCGAGCAGATGAATTTCCAGCAGGCGCAGGCCATCGGTCTGGACCGCGCCGTGCTGCAACGGCTGGTGCGGCTGCGCGCCCTCGACAACGAGACAGACCAGATGGGTCTGTCGATCGGCGACGAGAACCTGCGCGGCCGCATCATCGATATTTCCTCGTTTCAGGGGGTGGACGGCAAGTTTGACCGCGAGGGCTATCGATTTGCGCTGCAACAGGCGGGCATCACCGAAGCCGAATTCGAGACGTCCTTGCGCGAGGAAGCCGCACGTACACTGCTTCAGGGCGCGATCACCGGCGGCGTGAAAATGCCATCCGCCTATGCGCAAACGCTTGTTGATTATGTCAGCGAAAAGCGCAGCTTTACCTGGGCGACCCTGACCGAAGACGATCTGACCGCGCCGATCCCTGCCCCCACCGACGCCGAATTGCAGGCCTATTACGAGGCCCATCCGGACCAGTTCCGCCTGCCCGCAAGCAAAAGCATCACCTATGTGATCCTGACGCCGAATGATCTTCTGGATGAAGTACAAGTCACCGAGGAAGAATTGCGCCAGGCCTATGACGAACGGTCGGCAGAATTCATCCAGCCCGAGCGCCGCTTGGTCGAGCGTTTGGTGTTTGCGGATCAGGAAGCTGCGGATCAGGCAGCAGCCGCTCTTGAGGTGGACGGCACAACCTTTGAAGCGTTGGTGCAAGAGCGTGGCCTGACCCTGTCGGATATCGACATGGGAGATGTGGACCGGCTGCAACTCGACGCCGCCGGGGAAGCGGTCTTTTCCGCAGATGTCGGCGATGTGGTGGGCCCGCAACCCACGGATCTTGGGCCCGCCCTGTTTCGGGTAAACGGCATTCTTCCCTCGCTCAGCACCAGCTTTGAAGAGGCGCGCCCAGCCCTGCAACAGGATCTCGCAGGCGACCGCGCCGCCCGCCTGGTCGAGGTGCGCGCCCGCGATCTGGATGATCAGCTTGCCGGCGGCGCAACGCTGGAACAGATAGCAGAAGACAGCAAGATGAAGCTTGGCACGATCGAGTGGACCGAAAACAGCAGCGAGGACATCGCAGCCTATCAAGGGTTTCGCGACGCCGCCGCGGCCTTGGGCGCTCAGGATTTTCCGAAGATCGCCCAGCTTGATGACGGCAGCGTCTTTGCCATGCGCCTCGACGACACCAAGCCAGAGCGCCCCAACCCCTTTTCCGATGCCCGGGAACAGGTTCTCGCAGACTGGACAGCCGACAAGCTGATCGACGCGCTGAGCGCGCAGGCCGAGACGCTGAAAACCGGGCTGGCCAACGGCGAGGATTTCACCGCCCTGGGTCTGGACCCCATCGAGGAACAGGACCGCACCCGCGACGCCTTTATTGAAGGGACACCCGAAGATTTCATGACAACCGTCTTCAGTGATGCCCCCGGCGATATCAGCATCCTGCCGGGCGACGCCAGCGTGACGATTGTGCGCGTTGACGGGGTCTCGGGTGCGCAAGACACCGCGCAGACAAAGCAACTGATGACGCAGTTAAGCAGCCAGCTGGACCAGCAACTCTCGAACGACCTCTTCGCGCTTTACGCTCAGGATGTCGTACGCCGCGCCGAGCCGCGCGTGGACCAGCAGGCGGTCAACGCCGTCCACGTAAACTTCCCCTGAAGGTGGCCCGCCCATGTCCCTGACCCCTGATTTCGACAGCTTTGCCGCAGGCTATGCGGCGGGCAAGAACCAGATCGTCTATACCCGGCTTGCCGCCGATCTGGACACGCCTGTGTCCTTGATGCTCAAGCTGACGGGGGCGGCGCAGAATGCCTTTGTGCTGGAATCAGTGACGGGCGGCGAAGTGCGCGGGCGCTATTCCATCATCGGGATGAAACCCGATCTGATCTGGCGCTGCACCGGAAAGACATCCGCCATCAACCGGGCGGCCCGCTATGACGCGGACGCGTTCGAGGACGCGGCGGGCAACCCCCTGGACGCCCTGCGCGGCCTGATTTCCGAGTTGCAGATCGATTTGCCCGATGATCTGCCCCAAGCGGCCGCCGGGCTGTTTGGCTATCTGGGATATGACATGATCCGGCTGGTGGAACATCTGCCGAATGTGAACCCCGATCCCCTGGGCCTGCCCGATGCGATGATGGTGCGCCCTTCGGTGATTGCCGTTCTCGATGGCGTCAAAGGCGAGGTGACGATCGTATCGCCTGCATGGGTGTCGGACGGGCAATCGGCCAAGGCGGCCTATGCGCAGGCCGCCGAGCGTGTGATGGACGCGGTGCGGGATCTGGAACGCGCCATGCCCGGCACCAGCCGTGATCTGGGCGAGGCGCACGAAGAATCCGCGCCCCGTCAGCAATTTCACCCGCGAAGGGTATAAATCCGCCGTTGAAAAGGCGCGGGACTACATCGTCGCCGGTGACATCTTTCAGGTCGTGCCCTCGCAGCGTTGGGCGCAGGGGTTTTCGCAACCGCCCTTCGCGCTTTACCGCAGTCTGCGGCGCACCAACCCGTCACCCTTCATGTTCTACTTCAACTTCGGTGATTTCCACGTGATCGGGGCCAGCCCCGAGATTCTGGTGCGCGTCTTTGGCCGCGAGATCACGATCCGCCCCGTGGCAGGCACCCGCCGCCGCGGCGCCACCCCCGAAGAAGACCGCGCACTTGAGGCCGATCTGCTGGCCGATGAAAAGGAACTGGCCGAACATTTGATGCTGCTGGATCTGGGCCGCAACGACGTGGGCCGTGTGGCAAAGATCGGCACCGTGCGCCCGACCGAGGAATTCATCGTCGAACGCTATAGCCACGTGATGCACATTGTCAGCAATGTGGTAGGCGAACTGCGCGAAGACCGTGACGCGCTGGATGCGTTCTTTGCGGGGATGCCTGCGGGCACGGTATCAGGTGCCCCCAAGGTCCGCGCGATGGAGATCATTGACGAGCTTGAGCCTGAAAAACGCGGCCTCTACGGCGGCGGTGTCGGATATTTCAGCGCGGGCGGCGACATGGACATGTGCATCGCGCTGCGCACCGCCGTGATCAAGGACGAAACCCTTTATATTCAGGCTGGCGGCGGCGTGGTCTATGACAGCGACGCCGAGGCGGAATATATGGAAACCGTGCATAAATCCGATGCCATCCGGCGGGCGGCGGCGGATGCCGCGCGGTTTTCCGGACGCGGAAACGCCTGATCATGCCGACCCAAGCCGCTTTTGAAATCGCAGGTCAAAAGGTGGCTGCCGGCTCCAGGGCGCAGCTTGATCTGCCGATTTCGATCCTGCCCGATCACACGCCCGTCGGTCTGTCGCTTGAGGTGATCCATGGCAAGCGCCAGGGCCCCACGATGTTTGTCAGTGCCGCCGTGCACGGGGACGAACTGATCGGGGTCGAGATCGTGCGCCGACTGCTGCGTGCACCGCAGCTGAAATCCCTGCGCGGGACGTTGATGGTGATACCGGTCGTGAATTCGTTCGGGTTTCTGAACCGCTCGCGGTACCTGCCCGACCGGCGCGATCTGAACCGCTGCTTTCCCGGGCATCCTTCGGGGTCTCTTGGATCGCGGCTGGCGCATATCTTTTTGAACGAGGTGGTTTTGCGATGCGATTTCGGCATTGATCTGCATTCCGCTGCAATCCACCGCACCAACCTGCCGCAAGTGCGCATTTCGCCATCAGATCCTGTGACCCGGCGGATGGCGATCAATTTTGCTGCCCCTGTCGTGCTGACATCCCCGCTGCGCGACGGATCGTTGCGGGCTGTTGCGTCGGCCAAGGGCACGCCCGTGCTTCTGTATGAGGCGGGCGAAGGTCTGCGGTTTGACGAGATGGCCGTGCGCGCCGGTGTGGCGGGCATCTTGCGGGTGATGCGGTCCGAAGGGATGTTGCCCGCCAAGGGGATTGCTCCGTCGCGCCGCCAGCCGCATGTCTGTTCCACCTCACAATGGCTGCGTGCGCCTGTCGGGGGGCTGCTGCGCACCTTCCGCGCCGAGGGCGAAACCGTCAGCGCCGGCGACGCGCTGGCCACGGTGTCAGACCCCTTTGGCAAGACCGAGGCCGACATCATAGCACCCCATGACGGCATTCTGATCGGCCGCGCAATCCTGCCCGTGGTCAACGAAGGCGACGCAGTGTTTCACCTTGCCAAGTTGCTCCCCCGCGCGGTGGCCGACACTGTCGAGGATATGATCACGCAGCTGGAAAGCGATCCGTTGTTCGACGAAGACGAGATTATCTAGCCGCTATTCGGCGTCTGTCGCCAGCAACACAGCCGAGATCGGGGCAAGCGCCACCTGGCTGGCGCGGTCCTGCAAACCCCAGACCAGAAGCGCCGAAATCGTTTCGGGGCGCATCCGGCCCAGCATGATGACAGACCCTTCCAGACCTGCCTTGAACGCCGCCTGATCCAGAAAACGCCGTATGACGGTCGGCGTCTGATCCTTGCTGTCGAAGTCGCGGAAAATCGGCGCGGCGGGCACGCCTTCCTTGACCGCAAGCTTTGGCATCGTGTTCAGGCCCTTGTCTTGCGTGACCAGACCATATCCGCCCTGCGCCAGGATCGACGTGACCTGATCCGCCACCGCACGGTCGGGTTGCAAACCGCCATCCGGACCTTCAAGCACACCGACCACCTGCGGCAACCGATCAAAGGCGACGGCAAGGTTGGTTTCCGCATCCGATGGCTGCGCTCCGTCGGGCAGGTCCACCATTGCCATCACCTCGAACCCGTCTTCACGGTAAAGGCGCATCCGCTCTGCGGCATCTGGCAGGCTGATGTCGACCGCAAAGCTGATCGGATAGGGGAAACTGCGCAATGCCGCGATTCCGACCTCGCCCCCTTCCAGATCACTGCCCTGATCAATCAGCAGGATGCTCATCAAGGGTTTGTCGTCGGGGTTGGTGAAAGGTTGGCTGAACCGCGTGATGGGACGGTCGGCAGCGCCGGTATCAATAACAATATCGGCAGGCGCGTCAGAAGGCGCGGGCGACAGCGCTGTGGGCAGCCTGTTGATTGTCACGTCGGTGTCACGCTCTGCCGGTGGTGTGGCAGGGGTGCCGATGGTCGGGCGGCTTTCGGCAACATCACCTGACAGCATCGGTTTCGGCAACGTTTTTGGTGCCATTTTCGGTTCAGGGCCGGGCATTTCGGTGATCTGCGCGACCGACGGTGCCGCGGGCGCTTCGGGGGCCGTGTTTGCCGCGGATATTGCAGGTGCTGATTGTGCGGGCGCGGGCGCTTTTTCGGGGTTGGCAGCAGGATCGGTGGCGTCGGCTTCATCAATCGCCTCGACGATCTCTTGAGCGATCTGCGCACTTGGTTCGGTTGCAATCGTCGCCGCGTCTTGCGCCCCCGGTTCCATCGGGGCAAGAGCCATCGGATTGGGCAGAACGGGTGCGTCGGCTGTCGGTTGAGGCGGGGAAGGTTCAGTCACCTCACCCGGCGTCACCGTTGCAACGGACTGTCCTGTCAGCGGCGCGGCCGGCGGGTTTGTCACCGCATCATCAAGAAGCACTGCAGTATCTGCGGCGGGTGGCGTGACGGGCCCGGAAACGGACGGCATGCTATCGGTATCCGGCTGAATATCCGGGTCAGGTTGATCCACCATCGGTTGATCGATCAACAGCGTACCGATGTCTGAGGATGCCATATCCTGAGGCGGGGTTTCGCTGATTTGCGGAGGTACATCCAGAGGGACGACAAAGGACACCAGACCGGCAACGGCGATGCTGAACGCGCCACCCATCAAGATGCCCCCGATAAAACCGCGTGTCATTGCAAATCACTCCTGTATTTTTGTTCCGGCGCGGGGGTTCTGCGGACCACCTGCCCTTGACGATAGGTCTTGAGCCTGAACATGTATCGGCTATCTTATACTGTGGTTTTGTGTGGTTTCTCTAGCCCTAAAGCCAGACCTTATACAAAGAATTGCCTTATGCTGCTGCTGATAGATAATTACGACAGTTTCACCTATAATCTCGTGCATTATCTGGGCGACCTGGGGGCCGAAGTCGAGATCTGGCGCAACGACGCCATCTCGGTCGAGGATGCGATGGCGTTGAACCCGCAAGGGATCATCCTGTCGCCCGGTCCGTGTGATCCGGATCAGGCGGGCATCTGTCTGGCGCTGACGGCCGCGGCGGCGCACACGCGCACACCACTTCTGGGGGTGTGCCTGGGCCATCAGACCCTGGGACAGGCCTTTGGCGGCAAGGTGGTGCGGGCAGATCACATCGTGCATGGCAAGCTGGGACAGATGCATCATACCGGCAAGGGCGTGTTCGCGGGCCTGCCGCCCACCTTCGCCGCCACGCGCTATCATTCGCTGGTGGTGGAACGCGCCAGCCTGCCCGACTGTCTAGAGATTACCGCCAGCCTTGAGGATGGCACGATCATGGGCCTGCAACACCGCGAACTGCCGCTGCACGGCGTGCAGTTTCATCCTGAATCGATCCGGTCCGAACACGGCCATGCGATGCTTCAAAACTTTCTGAACGACCTAAAGGTGCCGGCATGAGCGAACGACTGAAACCCCTGATCGACGCTGCCGCAAACGGCCCACTGACCCGCGATCAGGCCGAAGCGGCGTTCGCGATCCTGTTTGACGGCGAAGCCACGCCCAGCCAGATCGGCGGCTTTCTGATGGCGCTGCGCACACGGGGAGAAACGGTGGATGAATACGCCGCCGCCGCATCCGTCATGCGCGCCAAATGCCACCCCGTGATCGCCCCCGAGGGCGCGATGGACATCGTCGGCACCGGCGGCGACGGCAAGGGCACGCTGAACATATCCACCGCGACGGCGTTTGTGGTGGCGGGTGCGGGCGTCGTCGTGGCCAAGCACGGCAACCGCAACCTGTCCTCAAAATCCGGGGCGGCGGATGCGCTGACGCAAATGGGCCTCAAGGTCATGGTGGGGCCAAAGGTCGTTGAAAAGGCGCTGAAAGAGGCTGGCATCGGCTTTATGATGGCCCCGATGCACCATCCAGCGATTGCCCATGTCATGCCTACGCGGTCCGAACTGGGCACGCGCACGATTTTTAACATCCTTGGGCCCCTGACCAACCCTGCGGGTGTCAAACGCCAGTTGACCGGTGCCTATCGCCGCGATCTGATCCGCCCGATGGCCGAAACGCTTGGGGCGCTTGGGTCTGAAAAGGCGTGGCTGGTGCACGGGTCCGACGGCACAGACGAATTGACCATCACCGGCGTCAGCTGGGTTGCAGCGCTAAACCCCGACGGCACCGTGACAGAGTTCGAGATTACCCCTGCGGATGCCGGTCTGCCCGTGCACCCGTTCGAGGAAATCGTCGGCGGCACTCCGGAGGAAAATGCGCGGGATTTCAAGGCGCTGCTGGATGGTGCGCCCTCTGCCTACCGCGATGCGGTGCTTTTGAACGCGGCGGCGGCGCTGGTTGTGGCGGATGCCGCCCACGATCTCAAGGCGGGCGTCGATATGGCCCGCACCAGCATCGACAGCGGTGCGGCCCGCGACAAGATCGCCCAGGTGGCACGCATCACGCAAGGCGCATGACCACGCTGGACCTGACAGCGATCGGGGCCTGGCACGACCTTGGTTTTTTCCGCGATACCCTGCCCGCCATCGAGCTGGCCCTGGCGGCGGATCCGCGCGTCATACTGCCGCCCGCGCACCAGATCCTTACAGCGCTTGCGCAAACCCAACCCGATGACGTGCGCGTGGTGATCCTGGGCCAGGATCCCTACCCGACGCAGGGTCACGCCCACGGGTTGGCCTTTTCCGCAGACCGCAACACACGGCCCCTGCCCCGATCTTTGTCAAACATTTTCAAAGAGATGCAGGAGGACATTGGCGCGGTACCCCCCCATCCGGATCTGCATTTCTGGGCCCGACAGGGTGTGTTGCTGCTGAACACCACGCTGACCGTGCCAGAAGGTCACGCAGGGGGCCACGCAAAACTGGGGTGGCAGACGCTGACCGCGCAAGCGTTGCACCGCCTGTCAGACCGCCCGCGCGCCTATATCCTGTGGGGGGCGCACGCGCAAAAGGCGGCGCGGGACGTCGATGCCACAACCAACTTCAAACTGGAAACGCCCCATCCTTCGCCCCTGTCGGCGCGGCGCGGCTTTTTCGGATCACGCCCCTTTTCGCGCACCAATGACTGGTTGCGTGCCCACGGCCAAACCGCCATAAACTGGGCAACACCGGAGACATCATGACCGAAACAATTCTAGACAAGATCAAGGCCTACAAGCTGGAAGAGATTGCCGCCGACAAGGCCGCCAAACCGCTTGAGGCCATCGAGGCCGAGGCCCGCGCCGCGGACCCTGTGCGCCCCTTTTCCGACGCGCTGTTCGACGCCTCGCGCGAAGGATACGGCCTGATTGCCGAGGTCAAGAAAGCCAGCCCCTCCAAGGGGTTGATCCGGGCCGATTTCGACCCCGCCACACTGGCGCAGGCCTATGCAGAAGGCGGCGCGACCTGCCTGTCGGTACTGACGGATACCCCCAGCTTTCAGGGGGCAAAATCCTATCTGACAGCCGCCCGCGATGCCTGTAGCCTGCCTGCGCTGCGCAAGGATTTCATGTATGACACCTATCAGGTCGCCGAAGCGCGCGCGCTTGGTGCCGACTGCATCCTGATCATCATGGCCTCGGTCAGCGATGCACAGGCCCTTGAGCTTGAGGATGCAGCCGCTTCGTGGGGCATGGATGCGCTGATCGAAGTGCATGACAAGCAAGAGCTTGACCGCGCAAGCCTTCTGAAAAGCCGGATGTTCGGGATCAACAACCGCGACCTCAAGACATTCGAGACATCGCTTGAAACAACCAAGACACTGTCCAAATACGTGAAGGCGGATAAGATCATCGTTTCGGAATCCGGTCTGAACACCCCCGATGATCTGGCCGAAATGGCCAGATTCGGCGCGCGGGTCTTCCTGATCGGAGAAAGCCTGATGCGGCAAGAGGATGTTGCGGGTGCCACGCGGGCGCTGCTTGCCGACCCGCTGCGTCCGGGAGGGATTTGACATGCCTCTCACCCATTTTGACGGCAAGGGCGATGCACATATGGTCGATGTGTCCGACAAAGCCGTGACTTCGCGGATCGCTGTTGCCGAAAGCCACATCAAGATGCGCCAAGAAACCCTTGATATCATTACGCAAGGCCGCGCCAAGAAGGGCGATGTTCTGGGCGTTGCGCGTCTGGCCGGGATCATGGCGGCAAAACGTACCGCTGATCTGATCCCGCTTTGCCACCCCTTGCCGATCACCAAAGTGTCGGTTGAACTGACCCCTGACGCCGATCTGCCCGGCATCCGCATCAGCGCGACAGTGAAAACCACGGGTCAGACCGGCGTCGAGATGGAGGCGCTGACGGCCGCTTCGGTCGCGGGTCTGACGGTCTATGACATGGCCAAGGCGGTCGACAAGGGCATGGAAATCGGCGGCCTGCGCGTCAAGCTGAAGGACGGCGGCAAATCGGGCCGGTACGAGGCACCATGATCTCGGTCGAGGACGCGCTGGCGCAGCTTTTCGACCTTGTGTCGGTTCTTGGCGTGGAACAGGTGCCCCTGCGCCATGCGGCAGGACGGGTGCTGGCGCGTGATGTGCAGGCCACACGGACCCAACCGCCCTTCGCCGCTTCTTCGATGGATGGATATGCGCTGCGCCGGTCAGAAGTTGAACCCGACGCGATGTTCAAGGTGATAGGTGAGGCCGCCGCAGGGCATCGGTTTGCGGGTCAGGTCAAACCCGGCCAGGCCGTGCGGATCTTTACCGGTGCCCCCTTGCCCGACGGTGCCGATTTTGTGGTGATTCAGGAAGATACCTCGCGACGGGGGGACCTGCTGATCCTGGGCCATGACATTGCTGACAAAAGCAACATCCGTCCCGCCGGGGGCGATTTCAAACAAGGCGATGTGGTGCCCGCGCCGCGTGTTCTGCGCCCGGCAGACATCGCCCTGCTGGCGTCGATGAATGTGGCAGAAGTGCCGGTGTCGCGCGCACCGAACGTCGCGATCATCGCCACCGGAGACGAGCTGGTGCAACCCGGCGAAATTCCGGCCCCGACCAGATCATCGCGTCGAACACCTATGGCCTTGCAGCGCAGCTTGAGCAGATCGGCGCGCGGTGCCGCCTGATCCCCATTGCCCGCGATACCGCTGCGTCGCTGAAGCAGGCATTCACCATGGCGCAGAGCGCAGATTTGATCATCACCATCGGCGGGGCGTCGGTGGGCGATCATGATCTGGTGGCACCGGTGGCGGCGGAAATGGGCATGGTGCAATCGTTCTACAAGGTCGCGATGCGGCCCGGCAAACCGCTGATGGCGGGGCGCTTGCGCGATGTCCCGATGATCGGATTACCCGGCAACCCCGTTTCGGCGATGGTATGCGGGGTTGTTTTTGTGGCCCCTGTCATCCGCAAGATGCTTGGCCTGCCGGCGCAAGCCACACCGCGTCAGCCCCTGCCTTTGGCGGCCGACCTGCCAACGGGCGGGCCACGGGCCCATTACATGCGTGCCAGACTGAAAGACGGCGCGGTGCTGACCGAGGGCAATCAGGACAGTTCGCTGCTGGGGGTTTTGGCGCAGGCAGATGTGCTGGTCGTGCGCCCGCCCCATGATCCGGCACGCAAGGCGGGAGAAATGGTCGCGTGTATCGCTTTGTGAGAGTTGACACAAAACAGGAACATCAATAGAACAAAACAAAACAAGCACACAGGGATGGTTCGGATGCTCACGAAAAAACAACTTGATTTGCTGGCCTTTATTCACAAACGGGTCCAGCGCGACGGTGTCCCCCCAGCTTTGACGAGATGAAAGAAGCGCTGGATCTGCGATCCAAATCCGGCATCCACCGCTTGATCACCGCCCTTGAAGAACGGGGATTTATCCGCCGTCTTGCGCACCGCGCCCGCGCCATCGAAGTGGTGAAATTCCCAGACAGCATGAGTGGGGCCGCCGGATCCGGGTTCACCCCCCGCGTGATCGAGGGCGACCGCCCCGACATGCCACCCCCCGCTGCTGCCCAGCACGTTGCGGGATCGTCGCTTGAGATCCCGATGATGGGCCGGATCGCCGCCGGTGTTCCGATCGAGGCAATCAACACCATGACCCATGCGGTTGCCGTGCCCGGATCCATGATCAGCGGCAGTGGTGAGCATTATGCGCTTGAAGTCAAAGGCAATTCGATGATCGACGCAGGGATCAACGATGGCGATGTCGTCGTCATTCGCGAGACATCCATGGCGGATGATGGCGATATCGTCGTGGCGCTGGTGCAAGATCATGAAGCGACCCTGAAGCGGTTCAAGCGCAAGGGGGCCGCAATCGCGCTTGAGGCGGCAAACCCGGCCTATGAGACACGCGTTTTTCCGGCAGACATGGTCAAGGTGCAGGGCCGTCTTGTGGGGCTGATCCGCACGTATTGACCTATGGCTTCGGCCAGTTTGTCCAAAGCCGGGTGCCCGCCATCTGGCGGGCCGTTTCCATCTGAAGCGCGCCGTCCTTCAGGTGCCACGCCACTGCCCCGGTCTGCCGAAGGCGGGTGGGATCGAACACCTCACACGGCCCCAAAAGCCCCTCGGGCACGGTGGACGTGACGATGATTTGGTCGCGGGTGCATTGCCCGTAGCCTGTTGTGAACGCGGCAAGCGCCCGTTTTCCGGACAGGTGGATGATCTGCCTGTCGCCAAGGCGCGCATCACCGCCCGTTGGCCAGCGCGCTGACGCGGTGGCTTGATCGGCCCCGTCGCCGTCATTTTCCAGCCAGTTGCCCGCAACAAATCCGGCACCCTTGGGTTTGCTCAACGCGCGGCCCTGAGGGGTCATGACCCCTACCAGCGTGCCGTTGTCGGCGATCAGCACCTCAGGCCGCGATGCCTGTGACCAAAGCACAAATCCCGCCACGATCAGGCAAAGACCTGCCCATCTGGCCCGGCCTTGCCACAGCACCCCCCACAGAAACCCCAGGGCTAGCAACGGCAGCACCATGGGCCCCGGCCCGACCACGTGACCTTGGGCATTGTCCAGATCCGCTACAAACCGCGCGACACCCAGGATCCAGCGCAGACCCAGCCCCATCACCCAAAGTCCGGCAGTTTCAAGACCGAACGGCGACAGCACCAGCGCCACAAGCGCGGCAGGCATTACCAGAACCCCCATCAACGGAACCGACAGCAGGTTCGCGATCAGGCCGTAGTGAGACACCGTGTTGAAATGCGCGGCCCCAACGGGGGCCGTGAACATCCCCGCCACCGCTGACGACAGCACGGTTGCAACCACGGCGGCAAGCCATTTCGGCCCAAACGACAAACCCGCATCACGCTGCCAGCCAAAGACCGCGACAAGGGCCGTGGTGGCGGCGAATGACATCTGAAAGCCCGGCCCCATCAACGCCTCGGGCCGCAAAACCAGCACGACTGTCGCGGCAATCGCCACTGCGCGCAAGGTCAGGGCACGGCGACCGATGATCAGCGCCCCCAGGGCGACAGCGACCATGATGAACGCCCGCTCGGTGGCAACATTGCCGCCAGAGAGCGCAAGATACACCGTTGCAGCCACCAGTGCCCCGCCCGCTGCGATGCTGCGCGTGGGCCACCGCAGCGCGATCCAAGGCACGCTGCCGAGCATCAGGCGCAACGTTCCAAACACCACCGCGCTGAGGATCCCCATATGAAGCCCCGAAATCGCCAGCAGATGTGCCAGATTGCTGGCGCGCAAATCAAACAGTGCGGCTTGGCTGATGGCGCTGCGATCCCCCGTTGTCATCGCCGTGGCAAAGCCGCCGACATCCCCCGGCAGTGCATTCTGGATTTTTGCCGAAGCGGCCATGCGTAGCCTGAATATCGCAAGGCCCGCATGCCCCTCGGCGGCCTTTGCCACCCCCAACAGCGGCGAACGGGTATAGCCGACACCCCCAAGGCCCGCAAACCAGGCATGGCGCTGGAAATCAAAGCCGCCCGGTTCAACCGGGCCGCTGGGGGGCGACAGATGCCCCGTGGTCATGACGCGCAAGCCCGGCTCCACTGCAATGCTCTGGCTTTGATCGCCGTGCAACGAAATCCGCACGCGCGAAGGGGTGCGGGCGGGGGACACGCGGTCCAGCACCACCTGATCCAGCGTCAAACGCAGGGCGTCCGACTGGCTGCGGTCTATCCCCACGACACGCCCTGCAATTGCGCCGTAATAGCGCCAGCCAAGCACGGCCCCGCCCACCTGATGCGCGCGGAGCGCTGCCACATCGACGCCAACCGCCCCCAGGGCAACGGCCATCACCAGCGGCCCGAAAGCTTCGGCAGTGAAACGCGCGGCGATGGCACAGACGATGGCCAATAAGCCAACACCTGTCAGCTGCACGACCGAGGGTTCAAACCGCAGGCCAAAGTACGCCCCGATTCCACACGCCAGACAAACCGGGACCCAACCGATCAAATGCCCGCGTTGCTGTTGCAGCGTATGCACAAGACCTTGTCCTAGGCCCATACTTGCCCCCGATCCCCGCACTGGGTAGATAGGCGCTAACGCTAACTGCAAGTTGGTTAGCAAAAGATAAACGGCGGCCCCTTGTTCAGGTGGTCCGTTGCTGTTGTTGAAAGGACGCCCACCTCTATGACATTGCCTGTTGTCACCCGTTTCGCCCCCTCTCCGACGGGCTATCTGCATATTGGCGGGGCGCGCACGGCGCTTTTCAACTGGCTTTATGCCCGTGGGCGGGGCGGCAAGTTTCTGCTGCGGATCGAAGATACCGACCGCGCACGCCATACGCCCGAAGCGACCAAGGCGATTCTGCAAGGCTTGGCGTGGCTTGGTCTGGATCACGATGGCGACATCGTCAGCCAGTTTGACAACGCCCCGCGCCACGTCGCCGTCGCGCAAGAACTGCTTGCCGCGGGCAAGGCCTATAAGTGCTTCTCAAGCCAAGATGAAATCACCGCCTTTCGCGACGCCGCAAAGGCCGAGGGCCGCAGCACGCTGTTCCGCTCCCCTTGGCGCGACGCCGATCCGGCGACCCACCCCGATGCGCCTTACGTGATCCGCATCAAGGCCCCCCAGGGCGGCACCACGATCATCCGCGATCAGGTTCAGGGCGATGTGACAATCGGCAATGACCAGCTTGATGACATGGTATTGCTCCGCTCGGACGGCACGCCCGTTTACATGCTGGCGGTGGTGGTCGATGATCACGATATGGGCGTGACGCATGTGATCCGCGGCGATGATCACCTGAACAACGCCGCCCGCCAGATGATGATATATACCGCCATGGGCTGGGATGTGCCGGTTTGGGCGCATATCCCGCTGATCCACGGGGCCGACGGCAAGAAGCTGTCAAAGCGCCACGGTGCCTTGGGCGCTCAGGAATATCAGGTGATGGGCTTTCCGGCGGCGGGTATGCGCAACTATCTGGCCCGTCTGGGCTGGAGCCACGGCGACGATGAATTCTTCAACGACGCACAGGCGCAGGAATGGTTCGATCTGGACGGTATCCGCAAAAGCCCCGCGCAATTCGACCTCAAGAAGCTGGAGAACATTTGCGGGCAGCACATTGCCGTCGCGGATGATGCTGCACTGCGGCGCGAAATCGTGGACTATCTGGATGCCGCAGGTTTGCCCGCGCTGACGCCTGCCCAGCAGGACGGGCTTGAACGGGCGATGTATTGTCTGAAAGAACGCGCGAAGATATTCCCGGAACTACTTGATAAAGCGTCTTTTATTCTGAAAGCTCGCCCAATAGAACCGGATGAGAAAGCCGCAAAAAACCTGGATGACGCAGCGCGCGGAATGCTGTCAGAATTGACGCCGCAGTTGCAAAATGTTACGTGGGACAAAGAGTCGCTGGAAGAGGCGCTGAACGGCTTTGCGGCCGCGCATGACACCAAATTCGGCAAACTGGCAGGGCCGCTTCGCGCAGCTCTGGCCGGGCGGGCGGTTACGCCATCGGTTTTCGATATGATGCTGGTGCTGGGGCACGACGAAAGCCTTGCCCGCCTAAAGGATGCGGCTATCTGAGACGGGATTAAACAAATCTCAAGATAGCGCGAGATAACACAAGGCTGATCCATTCGGGATTGTGCCGAACGGCGGGCAGAACGCACGTCGCAACTGACAGAAAGGGACTTCATGGCCGAGAGTACAAAATCAGCAACGTTGACCATCGACGGGAACAGCTTTGAATTGCCGATCTTCTCTCCGACTACCGGGCCGGATGTCATGGATATCCGAAAACTCTACGCTCAGGCGAATATTTTTACCTATGATCCGGGTTTCACATCAACGGCGGCGTGTGACAGCACGATCACTTTCATTGATGGCGACGAAGGCGTGCTTTTGCACCGCGGCTATCCGATTGACCAGCTGGCGGCGAAATCCCACTATCTTGAAGTGTGCTATTTGCTGCTCTACGGCGATCTGCCCTCGCCGACCGAGTTGGAAGAATTTGAAGACCTCGTGACGAACCACACGATGATCCACGAACAGATGATCAACTTTTTCAGAGGGTTCCGCCGCGATGCGCACCCGATGGCGATCATGGTCGGTGTCGTGGGCGCGATGTCCGCGTTTTATCATGACAGCACCGACATCAATGACGCGCACCAACGTGAAGTCGCGACGATCCGCCTGATCGCCAAGATGCCGACGATCGCGGCGATGGCGTATAAATACACCATCGGGCAACCTTTCATGTATCCGCTGAATGATCTGGATTATGCCAGCAATTTCCTGCGCATGTGCTTTGCCGTCCCTGCCGAGGATTACGTGGTCGATCCAATCCTGTCCCGTGCGATGGACCGGATCTTTACGCTGCATGCCGACCACGAACAGAATGCGTCCACCTCGACCGTGCGTCTGGCATCGTCTTCGGGGGCAAACCCCTTTGCGTGCATCGCGGCCGGTATTGCGTGTCTTTGGGGCCCTGCACACGGTGGTGCGAACCAGGCGTGCCTGGAGATGCTCAAGGAGATCGGTACCCCCGACCGCATCCCTGAATTCATCGCCCGCGCAAAAGACAAGAACGATCCGTTCCGCCTGATGGGTTTTGGGCACCGCGTGTACAAGAACTTTGACCCCCGCGCCACCGTGATGAAGGAAAGCGCGGACGAGGTGCTGGAATTGCTGGGTGTTGAAAACAACCCCATCCTGCAAGTCGCAAAAGAGCTTGAGAAACAGGCGCTGGAAGATCCGTATTTTGCAGAGAAAAAGCTGTTCCCGAATGTCGATTTCTATTCCGGCATCATTCTGGAAGCGATGGGTTTTCCCACATCAATGTTCACCCCGATCTTTGCGCTGGCACGCACTGTGGGCTGGATTTCGCAGTGGAAAGAACAGATCAGCGACCCTCAGTTGAAAATTGGCCGTCCGCGCCAACTGTATCTGGGCGAGACAAGCCGCGACTATGTGGATATCGAAAAGCGTTAAGCTTTATTAATGTTGACGAAAAAGCCCAGCTGGCAGCTGGGCTTTTTTTTGCGGGTCATGACCCGCAGGCGAAACGGAGTTCTCGTTAAGCAAGAATCACTCTTCTTTGAAAGGGGTGATCAAAGACCGTGAATGCCTGGAATTGTTTCCACCCATTTTAGGGAATATCGAAACCAAACGGGGTGAATTGCGGCATTTTCATGACGTTGTTTCAGCTTGATCTACAATCGCCAATTTTCGTTGACCGCACCCGCCAAACGGCTCAGGTTTAGCCCAAGGAAAAGGTAAGTGCACCCGATCCATAGCCTGCGGCGTATCAGGCCCCGCGATATCCGCCCACAGACACGCATAAAAAAGGCGCAAAGATGGCTGTATTCGATTGTGATAGTCTAGATCCCAAAGGCGGGTTGCAGTGGGACAACGCCACCAGCATGGCATGCAAAAGCGCCATCAGCCATCCGTCCCCCCTGGGGTCGTTCGTGCATGATACCTATCACAACTGTGATCAGATCGCTGTCGTCTATGACAAGGGCCAGCGCCCGCCACACATCACCGTCAACCAGGTTTCAGGGTCTGTTCACACGGTGCTGGCCGATGGCATCGCAGTGGCTGTCGTGGCAAGTGCGTCGCGCCCGACCCTTAGACCCGATGAGGTGTTGTTGGTCGAGCGCTCCGTTTAAGGGGCGGCCTAGCGCCCCTCGAACTGTGCGGAACGTTTTTGCATAAACGCCATCACCCCTTCTTGAAAGTCACGAGACTGGCCGCATTTGCCCTGTTCGCGGGCTTCAAGCGATAGCTGATCCTCGAACGAGTTGTCCCAACTGGCCCGGATCGTCTTTTTCGCAGCCGCATAGGCCGCCGTCGGCCCACTTGCAAGCTGCGCCGCTTTGGCACGCCAATGCGCGTCAAACTGCCCGTCTGCTACGGCTTCCCAGATCATGCCCCAGTCGTCAGCTTGCCGGGCGCTGATCTTGTCAGCAAAAAGTGCCGCCCCCAAGGCCTTGGCCATGCCCATCTGACGCGGCAACGTATAGGTGCCCCCGGCATCTGGAATCAGCCCGATCCGGGTAAAGGCCTGAAGGAAATATGCAGATTCGGTTGCGAAAACCACATCGGCCGCCAGCGCAAGATTGGCACCAGCCCCAGCCGCTGCACCATTTACCGCTGCAATGGTGGGTACAGGGCACTGCGTGATCGCCCGCAGCATGGGCGCATATTCATCGCGCAAGGTCCGTTCCAGATCCGATGCGGCAGCAGCACCACCATCGCCCAGGTCTTGCCCCGAACAAAACGCACGGCCCGCGCCCGTGATCACCACACAGCGCGCCAACTTGCCGCCCTGAACGAACGCATGTTCGATTTCTGCCCGCATCTGGGTGGTCAGGGCATTCATCTTGTCGGGGCGGTTCAGCGTCACCACGGCAAGGCCGTCGGTCACGTCAAAGGTCAGGGTTTGATACTCCATCGGTCACGGATCCTTCACTGCAATTCCTGGGCAGTGTATCCAAAGGATCGGGCGGTGCCAGCGAAACCCCGCGTTACCCCTTGAGAATATCATCCAGCCGGTCTTGTTCTTCCCGGCTCAGCGGAGTTTGCTCGGCCGTGGGTGCGCGTGCGCGTCCCCGAAGATAGCCGTAGCCAAGCCCCCCCGCTATCAACAACATCAAGGGCCCCGCCCCCCATAGCAGCCAGTTAGAGCCTGTCACCGGCGGGTTCAGCAGCACATATTCACCGTAACGGTCGACGATGAATTCAACCGCCTCTGTGTCGGTATCGCCTGCAACGAGCCGCTCGCGCAGCAATATCCGCAGGTCGCGGGCAAGGCTGGCGTTGCTTTCATCAATGCTTTCGTTGCGGCACACCAGACAGCGAAGCCCCTTGGACAGCTCGCGCGCACGCTGTTCCAGACGCGGATCATCCAGCATCTCGTCGGGTTGCACCGCCCAGGCGGGCGTGACCAGCAACATCAAAACCAGCAGAAGCGCCCTTATTCCGCCTTCCTTCATTCTGACGTCCTTCACTCTGCGGGCACCGTGCGGTTGACCTTGGCTGCCCCTGCGGCGACGCGGAACCGTCTGTCGCTGAGACTTAATGCTCCGCCAAGTGCCATCAATGCGCAGCCTATCCATATCCAGTTGGTCAGCGGCTTGATATAGGTTCGCATGACCCAGCCGCCATCGTCCTGTTCATCGCCAATCACGACATAGACGTCCCGGATCAGGCTTTGGTCGATTGCAGCCTCGGTCGTGGGCATCTGCGCCACCGGATAGAACCGCTTTTCGGGTGCCATCTTGGCAATTTCCTTGCCACCCTGGAAAAGCGTCACGCTACCTACCGTCTTGGTATAGTTTGGCCCCTGCCCGCGCGTCACATCGTCAAGGCGGATCTGATAGCTGCCGACGTCAAAGGTTTCTCCGATCTGAACCGCACGAATGTCATCCTGGCTCCACGCCGTCAGCCCTGCAATGCCCGCTATCGTCACACCAAGCCCCGCGTGGGCGACCATCTTACCCCAATCGGCACGGGGCAAACGCCAAAGCCTCCGCAAACGTACGTCGCCCCGGCCTGTGCGCCCCCAAAGATCGACGACCGTGCCCATGATGATCCACGCCCCCAGAAAAAGGCCCACCGGCCCCAGCAAGCTGCGCCCCGTCTGCATCACAAATGCCAACCCGCCGATCGCAATCGCCAGCACAAAGACATAGCGCAGCGGCCGCAAGGCCCGGCCAATCAATGCCCGTTTCCACGGCATCGCCGATCCAATGGGCAGGATCAGCCCCAGCACCACCATAAAGGGGGTGAATGCCGCATCAAAGAACGGCGGCCCTACGCTAAGCTTTCGGTCAAAGAACATTTCGGCCAGAAGCGGCCACATTGTGCCGGTGAAAACCACAAAGCACGACACGGCCAGCAGCACGTTATTCACCAGAATGGCGGATTCGCGACTGACCATGCTAAACACGCCTTTCGCCTCAAGCGCCGTGGCCCGGGCGGCGAACAGGATCAACGCACCGCCCATGAAGAACGCCATCAGCCCCAGAATAAAGACGCCGCGTTCGGGATCATTCGCAAACGCGTGCACCGATGTCAGCAGGCCCGAACGGACGATGAACGTGCCAATAAGCGAAAAGCCGAAGGCAAGGATCGCCAGAAGGATGGTCCAGCTCTTCAGGCTCTCGCGCTTTTCCACCACAATGGCCGAATGCAAAAGCGCCGCCGCCAGAAGCCAAGGCATGAAGCTGGCGTTTTCGACCGGATCCCAGAACCAGAAACCGCCCCAGCCCAGTTCGTAATAGGCCCACCAGGAACCAAGTGCGATGCCGATCGTCAGAAAGATCCAGGCGGCCAGCGTCCAGGGCCGCACCCATCGGCCCCACGCGGCATCAATGCGCCCTTCGATCAACGCGGCCACCGCAAAGCTGAAGGACATCGAAAGGCCGACATAGCCCAGATAAAGGAACGGCGGGTGAAACGCCAAACCAGGGTCCTGCAACAACGGGTTCAGGTCATGCCCGTCAAAAGGCGGCGTGGCCAGCCGCAGGAACGGGTTTGAGGTAAAGAGGATAAAGGCAAGAAATGCCACGCCGATTGCCGCCTGAACTGACAGAACGCGGGCGCGCAACGTGGCGGGCAGATTGCCGCCGAACCACGCAGCCATCGCCCCGTAAAGCGAAAGGATAAGCACCCAAAGCAGCATCGACCCTTCGTGATTGCCCCACGTCCCGCTGATTTTATACAGCAGGGGCTTCATCGAATGGCTGTTCAGCACCACCAGCCGCAACGAAAAATCAGAGCTGACAAAAGCCCACATCAACGCACCAAAGGCGCAGGCGATCAGCACGAACTGCGCCCCTGCGGCAGGCTCGGCCACGGCCATCCAGCCCGGCCAGCGTTTATAGGCCCCGATCATGGGAACGACCATCTGAACGATGGCGACACCGAAAGCGAGGATGAGGGCGAAATGTCCGAATTCTGTAATCATGAGGTTTTATAAGCCGCAAGCGCGCCCCATGCCATGCCTTTTCGCATGTTGTTCACGCCCGCGTGCGCTGCAAAGCGTCGCAGGCGTGTTTTTCAGGCCGCTGCCCTGCGCCATGCCTCGAGCGCGGGATTTGCGTTTGCATCTGATGAAGGTTCTGAAAAATCCGGAGACATTGGGCCAGGATTTTCGCCCGGATCCATGCTTGGCGCGGGGTCAGCAAAGCGTTGGCGCAAGGTATCAAGGTGTTGGATATTTGCCGCCACTTGTGGCATCCGCGATACCGTCTGCGCGATTGAGCGTTGAAATTCCTGCGATTTCACCTGATGCCGCGCGCCAAAATAGAACGAGACGATGACACCAAGCAACCACCAGAGCGGCTCTGGCACCAGCGCGATGCCCTGCATCCGGGCGGCAAACCATATCGGATCGACCATCGCCGCAACAAAAAGCCCAAGCGTACCAAGCGCCAAGGCCGGACGCGGCAGTCGGTTAAGCCCGTCTATAAAGCGGTCAAAACGGCCCTTTTGGGTCTGCGCGAACTCGGCCGTGAATTGCGCCATCGCCTGATCGCGCGCGTCAGCCGTCCGCTGTGCCCCGCTTTCGGCATTTTCGCGAAACACCCCGACCGTGTCGCGCACCAAGGTGCCTCCGTTTCCGAAAACCAGCCCCACCAGCGTGTCAATCAACCCCATGCTGCGACCCTTCTGTTGAAGTCAGCAGGACTTAGGTGGTATTTTGGCGCAATGAATTCTTCGGCCCGCCTGATCCAGCCGCCCTTGCCCCCTGCCTGAGTACGGGCGTATTTCCGGCTTGCGGGGCGCTGATCAGCCAACCCCAGATAGTAGTTCCGCCGCGCAATCCCATAGGCATCGACCATCTCACGCGGCGCTTTCGCAAAGGCAGTTTCGGCGGCACCAATAGTTTGCGGCCCCAAAGCGCCATCAACCGCGACATCAAAGCCCATCTCGCGCAGCAACCGCTGAAGGATCTTCACCGCATTGGCCCCCGCATTCACGTACATGTCAAAGACCGACGGCTGCAAAGCCTCGGGCAAAGCCGAAATCTGCGGCGCTGCAAAGTAGTGCTTGATGAAAATCTCGACGGCCTCAGGTTGCGTCAGCGCGCTGCACATCGGTCACATCAACCGTGCCGTCGCTGTCCAGATCCAGCCCAAGCCGGCGCATCGTATCAAGGGTCACGCCGAATTTGGTCGCACCGCCCGGATCATCGGGATCATTCACAAAGCCGCCCTCGCGGGCGACGATGGATCTGGCGATATCTCTCACGGTTTGCATGTGTCATCCCCTTGCGCATTGCATCGCAAGAAGACTGTTCAATCTGTGGTTAACAAAACAGAAGCAGACCGTGCGCTGTCAGCTTCCCGGAGCGACGTAAACACCTTGCGCTTTCAGCGCATCAACGACTTCCTTGGGCATGTAGGTCTCGTCGTGTTTAGCAAGGATTTCAGTGGCTTCAAAGACACCGTTGATATAGCGCCCTGTCCCCACCATACCCTGCTTTTCGTCAAATAGATCCGGCAGGACACCCGTAAATGTCACCGGCACGACAGCGCCCCCGTCTGTCACGGAAAAGCGGACGGTCTTGCCCTCTCCGCGCACCAGCGAACCTTCTTCCACCAAACCGCCGATGCGAAACACCTCTTCCGGGCCGGGGGGGGCTGCAACAACCTGGCTGGGTGCGCGGAAAAAGTTGATCCCGTCGCGCATGGCATATCCGATCAATGCGGTGGACAGCACCAACGCCACCACCGCAACACCGATAACCTGAATGCGCCGCCGTTTCTTAAGACTTTTCATGAACCCTCACGGGAATAGCGGAGCCATCATCAGCCCCTCTGTCTCTTCAATATTTAGCATGAGATTGGCATTTTGCAACGCCTGACCGCTTGAACCCTTCGTGAGATTATCCAGCGCAGCAATCACGATGGTGCGGCCTTCAATCCGGTCGGCCACGACCCCGATATGACAGAAATTCGATCCGCGGATGTGCCGCGTGCTTGGTGCCTCGCCCATCGGCAAGACCTGAATGAACGGCTCGTCCCTATAGGCGGCCCTGAACGTATCGTATATGGTCTGCGCATCGCCTTTGACATAAACGGTGGCAAGGATGCCCCTGTTGGCGGGGATCAGATGCGGCGTGAACTGCACCTTGACGGGGCGGCCTGCGATGGCCGAAAACTCCTGATCGAACTCGCCCAGGTGGCGGTGCGTGCCGCCGACGGAATAAGCGTGATACCCCTCGGACAGCTCTGCATGAAGCAGGTTTTCCTTCAAAGACCGCCCCGCGCCCGATACGGCGCATTTCAGATCAAGGATGATGTCATCCAGATCGATCACGCCCTTTTCGATCAAGGGCCGCAGCGCGAACTGCCCTGTTGCAGCGTTGCAGCCTGTGCCCGCGACCAGCCGGGCGGCCTTTATCTCTTCGCGGTAGAACTCGGTCAGGCCATACACCGCTTCCTTTTGCTGATCCAATGCGGCGTGCGCATTCCCGTACCATTTGGTATAAGCCTCGGGGTCGCGCAGCCGGAAATCCGCCGACAGATCGACGATTTTCAAATCCTTGGGCAGTGCCGCAATGACCTCTTGGCTGGTTTTATGGGGCAACGCGCAAAAGCACAGATCGATATCTGAGAAGTCGATCTCTTCGATGGTGACAAGCGGGGGCAGATCAAGATGGCGCAGGTGGGGAAACACCTCAGCCATCGTCTGACCGGCCTTGGAGTTGGCCCCCAACGCCCTGATCTTCATTGAGGAATGGCCAGCGATCAGCCGGATCAGCTCGGCTCCGGTATAGCCGGATGCACCAAGAATTGCGATAGAATAGGTCATGTGGAAGTCCGTTCAAAAAAACTGGAAAGAAGGATCAGGCCGCCTGAAATGCCAGCGGCCGTCGCAAGAACTGCGTTGCGCGGCTTCCGACTTTCTTTGGATCGCCCGTTGTCAGAAACGCGGGCGTGCCGGTGCCCAACATCCGAGGATGGCGCGCCAGATAATCCCCAAGGCTGTTTGCCACTAGATTGGCCTGACTGAACACCTTTACATCAGGCCCAAGCGCATCCTGAAAGGTGGCTTGCATCAGCGGATAATGGGTGCAGCCCAAAATCGCGGCCTGCGGAAAAGGCATCTTGCGCTTAAGCGCGTCGACATGGCTGCGCACCAAGGCTTCGGCAAGGATGAAATCCCCGTCCTCGATCGCGTCCACCACACCCCCGCAAGCCTGCGCTTCGACATCCACGCCAATGGCCCGAAACGCCAACTCGCGCTGAAATGCACGGCTGGCCACGGTCGCAGGTGTCGCGAACAGGGCGACATGTTTCAGATCGACCTCGCGGGGGGCGAATTATCGCCCCACTGCCGCTCTGTCATCGCCTCGATCAGGGGGACGAAGACGCCAAGCACGCGTTTGTGGGGGGGCACCCAGCTTTCCTGCATCCGCCGCAAGGCCGCAGCCGAGGCGGTGTTGCACGCAAGGATCACCAGATCGCAGCCCGCCTCGAACAGACGTTGGGTGGCCGCAACGGTAAGCTCATAGATATCATCTGCAGTACGCACGCCGTAGGGCGCATTGGCGCTGTCCGCAAGATATACGAAATCGACGTCAGGCAGTTTCGCCTGAACGGCATCCCAAACGGTTAGCCCGCCCAGGCCAGAATCGAAAATACCAACTGCCATAACACCTTGCCGTCACCTGTCGGCACGATGCCGATCTTCAAATTCAAACCCCAGATCGAAGGATCGCACCGGGTCTGGTGACAACTCATACGTGGCTTTGCGCAGGAAATCCATCATCGCTTTTGCGTCTTTCGACAGCGGGTCCAGCGTGTTTCTGCCGATGGGGTCCCCGATCACGACACGCACCGGCGTGTCCACGCGCTTGCGGAATTCCTTGATCAGCAACCCCATGCGCAAGGTATAGTGCAGGTGGCTGGCGATCTGGAACAGGCGGCTGGTGTGGCCGTCGAAATAGATCGGCACGACCGTGGCCCGCGATTTTCCGATCATCCGCGCGGTAAAGCTGCGCCAGCCGGGGTCCATCGGCCTTGAGAAGGGTTTGGCACTGGTGCTGACCGTGCCGCCGGGAAAGATGCCTACGGCACCACCCTGCCCCAGATAGTCCAGCGCGGTCTTGCGGGTATGCAGGTTCAACGCCAAAGCCGCCTTGTCTTCGTCAAAGCTGATCGGCAGCAGATGGCGGTTCAGATCGGGCGCGCGGTTGAAAACCGAATGCGCCATGATCTTGAAGTCGCCCGCGCGTGCGCGACATCATATGCCCCAGCATCAGGCCATCCAGAATACCGTACGGGTGATTGGCCATAAAGATCACCGGGCCCGTCGTGGGGATGTTGGCCAGATTGCCCCCCACCACATCCAGCGTCAGCCCATAGCGTTGCACCATCACATCAAAAAAGCTGGTCCCTTCCGAGACGTCTTTTTCGTAGCCATGCGCCCGCTTGATCAGACCCAACCGCCCGGTGCTGTTTTCCATCAGCCGGATAAATGCCCGCCCTGACCTGGACCGGGCTGCGTATGCATAGCTGATCTCGCGGGCGGAAAACGGTTTGGGCTGCCCCATTTCAGGCTCCTGTCATGTTTTTGCCACTCGATACGAGTATTTCGTGACAACAACATGACAGTCAGACCGATTACTCTGCCGCCTTCGCCGTGTCGGTGCCGCCCGGAACGGATCACCGCCAACAATTCCTCGCGGCGTTTCGCGGCTTTTTGTTCGTTCGCCTGCTTAACGGGTCCAAAGCCGCGGATTTGCAAGGGGCAATTCGGCCAGCGCAATCACGGCGTCGCGGGTCTGATCGGTCAATTTCGGCAGCACCTCTTTCATGTCGGTCTCGTACTGGCTGATCAGCGCACGTTCCATGCGACGCTCAGCGGTGCGGCCAAAGGGATCAAACGGCGTACCGCGCAGCATCTTCATCCGGGACAACAACCGAAGCGGTCCTTCAAGGCCTTCCCCGAATGCACGCTTGATCGGCCGCCCATCCGCCCCCGGTCTTGGACAAAACGGGCGGCGCAAGGTTGTAGGTCATCTTGAAATCACCCTCGAACTCTTCTTTCGCCTTGTCTCGGGTGGATTTCAGCAGGCGGGCAACCTCGTATTCATCCTTATAGGCCAGCAACTTGTGATAGCCCAAGGCGACTGCCTCTTTCAGTTTTGGATCGCTGATCTGCTCAAGCATCTTGCCATAGCGTTTGGCCAGCCCTTTGCCCTGATAGGCGATCAGGTGATCCTTGCGGAACGCAATCTTTTCGTCCAGCGTTTTGGGCATCTGCACGACATTCGGGGTCAGCACCTTGGCCGCGTCCTGCGGAAACAACACCGCCCACCGGCCCAGTTCGAACGCCTTGAGGTTGCGTTCAACGGCTGCGCCATTCAGGCGAATCGCGTCTTGCAAGCTTTCCAGTGACAGCGGGATCAGCCCCTTTTGCCACGCTGCGCCGAAGATCATCATGTTGGAATAGATCGAATCCCCCAGCGTCGCCTTTGCCAGGTCAGACGCATCAAAAAGCGCCACATCGTCTTTCAACCGCGCCTCAAGTGCGAGGGTCAGGCGGTCATAGGGCATCTGGAATTCCGTGTCGCGGGTGAAATCGCCTGTAATGATCTGTGCGAATTCACCACAGCGCCCGTACGCCCAGCGCGCGTCAAGCCAAGCGTTTTGGTCCCCGCCGAGACGACCAGATCGCCGCCAATCAGCGCGTCGGCTTCACCCGTCGCCACGCGAATGGCGCTGATGTCTTCGGGGCGTTCGGCAAGGCGGCAGTGAATGTGCACGGCACCACCCTTTTGGGCAAGACCCGCCATTTCCATCATACCGGCCCCTTTGCCGTCGATCTGCGCTGCCTGCGCCAGCACCGCGCCGATGGTTACGACACCGGTACCGCCAACGCCTGTAATGACCACATTATGCGTCCCGTTGATGGTGGGCAGTTTGGGCATCGGCAATTCGGGGATCTTCACCTCGGTGGTCGGATCCTTTCGGATTTTTGCCCCTTCAAGCGTCACGAAAGACGGGCAAAACCCCTTAAGGCAGGAAAAATCCTTGTTGCATGAGGATTGATCAATCGCACGCTTGCGTCCCAGTTCGGTTTCTTTGGGCACGATCGACACGCAGTTGGACTGCACACCGCAATCGCCACAGCCTTCGCAGACATCGGTGTTGATGAACACGCGCTTGTCGGGGTCGGGAAACTGGCCCCGCTTGCGACGGCGGCGCTTTTCGGCAGCACAGGTCTGGATATAGACGATGGCGGTGACGCCCTTGTGCTTGGCGATTCTTCTGAACGGTCGCAAGTCCGCCCGTTCGTACATCGGCACGCCCTTGGGAAGGCCTTTTCGTCGACATCTTCCTTTTCGTCATACACCACAGCGATGTTCTGCACGCCCATCGCAGACAGCTCCGCCACAATGCGCGGCGCGTCAGACCGCCTTCGTTGCGCTGGCCGCCGGTCATGGCGACAGCATCGTTATAAAGGATCTTGTAGGTAATGTTGGTTTTGGCCGACACGGCGGCGCGGATCGCCTGAATGCCGGAATGGTTATAGGTGCCGTCCCCGATGTTCTGGAACACATGATCGCGGGTCGAGAAATGCGACTCACCGATCCAGTTCGCCCCCTCGCCGCCCATGTGGGTATAGCCGGTGGTTTCGCGGTCCATCCACTGCACCATGTAGTGACAGCCGATACCCGCATAGGCGCGACTGCCCTCGGGCACTTTGGTCGATGTGTTATGCGGACAGCCCGAACAGAAATAGGGCATCCGCGCGGCAATATCCTCGGCGTTGTCGGCGCGGCGCGCGGTGTCCAGCGCCTCCATTCCGGCCTTGATGCCGTCGGTGTCGCGCCCTTCCTCGATCAGGATACCGCCAAGCTTTTCGGCGATCCAGATCGGGTCAAGGGCTGCACGGGTGGGAAACAGCTCTTCGCCGTGCCCATCCCGGCCCCGCCTCCCTTGTGCCAGCCATAGACGCGGCGGTGGGTGTCTGAAAACAGCGCCTCCTTGATCTGGATCTCGATCAGCTTGCGCTTTTCTTCGACAACCACCATCAGATCAAGCCCCTCGGCCCAGTGGTGAAAGCCCTTCATGTCCAGCGGAAAGGTTTGCCCGATCTTGTAGGGGGTGATGCCCAGCCGTTCGGCCTCGTTCTCGTCGATGTTCAGCAGGCTCATCGCGTGCAGCAGATCCAGCCAGTTCTTGCCCGCAGCGACAAAGCCGATCTTGGCACCGCGCTTGCCCCACATACGCTTGTCCATCTTGTTGGCATGGGAAAACGCCTCGGCGGCATAGCGTTTGTGGTCGATCATACGCGCTTCCTGAAGGTGCGGCGTGTCGATCAGGCGGATGTTCAGCCCCCCCTCGGGCAAGTCATACTCGGGCGTGACCAGATGCATCCGGTGCGGATCACCGTTGACCACCGACGTCGCCTCGACCGTGTCTTTCATTGTCTTCAGGCCAACCCAAAGCCCCGAATACCGCGACAGTGCCCAGCCGTAGATGCCGTAGTCCATGATTTCCTGCACGCCTGCCGGGCTGACGATGGGCATATAGGCGTCCATCATCGCCCATTCGGACTGGTGCAACACGGTCGAGGATTCGCCGGTGTGGTCATCCCCCATTGCCATCAGCACTCCGCCATACTTTGACGATCCGGCCATGTTGGCATGGCGCATCACGTCGCCCGACCGGTCCACCCCCGGCCCCTTGCCGTACCACAGGCCAAAGACGCCATCGTATTTCCCTTCGCCGCGAAATTCCGCCTGCTGGGTGCCCCAAAGTGCAGTTGCGGCCAGATCCTCGTTCAAGCCAGCCTCGAACAGCACGTCATATTCGGTCAATGGCTTGGCCGCTCGCTCCATCTGCAAATCCACCGCGCCAAGGGGCGACCCGCGATAGCCTGTCACATATCCTGCGGTGTTCAGCCCCGCCGCACGGTCACGGGCCTTTTGCATCATCATCATCCGCACCAGCGCCTGCGTGCCGTTCAGCAGTACCGGAGACTTCTCCAGATCAAAGCGGTCGTTCAATGAAATCTTTTGCGTACCCATGCCGCGTTCTCCCCTACGTGCAATCAGATGCTTTCCCCAAGGCTAGGTCACAAAAGCTGACCTGTCTAGCACTGCCATGCCTCACCTTATCGCGATCCAGTGCCGGTAAAATGCTCAGCGCCGGAAAAATGCGCAATTTGACCAGGTTTTTCTGCGGTGCAGCATTGCGCCGGGTTGTTATTGAGCCATATTTAGCGCAAACAACTCCGATAAACACAATTTATAAAGCAGCGAAAAGGTAGTCCTCATGGATTGGGACAAGCTCAGAATATTTCATGCCGTGGCGGATGCCGGCAGCTTGACCCACGCCGGAGACAAACTGAATCTCTCGCAATCAGCCGTGAGCCGGCAAATTCGCGGTCTCGAAGAACAGTTGAACACGACTCTGTTCCACCGCCATGCGCGCGGGCTGATCCTGACCGAACAGGGCGAATTGCTGTTTGATGCCACCGTTGCCATGTCACGCCGCCTTGATACCGCCGCGGCACGGATTCGCGACAGCGAGGAAGAAGTTTTCGGCGAGCTGCGCGTGACAACCACCACCGGGTTCGGCACGCTCTGGCTTGCTCCGCGCCTGCCCAAGCTTTATGAAAAATATCCAGACCTTAAGGTCGATCTGATGCTGGAAGAACGCGTTCTGGATTTGCCGATGCGCGAGGCCGATGTCGCCATCCGCATGAAAGAGCCGTCGCAGGCGGATCTGGTGCGCAAGAAGCTGATGATGATCAAGATGTGCCTCTACGCCTCACCGGCCTATCTTGAGGCCAACGGCACCCCTCTCAAGCTTGAGAATATGGCCGATCATCGCCTGATCTGCCAGAACACAGACAGTGATCAGGTCATGGCGGGGCTGCATCTGGTTCAGCAATTGATGATGTATGATGTGCGCTCGATGCTGACGGTGAACAACTATTTCGGCGTGTTGCAAGGCGTTATCAACAATCTGGGCATCGGTGTGCTGCCCGATTATCTGACGCAGGATTTCCCCGAACTGGTGCAGGTGCTTCCCGATACCGAGTTCGGCAGGCGTGCCGGTGTTCCTCGCCTACCCCGAAGAATTGCGCGCCTCAAAGCGGGTCGCGGCCTTCAAGGATTTCGTGCAGGACGAGATAATTACCTATCGCAAACACTTGCGGGAAAAGGAAAATGACTAGCCATGCAAAAAGCGCATAGCGGGCATGACTGAAAATACACAAATACTGCCTTGATCCGTGCACATCTGCCTCTTAGTTGGGCGTTATGAAGACGACGCCTGCGGGCTGTCACTTCATACCTCCCTGTTGGACTTGGCCGAGCTTCGTGCTCGGCCTTTTTTTTCCGCGACATTGGCCGTATCATCTGGCCCCGTTTGGCCTTTTCCCCAGCCCAGCCTTGATCTAAGAGTGTCGCCAGATCTGCCAAGGGGATATCTGCACCATGACCGACCCAGCCATCACGCCAGAGCTTGTCGCAAGCCACGGGATCAACGCTGACGAATACCAGCGTATCCTCGAGATCATCGGGCGCGATCCCAGTTTTACCGAGCTGGGTATCTTTTCGGCTATGTGGAACGAACACTGTTCCTATAAGTCCTCAAAGAAATGGCTGCGCACCCTGCCCACCGATGGGCCGCAGGTGATCTGTGGGCCCGGTGAAAATGCGGGCATCGTCGATATCGGCGATGGCCAAGCGCTGGTGTTCAAGATGGAAAGCCACAACCACCCCTCGTATATCGAACCCTATCAGGGTGCTGCGACCGGTGTGGGCGGTATTTTGCGTGATGTGTTCACGATGGGCGCGCGGCCCATCGCGGCGATGAACTCGCTCAGTTTCGGGGCACCGGATCATCGCAAGACACGCCAGCTGGTGCACGGCGTCGTCGCGGGTGTGGGGGGGTATGGCAATTGCTTTGGCGTGCCGACCGTGGGGGGCGAAGTACGGTTTGACACCGCCTATGATGGCAACTGCCTAGTGAACGCGTTCGCCGCCGGTCTGGCTGACACCGACAAGATCTTCTATTCAGCCGCCTCGGGCGTGGGAATGCCCGTTGTCTATCTGGGGGCCAAGACCGGCCGCGACGGTGTCGGTGGCGCCACAATGGCATCCGCAGAATTCGACGACACGATCGAGGAAAAACGCCCGACCGTTCAAGTCGGCGATCCCTTCACCGAAAAGCGCCTGATGGAAGCGACGCTTGAGCTGATGGCCACCGGTGCCGTGATCTCGATCCAGGATATGGGCGCGGCGGGTCTGACCTGTTCTGCTGTTGAAATGGGCGACAAGGGCAATCTGGGCGTCCGGCTGGACCTTGAAAAAGTGCCGACCCGCGAAACCGGCATGACCGCCTATGAAATGATGCTGTCGGAAAGCCAGGAACGCATGTTGATGGTTCTGCGCCCCGAACTTGAGGCGCAGGCCAAAGCCGTGTTTGACAAATGGGATCTTGATTTTGCCATCGTTGGCGAAACAATCGCCGAAGATCGTTTCCTGATTGTACACAATGGCGAGGTCAAAGCCGACCTGCCCCTCAAGGCGCTGTCAGGCACTGCGCCCGAATATGACCGCCCTTGGGTCGAAACACCTGCGGCCGAGCCGCTGGCCGATGTGCCCGGCGTCGATGCGATTGACGGTTTGCGCGCCTTGATCTCAAGCCCCAACTACGCCTCGAAAGCCTGGGTATACGAACAATACGACACGATGGTTATGGGCGACAGCGCCCGCACACCGGGTCTGGGATCAGGTATCGTGCGCATCCACGGCACCAACAAGGCGATCGCCTTCACGTCAGATGTGACGCCGCGCTATGTCAAGGCGAACCCCTTTGAGGGCGGCAAACAGGCCGTTGCCGAAGCTTACCGGAACCTCTGTGCCGTCGGCGCGCTGCCGCTGGCCACCACCGACAACCTGAATTTCGGCAATCCCGAAAAGCCCGAGATCATGGGCCAGTTCGTCTGCGCCATCAAAGGCATCGGTGAAGCGGTCGCAGCGCTGGATATGCCGATCGTGTCGGGGAACGTATCGCTTTACAACGAAACCGATGGCACCGGCATCCTGCCCACCCCGACAATCGGGGCTGTGGGGCTGCTTGAGACCACCGACCAGATTATCGGCAAAGATGTCCGCGACGGCCATGTGGCGCTGGTTTTGGGGGCCACCACCGGCCATCTGGGCCAATCTGCGCTGCTTCTTGAGGTGTTCGGCCGCCGTAGAAGGCGACGCACCCCACGTCGATCTGGCCGCCGAAAAGGCCCACGGCACGTTCATCCGCGACAACCGCGAGATGATCAAGGCCTGCACCGACCTGTCCGATGGCGGGCTGGCGCTGGCCGCGTTCGAGATGGCCGATCAGGCGGGCGTCGGCGTGACGCTGGACGCGTCCGACACGCCAACGCTTTTCGGCGAGGATCAGGCACGCTATTTGATCGCCTGCAACTTTGACCAGGCCGAAGCGTTGATGATCGCGGCATCGAAAGCCGGGCTGCATCTGGAGACGGTGGGCAAATTCGGCGGCGATCAGGTCAGCTTTGGCACTGCCAAGGCCCCTTTGGCAGAGCTGTCGGCGGTCTATCGCAGCGCATTCGGTGCCCTTTTCGACTGACAGCTAGTCGCTGATCATCGCCATCAGCCGGGCTTTCTCGCCCGCGTCGTCGGGGCGCGAAATTGCCTGCGCCAAATCTTCGAGCGATGCGATGGAATGACCCGCGCGAAAACTGTCCACGTGGGGCAGCATCGCGCGAATGCCCGAGGCTTTGGGCGCAAAACCGTCCCACCGCAGCAGCGGATTGAGCCAGATCAGCCGCCGCGCCGTCAGATGCAGTCGCTGCATCTGGCGCGCCAGATCATCGGGCGTGTCGCGGTCCAGCCCGTCAGTGATCAACAGCACCACTGCGCCCTGCCCCATGACCCGGCGCGACCAGTCGCGGTTGAACGCCTCAAGGCACGATCCGATGCGCGTGCCGCCTTCCCAATCCTGCGCTTCGGCCCCCGCAGCGGCCAGCGCCGCATCCACGTCGCGGGTCGCCAGATGGCGGGTGATATTGGTCAGCCGTGTGCCGAAAGTGAACGCGTGAACGGCAGCCCAGCCCGCCCCCTTGGCGTTGCTGACCGCGTGCAGGAAGTGCAGCACCATGCGGGAATACTGGCTCATTGAACCGGAAATATCGCAAAGCACCACCAGATTGGGATAGCGCGGGCGCGGAGCCTTGAGCAGCAATTTGTGCATTTCTCCGCCGCGACGCAGGGCGGCCCGCATGGTACGCTGAACGTCAATCCGGCCTTCGGGGGACATGATGCTGCGCCGCGAGGGCAAGGGTTTCACAGGCAGCTTCAGCCGCGCCAGCATCCGCTTGGCCTGCGCCATCTCGGCAAGGCTCATTTGTTCAAAGTCGAGACTGCGCAGGCGTTCCTTGTTCGACATGGTCAGGCTGGCGTCAACCTCGACCAGCGTTTCTTCGGCGCTGTCCTCTTGAGGGTTGTCCGGTTTTGGGGCCTCGGCCCCGTCAAGCAGCGCTTCGGCTGCCCGTTTTTCAGCGGCCTGCGCGGGCCGGTCTTCTTGCACGCCGCGAATGGCGGGCAGCATCGCGGCCATCATATGTTCCAGATAGCGCGGATCGCGCCAGTACAGCCGGAAAAGCTGGGCAAAAACGGTGCGATGTTCGGGGCGGTTCACAAAGCAAGCGTGAAGCGTCCAATAGAAATCGACCTTGTTGGTAAACCCTGCGGCTTCGACCGCGCGTATGGCATCAATGACCCGGCCCGGCCCGATGGGCAGGCCAGCCCGGCGCAACGCGCGCGCGAAATGTGTGATGTTGCCCGCCAGTTTGGGGTCATCGGGAAGTTCCAGATCAGGAAGTTCGACCATGTATCACCCCCCGGTGGGCTGTCTGCCCCCCGGACCCCCCGAGGATTTCAATCCATTTGGAAGCCCCGGGTATTTTCATGCTGCGGGTTCCAGGCTGGCTTTGGCCTGATCGAGAATGCGCTTGGCTTCGGAGCCGTGCAGCTTTGCGATGTCGTCCTGATATTTCAGGATCGCGCCAAGCGTATCCGCAATGACTTCGGGGCTGAGGGTGATCACATCAAGCGCGAGCAGGCATTTGGCCCAGTCGATGGTTTCTGCCACTCCCGGTTTCTTGAACAAGTCCTCGGTACGCAGCTGCTGAACGAAGGCGACGACCTCGCGGCTTAGCGCTTCGGAGGCTTCTGGTGCGCGGGCGGCAAGGATTTCCATCTCGCGGTCAAAATTCGGGTAGTCGACCCAGTGATAGAGGCAACGCCGTTTCAACGCATCATGGACTTCGCGGGTGCGGTTCGACGTCAGGATCACAATGGGGGGTTCGGGCGCCTTGATGGTGCCAAGTTCCGGGATTGTCACCTGAAAATCGCTGAGCGCTTCCAGCAAGAACGCCTCGAACGGGGCATCGGTGCGGTCCAGCTCGTCGATCAGCAGGACCGGTGCACCCCGCGCATCCGGGCGCAGCGCCTCGAGCAAGGGGCGCGCGATCAGGTAGTCATCGCTGAAAAGCTCGGTTGTGAGGGCGCTGCGGGAGGTGTCGCCGGTCGCTTCGGCAGTTCGGATCGCGACCATCTGCGCCGGGAAATTCCATTCATAGACGGCCGAAGACGCATCCAGCCCCTCATAGCATTGCAGACGGATCAGCTTGCGATCCAGCCCCGTGGCCAGCGCCTTGGCGATTTCGGTCTTGCCGACCCCTGCCTCTCCTTCCAGAAACAGCGGACGCCCCAGCCTGAGGCTGAGAAAAACCACTGTCGCCAACGCACGGCCGCAGACATAGCCCTGCCCGTCGAGCATGTTCTGAACGGCGTCGATCGACGATAGGTCTTTCATTGTGGTCTCCCGGCTGTGTTTCCAAGACGTGCTTGGGCGTCGCCACCCAAGGTGCATTCATCCCCGCCGGGGTCAAGGGCCAAGCCGTCTTCCGCGGCGAAGAATGACGCAGCTGAAGAGAGTTACGGGCGGCGAATGGAGGCGTGCCTTGAAGGTCGCCCTTCAAATGCGCATCTTATTTCCGTATTTTCGCCGCAATGGCGGCCTAGCACAATCAGACGCGACACCACTTCACGCAGACGACACCCAAGGATCACTATATGCCCGACACCCCTTTTACGATCGACACCAAAATGAACGATCTGCCCAAGAGTGACTGGCTGGCCGCCATCGCCGAAGTGGCAGAAGAAGACGGCTTTTTCCAACGGCTAAGCCGAAAGCATCACGCGATCTTTGTGGAACGCAGTTCAACGCTGCTGGTCTCGTTCGAGACGATTTCGGGGATGCGGTCGCTTTCGTCGTATTCGCATCCTTTGGGGTGGGAGATGGTGCGCAATTACGGCTGGTCCAATCTTTGCATAGCCTCCAACGGTGACACATGGTTCAGGGATCCTGCGGTATACGCCTGTTTCGACCGGTTGATCGATGACGGATTCTTTGACGAATTCGACAAGGTTATCTTTTACGGGACCGGGCCGTGCGGGTATGCTGCGGCCGCCTATTCAGTGTCTGCCCCCGGTGCCCGGGTGGTGGCGATCCAGCCTCAGGCGACGCTGGACCCGCGCATGACTGAATGGGATGACCGTTTCAAGGACATGCGGCGCACAGATTTCACGTCACGCTTCGGCTATGCGCCCGACATGCTGGATGCGGCGGATGCCGCCTTTGTGCTTTATGATCCGAAAGTCGATCTTGATGCGATGCACGCCAGCCTTTTCACCCGGCCCAATGTGACCAAGTTGCGGATGCGGCACATGGGGGCCGCGCTGCAATCGGATCTTTTGCAGATGGACCAGCTTGAAAACCTGCTGTGCCTCGCCGCAGACGGAGAGCTGGACACGCAAAGTTTCGCCCGGCTTTATCGCGCGCGCCGGGATTACATCAATTACCTACGATCCCTGCTATCAGCGCTGGAAACGGACAAACGAACGGGGCTTGTCCTGCGTCTGTGCCACTTTGTGAACGGGCGCATGCAGGTACGGCGATTCCTGCGCAGGCAAAGGCAGATCGAGGCGGAAATGAACCCGCCAGAGGACGCCGAAGACGAAGCCACCCAACCCGCGACCCAAGAGGACGCCCGTGATGGGGCCCCTGCGCAGAGCCGTGCAGACACCGCGGCAGAGGCACCAGAGGAAATTCACGCGGACACCCCGGCGGAGGCCGTCGAAAACCCCCTGAAGAAAGCAGCCCCCTAGCGCAGGGCGAGGGCCTGTGCTAGCTGACCGGGCATGACACAGACCCTGACGCTTCGGCGCCCCGATGACTGGCACCTGCACCTGCGCGATGGCGACATGCTGCGCGCCGTCGTGCCACATACTGCGGCGCATTTCGCCCGCGCGATCATCATGCCAAACCTGATTCCGCCCGTGGTACGCAGCGCAGATGCCGCCGCCTATCGCGACCGGATCTTGGCGGCCCTGCCCGAGGGTGCTGATTTCACGCCTCTGATGACGCTTTATCTGACCGAAGACACCGACCCGGAGGACGTCGCCTCGGCGCACGCCAGCGGCCTGATCAAGGCGGTCAAACTTTACCCTGCCGGGGCCACGACCAACTCTGCCAGCGGCGTGTCGAATTTCGACAACGTCGCCCCTGTACTTGAGAAAATGGCCGAAATCGGCCTGCCTCTTTGCACACATGGCGAAGTGACTGACCCATCAGTGGATATTTTCGACCGCGAGGCAGTCTTTATCGACCGGGTGATGGATCCAATCCGCAAACGGCATGAAGGGCTGAAGGTTGTGATGGAACACATCACCACGTCGGATGCGGTAGAGTATGTTTTAGCGGCAAACGACACGCTTGGGGCAACCATCACGACGCATCACCTGGTGATCAACCGCAATCACATTCTGGCGGGCGGGATTAAACCCCACTACTACTGCCTGCCCGTGGCCAAGCGCGAAACCCACCGCATTGCGCTGCGCCGCGCAGCAACTTCGGGCCACGCACGGTTCTTTCTGGGCACGGATTCAGCACCGCATACGGACGCCAACAAACTGCTGCCCTGTGGCTGTGCAGGCTGCTTTACCGCGCCAAACACCCTGTCTATCCTTGCCGAGGTCTTTGAGCAGGAGAATGCACTGGACAGGTTGGAAGCGTTCACATCGCGCAATGGGCCCGCCTTCTATGGACTGCCCGTCAACGCGGCATCGATCACGCTGCGCCGCACCCCCGCACATTACCCTCAATTCATCGACACGCCAGACGGGCCGGTCACCGTGTTCGATCCGGCCATGCCGCTTAATTGGAGCGTTTCGCCGGTTTGAAGGTGTCGCACCATAGACTTTATGCCTTCGGCGAGGATATTTCAGAGCCAGAGAAGCCAAGGCCCCGCCATCACAAAGGACGACAGCGCATGATCCCCACAAGCTTTCCCGACGAAACCGAAATGGCACGCCTGACCGCGCGTATGCTGTTGGAGATCAAGGCCGTGCATTTCAATGCCGCAGAGCCGTTCACGCTTGCCTCGGGCCTGCCAAGCCCGACGTATATCGATTGCCGCAAGCTGATCAGCTATCCGCGCATCCGGGCCACGCTGATGGATTTCCTGACAGTCACGGTGATGCGCAACGCGGGGTTCGAGGCGTTTGACAACATTGCGGGCGGGGAAACCGCAGGTATTCCCTTTGCCGCGATGGTGGCAGAACGCATGGCGCTGCCGATGACCTATGTGCGCAAAAAGCCCAAAGGCTATGGCCGCAACGCCCGGATCGAAGGCGAGATGACACCGGGGCGAAGGGTATTGCTGGTCGAGGATCTGACCACGGATGGCGGATCGAAGATCAGTTTCGTTGACGCGATTCGCGAGACCGGGGCAAGCTGCGCGCATACGGCCGTGATTTTCTATTACGGGATCTTCCCACAGACCGAAAAGACACTGGGAGATCATGGAGTGCGCCTGCATGCGTTGTGTACCTGGTGGGACGTACTGGCCGAAGCCAAGGCGCAAAACGCCTTTGACACCGCCACACTGACCGAGGTGGAGGCCTTTCTGAACGCCCCGAAAGACTGGCAGGACGCGCGAAAAAAATCCTGATTCCCCCACTGCATGTAGGGGTGGCACCTGTATTTTTCCACGAGATCGTGTATGATGCCCTTATTCGCGGGTTATCCACAGGATATACAGTTTGCGCGGTGCCCGCCGCCTCGGCTATGGGATGGCCGGGGCATAAAACAGCAGCAGGGCAGCAGGCAAAATGAACGAGATCTCAAGTATCAACGCCAATCAGTTGACGGTGCAGGCCGCCGAAACGATGCCCCATTCGATTGAGGCGGAACAACAGCTTCTGGGCGCAATCCTGACCAACAACGACATTTATGACCGCGTTGCATCAATCATCGGGCCGAAGCATTTTTATGATCCCGTTCACGCGCGGATCTTTGAGATTGCAAGCGCACGGATCGCCAAGAACAATCTTGCCTCACCCGTCACGCTCAAGGCGTTCATGGAGGATGACGAGGGCCTGAAGGAACTGGGCGGCCCGGCCTATCTGGTGCGTCTGGCAGGGGCCGCCATCAGCGCCTTTGCTGTGCGCGACTATGCGCAGATGATCTATGATCTGGCCGTACGCCGCGATCTGATCCAGCTGGGGCGCGATATTTCGGCCAAGGCGGCGCAAGTTGATGTCTCGTCAGAGCCGCGCGAGCAGATCGTCGAAGCCGAACAACAGCTTTACAAACTGGCCGAACAGGGCCAGACCGAAAGCGGATTTCAAAGCTTTCTCAAGGCGGTAACCGACGCTGTTAATGTGGCAAACGCGGCTTATCAGCGGGATGGCGGCCTTTCGGGCGTGTCCACCGGCCTGATCGACATGGACAAAAAGCTGGGCGGCCTGCACCGGTCAGACCTTCTGATTCTGGCGGGGCGTCCGTCGATGGGGAAAACGTCGCTTGCGACCAACATCGCTTTCAACGTCGCCAAGGCGTACCGGCGCGGCACGCTGCATGACGGCTCTGAGGGTGCTGTTGATGGGGGCGTTGTGGGGTTCTACAGCCTTGAGATGAGCGCCGAGCAGCTTGCCGCGCGGATCCTGTCGGAAGCCGCCGAAATCCCCAGCCAGCAGATCCGGTCGGGTGACATGACCGAGGTTGAATTCCGCCGCTTCGTGGATGCCGCCAAGGCGCTGGAAGCCTGCCCGCTTTATATCGATGACACGCCTGCCCTGCCGATCAGCCAGCTTGCGGCCCGTGCGCGGCGTCTGAAACGCACCCATGGGCTGGATCTGCTGATCATCGACTATCTGCAGCTGGTGCGCGGCACCGGCAAGAACGAAAACCGCGTGAATGAAATTTCCGAGATCACGATGGGCCTGAAAGCCATCGCCAAGGAACTGGACATTCCTGTGATCGCGCTGTCGCAGCTCTCGCGGCAGGTGGAAAACCGCGAAGACAAGCGCCCGCAGCTTTCCGATCTGCGCGAATCCGGGTCAATCGAACAGGATGCCGACGTGGTGATGTTCGTGTTCCGCGAAGAATACTATAAGGAACGCGAAAAGCCCGGCGATCACGAGCTCGACAAGATGGCGCTTTGGCAAGAAGAGATGGAGCGTCTGCATGGCCGCGCCGAGGTGGTGATCGGCAAGCAGCGGCATGGGCCGATCGGCACTGTGGACCTCAGCTTTGAGGGGCGGTTCACGCGGTTTGGCAATCTTGTCAAACCTTGGCAAAATAACGACGATCAGGAATTCTAAAGCGCCGCCGTCGCATTGCCAGCAAGGGCGGAAGGATCATGCGCTGATCTTCCCGCCCCGTTTTTCATGGCTTATTCTGGCGCTTTCACTTCAAACCTCAGCCCCTTGGCAGTATCCTTGGCGAAGCCTTTCCAATAACTGTGATCTTCTTTGGGGGTCCCGTCTTCGTTCATCGACCACACCCCGTCGTTTGAGTTTTCGACGAGATCTAGGTACTCACCCATCTTCGCGTCGCCTTTCAGATGCTCGGCCATCCAGACCGTTACGAAATGCTGCGCGATATTGTTCATACGCGGCGTATTCCAGACCGGATCAGTGTAGTGCGCGGAAACGTTGAAACCCAGGTCTTCGTCATAGCGATAGGATTCCTCCGGTGCCGGCATTGGCGCGGCAGAGTTGTGGCCGCCGTTTTCAAAGGTCAGTAGGCTTCGGTTGACGCTGCTGGCATTTTCCCAGATCGCGCGGGTGCCCTTTTCATAAAGCGATACCATGTCTTCCGATCCGGCGATGAACAGCATCGGGATCTTGATGCCTTTCAGGCCCTCGGCATCCCAGAAGCCGGTATTCATGCCCCACGGACCAATCGCCACCGCCGTCTTGTAACGCGGATCAAACATCGCTTCATGGCTTTCGGAGCCTGCCTGATGGATCGCCAGCGTGCCATGCGGCCCGCCCCATTCATAGCCGACCGACGTTTCGGTAACCCCACCCCCAGCGGTGATCACGGCACCGTAGCCGCCCATGGAATACCCGACCAGGCCCGCATTATCTGCGTTTACCAGCCCGTTCAGGAAAGATCCCTCGTCCCCCGACAGCCGCGCCATTTCTTCAAGCACGAAAAGCTGGTCCAAGGGCCGGTTTACCAAGGTCGATCCAAACGCCGCCTGCGTGCGATACGTCGAATCGGTATGGTCAATCGACGCCACGACATATCCCTTCGAGGCCAGATTTTCCGCCAGATGCGACAGCAGGAACCGATTGCCCGGATACCCGTGCGAGATGACGATCAGCGGATAGGGTGCTGACCCGGTGGCAGGGTCCGCATCGCGCATCGCCTTGCCTTGCAGGGTCACTTCGGTCTTGCCGTCCCGCAAAAACGCCTTCAGCCCGGTGTCACCTGTCGCCCCCTCTGCGGCAGGATACCAGACCTCGACCGGCAGGGGACGGTCATAGCGCGGCAAGGTTTCGGGCTTGGGTGCGGCGGGATCGATCGCAAGAATATCGATCTGATCCGCATGCACCAGATCAAGCTGGCGCACGCCGACGGCCATGTCACCATAAGCGGCCATTTCCGGAGCGGTCGGCAACTGCGTATCAATCCGGTTTTCTGCCAGCAGCATCGGCGCTGCAAGCCCGGCGACCACCGCCAGTATCGGGGTCAGGATGTGTCTTTGGGTCAGCATTGGGGTCCTCCTCGTTCAAATCATGTGCGGGGTCGCGCATTGCGGCCTGACGCATGTCAGTCGCAGGCTAGCCTGTTGCGCGGCCCATGCAAGCCAAACGCGAAGTTTTCGGACAGGCCCCGCTTCCCCCACCTTTACGACTTCACCACGACTTGCCCCGCAAAAACGTGAAGTGACACGAGGACCGTTTTCCGGCGAAGATGGCTCATGCGGTTTCTTGCCCTTCTCAGCCTGATGATCCTGAACGCGCTGCCCGCCAGCGCGCAGCCGCTAGACGTCGAGGTTGATCTTGAACTTTTCCTTGCCGTCGATGTTTCGCGGTCGATGAACCCCGATGAACTGGACATCCAGCGGCGCGGCTATGCAGCGGCCCTGACCAGCCCCGATGTGATCAAGGCGATCAGCGGCGGCATGTTGGGCCGCGTGGCGCTGACCTATGTCGAATGGGCGGGCAACCGGTCGCAGCGCATCATCGTACCCTGGACCCTTGTGCGCACCAAAGCAGAGGCCGCAGCAATTGCCGACCAGATCGTCGGTTTCTCGGAAAACAGCCTGCGCCGCACCTCGATCAGCGGCGCGATTGACTTTGCCCTGCGCGATTTCGAGGGAAACGGCTTTCAGGGCCTGCGCCGTGTGATCGATATTTCAGGCGACGGCCCCAATAATCAGGGCCGCCCCGTTCTTGAGGCGCGACAGGATGCGCTGGACCGCCGCATCACCATCAACGGGCTGCCGCTGATGACCCAGGACGCGCTGAGCGCCCTTTGGGGAATTCCCGATCTTGACGCGTATTACCAAAATTGCGTGGTGGGCGGTGCGGGATCTTTCATGATTGCGGTTCAGGGCTGGTCACAGTTTCCAGATGCCGTGCGACGAAAGCTGGTGCTGGAAATTGCGGGTCTGACGCCGCCTGCCGCACCGCGCATTGTCAAAACGCAGGCCACCGCCGCCTATGACTGCCTGATCGGGGAAAAGCTTTGGCAGCGGAACAGCATTTATTTCACAGAGCCATGATCACCGGGCACTAACCACCGGGCCCTACCTGCCGGGCCCTGATTTCTCTGGTCTCTGGCCTATCAGACGCTTGACCTTCCCCCCCATCCGGTCAAAACAAAATCCATGACAACTGGAACCCTTACCATCGACCTCAAGGCGATTGCCGCAAACTGGCAGGCGCTTGACCGAATGACGGAATGTGAAACCGCAGCCGTGGTCAAGGCCGATGCCTACGGTCTGGGTGCAGCCCGCGTGGCCCCGGCCCTGGCCGCCGAAGGGGCGCGGAATTTCTTTGTCGCAGTGGCGGAAGAAGGCGCGATCTTGCGGCGCATTCTTGGCCCCGGCCCCAAGATCAACGTGTTTGCGGGCCACATGCCGGGCGATGCTGACATGATCAAATCAGCGCACCTGACCCCGATGATCAACTCCGTCGATCAGATGATCGGCCATGTCGAAGCGTTGCCGGGTCATCCGTTCGGCTTGCAGCTGAACAGCGGGATGAACCGTCTCGGCATGGACCCCGCTGAATGGAGCGCGCTACGCGACATCGCCCTCAGCCAGGGTCCGGCCATGATCATCTCGCATCTGGCCTGCGCAGATGAACCCGATCATCCGATGAATGCCGCCCAGCTCGAGATCTTTTGCGAAATGACGGCAGGCGTTGATGTGCCGCTGTCTCTGGGGGCGACGGGCGGTATTCTTTTAGGGGATGCCTATCACTTTGATCTGACCCGCCCCGGTGTCGGTCTTTATGGCGGTCTGCCGTTTGTCGATGCGCGTCCTGTGGTCACTCTTGATCTGCCCGTCGTGCAGGTCCGCGAAGTGGGCGAAGGCGGCTCTGTCGGCTACGGATGCGGCTGGATCGCTGATCGTCCCTCGCAGATTGCCACCGTGTCGGGGGGCTATGCAGATGGCCTGATCCGCGCCATCGGCAACGGCGCCACCTTCACCCACGAAGGGGCCAAGGTCCCGGTTGTCGGGCGCGTGTCGATGGATCTGATCACCGTCGATGTGACGGATCTGCCGCAGGTTCCCGAACATCTGCAACTGATCGGCCTGCACCAGTCCGTCGATACGGTCGCAGGGTTTGGCGGTACCATCGGTTATGAAATTCTGACATCGCTCGGGGCGCGGTACGACCGGGTGTACACCGCGTGATGTTGCTTGCCGCGCTGGGGCGCATGACATTGCACGCTCTGGCCGCGATGGGCGGGGTCGCCCTATTCACGCTCAGCGCGCTCAGCCACATCGTGCGGCCGCCGTTCTACTGGCGCCAGTGCGTGGCGGCGCTGGTCCAGATCGGCTGGCTATCCTTGCCCGTGGTCGGGCTTACCTCGCTTTTTACCGGAGGCGCCTTGGTCATGCAGATTTACGCCGGTGGCGCCCGCTTCAACGCCGAAGCGGTGGTTCCCCAGATCGTTGCCATCGGCATGGTGCGTGAACTGGGGCCCGTGTTGGTGGGCCTGATGGTCGCGGCCCGCGTGACGGCCGCCATCGCCGCTGAAATCGCCACGATGAAGGTCACCGAACAGATCGACGCGCTGATCACCCTGTCAACAGACCCGATGCGCTATCTGACAGTGCCCAGAGTGCTTGCGGCACTGCTGGTGGTGCCCCTTCTGGTTGCCGTCGGTGACGTGATCGGGATCATGGGCGGGTACTTTGTGGCGACCGGGACACTGGGCTTCAGCCCCGGTGCGTATCTGCGCAACACCGTCAACTTCCTCGAATTCCTCGATATCGCCTCGTCGTTGATCAAGGGGGCGGCGTTCGGGCTGATTGCGGCCCTGATGGGATGCTACTTTGGCATGAACGCGGGCCGCGGCGCCCGCGGCGTTGGCCGCGCCACCAAATCGGGCGTAGAGGCGGCGGCAATCCTGATCCTTGCCGCCAACTTTATCCTGACAGCACTGATCTTCGCCCTATGATCACGCTGCATGACATCCATAAATCATTCGACGGTACACCCGTACTATCAGGCGTGACCCTCACTTTGCCCAAGGGCAAGTCAACCGTGGTGATCGGCACATCGGGCAGCGGGAAATCGGTGCTGATGAAATCCATTCTTGGCCTCGTGACCCCGGACAGCGGAACCATCACCAAAGATGCAGCCCCGCTTAACCGCGCGGCATTTCTAGATGATTTCGGGATGCTGTTTCAGGGGGCCGCCCTGTTTGACAGCCTGCCGATCTGGCAAAACGTGGCCTTCCGTCTGCTGCGCCGACTGCCCAAGGACCAGGCCCGCGCCATAGCGCTGGAAAAACTTGCCCGCGTCGGCCTTGGGGCGGATGTCGCAGACCGCCTGCCCGCCACGTTATCAGGCGGCATGCAAAAACGCGCAGGTCTGGCCCGCGCCATCGCCACAGACCCTTCCGTGATCTTCTTCGATGAACCCACGACCGGCCTTGATCCGATCATGGCCCGCGCCATCAATGATCTGATCCGCGATATCGTGACCGACACCAAGGCCACCACCCTCACCATCACCCACGACATGACAACCGTCAGGACCATCGCCGATCACGTCGCGCTGCTGGACGCAGGCAAGATCCGTTGGCACGGGACACCTGCGCAAATGGACGGTGCCGAAGATGAAAAACTCAGGGCCTTTCTCTTCTCTGGCTCTTAAATATCCTCGCCGAAGGCACCGATCTGCGCCAGCAGATCGCTTGTTGCAGGCGCACGACCCCGTCGCGCAAAAAGCAGTTCCGATAGACTTTTGACCCGTCAGAAGATTTTTCTTCGTTTTTTCCCGTTATCGGCGTATTCTTGCCTACACCATTCTTGGGGGATGTCGTGTATCAGTTGAAAGCGTTCGCGTCTTTGATTTAGTTTTTGTTGCAGCGCCTTTCGCTGGCTGTTTTCGTAAGCGCGGCGCTTGCCATCTCGTTTGCCACGGCAATGGCCGCGTTCGGGCAATGGCCGTGGATCAGTGTTCCGCTTCGTTTTGGCAAGGATTCCGTCGAAAATGCGGGACTCTACGTTCAGGTCGGTCTGACTGTTCTGGCCTTGGGTTTGTGCTTTTTCCTGCCATCGACGCGCCGTATCATGAAATTGGAGACGTCTCACCGCCGGTTTTCGATCAATATGAACGATGTCGCGCGTGCCTATGCGGCAGTGCACAGCGCAGATCGCGCAAACACGTTCCGCTTGTCCTCCGAATTTGATTCGGTGCGCGAACGGCTTGCCTATCTGCGTGATCATCCCGATCTCAGCACGCTCGAACCTGGACTTCTCGAAATCGCGGCGCAGATGAGCCATATTTCCAAAGAACTTGCCACTGTCTACGCAGACGAAAAGATCGACCGTGCGCGCAGCTTCCTACGGCAGCGCCAGGAAGAGGTCGATCAATTCAACGCGCGGCTTGATCAGGCCAAGGCGATCACGAACGAAATGAAGCATTGGCTGCACGAGGTGGAGCTGGAAGAAAGCGTCGCATCGGCCCAGCTTGACCGTTTGCGCGGGGAAATGCGCGAAATCATGCCCGAACTCGGCATTGAACGCACCGTTCCCGTTGATCGGATGACCCCTGACGCGCAGGTTTTCAAAATGCCTCCGAAAGCCGCCGAATAACACCCGCCCCGCCTGCCACGTTTTTGCTTTGACCTCTGCCACCGGGTCGGCCAGAAGGACGCATGGCAAAGACACCTCTGACATTTTCCTGCACCGCCTGCGGCGCGTCCTTCAACAAATGGTCCGGCCGCTGTGACGCCTGTGGCGAATGGAACACGATCCAGCAAGACAAGGGTATCTCGTCGGGGCCGCCAAGCAAATCGCTGGGGGCCCGGCGCGGCCATGCGATGGTGCTGACCGATCTTGGCACCAACGAAACCCCGCCCCCGCGCAGCCATTCGGGCATTGCCGAACTTGACCGCGTTCTGGGGGGTGGCCTTGTGGCGGCGTCGGCCATTCTGGTGGGCGGCGATCCGGGCATCGGCAAATCCACACTGCTGCTGCAAGCCGCCGCGCATTTCGCCCGCAACGGTCTGAAAACCATTTACGTCAGTGGCGAAGAAGCGTCGGCTCAGGTGCGGATGCGGGCGCAACGCCTTGGCCTTGCGGATGCGCCGGTCAAGCTGGCCGCTGAAACCAACCTGCGCGACATCCTCACCACGCTTGAGGCTGAAAGGCCGGATCTTGCGATCATCGATTCGATCCAGACGATGTGGGCCGATAATGTCGAAAGCGCACCGGGGTCGGTGTCACAGGTGCGCGCCTCGGCCCATGAGCTGACCAATTTTGCCAAACGCACCGGCGTGTCCGTCATTCTGGTGGGCCATGTCACCAAGGACGGCCAGATCGCAGGCCCGCGTGTGGTCGAACACATGGTCGATACTGTGCTCTACTTTGAAGGCGAGCGTGGCCACCAATTCCGCATCCTGCGTGCCGTCAAGAACCGCTTTGGCCCCGCCGATGAAATCGGGGTGTTTGAAATGACCGGTGCCGGCCTTGCCGAGGTGACAAATCCTTCCGCGCATTTTTTGTCAGAGCGCGGCGAACCAGCGGCCGGTTCCGTTGTCTTTGCGGGCATCGAAGGCACGCGTCCGGTATTGTGCGAATTGCAGGCGCTCGTCGCCCCCTCTCCGCACTCGCAGGCGCGACGCACGGTCGTGGGCTGGGACAGCGGGCGGCTGGCGATGATCCTCGCCGTTCTGGAAGCGCGCTGCGGCATCCCCTTTGCCGGGCTTGATGTCTATCTGAACGTCGCGGGGGGCCTGAAAATTTCCGAACCTGCGGCGGATCTTGCCGTGGCCGCGGCCATCCTAAGCGCCCGCGAAGACGTCGCCCTTCCGGCTGAAACGGTTGTATTTGGCGAAATAAGCCTGTCAGGGGCGCTAAGACCCGCCACACAGACTGAAAATAGGTTGAAAGAAGCGCAAAAACTTGGTTTTACCAACGCCATCGCGCCTGCGGGCGGAAAACCTATTGGCAAGAACGGCATAACGCTTAACACCATGAGCGATCTTACTGGATTTGTGGGCGAAATATTCGGGGCCGGCTGATGGCTCCCTGAAGGAAGGCAAGACGATCATGGAAGGCTTTACCATTATTGACGGGGTTGTGGCGCTTGTCATCGTCCTTTCCGCGCTGCTGGCCTATGGACGCGGCCTTGTGCGCGAACTGATGGCCATCGTGGGCTGGATCGCCGCGGCTGTGCTGGCCTTTCTCTTTGCCCCCCAGGTCGAACCGCTGGTGTCTGAAATTCCGGGCATTGGTGGCTTCCTTGCCGACAGTTGCGAACTGTCTATCATCGGCGCGTTCGGGATCGTGTTTGCCATTGCGCTCATTGTCGTGTCGCTGTTCACCCCGTTGTTTTCGTCGCTTGTCCAACGGTCGGTTTTGGGTGGTCTTGATCAGGGGCTTGGGTTTCTGTTCGGTGTGGCGCGGGGCATCCTGTTGGTTGCAATCGCGTTTTTCGTCTATGACACGGTCATGACCGGCCAGAATTTCACCGTGGTCGACGAAAGCCGGTCGGCACAGGTCTTTAGCCGCTTCACCGGCCAGATCGAAGAACAAAACCCCGAAGCCGCCTTGGGCTGGATCACAACCCGCTATGAAACGCTGGTGGGGTCATGCGGCCAGTGACACCCGGCCAGTGACACGCCGACACGCCGCACCATGGTGCTTTTGACTTGAGAAGTGGCAGCCGCCCGACAAAATGGACCTCACCCGTTTCAATATGTGACAGCGGGGTGACAACCCCCGTCGCAGGCCCTACATAGGCGGTGTCCTCATCCCCGGATTCGGAGTTTCCCCGTTGTCCAAGATCATGCCCCCCGCACATCCATTCGATTTATCGTATCTACATGACGCCGATAACGGCGATAAGCTGAAAGAAGAATGCGGTGTGTTCGGTGTCGTTGGGGTCGCCGACGCATCGAATTTTGTCGCCCTCGGCCTGCACGCACTGCAACATCGCGGACAAGAAGCAGGCGGGATCGTCAGCTATGACCCGACCGACGGGTTCCAGTCCGCCCGCCGCTTTGGCTATGTCCGTGACAACTTTACCTCGCAAAAGGTGATGGAAACGTTGCCGGGCGAACTGGCAATCGGCCATGTGCGGTATTCCACGTCCGGCAACAAGGGTCAGACGGCGATCCGCGACGTGCAGCCCTTCTTTGGCGAATTCGCGATGGGCGGTGCGGCCATTGCCCACAATGGCAACATCACCAACGCAAATTCCCTGCGCCGCGAGCTGATCGAGCGTGGGTCGATCTTCCAATCATCCTCTGACAGCGAATGTATCATCCATCTGATGGCGCGTTCTTTGCAGCGCAATATTCCCGAACGCATGGAAGATGCGCTGCGCCGGGTTGAAGGCGCGTTTTCCATCGTGGCGATGACCCGCACCAAGCTGATCGGCGTGCGCGACCCCTTGGGCGTGCGCCCGCTGGTTCTGGGAAAAGTCGCCGAAGGCTGGGCGCTCAGCTCGGAAACCTGCGCATTGGATATCATCGGTGCCGAATTCGTCCGCGAGATAGAGCCGGGCGAAATGGTGGTGATCACCGACAAGGGCGTGGAAAGCCATTTCCCCTTCCGCCGCGTCGCGTCACGGTTTTGCATCTTTGAACATGTGTATTTCAGCCGCCCCGACAGCATTCTGGGCGGGCGCAGCGTGTATGAAACCCGCGAGGCGATTGGCCGCGAATTGGCCAAGGAAGCCCCCGTCGACGCCGATCTGGTCTGCCCCGTGCCCGACAGCGGCACGCCTGCGGCCATCGGTTTCAGCCTCGAATTGGGGATACCCTACGCGATGGGGATCATCCGAAATCAATACATGGGCCGGACCTTCATCGAACCCACCGAACAGATCCGCAACATGGGTGTGCGGCTGAAGCTGAACGTGAACCGGGCGCTGATCAAGGGCAAACGGGTCATTCTGGTCGACGATTTGGTGGTGCGCGGCACGACCAGCCGCAAGATCAAGGAAATGATCCTTGATGCCGGCGCAAAGGAAGTACACTTCCGCATCGCATCCCCGCCCACAGCATGGCCCTGCTTTTACGGTGTCGATACACCGCAGCGCGAAAAATTGCTGGCGGCGACGATGTCAGAAGATGAAATGCGTGAACATTTGCAGGTGAACAGCCTCAAGTTCATCTCGATCGACGGGCTTTACCGGGCTGTCGGCGAGGCGAAGGGACGCAACGGCAAGTGCCCGCAATATTGCGACGCGTGCTTTACCGGTGACTATCCAGTGACACCCGCAGACCAGATAAGCGACGGCTTTCAGATGAAACCCGCCGCCGAATAAACCGCGTCGCGCTGCCTCTTTCCAAGACAGGGGCGGCGTGGCTTTTCAAGCACTTTAACGCGTTGAATATTTCCGGTCCGGCAAAGCTTTGCCGACCTCTCAGCCAGTCTTTGCCAGCCCAGTCCTGCCCCCTTTGCGCGCCTGCCGCGCTTTGTTAGCTGGGCCGCACGATATTCACCACACCCCGTGACAGGACTGAAAGAGACCCACATGTCGACCACCCAAGACGGCACACCAACGCCCGCCAAAGTCATCACTCTGGCAACCCAGCAGGTCGCCCTTGAAAAGCTGACACTGATCGGCACCTTTGGCGGGCTGACCACCCCCGGCGCATTGATCCGCGACCGGCGCGGCAAGATCCGCCGCGTCACTCTGAACGACAAGATCAGCGAAGGCACGGTGGCCGCCATCGGCACCGACAGCGTGGTCTTGTCCCATAACGGGCGTGCGGTAACGCTGAAACTGCCGCAGGGCTAGAGAGGGTGCAGTCCCCCTTGACGGGGCCGCACCGCTGATGCAAAGCCCCATACATGACAAAAACAGCTCTCATCACCGGCGCGTCGCGGGGCCTTGGCGCAGCATTTGGCGAAGCGCTTTGCGACACCCATCACATCATCGCCGTTGCAAAGACCACCGGTGCCCTGGAAGAGCTTGACGACCGCATACAGGCACGCGGCGGCAGCGCCACGCTTGCCCCGATGGACATCACGGACCCGGATGCGATGGCAACGCTCTGCCGGGGCATCTTTGACCGGTGGGGAACTCTTGATCTGTGGCTCCACACGGCGGTGCACGCGGCCCCGCTTACCCCAGCCGATCACATCGATCCCAAGGATCTGGCCAAGTCCATCGCCTGCAATGTCACCGCCACTGCCACATTGATCCGCTATGTGGCCCCGCTGCTTGGCCAGTCGGGGCACGCCGTGTTCTTTGACGATCCGGTTGTGGCAACAAAATTTCATGGCAGCTATGGCGCAACCAAGGCCGCCCAAATCGCGCTTGCCAAAAGCTGGCAGGCCGAAACAGCGGCCATCGGCCCGCACGTCCACATCGCGACACCCGCGCCGATGCCCACGGCCACCCGTGCAAGGTTTCATCCCGGTGAAAACCGCGACGCGCTGCACAGCACCCGATCACAGGCTGACGCAATTCTGGCGCAACTTTTGTCTTCTCTGGCTTAAAAATATCCTCGCCGAAGGCTCCTGCCTTGCCGCGCCCACATCGCTCGCCTATCAAGGCGGAAAGGGGATTATATGCGCATTCTGATTACCAATGACGACGGCATCCACGCACCGGGCCTGAAAACCCTGCACGCCATTGCAAATGAAATCGCAGGTCCGGACGGCGAAGTCTGGACCGTCGCCCCCGCCTACGAACAATCGGGCGTCGCCCATTGCATCAGCTACACCCGGCCCATGATGGTCGAGAAAATCGGCCCCCTGCGCTATTCTGTCGAAGGCAGTCCGGCCGATTGCGTGCTGGCCGCCGTGCATGACATGATGACGGAGACACCTCCCGATCTGGTGCTTTCCGGCGTTAACCGAGGCAACAATGCTGCCGAAAACACGCTTTATTCAGGGACCATAGGCGGCGCTCTTGAGGCTGCGCTGCAAGGCATTCCCGCGATTGCCATGTCGCAATATTACGGCCCCGCCAACCGCGATCTTGACGACGCGTTCGAGGCAGCAGCGCGGTTTGGGGCCGATGTCGTGCGCCGCATTCTGGATGCAACGCCGTCCCACCGCGATGGCTATCGCTTGTTTTATAATGTCAATTTCCCCCCCGTGGCCGGCGATGATGTCAAGGGCATCCGCCTAGCGCCCCAAGGCTTCCGCGAGGGAACCGGCTTTTCGACGAAACCGCATGTGTCGCCCTCGGGCCGGCGTTTTTTGTGGATACTCGGCCCCGACCAGCAGATCCCGACCGGCCAGGGCTCCGACGCGGCGCTCAACCTTGAGGGATATGTTACGGTCACCCCGATGCGCGCAGATTTTACCGCCCATGACACCTTCGCGGATCTGGACGCCATTAATACATGAACGACGAAGCCGATATTTCAGACGCCGAGCGCAAGATGCAGTTCCTCTATGCCTTACGGTCCAAGGGCGTGACCGAAACCCGCATCCTCAACGCGATGGAGCAGATTGACCGGGGCCCTTTTATTCGCGGCCTATTTGCGGCTCGCGCCTATGAAGACATGCCCCTGCCGATCGCCTGCGGCCAGACAATCAGCCAGCCTTCGGTCGTCGCCCTGATGACCCAGGCGCTTGAGGTGACGGCCCGCGACAAGGTGCTCGAAATCGGGACCGGTTCCGGCTATCAGGCCGCAATCCTAAGCAAACTGGCGCGACGGGTCTATACCATCGACCGCCACCGCAGGTTGGTTCACGAAGCGCGCCAGATCTTTGACGATCTTGACCTGACCAACATCACGGCCATCACCGCCGACGGCAGCTTTGGTCTGCCCGAACAGGCCCCGTTTGACCGTATCATCGTGACCGCTGCCGCCGAAGACCCGCCCGGACCGCTGCTGGCCCAATTGAAGGTCGGCGGCATCATGGTTCTGCCCGTGGGTCAGTCAGATGCTGTCCAGCATCTGATCCGGGTTCGCAAGACGGCCACAGGTCTTGAATATGACGAGTTGCGCAAGGTCCGCTTCGTTCCCCTTCTTGAAGGGTTGGGCAAAGACAGCTAATTGTTGTATAAGGTCGCCAACTCCAGACCACATGGAGACTTCGGCCAAAGGCGGCACCGAACATGAGGACAAGCAGATGATCCATCCCCAGGCGACCCGAACCATGCGAGTGACGGTTCTGGCAGGCAGTTGCGCGCTTTTGCTGTCGGCCTGCGACAGACCGCTTGATCTGGATATGCGCGGTGGATTTGGCGACGGGTTCACCACTGCGGACGCGGCAAACAGCGCTTTGGCATCACGGCCGGCACCCGACAATCGGGGCGTGATTTCCTATCCCAATTACCAGGTCGCCGTTGCCCGCCGGGGCGATACGCTGACGGACGTTGCCAACCGGGTCGGCACGGATGTCGCCAGCCTGTCGCGCTACAACGGCATCGACCCGACAGTGCCCCTGCGCAACGACGAGATCATCGCCCTGCCGACCCGCGTGGCCGAACCGTCGCCCCTGACAGGCGCATCCGGCACCGGCCCGATCACCACCGCCGCCGTTGACATTCAAACGATAGCGGGCGGTGCGATCAACCGCGCCCCCGCGACATCCGGTGTACAAACGACAGCCCTGCCCGCCACTCAAACCGCCACCCGTGATAATCCGCGCAAGCAAACCGGTCGCGAGCCGATCCGTCACAAGGTCGAACGCGGCGAGACGGCCTATACGATTGCGCGTCTCTATGCCGTTCCCGTCGCCACGTTGGCGGAATGGAACGGGCTTGGGGCCGATTTCTCGATCCGTGAAGGGCAGTTTCTGCTGATCCCCGTGCCACAGCAGGCCGCACCGCAACGCACCGCCGCCGTGCCGGAAAGTGCCACTGCGACAACCACCCCCCCCGGCGTCGGATCGCCCACACCAACGCCACCAAGTGCGGCCAAGCCCCTGCCGCCGGTGGATGAGCCGCCCGTGGCTTCCGCAGCCCCCGCGGCAGCCGCCCCCGCACCCAAACCCGTGGCAGACGTTGGCAAGACAACTCAGCCCACGTCGAATGGTCGGATGATCGCGCCCGTGCAGGGCAGCATCATCCGCGCCTATTCAAAGGGCAAAAACGAAGGGATCAACATCAAGGGCACCGCCGGAAGTGCCGTAAAGGCCGCTGACAGCGGCACCGTGGCCGCCATCACCAAAAGCGCCGAGGGTGTCCCGATCGTGGTGATCCGCCACGCTGACAATCTGCTGACCGTCTATGCCAACGTGGCCGATGTCAGCGTGTCCAAGGGCGACAGCGTGGCCAAGGGTGCCTCCATCGCCAAACTGCGCGCCGGTGAAGACGCATTTGTGCATTTCGAAGTTCGCAAGGGTTTCGACAGTGTCGATCCGTCGCCCTACCTCAACTAGCGGCAGGATTTTCGGGCGGGGTGGGCATTAGGGTTGCGGCGCTAAAACGTAACGCCGCGACGCCCCGCCAGATCCACGAAAAACTGCCACGCCACCCGACCCGACCGCGATCCGCGCGTCGCCTGCCATTCGATGGCTTCGGCGTGCAGGGTTGCATCGTCGATATCCAGCCCGTGCGCATCGCAATACCCCCGGATCATCGTCAGGTATTGCTGCTGGTCACAGGCATGAAAGCCCAGCCACAAACCAAAGCGATCCGACAGCGATACTTTTTCCTCGACCGCTTCGGCAGGATTGATCGCCGACCCGCGTTCGTTTTCGATCATGTCACGCGGCATGAGGTGACGACGGTTTGAGGTGGCATAAAGCACGACGTTCTCTGGCCGCCCTTCGATCCCGCCATCCAGCACCGCCTTCAGCGATTTGTAATGCGCATCGTCATGGCCAAAGCTCAGATCGTCGCAAAACAGGATAAACCGCTGCGGCGCACCGCGCAGAAGCGCCAGCAAACGTCCCACCGATGGCAGGTCTTCGCGCTGCAATTCCACGATCCTCAAGGCCTGATGCGTCGCTTGAACATGGGCGTGCACCGCTTTGACAAGGCTGGATTTTCCCATCCCGCGTGCACCCCATAGCAAAGCGTTGTTCGCAGGCAACCCGGCGGCAAACTGAACCGTGTTGGCAAGCAATGTATCGCGGGCGCGGTCTACCCCGACCAACAGCGACAGATCTACCTTGCTGACCTTGGCAACCGGCTCCAGATGATCGGGCCCCGTGTGCCAGACAAACGCCCCCGCCGCGTCGAAATCAGGGGTTTCCAGCGGCGGAGGAGACATCCTCTCCAACGCCGCTGCGATACGGTCCCAAGGGTCGTTGATCACTTGCCGTCATCCTCGTCGTCAAATTCAGCCGCCATCGGATCTTCATCCAGATCGTCGTAATAGCCTTCAGCCCGAAGCTGTTCCTCGCGCTTGCGTTCAACGCGGCGCACAAGGAAGATCGAAATCTCGTACAACCCATAGACAACGACAAACAGGATCACCTGCGTGATCACATCGGGGGGCGTTACCAAGGCGGCCAGGATCAGGATCCCGACCACGGCATATTTACGCACATTGCCAAGGCCTTCAGCACTGACCAGCCCGGCTTTGCCCATCAGTGTCAGCAGTACGGGCAGCTGAAAGCACAAACCAAAGGCTACGATGAACTTGATGGTCAGGCTAAGGTATTCCTGCGCCGACCCTTGGAACGCAATCGCTGCGATCCCGCCGCCTTGCACGCCGTCCTCGCCTACCAGCGTCCCCGCTTGCTGGAAGCCCAGAAAGAAGTCGAACGCCAACGGAGTGACCACGTAAAACGCAAACGCGGCACCAAGGAAAAACATAATCGGGCTGGAAATCAGAAACGGCAGGAACGCGCCCTTTTCGTTCTTGTACAGGCCCGGTGCCACAAACCGCCAAAGCTGGTAGCTGATATAAGGAAAGCCCAAAATCAGACCGCCCAAAAGCGAAATCGAAATCGCGACAAAGAAACCTTCCTGAAGCTTGATCAGAATAAGACCGCAATCAGATTGACCGCGCTCTGCCATCGCGGAACACAATGGATGCGTCAGAAAGTTGAAGATCGGGTTCCATACGGAAAAGCAGATCACCATTCCGATGATAAACGCAATGACCGAATGGATCAGCCGCGTGCGCAGCTCTGCCAGATGTTCGATCAGGGGGGCGGCGCTGTCGTCGATATCGTCAGAAGCACTCATGTGTCACTCTTTTTTGCCGCAGGCTTTTTCGCCGCGGGTTTCTTTGCAGCGGGTTTCTTCGGGGCCGCCTGCTTTGGGACCGCCTTGGCCGGTGCCTTTTTGGCAGGTTCTTTCTTGACCGGTGCCTGCCGGGCTTCGGGTGCGGGGCCGGAATTGGGATCCGCCTTGGGGGTTTGCGCTTTCAGGCCCGCTTCTGCTGCATCGGCATGCGCCAACGCTTCTGTCGCTTCACGCTGCTTGCGCTCAGCGGCAGTGCGGGCCGTTGCGGCCTGGATCTTTTTGACATCTTCGGCCCGTTTTGCGGCCAGCTTGCCCGTCTCGCTGTCGGGATCAATATCTGTCAGCGACTTTGCCGCTGATTTGACCCCGTCCATGGCCGATCCCAAAGGGTTGGTCGCCGACCGCAAGGTTTTGTTCAACCCCGACGAGATTTCGCGCATCCCGGTGTCATCGGCCGCGTCATTCATCGCGTTGCTGAATTCGCGCGCCATGCCTTTGGCCTTGCCCACGAATTGCCCCACCCTGCGAAACAGGATCGGCAAATCCTTGGGCCCCACCACAATCAGCGCAACCACGCCAATGACCAGTAATTCGGACCACCCCAGATCAAACATGAGAAGTTACACCCGATCCTTGTCGGTCTTCGTCTCGGTGACGACGGCGCTGTCATTGGAAAGCTCGGGTGTGTCGTCCTTGCTGGCATTCTTGACGTCGTCTTCGCCTTCGCTGATGCCCTTCTTGAAGCTGGTGATGCCTTTTCCGACTTCACCCATCAGGCTTGAAATCTTGCCGCGCCCAAACAGAACAAGCACAACAACCGCAATCAACAGAAGCCCCGGAAGGCCGATATTATTCAACATGAGTTTCTCCGCATTTTTTAGGTAAGAACGCACCCGCAGCGTTCAATTCCGTTCCTCTTTATGCCTGCCTGCCGACCGCTTGAAGGGCAAATGCCCCTCAGACATCCCTGCGGGGCGCATTTTTCCGGCATGACACAGCGGCAAGCCAACAACTGACAGTTTTTTGGCAGTTGCATTGATCAAGCCCCCCGCGCGTGCCACAAGGGGGCCATGCGCCGTTCAGATCGCCTTTTCGCTCTGCTGACCACATTGGGCGACCACCGGGTGCACAGGGCCAAAGATCTTGCCCTGGCGCAGGCGGTGTCCTTGCGCACGCTTTACCGCGATATTGCGCGATTGCAGGCCTCCGGCGTGCCGGTGTCGGGCACCCGTGGCACAGGCTACCGTCTGGACAGGGCCACGGCACTGCCACCCCTGACGCTGACAGACCCCGAGATCGAAGCGTTGCAGCTCGCCCTCGCGGTTGTGCTTGAAACCACCGACCCCGATCTGAAAGCCGCCGCCACCAGCCTTGCCGGCAAAATCGACGCAGCCCTGCCGACGGAACAAATGCCCGACGCAAGCGACTGGCAGATCACCGAACATCCCTTTGCAAACGCGGCACGGGGAATGGGGAACCTGCCAATCCTGCGGGCCGCGATCCGCGCGCGCCAGAAACTGAAAATCCTGTATAACGGCCCGGACAAGACGCTCAGACGCCTGATCCTGCACCCCCGCGCCCTGACCCATCACGCCCGCAGCTGGACAGTATCGGGCTGGGACGAAACCGCCCGGCAAGACACACTTTTGCGTCTGGATCTGATCGAAACCGCAGAGGCCCTTCCCGAGCTCTTCAGCCCCGAACCCCTTATTCCAAATGGAAAAAAATCCTCGCCGAAGGCATAAAATCTCTTCAGCGCCAGCGTCCCCCCCCCACACCGCTCGATCCCGAAGGGGTGCCTTCACGCGCCCCTTAAACCCCGTCGTCGGTGGGGAACACGAAACACCTGTCGCGGCGGATTGTCAGCCACATCACGGCACCGGGTTGCGGCAAGAATACATTGGGCACCGTGGCCCGGAGACTGCTGCCGTCATGGTCCATCACGAACTCCACAAGGCTTTCATTGCCCATGAACCGGGCGCGTGACACCACGGCGCGGGCCGCTGTGCCATCCGTCGCCGTGGGCAGAGGGCCCTTGCCGTTGCGGTCAAAATCAATGCGCACGTGCTGCGGACGAAACACGATATCAACCTGCGTGCCATCGGGGACGCCGGGGGCAAGAAACCGTCCGAACGGGGTGTGCGCCAATGCGCCCGACACCTCGGCACGCAACACATTCGCATCTGAAAAGAACGCGACGGAAGCGCGATCTATGGGACGCGTATAGACGTTATAGGGCGCGCCCTGCTGCACGATCTTGCCGTTGCGCATCAGCGCGATCTCGTCGGCCATGCGCATCGCCTCTTCGGGTTCATGCGTCACCAGCAAAACGGCAGTGCCTTCTTCCTTGAGGATCCCCAGCGTCTGGTCACGGATGTCATCGCGCAGGCGGTTATCAAGCCCTGAAAACGGCTCGTCCATCAGCATGATCTTGGGGCGTGGCGCCAAGGCACGGGCCAGCGCTACGCGCTGCTGTTCGCCCCCTGAAAGCTGGTGTGGATAGCCATCGATGAACCGCAGCAGGTCAACTCGCTCCAGCAGTTCCTCGATACGGGCGCGCCGCTCTGCCTTGGTCCCGGTCTTCAGGCCAAAGCCCACGTTGCCCGCCACGCTCAGGTGCGGAAACAGCGCAAAATCCTGAAACATCAAACCAATCTCGCGCCGCTCTGGGGGCACGCGAAACACGGTATCGCAGATCAGATTGCCATCGACATGGATCGTGCCGCTATCTTGCATCTCGACCCCGGCGATCATCCGCAAGGTGGTGGATTTGCCGCAGCCCGATGGCCCCAGCAAGCAGGTCACCTGCCCCGGCATGATCCGAAGGCTTACGTCGTCCACCACCGCGCGGCCGCCATAGCTGCGCTTTAGATGTCTGATTTCAAGCCGGGGGGTCGGTTGGGTCATGGGTTGGGGGTCTTATCCGATTAATTCGCTCGGGTTCGACCGGTATCAGCCCCGTCGCGCGCCCGCAAGCACCGCTGCAAACCCTGCGACAAGGACAGCCGCCGAAATGACCAGTAACTGTTCGTATTTATGCCCCTCAGGCAGAAGGGCAGCCACCATCGGCCATGCCCGGCCAAAATACGCGATCGCCCCCAGCATTGCTGCGGCAAAAGCCGCGAAATAAGCCCAGATCGCGATGTGCCGGCCCATCACCAACCCCACCAACAGGATCGGTGTCAGAAACATCGACGCCGTGCCAGACACGGCCACCGCATCAAAAAGCGTGGCATTCCCCCACAGCGTCAGGGCCGCACCGGTCGCCATGAAGGCCAGCATCACCACGCGCCCTCCGTTCAGGCTGCGCGGTGCCAGCCTCAGCTCCTCAACCACCAGCCGCGCCGCCGATGCCAGCGCCGAATCAAGCGTGCTGAGCGCAGAAACCAGCAGCGAAATCATCAAGGCCCCAAAAATCCAGGCCGGGAACATCACCCGCCATGTGCCGATCAATTCGCCCTCATAGCTGGCACCGACAAGACTGGCCTGAATGCCAAAAAAGCCAAAACCGATGATGCAGAGTGTCGAAATCCAGAACGCATGCAGAAAAGACCGCCGCGTGGTGCGCGCATCAGCGATAAAGCCCCGGTCCATCATCACCGGATCATGCGCCGGATACGAGAATACCTGCAACGCCGCGACGGCCAGCAAAATCCAGCCGTTTTCAGGACCCGCCGTACCGGATGCCGACACCACCGCACCCAGATCAAAGCCCGGGCTGGCCACAAGTGCGGCGAAAGCCACACCGAATACTCCGATGAAAACCACCATCTGAACCACATCCGTGCGCAGTGCTGCTGACAGGCCGCCCCATGCGGAATAGGCAAGCCCGACCGCTGCAACGATCACGATGGCAGGCGTGCCGCTGCCTGCAAGTACAGCCTCAAAGATCAGGCCGACCACCAGAAGATTGGCGAACACCTCGGACAACAGACGCAAAGCCACGACCAGATTATAGCAACCGTTTCCTGCCGCCCCGAAACGGGTGCCCAGCCAATCCTGAACCGATACCGCGCCGCTTTCACGCAAGCGCCCGACGATGAAACCGCCCGTCAGGAACGATCCGTAATAGGTGGCATAGGCCAGCGTCCCCGCGATCCCGTAATAATAGCCAAGGATCGCCGCATTCATCAGGGACCGCGCAAAAATCCACGTGGTGACCTGGCTAAGCACGAGGATCCACAGTCCCGGCGCACGGCCCTCGGGTGTCATCCCGCCAAAGAACCCCTCAACCGACGCGCGGCGGGGGGCGGCAAGCAGACTTGCCAAGATGATCGCGCCGAAGACGGCGATAAGTACGGCGGGATGCATCGGGAAAAAACCTTTCACGGGAGATATTGGATTTCCTAGCCGGAAAGGGGGACGCCGCGCCATGCCCGATGCGGCGTCCTGTCGCAAATGTGAAGCGATATGTCAGCCTTTGCCAACCGCTACATCGTGAGGTTGGTGGCCCCGCCATCCAGCAGAAGGTTCTGCCCCACGATAAAGCCCGCGTGCTGGGAACACAAAAAAGCGCAGGCCGCACCGAATTCATGTCGCGTGCCATAGCGCCCTGCGGGGATGTTCGATGCCCGCTCGGCGCGGGCTTGCTCCAGCGTGATGCCCTTTTGCTTGACGACATTGCCGTCCAGCGCATCAGCACGATCGGTGGCGTGGATGCCGGGCAAAAGGTTATTGATCGTCACCCCCTTGCCTGCCACCTGACGGCTGGTGCCCGCGACATAGCCGGTCAGGCCGGTGCGGGCCGAATTGCTAAGCCCCAGCACCCCGATGGGCGCGCGTACGGATTGCGAGGTGATGTTCACCACACGGCCCCAGCCCCGTTCCATCATTGCGGGCACCAGCGCCTTGATCATCGCGATCGGGGCCAACATGTTCGCATCCAACGCCTTGATAAAATCGTCGCGGTCCCAGTCGTGCCACATGCCGGGGGGCGGACCACCGGCGTTGTTCACCAGAATGTCGATCTGTCCCACTGCGTCAAGCACGGCTTTTTGCCCTGCTTCAGTGGCAATATCCGCCACAACCGTCACCACATCGACGCCATGTGCCTGCCGGATACGTTCGGCTGCGGCCTCAAGCGCGTCGGCACCGCGGGCGTTCATGACAAGATCGACACCCGCCTCAGCCAACGCTTCGGCGCACCCCAGCCCCAGCCCCTTGGACGACGCACATACCAGCGCCCGTTTTCCCTTGATTCCCAGATCCATCTCGTGCTCTCCCTTGTTGGTCCGCTTCTGAGTAACATTGTCGCGAAGACCAATACCAGCAAAACGCCCGACGCTTGCCCCATCTATGTCACACTCTTATCTTAATCACGGTTCTAGTTAACGAGTACGCCCAAAGGTTTATGAATACATGACGTCCCCCCGCCCTGCCCCACCGCAAAGCGTATCTGTCTACCGTGCCGCTCAATTCACGGCAACGGACGGCGCGAATATGGGCGATCAGCTGTCCTTCGCGGCCGACCTTATGCTGGATGACGTGTTCAGGCTTGATCAACGGGCAGACCCTGTGCGCCTGTCGATCGCGACGGCCCGGCCGGGATCTTTCAAAATTGCGCCCGACACGGATATTGGGACGCCCGGTGCGACCCTGCATCTGGATTGCGCGTTGACGTTCATGTCGCCGGACGGCCAGACCAGCGATGCGATCCTGTTGGTCGAAGTCGACCAGCAGGGCCACGCGGAAAACATTTTTCTGGTGCCGCTCGCCACGTTGGCCCCCAAAACGGACTATCGGCTTGTCGGCATTGATACCGACACCGCGCACCACAGGTTTGCGCAGGTGGCCTGCGTCTCGTTTACGCGCGGCACCCATATCACCATGGCCTCTGGCGAACAGCGCCCGATCGAGGATCTGAAAATCGGCGACCGCGTGCTGACCCGCGACGACGGCGTGCAAGCGGTACGCTGGATCGGGCAAAGCACAGTGCGGGCAGTCGGTGAATTCGCGCCGATCTGTATTCGGGCCGGTGCGTTGAACAATGATCACGACCTGATCGTCAGCCCCGACCACCGCCTGTTCATCTATCAACGCGAAGACCGCCTTGGCGCGGGCCGGTCAGAACTGCTGGTCAAAGCCCGCCACCTTGTCAACGGTGACACGGTGCGCGTGCAGGATGGCGGTTTTGTCGACTATTTCCAACTGCTGTTTGACGGCCACCAGATTATCTATGCCGAAGGGATTGCCGCCGAATCCATGCTGATCGACAGCCGGACCAAGGCCGTCCTGCCGCAAGAGCTTTCTGATGCTATGGGCGATGTGATCCCCGGCCATTCCGATCTGCCTCACGCCGGGCTTGATGTCTCGGAACCGCTGTTGAACCGGCCCGACGCCGCCGAATTGCTGCGCAAGGCCAGCATGCGCTGATCAAGCGCTGATCAGACGTTGAAGAATTCCTCGCGGATGATCTTGCCATCCGCGACGTGATAGATCCCGACCTCTTTCATCTCGAATGTACTGCCGCTGGCCTTTTCCTTGGCTTTCACGTCAAAAATCACGGCAAAGCGATCCTCGCCGTGAAACATCGGATCGCTCACGCTGGCCTCTTCAACCTCCATCGCGGTGTTCCACCAGTCGTGCTTGCCCTTGATCGCGTCCAGCCCTTTGGCCTCGCGGCCCTGACCGTTGTCGGTGGATTCGACGGAAACGGCGTCTTTCGCATATAGCTTGTCGAGGTTCTCGACCTCGCGGCGGTCGCGGCACCCGGCAACAAGGTTCTGCGCGATCTCTTTGATGTGCATCCTGATATTCCTTTCATGAGAACCCAAGGGGGGCCAGCCTGCCCCGGTTGAACCGCCAGTCTAGCACACTTGCGCGTGGAGGGGGGCGCAGATATACGCCGATCCATGTTGGATAGCCCGTCAAACCGCCCCGCCCTGCCCGCCGAAATCGCGCGGCGCCGAACCTTTGCGATCATTTCGCACCCCGATGCGGGCAAGACCACGCTGACGGAGAAATTTCTGCTGTTTGGTGGGGCGATCCAGATGGCCGGTCAGGTCCGCGCCAAAGGCGAAGCCCGCCGTACGCGGTCGGATTTCATGGCGATGGAAAAGGATCGTGGCATTTCGGTATCTGCCTCGGCCATGTCCTTTGATTTCGAGAATAAGGGCACGAACTACCGCTTCAATCTGGTGGACACGCCTGGCCACTCGGACTTTTCCGAAGATACCTACCGCACGCTGACAGCCGTAGACGCCGCCGTGATGGTGATCGACGGCGCAAAAGGTGTGGAAAGCCAGACCCAAAAGCTGTTCGAGGTCTGCCGGATGCGCGACCTGCCGATCCTGACCTTCTGTAACAAGATGGACCGCGAAAGCCGCGATGTGTTCGAGATCATTGACGAAATTCAGGAAAACCTTGCGATTGACGTAACCCCCGCCAGTTGGCCGATAGGCGTCGGTCGGGATTTCATCGGCTGCTACGATATCCTGCGCGACCGGCTTGAATTGATGGACCGTGCCGACCGCAACAAGGTGTCTGAATTGATCAAGATCGAAGGATTGAACGACCCTAAGCTGGCCGAACATGTGCCCGCCAACTTGCTGGAAAAACTGCGCGAAGACCTTGAAATGGTGCGCGAACTGATGCCGCCGCTGGATGCCGCGCTGATGGCCGAAGGGTCGCTGACGCCGATCTGGTTCGGCTCTGCGATCAATTCCTTCGGGGTCAAGGAACTGATGGACGGGATCGCCACCTATGGCCCCGAACCGCAGATCCAGTCCGCCACGCCACGCGAAATCCTGCCCGAGGAAAAGAACGTCTCGGGCTTTGTCTTCAAGGTGCAGGCCAACATGGACCCCAAGCACCGCGACCGCGTGGCCTTTGTCCGGCTCGCATCGGGGCATTTTGAACGCGGCATGAAGCTGACCCATGTGCGGACCAAAAAGGTGATGACCATCGCCAGCCCCGTGATGTTTCTGGCCGCCGACCGCGAACTGGCGGAAGAAGCATGGGCCGGCGACATCATCGGCATCCCCAACCACGGGCAATTGCGCATCGGCGACACGCTGACCGAAGGCGAAGCGATCCGCGTCAGCGGCATCCCGTCCTTTGCGCCCGAGCTGCTGCAAGGTGTGCGCGCGGGCGATCCGATGAAATCCAAGCATCTGGAAAAGGCGCTGATGCAATTCGCCGAAGAAGGTGCTGCCAAGGTCTTCAAGCCCGCCATCGGGTCCGGCTTTGTCGTGGGCGTTGTCGGTCAGTTGCAGTTCGAAGTGCTGGCCAGCCGGATCGAGCTGGAATATGGCCTGCCGGTGAGGTTCGAACCGTCGCAGTTTACCTCGGCTCGCTGGGTGAACGGCGACCGGCAAGCCGTTGAAAAATTTACCGAAAGCAACAAGCAGCACATCGCGCACGACCATGACGGAGACATCGTTTACCTCACCCGGTTGCAATGGGACATCGACCGCGTTGATCGCGACTATCCCGATGTGCGCCTGACCGCGACCAAGGAAATGATGGTCTAGCCTTGTCAGGCCGCTGCGCAATGCGCACAGTCGCGCCATGACCGATCCGACCAACATAACCTGGGGCTTGTCCACGACCATCCTTGCGCCCACGCGCGACATCCTGCAATTCGCCGCCTACCATATCGAGGCAGGCGCGCATCGGCTCTACATCTATCTCGACGCAGAGAACCCCGATGCCTTTGCCCATCTGGATGCCCACCCCAAGGTACGCGTCACCGTGTGTGACGCGACATACTGGAAACAGCGCAAGCGCGACCGGCCCCAGACGCATCAGGTGCGCCAGACCGCCAACGCAACCCACGCCTATAACCGTAAAGCAGAGGTCGATTGGCTGATCCACATGGACGCCGACGAATTTCTCGTGGCCGACCGGCCTGTCGCAGACATCCTTGCCGCTCGCCCCGCAGATCCCCCCGCCACCCGCATCCGCCCGATGGAGCAGCTTTCAGGCAACCCGGCCGCCTTCAAGGCGTTTGTGCGCAATGGCCCCGACCGTGCCCGCATCACGGCGGATCTTTACCCCACGTTCGGCGAATACCTGAAAGGCGGGTTCCTGAGCCATCTGGCGGGCAAGGTGTTCGTGCGCACCGGCCTGCCGAAAATCCATGTGCGCATCCACAACGTGTTTCAAAACGGCGAGATGTTGCCCTGCCATGAACGCCAGGACGGCATTGATCTGGCCCACGCGCACGCCAAATCATGGGACGATTGGATTGCCGCATACCGCTACCGCGTGACGAAGGGCAGCTACCGCCCCGAACTTGGCCCCAACAAACCCTACGAAAAGGGCGGGCTGTCGATGCACGACCTGTTCCAGATGATCGAAGCCGATGCGGGCGAGGCCGGATTGCGCGCGTTCTTTGACGAAGTCTGCGCCGACACACCCGCCTTGCGCGCCCGGCTGGAAGCCCACGGATTGCTGCGCCACGCCGACCTTGACCTTGCGAGCCCATCTGGCCCGCCATTTCCCCCGCTTTACAGACGCTTAGTGCATCCATTTGACGCCCCTCCCAGTCTTTGCTAAAGGACAAGCAACATGTCGCGGATACGTTCCGCCACTTGGGCCGTGCGGGCCGACATGAATGCTGCCGCGGGCCCTAGTATATGTCCGCTTTCATCGGACACACATGACAAAATTTTCTGATCTCAATCTCAATCCCAAAGTGCTCAAGGCCATCGAAGAAGCTGGCTATGAGACCCCCACGCCGATCCAGTCGGGGGCCATCCCCCCCGCTCTTGAAGGCAAGGACGTGTTGGGCATCGCGCAGACCGGCACCGGCAAAACCGCCAGCTTTACCCTGCCCATGATCACGATGCTGGCCCGTGGCCGTGCGCGGGCGCGGATGCCGCGCAGCCTGGTTTTGTGCCCCACGCGGGAATTGGCCGCTCAGGTTGCCGAAAACTTCGACACCTATACAAAGCACCTGAACCTGACGAAGGCGCTGCTGATCGGCGGCGTTTCTTTCGGTGAACAGGACAAGCTGATCGACAAGGGCGTGGACGTGCTGATTGCCACCCCCGGCCGCCTGATCGACCACTTTGAGCGCGGCAAGCTTATCTTGTCCGACGTCAAGATCATGGTCGTCGACGAAGCCGACCGGATGCTTGACATGGGCTTTATCCCTGACATCGAACGCATCTTCCAGATGACGCCGTTCACCCGCCAGACGCTGTTCTTCTCTGCAACGATGGCCCCCGAGATCGAGCGGATCACCAACACCTTCCTGTCGGCCCCCGTGCGCATCGAGGTGGCCCGCCAAGCGACCACAGGCGAAAATATCGAACAGGGTGTGCTGATGTTCAAAGCGTCGCGCAAGGACCGTGAGGCAACCGAAAAGCGCAATGTCCTGCGCGCACTGATTGATGCTGAAGGTGATAAATGCACCAACGCGATCATCTTTTGCAACCGCAAGATGGATGTCGACACGGTTGCGAAATCGCTGAAAAAGCATGGCTATGACGCGGCTCCGATTCACGGCGATCTGGATCAAAGCCAGCGGACCAAAACGCTGGATGGTTTTCGTGCCGGCGATTTGCGGTTCCTGGTCGCATCCGACGTGGCCGCGCGTGGTCTGGATGTGCCAGCAGTCAGCCACGTGTTCAATTTTGACGTGCCCAGCCACGCCGAAGACTACGTCCACCGCATCGGCCGCACGGGTCGCGCGGGCCGCGACGGCAAGGCGATCATGATCTGCACCGCACGCGACGACAAGAACCTTGCCGATGTGGAACGTCTGGTGCAGCGCGAAATTCCGCGGCTGTCCAACCCACTTGGCGATGACACGGCGAAAGACGTGACAGAAGCCAAGCCCGATGCTTCCGCTCCTGACGCAGGACAATCGGACAAGCCCAAGCGCACGCGGTCAAGAAGCCGCAAGAAGGACGACGCCCCAAAGGCCGAAGCCGTGCAACCGGACAACGCACCCGACCGTTCACAGGACAAGGCCGAGCCAAAACCCAAGGCCGAACCCGAGCGCAAAACCGACGCCGACGTCAAAGAGGAAAAAGCCCCTCAGGCCAAGCAGGGCGATGACAACCGCCAGCAAACGCGCACAAACGACCGCGGCGCCGCAACCGGAACGACAACAACCGGAACGACAATAGCCGGAACGAGGGCGGCCGGGGCAATTCCAACCGGAATGGCAACCGCAACGATAACCAGGTTGTCGGTCTAGGGGATCACACCCCCGAATTCATCGGTCTCAGCTTCGCTGAGCGGCGCGACTGATCAGCCCGAAAATCCTGAGATGCCAAAAGCGCGGAACGCAAGTTTCGCGCTTTTTTTATGCCACGCATGATCCGCAAATTTAACTGGGGAAATGCAGCCCTCCATGCGAGGCTTCCCGTACAGCACCGGGCCGCCAAAGGGAATCGCCATGCGCATTGGACTGTTGTTATACCCCAAACTGACGCAGCTTGATCTTACGGGCCCCCTTGCGGTGTTTTCATTGATCCCAGATGCAAAGGTGTCGCTGATCTGGAAAAACAAGGATCCCGTGGCCTGCGACAGCGGTTTCCAGATGCTGCCCACAGCCACCTTTGACGATACAAAAGCGTTGGATATCATCTGCGTGCCGGGGGGACCGGGTCAGATTGATCTGATGGACGATCGTGAAACGCTGGATTTCCTGCGCCGCATCGCGCCGGGCTGCCAATGGGTCACGTCGGTCTGCGTCGGCTCGCTGGTTCTGGCCGCTGCTGGGTTGCTGAAACGGAAAAAAGCGACCTGCCACTGGGCATCGATTGATCAGTTGGCGCTGTTCGGTGCCTTACCCGTTGACGAACGTGTGGTTCGTGATGGCCGGGTAATGACGGGGGCTGGCGTCACCTCTGGCATTGATTTCGCACTTTCCCTGGTGGCTGCCGCTGTCAGCGAAACCCTGGCGAAAGAACTGCAATTGCTGATCCAGTACGACCCGCGCCCCCCTTCGCCGGTGGGTCGCCAGCCGACAGTGACCCCGCCATCGTCAAATCGGTGGAACAGCTGATTGCGGGCATGATCGCACGCCGCCTTGAAGCATCGAAAGCAGCGGCCGCGCGACTGCACAACGCCTGAAACAAAAAACGCGCCATCCTGCGAAGGGTGGCGCGTTCTCAAGCATCAAGGTGTTCCGGCCCGAGCTCAGCTCAGACGGCTGACCACGATTGTAACTTCCGGCTTTTTGCCGATCTCGTCATTGGCCGACTGGCGCACTGTGCGTTTCAGCCCTTCGTGCAGCTTGTCATCATCGCGCAGGGTCTTGTCATTGGCGCGGCCCAGAAACTGGCCCAGATCCGCCTCAAGCACATCAACCAGCGATGTGTTGGACCGGCCCGTTTCCGGCAGACCCATCGTATCGACCCAAGGGTCACCCAACGCTTCATCGTTTTCATCCATGATGACCGTGACTGTCACATGGCCGTTCAGCGCCATGCGGATCCGGTCGCGCACGACACCATCCATCGCGCCGATCTGCGTCGTGCCGTCAATATAGGTGCGGCCACTGTCCACGTATTCGACGACCTTGGGGTCATTGCCCGACAGGTCGATCATCATCCCGTTGACAGCCAGCACGCCCTTGATCCCCTTGGCATCGGCAATCTTCACATGCTCGCGCAGGTGCCGGTGTTCGCCGTGCATCGGAATCAGGATCTGCGGTTTCACCACATCATGCAGCGTTTCCAGATCTGGCCGGTTGGCGTGGCCGGACACATGGTAAAGCCCCGAACTGTCATCGACCACATCAACGCCCATTTCCGAGAACGCGTTCATCACCTTGATGACGCCACGCTCGTTGCCGGGGATCGTCTTGGATGAGAACAGGAACATGTCCCCTTCTTTCATCTCAAGACCCATGTATTTACCACGCGCCAGCTGCGCCGACGCCGCCCGGCGTTCGCCCTGCGACCCGGTCACCAGCAGCATCAGATTTTCACGCGGCACGCCACGGGCATCCTCGGGGCTGATAACGGGCGGGAAATCTTTCATCACGCCGGTTTCCAAAGATGCCTCGACCATCCGCTTCATCGCGCGGCCCAACAGAACAACGGACCGACCTGCCCGCTCGGCTGCGTCGGCCAGCGTTTTGACCCGTGCAACGTTCGACGCAAATGTCGTGGCCACAACCATGCCCTGCGCGCTGCCAAGCAGCTTTTCGATCTCTGGACCAACTGTTGCCTCAGATCTGCCCGCATGCAGCGAAAACACATTGGTGCTGTCACAGATCAACGCCTTGACGCCATCCTTGGCCACATCGGCCCAAAGGGCGGGATCAAAGGCTTCACCCACGCCCGGCGTCAGATCAATCTTGAAATCGCCCGAGTGGATCAAACGGTCGCCCGCCACATCAATCACCAGTGACGAAGATTTCGGGGATCGAATGCGACATTGGCAAGAAGCCAACCTTGAACGGCCCGGCGGTGGTCTGCGCGGGCCAGGGCGCAACGGTGGTCACGGCATCATCGGGATGGCCATGTTCATCCATCTTGCGCTTTGCGATATTCGCGGTAAATTTCCGCGTATAGATCGGGGCGCGCAACCGGTCATAGGTGTGGGCCACAGCGCCGACGTGGTCTTCGTGGGCGTGCGTGATAAAAATCGCATCAATCCGGTCGCGACGTTCTTCAAGCCAGGCGATATCGGGGATGATCAAATCCACGCCCGGGCTGGTGTCCATGTCAGGGAAAGCCACGCCAAGGTCGACGACGATCAGCCGCTCCTTGCCGGGTTTCCCGTATCCATAAACATAGGCATTCATGCCAATTTCACCCGCCCCCCCAAGGGGCAGATATATCAATCTTTCGCTGCTCATATGATTAAGCGGTGTCCTTGTTATAATTATAAATCACGGTCAGACCGTGCATTGTCAGATCATCTTGGTAGGCATCGAACAGGTCTACTGACTGTTGAAACAGCGGGGCAAGCCCGCCGGTGGCGATCACGCGCATATCGCGCTCACGCTCCGCCTTTATCCGCGCACATATCTCACGAACGAGGCCAACATAACCCCAAAAAATGCCAGACTGGATACAGGCGACGGTATTTGTGCCGATCACCGCCTGCGGTTTTGAAATATCAACATGAGGTAAGGCGGCGGCGGCGTTGTGCAAGGCCTCAAGGCTCAGGTTCACGCCCGGCGCAATCACGCCGCCGATATAGGCACCGTCGGCGGCCACCACATCAAACGTGGTCGCGGTGCCAAAATCGACCACGATCAGATCGCCACCAAACAAATCAAACCCCGCGACGGTATTGACCAGCCTGTCCGGCCCGACGGCGGTTCCCGCATCCACACGCACATCCACGGGTAAACGGCATTCCGGTTTGCCCACAACGATGGGTCGCGTATGGAAATAGCGGTCCGCCAGAACCCGAAGGTTGAACACGACGCGCGGCACAGTCGAGCTGATGATCACATCCGTGATGTCCGCCTCGACCTTTTGAAACCGCATGAGGGTGCTGAGCCAGACATAATACTGATCCGCCGTGCGCTGCCATTCCGTAGAGGTGCGCCACGTCGCAATAAAATCGGTCCCGTCCCAGATGGAAAAGACAGTGTTCGTGTTGCCGCAATCAATTGCCAGAAGCATGATAGCGCCCTCCCCCAGAAATCAGAAAAAAACATCCGCGGCAGTGATTGGGACACGACCCTTTGCCGTCCGCAAGATCAGACTGCCACTTTCGTCCACATCTTCAAAGATACCGCGTGTCTCGTCGCGCATGGTGCGCGCGACGATCTCGTCCCCCAACCGGGCGGCATGGGCCAGCCAAGCTGTTCGGATCGGGCCAAAGCCATGGGTTTGAAACTGCGTCTCAAGGGCGGCATATTCCACCGCCAGCAGGTCCAGAAACGCCGAAGGGGCAATTGCAACGCCCGTTTCTCCCACGACCGACACAGGCCGCACCGCCCCGGCCTCGACCTGATCCGCACCCGGCGCGTGGGCCAGGTTTACGCCGATGCCGATCGCCAGATGGTCGCCGATCGTCTCCAGCAGAATCCCCGCGACCTTACCGCCGTTCAGCAACACATCGTTGGGCCATTTCAGTGCAAAGGCACCCTCATCCCCTGTGGCCGCGACAAAGGCACGCCGCAACGCCAGAGATGCCACAAAACTGCGCAATGCGGCGACGCCGGGGGCTTCCTTGCGCTTCATCATCAATGTGCCGGCAAAATTACCCTTTGGGGTCGCCCATGATCGGCCCCGCCGGCCCCGCGCAGCCGTCTGTTCTTGTGCAAGAATCCAAAGCGGCCCGGTCAGGTCCGGTGCCCTCCGGGCGGCCTCGCTCAGCGTGGAATCGATGCTCTCGAACACAAGCCGACCATAGCCATCAGGCCAACCCGCCCCCTGCTTCTCTGGCTTAAAAATATCCCCGCCGGAGGCTCCCGTGCTCAAGGGCCGCACCAACAGGTCAGTTGACCAGCGTCGCCGCCGCCGCGATGGCAGCACCCTCGACACCAAAGAGGTTCGCAATACCGGCCACCATGATCACCGCAGACGCGACAATAAAGCCGGTCAAAAGGCCGCTGTTGCCCGCATCAAGCCGATCGTCGCCGTCTTCGCCGAAATACATCAGGAACACGATACGCAGGTAATAATACGCCCCAAGCGCCGAGGCCACGGCGCTGGCCGCGACCAGCCAGATCAGCCCGGCATCGACACCCGCCCTCCAGACGCCGAACTTGGCGAAAAAGCCCAGCATCGGGGGCACGCCCGCCAGCGAAAACAGCAGCACCAGCATCGCGAACGCTTTGCCCGGTGCGCGTTTGGAGTACATGTTGAGCGCCGAAATATCGGTGACCGGCTGGCCGTCCTTTTCCATGTTCAGGATAAACGCGAATGTGCCGATATTCATGGTCACATAGATCGCCATGTAGACCAGCATCGCCTTAACGCCCAACGCCGTTCCCGCCGCCAGGCCGATCAGGGCATAGCCCATATGCGCAATCGATGAATAGGCCATCAGACGCTTGATATTGGTCTGGCCAATCGCAGCAATCGCACCCAGAAACATCGACAAGACGGACAGCAGCGCGATAATCTGGCTCCAGTCCGAGACGGCATTGCCAAAGGCATCGAACAGCACCCGCGCGAACAGCCCCATCGCGGCCACCTTGGGGGCGGTCGCAAAAAAGGCGGTCACAGGCGTGGGGGCACCTTCATAAACGTCGGGCGTCCACATGTGGAACGGCACCGCAGACACCTTGAACGCGATGCCAGATACCAGAAATACGATCCCGAACAACAGGCCGACAGAGGTCTGCCCCCCTTGCGCGACAGTGAAGATGCCCGCAAACTGGGTGGTGCCGGTATAGCCATAGACCAGCGACGCGCCATATAGCAGCAGCCCCGATGACAGCGCACCCAGAACAAAATACTTCAGGCCCGCTTCGGTCGATTTCACGCTGTCGCGGCGCAACGACGCGACCACATACAAAGCCAGCGATTGCAGTTCCAACCCCATATAGAGGGACATAAGATCGCCCGCGCTGACCATCATCATCATCCCGACAACGCTGAGTGCCACCAACACAGGGTATTCAAACCGCAACAGGCCCCGCGCCTTCATATAGCCCTCGGACATGACCAGCACGGCAGCCGCGCTAAGCAGGATCGTGACCTTGGAAAACCGCGCAAACCCATCGTCGACGAACAGCCCGTTGAACGCCACCCGTGTGGTGCCCGTCCCCGACATCCCGATCCAGATCGCGAGCAGAACCATCAGCCCGGCGGTGGCCCAAACAAGCGCCCCCCCCAGCGTGTCCTTTGTCGTATAGACCGCCGCCAGCAACCCCAGGATCGCGAAAAGCGACAACAGGATTTCTGGCAGAATGATATTCAGATCAGCGGAAATCATCGCGCGGTCCTTTATTCTGAGGCCAACTGGACAGCGGCATCTGCCGCCTCCAGGGCCGTATCATAGCTTGTCACAAGGGCGGATACCGACGGCCCGATGATGTCGAGCACCAGCGCCGGATATATACCCAGAAGAAGGGTCATGGCGACCAGCGGCGCAAAGATCCAACGTTCGCGCGTGGACAGATCGGTGATCGACCGCAGGCTTTCCTTGATCAGATCACCCATCACGACACGGCGGTACAGCCACAGCGCATAGGCCGCCGACAGGATAACGCCGGTCGTCGCGACGGCAGCCACCCAGGTATTGACCTGAAAGATCGCCATCAGCGTCAGGAATTCGCCGACAAATCCCGATGTCCCCGGCAGACCGACATTGGCCATCGTGAAGAACATGAAGATCAGCGCATAGGCTGGCATCCGGTTGACCAGCCCGCCATAGGCATCAATCTCGCGGGTGTGCATCCGGTCATAAATCACGCCGACGCAAAGAAACAATGCGCCCGAAATAAATCCGTGGCTGACCATCTGGAAAATCGCGCCGTCCAGACCCTGCTGGTTGGCCGTGAAGATCCCCATCGTCACGAACCCCATGTGGGCAACCGACGAATAGGCGATCAGCTTTTTCATATCTTCCTGAACCAGCGCCACAAGCGATGTATAGACAATCGCAATCGCAGACATCCACAGGATCAGCGGCCCCACAACGTCAGAGCCGACGGGGAACATGGGCAACGAAAACCGCAGGAACCCGTACCCCCCCATCTTAAGAAGGATCGCAGCCAGAACCACCGACCCAGCTGTCGGTGCCTGCACGTGTGCGTCCGGCAACCACGTGTGGACGGGCCACATCGGCATCTTCACGGCAAAGCTGGCAAAAAAGGCGAGAAACAGCATCGTTTGCAGGCCACCCGCAACAGTGATCCCCGCAATTGCAAAGCTGTCAGAGGCAAAGGTATGCGTCAGCAAGCTGACCTCGCAACCGCCGATACAGGTGGTGCCCGCATCCGCATACATCGCAACCATCGCCACCAGCATCAGGACGGATCCAAGGAAGGTGTAAAGGAAGAACTTGAAGCTTGCATAGATCCGGTTTGCCCCGCCCCAGATCCCGATGATCAGGAACATCGGGATCAGGCCCGCTTCGAAAAACAGATAGAACAACACCAGATCAAGCGCCATGAACACGCCCAGCATCAGCGTTTCCAGCAACAGGAACGCGATCATGTATTCCTTGACCCGCGTCGTCACATTCCAGCTTGCCGCAATCACCAGCGGCATCATGAACGTGGTCAGCATGACGAACAGGATCGAAATACCATCAACCCCCATGCGGTATTTCAGACCCATGATCCACGTCGCTTCGTCGATGAACTGAAACCCGGTGTCCGAGGGATCGAAATCGAACAGAATGAACAAAGATATCAGGAAGGTGACCACCGTGGTGATCAGCGCAAGCCATTTCGCGTTGCGCGCCGCCGCCGCGTCGTCGCCGCGCAGGAACACGGCCAAAATCAGGGCCGCAAAACTGGGCATGAAGGTAATGATGGAAAGCAAGTGGTGGTCCATTAGTTCGCCCCTCCGCTCATCGTCATCCAGGTGACAAGAACGGCAATTCCAATCACCATGGCGAAGGCATAGGTAAAGATGTAGCCCGACTGCGCGCGCCCTGCGAGGCGGGTGAGGAAGGGGATGATGCCAAGCGCGAGGCCGTTTATCGACCCGTCAATGACCGACCCGTCACCCCGCTTCCACAGGAAGCGGCCGATTGCGGATGCGGGCCTGACAAAGACGACGTTGTAAAGTTCATCGAAATACCACTTGTTAAGCAGGAACAGATAAAGCGGCCGCTGGTTCTTGGCCAGGCGTCCCGGCAGCGTCGGCCCCCAGATATAGAACCAGACCGCCATCAAAAGGCCCGTCAACATGGCAATGAACGGGCTGACTTTTACCCAGACAGGCGCGGCATGTGCGGCCTCAAGCACGTGATTGTCGGGCCCGAAGTACAAGGCTCCCTCACCCGGTGCACCACCGAACGCAGGCCCGTGGTGCGCACCGGCTTCGCCATGCGCTGCCCCATCTGTCTCGGACGCGTGTGTTTCAGCGGCAGCGTTGCCTTCTGCACCCTCGACGTGGGCTTCCCCTCCGGCGGCCATTTCAACCATCGGAATACCGTAAAATTCACCCATATCCTCGGCGTGGCCGAAAAAGCTGTTGTACCAGATCATGCCGCCAAAGATTGCGCCAAGGCTAAGCACGCCCAGCGGGATCAGCATGACCATCGGGCTTTCATGCGCATGTTCATGCGTATGCTTGTCACCGCGTGGCGTGCCAAAGAAGGTAAGGAACATCAGCCGCCAGCTATAGAAACTGGTCATCGCAGCCGCAATCACCAGCATCCAGAAGCCGTACATCGATCCGCCGCCCCACGCGCTTTCAATGATCGCGTCTTTCGACAGGAAGCCGGCAAAACCGATATGCGTCAGCGGAATACCGACGCCCGTGATCGCCAGCGTGCCGATCATCATCGCCCAGAAGGTATAAGGGATCTTTTTGCGCAGACCGCCATAGTTGGTCATGTCCTGCTCGTGATGCATGGCGTGGATGACCGAACCGGCCCCCAGAAACAGCATCGCCTTGAAGAACGCGTGCGTCAGCAGGTGGAACATCGCGGCAGAATACATGCCTACGCCAGCGGCTACGAACATATAACCCAACTGCGAACAGGTAGAATAGGCGATGACGCGCTTGATGTCGGTCTGAACCAAGCCGACCGTAGCGGCAAAAAACGCGGTTGTCGCACCAATGAACGTAACAAAGGCCATCGCCTGGGGCGCAAACTCCATCAGCGGAGACATGCGGCAAACCAGGAACACGCCCGCCGTCACCATCGTTGCGGCGTGGATCAAGGCCGAAACGGGCGTTGGCCCCTCCATCGCGTCGGGCAACCAAGTGTGCAGAAACAATTGCGCCGATTTCCCCATCGCGCCGACAAACAGCAAAAAGGCGATCAGGTTGGCCGCATTCCAATCGGCCCACAGGAAGTGCAGCGTGGTGTCGGCCAGTTCAGGCACCGCCGCGAAAACATCGTCAAAACGGATGCTGTCCGTCAGGTAGAACAGCGCAAAGATACCAAGCGCAAAGCCAAAGTCACCCACACGGTTCACCACAAAGGCCTTGATCGCAGCGGCATTGGCGGACGGCTTTTTGTAATAGAAGCCGATCAGCAGATAGGACGCGACGCCAACACCTTCCCAGCCAAAGAACATCTGAACAAGGTTGTCTGCTGTCACCAGCATCAACATCGCAAAGGTAAAGAACGACAGATACGCAAAGAAACGGGCGCGGTAGGGCTCGTTGTCCTTGAAGTTCTCGTCGTGGGCCATGTAGCCGAAAGAATAGAGATGCACGAGACTGGACACGGTCGTGATCACGATCAGCATGATCGTGGTCAAACGGTCCAGCCGGATGCCCCAGTCGGTCGACAGGCTGCCGCTTTCGATCCAGCGCAGGATCTGGATATGTTCGGTCACACCGTCAAAGGATAGAAACACGATCCAGCTTAGGGCCGCGGCCAGAAAAAGCAGCCCCGTCGTGATCCACTGTCCGGCTTTCTCACCGATCAGCTTCCAGCCAAAACCACAGATCAGCGCGCCAACAAGCGGCGCGAAAAGAATAATGCTTTCCATGATCTTAGCCCTTCATCACGTTGACATCTTCGACTGCAATCGTGCCCCGATTGCGGAAGAAGCAGACCAGAATGGCCAGACCGATCGCGGCTTCGGCAGCAGCGACGGTCAGGACGAACAAAGTGAAAACCTGTCCGACCATGTCATTCAGAAAATGCGAGAACGCGACAAAGTTGATGTTCACCGCCAAGAGCATAAGCTCGATCGACATCAGCATGATGATGATGTTCTTGCGGTTCAGGAAAAGCCCGAAAATGCCTATGACAAACAGCGTTCCCGCTACTGTCAGGTAATGTTCAATTCCGATCATGTCGTCCCTCGGTTCTTTTGCCCGTTTCAGGCGTTCTTTAGTCCTTGGCGTCGGGGGTTTCCACCCCGATCCCGCCGCTATCCGAAGATGTTGTAGCCGCCGAACGCAACAATCAGCACGACAACCAGAACAACAATCGTATTTCGCGACATGGTTACATCCCTAAACGGCGCGGCCCCTTAAAGGCCCTGCCCCGGTTTCACATCATTCAACTTCATCGCCAGCTTCGGATCGCGCATCATCTGCGCCACCACGTTTTGCCGCTTGACGTCACCGCGATGGCGCAAGGTCAGCACGATGGCACCGATCATCGCCACCAGCAGGATCAGCCCCGCCAACTGGAACAGCAGAAAATACTGGTCATAAAGGATCAACCCCAGGGCAGCAGTGTTTTGCACCTGATCATTGACCACCTGCGCGCGCAGCCCCTCGGCGGCCGCATTGGCATCCCATGCGCCAAACGCCATGACGAACTGCATCAGAATGATCACCCCGATCAGCAGCGCCAAAGGCATGTATCGCGCCATCTCCGCCTTCAGCTCGGCGAAATCCACATCCAGCATCATGACCACGAACAAGAACAGCACCGCAACCGCGCCGACATAAACGATGATCAGCAGCATCGCCACAAATTCAGCGTTCAGCAGAACAAACAGTCCCGCCGCACTAAGGAAAGACAGGATAAGCCAGAGCACCGAATGCACCGGATTGCGGCTGATCACAGTGAAAAGCCCGCCCGCGATCACACAGATCGCAAAGAGGTAGAATGCAAAAACGCTCATGCGTCACCTTCCTTGTCAGTCAGAACGCCCTGCGCGATTTCCATCGCCCGGGTCATCGCGGGAATACCGGCAAACACCGCCATCTGCCCGATCGTGTCAATCACTTGCTGTTTGGTCGCGCCCGCTTCGACCGCATGTTTAACGGTCTGCTTGAGCGCAATATCGTTTTGAGCGCCCTGCATGGTGAGACCGGCAATCGTCAGCAACAGCCGCATCCGCGCGTCCAGCCCGTCAGGGTTCATCGTGTTCCCGAACATGAATTCCATCATGTCCTTGGGCATCGTCCCCATCATCGCATCAAAACCCTTGGGCGAAAACGCATCCATCGCCGGAAAAGCTTTGGCCATCTCCTGCATCTGACGCATCATTTCTTCGAAAGGGTTCGGCGTGTCGGTCATCTGTAGGGGGCATCCATTTCAAGGTTGCGTGCGATTTCGGCTTCCCAACGGTCGCCGTTTTCCAGAAGCTTTGCCTTGTCATAGTAAAGCTCTTCGCGTGTTTCGGTGCTGAATTCAAAATTCGGCCCCTCGACAATGGCATCGACCGGGCAGGCTTCCTGACAGAAACCGCAATATATGCACTTGGTCATGTCAATGTCATAGCGCGTGGTCCGGCGACTGCCGTCATCGCGTGCCTCCGCGTCGATGGTGATCGCCTGCGCGGGGCAGATCGCCTCACAAAGCTTGCAAGCGATGCAGCGTTCCTCGCCATTTGTATAGCGGCGCAAGGCGTGTTCACCCCGGAAACGGGGGCTAAGCGGCCCTTTTTCGTGTGGGTAGTTCAGTGTGGCCTTGGGGGCAAAGAAGTATTTGAACCCCAGCTTCATGCCTTGGTAAAAATCCTGCAAAAGGAAATACTTGGCGTGGCGTGTGTAGTCGATGTTAGCCATATCAGCCTCCCATGCCCCAGCGGGCGTATGCCCCCCAGAACCAATCGAATTTTGCCGCAAACGATACAAAGACAACCCAGACCAGCGAAAACGGCAGGAAGACTTTCCACCCCAGACGCATCAGCTGGTCGTAGCGGTAGCGCGGCGTGATCGCCTTGACCATCGCGAAGAGGAAAAAGAAGATTGCCATCTTGCCGACCATCCACAGCACGCCGTCAGGCAGGCCGGGGATCGGGGACAGCCAGCCGCCGAAGAACATCAGCGACATCAGCGCACACATCAGGAAGATCGCGATGTATTCACCGGCCATGAACAGCAGGAAGGGCGTCGCGGAGTATTCAACCTGATACCCGGCAACCAGCTCTGATTCTGCTTCGGGCAGATCGAAGGGCGGACGGTTGGTTTCGGCCAGCGCCGAGATGAAGAACAGGAACACCATCGGGAAATGCGGCAGCCAGTACCAGCTGAAGAATCCGTACGGACCGGACTGCGCGGCCACGATCCCGCTAAAGTTCAGCGATCCGGACGAAATGATCACGCCGATGATGATCAGGCCCAATGATACTTCGTAAGAAATCATCTGCGCGGCAGAGCGCAAAGAGCCCAAAAACGGATATTTGGAGTTCGAAGCCCACCCGCCCATGATCACGCCATATACCTCCAAGGAGGACACGGCGAAGACAAACAGGATCGCGACGTTGATGTTGCTGAGCACCCAACCGTCATTGAACGGGATCACCGCCCAAGCCAGCATCGCCAGAACAAAAGACGTCAGCGGTGCCAGCATGAAAACGGTACGGTCGGCACCGGCGGGTATCACCACCTCTTTGACGACATATTTCAGCGCGTCGGCCACGGTTTGCAGCAATCCAAAGGTGCCCACCACGTTCGGCCCGCGCCGCAGCTGGACCGCGGCCCAGATCTTGCGATCCCCATAGACCAGAAACAAAAGAGAGATCATGACAAATGCGACGACCGCGAGGGTCTGCGCCAGGATCAAAACGGCAATGCCGCCAGAAGTGGTAAAGAATTCAGCCATAGGTCCTCACACCGTCGGTATGCCTTTTTCCATGCAGTTCTGCACGGTCACTTCAGCATCAATTGTCTTCAAGCCCTGTGGCAGGCTTGGCGAGATGGTGTAAACAGCATCTGCGTGCCAGATGCCACCCACGATCTCAACATTTGTGCGCACGTGCCGGGCAAAACCATAGCCCCGGATCAACGTATAGCGCGCTGCGGCGCATTCCGCATAATCCGCCACGTTTTCGGCCGATTGCGCCTTTGTCATTGCGACATTGAACTGGACAAGATCGCCATCCAGCAATGTCGTTTCGACACCTTGATAATCGGGAATGAAATCCTCGGCCATGGGGGCTTGCGTATTGCATCCCGCCAGGACCAAGGGAAAGATCATGCCCAAAACCCTCACTCTGCCGCCAGTGGTTTTTCGCGTCTGGCTTTGGCATTCGCCGAAAGTTCGGCCATCAGGGCACTGGCGCGGGCGATTGGGTTGGACAGATAGAAATCCTTGATCGCGGGCTGGAATGCCGCATCGCCAAGAGCGCCCTGGGTCAACGGGTGCCAGTCGTTATCCGCAACTGTATCGATTTCTTCCAGATGCGGAACCTCTGCCACCAGCGCGGTGCGCAGCGCGACAAGCGAATCATACGGTAGTGTCGCACCCATCTCGGCGCTGAGCGCGCGCAGGATGGCCCAGTTTTCCTTGGCTTGACCGGGTGCAAACCCAGCGCGGGCGGCCAGTTGCGGGCGCCCTTCGGTGTTCACGAACAGCCCCGCTTCTTCGGTATAGGCGGCACCCGGCAGGATGATGTCGGCGCGGTGCGCCCCCCGATCCCCGTGCGATCCTTGATAGATCACAAAAGGCCCGTCGGGAATGTCACCCTCGTCCGCGCCAAGGTTATAGACCACATCGGCGGCCAGCACATCGGGCACACCGCCTTCGGACACCGCACCGATATCCATCGCGCCCACGCGGGACGCGGCCGTGTGCAGCACCATAAAGCCTGACTTCGTAGCCTCCGCCAGCGCCATCGCAGCGGCCAGAACCTCTGCTCCGTCTTCGCGGGCCAACGCGCCCATACCAACGATGATCAGTGATTTTTATCGGCGATGTCAGAATGATCCCGCGTCAGCAGATCGGACAGCACGGATGGTCCGTCGCCAAGATGGCTGTGTTCATAAGTCAAATCAGCCGCAGGGCCGACATAACCCACATCCGCCCCATGCGCCCAAGCCTTTCGGATGCGGGCGTTCAGCACAGGTGCCTCGATCGCGGGGTTCGTGCCGATCAGCATGATGGCCTTGGCGTGGTCAATATCTTCGATCCGCGCGGTACCGACATAGCCCGACCGGTTGCCCGCGGGCAGTTTCGCCCCGTCGGTGCGGCATTCGACAACGCCACCCTGTCCTTCAATCAGCTGTTTCAACGCGAAAGACGCCTCGACCGACACAAGATCACCGATCAGACCGGCAACCTTTTTGCCCTTCATCGCGGCAGCGGCGGCGGCCAGCGCTTCGGGCCATTCGGCTTTGCGCAGCTTGCCGTTTTCACGAATATAGGGCGTGTCCAGACGCTGGCGGCGCAGGCCGTCCCAGACGAAACGGGTCTTGTCGGAAATCCATTCCTCGTTCACGCCATCATGGTTACGGGGCAGAAACCGCATCACTTCGCGGCCCTTTGTATCGACACGGATGTTTGACCCAAGCGCATCCATCACGTCGATGGATTCGGTCTTGGACAGCTCCCATGGCCGCGCCGTAAAGGCGTAAGGCTTTGAAACCAAAGCCCCGACAGGACACAGATCAATAATATTACCCTGCAAGTTCGAATCAAGCGTCTGTCCCAGATAGGCGGTAATCTCGGCATCTTCCCCGCGCCCCGTCTGGCCCATCTGGTGAATGCCCGCAACTTCGGTGGTGAACCGCACGCAGCGGGTACACGAAATGCAGCGCGTCATATGCGTCTCGACCAGGGGGCCGAGATCAAGATCTTCCGTTGCGCGCTTGGGTTCGCGGTAGCGGCTGAAATCAACGCCGTACGCCATCGCCTGATCCTGCAAATCGCATTCGCCACCCTGATCGCAGATCGGGCAATCCAGCGGGTGATTGATCAGCAGGAACTCCATCACGCCTTCACGGGCCTTTTTGACCATGGGCGAATTGGTTTTTACCACAGGCGGCTGGCCTTCGGGGCCGGGGCGCAAATCGCGCACCTGCATGGCACAGCTGGCCGCAGGCTTGGGCGGGCCGCCCACAACTTCGACAAGACACATGCGGCAGTTACCGGCAATCGACAGGCGTTCATGGTAGCAAAAGCGCGGAATTTCCACGCCCGCTTCTTCGCACGCCTGAATGAGCGTCATCGCCCCTTCGACTTCGACTTCCTTGCCATCGATGATAATCTTGCGGGTATCGCTCATATGCTTAATTCGCTCTCAGTAACGAACCGATCCGGCTCGATTTTTGGATTTCTGCACGCCCAAGCGCACAATAGCTTTGTGGATCAGAAGTATCGACCCCATTGGCCTTAAAATATTCAGCCCCACGGGCTTTCATGCGGTCTTTTTCAGCATCGCTTTTCCGATAGGCATCAATCTCGGCCTCTGAATAGCCCAAGGATCGGGCAGTTTGCTGAACATCGCGCAAATACATCAGCGCGCGAAACATCCGCGCCGAGATTGTGGGACACTCTTTACGGATAATATCGGCGATGCCAAGATCCAGAAGTGCATCATCAACCGCGGGCACATCCCGCAGGGGCGCTTTTGCGGCGGCGGGGCCAGCCAGCACGGCGACGGTCATCAAGGCAATCATTACGTTACGCATCTTACTCTCCTCATGCAAAAGGGCACATGGCCCGCTCTGCACATGGGAACTGACAGGGGTGCTATGCAATAACATCGCCCAAATCAGCCTGTCGCCCCCGGTGTGTCGCGCAATCCGTCACGAAGGGCAAGCCCCCTGAAAGGTCAAACTGTTGTCAACCAGCCGCAAAGCTTCTGGCGCGGTATCTGGCCCAACGACCCAATTGATATCGGAACTGCCGTAATTCGTGACGCAATACACCGTCGCGTCATAGCGGGCGGCCTCGCGGGCCCCGTCAATGGATTGCGCCGCGTTTTTGACGACAAGCGTAAAGACATCGCGTTGGCCATCCACCTTGCTGATTTTGGTTTTGAAATACTTGCCATCAAAGGCGACACGTTCCTTGCGGTTGGAACATCCCGCCACCAACGCCGCCACCACACATATCAGAACTATCTTTTTCACCAATTATCACTCCGCCGCTGTCGCCTGACACCCGTCGCTGCGCCAGCGCGTTGCCTGTTTAAGATGCGCCCAACCAAAAGCATGGTCGCTGTCGCCCTTTTCGCGCAAATGATCCAGCCGCGCCAGTCCTTCTTGCAGGGTGGGCTGATAGCCCTTTGGCACCCACCACATCACGAAATGCATATCTTGCATCACTTCAAACCAATCGCGCCGTCGTGCGTAGAACTGTTTGTGCACCGTCCCCCAGACAAATTTCTCAAGCGCTTCAACGTCTTCCCATACGGTAAGGTTCGATACATACTGCGGGTCACCGCCGATCTTGGCATCGGTGTTGCCAGTGCCGGGTTCACCCGAGCCTTCCATCATCCAGACAAAACCGGGCATCCGTTTGCCCATGCCGTTGATCCGGTCAAGGTTTTCCATGAACTCTGCTACCCGCGGATCAGCCGTCGGCGCGATCAGCCGCCCGACATTCAGCTCTGCAAGGTGAAATTCAGTCATACCCATCCTTTATCCAGGGGCCAGCCCCCTGCCCTAGAACGCCGCCACAATCGCAAGAACAGCCAAGGCCAGCATGCAGACCAGACCCACGACAAAACAAAGCGACCGCAGGGGCTGATTGGTCGTGCCGATGTGCACGGCAGCCATCGCGATGCGGGCCACCAGGAATACCGACGCGAACAGGTTGACCCAAAAGGGCGCTGCACCGATCAGGATCGCCGCCACCGTCGCCGCGACAAACGGCCCAGCAGCTTCGATCGCGTTCATAAAGGCGCGTTCACGCCGATACACAGGATCGTCATAGTTGCGCTTGGGTTTCCCGCAATCGCAGCGCCCCTCAGCCGTCCGCCCCATCGTCGAGAGCATGCCCAACACGCTGACTAAAATCGCCCAGAATGCAAGGGATGCGATGGCATGGCCATAGGCTGCGAACATCTCCACCGCCCCTTATTCAGCCGCAACGGCGCTGACGCGGCCCGTCCGCTTGTGCTTGATCCGGTCCTCGATCTCGTCACGGAAGTGGCGGATCAGACCCTGGATCGGCCAGGCTGCGGCGTCCCCAAGCGCACAGATCGTGTGCCCTTCGACTTGCTTGGTCACGTCCAGCAGCATGTCGATCTCTTCGGGTTCTGCGTCGCCTTTAACCAGACGGTCCATCACACGCATCATCCAGCCCGTACCTTCGCGGCAGGGCGTACACTGGCCGCAGCTTTCGTGCTTGTAGAACTTGGACAAGCGCCAGATCGCCTTGATCACATCCGTGGAGTTATCCATCACGATGACAGCCGCCGTTCCAAGCCCCGACCGCTGCTCGCGCAGGTAATCAAAATCCATGATTGCGTCTTTCATCTGCGCGCCGGGGATCATCGGCACAGAAGATCCGCCGGGGATCACGGCCTTGAGGTTGTCCCAACCGCCGCGAATGCCACCGCAGTGCTTTTCGATCAGCTCTTCGAAGGAAATGCTCATCGCCTCTTCAACGACGCAAGGGTTGTTCACGTGGCCTGAGATCGCAAACAGCTTGGTGCCCGCATTGTTCGGACGGCCAAAGCTTGAAAACCATTCAGGTCCACGGCGCAGAATCGTGGGTACAACGGCGATGGATTCCACATTGTTCACCGTGGTCGGACAGCCATAAAGGCCCGCACCCGCCGGGAACGGCGGCTTCATGCGCGGCATACCCTTCTTGCCCTCAAGGCTTTCCAGCAGGGCCGTTTCCTCGCCACAGATATAGGCACCGGCACCGTGATGCAGATAGAGATCAAAATCATAGCCCGACTTGCACGCGTTCTTGCCGATCAGACCTGCCTCGTAGGCCTCGTCGATGGCGTTTTGCAGCGCCTCTTTCTCGCGGATATATTCGCCACGAATATAGATATAGCACGCGTTGGCCTGCATCGCGAAGCTGGCGATCAGACAGCCTTCGATCAATGTGTGCGGATCATGGCGCATGATCTCGCGGTCCTTGCAGGTGCCGGGCTCGGATTCGTCGGCGTTCACCACCAGATAGCTGGGTCGCCCGTCGCTTTCCTTGGGCATGAAAGACCATTTCAGGCCCGTCGGAAAGCCCGCGCCGCCGCGACCGCGCAGGCCAGAGGCCTTCATCTGGTCGATGATCCAGTCTCGCCCGTTTTTCAAAATGCCCGCCGTGCCGTCCCAATGGCCACGCGCCTGCGCACCTTTCAGTGTCCGGTCGTGCATCCCGTAGATATTGGTGAAAATGCGGTCTTTATCCTGCAACATCGAGCTAACCTTTATGTGTCACGGCTGGCCGCGCGGGCCCGCCTCATCTGATATATGTTGACCATCGCCCAGATCAGGGCTGCGAGGGCGGCAAAGTCGAACAGCAGCGCATATCGACCCGGCAGCCCGAATTTCAGGCGCGATCCACTGCACGGCGATCCAGATAAGCATGGTTCCCGCGATGACCAATGCAACGGTGCGCCCCTTGCGGGCCAGTGCCTTGTCTGCTTCTTCGTCGGTCATCGCGCCTGTCTCTCCTGCTTGTCCGCTCAGGTCTTTTTCTTGCGCGCAGAGAATTCGGTCTCTCCGCCAGCGGCAAGGATTTTGGCCTGTGCCATCCAGTCATCGCGTTGGATACGGCCCTTGAACCGCAGCCGCGCATCGACCCAGGCAACTTCCTGTGGGGTCCAATTGGCGATTTGGTCGAAATGATAGAAGCCCAGCGTGTTCAGGCTTTCTTCCAGTTTGGGGCCAACACCGCTGATCAGCTTGAGGTTGTCCGCAGCACCGCCCCGCGCCGCCTTCAGCGTTTCGGGGTGTTTTTCGGGGACATCTCCAGCCTCGGGGCCAGTCTGGCGGCCAGTGTCTGTGTCAGTGCCAGCTCCCGGTGTCTGCGTCGGTCGGCATATCAGCGACCGGAACCGGCTTGGTTGCCGTGGGCGCTTTTGAAACAGCGGCCTCTGCCTTGGGAGGCTCATATTTGTAGCTGCCCTTGCGTTCGGACAATTCTTGCTGGCCCTTCAAGGGCTTGCTGGGTTTGATACCGGAAAACGCAGCCTTTTCGCTGGATGCAGACGCGGCAGAGGTGCCAGCCGTCGCTTCGGTCGCAGCCCCCCCAACAGGTGCCGTTGCCTCGGCCCCCGAGGCTGTGGCGGGTGCGGGTTCGGGCGCTGTTTCGGGTGCAGATACAGTGGCATGTGCGGTATCGGAAGCGGGCTGGCCAGTCCCAGTGCCCGTGCCAGTAGCATTGGTCCCGAAAGCTTGCCGCAAAAAATGGCCGTGAACGCGAATCCGGCAACGCCGCCAAGGACAATACCGGCCGCAATTGACAGAACAAAACCCCACGCCGCAATCAGCCAAAACATCAGGGCAATGGCCAGACCAACACCGGCACCCAGCCAGATACAGCCCCTCGCGCAACGTTCCTTTTCTGTTGTATCGTTCATGTCTATCCCCTTCAAAGCCAATTAGATGATCTATTATGCCTTATAGATATCATCTTTTTTGGCGCGGGACGAGAATTCTGTTTCTTCCCCGGCAGCAAGCTTTCTGGCCTGCTCTACCCAATCGTCGCGGGTCACACGGCCTTTGAAACCTTCCAGGTTCTGATCGACCCAGGCGATTTCATCATCGCTCCAGTTTGCGATCTGATCAAAATGGTAGAAACCCATGCTGTTCACCATTGCTTCAAGCTTGGGACCGATCCCCTTGATCATCTTGAGATCGTCACCCGTGCCATCGCGTGGCGCATCCAGGGTGGCGGGCTTTGTGCCTGTCGTTTGCGCATTCTTTTCAGCAGAACCCGCAATCGTAGCCTCACCCTTGACCTCGCCCTTGGATTTCGGGGCCACACTGCCCGACGCGGGCTTTGCGACGGCGTCGACGTCGGCGGCCTCTCCGGGGGCTTCTGAACGCTTGTCCGAACTGTCGCCTACGTCACGCGGTGGCGCGTCCTCAGCGGCCGACCGGCCCCCCTGCGCCCCGTCAGGCCCCTTGGGTGCCATCTTGTCATCGCGTTTGGCGGATTTCGACGCGGGTCTGGAAGTGCCCTGCCACGGTGCCGTCAACGGCACTTCTGAGCCGTCGATCCGCTTGACCGTGTCGCCCAGATCAACGGCCAACTGGACGCTGGCGTTATACTGGGTCTTGCCGCTGTCATGCTCCGTCAGGCTGGTCAGCCCCGACAATGGCTCTGACGTGTAGCGGCCGTTTTGCGGGCCCGGCACCGGCACCTTGCCGGCCGCCAGATCGTCGATCATGCTTTGAAAGCCATCTACCGTCAGATCTTCGTAATAGTCCTTGCCGATCTGCGCCATTGGCGCGTTCGAACACGCCCCAAGACATTCGACCTCTTCCCATGAAAACTTGCCGTCCGCGCTGATCTGATGCGGCTTTTCCGCGATGCGTTCCTTACACACCGCGATCAGATCTTCGGCCCCGCAGATCATGCAGGACGTCGTGCCGCAGATCTGGAAATGCGCGACCTCGCCCACAGGCTGAAGCTGGAACATGAAATAGAACGTCGCCACCTCGAGCCCGCGAATATACGCCATGCCCAGCATTTCCGAGACATGTTCGATCGCAGGACGGCTGAGCCAGCCCTCCTGTTCCTGCGCGCGCCACAAAAGCGGAATGATCGCAGAGGCCTGACGCCCTTCGGGGTATTTCGTGATCTGCGCCTCGGCCCAGGCCTGATTGTCGGGGGTGAAGGCAAAGCTGTCGGGTTGTTGGGGGTGTAGACGACGCAGCATCAGATCAGGCTTTCGTTCTTGCGGAAACGGCAGGCGCCTCCGGCGGGAGTTTATTTGGCAAAATGAAGAAGCAGGGCCGGATCAACGATCGACCTCGCCAAAAACGATGTCCATCGTGCCGATGATCGCGGCCACATCTGCAAGCTGGTGGCCCTTGGCGATGTAATCCATCGCCTGCAAGTGCAGATAGCCCGGCGCACGCAGCTTGGCGCGATAGGGCCGGTTGGAGCCGTCTGCGACCAGATACACACCGAACTCGCCCTTGGGGGCTTCGACCGCGCAATAGACTTCACCCTCGGGCACGTGGAACCCTTCGGTGTAAAGCTTGAAGTGATGGATCAGGCTTTCCATGTCGGTTTTCATCGCGGTGCGGCTTGGCGGCGTGATCTTGCCGCGCGCCAGCACGTCGCCCTGACCTTCGGGTGCGCGCAGTTTCGCGATGGCCTGCTGGATGATGTACGTCGACTGGCGCATCTCTTCCATTCGGACGAGATAGCGGTCGTAGCAATCGCCATTGACGCCGGTCGGGATCTGAAAATCAAACTCGTCATAGCATTCATAGGGCTGCGCGCGGCGCAAATCCCATGCAAGGCCTGATCCGCGGACCATGACGCCGGAAAAGCCCCAATCCTGAATATCCTGTTCTGTCACCACGCCAATATCGGCGTTGCGCTGTTTGAAGATGCGGTTTTCGGTCAGCAGGTTGTCGATATCGACCATGAATTTGGAGAGGAATTTCTCTGCCCATTTTTCGATATCATCCAGCAGATCCGGCGGCAGATCCTGATGCACCCCACCGGGGCGGAAATAGGCTGCGTGCAGACGCGCACCGCAGGCGCGTTCGTAAAAGATCATCAGATCTTCGCGTTCTTCAAACCCCCAAAGCGGCGGGGTCAGCGCGCCGACGTCCATCGCCTGCGTCGTGACATTCAGCAAATGCGACAGGATGCGCCCGATTTCGGAGTATAGCACGCGGATCAACGACGCGCGGCGCGGCACCTGCGTGCCGGTCAGCTTTTCGATGGCCAGGCACCAGGCGTGTTCCTGGTTCATCGGGGCCACATAATCCAGCCGGTCGAAATACGGCAGGTTCTGCAGGTAGGTCCGGCTTTCCATCAGCTTTTCGGTGCCGCGGTGCAGCAGGCCGATATGCGGATCGCAGCGTTCGACGATCTCGCCGTCCAGCTCGAGCACCAGACGCAGAACGCCGTGGGCCGCAGGGTGCTGCGGGCCGAAGTTGATGTTGAAATTGCGGATCTCTCTGTTCGCCGGTCAGGGCGTCTTCAAAACCTTTGGTGCCGTCCATCATTTACGCTCCAGCTCGGTCAGTTTGAGGCCGACCCACCACAGCAACCCGATGGTGCCGAAAGGGATCACGCAGGCCACGGACCAATATTTGTTGATCCCGAAGAATGGCAAGATCTTTACCATCGGGATGATCGTGAGGGCGGACAGGATGAACCACCAGATGCCACCCATTATTTCGCGTCCTTGCTCACATGACCGTCAGGTGCGGTCTTGTCATCGCCGGGAAGGATTATTCCGCCCCTTCCCACGGGCTCATGAAATCGAACTGGCGGTATTCCTGAACCAGCGACACAGGTTCGTACACCACGCGTTTTTCGACTTCGTCATAGCGCACTTCAGTATAGCCGGTCGTTGGAAAATCCTTGCGCAGGGGATGGCCGCGAAAGCCATAGTCTGTCAGCAGACGGCGCAAATCTGGGTGCCCGGCAAACAGCACGCCAAACATGTCGAACACCTCCCGCTCAAACCAGTTGGCGGACGGATGACCGACACGATCGAGGGCACCATGTCTTCCTCGCGGGTGCCCACGCGCAGGCGGATCCGCTGGTTCTGGTACATCAAAGGAGATGATAGACCACATCGAACCGCTTGGCGCGGCCCGGATAATCCACCGCGGTAATGTCCACCAGCGACGAAAACCGGCAGGTCGCGTCACTGCGGATGAATTCTACAAGGCCAAGCGAGGTTGGCTTGCGTCACATCCATGTTCAGCTCGCCATGCGATCACATCCCATGCCAGGATGCAATCGGGCCGTTTTGCTTCGATATAGGCACCAAGTTCGTTCAGTTGTTCTGACATATCAGCCCCTTAGCGTACAATGGTGCCGGTGCGGCGAATTTTGCGTTGCAGTTGCATGATGCCATACAGCAGCGCCTCTGCCGTGGGGGGGCAGCCGGGTACATAAACATCGACCGGCACGATACGGTCACAGCCACGGACAACGGAATAACTGTAGTGGTGGTACCCGCCGCCATTTGCGCAGGACCCCATCGATATCACGTAACGCGGCTCTGGCATCTGATCATAGACCTTGCGCAAAGCCGGTGCCATCTTGTTGGTCAGCGTGCCGGCCACGATCATCAGATCCGACTGGCGCGGCGACGCGCGCGGGGCCGTGCCAAAGCGTTCAAGATCATAGCGCGGCATGGAGGTGTGCATCATCTCGACCGCGCAGCATGCAAGACCGAAGGTCATCCAGTGCAGCGATCCGGTGCGGGCCCAATTGATGATATCCTCGGTAGAGGTGACAAGGAATCCCTTGTCCTGCAATTCCTTGTTCAGGTTCTGGGTGGCCACATCGCGGTCCATCCCGGCCGTATTGGCCCCGGCGGCTGCTACTGCCATTCCAGTGCTCCTTTTTCCACTCATATGCGAAGCCGGCGGTCAGCACCGCCAGAAACACCATCATCGACCAGAAGCCCGTCCATGCTCACATCCTTGAAGGCGACGGCCCAAGGGAAAGAGAAACGCGATTTCCAGATCGAAAATGATGAACAGGATCGACACCAGATAGAACCGCACATCGAATTTCATCCGCGCGTCATCAAAGGCATTGAACCCGCATTCATAGGCCGACACTTTCTCGGGGTCAGGATTGCGCACCGCCAGGATCACGGCGGACAGGATCAGGACAACACCCAAGCCCACGGCAACGGCCAGAAAAATAAGGATCGGCAGGTATTCCCGCATCATCTCGTCCAAGGGGAAACTCCTTTTGCGTATGTGGCGCGGCAAGGCACCTTATCGGTCAGGCGGCAAACCTGATTGGTGTGGGTTTACTCCGGTGGTTGGGCAGGGTCAACCAAGCCTGCCACATTTGAAACGTTCTGTTTTGACGCACGCGGCCCTATGGACGGAACCCCGGTCTGGCCGCCTGTTCCTGTCCGTCTATTTCTGGGTCGCATCGACATATTTGCGCCAACTGTGTTCAGGCGCAAAGCCTACCATTTCCCGCGCCTTGCGGTTGGTGAAAAATGTCTCATAGGTGTCCATCTTGCGGGTTTGGTCAACACCCTGATAATACCGCTCGATCAGATCCTTCGTG
>CAVSLU010000017.1:0-114360 GCA_963728645.1 uncultured Alphaproteobacteria bacterium | reverse complement strand
GATGAGAATGCCGCCATTGCTGATCTTATCTGCGTAGTAATCCCGGTTGTGCTTTCCCACGCGGCGGGCAAGAACGGTGCCCAAAACGGCAGTCGGGGCGGCCCCGATCAAGCCGACGGCAATAGAAGCGGCCAATGTGCTTGCAGGGGTCAGCAGGGCTGCCATGGCGATATATGACCCAGAAAGAAAAATCCACCGCCAAGCGCGCCCTGCAACTCGCCAATCGCTTCCTCAGAAACAAAATGGGTGCGGGGTGCATCAGGGTCATCTTCAAGATCCTTGGCCTGCCAGTAGGATGTGCCAAGCTTTTCCTTGATTGCCTCACGGTCACCTAAAAGGCTGATGTCATAGCGGCTATTGGAGGCGCTCCTAAAACGGTCGCTCTTGGTTGGTGTATACAAACGCATCGAATAGCCATAATCAGTTTTCTTGTTGAAAGCGTTAGATACCTTAAGGCCAATACGGAAAGCATACTTTCTGCCAAAAGCCCTCTCACGGCAGACTAATCGTAAGGAAAGCAGCCTATGACTAACTCAATCTTCGGGAGACGACTTGCAGGCGGCATTTTATTAGCTTTGGGGATTGTGATTGGTCTTTTAGGGTTCACGAATAATGGGCCGTTCATTAGAGGTGCAAAGGACTACTCACAAGAGATCGCAAGAAGCTCGGCCAAGACTTACTTGTCACTTCGGTTGATTAACGCTGCGATTTCATTTGCTGAAGAGGTGGAAGTGGGTGGGTCTGTCATAGCAGTGAGCGGATCAGCACATCCATTTAAAGTACTTGAACCGATTGATGACGCCGTCGAACGTCTGTCCGCCGCAATTTTTATCGTTGGCGCAGTTTCAGGTGTTTTGACCGTTGTCTTGCCTTTGTTGGGAGGCGTCTCGCTCTTATTGATCGGAGCGTCTCTGGCAGTTCTGGCAGGTTTGGAGCTAAGCAGTTAAGAACTCCCTGGCCAAATTGTCTTGTCGAACCTTTTTCGAGGGACGGCGCGATTAGGCGGGTTAGGATTTCTGATCGTTATAGCGTTCTCAATAAGTTCCTGGTTTGCAGACGGCGTATCGAACAGAGCATGGGGTGAGTATCAGCGTACTCTCACAAATATTGCTGAGCAAATGCCCTCGCTGTCACCGGAAGATGTTTCAATGCTCGATGCAGAGCAAGCAAATGGACTTGAGGATCATGCTGAGTTGGTCGAGCCTGAAGCAATGGACCTCGAAGAAGAGGAAACAGGATTTTTTAAAAAGATCGGAAACGGGTTGAAAGCAACCAGAGAAGGGGCCGCGAATATCGCCAGTTCTGCAGCGTCCGGTGTTAGCGATTTTACAACCAGTGCAGTCGATAGTGTGAAGGGAGCGGCATCATCTGCTACCGTGTCCTACAACAAGGCGAAGAATATATTGACGGTTCTTACCGCTCAGTCTGATGATTTAGTGCTGGCTCTAATGGGGATATTTGCAGCATTCCTGTTTAAGACTGTTGTGTGCCCTATGCTCATCCTGATTGGTTTTTGGAAATTGGCAGGAAGCTTGGAGTTCATGGGGAGCGATAAACAAACACCAACTTCTGGAACATCCGCCCATTGAGATCTCAGCGCCCCTTTTTTCGGCGCCCCCGCAAAACTTATAGCCTGTTGGCGCCACAGATCCCGTTCAAATTCCAAGTGGATATTGAGAATCTTTTTCTCTTTCGTGATAGCAGGCATTGGCTGCATAGCAGAAATTCAGTTATTAAAGTCTCTAAACGCCCATAACGGCGCAAAAGCGAGCAAGCCGACATGAAGTTAGATTGTAGCAGGGTCATCATGACGATTGGCCGATCTGCGAAAGCAGACGAACTGGGCTTGCATCGAGCGAGGTAATCTCAGAACCTAATTTCGAGTAGGCGCTCAGGAACGTAAGTTTTCTGTGCAAAATTTGTTACTTAAAAAGGCGTTAGAATTTGGCAGCACCGGCTCATGTGGCGTGGCTCGAGGACACCGGCGACGTCATTGAAACGGCAGATGGCCGCACAGCCGAAATCTGGATTTTACAGCACTGCGATCATCCCGCAATCCTTTCAGATTGGGCGACCCATTACCGGCAGCATTACTGCCGCGATGAAGATCTGCCAGATCTGGTCTTGGATACGGGGCTGACCAATTCTGACTTCCTGACGCAAATTGGATTCCCAGACGCCGCGAAAGCTCCTGGGCCCAGCACAAGAGCTGGTGGAGGAAGCGACAACCGGGTCGGTCGGCGTGAGCGCCGCACCAAGCGCCAGCGCCACCCAAGGCGAAAGCCCGAGCAGGCCCAGGTGAGCCCTGAAGAGACCGCCCACATCAACGCCATTCCAAAGGTCAGAAGGATCAGGGTAGGACGCGCGTACCTGCGGTAGCTCTCTACCGGTGTGCGCAAGGCGATGCCCATGACCGACACCGCCAACGTCAGCCGCGCCGGCTCTTTCAGAACGGTATCGCAAGGTTGCGATCGCATTTCCGGATTTCCTTGGCCAGGAGTTGTCCCTTGTCTTTGAGGTGTTTGGCAACCTGGCGTCGTACCGCGACCACTTTCAGGCATTGGCGAGACGGCGGACCGTTCAGGGCCGCGTCGTGCGTCGGGCAGGCCCAAAGATATCCGTCACTGCCTGACGCTCGGTGGCCGTCAATCCATTGACCACCATCGGCCCAAGCAGCAGCGATTCCGACAGGCAGCCATCGGCGGTGACAACTTCGTGCCGGTCGCAGGCGAAATGGTGCCAGGTGATTTTGGTATTGCCCTTCATGTGGCGGATGCCCGGCACAGATGTCAGGGATTTCGCGGGTGCAAAGGCTGCGCTGGCAAAAACCTGCTGCAATTGCCCGTTACCGGGGCGGTTCAGTACAATGAGGCGGTTACCTAAGAGTATTCAAAAACTAAGAAAGCAGCATAATTTTTTAGTTTGCCGAGCTCTTCTTAGCGAGAGCTCGGCAAACTAAAGAGTTATGCTGGAAGAAAATTTGGCGTCTGACCAGATTGGTTTTTCCTTCGTCAATCAACCACCGAACACCCTCGAAAAAAGGAGGCCCCTTCGAGGTCTGACACTGCCACGAACGGCGGTTCAAAAAAGGAAAAATCATGTCAAACTTCTACTCCAATTCAATAATTATCTCGTCTGACGAAAATCTAAAAGCAGCACGTATTTTCTTCAATACACAGGGCGAAGCTGTACAAAATGCGTCACTTCTACTTGGAGGTCCTGCAGGCTATCGAAGAAGCCTCCGCTTGCTTTCGCACTTGCGCAATGCACCCAGCCTTAGCCACCACCTTAAACAGGAGCTGGTACTGCTTCACCGTCTGCTTACGCTGGATGCCTTTGGCGAACAGGATACTACTGAATTTGAACTTTTCCTCCAAATTCATCCCGAGGATCCAATCGTCGAAGATATCTGCCTGCTGGCTGATAGCCTGTTCGATCTTCTCGAACAAATTGGCGCAAGATCGGAAAATCAAGAAGCTTCGCCTGAGCAAGTTCAAAAACAGAACGCAGCTTGATCTTACCGTGGCCTGAAAGGGGCCGACGTCTTGAAGGCCAGCATTTCGCTGAGCCGGAACTTGGAGCAAGTTACATGAATGAATCGTTTTACCAGATGCCACTGGAAGAGCTGGGCGCGAGAATTATAGCTGAGACTGATACTGTGCTATTAAAAATACAGACTGCGGAAATAGTCGGAACTTCCTCGAATATGGCCATTATCACGCGTTCCGCTGCAGCCCTGTGTGGCGGAAATTGTATTGCTGCAAGCGATGGGTCACAGCACTGGGAAGTAGCGCTTTCTGTACTCAAGCGTCGCCTTGATGAAGAAACCTTGGAAATACGCCAGGCCTTTGATGGAAAGAACGATGAGGAGGAAGGTGCAATTGGTATTATCTACGATCAACGCATTCTAACCGTGATAGGACAACAGGTCAGCCACTGCATTCAGAAGATAGAATTTCTTTCGAAAATGCATCGTATTTTTCTTGCGGGTCGAGGCAGAGCGGACGATCAATCGTAAACTGCATTTCTAATCAAGCATTGGATTGCGGCGGGCTCAGTCCCCGCCGCAATCTTATAATATTCAGCTGGCCCAGGAAAAATCAAAGGTTGGAATTTCACGTTTGCAGCGAATTTATAATTTCACTGATGGACATAAATTCATCAAATATTGTGTTCGAACTTTCCCCCTTAAGGTGCACCATCCATCCTTAAACTTTATATTAGTTAGCAAACCCTTAGGTGCGTCCCATTGAGTTTCAGGGGCAGGCTATTGGGCTGCCAACAAGCCCGGTGTTTTCTTGCTGCTAGAACCTTTGGCTGACACTTGACTGGCTCCTGTCAAAGCTTGGACGGGGGGGGGGCGATTTCCCTGTCGCGGCTCCGGGCGTTCAAGTGACGGCTGCAAGCGCCCGGATACCGCGCATCCCAAGCATTTAGTTTATGTATAAAATATTTGTGCTTGAAGCAAAATACGACTCGCGTTAGCGTTTGCGTGTCAGTCGAGGGGGATAAACGATGCGTGCAATCTGTCTTGGGGGTGGGCCTGCGGGTCTTTACTTTGCGATCTCTTTGAAGCTGCGGCAGCCGGATGCCGACGTGACCGTCCTTGAGAGAAACAAGCCCGATGACACCTTCGGTTGGGGGGTGGTTCTGTCGGATGAAACGCTTGATAACCTTGATCAAAACGATTCCGTCAGCGCCAAGGAGATCCGCCATCATTTCGCCTATTGGGATGATATCGCCTTGCATCACAAGGGGCAGGTCATCACCTCGTCGGGGCATGGGTTTTGCGGCATCGGGCGCAAGAAATTACTGCTGATCCTGCAAGACCGCGCCCGCGCCCTGGGTGTGAACCTTGAGTTTGAGACCGAGGTCAAGTCGGCCTCGGCTTATATGGACGACTATGATCTGGTCGTGGCCTGTGACGGGCTGAATTCCAAGACCCGGATGGAATTCGAGGAGACGTTCAGACCCGATATCGACGTGCGCCGTTGTCCTTTCGTGTGGATGGGCACGCACCAGAAGTTCGACAATGCCTTTACCTTCATATTCGAGAAGACGGACAAGGGCTGGGTCTGGGTCCACGCCTATCAATTCGACAAGGACACCGCGACCTTCATCGTGGAGTGTTCACAAAAGACCTTTGACGCCTACGGATTTGGCGAGATGTCGCAAGCCGAGTCCATCGCCGTCTGCGAGGACATTTTCAAAGATCATCTGGATGGTCACAAGCTGATGACCAACGCCAGTCACATCCGGGGGTCTGCCTGGATCAAATTCCCCCGCGTCCTGTGCGAAAAATGGAGCCACAAGAACGTGGTACTGCTGGGCGATGCCTCGGCCACGGCGCATTTTTCCATCGGGTCCGGCACCAAACTGGCGCTGGAATTGGCGATATCGCTGGCGCGGCATGTGACCGAGGACGCCGATCTGCCCGCCGCCTTTGAAAAATATGAAGCGGCCCGTCGGCTTGAGGTGCTGCGCCTGCAATCGGCGGCACGCAATTCGGTTGAATGGTTTGAGGATGTGGAACGCTATCTGGATCTTGATCCGGTGCAGCTGAACTATTCAATGCTGACCCGCAGCCAGCGCATAAGCCATGAGAACCTGCGCAAGCGTGATCCCGAATGGCTTGGCGGGGCAGAGGCATGGTTTATGGAACAGGCCGGAGCCGGCAGCAATCTGCCCGCCCGTGCACCGATGTTCGCCCCAATTCAACTGCGCGACATGAAGCTGGAAAACCGCATCGTTGTTTCCCCGATGGCGCAATACAAGGCTGTAGACGGTTGCCCGACGGACTGGCATCTGATCCATTATGGTGAACGTGCCAAGGGCGGGGCGGGGCTGGTCTATACCGAAATGACCTGCGTATCGGCAGAAGGGCGGATCACGCCGGGCTGTCCGGGGCTTTATGCGCCGGAACACGAGGCCGCGTGGAAGCGTCTGGTTGACTTTGTCCACACTGAAACGGAAGCCAGGATCTGCTGCCAGATCGGCCACGCGGGGCGCAAGGGGTCTACGCAAGTCGGCTGGGAAGAGATGGACGCGCCGCTGCCTGCGGGCAACTGGCCGCTTTTGTCGGCCTCGGCGATTGCCTGGTCGCCGGACAACGCGACGCCCAAGGCGATGACGCGCGACGATATGGATGCAGTCAACGCGCAGTTTGTTGCCGCCGCGGAAATGGCCGGACGCGCGGGCTTCGACATGATCGAACTGCACGCGGCGCATGGCTATCTGATCTCGTCCTTCATCTCTCCGCTGTCGAACACGCGGGACGATGAATACGGCGGCATCGCTGGAAAACCGCATGCGCTATCCGCTGGAGGTTTTCGCCGCGATGCGCGCCGTCTGGCCTGAGGACAAACCGATGGCGGTGCGTATTTCGGCCACGGACTGGACGGGTGATGACGGCGTGACCCCCGAGGAAGCCGTTGAAATCGCAGCGATGTTCGGCAAGGCGGGCGCGGATATCATTGACGTGTCAGCGGGCCAAACCTCGACCGAGGCCAAGCCCGTCTATGGCCGCATGTTCCAGACGCCGTTTTCCGATCGCATCCGTAACGATGGCGCGCTCAAGACGATGGCGGTGGGAAATATCTACGAGGCGGATCACGTCAATTCGATCCTCATGGCGGGGCGGGCCGATCTGGTGTGTCTGGCCCGCCCGCATCTGGCTGATCCCTATTGGACGCTGCATCAGGCGGCACTCATCGGGGACCGGCAGGCGGTTTGGCCCAAACCCTACGAGGCCGGGCGCGATCAGGCCTGGCGATTGGCCGACCGCGCCGCAGAAATGGAAGGAAACGTCTGATGAAGGTACTTGTCACAGGGGGTGGATCGGGCATCGGACGCGCCATCGCGCGGCATTTCGCAAGCGAAGGGGCCGAGGTGACGATTGCGGGCCGCCGCATGGACGCGCTGCAGGAAACCGACGACGGGCGCGGGCATGACCTGCCGCACTGTCGATGTGACAGACGAGGCTTCGGTGCAGGCGCTGTTCGATGCGCCTTATGATGTGGTGGTCGCCAACGCGGGTGCGGGCAACCCATCAAAGCTGCGCGATATGGCGCTTGCCGACTGGAAATCGACCGTCGATGTGAACCTGCACCGGCACCTTCCTGACCTTTCGCGGCGCGTTGGCCGGAATGCAGGCGGGCGGGCGGCTGATCGCCATCGCCTCGACCGCAAGCCTGCAAGGCGGGCCGAATATCTCGGCCTATGTCGCGGCCAAGCATGGGGTGCTGGGGCTGGTGCGTGCATTGGCCAAGGAAGTCGCCCGCGACGGCATCACCTGCAACGCGGTCTGCCCCGGTTTCGTCGATACCGACATGGGGCAGGCGGCGGTCACCAACGTGATGACACCGCTTTGATATCCCGCGCGACAAGGCCGAAAAGCTGGTCGTGGGCGGCAACCCCATGCGTCGGATGATCACTGTGGACGAGGTCGTGGCCGCCGTCGCCTTCCTCGCCTCGCCGGGCGCGTCGATGGTCAATGGCCATGCCCTGTCGGTGTCCGGCGGCGAGATATGAGTGCGGCGTCCAAAGGACCGGCTGCGCCTATGGCTGCGGCTTCTGCAGGCTGACGCGCCAGTCGAGGCGCATCTGCGCGAAAAACTGCGGGCCGATTTCAGACGACCACGCTGCCGCGCTTTGACGTGATGGCGCCCTGTCGCGCCATCCCGAGGGCCTGAAGATGAGCCGAGCTTTCGGGTGTGCTGCGCGTGTCGAACGGCAATGTGACCGGCATCGCGACCGTCTGGCCGAGGAAGGCCTGGTCGAACGCGTCGCCGTGCCCGGCGACCGCCGCGCGATGATGCTGCGGCTGACCGCCAGCGGGCGCGCAGATTTCGCCAGACAGGCCGCAGGCGCACGAGGGCTGGATCAACGACATGATGAGCGGGGTCACCGCCGAAGACGCCCGCGCCATGGCAGAGCGTCTGATCAAATGGCGAAGCCGCTGGAGCAAGGAGAAAATGAATGCGCAGCGATGTGAAGCACTTTATCTGCGAGATCGACGAACCGGGTCGCCACCGTGCGCGCTGAACCGGCCCGACCGCAAGAACCCGCTGACCTTCGACAGCTATGCCGAGCTGCGCGACTGGTTCCGCGATCTGATCTATGCCGATGATGTGGACGTGGTGATCTTTGCGCTCGAACGGCGGGCAATTTCAGCTCGGGCGGGGATGTGCATGACATCATCGGGCCGCTGACGACGCATGAACATGAAGGAACTGCTGCGCTTCACGCGGATGACCGGGGATCTGGTCAAGGCGATCGTGAATTGCGGCAAGCCGGTCATCGCGGCGGTGGACGGCATCTGCGTCGGGGCGGGGGCGATCATCGCGATGGCCTCGGACCTGCGGCTGGCGACGCCGGAGGCGAAAACCGCGTTCCTGTTCACGCGCGTCGGCCTTGCGGGCTGCGACATGGGTGCCTGCGCGATCCTGCCCCGGATCATCGGGCAGACGCGCGCGGCAGAACTGCTGTATACCGGGCGGTCCATGTCGGCCGAGGAAGGTGAACGCTGGGGCTTCTTCAACCGCGTGGTGGACGCCGGAGGCGCTGCTGGACGAGGCCCGCGGCGCTGGCGCGGCAAATCGCAGGCGGGGCCGAACTTTGCCCATATGATGACCAAGACGATGCTGGCGCAGGAATGGTCGATGTCGCATCGACAGGCGATCGAGGCCGAGGCGCAGGCGCAGGCGATCTGCATGCAGACGGGGATTTCGAGCGCGCCTATCGACGCCTTTGTCGCGAAAGGAAAGCCCGTGTTCGAAGGCGACTGAGCGGTGGTGCGTGACGTGAATGCGGGTGCCTCCGGCGGGAGTTTATTTGGCAAAATGAAGAGAGGATCTGCCCATGTCTGACCGGAGTTTTCTGGACTGGCCGTTTTTCGAGGACCGGCCATGCGCGCTGGCGGAGGGTCTGGACGCCTGGGCCGCGGCGCTTCCTGCGGGCGTGGATCACGCGGATACGGATGCGGCCTGCCGGCCGCTGGTGGCGGTGCTGGGGGCATGGGCGGCTGGCTGGCAGCATTCGGCGCCGATGGCGGGCGAGGCGCTGGATGTGCGCACCCTGTGCCTGATCCGCGAGACGCTGGCGCGGCATGACGGGCTGGCGGATTTTGCCTTTGCGATGCAGGGGCTCGGCACCGGGCGCGATCACGCCTTTCGGCACGCCCGAGCAGAAGGCGGACTGGCTGCCGCGGACGCGGCGGCGGCGAGCGATTTCGGCCTTTGCACTGACCGAACCGGACTCGGGATCGGACGTGGCCAATTCCACCATGACGGCGGACGCGCGACGGCGATGATTATGTGCTGAATGGCGAGAAGACCTGGATTTCCAATGGCGGGATCGCGGATGTCTACACGCTGTTTGCCCGAACGGGAGAGGCGCCGGGCGCGCGGGGACTGTCCGCTTTATCGTGCCCGCAGATCTGCCGGGCTTTGAGGTGGCCGAACGGTTGCAGGTGATCGCGCCGCATCCGCTGGCGACCTTGCGATTTACCGATTGCCGGGTGCCTGCGTCGGCCATGCTCGGCGCATCCGGGGCAGGGGTTCCGGCATCGCGATGTCGGTGCTGGATGTGTTCCGCGTCCACCGTCGCGGCGGCGGCCCTGGGGTTTGCGCGCCGCGCGCTCGACGAGGCGCTGGGGCGGGTGACGAGCGGCAGGTGCAGGGCGCGCCGCTGTTCGATCTGCAGATGGTGCAGGGGCATGTCGCGGACATGGCGCTGGACGTCGATGCCGCGGCGCTGCTGGTCTACCGCGCGGCCTGGGCCAAGGATCAGGTGCGCGCCCGCGTGACGCGCGAGGCGGCGATGGCCAAGCTGTTCGCCACGGACCACGCGCAAATGGTGATCGACAAGGCGGTGCAGCTTTTCGGCGGCGACGGCGTGCGGCACGGGCACCGCGGTCGAGAGCGCTCTACCGCGAGATCCGTGCGCTGCGCATCTACGAGGGCGCCTCGGACGTGCAGCGGGTGGTCATTGCGCGGCAGACGCTTGCCGCGTTCAGGGAGGACTGATGATGCTGAGCCGTCGGCACATATCGACACTTTCGCGCGGGACAACCTGCCCGCCGGGACAGCTGGCCGAATCTGCTGCTCGACGGGTTCGACTATCCCGAACGGCTGAACGTCGGCGTGGAGCTGACCGACCGCATGGTCGAGAAGGGCTTTGGCGACCATACCGCGCTGATCGGCAACGGGCGGCGGCGGACCTATAAGGAGCTGTCGGACTGGACCAACCGGCTGGCGCACGCGCTGGTCGATGATCTCGGGCTGAAGCCCGGCAACCGGGTGCTGATCCGCTCGGCCAACAACCCCGCGATGGTCGCCTGCTGGCTTGCCGCGACCAAGGCGGGCGCGGTTGTGGTCAACACCATGCCGATGCTGCGGGCGGGAGAGTTGGCGCGATCGTCGACAAGGCCGAGATCAGCCATGCGCTGTGCGACACGCGGCTGATGGAGGAGATCGACGGCCTGCGCGCAAGACTCGCGCTTTCTGAAGATCGGTCGTGGGCTTTGACGGTACGTCGCAACCACGATGCGGAGCTTGACCGGCTGGCGCTGGAAAAGCCGGTGAAGTTTCGACGCGGTGGACACGGCGCAGGACGACGTGGCGCTGATGGGCTTCACCTCCGGGACGACCGGCGGCCCCAAGGCGCACGATGCATTTCCACCGCGACCTGCTGATCATCGCCGACGGCTATGCGCGCGAGGTGTTGCAGGTGACGCCAGAGGACGTCTTCGTCGGCTCGCCGCCGCTGGCCTTTACCTTTGGGCTTGGCGGGCTGGCGATCTTTCCGCTTGCGCTTCGGGGCCGCGGCGACGCTGCTGGAGACATGCGATCCCCACCGAACATGATCGAGATCATCGAGAAATACAGCGCGACGGTCTGCTTTACCGCGCCCACCGCCTATCGCGCCATGCTGGAGGCGATGGAGCAGGGCGCCGACCTGTCGAGCCTGCGCGCCGCCGTGTCGGCCGGCGAGACCCTGCCTGCGCCGGTCTATCGATGAATGGATGGCCAAGACCGGCAAGCCGATGCTGGACGGGATCGGCGCGACCGAGATGCTGCATATCTTCATCTCCAACCGCTTCGACGACCACAAGCCCGGCCTGCACCGGCAAGCCCGTGCATGGCTACGAGGCGCAAGATGATCGACGAGGACGGCGATGAGCTGCCGCGCGGAGAGGTCGGCCGGCTGGCCGTGCGGGGCCCGACCGGCTGCCGCTACCTGCCGACGAACGGCAGGCGGAATATGTGCATGGACGGCTGGAACATCACCGGCGACAGCTTTAGCATGGACGAGGACGGCTATCTCCATTTCGCGGCGCGCAATGACGACATGATCATCTCGTCGGGCTACAACATCGCCGGACCGGAGGTCGAGGCGGCGCTTCTGGCGCATGCGCCGTGGCGGAATGTGCGGTGGTCGGCAAGCCCGACGAGGATCGCGGCGCAATCGTGCAGGCGCATGTGGTGCTGGCCGAAGGGCACACCGACAGATGCGCAGATGGTCAAGCTGCTGCAGGACCACGTGAAGGCGAGGATCGCGCCCTTCAAATACCCGCGGACAGTGGTATTCTTCGACGCGCTGCCCAAGACCGCGACCGGCAAGATCCAGCGGTTTAGGCTGAGGGACGAAGCCATGAGCGCATTTCGACAGAGGCTCCGAAGGGGCCAAGACCGATTTTGCCAAGGACATGTCCTATGGCGACTACCTGGGTCTCGACGCGATCCTGGCCGCGCAGCAGCCGCTTACCGACGCCCATGACGAAATGCTGTTCATCGTCCAGCACCAGACCTCGGAGCTGTGGATGCGGCTTGCGATCCACGAGTTGCAGGCGCGCGCGGCGCGGTGATGCTGGGGAGAGTTGCGCCCGGTGTTCAAGATGCTGGCCCGGGTGGCGCGGATCTTCGAGCAGCTCAACAACGCCTGGGACGTGCTGCGCACGATGACGCCCAGCGAATACACGCCTTTCGCCCGAGTCGCTGGGCCATTCCAGCGGGCTTTCAGTCGCAGCAATACCGGCTGGTCGAATATCTCCTCGGCAACCGCAACGGGGCCTTGATCAGGCCGCACAGCCCATGCCGGAGGCGCTGACGCGCGCTGCAGGAGGAACTGGCGCGGCCCAGCTTCTACCAAGCGGCCGTTGACGCTGCTGTGCGAGACGGGCGGGGCGCATGCCGGCATTGGCGGGCGATCCGGGACGCCGCACTGTCAGGCGATGCCCGAGATTCAGGCCCGGTGGAAGCTGGTCTACGAGGACACGGCCAGCGCACTGGGGGCTTTATGAGCTGGCGGAAAAGCTGGTGGATCTTGAGGATTACTTTCGCCGCTGGCGGTTCAACCATGTCACCACCGTGGAACGGGTCATCGGTTTCAAGCGCGGCACCGGCGGTACCATCGGCGTTGCCTACCTGCGCAAGATGCTGGAGGTCGAGCTTTTCCCCGAACTCTGGCATGTGAGAGGAGCCTTGTAAGTGGCTGATATACTGAACAAGGACGCGGTTCGAGCTGCCCGAGGGCGTGATCTATCTCGACGGCAATTCGCTGGGCCCGCTGCCGCGTGCGGTGCCGCGCGCGCGTGCAGGCGATGATGGCGGACGAATGGGGCGAGCTGCTGATCCGGGGCTGGAACAAGGCCGGCTGGATGGACCAGCCCGCCCGCGTCGGCAACATGGTCGCGGCGATGATCGGCGCGCCGGACGGGTCGGTCGCGACGGGCGACACGCTGTCGATCAAGGTCTTCCAGGCGCTGGCATCGGCGCTGAAGATGCGGAACGACCGCCGCGTGATCCTTTAGCGATACGGGCAACTTCCCCTCGGATCTCTACATGGCGCAGGGCCTGGTCAAGCTGCTGGAGCAGGGCTATGAGCTGCGCACCGCGGCGCCGGAAGACGTGGCGGACGCGCTTGACCGACGACATCGCCGTCGTCATGCTGACCGAAGTGGATTACCGCACGGGCCGCAAGCACGACATGGAGGCGATCACGCAAGCGGCGCATGCGGCGGGCGCCGTGATGGTCTGGGATCTGGCCCATTCCGCAGGCGCGCTGCCGGTGGATATGGCCGGATCGAACGCGGAATTCGCGGTGGGCTGCACGTACAAATACCTCAACGGCGGCCCGGGCGCGCCGGGGTTCATCTATGCCCGGCCCGATCTGGCCGACACGTTGGACCCGCCTCTGGCCGGTTGGCTGGGGCACCGCCAGCCCTTTGCGTTCGATCTCAATTACACGCCCGGCACCGGGATCGAACGGATGCGCGTTGGCACGCCGCCGGTGATCCAGCTGACCGCGCTTGAAGTCGCGATGGAGCTTTGGGAAGGCGTTGACATGAACGATCTGCGCGCCGCGTCCATCGCACTGCAAGAGCAGTTCATCGAAGAGATCGAACGCGACGTGCCAGGCCTGATACTTGCCAGTCCGCGTGATGCGGCGACACGCGGCAGTCAGGTCTCGTGGCGGTTCGAACACGGCTATGCCGCGATGCAGGCGGTGATTGATCGCGGCGTAATCGGTGACTTCCGTGCGCCTGATATTATGCGGTTTGGCTTTACCCCAATGTATATCGACAGCGCCGATGTGACGGCGGCGGTCGGGATCATTGCGGACGTGATGAACAACGACCTCTGGGATGACGATAAATACAAAGTGAAATCGCGGGTGACCTAAAGCCCCATGCCGCTTGACGAAAAATCCTCAGGCGGCACAGTACAAGACCAAAAAATCAGAACGGGCCCGTTTCAAGAGGTCCACCACATCAAAGGGAGAAGACAATGAAACTGACATCACTTATTGCTGCAGCATCGATTGCCGCAGTCGGGGCCGGGGCGGCGTTCGCCGATGCCCACGGCGGCAAGGTCAAGGTCGGCATGATCACCACGCTTTCGGGTGGCGGTGCCGGTCTGGGCATCGACGTGCGCGACGGTTTTATGCTGGCGGCCAAGGGCAACGACAATCTTGACCTGGTGATCGAGGATGACCAGCGCAAGCCCGACGTCGCGGTCCAGCTTGCCGACAAGATGATCCAGTCCGAGAAGGTCGATGTGCTGACCGGCATCATCTGGTCGAACCTTGCCATGGCCGTGGTGCCCGCCGCGACCGCACAGGGCAAATTCTACCTCTCGCCCAATGCCGGCCCTCGGCGCTGGCGGGGCAGGGGTGCAGCCCGAATTATTTCAACGTCGCCTGGCAGAACGACACCTTCACGAGGCGGCAGGACTCATGCGCGAACGAAAACGGCATCAAGAAGGTGTTTTTCATGGCGCCGAATTATCCGGCCGGTCAGGACCCTGATCGCAGGGTTCAAACGCATCTACAAAGGGAACGTGGTCGAGGAAATCTATACCAAGCTTGGCCAGACCGACTATGCCGCCGAAATCGCGCAGATGCGGGCATCGGATGCGGATACGATCTATTTCTTCCTGCCCGGCGGCATGGGGATTTCCTTTATGAAGCAATATGCCGGGTCGGGCGTGGACAAGGCCGTGATGGGCCCTGCGTTCAGCTTTGATCAGGGCATCCTTGGCGCGATCGGTGAGGCAGCCTTGGGCGTGAAAAACACCTCTCACTGGTCCAAGGATCTGGACAACGCGGCCAACCAGAAGTTTGTGGACGATTTCAAGGCGGAATATGACCGTCTGCCGTCGCTTTACGCGGCGCAGGGGTATGACACCGCGATGCTGCTGATCTCTGCGATGGGCAAGGCCGATGTCAAGGACGCGGCCGCGTTCCAGGCGGCGCTGGAAGAGGCTGATTTCGCATCCGTTCGCGGGGACTTTTCGTTCGGCGCCGAACCACCACCCTGTTCAGGACATCTATATGCGCGAAGTCGTCAAAGAAGGCGATGTGGTGACCAACAAGGTGATCGGCGTTGCCGCGTCAGATCACAGGGACGTCTACGGCGCCGACTGCAAGATGTAAGCATCGATCGCTGTCGCCGGCCCAGATCCGCGCAGGCCTTTCCCATACGCCCCGATCAACCGCGCCCGTGCGCGCGGGGCAGCTTGCCAGCGGACGTAACTTATGTCAATGATTCTGCTGATTGAACAGATGCTTGAACGGGCTGCAATTCGGGATCATGCTGTTCCTGATGGCGGCTGGGCTGACGCTGATTTTCGGGGTGATGGGGCTGATCAATCTGGCGCATGGTTCGCTTTATATGGTGGGGGCCTTTGCGGCGGCCGCGGTGGCTGGGCTGGACCGGGTCGTTCATACTGGCGCTGATGGCGGCCTTGCGGCGGCGGCGGCAGCAGGGGCGCTGATCGAGCTTCGGTGATCCGCCGGCTTTACGACCGCGACCATCTGGATCAGGTGCTGGCGACATTCGCGCTGATCCTGATCTTTTCGGAGGGCACGCGGTAGTTTTTCGGGTCTTTCCCGCTTTTTCTGGATGTGCCTGCCGCCTATCCGGCCCGGTGACCTTGCCCGGCGGCATTCTTTATCCGCTCTATCGGCTGGTCATCATCGGGGTGGGTCTGCTGGTGGCGGGGGGGCTGTATCTGCTGATCGCGAAAACCCGCATCGGCATCCAGATCCGCGCCGGAGAAGCGGACCGCGAGATGATCGCGGCGCTCGGCATCGACATCTCGAAACTTTATACGCTGGTGTTTGCACTGGGGGCCGCGCTGGCCGGGCTTGCGGGGGCGCTGGTTGGTGCGATCCAGTCGGTGCAGGTCGGCATGGGCGAGCCGGTGCTGATCCTTGCCTTTGTCGTGATCGTCATCGGGGGCATCGGATCGATCAAGGGCGCGTTGATCGGTGCCCTGCTGGTGGGGCTGACCGATACGCTTGGCGGCGTGCTGCTGCCCAGTTCTTCGCGCACCTTCATGGGCGCGTCATCGGCCAACACGGTAGGGTCCGCCGTGGCATCGATGTCGATTTACATCCTGATGGCGGGGTGTCTTGTTGTTCAAACCCACCGGCCTGTTCGGAAGGGCCTGACATGACCGCGTGAGACCTTTTTGAACATTGTTCTTTTTGCCATGCTGCCGGTCACCGCACTGATCGCGTACGGCCTGGATGAACCTTTCATCATCACCCTTGCACCAAGGCCGCCATTCTGGCGCTGGCAGGTGTGGGGCTGAACATCGCCCTTGGTCTTGGTGGGTTGGTCAGCTTTGGCCATGCTGCGTTTTTCGGGATCGGCGGATATGCGATGGGCATCCTTGCCAGCCATGCGCAATGCTACATGCCGCTGATGGAAACGCCGTTCCTGATCGAGGGCACCAAGTCGATGCTGGTGATCTGGGTCGTCGCGATCATTGCTGCCGCACTGGCGGCGCTTGCCATCGGCGCGCTAAGCCTGCGCACCATCGGGCGTCTATTTCATCATGATCACGCTCGCCTTCGGGCAGATGCTCTATTACTTCGCGATCTCGCTGGCCCGCCTATGGGGGCGAGGATGGGTTGTCGATCTATATCCGCAACGACTTTCCGGGGCTGAACACGCTGGATCCGATCCAGTTTTTCGCCATCGCCTTTGGCGTGCTGACGGTGGTTCTGATCATCGCGGGGCGCATTGCAAAGGCGCCCTTTGGTCTGGCGCTGTCGGCTGCACGCCAAAACGCCGAGCGTGTCGAAACCGTTGGTCTTGGGCCGTTTCGGCTGCGGCTGGTGGCATTCGTGATTTCGGGCGCGGTGACGGGGCTGGCCGGGGCGCTTTTTGCCGATCTGAACCGGTTTGTCAGCCCTACCATGTTCAGCTGGCAAACCAGCGGCGAGATCATGGTTTTCGTCATCCTTGGCGGGTGTGGGGCGGCTTTTCGGCCCGGTGGCGGGGGCGGCGCTGTTTATCCTGCTGGAGCATCTGCTGGGGGGGCTCAGCGAATATTGGCACGTTTATCTGGGGCTTCTGCTTTTGGCGGTGGTGCTTTTCGCCCGCGGCGGCCTGATCGGCACCATGGCCGGTCGGGAGGTGGCACATGACTGATCCGTTGTTGAAACTGTCGCATCTCAAGCAAAGCTTTGGCGCGCTGAAGGCGACGGATGATGTGTCGCTGACCTGCGCCCGGTGAAATCCACGCGCTGATCGGCCCTAACGGCGCGGGAAAATCAACGCTGATCAAGCAGATCGCGGGCGGTTTGCGGCCTGACAGTGGCACGGTCGAATTTGCGGGCTGCGATGTGACGCCTTTGGGATACCGTGGCGCGGGCGCGGGCGGGTCTGGGGCGGACCTTCCAGATTTCGGCACTGGCGATGGAATATACGGTGCTGCAGAACGCGGTCTTGGGGGCTTTGGGCGCAGGACGGCGGCGTGATGCGGTTTTTCCGGCCGGTGATGAAGCACCGGCGCTTGGTTGATCGCGCGATGGCGGCGCTGGAACGTGTCGGGCTGGCCGATCAGGCCGCCAAACGCACCGCGGACCTTAGCCACGGCCAGCGCCGGCAGCTTGAGGTTGCCGTGGCGCTTACCCTCGATCCCAAGGTATTCTTGATGGACGAACCGATGGCCGGGCTAGGCGCGTCGGGGTCCAAGCGGCTGACCGGTTTCCTGGACACGCTGCGGGCCGAGGCGCCGATCCTGCTGGTGGAACACGACATGGACGCGGTCTTTGCGCTGGCCGACCGGATCAGCGTGCTGGTCTACGGTCGAGGTGATCGCGACCGGATCGGCCGACGAAATCAAGCGCGATCCGGTCGTGCCGCGAGGCCTATCTTGGGTCAGGAGGAGGCGGCATGAGCTTTCTGGATCTGCAAGGCATTACGGCATCTTACGGGCCGACGCAGGCGCTTTTCGGGGTCGATCTGGCGCTGGAGGAGGGCGAGGTTCGTGGCGCTGATGGGGCGCAACGGGATGGGCAAGATCATCGACGATCAAGGTGATCTGCCGGATGCTGAAACACGCGGGCGGGACGCGTGCGCTTTGACGGGCGCGACCTGCGCACCCTTGGCCAGTCATATGGCGGCACAGGCGGGCCTGGGTCTGGTGCCCGAGGGGCGGCGGTGCTTTGGCGCCGCTGACGGTGCACGAAAACCTGATCGCCGCCGCGCGCCCCGGCCCGTGGGATTTTGCCCGCGTCTGTGATCTGTTTCCCCGGCTTGGCGAACGGCGCGACCAGCTGGCCGCATCGTTGTCGGGGGGGGAACAGCAGATGCTGGCGATTGGCCGTGCGCTGATGACCAACCCGAAGCTTCTGCTGCTGGACGAGGCGACCGAAGGGCTGGCCCCCGTCGGTGCGGCAGGAGATCTGGGCTGCGGTCAAGACGTTGAAGCGCGACACCGGACTGGCGATGCTGGTGGTGGACAAATCATTGGCCGAACTGCGGCAGGTAGCCGACCGTGCGGTCATTCTGGAACGGGGCCGCTCGGTCTGGTCGGGCGCGATGGACGCGCTCGACCGGGCGGTGGCTGACCAATATCTTGGCGTCTAGGCGCGTGTCGGAAAGGGAAAAACCATGTCTCATCAAGTGATTTCAGCCCGAAGGCTGGGCCCCGGCCAAAGGCTATGCCAACGGCATGCTGTCGGCCGACGGGCATCTTTTCGTGGGCGGCCAGATCGGGTGGACGGCTGATCAGAAGTTCGAGGCGCATGATTTCATCGGCCAGATGAAACAGGCACTGCTTAACATTCGCGCCGTCGTCGAGGCGGCCGGTGGGGTGCCCGAGGATATCATGCGCCTGACATGGTACGTGACAGACAAGGCTGAATATCTGGCCGCCCAAGCCGAGGTCGGGCGCACCTATCGCGCCGTGATGGGACGGCATTTTCCCGCAATGGCGATGGTCGTTGTCGCAGGGTTGATCGAAGACGACGCCAAGGTCGAGATCGAAGCGACCGCGATCATCTCAAGGCCCTAGCGGCGCAACAGCGGGGCGACAACGGTCGATGCGGCAAAGATCACGGCGGCAAGGGTGACGATGCTGGGCCCCGTGGGCGTGTCAAAGGCGAACGACGCCGCAAGCCCGCCAAGCGCGGATACTGCCGCGATCAGAGCAGCCATGATCGCCATCGTTTCCGGGCTGCGCGAGAACGGACGCGCGGCGGCGGCGGGAATGATCAGCAACGCCGCAATCAGCAACGCCCCCACCACCTTGAGCGCGACCGCCACGGTCAGCGCCAACGCCAGCGTCAGGATCAACTGCTCGCGCTGCGGCTTCATACCGCTTGCGGTCGCAAGGTCGGGGCTTAGCGTAGAGGAAAGCAGCGCCTGCCAACGCCAGATCAGCAAGGCGACCGATACCGCAGCGCCGCCCCAGATCACGGCCAGATCAATCTTCGTGACCGCAAGGATTTCACCGAACAGATAGGCGCTTAGGTCAACGCGCTGGTTCGGCAGCAACGACACCGCAACAAGCCCGACGCCAAGCGCGCCATGCGCCATCACCCCTAGCAGTGCATCGGTGCTGACGCTGCGCCGGTTCAGCCCGCTGACGATCAGTGCCATCGCCAGGGCGACGACCAGCACGCCCGCAAATACCGGCAGATCGAACGTCAGCGCCAGGGCCACCCCGAGCAAGGCCGCGTGCGATGTCGCATCACCAAAGTAAGCCATCCGTCGCCAGACAACGAAGCAGCCAAGCGGCGCAGCGGCCAAGGCGACGCCGACCCCCGCAAGAGCGGCGCGGATTACAAAATCGTCCAGCATTCAGTGGCCCTCGTGTTGGTGGTCATGGTGACCCACAGGGTCGGGGGCATGATCATGCGAATGGGTGTGTTCGTGCCGGTAAAGCGCCAGCGCCCCTTGCGTGCCCGTTCCGAAAAGTGCGCGGTATTCCGGCGCGTCCGCGACGATTTCAGGCGTGCCTTCGCAGCAGACATGCCCGTTCAGGCACAGCACCCGGTCGGATGCCGCCATCACCACATGCAGATCATGGCTGACCATCAGCACGGCGCAGCCCATCTCGCGTCGGACGTCTTCGATCTGGCGGTAAAAGGCGGCGGATCCGGGCTGGTCCAGCCCTTGGGTCGCTTCATCAAGGATCAGGATATCGGGTTTGTTCAACAGGGCACGCGCCAAAAGGACACGCTGGAATTGCCCACCTGACAGGTCCGACATCTGACGTTTTGCCAGATCCGGAACACCCGCTTGTTGCAGCGCCTGTGCCAATACGTCTTGCGGCTGGCGGCGGGGCAAATTGAGAAACCCGCGCACTGTAAGCGGCAAGGTGGCGTCGATCTGCAACTTCTGGGGCACATAGCCGATGCGCAGGCCGTCAGCGCGGGTGATGCTGCCGCCTGCGGGTTTCAACGCGCCGATCAGTGCCCGCAGCAAGCTGGATTTCCCAGACCCGTTGGGGCCGACGATGGTTACGATTTCACCGCGCTCGATTGCGAGTGTCACGCCGTCAAGAACAGTTTGCCCGCCCAGCACCAGTTTCAGGTCGTGGGTCTCGATCAGGCTCATCTGGCGTTCGCCCCCTGGCAGGCAGGGCAGAGGCCCTGCGCCTCGACCACGGTATGTTCAATGTGAAAGCCCGCTGCGCGCGCCGCGTCGCCCAAGCGCCCCTGCGACGGTGCAGTATTGCTTTCCGCGACCGATTGGCAACTGCGGCAGATCAGAAACGCAGGTGCGTGGTCTTCGCCAAGATGGGCACAGGCGATATAGGCGTTCAGGGCCTCGATCCGGTGGGCGAAACCGGCTTTGACCAGAAAATCAAGGGCGCGGTAGGCGACCGGCGGCTGGCCCCCCATCCCCTCGGCCGAGAGATGGCCAAGGATGTCATAGGCCCCAAGTGCGCGGTGTTCGGCCAACAACAGCTCAAGCACGCGGCGGCGTACCGGCGTCAGGCGCAAGCCGGTGGTGTCGCAGCGGGCTTCGACCTTGGCTATCGTGTCGCTGACGCACGTGCTGTGGTCGTGTGTTTCAAATCCGATGGTGGGCATTTCAACCTCCAGTGCTGGTTTGGCTATTGATATGTTATAACATCCGGCATATCAAGGTAATAGTATCACACTTTGACGGAGCCTCTCCCATGCGCCATCTTCTGACATGTACTTTCCTTGTTCTTGCCACCGGCCTTCGGGCTGAGGTCCCCAATGTCACCGCCGACATCGCGCCGGTCCATGCGTTGGTTGCGCAGGTGATGCAGGGGGTCGGCGCGCCAGGCCTGACCATACCCGCCGGTGCGTCTCCCCATAGCTATGCGATGCGCCCGTCCGAAGCGCGTGCCTTGGCGGCGGCGGATCTGGTGGTGTGGGTCGGGCCGGCGCTGACGCCCTGGTTGGCCGACCCGATCCAGACACTGTCGGGCGACGCGATGCATCTGAGGCTGACGGATGTGGCGGGGATCACGGTGCTGGAAAACCGCAGCGGTGCCGCCTTCGAGGGGCATGATCACACCGCTGAGGGGGCGGAGGGGGCTGAAGATGAACATGAACATGAAGACGGTATGGACCATGATCATGACCCCGGTGCCCTTGACCCGCATCTTTGGCTTGACCCTGCCAATGCCGTTGTCTGGCTGGGCGCGATCGCCGAAACTCTGGCCGAGATAGACCCCGAACATGGCGACGTCTACCGGGCAAATGCCGCAAGGGGGCAGGGCGAACTGGAGGTGCTTCAGGCGTCGATTGCAGCGCGGATGGCACCGCTGCATGACCGCCCCTTTGTCGTGTTTCACGACGCGTTTCACTATTTCGAAGCGCGGTTCGACACCGAAGCCCGCGCCGCCGTGACGCTGAGCGATGCAAACGCCCCCAGTGCGGCGCGTCTGGCAGATGTGCGGCAAGTGATCGCCGATACCGGGGCCGTCTGCATTTTCACCGAACCGCTATTCAACGGGGGCCTGATTGCGGCGCTGGACGGGGGGGCGGCCCTGAAGTCGGCCCCGCTTGATCCCTTGGGGGCCACATTGACGCCGGGGCCTGACCTTTACCCAAGCCTTATCGCCAGCATCGCAGATGCCTTCGAAACCTGTCTGACGCCCGAATGACCTGCGTGATCAGCGCGCCTTAGTGCCGGTTAACTTGGGTGCCGGTTAAAGTGATGTCCACATCTGGAACAGGATCCCGCTGCCCAGCGAGCCGACCATGGCGATGCCGACATACAAAAAGAATACCGGGCGTTTGACCAGCGCCCACACCGCGATGGCCGCGGGCAACGATGTGACCCCGCCCGCCACCAGAAACGCCAGTCCCGCACCCGGTGCCATGCCTTGCCCGATCAGGCCGCCGACAAGCGGCAGGGCGGCATAGCCGTTCAGATAGGCTGGCACACCGACCAGCGTGGCGATGCCGATGGGGGCCAGCCCCGTACCGCCCAAGGCGCGCGCCACCATATCGGCAGGCAGCCATGCCAGCATCAGGCTTTCCAGCAGGAACGCCAGCGTCAGCCACTTCGCCAGAAAGAACGTGGTCTTGACGGCTTCGCGCATGAATTTTGCCATGCGGCTGTCGTCTTGCCAGAATTTCCAGACCACGGGCTGGACGCTGCGGACTTTCGAGGCACCGCAGCCGCCATTGCCCACACCGTCGCGCAACGGATCGGACAGGCCGCCCGCGCGCGCGATCAGGTGCACTACGCCGCCGCCAAAAAGGCCAAGCCCCACCGCTGCCAGCGTTTTCGCCACGGCAAATTCCACCCCCAGCACACCCGTTGTCAGCACGAACATCGACGGGTCCATCACTGGGGAGGCAAGCCAGAAGGCCATCACTGCGGATAACGGAACACCCATGGCCAGCAGCGCCGCGATCAGCGGGATCACCCCGCACGAGCAAAACGGCGACAGCCCGCCAGCCAGGGCGGCGATCAGGATCATCACCACAGGCGATCCGGTAAAAGCCCGTGCGATCAATCCATCCGCGCCCGTGGCCCCGGCATAGGCTGCGATGCCGATAGACAGCACCAGAAACGGTGCCACATGCAGCAGGTTTGCCGCCGCAAAACGTAGGCTTGTGATGGCCTGAGCCGGATCGAACAGGAACAGGGCCGCCGTGATTGCCGCGATTGCAAGCCAAACGCGTTCCTGCGCCCAAAGATAGGCGAACATGTCGGCAGGCCGGTTGCGCGGGGGAAGGGAAAGATCGCTCATGCGGGGGTGTCCTGTTTGAGGGTGACGCCGACACAGCATTCCGCCGTCAGAAACGCCACGGTCTGTTGCATCGCGTCAAAGTTGACGCGGGTAACGGTCTGGCGGCCCTGTCGTTCCTGTAGCAATAGGCCCGCGTCCACCAACATCTTGAGGTGATGCGCAAGTGTCGACGGGGCTGCGTCCAGATGTGCGCCGATCTGCCCGACGCCAAGCCCCGGATGTCCTGCCCGAACCAGCAAGCGAAAGATCGCAAGGCGGGTGTCATGGCCAAGGGCGGCGAGGGCAGTGGCGGTTTTGCGGTGCTCTGTCATGCCCGTCAGATAAAACTATAAAACTAGTTTTGTAAATAAGTCGTTCTGGAAATGTGTTCCGCCGGGACGATTTATCGGATCAGCTTCAGCAGGTTGGGAATGTGCTTGCGAAACTTGAAGAACCCCGCGGTGGCCAACGGCCATGCAGCGCCATCAAGCGGTGTACGGACCCTGACCAGCGGGGGCGCGCCGCGCAACGCATCATATTGGTCGAAGACTGTTTTTGTGGGCCCCACAGGCGCGTCTTGGGTGATCACCTGCTCAAGCCCGTTGCCTGCAGCCCATTCGGCCAGCGCAGCTGCGGTTTGCAGGGGCGCAGGGGTATCTTCGGTCGTATCGGCCCACCGCGAAAGGGTATCCTGTCCGGCCTTGGTGCGGAACGTCACGACATCGGGGGCCATCTGCCACGGCGTTTGGTGATCTGTTGCCAGGACGACCGCATGCGCATCGATCCGGGGCGCGGACTGCGTCAGATCAGCGGGGTTCAGCGCGTCTTCATGCAGAATTAATCCGCTGCGCAGGCTTTGGTCGGGTGTTCGTGTGTTCCAAAGCGGCTGCGGATCGGGGTGCTGCGGCGCAAGGATCGTTGCCGGCGTCGTGGCAAGGCCGGGCACATCGCCAAACGTGCCTTGTGTAAACTTTGAAATGTTTTCTGCGCTGGCGAGGTAAGGTTTGCCAATCGTCTGAATTCCCGCGACCCACTTCCAGCTCAGCGTATTCGATGCGGGGCAGCCATCCAGCAGGTGACGCAGGAAGAAATCTGCGCCCAATTGCCACGGCAGGCGCAGCGTGTGCACCCAGATCGACGCGAACCACATGCGCGCGTGATTGTGCAGATAGCCCGTCCGAACCAATTCATGCGCCCACAGATCGAAAGGCGCTATTCCCGTTTGGCCCAGACACGCCGACTGCCAGCGGTCCCGCAGGCCCGACTGGGTTTGGATTTCGTTTGAAAGTCGTTTTATGTCAGATAGATAGCTGTCCCAGACCGAAGGGCGCAGCGCCAGCCACCCTTGCCAATAGCTGCGCCAGAACACCTCGGCGATGAAACGGTTTGCCTCATCCTCGCTATGGTATTTCAACACGGAACGCAGCACCTCGGCCTGCGATAACAGCCCCGTGCGCAGATAAGGCGACAACGCCGAAACGGCCTCCGGCGCGTTTGCGGTGGCGTAATAATTGCGCCCCTCACCATAGGCACGGCCCGCATGCGGGGCGAAATCATGCAGCCTTTCAAGGGCGGCGGCGCGGGTGGGTGGAAAGATCTCGGTCGGGTTCATCATGATCGCAACAGTAGTGCCGCCGACGGCGCAATCAACTCGATCCGACAGCCCCCCTTGAACCCCAAGTTTGCCGCGACTAATCTCTGGGTAACGGTTTCGCGGGTATGGTCCTGCGGACAGGTACAATCAGGCAGGCTTTATGAACGATCCTATTGAAACATACATGAACCTCGTCCCCATGGTGGTTGAACAAACCAGCCGGGGCGAACGCGCTTACGACATTTTCTCGCGGTTGCTGAAGGAACGGATCATTTTCGTGAACGGCCCGGTGCATGATGGCATGTCATCGCTGGTGGTCGCCCAGCTTTTGCACCTTGAGGCCGAGAATCCTTCAAAGGAAATTTCGATGTACATCAACAGTCCGGGCGGCAGCGTCGTCGCCGGGATGAGCATCTATGACACGATGCAATATATCCGCCCCAAGGTTTCCACGCTGGTGTGCGGGCTGGCGGCGTCGATGGGATCGGTGATTGCCATTGGCGGCGAAAAGGGCATGCGGTTCTCGCTGCCGAATTCGGAATTTCTGGTGCACCAGCCTTCTGGCGGCGCACGCGGGACCGCCGCTGACATCCTGATCAGCGCCAAAAGCATCGAAGACACCCGCGAACGGATGTACCGCCTGTACATGCGCCATACCGGTCAAGACTATGAAACCGTTCAGAAAGCGCTGGATCGTGACAAGTGGATGACGCCGGAAGACGCGCTGGAATGGGGCCATATCGACGAAATCGTTGCGGCCCGCGGCAAAAGCGACGATCCTGACGCCGATAAGAAAGGCAAGTAAATAAGGCGTGCGTGGGCGGCGATTTTACGATTGTGGACCACGCACCGCTGGCCTAAGCTGGCCAGAAGCACGAAATCACCTGCACCGCCTTGCGGCGGGCAAGATCAAACGACGGACCTGAAAGGGTTGAAATGGCTAATACTTCGAGCGGCGACAGCAAAAACACCCTCTATTGCAGCTTTTGTGGCAAAAGCCAGCACGAGGTGCGCAAGCTGATTGCGGGGCCTACCGTGTTCATCTGTGATGAATGTGTTGAGCTTTGCATGGACATTATCCGCGAGGAAACAAAGGCGTCCGGGTTGAAATCGACCGACGGTGTGCCGACCCCGAAAGACATTTGCGATGTGCTGGATGACTATGTCATCGGCCAGGCGATGGCCAAGCGGGTTTTGTCGGTCGCCGTGCACAACCACTACAAACGTTTGAATCACGCCCAGAAGGGCGGCGATATCGAACTGGCAAAATCCAACATCCTGCTGATCGGCCCCACTGGCTGCGGCAAGACCCTGCTGGCGCAAACGCTTGCGCGGATTCTGGATGTGCCGTTCACGATGGCTGATGCGACCACGCTGACCGAAGCAGGTTATGTGGGCGAGGATGTTGAAAACATCATCCTCAAGCTGCTGCAATCGTCAGAATACAACGTCGAAAAAGCGCAGCGCGGCATCGTTTATATTGACGAGGTCGACAAGATTACGCGCAAATCCGAAAACCCGTCCATCACCCGCGACGTGTCGGGCGAAGGCGTGCAGCAGGCGTTGCTGAAACTGATGGAAGGCACGGTCGCCTCTGTTCCGCCGCAAGGCGGGCGCAAGCATCCGCAGCAGGAATTCCTGCAAGTCGACACCACCAACATCCTGTTCATCTGTGGCGGGGCCTTTGCCGGTCTTGACCGGATCATCGCGGCACGCGGCAAAGGATCTGCAATGGGTTTTGGTGCCGATGTGCGCGACAAGGACGCGCGCGGCATCGGAGAGATCTTTACGGATCTCGAGCCGGAGGATTTGCTGAAATTCGGTTTGATCCCGGAATTCGTCGGCCGTTTGCCCGTGCTTGCAACGCTTGAAGATCTGGACGAAGACGCGCTTGTCACGATCCTGACCCAGCCCAAGAACGCGCTGGTCAAGCAATATCAGCGCCTGTTCGACATTGAGGATACGCAGCTGACCTTTACCGACGATGCGCTGTCGGCAATCGCGAAACGTGCGATTCTGCGCAAGACCGGTGCCCGTGGTTTGCGGTCGATCCTGGAAGATATCCTGTTGGATACGATGTTCGAACTGCCCGGATTGGACAGCGTGACCGAGGTGGTCGTCAACGAGGAAGCGGTGACATCGGATGCCGCCCCCCTGATGATCTATGCCGAGGCCGAGAAGACCCCCGCAACCGCCGGCTGAGTAAGTTTGGGCTGACACGTCGTGTCGTAAAATATTAAGCAAAGGCGCACCTGAAACGGTGCGCCTTTTGTGGTTGGCGCTGCGGACATGCCCCAGCGGCCTGCTTTGAAACTTGACGCCCGTTGCGGCAAACGCTCTGAGTAAGAGAGCAGGATTTTCAGAAGGATACCAAATGACAGAGCGGATTTTTTCGGGCGGTGAATTCGAAGCCAAGATCGGCTATTGCCGCGCCGTCGTAGCGGGCGGCTTTGTCCATGTCGCAGGGACCGTGGGGCAGGGTGACACCGTGACCGACCAATGCCGCGCCGCCCTTGCCACCATCGACGCTGCGTTGGCTGCAGGCGGGGTGCACAATGGCCGATGTCGTGCGCGTGGTCTATTATCTGCCCGACCGCAGCGACTTTGAACCCTGCTGGCCGATCCTGTCAGACGTCTTTGGCAAAGCGCCCCCCGCGGCCACCATGATCGAATGTGGCCTGATCGACCCGAAATACCGGATCGAAATCGAAGTAACCGCCTGCATGCCGGGTTGAATTCGACGTGAATCCTCTGTGAAGGTTGCTAGACCTTTGCGCTGCTTTGGTGCATATACCTCTCAAAGCTTCAGGAGACCTCTATGGGCATTCTCACTTCCCTTTTGCGCAGCGTTACATGGTGGAACGGCCAAACGCTGAACACGCAGCTTTTCACTTGGCGCAAAGGCACCAAGGTGGGCGAAGATCCCCAAGGCAACATATATTACCGCAATGCCGATGACAGCAAACGCTGGGTGATTTTCAACGGCGAGGCAGAGGCGACACGCGTGAACGCGGATTGGCACGGCTGGCTGCATCGCACCTGGAACGAGACCCCCGAAGACAAGCCTCTGGTGCACAAGGCCTGGGAAAAGCCGCATCTGGAAAACCTGACAGGCACGCCTTTGGCCTATGCGCCTGCCGGGTCAATCCGCCGCGAAAATCCCGCAGATCGCGGCGACTACGAGGCGTGGAGCCCGGAATAAGCCATGCGGGAAGACCTGCCCGAAGTTCTGGTTGGCGGTGTGGTTCTGGCCGCGGCCATCGGCTTTGCTGTGTATGCGGGGCAGGCCGCCGGGTTCACCCGCACAAGTGACACCTACGCCCTGAAGGCCAGCTTTCGCAGCCTTGAGGGTATAGACGTCGGCACCGACTTGCGGCTTGCTGGCGTCAAGATCGGGAAGGTCACAGATGTGGCGCTTAACGCGGAAACCTTTCGGGCAGATACGGTGGTTTCGGTATCAAAGGGCATCGAAATCCCGGACGACAGCGCCCTTGTCGTGTCGTCCGAAGGGCTGCTTGGCGGAAACTTCATGGAGATCGTGCCGGGCGGGTCGCCCTTCTTTTTCTCGGACGGCGACGTGATCAGTGATACCCAAGGGGCGATCAGCCTGATTTCACTGCTGTTGAAATTCGTGTCCGGGCAAGGGGGCAACTGATGCGCAAGATTTTGATGATCCTCGCGGCCCTCGCGTCGCCCGCCGCCGCACAAGAGGTGACAAGTGCGAACGGCGCGGTACTGCGCGCGCTTGACAAGATGTCGGGCGTGTCGCGCGATGTCGATATTGTACGCGGCCAAACTGTGCGCGTGGGCAGCCTTGATGTTGTGCTGAACGACTGCCGTTATCCCGCCGGCAACCCGTCGGGCGATGCCTTTGCCGAGCTTGAGATCAAGGAAACCAAAAGCGAAAAGACGTTGTTTTCAGGCTGGATGATCGCCTCTGCCCCGGCACTTTCGGCGTTGGAACACCCGCGCTATGACATCTGGGTCATGCGCTGCAGCACGCCCTGAGGGGTGTCGGGCGAGGGCGCGGTAAAGCTGGCCTGCTCGTCCTGTGCTACAAGAAGAAGCCGCTGATAGGCCGCGCGGGGGATTTCGACCGCCCCAAGCGACGCAAGATGCGGCGTGAGAAACTGCGTGTCGAACAAAGAAAAGCCGCCGCGCCTTAGCCGATCGACCAGACAGGCCAGTGCAATTTTCGACGCATTATCGCGCCGCGAAAACATGCTTTCACCAAAGAACGCCGATCCCAGCGTGACACCATAGACACCGCCGACCAGATCCGACCCCTCCCATATCTCAAGCGAATGGGCAGAACCGCGCGTGTGAAGTTCCTGATACATCGAGAAAATAGGGGCGCTGATCCAGGTGTCGGCGCGGTCGGCGCAGCCCTCTACGACCTGGCTAAACGCGGTGTTGATCGAGACGCTAAAGCGGGTACGCCGCATCACACGGGCCAGACTGCGCGAGATATGGAATCGGTCCAGCGGAAAGACGCCGCGCTTTCGCGGATCAACCCAGAATACGTCGGGGTCATCGCGGTGTTCTGCCATCGGGAAGATCCCGATGGCATATCCGTGCAGCAGTAGATCCGCTGTCAGTTCAGGCATTGCCCAGATTGGTTTCAAGCCAATGTTCAAGCCAGTGGATGTTATACTCCCCCGTCAGCACATCTTTTTCCTGCAAAAGCGCATGAAACAGCGGGACGGTGGTATCAACACCGTCCACGATCAGCTCGCCCAAGGCGCGGTTCAGACGCGCCAGCGCTTCGGGACGGTCGCGGCCATGCACGATCAGCTTGCCGATCAGGCTGTCGTAATAGGGCGGGATCTTGTATCCGTCGTACAATGCGCTGTCCATCCGCACCCCAAGGCCGCCGGGCGCATGGTACTGCGTGATCTTGCCCGGACAGGGTGAAAATGTAGGCAGTTTTTCCGCGTTGATCCGTACCTCGATGGCGTGACCGTTGATATGCAGGTCTTCCTGCACAAACGACATGTCCAAACCTGCCGCCACACGGATCTGTTCGCGCACAAGGTCGACGCCAAAGATGCCTTCCGTGACAGGGTGTTCGACCTGCAGGCGGGTGTTCATCTCTATGAAATAGAATTCGCCGTTTTCGTACAGGAATTCGATCGTGCCCGCGCCGATATAGTTGATGTCAGCCATCGCATCCGCGCAGACCTTGCCGATACGTGCACGTTCCTCGGCAGTGATCGACGGGCCGGGGGCTTCCTCGAAAACCTTCTGGTGGCGGCGCTGAAGCGAACAATCGCGTTCTCCCAGATGCACCGCGCGGCCTTTGCCATCGCCAAATACCTGAATTTCGATGTGGCGCGGCGTCGTCAGATATTTCTCGATGTAAACTTCGTCGTTGCCGAAGTTCGATTTGCCCTCGGCACGCGCTGTCATGAAGGCACGTTCCATATCAGCGGCGGTCTGGGCGACTTTCATGCCTTTGCCGCCACCGCCCGCCGTTGCCTTGATGATGACGGGATACCCGACTTCGGCACCGATGCGTTTTGCATCCTCAAGCGTGGCCACTCCGCCGTCCGATCCGGGCACGCAAGGCACGCCCAGTTCTTTCATCGTATCCTTGGCGGTGATCTTGTCACCCATAATGCGGATATGTTCGGCTGTGGGGCCGATAAAGGTCAGCCCGTGGTCTTCGACGATCTGCACGAAGCCCGCATTTTCCGACAGAAAGCCATAGCCGGGGTGTATCGCTTCGGCACCGGTGATTTCGCAGGCCGCAATGATCGAGGGGATCGACAGATAGGATTGCTGCGACGAGGGCGGACCGATGCAGACGGATTCGTCGGCCATGCGCACATGCATTGCGTCGCTGTCGGCGGTCGAATGCACGGCAACCGATCCGATGCCCATCTCACGTGCGGCGCGGATGACCCTAAGGGCGATCTCACCTCGGTTGGCGATCAGGATTTTATTGAACATTGTCAGCGCCTTATTCCAGGATCACCAAAGGCGCGCCAAATTCGACGGCAGCGCCGTCATCCACCAGTATACGCTTGATCGTGCCTGACCGGGGGGCGGGGATGTGGTTCATCGTTTTCATCGCTTCGACGATCAGCAGGGTATCGCCTTCTGAAACGCTTGCCCCGACCGAGATGAACGAAGGCGCACCCGGTTCGGCCTGCATGTAGACGGTACCCACCATGGGCGAGACGACCGCACCGGGATGATCCGCCGGATCGTTGATATCCGTGCTCTCGGCCGTGCCGGGGGCGGTCATCTGTGCTGGTGCGGGCGATGCCATCGGCGCAGGTGCTGCGTGCATCTGCTGGGGTGCCACGATCTGTTGGGGGGGCTTGCGGCTGACGCGCACATTCAGGCTGTCGTCTTCGGCATAGTCCCGCTTGACCTGAAGCTCTGTCAGGTCATTTTCGTTCAGCAGCTCGGCAAGTGCTCGGATAAATGCCACGTCTGCGTCATGGGTATTCTTGGTCATGTTTTTCCTCGGCAAGTCAGAAAAAGGGGCGATGCCTGTGCCCCAAAGCTGCTGTCTTATAGGACATGGGCGCTGGCATGGAAAGCAACCAGTTGCCTTGGGCCGGTTGGCTTGCCAAACTGCGTCCAAACGGGGGGGCTATATGAACTTGGCGCATTGGCTGGCGCGCAGCGCACAAGACGGGCCGCAGCGACCGGCGCTGTTTGACGGGCAGGTTCAGGTTGCGGATTATGCGCGCTTTGATGCGCAGGCGCGGGCCGTGGCGGGATGGCTGCACGGGCAGGGGGTGCGCCCCGGCGACCGTGTGGCGATCTTCATGAAGAACTCACCGGATTATCTGATCGTTTTTTATGGCATCTGGTATGCGGGTGCTGCGGTTGTCCCGATCAATGCCAAGCTGCACGGGCGCGAGGCGGATTATGTCCTCCAGGATTCGGGCGCAAGGATTGTTTTTGCAAGCATGGATCAGGCGGCCAGCCTGACGGCAGGCCCCCGCGTGATCGTTACACCCGGCGAAAGCTATACCGCACTTCTGGCCATCACAGCGCCCGTCACAGCGCCAGCACCCCGCGACAGCGGCGATCTGGCGTGGCTTTTCTATACTTCGGGCACCACAGGAAAACCCAAGGGCGTGATCATCACCCACGGCATGGCCCTGTCCATGGCCCTTTGTTACGCGGTCGATGTCGATCAGGTCTGTGCAGCCGATGCCGCAGTTTACGCGGCCCCGCTCAGCCACGGCGCGGGGCTTTACAATCTGATGCACGTGCGTGCCGGAGCGCGGCACGTCTGCCCGGCCTCGGGCGGTTTTGATGCAGGCGAAATTCTGGATCTGGCCGCGCATTTCGGGCGCGTGCACATGTTCGCAGCCCCCACGATGGTTAAACGGATGACCGACCATGCCAGGGCCGAGGGCAGGCGGGGTACAGGGTTGCGAACCGTCGTCTATGCGGGCGGCCCGATGTACAACGCCGACATCATCGACGCGGTGGATCATTTCGGGCCGGTCTTTGTGCAGATCTACGGACAGGGCGAATGCCCTATGGGCATCACCGCGCTGCCGCGCGAGGTGATCAGTGACCGTACACACCCCGATTGGCGCACCCGTCTTGCGTCGGTGGGGCGTGCCCAATCGGCGGTCGAGGTACGGATCGGCGCTGCCGATGGCACGCCCCTGCCAGCCCATGAAACCGGAGAGATCATGGTGCGTGGCCAGACGGTGATGCCCGGCTATTGGCAGAACCCGGAAGCCACGGCAAAGACCCTGAAAGACGGCTGGCTGCTGACAGGGGATGTGGGGCGGATGGACGCCGACGGATTTGTCACGCTGCAGGACCGCAGCAAGGACATGATCATCACCGGCGGGTCGAACGTATACCCCCGCGAGGTGGAAGAGGTACTGTTGCAACATGCCGATGTCGTAGAAGCGTCTGTCGTGGGGCGGCCGCATCCCGAATGGGGCGAGGAAGTCGTCGCCTTTATCGTGGGCACCGCCCCCGAAGCGGAGCTTGACGCGCTCTGTCTGGATCAGATCGCGCGGTTCAAGCGGCCCAAGGCGTATGTGCGGCTGGCTGAACTGCCCAAGAATAACTATGGCAAGGTGCTCAAAACAGCTTTGCGCGAGATGACAGAGCGCTAGACCAGCCCACGCGCCCGGAAAATTTCAAATTTTCCGAACCGGAATTTTTGAAAAATTCCGGTCTTTATCGCAGGTGTTCAGCTTAAATGGCAAGGTATTCTGCGCGCAGTTCCGCGTTGTTCAAAACTTCTTCGGCAGACCCGTCAAAGACCACGCTGCCTGTGTCCATGATCACGGCACGGTCCGCCAGTTTCAGCGCACGTACCGCGTTCTGTTCCACCAGAATCGTTGTGATCCCTTGCTGTTTGATCAGCGTCAGCGTCTTTTCGATCTCGTCCACGATCACCGGTGCGAGACCTTCATAGGGTTCGTCCAGCAGCAGCACCTTGATGTCGCGGGCCAGCGCACGCGCGATTGCCAGCATCTGCTGTTCGCCGCCCGACAGCGTCACGCCTTCTTGTTTGCGGCGTTCCTTCAAGCGGGGAAACAGTTCGTAAATGCGGTCCAGGGACCAACCGATGGGCGGAGCGATCTGCGCCAGTTGCAGGTTTTCCTCGACCGTCAGCCCCGCGATGATCCGGCGGTCTTCGGGCACCAGCGCCAGACCGTTTGCCGCCGCTTCGTGACTGGCCATCTTGTGCAGGGGCTTGTGATCCAGCCACACCTCGCCTTTGCGCAATTCGGGGCTGCCGATCTGTGCGAGCGCGCGCAAGGTAGATGTCTTGCCCGCGCCATTGCGCCCCAGAAGCGCCAGGATTTCGCCCTCGTGCACGTTAAAGCTGACGCCCTGCACGATATAGCTTTCGCCATAATACGCGTGGATGTCCCAGACCGACAGAAAGGCCGGAGCCGTTGCAGCGTGGTTGGCGTTGTTGGAAAAATCTGGTTTGGTGTTCATGTTATTGTCCTCTCAAGGGGCAGGGTGGTTATGCTGCGTCCTGGGATTCGCCCAGATAAGCTTCGCGCACCTTGGGGTGGCCCTTGATGTTGTCGGGGGTGTCTTCGACCAGCGGGGTGCCTTGGGCCAGCACCGTGATCCGTTCGGCCAGCGAAAACACGACGTGCATGTCGTGTTCGATGATGGCGATGGTGATGTCGCGCTCTTGCTTGATCTGCTTGAGCAGGTCGATGGTGTTGTTGGTATCGGCCCGCGCCATCCCCGCGGTGGGTTCATCCAGCAACAGCAGGCGCGGATCCTGGGACAGGCACATCGCGATTTCCAGCCGCCGCTTGTCCCCCCGCGACATGGAGGCCGCGTGCATGTGGCGTTTGTCTGCCAGTTTCATCTCGACCATCATTTCCTCGGCCTTTTCCAGCACGTCGCGCTGGCTGGTGACGCTGGAAAGCGCGTTCATGCGGAACGACCCGTCGCGTTTGGCAAAGCACGGGATCATCATGTTTTCCTGCACGCTGAGATCGCCAAAGATCTCGGGCGTCTGAAACACGCGGGAAATGCCCATCTGGTTGATCTCGTAGGGTTTGCGCCCCAGCACCGATTGCCCGTCAAACATGACAGACCCGGTGTCGGGGATCAGTTTGCCCACCAGACAATTGAGCAGGGTGGATTTGCCCGCCCCGTTTGGCCCGATGATGGCGTGGACGGTGTTTTCGGCCACGCTGAGGTTCACGTTGCTGAGCGCTTGCAAACCGCCAAAGCGTTTGCCGACATTTTTGACTTCGAGAATGGCCATGGATCAGGCTCCCTTATTCGGCTGCGGTTTGGTTGCGTTGCTTGGCGGCATCGGCTTCGACCGACGTCGCGTTGCGGTCCTTGCGGCGGAACAGGCGTCCGACGCGCTGGCCTCCTTCGACCAGACCCCCGGGCAGGAACACCACGACGACCATGAACAGCAGCCCCAGCGTCAGGTTCCATCCCTTGCCCACAAAGGGGTGCAGGATCGTAACGATGAAATCTTCCAGGCCGTCAGGCATGAAGTTGAACCAGCCGTGCAGAACACTGTCGTTGATTTTCGAAAAGATGTTTTCGAAATACTTGATGAAACCGGCACCCAAGACAGGCCCCAGAAGGGTTCCGGCACCGCCAAGGATCGTCATCAGCACGACTTCGCCCGATGCGGTCCACTGCATCCGTTCCGCCCCGGCAAGCGGGTCCATGGCGGCCAGCAAACCACCGGCAAGCCCCGCATACATGCCCGAGATGACAAAGGCGGCAAGCGTGTAGGGCTTGGTGTTCAGCCCGGTATAGTTCATCCGCTGCTGGTTCGATTTGACCGCCCGCAGCATGATCCCGAAGGGCGACCGGAACACCCGGATCGAGATATAGAATGCCACCAACATGATCAAAGCGCACAGGTAGTATCCAACGGAAAAGGTGAACGACCAATCGCCAAAGACCAGCGTTGTCGCGTCGTTCATCTGCGCCCCGAAAAGGTTGGGATAGCTTGGTGCATTGGCACCGTCCAGAATACGCGGATCGTTCAGCGCGATTTGCAGCCCTGTTTCACCGTTGGTGATCGGCGTCAGCACCGAATAGGCAAGGTTGAACGACATCTGCGCGAATGCCAGTGTCAGGATCGAGAAATAGATACCCGAGCGGCGCAGCGATACAAAGCCGATCACCACCGAAAACAGCCCGGCCACGATCACCGACAACGTGATTGCGGGGATGACGTTCATCGACAACAGCTTCATCATCCAGACGGCGGAATAGCTGCCCACACCCAGAAAAGCGGCATGCCCGAAGCTGAGGTATCCCGTCAGGCCGAACAGGATGTTAAACCCGATGGCGAAGATCCCGTAGATGACAAAGCGCTGCATCAGATCGGGGTAGCCCGCGTTGAATTGCGCCATGCCTGAGTTGGAGGGAAAGGGGTTGAGCAGGATCGGTGCCGCGATGGTAATCAGGGCCACCACCAGCAAGATACCAAGGTCTTTTTTGTTTAGTCCAAGCATGGCTTATTCCTCCATCACGCCTTTGCGGCCCATGAGACCACGGGGGCGCGTCAGCAAGATGATAATGGCGACAACATAGATGATGATCTGGTCTATACCGGGCAGAAGATCCTTGACCTCGTTCATGGACGAAAAGGATTCGAGGATCCCCAGCAGGAACCCCGCCAGCACCGCACCGGGCAGCGAGCCCATGCCACCGACAACAACCACAACGAAGCTGAGCACCAGAAAATCCATGCCCATGTGATAGTTGGGCGAATTGATCGGTGCGTACATGACGCCTGCCAGACCGGCCACCGCCGCGGCGATCCCGAACATGATGGTAAACCGCTTGTCGATGTTGATGCCCAGCAGACCCACCGTCTCGCGGTCGGCCATACCGGCACGCACGACCATCCCGAAGGTGGTGAACTGCAAGAACGCGAACACTCCGCCGATGATCAGCGCCGAAAAGCTGAAATAGATCAGACGCCAGTAGGGATAGATCACCACATTGGGATCAAACCCAAGCAGCACCCCGAAATCGACCGACCCGCGAAACGCCATAGGTGCCGCGGTTGGGATCGGGTTTGCGCCGTATAAAAACTTGATGACTTCCTGAAGCACGATGGCCAGTCCGAAGGTCACAAGGATCTGGTCGGCGTGGGGGCGCTTGTAGAAGTGCTTGATCAGCCCCCGCTCCATGATGAAGCCGATTGCGATCATGATCGGGATGGCAAACAGGATCGACAGCGGCACGGACCAGTCAAGCATCCACGAGCCTGCGGCGTCTCCGAACCATTCCTTGATATAAAGGACATCCTCGAACTTGGGTTTGCCCAGGAAATCGACACCCGAAGGTTCCGCCGCCTTATGGCTCAGGTTGAAGATGTTGCTTAGGGTCACGGCACAAAAAGCGCCCACCATAAACAGCGCACCGTGGGCAAAGTTGACCACGCCAAGTGTACCGAAGATCAGGGTCAGGCCAAGCGCGATCAGCGCGTAGGCAGAGCCTTTGTCCAACCCGTTGAGAAGTTGCAAGATAATGGCGTCCATCGCGGTGCCCTCAAGTTTTCAAGATTGGAAAGCGGGCATCACCCGCCAGCAAGGAAAGGCAGGGGGCGTGCCCCCCTGCCTTTGGCTTTGCTTATGCGCCGGGGTTACATTCGCCCAGATCACCACCCGAGAACATCGGATGATCGACAGGATATGTAACCTGCTCGGCTGGTGTAACTTCGACGATTTCCACGAGATCGAATTCGTTCTCGGGGTTTTCCTTGCCGCGTACAACCACGACGTCTTTAAAGCACTGGTGATCGCCACCACGGTACAGCGTCGGGCCGTTGCCCAGACCGTCGAATTCGAAGTCTTGCAGCGCTTCGACAACGGCACAGGGGTTGAAGGAACCCGCGCGGGCAACCGCATCAGCATAAAGCAGCGTTTGTGCATAGCACGTCTGCGCCGCCTGGCTGGGTGGGAAGCCGTATTTTTCGCCAAAGGACTGAACAAAGGCGTTGGTGCCGGAATAGCGCGACCCCAACTGGTTTTCGAGCTTCCAGTCCCAGTTCTGCGACCCGACGATGCCGGCAATATTCTTGCCCGCGCCGCGTGCCATCAGTTCGGAGTAAAGCGGAACAACGATTTCAAAGTTCTTGCCGTTGACCTGCTTGTCGCGCAGGCCGAACTGCACAGCGTTGGTCAGCGAGTTGACCATGTTCCCGCCGTAGTGGTTCAGAACCAGAACATCCGCACCGGAGTTCAGCACAGGTGCGATATAGGACGAGAAATCAGTCGCGGCGAGCGGCGTGCGTACGTCGTTGATGGTTTCCCAGCCCATGGCTTCGGTTGCGGCCTGGATCGATTCCTGTTGTGTCCAGCCCCATGTGTAGTCGGCTGTCAGGCTATAGACCTTGCGATCATCGCCATAAAGGTTCTTCAGAACCGGTGCCAAAGCGGCGGCGGACATATAGGCGTTAAAGAAGTGACGGAAACCGTTGGCCTTCTTGTCCTTGCCTGTCGTGTCGTTGGAGTGTGTCAGGCCAGCCATGAAAATCACGCCCGCTTCCTGGCACAGACCCTGAACAGCCACGGCCACACCGGACGACGAACCGCCCGAAATCATGATCGCGCCGTCTTTTTGGATCATCGACTGCGCAGATGCGCGTGCCGCGTCTGATTTTGTCTGGGTGTCGCCGGTCACGAACTGGACTTTTTTGCCCATGATGCCGTTACCTTCCAGCGCCTTCGAGCTGAAAGTGTTCATCATGCCGCCGTCGCCCATGCCGTTCAGGTGTTCGACTGCCAGCTCGAACGCGCGCAGCTCGTCTGCGCCTTCGTCCGCGTAGGGGCCGGACTGCGGGACGTTGAAGCCCAAAGTCACGGTGTCACCCGTCGGTGCGTTGGTAAAGCCGGAATGCGCGGCAGCGCTTAGATACGTCGGCAGCGCCAGACCAGCACCGGCAACCGCGCCGGTCTTGATCACGCCACGACGTGTCAAATTCGAAAATGACATGTATTTCCTCCCAATTGTTGAAACCGTGGCACGGTTATGTCGCGTGTCCACGATGCACAGAGGTGCAAATAGGATATGACGGTAAAACTGAAAACCAAGCAATAAGCCCCTTGATAAAAAGACTTATTCTGTAAATATATTGCCAGTGTACTTGGGAATACTGTAAATTTTGTGATATTGCAGCGCAGAAAGCCGTTGAAAATGCGACATAAATCGAAAAGTCCAACCGGTGAAGCGTGAGGCCCTGACCGGCAGCCGGATCCGCGAACGGCGCGTGATGGCGGGCCAGAAGCAGGCGGATCTTGCGAAAGAAATCGGGATCTCGGCCAGCTACCTCAATCTGATCGAACACAACCGTCGCAGAATCGGTGGAAAGCTGCTGCTTGGTATTGCAAGTGCACTGGGTGTGGAGCCTACGGCGCTGACCGAAGGGGCAGAAGCGGCGCTGATTTCCACCCTGCGCGAAGCGGCAGATGATGCAGGGCTGAGCGGGCCAGAGGCGGCGCGGGCGGATGAATTCGCCGGCCGCTTTCCGGGGTGGGCGGATGTGCTGGCCAGCGCGCAGCGCCGTATCGCCACGCTTGAACGCACCGTGGAAACCCTGACCGACCGTTTGGCGCACGACCCCCATCTGGCGGCATCCATGCACGAATTGCTGACCACGGCCGCCGCGATCCGCACCACCGCGTCTATTCTGGCAGAAACCAAGACGCTTGAACCGGAATGGCGCGACCGGTTTCACGTCAACATTGATCAAGACAGCCGCCGTCTGGCCCAAAGTGCACAAGCGCTGGTGAGCTATCTTGAGGCGGATCCGGAAAGCACCCCGGTGGCCAGCTCTCCGCAAGAGGAGGTCGAGGCGTTTCTGGCCGCGCACCGCTTTCGTTTTGCCACCATCGAGGTGGCAGGGCAGGACACGGGTGCGATCGAAAAATTGACCCAGTCGGCCCCGGAACTGCAAAGCGTCGCGGCACGGTATATTGCGCGAAACGTATTGCACCAGGTGGCCGTCGATGCCGCTGCCGTGCCGATTGCCACCCTGACCGACGCAATCGAAAGGCTGGGCCCTGATCCGGTGGCGCTTGGGGCTGATCTGCATCAGCCCGTCGGCCGTGTCCTGCGCCGGATGGCCGCCATTCCTGACCTAAGGGCGGGTCTGCTGGTGTGCGACCGATCCGGCACGGTGATTTTCCGCAAGTCGATTGACGGTTTCATTGTGCCGCGATTCGGGGCGTGCTGTCCGCTTTGGCCGCTGTTTTCGGTGCTCGGACATCCCGGCCTCGTGGCGCGTGCGCGTCTCGCGCAACTGGACCGCGCCCCTGTCGAATTCGAGTGTATCGCCACCTGCGAAACCCAGGCGGCGTCTGGATACAATACCGCGCCGCTGGTGCAGGCGGTGATGTTGATCCTGCCCACACGTGACAGCGGCCCCGCAAATGCCAGCGGCCTGCCCAGGCTGGACGTCGGTGCCACTTGCCGGATCTGTCCGCGCGACGCGTGCCCCGCGCGGCGCGAACCGTCGATCCTGAACGACGGTGTCTGAGACTGTTTTTGACGGGGCTTTTGACGCTGTTTTCAACGGGGCTTTTGACAATGCCTGGCAAATTGGTGCATCCTGACAGTCGGCCCGACAAGACCGCCCAAAAGCGGCCCGGGCCATCAGGGAGGGACTTGCCGGATGAGCAAGCGTGTCGTGCTCGTGGAAGACGAGACAAATATCGCGGAGGCGATACGATTCTTGCTGGGCCGCGAAGGCTGGCGGGTAGAGACGCTTGCCAATGGCAACGGTGCTTTTGACGTGATCCGCAAGGTGATGCCGGATCTGGTGATGCTTGACGTGATGCTGCCGGGCAAAAGCGGCTTCGAGATCCTCAAGGAATTGCGTGCCGAGGCGGATTTCGCAGCGCTGCCGATCCTGATGCTGACCGCACGGGGGCAGGCCCGAGACCGCGAAATGGCGGAAATGGCGGGCGTCAGCCGGTTTATGACCAAACCCTTCTCGAACGAGGAAATGCTGAGCGTCGTGCGCGAGTTGACCGCGACTGGCCCGCTGGACGCATGACCAAGCGCCCCGGATCGCCGCTGTTTCTGGAGCGACGCAGCTACAGGTTCAGGCGGATGATGGATGCTGTACGGCTGCTGCCGCTGGTTGCACTTGCGTTCTGGATGATACCGCTGATGTGGCCCATGCCTGACACGGTCTTGCCTTACACGGTCCTGCCTGAAACTGGCCTGCCTTACACGGTCTTGCCTGAAACTGGCCACCCCGAAGTGGTTGGGGCTGGGGGCGTGCCCATGTCGCACGCGGTGCGCTATATATTTGGCGTGTGGCTGGCGGCCATTGCGCTGGCCTATGTGCTCTGGCGGCGCACGGCGCGCCAGATTGCTTTGGAAAATCAGGGCTGATGGTGTCGCTGAACCAACTGGTTGCCGTGTGTCTGCTTTATGTAGTGGGCCTATTCGCCGTCGCCTTTGCCGCCGAGCGCGCAGCGGTGCGCGGGAGGGGCGACTGGTTGTTGCGTTCGCCGCTTGTTTACACGCTGTCGCTGTCGATCTACTGCACGGCCTGGACGTTCTACGGCGCGGTCGGATACGCCGCCCGGTCGGGGCTGGAGTATGTGACAATCTACCTTGGCCCCAGTCTTGTGATGATCGGCTGGTGGTGGATCCTGCGCCGCCTTGTACGTATCGGCAGGTCACACCGGGTGACGTCGGTGGCCGATTTGATCTCGTCGCGCTATGGAAAGTCGAACCTGCTGGCGATCTTGGTGACCGTGATGGCCGTGATCGGCGTGACACCCTATATTGCGCTGCAACTTCAATCGGTGACACTGGCGCTTTCGATCTTTGCGGCCCCGCCGGGCGTGGTTCAGGCGGGGGCCGATCCGATCAATTCGGCGCAGGCGGCGTTCTGGGTTGCGGTGGGACTGGCGTTGTTCACGGTGCTTTTTGGTACCCGCAATCTTAATGTCAACGAACGCCACCACGGCGTCGTGATCGCCATCGCGGTCGAGGCGGTGGTCAAGTTGCTGGCGCTGTTGGCCGTGGGCGTCTTTGTGGTCTGGGGCCTTGCCGGCGGGGTGGAGGGGGCGCTCGCGCGGATTGACCGCTCTGCCATCGGGACGTGGCAGGTTGACGGAGGCAGGTGGGCCGCGTTGACCTTGCTGGCCGCCGCTGCCTTTGTCTGCCTGCCGCGTATGTTTCAGGTAATGGTGGTCGAAAACGATGACGAAGGCCATTTGCAAACCGCAAGCTGGGCCTTCCCGCTGTACCTGATGTTAATGAGCCTGTTTGTGGTGCCGATCGCCGTGGTAGGCCTTGATCTGTTGCCCGCCGGATCGAACCCGGACCTTTTCGTGCTGAGCCTGCCGCTGAGCCAAGGGCAGAACAATCTTGCGATGTTTGCCTTTTTGGGGGGGTTTTCCTCGGCCACGTCGATGGTGATTGTCGCCACACTGGCGCTGTCGACGATGGTGAGCAACCACATCGTGATGCCGATCTGGCTGGCCGTCGGGCAAACGCCGGTGCAGCAATCGGGGGACGTGCGCCATGTTGTGATCCTGTCGCGGCGGCTGTCGATCCTGCTGATCATTGCCTTGGGCTATTTCTACTATCGCGCCTCGGGCGGCAGCGGGGCACTGGCGGCGATCGGAACGATTTCATTCGGGGGGGTGGCGCAGTTTCTGCCGGTGCTGCTTGGCGGGATCTTTTGGCGCGGGGCGACGCGCACGGGCGCGGTATGTGGCTTAGGTGTGGGCTTTGGTCTGTGGGTATTCACGATGCTGCTGCCCAGTTTTGGACCCGACGCCGCGCTGTCGGCAGCGACTTTTGAAAGCGGGCTTTTCGGATGGTCCTGGCTGCGCCCCGAGGCTCTTTTTAGCATAACCGGGCTGGACCCTACGGTACACGCAGTGGTCTGGAGCCTGTCGCTTAACGCGTTGGGGTTCGTTATCGGTTCGCTTTTCAGTTTTCCCAGCCCCGTCGAGCGGCTGCAAGGGGCGCAATTTGTCAATATTTTCGACCATTCCAGCCCGGCGCGGGGCTGGACGGCATCTGTCGCCGCCAGCGAAGATCTGATGGTCATGGCGCAGCGCATTCTTGGACCGACCGAGGCAATAGCCTTTTTCCGCGCCCAAGCCCGCCTACAGGAAAAATCCGAAGGCCTGCCTGAACCCACCCCACGTTTCGTGCAGGCGCTTGAGCGTGAATTGGCGGCGTCGGTCGGGGCGGCGACGGCGCATGCGATGGTGGCGCAGCTGGTGGGGGGGGCATCCGTATCGGTGCAGGATTTGCTGGCCGTGGCGGACGAATTGGCGCAGATGCTGGAATATTCCACGCAACTTGAGGTAAAATCGCGCGAGCTGTCGGTGACGGCGGCCAAATTGCGTGCGGCGAATGACAAGCTGACTCAGCTGTCGTACCAGAAAGACACGTTTCTCAGCCAGATCAGCCATGAATTGCGCACGCCGATGACCTCGATCCGGTCGTTTTCCGAAATTTTGCGTGATGCCAAGGCCCTGACAGCGGAAGAAAAGAACCGCTATGCGTCGATCATCCATTCCGAGACGATCCGTCTGACACGGTTGTTGGACGATCTGCTGGATTTGTCTGTGTTGGAGAACGGCGAGGTGATCCTGAACCAGCAACGCGGATCGTTGCGCGATCTGCTGGATCAGGCCGTCACCACCGCCCGCGCCGCCAACACCCGCGAGATCGCTTTTGACCGCGATGCCGCCCGCGAGGATATCCCACTTGAGACGGATCTGGACAGGCTGGTGCAGGTCTTTATCAACCTGATCAGCAATGCCCAGAAATATTGCGACGCTCAAACGCCCCGCCTGTCTATTCGTGTGAGCACGACACACGATCGCGTCTGTATCGATTTCGTTGACAACGGGCGCGGTATTGCGGCCGAGCAGCAGGATCTGATCTTTGAGAAATTCGCCCGCGTGGCGGGGCAGGGCGGCGAGGGTGCGGGTCTTGGGCTGGCCATTTGCCGTGAGATCATCACACGTCTCAAGGGGGATATCACGTATCTGGCGGGCACGCCCGGCACCGGTTTTCGCGTGACGTTGCCGCTGGTCCGATCTGACCCGGCACCCATTTTAAAAGATGTTGCTGCGTCTGCATAAAGGACATGGTAACCATTGCGGCCCTAAAACCAAGGAAGTGAGGTTTGTCCCGGTCGGAGTAGATGGTAGCGGAGCAGCAACAATCAGCAATGCGGCGCAAGACCAATGCCGGACGGGCGCTGCATCAATTGCGCACCGTGTCCGTTCTAAAGGCGTTGCGCCTGACGTTGTCGAAAGTCGGGAACGACCTTTTTGCGCTGCCCCTTGCGACGTTGGGGGCGACGCAGGAAACCGTTGAACTCGAAGACTGTGCTGCGGCGTTCATCGATGATCATCTGTTGATTTTGCTGGACGGGCCGGATGGGCTGCGCGGGGCGGCAATGATTGACCCCGCTTTGGTAGGGGGGCTGATCCAGCAGCAGACCATGGTCAAAGTTCATCCGATCCAGGACGGGGTGAACCGCCCGATGACGGGAACAGATGCGGCGCTGGTTGCCCCGCTGATCAACGCGGTGCTGGAAAGGGCCGCCGATTTACCCGAAACCGACGAAGAAAGGGCGGTGCTGGCCGGTTTTCAATTCGGCGCACAGGCTGCGGATGTGCGCCTGCTTATGCTCGCGCTTGAGGCGCGATCATTTCACATCATCCGCATGACTGTTGATATGGCAAAGGGGGTGCGGCAGGGCGAACTGGTGCTGTGTCTGCCGGTGCGTGAACTGTCAGATATGCCGGAAGAAGCCGAAAGCGACCCGACAAAACCTGCCAGACCGCCGCGACTTCTGGCGGAAACCGTCATGTCCTTGCCCGCCGAATTAAGGGTGTCTCTGACCCAGATTACCTTGCCGATCAGACAGGCCAGTGGATTGAAGGTGGGTCAGTCGCTGGACCTGGGGCATGTGTCCTTTGACACCGCGCAGGTGCGCACGCGCGAGGGCCGCGTTGTGGCGACGGGGGTGTTGGGCCAGACCGACGGGATGCGGGCCGTGCGCCTGAAACACCGGACGAAAAAGCGCGACGCGCCGCAACGGCGGGAATCGGATGTGGATACGCTGAGGGTGCAGGGGGGCTATGATGCGCAGTTCGAGGCAAGTTATGCGCTGACCGCGTTGCCTGACGTACCCGATGTGCCGAATTTTCCCGATACGGCTGGCGATCCGGTGCCAGCGGGATATGCCGTCGAAACGACTGAGTATCTGCCGGATCTGTCTGGTCCATCCTCGGTTGACCTTGAAACCGGGCTGGACTTTGACGACGCGGGGGATGAAATCGCCTCACCCAGCCAGTACAGTGTTGGCTAGGTCGGAATTGCTGTCAGCCGCGATTTGAAACCCCGTTTCAGGCGTAGGGGGCGCTAAGAAGCCCGCGCATGTGGGCCAGATCATAGCCGCCCGCCCGCGCGGCAGCAATCAGGTCATCCGCCGGTTGCGTGCCCGCCTGGCCAAGAGCCCAGGCGATGGTGGACCGGGTGCCCGAGGCGCAATAGGCCAGAACCGTCTCGTCGCGTGCCACGCCAAGGGCGCGGTTTTGTGCGATCACATCCGGCGTCATGGTCTGGTGGGTCAGCGGTTGATAGGCAAAGGCGATGCCTTGCGCCTCTGCCGCGGCCTGAAGGGCGGCGTGCTGGTGGCTTGGTGGCACCTCTGCGTCGGGCCGGTTGCACAGGATCAGGGTGATGCCCGCCTCGGACAGCGCGGGCATATCGCCCGGATCAATCTGAGGCGCGGCATAGAAGCGGGGGGTGATTTGACGGATATCCATGGCTTCGTTTACCCAGCCCGCTGCGTTCTGTCCAGCAATCCGACGGCCTTGGGTGCGATCGCCATGCCAGCAAGCATCGCCGCCAGAAAAACCAGACCGCCAAGGCCCCCGAAACCAAGCGAGGCGATCGCGGGGCCCGGGCAAAGGCCCACCAGCCCCCAGCCCATCCCGAAAAGGACGGCACCCAGGATCAGCTTGCGGTCGAACTTTGTTTCTGGGGGGGGCGGGAAACTGCCGCCCGCCAGTGGTTTGCGGTTGCGCGTCATCGCCCAAGCGACCGCCATGGGCACGATGGCACCGCCCATCACAAAGGCGAGTGTCGGATCCCATGCCCCGAAGATGTCCAGAAACCCTTGTACCTTTGCGGTGTTGGTCATGTCAGCCAGATACAGGCCGATGCCAAACATTGCCCCGGCGAGAATGGAAATGGCGTTGCGCATCTTATACCCCTCCGGTCAGTGCACGCAGGGTCGCGACTGTCACGACCCCTGCAAAAATATAGACCAGCGTTGCGACAATGCCCCGTGGGGCCAGGCGCGAGATACCGCACACACCGTGCCCTGACGTGCATCCGTTGCCCATCCTCGTCCCCACGCCCACCAGCACGCCGCCGATCAGCACCAGCCCCAGATTGCCGGTCAGGTTGGTTTCGGCAGGTCGTCCTGAAACGAAGATCAGCAAGGCCGGGGCGATTACCACGGCCGCGACAAACAGTGCCCGTTCGACCCACGCCGTACGCGCGGTGCCATCGATCAGACTGCCGATGATTCCGCTTGCCCCCATGATGCGGCCGTTTCCCAAAAGATAAACGGCACCTGCGCTGCCGATGATCAGCCCGCCGATCAGGCCCCACACCCAGTCCATTTCAATCATGTTCATATGTATCCAAATCTGAAGATATTCCAAAGGTCGCCCCCTGGGTCGTCTGGATATATAACGATTTATGAATATGTTTCAAGCGGCAAATCATGATCTTGGCCAGCAGCCCCGTTTTGATCCGCGGTCTGAGCCTGGTCTTGCTTGCCTTTTGTGATTTAACCGGGAAATCAGCCCAGCAAAATGCCCACGACCACCATCATCAACCCGATGACGGACAAAAACAGGGCCCCAAGGTTCAAAGGCAACACCTTTTGCAGAACGATGCGCATCTCTTCCTCGGCCAGTTTGGCGCGTTTGGCGCGCGTGACGCGCACGATGCACCACACCAGCCCCAAAAGGCCCAACACCGATACGGCAGCGCCGGACCAGATCAGAATGTCGAAAACTGTCATCGTTATGTGCTCCTTGAAGGGGCGGGCTATCCGAATTCCGCGAACGGGGCAAGTCTGGCTTGCGGGGGGGCAGGCGCGGCGTTAGTCAGGGCGCTGACCCATTGCACAGACAGGAATCCACTCATGAGCGACAGTGCCACCAACCCCGAAGTCGTCGATACCGTTGGCGACGCCACCTACCGCGTGACGGCCAACGAATTGCGCCAGTTCGTCGAGCGGATCGAGCGGCTTGATTCCGAAAAGAAAGACCTTGCCGAGCAGCAGAAAGAGGTGATGGCCGAAGCGAAATCGCGCGGCTATGACACCAAGGTTCTGCGCAAGGTGATCGCCCTTCGCAAGCGCGACAAGGATGACATCGCCGAAGAAGAAGCCGTCCTTGAAATGTACAAAGAAGCGTTGGGCATGTAAGCCGCGCCGCCCGTCTGCCGGAGGTTTTCTGGCGCGCGGCATCGGCCACAGGCCAAATCCGCTTGCGCCCCGGCGCAGGCCCCCATAGAAGGGCGGAAATTTTTCCGCCCGCGCGCCCTTTGATGCGCGGCCCTACCTTATGGAGCAAACATGCAGGTCAACGAGACGCTGAACGAAGGTCTGAAACGCGGCTACACCATCACTGTGACAGCAGCTGAACTGGAGGCCAAGGTCAACGAAAAGCTGGCCGAGGCGCAGCCCGAAGTCGAAATGAAAGGCTTTCGTAAGGGTAAAGTCCCGATGGCGTTGCTGAAAAAGCAGTTTGGCCAAAAGGTGATGGGCGAAGCGATGCAAGAAAGCATCGATGGTGCCATGCGGGAACATTTCGAGACATCCGGCGATCGCCCCGCGATGCAGCCCGACGTTAAGATGACGAATGAGGACTGGAAAGAGGGTGACGATGTTGCCGTCGAGATGACCTATGAGGCGCTGCCCGAGATCCCAGAGCTTGATATGTCAAAAATCACACTGGAAAAGATGATCGTCAAGGCCGACGATGCCGCCGTCGACGAAGCGCTGGCGAACCTCGCCGAAACGGCACAGGATTTCAAATCGCGCAAAGCCGGCATGAAATCCAAGGACGGCGACCAGATCGTATTCGATTTCCTGGGCAAGGTTGACGGCGAAGCGTTCGAAGGCGGTGCGGCAGAAGACTACCCGCTGGTGCTTGGCTCAAACTCTTTCATCCCCGGTTTTGAAGAACAGTTGGTCGGCGTCGTGGCGGACGAGGAAAAGAACGTCACCGTGTCTTTCCCCGATGATTATCAGGCCCCCCATCTGGCCGGCAAGGAAGCCGTATTCGAGTGCAAGATCAAGGACGTGAAAAAGCCTGTTGCCGCGAAGATCAACGATGAGCTGGCCAAGAAATTCGGTGCGGAAGATCTGGACGCCCTGAAAAAGCAGATCGCCGAGCGTCTGGAAGCCGAATATCTGGGTGCGTCGCGTGCCGTTATGAAACGGGGTCTGCTGGACGAACTGGACAAGATGGTCAGCTTTGATCTGCCGCCCTCGCTGGTCGAGGCCGAAGCGGGCCAGATCGCGCACCAGCTGTGGCACGAGGAAAACCCGAATGTCGAAGGCCATGACCACCCCGAAATTGAAACAACGGACGAACACAAATCACTGGCAGAGCGCCGTGTGCGCCTTGGGTTGTTGCTGGCCGAACTGGGTCAGAAAGCCGACGTAAAGGTCAGCGACGCCGAAATGACCCAAGCGATCATGAACCAGGCACGCCAGTATCCTGGTCAGGAACGCCAGTTCTTTGAATTCGTGCAGCAAAACCAGCAGATGCAGCAGCAGATGCGCGCACCGATCTTTGAAGACAAGGTGATTGACCACGTTTTCGACCAAGCCACAGTGACCGAAAAAGAAGTCTCGAAAGAAGATCTTCAGAAGGCTATAGAAGCGCTGGAAGAAGAATAATCGAGCGTTGAACCGAAAAGACATATGGGCCACCTGAACGGGTGGCCCTTTTGTTTTAAGCATCGGAATTTTCAAAAAATTCCGGCCCGGAAAATTTGAATTTTCCGGCTATCCGGCCCGAAGTCCGGTTTCAATCAACATGCCGCGACGTTTGGCTTCGTAATAATAGCCACTGGCGTACCATTTGATGGCGGTGTCGTGATCCCCATCCGCCAACAGCCATGCACCCCGCAGATATTTTACGCCGTATTGAAGGTTTACGTCTGCGTTCAGCAGATCGTCAGGGGCACCCCGAAATCCCATTGTGCGGGCAGTAGCAGGCAGGATCTGCAGGAGGCCATAATAGGGGCCGTTGCGGGCTTGCGGGCGGTGGCTGCTTTCGCGAATGGCAAGACGGTGCACCAGGCTGCGCGGCACTTCATAGGTGTCGGCCCATTTGTTGATCTGCTGGCGAAGCTGTGGCGTCTCGTTGGGATAGAGCGCAGGCTTTTTAACCGGCGAGGTGACCTCGGCCGGGCTTCTGGCACATCCCCCCAGGCTCGCTGTCGCCAGCGCTATCAAGACCGAACGACGGGTGAGGTGGGGCATGTCTTCACGTTGGGTTGTTACAATGTCTGAAATCCTAGGCGGATCAGAGCCGTTGTAAAAGCGCTTTTCGCCGCGTGTTTCCTTTGCAAGCGGGGCTTTGCCGAGAGTACCCCTTTGCGGACCGTATCGCGGCCAATAAAAGAACGTCGCATAGCGGCAATGAAAGAAAACGTCACACCGCAGGAATAAAAAAACGCCGCACCAGCTGTCTGGAACGGCGTTTTCAAGTGCGATGAAACGAAAAATTATTCTTTCGTATCGTCTTCCCGTGTTTCGGTATTTTCTGCCAGATCGTCGTCGTCGTTCGCAGCAGAGCCGATATCGTCGAAGAGTTCTGAGATCTCGAATTCGGCTGCAGCTTCTTCTTCTGCGGCCAGTTCCTGGATCGACTTGCCTGCCGCCTGAAGCTCGGCCTCTTCAGGGGAACGTGCGACGTTCAGCTGAATGGTGGCTTCGACTTCGGGGTGCAGAACGATCGTCACGTCGTGCAGGCCAAGATCCTTGATCGGGCTGCCCAGGACAACCTGCTTGCGGTCGATGGTAAAGCCCTCGGCTGTTGCGATGTCGGCGGCGTCACGGGTGGTGACGGAACCGTAAAGCGCACCCGAATCAGAGGCAGAGCGGATCACGACGAATTGTTGACCGTTCAGCTTGGCTGAAAAGGCTTCTGCTTCTTTGCGGGTCTCAAGGTTGTCCGCTTCAAGCTGGGCCTTGCGGCCTTCGAAAGCTTCGATGTTGGCCTTGGACGCCGACAGCGCCTTGCCCTGCGGCAGAAGGAAGTTGCGGGCATAGCCGGGCTTTACGTCCACGACTTCGCCCATTTGGCCAAGCTTGGCCACACGTTCCAGAAGGATAACTTGCATGTGCTTTGCTCCTTATTTCACGGCGTAGGGCAGCAAGGCGAGGAAGCGGGCGCGTTTGATGGCACGGGCCAGTTCACGCTGCTTTTTCGCAGAGACTGCGGTGATACGGGAAGGCACGATCTTGCCACGCTCAGAGATATAGCGCTGCAGCAGACGTGTGTCCTTGTAGTCGATTGCCGGTGCATTGTCGCCCGAGAAGGGGCAGACTTTACGACGGCGGAAAAATGGTTTTGCGGCCATGGTTTATGTCCTTTCTTTCAAGCTGATGATCAACGGCGCTCGCGGCGTTCGCCGCGCTCGGGGCGTTCGTCGCGTTTTTGCATCTGTACGGATGGCAGTTCTTTATGCTCATCAACCTTGATGGTCAGAACGCGCATCACGTCGTCGTGCAGGCGCATCAGACGCTCCATTTCCTGAACGGCGGTCGCGGGTGCATCCGAGCGCAGGAAGGCGTAGTGGCCCTTGCGGTTTTTGTTGATCTTATAGGCCATCGTCTTGACGCCCCAGTATTCGCTGTCGACGAGCTTGCCGTCGTTGTCAGCCAAAACTGTGCCAAAATGTTCGATAAGGCCTTCTGCTTGCGTGTTGGACAAGTCCTGACGCGCAATCATAACATGCTCATAAAGCGGCATGTGCACTCCTATTTATATCAAGGCGCATTTCATAGGCGGGGCATTTGCGTTTTGCGGCCCCACCACGAGAGTTTGCGCGGTTCAAAAGATGATGCAAAACGAAGGGTCGATATACACGGTTTCCGTGCTGGGGCAAGGGCGGATTGCGCAACCGCGAAACGAGCGGGGAAGTTAATATTTCGTTAAATTGTACGATCCACGCCACGGGTCGGCCGCTTTTTCGTCAAGATCTGCCCGTTAGGTGGGAACACGCCAGAAGGGCGCGATGAAACTCCGGGGGGCACACCGATGACCGCAACATCCGAATTCATGAACGAAGGCCCGCATTATTGCGCGGCCACAGGCACGGTAGACGGTGCGCGCATGCTGTTGCGTGGGCTGCAACGGCTTGTGGGGGTGTCGCTGGTCTTTGTATCGGCGGGGCTGTGGCTGACGCCCGGTGCCGACCTGAGCGGTGATCTTGTCATGATGAAGCTGGCGCTTTCGACAGTTTGTCTTATGGCAGGTGCGCGGTTGGTGTTTACCGCCGCAAAGCCGGTGCAGCCAGAGATTGAAATCGATACGTTCAGTCACGAATTGCGACTGATCCGCCCCGCGCAAACCGGCAATAGAACGCTGTTGCAACGGTGCCGTTTCAGCGATCTGTCCCGTGTCGAGCGGCAGGGAAACGTTATGCAATTCTGGGATGAAAGCGGATGTTTCATCGCTGATGTCCACATCGCGGATCAAAAGATCATGCACCAGCTTGTTTCGGGCTTGCGTGAGTGCGGCAAGGCCATTTGAAAAGGCAGATGCCGCGCCCCGAAACAGGCTGACTGTTTATTCCCGCGCATCAAGTGTTGAACGCTGTTGAATTGTCCTTGTGCAATTTTACGCCACTTCTTTTGCACATATGTCCAAAAGGAGTGACTTTGAATGTTTATGAAATCCGTATTGCTTGGTGCCGCGCTGACCCTTGGTGCTTCCTCTGCCTTTGCTGCCGAGAAATATACGCTCGACGCGAGCCACAGCCAAATCGTGTTCACCTATAACCACCTTGGGTTTTCGACGACCACATCGATGTTCAGTGGATTTGACGGTGAAATCATGCTGGACGAGGCAGAGCCTGCACAATCATCGGTCAAGGTGTCCTTTCCGGTGATGGATATGTTCACCGGTTGGCAACCGCGCAAGGATCATTGGATGTCCGACGATTTCTTTGGCGCAAGCGAGGGCGACATGGTCACCTTCACGTCGACCGGGATCGAGGTCACGGGCGAAAAGACCGGCATGATCACTGGCGATCTGACCATGAACGGCGTGACGAAGCCGGTCGTGCTGGACGCGACGCTGAACCAGATGGGTAACCACCCCATGGAGAACAAGCCCTGGGCCGGTTTCGATGCGACGACAACTGTGCTGCGGTCCGATTTCAACCTTGGCAAATTCGCGCCGTTCGTAAGCGACGAAGTCAAGATCGCCATCTCGGTCGAGGCGATGAAGGCCGAATAGACACCTTACGGGCTGTTGAATACGATGAACGCCGGGGGGCAACCCCCGGCGTTTTTTTATGGCGTCTGTCTGGCGGTAAGCTGGATGGTTGCAGTCACGTCAAACGCAAGCGAGCTTTCGTCTGTGACGCTGTCCCCGATGCCAAAGTTGCGCCGATCCAGCGTGGTTGATCCCGTCATCTGTGCGGTGTCACCGTTGATCTTCAGATCAAAGGGCAGGGTGACGGGGGCGGACTGATCCTTGATCGTCAATGTGCCGTTGGCCACATAGCCATCGGCGGATTTTACGATCTCGGCCTTGAAGGTGGCAGTTGGGAAGTCTTCGGCGTTGAAAAAATCTGCCCCCATCGCCTGATCCGTGACTGACCCCAGACTGAGCGAAGGAATAGACACCGTGGTTGACACGGTGCCCGCCTTGCCGCTGGTGACAGTTTCATCAAACGAGATCGACGATGTCCAGTCGGCAAAGCTGCCCTGGACCTGCGATCCGAACTGGGTCACGCCAAGCCCGATCGTCCCGCTTTGCACCTGCCACTGGGATGTGACCGTTTCAAGCCTGGGCGCTTCGGCCGCTTCTGTCGGGCCGTCGCCGCCGACCAGACCCAGACCGACACCGACGAAAATGGTCGCACCCCAGACTGCTATTGCCGTGTAGACGGGTGTACGGTGGTGGGGCTGTGATGGAACCGGGCCAATCGCCGGTGATCCGGGCAACATCCGCCGCAGGGTCGAATCACCCTCGATAAAGTGGTGCTTAAGGGCACCAGCCACGTGCAAAATGATCGTGGCGATCAAAATTTTGCCAGCGATTACGTGAAGCGCACCAAATACATGCTCCAACGTGGTGTCTTTCGGCACAAACGGCAGGTTTTGGCCAAAGGGCCACCAGATCGGCGCGAAACCGGACGCGGCGGCGTGGCTGACCCACCCCGCGAGAGGCACGATAATCAACGATGCGTAAAGCAGCCAGTGGACGGTCTGCGCGAGCCAGCTTTCCACCCGCTTGTCGCCGTTCAAAAGCCCCGGCCTGATCTGGCCAAGCGCCCAGATGATCCTGAGCAGGGCAATCCCGAACAGCGCCACCCCCAGCGTTTTATGCATCGAAAAGAACCATGCTTTGGTCGTGAGCTGTGCCTGCGTCTCGTGGGGCAGATCGCTGGCATAAAACCCAAGCGCAATCAGCGTCAGGATCAGAAAGGCCGTCAGCCAGTGAAAGAATTTTGTCACCCCGCCATAGCGGATCCGGGTGTTGTGAAGGGTCATCTTGATGCTCCGAAAGGGGTACTTCGCAACAGTTAGCGTCTCATGCAGGGGCGGCAATCGCGGAAATGCGCACACGGACGGTGCAGGCTTGTTTGCCGCTGCCTCACACTGTAGAGCCGCAGAAACCACAATCGGGGGACAGTCATGAGCATCGCATTCGTATATCCTGGACAGGGCGCACAAACCATCGGCATGGGTCGTGATCTGGCGGAGGCATATCCCGCCGCACGCGCCGTCTTTGAGGAGGTCGACGAGGCGTTGGGCGAAAAGCTGTCAGCGCTGATCTGGGAGGGCGATGCAGACGCGCTTACCCTGACGCAGAATGCACAGCCCGCGCTGATGGCGACATCCATGGCGGCGATGGCGGCGCTGAAGGCTGAAGGGATCACCGTGGACAAGGCGGCCTTTCTGGCGGGCCATTCGCTGGGCGAATATTCTGCGCTCTGTGCGGCTGGCACGTTTTCGCTTGCCGACACAGCACGCCTGCTGCGCATCCGGGGGCGGGCGATGCAAAGGGCGGTGCCAGTGGGCGAGGGGGCGATGGCTGCCCTTTTGGGGCTGAGTTTCGAACAAGCCGAGGCGGTGGCTGCAGAGGCTGCCCAAGGGGATGTCTGTCAGGTCGCCAACCAGAATGATCCGTCGCAAAATGTTGTCTCGGGCAGCACCGCCGCGGTGCAGCGTGCGGTTGATCTGGCCAAGGCGGCGGGTGCGAAGCGCGCGCTTTTGCTGCCCGTGTCCGCGCCGTTCCATTGTGCCTTGATGGCCCCGGCTGCGCAGGAAATGGCAGAGGCATTGGCCGGCGTGACGATGCACGCGCCGCAGGTGCCCGTTGTGGCAAATGTCACGGCCGAGGCCGTCAGTGACCCTGACCGTATCCGCACGTTGCTGATCGAGCAGGTCACAGGGCAGGTGCGCTGGCGTTCGTCGGTCGAATGGATGGGCGCGCAGGGCGTGACCGAGATCTGGGAGATCGGCGCGGGCAAGGCGCTGTCGGGCATGATCCGGCGCATCAATAAGGAAATCACAACGGTCAATATCGGTACGGCGGCAGACGCCGCTGCGATGAAGCTGGCCTGAGGCGGAAGAGAAGGAAAGTTTGGATGTTCGATCTGACAGGAAAAAACGCATTGATAACAGGTGCCTCAGGTGGGATTGGTGCCGATATCGCGCGGGCATTGCATGGCCGGGGTGCAACGGTCGGGCTGTCGGGTACCCGGACAGAGCCTCTTGAGGCGCTAAAGGCCGAACTGGGTGAACGCACCCATGTGTTGCCCTGTAACCTAAGCGATATGGACGCAGTAGAGGCCCTGCCCAAACAGGCGGCAGACGCGATGGGATCGGTTGATATTCTGGTCAATAACGCGGGCATCACCCGTGATAACGTCTTTATGCGCATGTCGGATGACGAATGGAATTCGGTGCTGAATGTGAACCTGACCGCGACGTTCAAACTGTGCAAGGGCGTGCTGCGTGGGATGATGAAAGCGCGGTGGGGCCGCATCGTGAACATTTCGAGCGTTGTGGGGACGACAGGCAATCCGGGACAGGCGAATTACGCGGCATCAAAGGCGGGGATGGTCGCAATGTCGAAATCGCTGGCCTATGAGGTTGCAACCCGCGGTATCACGGTGAACGTCGTCGCGCCGGGATTTATCGCCACAGCGATGACCGACAAGCTGACGGACGAGCAGAAATCAGGAATCATGGGGCAGATCCCTGCGGGGCGCATGGGCGCATCCTCTGATATCGCCGCCGCGGTTGTCTATCTCGCGAGTGATGAGGCATCTTATGCCACCGGAACAACCTTGCATGTCAACGGCGGTATGGCGATGGTGTGACACTGGGTGTCAAAGCGTTTGCCAAACCTGCGTCTTGTGCTAAAGGAAGCGCAGATTCTACAACGGGAAGGCTTGATTGCCCCCCTTGCCTTGTGACAACAAGGATCATAGCCGCCCTTCGGGGCACGATCCAGACGCCCGGCTCGGGCCGAATGGAAACAGAAGAGGGCAAGAATAGCCCGAATGAATGAGGACTGAATATGAGCGACGTCGCAGACCGCGTAAAGAAGATCGTTGTAGAACATCTGGGTGTTGAAGAAGACAAAGTCGTCGAGAACGCATCGTTCATCGATGATCTGGGTGCAGACAGCCTCGACACGGTTGAGCTGGTCATGGCCTTTGAAGAAGAGTTCGGCATCGAGATCCCCGATGACGCCGCCGAGAACATCCAGACGTTTGGCGATGCGGTAAAATTCATCAAAGAAGCATCCTGAGACGGTTCTGATTTCGGTTCCCCGTTAGGGGGATCGGCAATATACAACTCAAACGGCGTTCTTTCTTAGCGAAAGGACGCCGTTTTTGTATTTTCGGGCATGTTCGGGGTTGTCTCTGGTCGCCGTGGCGGGTGATTGTAGACGGGACACAGATCGAAGCGTGAAGGCAATTCACCACATGTCGCGAGCCGTACCCACGATCAACACTGCCAGAGTCACTTTGCGGGCCATGCGATCCGAGGATTTCGCGCGGTTTGCCGAGATTTGGGCCACTCCGGAGGTTGTCGCGCATATCAGCGGCAAGCCTTGGCCCAAAGCAAGATCCTGGGACGCGTTCTTGCGCAATGCAGGTCACTGGCAAATCGTGGGGTTCGGTCAGTGGGCGATCCAACCGCGCGGGACCCGCGAAATGGCGGGGCAAACCGGTTTTTTCTTTGGCTCGCGTGGATTTGGCGAGGATTTTGATCCCTTTCCCGAAGCGGGTTGGGTCTTGTCACCCGAAGCGCAGGGTGAGGGCCTGGGGCTTGAGGCTGCGCACGCTGCGCATGACTGGTTTGACCGCGTCGTAACAGGTCGCACCGTGTGCATGATCGCAGCCGACAATGCGGCATCCTTGCGGCTTGCGGGGGCGCTTGGCTATGTGCCGCTGCGCGAGATAACTGTTGATGAAACCCGCGTTTGCCTGATGGCGCGAAAAGGCCCACCCGTATGACGATTGTTGTCGCGTATCGCGGCTTGAAATTCGGGCGTCCGACAAGGTATAGCCGATCAACGCGAAGAAAACACCAAGGGGCTTGGATATGCGCAGAGTAGTGGTGACAGGTTTGGGGCTGGTTACCCCGTTGGCCGACGGGGTAGAAGCGAGCTGGTCCAAGATCCTGGCAGGCAAGTCTGGTGCTGGCCGGATCACGGGGTTTGATCCCAGCAAGCTTGTCACGCAATACGCCTGTGAAGTTCCCTTGGGCGATGGCAGCGATGATACGTTTAATCCCGACGTGTACATGGAGCCGAAAGAGCAGCGCAAAGTGGATACGTTCATTCTGTTCGGGATGGCGGCTGCACAGCAGGCGGTCGAGGATTCAGGCTGGATGCCGACGGACCGGGAAGATCAGGAGCGCACCGGCGTTTTGATCGGGTCCGGGATTGGCGGGCTGAATTCAATCGCGAATACCGCCGTGATGATGCATGAACGCGGGCCACGGCGCGTCAGCCCGTTCTTTGTCCCTGGTGCGTTGATCAACCTGATCTCGGGTCAGGTGTCAATTCGCTATGGGTTTCGCGGGCCGAACCATTCGGTCGTCACCGCCTGTTCAACCGGTGCCCATGCCATTGGCGACGCCAGTCGCCTGATCATTCATGGCGACGCGGATGTTATGGTTGCAGGCGGGGCAGAGGCCGCGATTTGCGAAATCGGCATTGCGGGGTTCAACGCGTGCAAGGCGCTGTCGACCAAACGCGGCGATGATCCGACCAAGGCCAGCAGACCCTATGACATGGACCGCGACGGTTTCGTCATGGGCGAAGGCGCTGGCGTCGTCGTGCTTGAAGAATACGAGCACGCCAAGGCACGCGGTGCCAAGATCTATGCCGAAGTTCTGGGCTATGGCCTGTCCGGCGACGCCTATCACATCACGGCCCCCGCCGAGGATGGTGATGGGGCCGAACGGTCGATGAGAAACGCCCTGCGCGGTGCGGGGCTGAAGCCGTCGGATCTGGATTACATCAACGCGCATGGCACATCCACCATGGCCGATGTGATCGAGCTGGGCGCTGTCGAGCGGATGTTGGGTGACGCCGTCGAGGGGGTGACGATGTCGTCGACAAAATCGGCCACCGGGCATCTTTTGGGTGCCGCTGGCGCGATCGAGGCGATATTTTCGATCCTGGCGATCCGCGATCAGGTCGCACCACCCACCATCAATCTGGACAATCCCGCAGTCGAGACCAAGATAGATCTGGCACCCAACAAGAAAGTAGAGCGCAAGATCGAGGTCGCGCTTAGCAATTCGTTCGGCTTTGGTGGCACCAACGCAAGCGTGATTTTCGGAAAGCCCTCATAATGTGGCGACATATCGCGTCTAACGCCGTTACATTTCTGATCCTCGGCCTGTTTCTGTTGGGCGGGGTCGTTCTGTGGGGGCGGGGGCAATATGATGCGCCCGGTCCTCTTGCACAGGCGATCTGCCTTCAGGTGGAGCGGGGAGCGAACATGCGCGCCGTGGGTGATGATCTGGCGGATCAGAACGCGGTCAGTTCAGCTGCGATTTTCCGCATTGGCGCGGAATACGAGAAAAAGACCGGTGCCTTGAAGGCGGGCAGCTTTTTGATAGAACCGGAAGCCTCGATGCAGCAGATTGTGGATCAAGTCACGCGTGGCGGGGCAAGTACGTGCGGCACAGAAATCGTTTACCGCATAGGGATCAACCGGCTGAGCACCCAGGTACGGGAGCTGGACCCAACGACTAACCGCTTTGTGGAGCGGGCCGAATTCACCCCCGGAGAGGACGATGTGCCCGCAATCTATACCGAGATTGAAGACAAGGCTGACACGCGTTTCCGCATTGCGATGGCCGAAGGGGTGACAAGCTGGCAGGTTGTTGAGGCGCTGAAATCGATCGACGTGCTTGAGGGGGAAGTAGCCGCCGTGCCTGCCGAAGGGACATTGGCCCCCGACAGCTATGAGGTGGTTTCTGGTGAAGACCGCAGCACCGTTATCGAGCAGATGCAGGCCGCTCAGCAGCGCAGGCTTGCCGATGCCTGGGACGCGCGGGATCCCGGCCTGCCCGTAGAAAGCCCCGAGGCGTTGTTGGTCCTTGCGTCGATCGTCGAAAAGGAAACCGGCGTGCCGGAAGAGCGGGAACAGGTGGCCAGCGTGTTTGTGAACCGCCTGAATCAGGGGATGCGTTTGCAGACCGACCCAACGGTGATTTATGGCATCACCAAGGGGCAGGGCATTTTGGGGCGCGGGTTACGGCGCAGCGAATTGCGTGCCGAGACACCCTATAACACCTATATCATCCCTGGCTTGCCGCCGACGCCCATCGCCAATCCGGGTCTTGCCAGTCTGATGGCTGCGGCGCAGCCGGCGAACGACGATTATGTGTTCTTTGTCGCAGACGGTACCGGCGGGCATGCCTTTGCCGTAACCCTGGAAGAGCATAATCGCAATGTCGCACGGTGGCGCGAGATCGAGGCGGAACGGGGCGCGCAAGCGGCGGGAAATGCCTCGACAGGAGGAAACTGATACCTCAAGCGTTCAGAATTTATTAACCATCGTAAGGGGTTGGAAGGTCTTGTTAACCTGATTTCCCTTGACTTTGCGTGCGCTCTGACGTAGAAGTTCAGGCATGCTAGACGACATGGCAAACGGCCCCGGATTGATTTCCGGTGGCCGTTTTTTCGTGTCGGCTCGGTTTGGAGGTTCCAAACGAGAGGTATGAGCAAGATGACGATGATTACCCCGGAGCAACAAGTTGCCGAGAGTGAAGAGCATTTCAGAGCGCTTCAAGCGGCCATACGCGATCTGCGTCGCGAAATAGAGAGCCTGAAGGAACAGGCCCAATCCGGGGAGGAATTCAACGAAACGGCAGCGTCAAAGGCCCTGGGTAAAGCCAGCGGTATGGTGGCGACCTGCGTCAAAGTGGAGAATTATTTAAGTGACTGTCGAAATAGACAAGCGGGCATTGCCCGCGGAGGCTATGCGCTTGACCTTGACAGAGCGCGGGCTGACATCGGGTGCAAGCTGGATCGGCTCCGCCGATGTGGCGGTACAGGATCAGTTTCTGAATGATCTGGATGAGGGAGAGCTTATGGCTCTCCCTTTTTTGTTCGAGTTCTGGGCGATGCCGCACCAGTTGCCCCCTAAGGGCGCGTGGCGGTCCTGGGTGATCATGGGCGGTCGCGGGGCCGGAAAGACCCGGGCCGGTGCCGAGTGGGTGCGCTCGCAGGTTGAGGGTGCGCGCCCGCTGGATCAGGGGCGCTGCCGCCGGGTAGCGCTGGTGGGTGAGACGGTGGAACAGGTGCGCGAGGTGATGATCTTTGGCGACAGTGGCATTCTGGCCTGTTCGCCCGCCGACCGCCGTCCGGATTGGGAGGCAAGCCGCAAGCGTCTTGTGTGGCCCAACGGCGCCGTGGCTTCGGTGCATACGGCGCATGATCCCGACGGTCTGCGCGGGCCGCAGTTCGACGCGGCCTGGGTCGATGAGCTGGCCAAGTGGAAGAAGGCCGAAGAGACATGGGACCAACTGCAATTTGCGTTGCGTCTGGGGATCGAGCCGAAGGTGTGCGTGACCACGACGCCGCGCAATGTGGGGGTGTTGAAAAAGCTGCTGTCGTCGCCGTCAACCGTGAGCACCCATGCCCCGACCGAGGCCAATGCCGCGAATTTGGCGGGATCGTTTCTGGAAGAGGTGCGTGCGCGGTATCGTGGTACGCGGCTGGGGCGTCAGGAATTGGACGGGGTGCTGTTGGCTGATGCGGAAGGTGCTTTGTGGACCTCTGAGATGCTGGAGGACGGTCGGGTGAACGTGGTGCCCGCGTTTGACCGGATTGTGGTCGGGCTGGACCCGGCGACAACCGCAGGATCGGGGTCGGACGAATGCGGGATTGTGGTGGTCGGCGCACAGACCGACGGCCCGCCACAGACATGGAAAGCCGTGGTGCTGGCCGATTGCACCGTCAAGGGTGCCACACCATCCCAATGGGCCCGTGCCGCCATTTCAGCGATGGAGCGTTTTGGGGCTGACCGATTGGTGGTTGAGACCAATCAGGGTGGTTTGATGGTGGGCGAGGTGCTGCGCCAGATCGATCCGCTGGTGCCGCTTAAGTCGGTCCACGCCTCGCGGGGCAAGGTGGCCCGTGCGGAACCAGTGGCGGCGCTTTATGAGCAGGGGCGGGTGGGGCATGTCGCGGGGCTGGATATGCTTGAGGATCAGATGTGCAAGATGACGGCGCGTGGGTTTGACGGGTCGGGATCCCCCGACCGTGTTGATGCGCTGGTCTGGGCATTGCACGAGCTGATGATTGAGCCTGCGGCGCATTGGCGGTCGCCGGGGGTGCGGTTGTTGTGAAGTGAAGTGGCAGGGGCTTGGGTCCATTCATGGGCTGGGATGGGTGTAGCAGACCGGCCCTTCGGGGAGAGTTTATTTGGCAAAATGAAGTGCGGGGCGGTGTTGCCGCTGCACCGTACGGTCGGTTTGAGGGGTGTTAAGAGTTTATTGGCATTTTGAATGGGCGGACGATGCGTTGGGCAGACAAGGAGTAGCGATATGGTTTTTGATTTTCTGAGGCGCGGCGCGGCGGTTGAAGCGCCGATGCAGAAAGCCTCGGCTACGGGGCCGGTCGTGGCCTATCAGACCAGCGGCCGGGTGGCGTGGAGCCCGCGCGATACGGCCAGCCTGACGCGGCTTGGATTTTGCGGGAACCCTGTCGGGTTTCGGTCGGTCAAGTTGATCTCGGAGGCGGCCGCGGCCTTGCCCTTGGTTTTGCAGGACGCCGCGCGGCGCTATGATACGCACCCCTTGATGACGCTTGTCAGCCGGCCCAATGGTGCGCAGGGTCGCGCCGAGCTGTTGGAAGCGCTTTATGCGCAACTGCTTTTGTCAGGGAATGGTTACATCGAGGCCGTGGGGGCGGATTCCGGCGTGCCCATGGAGCTGCATCTGCTGCGGTCAGATCGCATGTCGGTGGTGCCGGGCGCGGATGGGTGGCCTGTGGCCTATGAATACGCTGTCGGAGGTCGCAAGCATCGGTTTGATGCCAGTGGCCCTGTGACCCCCGTCTGCCATATCAAGAATTTCCATCCGCAAGACGATCACTATGGTTTCAGCCCGATGCAGGCGGCGGCGATGGCGATGGACGTGCATAATTCGGCCTCGCGCTGGAGCAAGGCGCTGCTGGACAATGCCGCGCGCCCGTCCGGAGCGATTGTCTATCGTGGGGCCGAGGGGCAGGGCAAACTGAGCGATGATCAGTATGATCGGCTGGTCAACGAGATGGAGACCCACCATCAGGGCGCGCGCAATGCGGGACGGCCCATGCTGCTGGAGGGCGGGCTGGACTGGAAGCCGATGGGGTTTTCGCCCTCGGATATGGAGTTTCACAAGACAAAGGAAGCCGCTGCGCGTGAGATTGCCCTGGCTTTTGGCGTACCGCCGATGCTTTTGGGTATCGCGGGAGATGCCACATATGCCAACTATCAAGAGGCGCACAGGGCATTTTATCGCCTGACTGTCTTGCCCTTGGCGACACGCGTTACGGCGGCGCTGTCGCATTGGTTATCCGCTTTTTCGGGAGACGACGTGACGTTCAAGCCGGATCTGGATCAGGTGTCGGCGCTGGCACAGGAGCGCGATGCACAATGGGCGCGCGTCACCGGGGCCGACTTTTTGAGCCAAGCCGAAAAGCGTAACCTGTTAGGGCTGCCTGCGGAGGTGTCCGATGCATGAGGCCCCGCCCTTTGACCGTTTTGAGTGTGCACCAGGATTGCGGTTGCAGGCCCATGAGAGGGTCAGCGCGATCCATCACGAAAACCTGCTGCACCGTCTGGACCGTCTGGAAGAGATGATGGAGCGGCTGGAGCGGCGGTTGTGGCTTACGGTGTATGGCGTGGTGGCCGTGATCCTGACGCAGGCCATTGAGTCTTTTCTGGTGGCAACGCCGTAAAGGTCTGAATTTCAAAGGAGAATGCCATGGAGATTGGCAAAAAGAGCCCCGATGCAATGTCGGGGGCCAGGATAGATCTGTCTGAAGCGACGCGCGGGCTTGAGCATAAATTTGCCCGCTTTGGCGACGGTATCACCGTTGAGGGCGGGACCGTGATCAGTGGCTACGCCAGCCTGTTTGGCTGCGTCGATCAGGGCGGGGACGTGGTGAGCAAGGGGGCCTATGGCCATTCTTTGGCGTCGGGCAGCACCGCAGGGCGGCGCATCAAGATGCTGTGGCAGCATGATCCGACCCAGCCCATCGGGGTCTGGGACGAGGTGCGAGAGGACGCCCGCGGCCTGTGGGTCAAGGGGCGCATTCTGGACAGCGTGGCGAAGGGGCGCGAGGCCGCAGCGTTGATCGCGGCGGGGGCCATCGACGGGCTGAGCATCGGCTATCGCACGGTGCGTGCGGCCAAAAATGAAAGCGGCCAGCGCGTTCTGACAGAGCTTGATCTGTGGGAAGTGTCACTGGTGACGTTCCCGATGCTGCCAAGTGCGCGTGTTGCGGCGAAAGGAGATTTTGTCGCTGTAGGTGATGTGCTGCGCGACATGGCACAGGCGTTTTGCGAGGCGCGCCAGCAATTGGCGGCGGGCGCACCGATCTAGGGAAAACCAACTTTAACCGGAGGTACATGGATGCATCAGATTGAGATCAAAACATGCGGCGAGCCTGTCTCTGCCGCTGAGGAAGTCCGCGAGGCCGTGACGGGTTTCGTGCGAGATTTCAAAGGCTTTCAGGCCGAAATGACGACCAAGTTGCAACAAACGGAAGAGCGAATGACTATGTTGGATCGAAAAATGACTTTGCCTGCGCGGACCCCATTGGCAGGTGCCCGCGAGGTGGCTGCCCCGCATCAAAAGGCGATGAATGCCTATATCCGCAATGGCGATGACGATGGGCTGCGCGGGCTTGAGATGGAAAGCAAATCCCTTTCCTCTGCCGTGAATTCGGATGGCGGTTATCTGGTGGATCCGCAGACGGCGGACCGTGTCAAATCCGTGCTGAATGCCACCGCATCAATCCGCGCGATTGCATCGGTCGTCCAGGTGGAAGCGACATCCTATGACGTGCTGGTGGATCACACGGATGTCGGTGCCGGTTGGGCAACCGAGGCGTCCGCTGTGGGCGAGACGGACACGCCGCAGATTGATCGCATCACCGTGCAGCTGCATGAGCTCAGCGCCTTGCCCAAAGCCTCGCAACGTTTGCTGGACGATTCCGCGTTTGACATCGAGGGGTGGCTTGCGGGCCGTATCGCAGACAAGTTTGCCCGCGCAGAAGCGTCGGCGTTTATTCTGGGCGACGGTATCGACAAGCCCAAGGGGCTGCTGGCCCATGACAAGATCGATAATGATATCTGGACCTGGGGCAACCTTGGCTTTGTGCCAACGGGCGTAGACGGAGAGGTGACGGCGGATTCGGTTGTGGATCTGGTCTATGCCTTGGGGGCGCAATACCGGGCGAACGCGAGCTTCGTGATGAATTCAAAAACCGCCGGGCGTGTGCGCAAGCTGAAGGATCTGGACGGGCGTTTCCTGTGGTCTGATGGCCTGGCGCAGGGGGAACCGGCGCGGCTGATGGGCTATCCGGTGCTGGTGGCCGAAGACATGCCGGACGTCGACACGGATTCGTATTCGCTTGCGTTTGGCGACTTTGCGGCGGGCTATACCGTCGCCGAGCGGCCTGATCTTCGCATCCTGCGCGATCCGTTCAGCGCAAAACCACATGTGCTTTTTTATGCCACCAAGCGCGTCGGTGGCGATGTAAGCGATTTCGCGGCGATCAAGCTTTTGAAATTCGGCACCGCCTAAGGCGGGGTCGAACACGGGGCCGGGGCGACTTGGCCCCGGTCCGGGCGCGTGCCGCAGGTTTGGGTGCATTGTCTAGCTGCTCCCTCCGACCGAGCAATGCAGTCGGGTGCGCGTCCGGGTCCGCCTGAGGCGGGGAAGTACGGGATTATTTGGAGACGTTCCATGATGTTGATCGAAGAGACAAGCGTGCCTGATGCAACGCTGCCGGTGGACGCCTTCAAGGCACATCTGCGGCTAGGCAGTGGCTTTGCGGCAGACACATTGCAGGACGAGGTGCTGATCAGCTTTCTGCGCGCAGCACTTGCCGCGATAGAGGCGCGCACGGGGAAGGTGTTGATCCGGCGTGGGTTCAGCTGGTCGGCAACGGCGTGGCGCGCGCCGGTGGCACAGCCTTTGCCGGTGGCCCCGGTGCAGGCGATCGTGTCTGTGACGCTGGTGGGGCGTGACGGAAACCAGACTGTCATCGCGCCTGAACGGTATTGGCTTGAGCGCGATATGCACAGGTCGGTCTTGCGGCCCACGGGTGCCGTTTTGCCGGCCGTGCCCTTTGCGGGGTCGGCGGTGATTGCGCTGGACGCGGGGTTTGGTGTCACATGGGGGGATGTCCCTGCGGATTTGCAGCAGGCCACCATGCTATTGGCCGCGCATTATTATGAATTCCGTCATGAGACAAGCCTGAGCCGGGGCTGCGTGCCCTTCGGCGTAAGCAGTTTGATCGAGCGGTACAAACCCATGCGCCTGGGCTTTGGAGCCGGACAATGAAGGCGCTTTCAATGAACCGACGGCTGGTTTTGGAAGCCCCCGAATTGCTGAGCGATGGGGCGGGTGGATACCGGGTTAATTGGATTGTGCTGGGTCAGGTCTGGGCAGACGTCACCGCGCGCACCGGGCGCGAAGGTGCGCAGGCCAGCATTCCTGTCAGCCGCATGGGCTATGCCATCACCGTCCGGTCCGCGCCTATCGGCAGCCCCCAGCGGCCAGAGCCGAAGCAGCGGTTCCGAGACGGCCTGCGGGTGTTCAATATCGAGACGGTCGCGGACCGGGACGCATATGGCCGGTATCTGATTTGCATCGCACAAGAGGAGGTCGTGGTATGAGCTATGCGCTGTCGGCCCCTTTGCAAAGCGCTGTTTTCGCCGCGCTTTCAGGGGATGATGTTCTGGCAGGTCTTGTGGGCAACGCAATTTTCGACGCGCTGCCTGCGGGGGATGTCCCGCCACTTTATGTGCGCCTGGGTGAAGAAACTGTGCGCGATGCTTCGGATGCGAACGGTTCGGGCGCACTGCATCAGTTCAATGTCTATGTCGTCAGTGATGCCTCAGGCTATGCGGACGCCAAGGCTGCCGCCGGTGCCGTCAGCGACATTTTGCACAATGCTGATTTGCCCCTGAGCCGGGGATATCTGGTGGGGCTGCGGTTCGAACGCGCGACAGCGACGTTTGTCAGCTCGGTGCAGGCGCGCCAGATTGCAATGCGGTTCCGGGCGCGGCTTCAAGATAGCTGACACGGATATTTCAGGATAATTCAGGAGAAAAATGATGGCCGTTCAAGCAGGTAAAGACCTTTTGGTCAAAGTGGATATGACAAGCGACGGGCAATTCGAGACGATTGCCGGATTGCGTGCAACCCGCATCAGTTTCAATGCGGAGGCTGTCGAGGTAACATCGCTGGACAGTGACGGTGGCTGGCGCGAATTGCTGGCGGGTGCCGGTGTGCGGTCTGCTGCGATCAGCGGGTCTGGGGTGTTTCGCGATGCCGGCACGGACGAGCGCACGCGTCAGTTGTTTTTCGACGGTTTGACACCGGATTTTCAAATCGTCATCCCCAGTTTCGGTATCATCTCGGGGCCATTTCAGGTCGCATCCATTGACTATGGCGGGTCGCTAAACGGCGAGGCCACATACGAGCTGAGCCTGCAATCGGCAGGGCAGCTGGTGTTCACGCCGGATGTCAGTGATCCGGCTTCGGGTGGGGTGTAGACAAATGGCAAACCCCTGGAGAGGCGATGTTGTCGTCGTCATCAACAATGAGCGGCATGTGGCGCGGTTGACGCTTGGGGCGTTGGCTGAACTTGAAGAGATGCTGGAAGAACAGTCGTTGCTTTCCATGGTGGAACGCTTTGAGAGCAACAGGTTTTCCAGCCGTGATGTCTTGCGTTTGCTTGAAGTGGGCCTGCGTGCGGGCGGCACAGAGATGTCGGAGCAGTCCTTGGGGCGCGCCACGTTCAAAGGCGGGCCGATGGGCGCCGCAAAGGCCGCGGCCGAATTGCTTGCGCGTGCTTTTGTGGTGCCTGCGTGACATCCCCTGATGGCTTGGATTGGCCAGCTTTGATGCGTGCAGGGTTGAAGGGATTGGGGATGACGCCCGATCAATTCTGGCTTTTGACGCCCGCTGAATTGCAGCTGATGCTGGGCGCGTCTGCGGATCAGGCCCCGCTGCTTGGGGATGGTTTGAAGGCTTTGATGGCCGCTTATCCCGACAGAAATGAAAAGGACGTGTGATGGTAAGTGAGACATTCAATGCATTGGAAGGCAATGCAGACCAGCTGAACAGCACGCTTGAGGTGACGGGATCGCTGGTCTCTGGCTTTGACAGCGAATTGCGCCGGATGCGCAGCGCCTTGGCTGCGACAGGCAAGGATGTGGCAACCCTTGAAAAAGGGCTGAGCCGTGGATTGCGGCGTGCTTTTGATGGCGTGGTTTTTGACGGTTTGAAACTTTCCGATGCGCTGTCGACGGTCGCACAGTCAATGGTGAACACGACCTATAATGCCGCGATGAAACCAGTAACGGATCAGGTGGGTGGTTTGATCAGTCAGGGTGTCGGATCGCTTGTGCAGGGCATTCTGCCTTTTGCCCAAGGGGCCCCGTTTTCGCAGGGCAAGGTGATGCCGTTCGCACAAGGCGGGATCGTCAGCACGGCCACCGGCTTTGGCATGCGCGGTGGTATGGGTCTTATGGGCGAGGCGGGGCCAGAGGCTATCATGCCGCTGGCGCGGGGCCCGGATGGCAAGCTTGGCGTCAGGGGGGGCGGCGGCGCTGGCGCAACCGTGGTGATGAACATCACCACGCCGGATGTGCAGGGATTTCAACGCTCTCAAAGCCAGATCGCCGCGCAGATGTCGCGGGCGTTGAGCAGCGGCAATCGGAACCGGTAAAGGAGCGCCGAAATGAATTTTCACGATGTCAGATTTCCCCCCAGCCTAAGCTTTGGGTCCGTCGGGGGGCCGCAGCGCCGCACCGATGTGGTCACACTTGCGAACGGCTTTGAAGAACGCAACACGCCGTGGGCACATTCGCGTCGGGTCTATGACGCCGGTTTGGGGATGCGGTCCATCGATGATGTTCAGGCGCTTACCGCATTTTTCGAGGCCCGCTATGGCCAGATGTACGGGTTTCGCTGGAAAGACTGGGCGGATTTCAAATCCTCGCGCTCTTCGGCGGCGGTGGCGTTTGATGATCAAAGTCTTGGCTATGGCGATGGGATCAAGACGGAGTACCAATTGATCAAGACCTACACATCTGGCGGGCACCACTATCTGCGCCCCATCACCAAGCCGGTTTCGGGCAGTGTGCGCGTGGGTGTTGAACAAGACGAGATGCAAGAAGGCGTGGATTATGAGGTGGACACGGCAACGGGTATCATCCTCTTTGCGCGCGCTCCCGACCCTGAAATGCAGGTCTCTGCAGGCTATGAATTTGATGTGCCCGTCAGGTTTGATACCGACCGCATCCTTGTGAGCGTTGCCAGTTTTCAGGCCGGACAGGTGCCCAATGTACCGGTGATCGAGGTGCGCGTATGACCGTCGCCTTCAACGCCGGGCTGCGCGCCCATGTCGAAACCGGATTGACCACGCTGTGCCACGCCTGGTCCATAAGGCGCCGAGATGGAGCCGTGTTGACGTTCACCGATCACGACATCTCGGTAAGCTTTGATGGTATGGTTTTTCGTGCCGATAGCGGGCTGAGCGCACGCGCGCTGTCACAGTCCACGGGGCTGTCTGTCGACAATACCGAAGCGATGGGTGCGCTTAGCCATAGCGCGATCCGCGAAGACGAGATAGAGCAGGGCCGCTTTGACAAAGCGGAGGTGCTGTGTTGGCGCGTCAACTGGGCCGATGTCACGCAGCGCAGTTTGCTGTTTCGCGGCACCATCGGAGAGATCCAGCGCGCGGGCGGGGCGTTTCGTGCTGAATTGCGTGGCCAGACAGAGGCGCTGAACCAGCCGTTGGGACGGATTTTTCAAAAACCTTGTTCTGCCGTTTTGGGCGACAAGGCGTGTGGCTTTGATCCGACCGCGTTGGGTTATGCTGAAACGCTCGCCGTTCAAGATCTTGCTGACGCCAGGGTGTTTCGCTGGTCTGATATGGCGGGCTATGAGGACGGGTGGTTCACGCGAGGGCGGCTTGATGTGTTAGAGGGGCCAGCCGCCGGTCTGTGGGGGATGGTCAAGCAGGATCGCAAAATCGACAGCAACCGCGAGATTGAGCTTTGGGAGCCGATCCGGGGTAAGATCGAGGCAGGCACTAAAGTGCGTCTGCTTGCGGGCTGCGACAAGCGCATGGAAACCTGCCGCTTGAAATTCAACAATCTGATCAATTTCCAAGGCTTTCCCGACTTGCCCAATGAGGATTGGATGATGTCGGTTCCAAAATCGTCAGGCTCGAACTCTGGTGGATCACTGCGATGAGTGCGCGGCCAATGCTTATCGTCGCGGCTGCGCGGGGCTGGATTGGAACGCCTTATGTCCATCAGGCCGCAACCAGACAGGCCGGCTGCGATTGTTTGGGCCTGCTGCGTGGCGTTTGGCGCGAGGTCATCGGACCAGAACCCGAAACGCCGCCTGCCTATTCGATGGATTGGTCCGAACCTCAGGGCGACGAGCGTCTGTGGCGGGCAGCTTTGCGGCATTTACGGCCCAAGTGCCTTGGGGCGTTCCGCGCTGGTGATGTGCTGTTGTTTCGGATGCGCAAGGGTGCGGTGGCCAAGCATCTGGGGTTGGTGGCCGAAGAAGGTACGCATCCCAGCTTTGTTCACGCCTATAGTGGGCATGGGGTCGTCGAAAGCCCGCTCAGCACGCCTTGGCGGCACCGCGTTGTAGCACAATTTGAATTCCCGACGGAGGCAAACTGATGGCGACGATATTACTTTCAGCGGCAGGAGCGGCGATTGGTGGGTCTGTTGGCGGCACACTTGCGGGCTTGTCTTCAGTGGCCGTCGGACGGGCAGTTGGCGCGACCCTTGGCAGGGTGATAGATCAGCGTCTGTTGGGAGGCGGGGCAGAAGCCGTCGAGACAGGCAAAGTTGACCGATTTCGTTTGACGGGCACCGGAGAAGGCGAGGCGATCAGCCAGATCTACGGTCGCATGCGCGTTGGCGGACACGTCATCTGGGCGTCAGATTTTGTCGAGACGACGACGGTAAGCGGCGGTGGCGGCAAAGGGGCACCTGCGAAACCGCAGACGACCAGCTATAGCTATTCGGTCAGCCTTGCCATTGCCCTGTGCGAGGGAGAGATTGCCGGTATCGGCCGGGTTTGGGCCGATGGTGAAGAGATGGCACCGGATGATCTGAATCTGCGGGTCTATTTGGGCCGCGACGATCAGCAACCTGATCCGACTTTGTCTGCGATTGAAGGAGCCGACCGCGTGCCTGCCTATCGCGGCACCGCGTATGTCGTGTTGGAAAACCTTGATCTGGCACAATTTGGCAATCGCGTGCCGCAATTTTCGTTCGAGGTGATGCGCCCTGAGCAGCCCTTTGGCCCCGATGCGGCCTTTGGTGTTAGTCACGGTGTCACGGGCGTGGCGCTTATTCCCGGTACGGGCGAATATGCGCTGGCGACGACACCTGTTCACTATGCTGATGCGATGGGAGGAAGGTGGAGCGCGAATGTCTCCACCCCGGCGGGCAAAAGCGATTTCGAGGTTTCGTTGGGCAATCTGGCAACCGAATTACCCCGGCTTGAGGCCGCGTCGCTTGTCGTTTCATGGTTCGGCAACGATTTGCGCTGCGGCACATGCAGCTTGCGCCCCAAAGTTGAAGACGCAGTGATTGAAGGCGAAAACATGCCGTGGCGCGTTGCAACGTTGACGCGGGGCATGGCGGAGGTGATCGCGAAAGACAATGGACGCCCGATTTATGGCGGCACCCCTACGGATGCGTCTGTCATCGAGGCAATCCAAGCCATGAACACGGCGGGCCAGGCGGTGATGTTCTATCCGTTCATCCTGATGGACCAGCAAGACGGGAACATCTTGCCTGACCCCTATAGCGACGCGCAGACCCAGCCCCGGCTGCCGTGGCGCGGTCGTATTACTTTGTCCCAAGCGCCGGGGCGGGAAAATTCCCCTGAAGGCACTGTGGTGGCGGACAACGAAGTCGCAGCCTTTTTCGGAACCGTCACGGCGGCGGATTTTGACATATCGCAAGGCCAGGTGATTTATAACGGGCCCGATGAATGGAGCCTGTCGCGGTTCATTCTGCACTATGCGGCGCTGTGCAGTGCCGCGGGGGGCGTCGAGGCGTTTTGCATCGGAACGGAAATGCGCGGACTGACCCAGATCAGAGGCGAGAACGGCGTTTTTGTCGCGGTGGAACGCCTGCGCCTTCTTGCCGCCGAAACCCGTGTTTTGTTGGGTACAAGCACCAAGATCAGCTATGCCGCCGATTGGTCAGAATATTTTGGCTATCAACCGAACGACGGAAGCGGTGATCGCCTGTTTCATCTTGATCCGCTTTGGGCAGACGAAAATATCGATTTCATCGGAATCGACAACTACATGCCCCTGTCAGACTGGCGTGCCGGTCAGGATCATCTTGATGCGCAAAATTGGGATACGATCTATAACCTCGATTATTTGCAATCGAATGTAGAGGGCGGGGAGGGCTATGATTGGTACTATCATTCCCCCGAGGCGCGTGCGGCGCAAATCCGGACCCCGATTACGGATACCGAGGCGGATGAGCCTTGGATCTACCGCTTCAAGGACATTCGCAACTGGTGGAGCAACCCCCATCACGAACGGATTGCCGGCCAGAGACAACTGACACCCACCGCATGGCTGCCAGCTTCAAAGCCAATCTGGTTTACCGAATACGGATGTGCCGCCATCGACAAGGGGACCAACCAGCCAAACAAGTTTCTTGATCTCAAAAGCTCTGAAAGCAGCCTGCCGCGTCATTCTTCGGGCGCGCGGGATGACCTTATGCAGATGCAATACTTGCGCGCTTTCAAGCGCTACTGGTCCGATCCTGCCCATAACCCCGTTTCCCCCGAATACGGCGCACCGATGATCGACATGGGGCGCGCCTTTGTTTGGGCGTGGGATACGCGCCCTTATCCGAACTTCCCCAACAACCGCACCCTCTGGAGCGACGGGCAGAACTATGCGCGGGGGCATTGGTTGAATGGACGCACGGCTTCTCAGCCGCTTTCGTCGGTCGTTGCAGAGATTTGCCGCCGTGCGGGGCTTCAATCCTATGACACCTCGCGTCTGTATGGATATTTACGGGGCTATTGCGTGGATCAGGTGAGCGATGCACGCGCGTCGCTGCAACCGCTTATGTTGCGTTTCGGGTTTGATGCGGTTGATCGCAATGGCACGCTGACTTTCGTGATGCGTGACGGGCTGAATGTGCATCGCCTTGATCCCGAAAGGCTGGCCGTCAGTGCCGAACTGGATGGCACCACAGAGCAGATCCGAAACGCCCAAGCCGAAATTTCAGGCCGGGTGCGGTTACGGTTCGTGCAGGCCGACGGCAATTTCGACACCATCGCCGAAGAAGCCGTGCTTGCTGATGACGCGACCCATGCAGTGTCAGCATCCGAGATGAACATGGTGCTGACCCGGGCCGAAGGACGCCAGACCGTCGAGCGTTGGTTGACCGAAGCCCGCGTTGCCCGTGAAAGCCTGCGATTGGCGCTGCCGCCCTCGATGATGCATCTGGGGGCAGGGGATGTGGTTGAACTGCCCGGTGATGAGGGTGAAGGCGACGCATTGTACCGCATCGACCGAGTCGAGCAGGGCGATCTGCACCTGATCGAGGCCGTTCGGATTGATCCCGACGTCTATGATCCGGCACCGTTCGAGGATGAATTGGCCATCCTCAAGGCCTTTCACCGCCCCTGTGCCGGTGACATCAATTTTCCTTGATCTTCCGCTTTTGCGCGGGGATGAGCAGCCGCAGGCACCCCACATCGTTGCAACCGCGCAGCCTTGGCCCGGCAGCGTAGCGGTGTATCAATCAGGGACGGACGCAAATTACCTGTTGAACAAGATCCTGCCCATCCGCGCAACAATCGGCGTAACGCAAAACGACTTGGCATGGGCGCGAGCAGGGGTGCTTGATCGGGGGCCAGGGCTTCAGGTTCAGCTGACCAGTGGTTTGCTTGAAAGCGTGGAGGACACGGCTTTGCTAAGTGGGGCCAACCTTGCGGCGATCGGTGACGGCTCTGCCGACCAGTGGGAAGTGTTTCAATTTGCGAACGCCGATTTGATCGCGCCGAACACCTATTGGCTGACCAGCCGTTTGCGGGGTCAGGCAGGGTCGGATGGCCTTATGCCCGAGGTGTGGCCCCAAGGGTCGCAGTTTGTTTTGCTGAACGGGGTGCAATCGCAGATCACGCTAAGCCCGAACTTGCGGCGCATCGTGCAGCATTATCGGATCGGGCCTGCCCAACGTGGGTATGACGATCCATCCTATTCCTACCGCAAAGACGCGTTCAACGGGAATGGATACCGTCCCTACAGACCGTGCCATCTGCGTGCCGCGTATTCGGGGGCAGGGGATCTTGATCTAAGTTGGGTCCGGCGCACGCGGCTGAACGGCGATGAATGGGAGGGCATTGAGGTGCCTCTGGGTGAAGAAACAGAACAGTATCTGGTGCGCGTTCTTCGGGATGGACAACTGATCCGCGAAGCGATGACGACAACGCCCGCGTGGACATATACCCAAACGGTCCGGGCCAGTGATGGAATTGTCGCGCCGTTTAGCGTGTCCGTTGCGCAGATTTCCGCAAATTTTGGCGCGGGACCCGCCGCGCATCGGCTGATACCGGCCTGAGGGTCGGTAAGAACGAAACCAAGAAAGACACGAGGTTTGCGTTTGGCTCTTTCGTTCTAAATGCTATAGTCATGCTGCAACGAAGGAGGCCGCCATGCCAGAACCTCGCAAGAATATTGCCTCGATTGATCCTGTTTGGGATCAAATCCTGACGGAAGCACAGCAAGCGGTCAGGGATGAACCCCTGATGGGCGGCTTTATCCATGCCTGTATCCTGCATCACCGGTCCATCGAAAAGGCGTTGTCCTACCGGATCGCAGCCAAGCTTGCGTCGAACGAGATGTCGATGATGGTGGTGCGCGAAATGGTGCAAGAAGCCTATGCCAGCGACGCCGATTTGATCAAGGCGGCCCGCGCTGATCTGGTGGCGATTTACGAACGTGATCCCGCCTGCCACCGCTTGCTGCAACCCATTTTGTATTTCAAAGGGTATCAGGCGGTTCAAGCCTACCGGGTCGGCCACCATCTTTGGATGAAGGGCCAGCGCGATCTGGCCTATTTTGTGCAAATGCGGGTCAGCGAGATATTCGGTGTCGATATCCACCCCGCTGCGCGGATCGGTAAGGGGATCATGATTGATCACGCTCATTCTGTCGTCATCGGGGAAACGGCAGTGGTGGGCGACAACGTGTCGATGCTGCATTCCGTGACGCTTGGCGGGACCGGCAAGGAAGAACAGGACCGGCACCCAAAGATTGGAGACGGCGTTCTGATCGGGGCAGGGGCCAAAGTTCTGGGCAACATAACGATTGGGCATTGCAGTCGCATTGCGGCAGGGTCTGTCGTGCTGGAAGCGGTGCCCCCCTGCAAGACCGTTGCAGGTATTCCTGCTCGCGTTGTCGGAGAGGCGGGATGTGAGCAGCCGTCGGTGTTGATGGATCACATGCTTGGGCCGCAAGGCGACTGAGGCTGCGGAATTCACGGTGTAAAACGACTGAGGCCGAGATCATGTGATCTCGGCCTTGTGCATTTTGAGACGGCCGGGGGCTTTCTGCCCCCGGACCCCCGAGGATTTTCATCCATTTGGAATTGGGATCAGGCCAACATGGTCATCGGATGCTCAAGATTGTCTTTGATCGCGGAAAGCAGCTTGGCCCCCAGTGCACCGTCGATGACGCGGTGGTCGACGGACAGTGTGACCGACATAACCGTTGCGACAGAGATTTCCCCGTCGGACCCGACAACAGGTTTCTTGACGCCCGCGCCCACGGCCAGAATGGCGCCGTGCGGCGGGTTGATGACAGCGTCAAAATTATCGATGCCGAACATCCCAAGGTTTGAGATCGCAAAGCTGCCGCCCTGGTATTCATGAGGCGCAAGCTTGCGGTCGCGTGCGCGGGCCGCAAGATCCTTCATCTCTGAGGACAGCGCCGAAAGCGATTTCATTTCGGCGTCCTTCAGGACCGGTGTGAACAAGCCGCCGTCAATAGCAACGGCCACCGCCACATCGGATGGTTTCAGCTTGAGGATCCGGTCGCCCGCCCAAACGGCATTGGCATCCGGCACCCGCTGCAACGCCAGCGCGCAGGCCTTGATAATAAAGTCATTCACCGAAAGCTTCACTTCGCGCGCCGCCAGCTGCTTGTTCAGATCCGTGCGGAACGCCATGAGGGCATCAAGTTCGATATCCCGGCGCAGGTAAAAATGCGGGATGGATTGCTTGGCTTCGGTCAGCCGCGACGCGATTGTCTTGCGCATCCCGTTCAGGGAGACTTCCTCGAACGCACGACCTTCGTAAATCTTCATCACGGCCTCGGCGGAGGGGCCTGCTGCGAGGGCGGCCTTTGGCGCATCAGAGGGGGTCTGTACCGGGGCTGCGGCCTTGGGGGCATCGGTCTTTTTCGCGCCTTCTACATCCGCCTTGACGATGCGGCCATGCGGGCCGGACCCCTTGATCTGCGCCAGATCCAGACCCTTGTCCGCCGCAATGCGCCGCGCAAGCGGTGACGCGAATATGCGCGTGCCGTCGCTGCCTGAGGGCGCGGATGAGGGTGTGGGCGTCGCGTCGGTTTCTCCCCGGCCATAGCCAGCGGCTGGGGCGGTTTGGTCGGACGCCGCACCTGGGGCCGCCTTGGATGACGCATCAGCCTTGGGCGCGGACGCCGCACCGATGTCGTCCGCGCTTTCGCCCTCTTCCAGCAAGACGGCAATCGGCGTATTTACCTTGACACCTTCGGACCCGTCAGGGATCAGGATCTTGCCAATCACGCCTTCATCCACGGCTTCGAATTCCATCGTCGCCTTGTCGGTTTCGATCTCGCACATGATGTCACCGGAGGAGACGGTGTCGCCCTCCTTTACCAGCCATTTGGCCAGCGTGCCTTCTTCCATCGTGGGGCTGAGGGCGGGCATGAGGATTTCTGTCGGCATATGGTCCGCTCCTTATTTGTAGGTGACTTTTTTGACGGCGGCGATCACCTCGTCGGTGGTGACCAGCGCCAGTTTTTCAAGGTTGGCCGCATAGGGCATCGGCACGTCCTTGCCCGTGCAGTTGATCACGGGGGCATCGAGATAATCAAACGCCTCTTGCATGATCACACTTGAGATGTAGTTGCCGACCGACCCTTGCGGCCAGCCTTCTTCGACGGTGACGCAGCGGTTGGTCTTCATCACTGACTTGATGATGCTTGCGGTGTCCATCGGGCGCAATGTGCGCAGGTCGATGACTTCGGCCTCGATCCCTTCGGCGGCCAGCTTTTCGGCGGCTTCAAGGGCATAAGTCATGCCAATGCCGAAGCTGACGATTGTCACATCGCCGCCCTCGCGCCAGATGCGGGCTTTGCCAAACGGCACGGTGTAATCGTCGACATCGGGCACATCGAAGGATTTGCCATACATGATCTCGTTCTCAAGGAATATGACGGGGTTCGGGTCGCGGATCGCCGATTTCATCAGACCTTTGGCATCGGATGCCGAATATGGCATCGCCACCTTGAGGCCGGGGATCTGCATGTACCACGCCGCATAATCCTGGCTGTGTTGCGCGCCGACGCGGGCAGCGGCACCGTTGGGGCCGCGGAACACCATAGGAGCGCCCATCTGGCCGCCGGACATATAAAGTGTCTTGGCGGCCGAGTTCAAAATCTGGTCGATCGCCTGCATCGCGAAATTCCACGTCATGAATTCCACGATCGGTCGCAACCCGCCAAAGGCTGCACCGACACCGATACCGGCAAAGCCGTGTTCGGTAATCGGCGTGTCGATCACGCGCTTGGCCCCGAATTCATCCAGCAAACCTTGGGAAATCTTATAGGCCCCCTGATATTCCGCGACTTCCTCGCCCATCAGGAAAACGTTCTCATCGCGCCGCATTTCTTCGGCCATCGCATCGCGCAACGCCTCGCGTACGGTCTGCTTTTTCAACTTGGTGCCTTCGGGCCAATCGGGGGTGGTGTCCGGCTCGGGGTGGGACATGGATTTGGCCGGGGCCGTTTCAGACGATTGTTCCTTGTCTGCGGGAACGGGCGCGCTGGCCTGGTCCGTCTTTCGCCGACATATCGATATCGTCCGCGCTTTCACCTTCTTCCAGCAGCACGGCGATGGCGGTGTTTACCTTGACGCCTTCTGTCCCCGCTTCGATCAGGATCTTGCCGATTGTTCCTTCGTCGACAGCTTCGAATTCCATCGTGGCTTTGTCGGTTTCGATTTCGGCCATGATATCACCAGAGGACACCTTGTCGCCCTCCTTGACCAGCCACTTGGACAAAGTGCCTTCTTCCATTGTGGGGCTCAGGGCGGGCATGAGAATTTCGGTTGCCATGTCTTATGCCTCCTGCGGGACTTCGGTTGCGTAGATATCGGTCCACAGCTCTTCAGATGCGGGTTCGGGGCTGTTCTTGGCGAACTCGGCGCTGTCGTTCACGACCTTCTTGATCTCTTTGTCGATCGCTTTCAGATCATCCTCAGTCGCGTGCTTGGCCTCAAGCAGGATGTTGCGGACCTGTTCGATGGGGTCGCGTTCGTCGCGCATCTTCTGCACTTCCTCGCGGGTGCGGTACTTGGCCGGATCCGACATCGAATGGCCGCGATAGCGGTATGTCTTGATCTCAAGAATATAGGGGCCATCGCCGGACCGGCAGTGTTTGACCGCGCGTTCGCCCGCGTCCTTGACCGCCAGCACATCCATGCCATCGACCGCCTCGCCGGGGATGCCGAACGCTTTGCCACGTTCCCAGATTTCCGCGCTGGACGTCGATCGCTGCTGCGATGTGCCCATCGCGTATTGGTTGTTCTCGATCACAAAGATAACGGGCAGCTTCCACAGGGCGGCCATGTTGAACGTCTCATAGACCTGACCCTGGTTCGCGGCACCGTCACCGAAATAGGTAAAGGTGACGTGATCATTGCCCTTGTACTTGTCAGCGAACGCGATGCCCGCCCCAAGCGGGACATTCGCGCCGACAATGCCGTGGCCGCCGTAGAACCGCTTTTCCTTGGAAAACATGTGCATGGAGCCACCTTTGCCGCGCGAATAGCCCCCCTCGCGGCCTGTCAGTTCGGCCATGACACCATCGGGGTTCATGCCGCAGGCCAGCATATGGCCGTGATCGCGGTAGGTCGTGATCCGGCTGTCGCCTTCCTTGGCTGTCGCCTCAAGCCCCACAACGACGGCTTCCTGACCGATGTACAGATGGCAAAAGCCGCCGATCAGCCCCATGCCATAAAGCTGGCCCGCCTTTTCCTCGAACCGCCGGATCAGCAGCATGTCCTTGTAATAGGCCTTCAGCTCTTCAGCACTGGCGTTGGTTTTCCTGGTGGGTTTCTGGGCAGCCATAGGGCAGTTCCTCCGTACCGTTGTCCGCGCATCCGCAAAAATAGTTTAGTGTTAAACTATCCCTTAGCGCATTCAGCACATGAAGGCGAGGGCAATTTGCCAGCCACCGCTGCCGAACACGATCTATGCGAAACCCTAAGGAATTGTGCGCCGAAGGCCACCCCAAAGAAACGGAGAAATTTTGTCGGCAATCTGCGCGCGCACCTAGCGGATGACAATCTCGTCCGTGCGCACCATACCAAGAACCTTGCGCGTCTGTTCATCCAGCAGATCAAGGTCAAGATAGTCGTCAGACAAACGCTTGGTCAGGTTTTCCATGCGGGCGACATCAATGTTGACCTGCGCCAGTTGCAGCTTGAGATCCTGCGCCTCGGCCACGATCTCGGCGCGGCGAAACAGACCGTAATTACCTTGAATTGCGGCAAAGGCGAAGTACAGGCTTAGCGCAAAAGCGATGGCGAAAAACAAAAGTGTGCCAAAAGCGGGGCGTGCGGTGCGGTTCATCTGGTCAGCCTCATGTCGTCTCTTGGTGGACGTTACCAGAGTATGCCACAGACGAATCGCAAAGGGAATCCCTTGATTCGCTTCTTTCTCAACCCGATCAGGTGGGCAGGCGAGGCATACAAATGCCAAACGGTTCACGGCGCGAGCAATGCCTAACTCTCAAGCGCCGCGACGCCGGGCAGGGTCTTGCCTTCCATCCACTCAAGAAAGGCACCACCGGCGGTCGAAATATATGTGAAATCATCCGCCGCCCCGGCCTGATTGAGCGCCGATACCGTGTCGCCACCACCCGCCACGGAAATCAAGGTGCCATCCCGCGTTAATTGCGCTGCGGCTTGGGCTGCGGCAACGGTGGCGGTATCAAAAGGTGCGATTTCGAATGCGCCCATCGGGCCGTTCCAGATCAGGGTTTTCAGACCGGCAAACGCCTCCCTGATCAGCGCCACCGTGTTTGGGCCTGCGTCCAGAACCATCTGGTCCGGCTCCAGCGCCGCCTCTGGCCCAAGGGCCACCACATCGAATTGCGCATCCGCCTTGAAGGCGCGTGCCACCAACCCGTCAACCGGCAACAAGACACGGCAACCGGCCACGTCGGCCTGGCGCATGATATCCTTGGCCGTTTCGAAAAAATCGGGCTCTGAAAGGGATTTACCCAGATCAGCACCCAAGGCGCCCAGAAAGGTATTGGCCATTCCGCCGCCGATCACCAGCAGGTCAAGCCGGTTCACAAGGTTTTCAAGCAGCGCGATCTTGGTCGACACCTTCGCCCCGCCCACGACAGCCCCCACGGGGCGTTCAGGCGTGCGAAAGGGCGGCTTCAAGCGCAGAAAGCTCGGCCTCCATCTGGCGCCCGGCACAGGCGGGCAGCAGGCGCGCCAACGCTTCCGTCGACGCATGGGCCCGGTGCGCGGCAGAAAACGCATCGTTGCAATACACATCGCCCAAGGCCGCCAACCGCGCGGCAAACTCTGGATCATTTGCTTCTTCGCCGGGATAAAATCGGATGTTTTCAAGTAACAGAACATCCGCGGCGCTGATTTCCTCGGCGCCTGTCTCGACCGCCTCAAGGGTTTCTGCAAGCACGACCTTGCGGTCAAGCGCGGCCTCAAGTGCTGGCAACACGACCGCAAGGCTCAGATCCTGAACGCGCTTGCCCTTGGGCCGCCCGAAATGCGCGATCAACACAGGCTTGCCGCCCTTGTCCAGAATATCGCGCACCGTCGGCACGATCCGCTGAATGCGGGTATCGTCGCTTACCCGGCCATTTTCGACCGGCACGTTGATATCGACACGCACCAACACCCGCTTACCGCGCAGATCCATGTCATCCAGAGTTTTCCAGCCCATATCGTCCCTCAAGGTGCGTCCCGTTTGCCAGCGCTGTTTTGCCGTTATCGCGTCCGGGGTCAATGCACCTGCTTGGCAATTGCGCTCTCAGGCCCTAGGTATCTGCCAACGATTTGTAACAGGAGAACGGCATGGCCGAGATCAAAGACCCAGAGAATACCATCTTGATCGAACTCAAGGGGGGCACCGTGACCATCCAGCTGCTTCCCGATGTTGCACCCAAAGCATGTCGAGCGGATGAAGGAACTGGCCCGGGCCGGTAAATATGACAACGTCGCCTTCCACCGTGTGATCGAAGGGTTCATGGCCCAGACCGGTGACGTGGCCAACGGCAACATGGAAGACAACTTTAACCTGCGCGCGCGGGCACAGGTGGCTCGGATATGCCCAACGTTCCCGCAGAATTTTCCAAGGTGCCGCATGCCCGTGGCAGCATCGGGGCCGCCCGGTCGGCCAACCCCGACAGCGCCAACAGCCAGTTCTTCATCAATTTCAAGGACAATGATTTCCTGAACGGGCAATACACCGTTTACGGTCAGGTGATCTCGGGGATGGAGCATGTCGATGCCATCACGCGTGGCGAACCGCCAGCGAACCCTGACCGTATGATAAGTGTCAAGGTGGCCGCAGATGCGTAGCCTGATTGCCGCAAGCCTTGCATCCGTGCTGATCGCGGGCAGCGCCTTTGCAAGCGAGCTTGATATAAATGTAGCGGGCGAGGCCAACGGCACCATCAAGATCGACCTTCTTGAAGATGTGGCACCCCAGCACGCCGCCCGCCTTAAGGCGCTGGCCAAGGCGGGTGCCTATGACGGTGTGGTCTTTCATCGGGTGATCGATGGCTTCATGGCGCAGACAGGCGATGTCGAATTCGGCAAGGCCGGACAGGACACAACCCGTGCTGGCATGGGCGGATCCGACATGCCCGACGTGCCTGCCGAATTTTCCGATGTTCCGTTTGACCGGGGCGTGGTCGGCATGGCCCGCAGCCAGGACCCCGAATTCCGCCAATTCGCAGTTTTTCATCATGTTCGACCAGGGGTATTTCCTGAACGGTGAATATACCGTGGTTGGCAAGGTCACCGAAGGGCTGGATGTGCTGGACGCGATCAAGCGCGGTACCGGCCCCAATGGCGCTGTCGAAGGCGAACCCGACCGGATGGTCAGTGTCACCGTCGTCGACTAGGCGGGTAGTTTTCATGAGAAAAGGGAAGGGGGTGTGGCGATGGCCGCGCCCCTTTTCCGTTTCAGATAAACGCCATCCTTTCAGCGCGTTCCGGATCTGGAAACGGGCGGTACAAGGCGATGTCGAATTCACCGACCATCTGGTGCACCGTTGTGTAAAGCCTTTCAACAGCCTCATCTTTTGATCCTGTGAACCGAAATGCCTGATCAAGCTGCGCCAGATCTGCAAGCTCGATCTCAAGCAGGAAATCGCGCGCACGCGGCGCACCGAACCCCAGTTTACGCCGGCAAAGCCGCCACGACAGGATTACATTGCGTTCCTGCAAAAGGGTCATCCAACCCTCAACCGCGACGGCGAACGCCATCGCCTTGGCCGTGTCGCGCAGGTCAATCGAACAGTGGTAAAGGTTCATAGGGGCGTTCCGTCATGGCTACGCCGCCACATTGACAAGCGACGCCTAACAAACAGCTAACGCCGAAAACAAAACAGGCACCGCGATACGCGATGCCTGTCCGAAAATCTCAGGAATGCCCCCTCAGGAGGCGGGGTTCGGCTTTTGCGCAGGGGCGGATTTCGCGCCGGGGTTCAGCGGATCGTCCTGACGCTGCACGGAGCCTTCGAAATGCGCGCCGGATTCGATTGCGATGGTCTTGTGGATGATGTCGCCCTCGACCCGCGCGGTCGATGTCAGGCGCACCTTCAAGCCACGCACACGGCCCACGATGCGGCCATTGATCACCACGTCATCGGCGACGACTTCGCCCTTGATCGTGGCGCTTTCGCCGATGGTCAGCAGATGGGCGCGGATATCGCCCTCGACCGTGCCTTCGACCTGGATGTCGCCGGTGGTCTTGATGTTGCCGGTGATCGTGCAGGTCCGACGACAGGACCGATGCGGGCGGCTTGGCCTTGGGGGCGCTGGCTTTGAACTCGTTCGCTTTGGTGCCGTCGGTGCGGAGCAGCGCCGCGGGCTGCTTGGCGTGTCTGCGTCGGCTTTGGGGCCGGGCTCGTTGATCTTGCTCTTAGAAAACATCGTTCGCAGCCTTGATATAGATCATTGGGTTGACGGGCTTGCCGCCGACGCGGACTTCGTAGTGAAGATGGGCGCCGGTGGACCGTCCTGAAGTTCCCATATCACCGATACGCTGCCCGCGCGATACCCTTTGCCCAACTTTCACGCGCATTTTCGACATATGCGCATAGCGGGTCTCGATGCCGAATTCGTGCTGGATCTTGACCAGACGGCCATAGCCCGAATGCCAGCCCGGCATGGATCACGACGCCGTCGGCGGTCGCATAGATCGGCGTGCCCATCCGGGCCGGCGAAATCGGTGCCGTCATGCATCCGCCGCCCGCCGGTCTTGGGTCGCGCCGATAGCCAGCGCTGGTGAAGCGGAACGCGGATCTTCAGCGGGATCGCAAAGGGCGCCTTCTGCGCGGCGATGCGGTAGAGGTTCAGCCGGTCCATCTGGTCCAGGATGCGGTTGGCGCGCATGCGTATCCGGGTTGGTCTCCTCGCCGCGGGTCGAAAAGGAAAGCGGGGTCAGCGGGCCGCCCTGGCCGGAATAGCCGCTGCGCACCTGGTTGCAATGCATCCGGTCGGGGTCCATGCCGGCGGCGCGGAACATCTTGTCCAGCGGCTCGACCGAGACGGTCATCGCCTCTTCGAGCTGGCGGAAGATCGCGTCGTTCTGCTCCTGCATCAGCGCCAGTTTCTGCGGTCCATCTCGGCGGCCTGGATCAGGGCGTCCTGCGCGTCGGCGACGACCTGGTCGCGCTCGGCGGCGGTGCGGGCCAGCGCGTCGGACAGCATGTCGATCGTGCCGTCGTCCTCGCCCGCGGCGGGCAGTGCGCCGCCGGCCCGTCGCCGGAGCTCTTCTTCGAGCGCTGCGATCCGGCCGCGGGCGGTTTCGCGCGTCTTGCATCGTGTCGCGCAGCGTGGCTCTGGATCACGTCGATCCCGGTCTCGAGCTCGCGGCGGCGCGTCTCGGATTGCCAGCAAGTTCGCGACTGCATCATCGAAATCTGCTCGAGCGCGGAGTTGAAGCGCTCCTGCGCGGCGAGCGCCTCGGCGGCGCGGGTGTCGCGCTCGTCCGACAAGTCGTTCAGCCGCTGCCTGGTAGGTGCTCTGCTCGCGCTTGGCCTGCTCGCGGAAGTTGCCCGCGCCGATGCTGTCCATCAGCAGGATCGCCGTGGCGATGATCGTCCAGGCCACAAGCAGGGCCGACCGGTGAAGGCCACCACCTGGGTCCCGGAGCGCAGCCGGATGAAGCGGGTTTCGGTGTCGGATCGCAGGAAGAGCCGCCGTTCCGGAAAATAGCGTTCGAGAACGCGCATGAGTCCTGATCGCCAGACGTGTCCGCACGACTCGGTCCCCTTGGCCCGTCCCTTCGGTCGCACCGCTCGGTTCCCCATCCACGTGCTGCCATCACCCGACGTGCTTAGACAGGATACGCCCATGCGCGCAAGTTTGTTTGACCGCATCATAGGCAGGAATTGCGACGGATCTGTGCCAAATCGGCAAAAATCCGCCGATTCATGGCGTTTGGACGGCGTTCGTATTCACGCCTGGCATTCGGTCAAGCGGCCAGTAGAAATCCGGCGGCAGGCCGGCCTCGGCGCGCTTTTCCTCGTTGAAGGGCGGTTTCAGCAGCGCCGTGGAAATATTGCCGCACGAGGTCGTGAAAGGCGTCCTTCGGGTCCAGGTCGTGCCGCCCGCACAGGAAATGGAACCATTTCGAGCCATAGGCGACATGGGCCACCTCCTCGGCATAGATCGTCTCCAGCGCGGCCACGCGCCGGCTGACGCCGGCCTTGCGGAAGATCTCGATCATGCCCGGGGTCACGTCGAGGCCGCGCGCCTCGAGCACCATGGGCACGACGGCCAGCCGGCCCATCAGGTCGTCGGCGGTATCCTCGGCGGCGCGCCACATGCCGGCATGGGCGGGCAGGGCGCCGTAATGGCTGCCCAGCGCCTCAAGGCAGTCGCAGACCAGGTTGAAATGCTTCGATTCCTCGTCCGCCGCCTTCACCCAGTCGTCGTAGAAGCCCAGCGGCATCGGCACATGCGCGAAGCGCGCGATGATGTCCCAGTGCAGGTCCACCGCGTTCAGCTCGATATGCGCGACCGCATGCAGCAGCGCGATGCGCCCTGCGGGCGATCCGGGCCTGCGCCGCGGCACGTCGCGGGGTCGACAGCAGCTCGGGCCGCGTCGGGCCGGGCGGGCGCAGCGGCGGCGCCGCGCTGCCGATCGCGAGCGGCTCGCCCGCCTCGCGCGCGGCGCACCACTGCCGCGGCATGGCTGCGCGACAGGGCGGTCTTGGCGCGGCCGTCGGCGGTGGTCAGCACCGCCACCGCCATCTTCGCCAGTGCGATCACAGTGCGCGGACCGCTTCCAGCACCTCTTCGACGTGGCCGGCAACTTTTACCTTGCGCCAGATCTGCGCGATATTGCCCTTTGGATCGATCAAGAATGTCGCGCGTTCGATGCCCATCGATGTCTTGCCATACATGTTTTTCTCGACCCAGACGCCATAGTCTTCGGTCACCGTTCCATCGACATCCGCCAGCAGCGGCACCGTCAGGTCGCGCTTGTCGGCGAACTTTTCGTGCTTTGCCATGGTATCGCGCGAGATCCCGAAAACTTCTGCTCCGGCGTCCTTGAACGCTTGCAGGTGTTCCGAGAAACCTTGCGCCTCGGTGGTGCAGCCGGGTGTGTCATCGCGCGGGTAAAAATACAACACGACGGCCTTGCCTTGCAGCGCAGACAGCGTCACGTCACCGCCCCCCGTGGCGGGGAGGGTGAAATCGGGGGCGGGTTGCGAAATCTCGGGCATGTGTCACTTTCTTATGTGTTGGAAGCTGTTTGATGGGCTGTCATAGTAGGGCGGATTGGCGAAACTTAAAGCCCCCTCTTAAAGGCTCCCAAAGCCCCAAAACGGACGATGATGTCAAACCAACCCTCCTCTAGTCCGGTCAGCAAGCGCAAACGCTTGTGGCAGGCGACGAAATGGTCGTTGCTTGTGATCGTCCTGTGCGTGGCGGCTATCGCGGGGGCGGCGATCTATATGATCCGCAGCCCGCTTGTTATTCCAGATTGGCTCGAATCGCGGATCGAGACACGTTTGGCGCAGGATCTGCCACAGACCCGGATCGGATTTGGCGAGATGGTGCTGATCGTGGACGAGGGCTGGCGGCCACGTATCCGGTTTCAGGACGTGTCGATCACAAACCCCGCCGGGGCCGAATTTGCCGCCTTCCGCGAGGTGCGTGCCAGCTTTTCGATCCGCGGGCTGTTGAAGGGCAAGATCCAGCCGCGCGATATTTCGCTTTCGGGCGTCGTGGCCACGCTGAGGCGCGATCGTGACGGGCGGGTCGCACTTAGCGCCAGTGCCGGCCAGGCCCCGGCAGAGCGGCGCGCGGCCACCGTGCCTGACCTGATCGGTCAGCTTGACGCGGCCTTTGCCAGCCCGGCTCTTGCCCGTTTGCGGTCGGTTGATCTGCGCGCCCTGACGCTCAGCTATACCGACCTGCGCTCAGAGCGGGCCTGGACAGCGGATGGCGGCAGGCTGAGGCTGAACCGCGAGGGCGACACGCTGCGGGTTTCGGCTGATCTGGCCGTTTTGGGCGGGGGCGCAAGCGTTGCCACGCTTGCGGCGAATTACGCCAGCAATCTGGGCGATACGGCCGCGCAGTTCGGCGTGACCTTCGATGGGTTGCCCGCAGAAGACATCGCGGTGCAAAGCCCGGCCTTTGCGTGGTTGCGGGTGCTGCGGGCACCGATCTCGGGGTCTGTACGCAGCAGCATTGACGCCGAAGGCGTGTTCGAGCCGCTTAGTGCCACCCTTCAGATCGGCAGCGGTGTGGTGCAGCCCACACCCAATGCCAAGCCGATCCCCTTTGACGGATTGCGCAGCTACTTCAGCTATGATCCGGGGGCCAAGCTGCTGACATTTGACGAGCTTTCGGTGCAAAGCCAGTGGGTTTCCGGCCGGATCGAAGGCGAAGCATCCCTGGGCACAGACCTTGCCGGAAAGCTAAGCACGCTGACCGCGCAGATGCGGTTGCGCGATCTCGTGGCCAACCCCGCCGACATCTACGACGCGCCGATTGCAATCGAGGGGGCGGATGTGGACGTGCGCGTCACTTTCAACCCGTTTCACGTCACCTTGGGCCGGATGGACATCAAGGATGCCGAGACGACCCTGAACGTCAGCGGCGATCTGGGGGCGGGCCCCAACGGCTGGAACGTCGCGCTTGACGCTGGCCTGAACGAAATATCGCCGCAACGCGTGCTGGCGCTTTGGCCCGAAAAGGGCAAGATGAAAACCCGGAAATGGGTCGCTGAAAACATCTTTGCCGGGCGCCTGAGCAACATCGACGTCGCCTTTCGACTTGCACCCAACACTGCCCCAAAGACCTTTCTGTCGTTCGATTTCGATGATGCCGAGGTGCGGTTTTTGCGTAATTTTCCCCACATCACCGGCGGGCGCGGTCATGCCAGCCTGCTGGAAAACCGCTTTGTCGTCAGTGTGGACGAAGGCCAGGTTACCCCGTCCGAAGGGGGGCCGGTCAGCGTCGGGTCGTCTGCCTTCATCATGCCCGACGTCACCGTCAAGGATGGCCCACCGGGGGTTGTCCGGCTCAACACGACATCTTCGGTGACCTCGATCCTGTCGTTGCTCAATTCTGATCCGCTGAACATCATGGACAAGGCCAATCTGCCCGTTGATATGGCGCAGGCCACGGCGGACCTGTCTGGCACCTTGTCCTTTCCGATGAAAAAGGGGGCCGATCCAAAACTGACGGTCTATGATTTCACCGGCACCCTGCAAGATGTGCAAAGCGATGTGCTGGTGAAAAACCGTGCGCTCAGGGCGGATCGTCTGTCGGTTGTCGCGTCGAACAAAGAGGTCCGAATTCGGGGGCGCGGGACGGTGGACGGGGTCCCTTTCGAGGGCGGCTGGACGCAGCCACTTGGCGTGCCGGGGGCATCCAGCATCGTACGCGCCGACATCACGCTGTCGCCCAAAGCGCTTGACACCTTCAACATCGCCCTGCCGCCGGGCACCGTATCGGGCCAGGGTCAGGCGTCCCTCGCGGTAGAGCTTGCCAAGGACAAACGCCCGCGCTTTTCGCTTGGCTCTGACCTGCGGGGGCTGCGGCTGTCGGTCCCGCAAATCGGGTGGGCCAAACCTGCTGCCGCCGCCGGAAAGCTGGCGGTGGTGGGCACTTTGGGGCCGGTGCCTGGTGTTGATGTGCTCGAAGTCGGCGGGGCCGGTCTTTACGCCAAAGGGGCGGTGGCGCTCAAGGACGACGGCACCCTGTCGCGCGTGCGCTTTGACACCCTGACCTTGCGGGATTGGCTGGACGTGCCCGTCGATCTGATCGGGCAGGGGGCTGGAAATCCGGTTCAGGTCGTGGTGCGCGGCGGCACGCTTGACCTGCGCCGGGCAGAGTTTGGCACCGCAAAGCCCACCGGCGTGGCAGGCCCGCCCCTGCTGCTAAGCCTTGATCGCTTGCAGATCACAGACAAGATCGCGCTGACCGGGATGCAGGGTAATTTCGATCTGGCGCGCGGCCTTGACGGCCGGTTTTCTGCGCAGCTCAATGGCGGCACGGCCGTGTCAGGGCGGGTGGTGCCGCAAGGCGGGCGCAGCGCCATTCGACTGCAATCGTCGGGAGATGCGGGCGGCGTCTTGCGGTCGGCCAACATGCTCAGGCAGGCCGTGGGCGGAGAGCTTTCGCTGACCTTGTTGCCCGTGGGGACGGGCGGTGCCTTTGACGGGCGGCGCCCAGATCACCGCCGTCCGGATCAAGGACGCGCCCGCGATTGCCGCGCTGATCAATGCGGTTTCGGGCGTCGGCCTGATCAATGAACTGAACGGGGACGGCATCTATTTCGACACTGTCGAGGCCGATTTCCGCATGACACCCAACCGCATCACCCTGACCAAGGCAAGCGCCACCGGTGCATCCTTGGGCATTTCCATGGACGGCGTCTTTGCCACTGACACTGGCCAGATGGATCTGCAAGGGGTGATTTCGCCGGTCTATATGCTGAATGGCATCGGCAGTTTCCTGACCCGAAAGGGCGAGGGATTGCTGGGCTTTAACTATACCTTGACGGGCACGGCGCAGAACCCGTCGGTGTCGGTCAACCCGCTGTCGGCACTGGCACCGGGCTTCCTGCGCGAGATCTTTCGCGCACCGCCCCCCGAATTGCCCAACGTGGAAGGCGTGAAAAGATCCACCCTGCCAAGCGGCGGGGCGCCCTCTGCGCCGCAAAATCTGGTTGTCGGCCCGAATGCAGGGCGTTAAGCGGCACCCATGAAACTCAGCGATTTCGATTTCGACCTGCCCGAGGCGTTGATCGCCACGCGCCCGGCCGTCCCGCGCACTTCCGCGCGGCTGCTGGTGGCGGACGGGGCGCACCTTCACGACAGGCATGTCACCGATCTGCCGCAATGGCTGCGCCCCGGCGACCGGCTGGTGTTGAACGACACGCGCGTGATCCCCGCGCGCCTGTACCGGCCGCGCCACCGCGCCAGCGCGCAGGGGCCGGTCGCATGCCCGGATCGAGGTGACGCTGCTGGAACCGCGCAGCGACGGCACCTGGGCGGCGCTGATCAAGCCGCTGAAGAAACTCAAGGTCGGGGAAGAGGTGATCTTTCAGCACCGATCTGCGCGCCACGCTTGAAGGCGTCGCCGACGGGCAGGGGCATTTGCGGTTCAACTGCGCGGGCGACGATTTCGATGCGGCGCTGATGCCGCAGGGGCGATGCCGCTGCCGCCCTACATCGCCGCGCGCGCCCCGCCGACGCGCAGGACCGCGACGATTACCAGACCGTCTTCGCCCGCCACTCCGGGCGCCGTCGCGGCGCCCACCGCCTCGCTGCATTTCGACGCCGCGCTGCTGGAGGCGCTGGCAGAGCAGGGCGTCGCGTTCACCCATGTCACGCTGCATGTCGGGGCGGGCACGTTCCTGCCGGTCAAGGTCGAGGACGTCGACCACCCACAGGATGCACGCCGAATGGGGCGAGGTGAGCGCCGCAGGCCGCCGCCGAGATCACCGCGACCCGGGCCGCAGGCGGGCGGGTCATCCCCGTGGGCACCACCGCGCTGCGCCTGATCGAGAGCGGCCGCCCGCGGGCGGCACCATGCGCCCTGGCGAGGGCGACACCGACATCTTCATCTACCCCGGGCTTCACGTTCCGCGTGACCGACGCGCTGATGACCAATTTCCACCTGCCGAAATCCACGCTGATGATGCTGGTCTCGGCGCTGATGGGGCAGGACGCGATCGAAACCATCTACGCCCATGCGATCGCGAGCGGTTATCGGTTCTTCTCCTACGGCGACGCCTCGCTGCTGATCCCGCCAGAGCGCCGCAAAACCTGCTGAGTGTCGTTCATGGGGGTGACACACGCCTGCAAGACGTCAGTCAGGGACAGTCAGGCCAACGAAGGATTTGCACCATGATTCAGGTACTCTCCAGCGCCTGGGCGCTTTTGCTCGGCATGTGCTTGCTGATGGTCGGCAACGGCATGCAGGGCACGCTGCTGGGGATCCGCGGCGGGATCGAGGGCTTCTCGACCTTCCAGATGTCGATCGTGATGTCGGCCTATTTCGTGGGCTTCCTGGGCGGGTCGCGCATGGCGCCCGAGATGATCCGGCGGGTCGGCCATGTGCGCGTCTTCGCGGCGCTCGGCTTCGCTGATCTCGGCGGTGCTGATCCTCTATCCCACGTTTCCCGAACCTGATCGCGTGGTCGCTGGGCCGCGTGCTGATCGGGTTTTGCTTCTCCGGCGTCTACGTCACCGCCGAAAGCTGGCTGAACAACGCCGCCACGAACGAGAACCGCGGGCAGGCGCTGTCGCTCTACATGATCGTGCAGATGGCCGGGCATCGTCATGGCGCAGGCGCTGCTGCTGACGGCGCGATCCGTCGGGCTTCGTGCTTTTCGTCATCCCCTCGGTGCTGGTCTCGCTCGCCTTCACGCCGATCCTGCTGTCGATCAGCCCCACGCCCGGCCTTCGACACCACCAAGCCGATGACCTGCGCGCAACTCTGCCGGCTCTCGCCGCTGGGCTGCATCGGCATGTTCCTGCTGGGCGGCGTGTTCTCCGCGCAGTTCGGCATGGCGGCGGTCTACGGCGCCGAAGCAGGGCTCAGCGTGGCGCAAATCTCGCTCTTCGTGGCCACGTTCTATGTCGGCGCGATGGTGCTGCAATACCCGATCGGCTGGGTTTCGGACCGGATGGACCGGCGCCTGCTGATCGTGATCACCTCGGCCATTGGCGGGGCGGGGTCGATCGTGGGCATGCTGTTCGGGCATGTATTTCTGATCCTGCTGGTGTCGGCCTTCGTGGTGGGCGGGATGTCGAACCCGCTCTATTCGCTGCTGATCGCCTATACCAACGACTTTCTGCGAGCGCGACGACATGGCCGCCGCCTCGGGCGGGATGATCTTCATCAACGGGCTGGGCGCCATCCTGGGGCCGATGATCACCGGCTGGATGATGGGCACGCGCTTGGCCCCGGCGGGTTCTCCTGTTCATCGCCGTGCTCTTATGCCGCGCTGGCCGTCTATGCGGCCTACCGGGACGCAGCGCCGCCCCGCCTCGCTGTCGACGAAACCGGCTAATTACATCCCGATCTACGCCGCCGCGACCAGCGTTGCGGTCGAGATTGCGCGCAAGAATACGCCAGCGAAGCCGAGCATACCGCACGAGAATGCTGTCCGTGAATGTGCGGTTTATGTCGCTTTTGTTGCAAAATTTGTGTTCAACCGTGCAGTCTTAACGTGCGTTACCTGTGTTTTAACGCGAAGGAAAGCTGAGGAGGCCCCAATGGAAAGCCCCGGAAGAGATCCTGACTTTCTGGCTGGACGAGGTCGGCGAGAGAGACTGGTACGCAGTCGACGACGCGCTGGACGCAGCAGATCCGCGACGCGTTTTCGGACACCTGGCAGGCAGCCATGCAGGGCGGCTTCGCCCTCTGGCTGACCTATCCCTCACGGCGCGCTGGCCTACATCATCCTGACCGACCAATTCCCGCGCAACATGTTCCGTGGCACGGGCCAGGCCTTCGCCACCGACGGCCGCGCTTGGCCGCGGCCAAGATCGCGATCGCACAAGGGCTGGGACCTGCAGATCGACCGACCCGCGCGGCAGTTCTTCTATCTGCCGCTGATGCATTCGGAAAACCTCTGCGATCAGGACCGCTGCGTGCGGCTGATGCACGAACGGATGCCCGAGACCGGGCAGACAACCTGCTGCACGCGCGCGCCCACCGCGAGGTGATCCGCCTGTTCGGCCGCTTCCCCTATCGCAACGACGCGCTGGTCGCCGCACATCGACCGACGCGAACGGGCCTTATGTTGCAGCAGGGCGGCTACGGCGAGACCGTGCGTGCAGTTGCAGGCGCAAGCCAGGTCGCCTGACGAGCGCGACACGCTGGTATGCCGCGGTTGCTGAGCGGTGCGAATATAGTTTAACGCTCAAACTAATTTCTGGACATCGGAGGGCGCTGACATGGCTGCCAAATCATTTGACATGATCGTGATCGGCGCAGGGCCGGGCGGCTATGTCGCGGCGATCCGCGCCGCGCAGCTGGGCCTGAAGGTCGCCATCGTCGAACGCGAGCATCTGGGCGGCATCTGCCTGAACTGGGGCTGCATCCCGACCAAGGCGCTGCTGCGCTCGTCCGAGGTGTTCCACCTGATGCACCGCGCCAAGGAATTCGGCCTGAAGGCCGACAACATCGGCTATCGATCTGGACGCGGTGGTGAAACGCTCGCGCGGGGTGGCCAAGCAGCTGTCCGGCGGCATCGGCCACCTGATGAAGAAGAACAAGGTCACCGTGGTGATGGGCGACGGCCACGCTTGCCGGCAAGGGCAAGGTGTCGGTCAAGACCGACAAGGGCACCGAGGAGCTGACCGCCAAGAACATCGTGCTGGCCACCGGCGCGCGGGCGCGCGACCTGCCGGGGCTTGAGGCGGACGGCGAACGCGTCTGGTCCTACAAGGCACGCGCTGGAGCCGCCGCATATGCCGAAGAAACTGCTGGTCATCGGCTCGGGCGCCATCGGCATCGAATTCGCCAGCTTCTACAACACGCTTGGGCGCCGAAACGACGGTGGTCGAGGTGATGGACCGCATCCTGCCGGTCGAGGACGCCGAGATCAGCGCCTTCGCCAAAAAGCAGTTCGAGAAGCAGGGCATGACGATCCTGGAAAAGGCCATCGTCAAGCAGCTGGACCGCGCCAAGGACAAGGTCACCGCCCATATCGAAGCGGACGGCAAGGTCGAGAAGCACGACTTCGACACCGTGATCTCCGCCGTGGGCATCGTCGGCAACGTCGAGGATCTGGGGCTGGAGGATCTGGGCGTCAAGATCGACCGCACCCATGTGGTGACCGACGAATATTGCCGCACCGGGGTCGAGGGCCTCTATGCCATCGGCGATATCGCCGGCGCGCCCTGGCTGGCGCACAAGGCCAGCCACGAGGGCGTCATGGTGGCCGAGCTGATCGCGGGCGGGCACCCGCACCCGGTCAAACCCGAAAGCATCGCCGGCTGCACCTACTGCCATCCGCAGGTCGCCTCGCGTCGGCTATGACCGAGGCCAAGGCCAAGGAACCGGGCTACGACATCAAGGTCGGCCGGTTCCCCTTCATCGGCAACGGCAAGGCCATCGCGCTGGGCGAGCCCGAAGGCATGATCAAGACCGTCTTCGATGCCAAGACCGGCGAGCTGCTGGGCGCGCACATGGTCGGCGCCGAAGTGACCGAGCTGATCCAGGGCTATGTCGTCGGCCGCCAGCTGGAGACCACCGAAGAAGACCTGATGAACACCGTCTTCCCGCATCCGACCCTGTCCGAGATGATGCACGAATCCGTGCTGGACGCCTATGGCCGCGTCATCCACATGTAACTTCGGGCACATGTAACTTCAGACACATGTAAGTTTAGGCGCGCCATTCGGTTGTGGACGGGATGGCGCGTTGCTGCCATAGGTTGCGGATGGTCAGTCTTAATCGCATTGTTATGGGCCCCGCATCACGTCGGATGATCCAGAACCTCGTCCCCGCACAGCTCGATGTCGCAGAGATATCGGGCAAGTGGGGCGAAATGTTCGATTTCAAATCCTACGACCAGTTCCGCTATCCAGAATACGACATCTGCGCCGGTCCGATCATGGACAAAAGCCTGAACAGACCGCGCAAATATGACCTGATCCTGGCCAACCAGGTCTGGGGACACCTCGACCGGCCCTATGCTGCCACGCACAACGTGCGCCGAATGCTCAGAAAAGGCGGTCATTTCTGGCTCGCGGTCCCGTTCTTCGTCCGATTCCACGCGGCCCCGATGGACAATTCCCGCTGGTCAGCACGCGGGTTGAAAAACCTGCTGATCGAGGCCGGTTTCGACGAAGACCACATAGAGGTCAATCAATGGGGCAACCGTCACGTGGCCCGACGCAACCTTGAAGAAATCTGGCCTCCGGAATATGACCCCGCCACGGATGACACATCAAACGATCCGAACATGCCGATCTGCGCATGGGCGCTGGCGCAAAAAACCTGATGAACGGCTCGCAAGATGCGACGCTCGAATTGAGTATTTGAAAAAGGGTGAAGCGAAAGAATCCGTCCCCTGTTTCACCCTTTCCTAAATACTCATTGCGCACCATTTTTACGTGTCACCCGACCTCTTTTGTGTCGGAAGAGCCGCTATTCCGTCCTTCGCAGCCTCCCAGAAATCCAATTTGGTGAAGGGCGAAAGGTTCATGATCCGTTCTCAATTTGCCATTGGAGAATCCTCGATATAGCACCTATGTAGTGAGATCTGATGGGGGTGCTGAATGGCTGGAGCTGAAGAACATCGAAGTGCGTGGTGCGCGCGAACATAATCTCAAGAACATCGACGTGGATATCCCGCGCGACCAACTTGTTGTGATCACTGGGCTTTCCGGGTCCGGAAAGTCTTCGCTGGCTTTTGATACGATCTATGCAGAAGGTCAGCGGCGTTATGTCGAAAGCCTGAGCGCTTATGCGCGGCAGTTTCTTGACATGATGCAAAAGCCCGATGTCGATCATATCAGCGGACTGTCCCCGGCGATTTCGATCGAACAAAAGACCACATCAAAGAACCCGCGTTCCACTGTGGGCACGGTAACCGAAATCTATGATTACATGCGTTTGCTGTTTGCCCGCGTCGGCACGCCCTATTCGCCCGCTACCGGCAAACCCATTGAGGCGCAGCAGGTTCAGGATATGGTCGACCGGATCATGACGATGGAGGAGGGGACCCGTGCCTACCTCCTCGCACCGATCATTCGGGACCGAAAGGGCGAATACCGCAAGGAATTCATCGAGTTGCGCAAGCAGGGATTCCAGCGCGTCAAGGTCAACGGTGACTTTTACGAACTGGACGAGCCGCCAACGCTGGACAAGAAATTTCGCCATGACATTGACGTGGTCGTTGACAGGATCGTCGTCCGCGAGGGGCTGGAAACGCGCCTTGCCGACAGTTTGCGCACGGCGCTTGATCTTGCAGATGGGATCGCGATCCTTGAGACCGCCCCAGCCGAGGGCGACCCTGAACGGCATACCTTCAGCGAAAAATTTGCTTGCCCCGTCAGTGGCTTTACAATTCCCGAAATCGAGCCGCGGCTGTTTTCGTTCAACGCCCCGTTTGGTGCCTGTCCTTCCTGCGACGGTCTGGGCAAAGAGCTGTTTTTTGATGAGCGCCTTGTGGTGCCTGACCAGAACCTGAAGATCTATGATGGTGCCCTGGCCCCATGGCGCAAGGGCAAATCGCCCTATTTCCTGCAGACCATTGAGGCCATCGCCAAGCACTACGACTTTAACAAAAGCACCAAATGGAAAGACCTGCCGGAAAATGTACAGCAGGTGTTTCTCTATGGGTCCGGCAAGGAAGAGATCAAGTTTCGCTATGACGAAGGCGGGCGCGTCTATGAGGTAAGCCGCGTTTTCGAGGGTGTCATTCCCAACATGGAACGCCGCTATCGCGAGACCGACAGCAACTGGATCCGCGAAGAATTTGAGCGCTACCAGAACAACCGCCCCTGTGGCACGTGCGAAGGCTACCGCCTGCGCCCCGAAGCGCTTGCGGTCAAGATTGGCCCGGTGAACGGCCCTGCCGATGCGCGGTTGCACGCGGGCCAGGTCGTGCAAATGTCGATCCGCGAGGCGTATGACTGGTGCAACGCCGTGCCCGACCAACTGACCAAGCAGAAAAACGAGATCGCCCGTGCCATTCTCAAGGAAATCCGCGAGCGCCTTGGCTTTCTTAACAACGTGGGCCTTGAATATCTGACGCTGGCCCGCTCCAGCGGCACATTGAGCGGGGGAGAAAGCCAGCGTATACGGCTTGCCTCGCAAATCGGTTCTGGCCTCACGGGCGTGCTTTATGTGCTGGACGAGCCCTCCATCGGTCTGCACCAACGCGACAATGACCGGCTGTTGCAAACTCTCAAAAACCTGCGCGACCAGGGCAACACCGTCATTGTTGTGGAACACGACGAGGAAGCGATCCGCGAGGCCGACTATGTGTTCGACATCGGGCCGGGGGCCGGGGTGCATGGCGGCCAGGTGGTCAGTCACGGCACGCCCGAACAGGTGGCAAACGATCCCAAATCGCTGACCGGGCAATACCTGACCGGCAAGCGCGAAATTGCCGTGCCGGCCACAAGGCGCAAGGGCAACAAAAAAAGCATCAAGGTCGTCAAAGCGTCGGGCAACAACCTGCATGATATCACCGTCGATTTCCCGCTGGCCAAATTTGTCTGTGTCACGGGTGTGTCGGGGGGCGGTAAATCGACACTGACGATAGAGACGCTCTTTAAGACCGCGTCGATGAACCTGAACGGTGCCCGCCAGACACCGGCCCCGTGCGAAACCATCAAGGGTCTGGAACATCTCGACAAGGTCATCGACATCGACCAGCGGCCCATCGGGCGCACCCCCCGCTCGAACCCTGCGACCTATACCGGGGCCTTTACGCCAATCCGCGACTGGTTTGCGGGGCTTCCCGAAGCCAAGGCCCGCGGGTACAAACCCGGGCGCTTCAGTTTCAATGTCAAGGGCGGGCGTTGCGAGGCGTGCCAGGGCGACGGGGTCATCAAGATCGAAATGCACTTTCTGCCCGATGTGTATGTGGAATGCGAAACGTGCAAAGGCAAACGCTATAACCGCGAAACGCTTGAGGTGACGTTCAAGGGCAAATCCATCGCGGATGTCCTCGACATGACGGTCGAAGACGCACAAACCTTCTTTGCCGCCGTGCCGTCCATCCGTGAAAAAATGGACGCGCTGATGCGCGTGGGTCTGGGTTATATCAAGGTCGGCCAACAGGCGACAACCCTGTCCGGGGGCGAGGCGCAGCGCGTGAAGTTGTCGAAGGAGCTCAGCAAACGCTCAACCGGGCGCACGCTTTACATACTGGACGAACCGACAACCGGCTTGCATTTCGAAGACGTGCGCAAGCTGTTGGAAGTGCTGCATGAACTGGTTGATCAGGGCAATTCGGTGGTGGTGATCGAACACAATCTGGATGTTGTCAAAACAGCGGATCACATCATCGACATCGGCCCTGAAGGCGGCGATGGCGGTGGCAGGGTTGTGGCCACCGGCACGCCCGAGCAGGTGGCAGAGGTTGCGGAAAGCTATACTGGGAAATACCTCAAACCCATGTTGAAACCGCGCAAAGTAGCCGCCGAATAAGGCCAACAGTTTTTACCTGGCGGTGCATCCTGCTTCATTTTGCAAAGTAAACTCCACGGGGGTCTGGGGGCGTGAAGCCCCCAGCGGCAGGCCCCGGTTCATCCCCGGTTGCGTTTTTCGAACCGGGGTAACATCGCCGAAAAATCGCGGCCTTTGCCGTCTTCTTCCTCGACGAATTGCGCAAATAGTGCGCGTGCCAATTCACCCATCGGCGTGTCTGCGTTCGCCATCTCGGCCGCTTGCTGCGACAATCCCAGATCCTTCAGCATCAGCTCTGCCGCGAAACCGGGGGTATAGCCATTGTCAGCGGGGGATTTCGGCCCGACGCCCGGTGCCGGGCAATAGGCATTCATCGACCAGCTGTACCCTGACGACGTGCTGACCACATCAAACATCTTCTGACGGTCCAGCCCCAGCTTGTCAGCCAGTGCAAAAGCCTCGCAGGTCGCGATCATCGTCACGCCCAGGATCATGTTGTTGCAGATCTTGGCCGCTTGTCCCGATCCCGCAGCGCCGCAATGGACGGCCTTTTGACCCATGATGTCAAACAGGGGCCTTGCCGCCTCAAACGCTGCGTCCGTGCCGCCCGCCATAAAGGTCAATGTGCCGCCTGCGGCCCCGCCAATCCCGCCCGAAACAGGCGCGTCCACCGCCTTTATCCCGGCGTCCTCGGCTGCTTGTGACGTGTTCTTGGCGCTTTCTACATCCACGGTGGAACAGTCGATGAAAAGGCTGCCCGCCGCCATGTGCGGGATCGCCTGAGCGGCCACCTGCCGCAGGATCGATCCGTTGGGCAGCATGGTGATGACGACATCCATACCGGTCACGGCACCCTCAAGTCCGGGGGCAACAGACACACCCTCGGCAGTTGTTCCCGCAACGTCAAAGCCGGTCACCTCGTGGCCCGCCTTGGCAAGATTTGCGGCCATTGGTGCGCCCATGTTGCCCAACCCGATGAAACCGATTTTCAGTGTGTTCATGTCGTCTTCTCCAGTCTGAGGGCGTCTTTGCCCAAGGGGGTTAGCATAGTGTCGATGGCCGTGCGCGGCACGTTCATATCGGCAAATTGCCACTTTGGTGTGCGGTCCTTGTCGATGATCGCGGCGCGGATCCCTTCCAGGAAATCGCCATGCTCCATCGCCCGCGCGGTAAATCGGTATTCCAGATCAAGCGCTGTTTCGATGCTTGGCGGCGGGCTTTGCAGGCGGTGGATCACCTCGATCGTGGCGGCCATCGAAAGCGGGCTCATCCGACCCATTTTCTCACGGGTTTCAACCGCGAAGGCACTGTTGTCCGTATCCAGGTTTTGCAATACATCACCCAGCGTCGCACCATCAAAGAGCCTGTCAATCTGGTCTCGCCGGGCCTGCAAGGTCGATTGAGGGGGGTAATCTTTGTGCGATCCAATGCCCCCACCTCGCCCGAGCTTTCAAGGGCTGCGATGGTATCGGGCCAGGCGGCCTCGGGCAGATATTTGTCCGCAAACCCTGCATATATCGCGTCTTCGCCGGTCATGCGGGTCGCGGTGGTGCCCAGATAAACGCCGACGCGTCCCGGTGCACGGGCCAGGATCAACGTCCCGCCCACATCCGGGATCAGGCCGATGCCGCATTCGGGCATGGCGATCTGGCTGCTTTCACCAACCACCCTGTGCGACCCGTGGCACCCGATGCCTACGCCACCGCCCATCGTGAAACCCTGCAAAAACGACACCACCGGCTTTGCGTACCGATGGATCTTTGCATTCAGGCGGTATTCATCCGCCCAGAACGTACGCCCATAGGCAAAATCGCCCTTCGTACCCGTCGCGTAAAGCTCGGCGATGTCGCCCCCCGAACAGAAGGCCCGGTCACCGGCGGCGTCGAGGATGATCAGATCGACGGCCGGATCGTCGCGCCAGCGGTCAAAGGCATCCTCGATCGCCAGACACATTTCATAGGTCATCGCGTTCAGCGCTTTTGGGCGGTTCAGCGTGATCCGGCCCGCGCGGCCGGTGATGCGGATGGAAATATCGGTCATCTGTTCTTCAACATATCCCGCGCAACAATCACGCGCATGATTTCGTTGGTGCCCTCCAGGATCTGGTGCACCCGCAGATCGCGCACCAGCTTTTCGATACCATAGTCGGCAAGGTAGCCATATCCGCCATGCAGTTGCAGACATTGGTCCACCACCTTGCTGCCCGCTTCGGTGACGAACTTTTTGGCCATCGCGCAGAACTTGGTCGCATCGGGTGCGCCCGTATCCAGCTTCCAAGCCGCCTGTCGCAGGAAGGTGCGCGCCGCTTGCAGCTCGATCTCCATGTCGGCAAGACGCCATTGCAGGCCCTGAAACTGGTCAATCGGCTGGCCGAAGGCTTTGCGCTCGCCCATGTAATCCAGCGTGGCGTTCAGCGCGGTCTGTGCGGCACCCAGCGAACAGGCGGCGATGTTCAAACGGCCGCCGTCCAGCCCCATCATCGCGTATTTGAAACCTTTTCCCTCTTCACCCACCAGATTTTCGGCAGGGATATTGCAGTTGTCAAACTGCACTTGCGCGGTCGGCTGACTGCGCCAGCCCATCTTGTCCTCAAGCCCGCCAAAGCTAAGGCCTGGTGCCCCGTCTTCGACGTAAACGGTCGATACGCCCGCAGCGCCGTCATCCGACGTGCGCACCATCGCGACATAGGCGTCTGAATACCCCCCGCCAGAGATAAAGGATTTCGTGCCGTTCAGGGTGTAGCCATCGTTTGTGCGCGTGCACTTCGTCTTGAGCGCAGCCGCGTCCGACCCTGATCCCGGTTCGGTCAGACAATAGCTGAGAACCGTATTCATCGACAATACATCGTCCATGATCCGCGCCTTCAGGGCATCACCTGCGAAACTGTCCAGCATTTTGGCGCACATGTTGTGAATCGACAGGAAGGCAGCAACCGACGGGCACGCCATGCTCAGCGCCTCGAACACCAGCGTGGCGTCCAGACGGCTGAGCCCCGATCCGCCCGCGTCCTCTGACACGTAAAGCCCGCCAAATCCCAGCTCTGCGATCCTGGGCCAAAGCGACTTCGGGATGGTGCCTTCTTTCTCCCAATCGCGCGCGTGTGGGGCGATATGGTCTTGGCCAAAGCCATAGGCCATATCAAAAATGGCGGTTTGTTCTTCGGATAATGCGAAATCCATATCGGGTGATCCCTCCTCAGATCGGTCGAATTGAACGGTTGTTTAATTGTAGCGACCCCGGCCAAGGGCGCAAGCCTACAGATCGGCGTGATACTCCTCGATCAGATGTTTCACGACTGCGGGGCCGGGGTCTTGGGTGCTGGCTGCGGCGTGCACGCGGCGCTGCCGTGCGGCGCTGGTGCCCTTTTCCGCAACGTCTCGCAGACCGCAAATTTCATCAAGGCAACCAAGCGCTTCTGCGTCCTCGGCCAGAAGGGCGATCAGGTCATCGAAAAGATCGGGAAACGGGATGATTTCGCCCCGGCCAAAGTCGATAAGGCCTGCGTCGGTGCCATAGCGTTGCGCCCGCCACCGGTTTTCCGAGATCAGAAAACGGTCATAGGTGCGCCAACGCAGATTGCTGTCTTTCAACCGCAGCAACATGCGCACCAGCGTTTGGTTGATTGCGGCCAGCCCCAGGGCGTGTTCAAGACGCGGGGTGACATCGCAGATCCGCGTCTCAAGCGTCGGGTAGGCGTCAGAGGGGCGCAGATCCCACCAGATCTTGCTGGTGTCGGGGATAATGTTCAGGTCGATAAGGGTGCCGGTGGTGCGCGCATAGGCTTCCCAACTGGGAAAATGCGGGGGCAGTCCGGTGCGGGGCATGTTGTCGAACACCGACAAACGATATGAGGCAAGACCCGTGTCATCACCCTGCCAAAATGGCGAGGATGCAGAGAGGGCAAGCAGGTGGGGCAGGAAATAGGACAGTTGCGGCATCAGGTCGATCCGCTGGCTGTTGTCCTCGACCCCGACATGCACGTGCATCCCGCAGATCAACATACGCCGGGCAACACCGGCCAGTTCATCCTCAAGTTTGGAATAACGGTCTTTCTCGGTGAAATCCTGATTCTTCCAGTTGGAAAACGGGTGGCAGGCGGCGGCAATAGGGGCAAGGTTATGCGCCTTGGCGTGATGCGCGATGCGGCGGCGCAGGTGGGCCAGGTCTTTGCGGGCTTCGGCAACCGATCCGCAGACCTTTGTGCCCACTTCGATCTGGCATTGCAGGAATTCCGGGCTGACCTGATCGCCCAGATCGGCCTTGCAGGCGGCCATCAGCGCGTCGGGTGCCGCAGCAAGCGCATGGCTGTCGAGGTCGACCAGCAGATATTCTTCCTCGATCCCGATGGTGAAGTCTGACTGCATGACGCCCCCTTGATGGTGGTCCCGCCCCGGCGCAATGTCCGGGGCAGGGGGTGATGGATCAGTCCATCGGCTTGAAGTTGAATTCGCCACCTTCCTTGATGCCCGATGGCCAGCGCGAGGTGACCGTCTTGGTCCGGGTGTAGAACCTGAACGCGTCCGGGCCGTGCTGGTTCAGGTCGCCGAAGACCGATTTCTTCCAGCCGCCGAAGGTGTGATAGGCCAGCGGCACCGGGATCGGCACGTTGATGCCGATCATGCCGACATTGACCCGGTCGGCGAAATCGCGCGCCGCGTCGCCGTCGCGGGTGAAGATCGCGGTGCCGTTGCCGTATTCGTGGTCCATCGCCAGGCCCAGCGCCTCTTCGTAGGTCTTGGCGCGGACGGTCGACAGGACGGGGCCGAAGATTTCCTTCTTGTAGATGTCCATGTCCTTGGTCACGTGGTCGAACAGGTGCGGGCCGACGAAAAAGCCGTCCTCGTAGCCCTGCAGCTTGAAGTCGCGGCCGTCGACGACCAGCTCGGCGCCCTGGTCGATGCCGGATCTGCACCAGACGTTCAGGATATTCGCCTTGGCGGCGGCGGTCACGACGGGGCCGTAATCCACGTCCTTGCCGGACGGTGTAGGGGCCGACCTTCAGCTTCTCGATGCGCGGCACCAGCTTTTCGATCAGCCGGTCGGCGGTCTCGTCGCCCACCGGCACGGCGACCGAAATCGCCATGCAGCGTTCGCCCGCAGCGCCGTAGCCCGCGCCGATCAGCGCGTCGGCGGCCTGGTCCATGTCGGCGTCGGGCATGATGATCATGTGGTTCTTGGCGCCGCCGAAGCACTGCACCCGCTTGCCGTTGGAGCAGCCGCGTGCCATAGATGTATTCGGCGATCGGGGTCGAGCCGACGAAGCCGACCGACTGGATCACGGGATGGTCGAGGATCGCGTCCACCGCTTCCTTGTCGCCGTTGACGACCTGCAGGATGCCCTTGGGCAGGCCCGCCTCTTCCATCAGTTCGGCCAGCATCAGCGGCACGGAGGGGTCACGCTCGGACGGCTTGAGGATGAAGGCGTTGCCGCAGGCGATGGCGGGGGCGAACATCCACATCGGGATCATGGCGGGGAAGTTGAACGGCGTGATGCCCGCAGCAGACGCCCAGCGGCTGGCGCATGGAATACATGTCGATGCCGGGGCCGGCGCTGTCGGTGAACTCGCCCTTCAGCAGTTGCGGGCGCGCCGATGCAGTATTCGACGACCTCGAGCCCGCGCTGCACGTCGCCCGCGGCGTCGGGCAAGGTCTTGCCGTGTTCGCGGCGACAGCGCCTCGGCCAGCTTGTCCATGTCGCGGTTCAGCAGGTCGACGAATTTCATCATCACGCGCGCACGGCGCTGCGGGTTGACGGCGGCCCAGGCGGGCTGCGCTGCCGGCGGCGTATCTCCACGGCCTGGTCCAGCTCGTCCGCGTTGGCCAGCGGCACCTTGGCCTGCACCTCGCCGGTGGCGGGGTTGAAGACGTCGGCAAAGCGGCCCGAGGTGCCCTTGACATGTGCGCCGTCGATGTAATGGGTCAGGTCTTGCATGGGATCCTCCGAAAGTGCTTGGCGCGAAGGTAGCCTTGCAAAAATCATTGTGAAAGGGGCAAGATTTCAAAAGTTTGCAGTATTGCAAAATGAAACGAGGGGTCAGCGTCTGCGGCGTGCGAACAGGGGCCAGGTCTTGCGAAAGCCGGATTTTGCAAAATGCAGATGGGACCGCGTGGCATGTGCGCAATTGGGATGATCTGCGGGTGTTTCTGGCCGTGGCGCGGGCGCGAAAGCCTGTCGGGGGCCGGGCAGGTCCTGCGGCTGGACCCGGCCACGCTGGGCCGCCGGATCGCGCGGCTGGAGGCGGACCTGGGCGCGGCGCTGTTCGTGAAATCGCCGCAGGGCTATGCGCTGACCGAGGCGGGCGCCCAGCTGCTGACGCGCGCGGAAGCGGCCGAACAGGCGATGCGCGGTGCCACGGCGGACTGGTGGCAGAGCCGTCGGACAGCGGCTTGGCGGGGCAGATCCGGATCGGCGCGCCGGACGGCTGCGCCAATTTCCTGCTGCCGCAGGTCTGCGCCGCGATCCGGCGGACGACACCCCGGGCTGGAGATCCAGATCGTCGCGCTGCCGCGCGTGGTGAACCTGTCCCGGCGCGAGGCCGACATGGCGATCGCGGTCAGCGCCGCCCGACGCCGGCCGGCTGACGGTGCAGAAGATCACCGACTACCGCCTGCATCTGGCGGCAGCGGACGGCTATCTCGCCGCGCACCGCAGCTCGAACGGGTTGCCGATCTGCAGGCGCATCGCGTTGTCGGCTATATCCCCGACATGATCTTCGACCGCGAGCTGGACTATCTGGCCGAGCTTGGCGCGGACGCGGGTGCCGCTGGCGTCGAATTCGGTGTCGGTGCAGTTGAAGATGCTCCGGCAGGGCGGCGGGGTCGGCATCGTGCATGATTTCGCGCTGCCCTTCGCGCCCGGCTGCGGCGGGTGCTGACGGACGAGGTTGCGCTGACCCGGGCATTCTACCTGGTGCGGCATGCGGACGACCGGCGGTCGGACCGGCTGACCGCTTTGCCGAGGCGCTGGCTGCGGGGATCGCGCGGCCGAAGTTGCGCCGGCTGGAGGCAATCGCTTGACAGGACAGCGCAGTACGCGGAGAACGCTTGGGTCAGAGCGTAACATAGTTGACGGGAGGAGGCCGGCGATGATCGTGTCACAGATTCTGAAATCCAAGGCCGATGACAGGTGTGGTCACGGTGACGCCGGGCGATGCTGGTATCCGAGGCGGCGAAGATCTTGTCGGAGAAACGGATCGGGACGCTGGTGATCTCGACGCGACGGCAAGTCGCCGGAGGGCATCCTGTCGGAACGCGACATCGTGCGCGAGCTCGGCCGGCACGGGTGGCACGTGCCTGACGAGCCAGCCGTCGAGACACTGATGACCCGCAAGCTGGTCACCTGCACCAAGGAGCGAGCGGTCTGACGCGATGCTGACCAAGATGACCGACGGCCGGTTCCGCCACATGCCGGTGGTGGAGGACGGCGTGATGATCGGCCTGATCTCCATCGGCGACGTGGTCAAGGCGCGGCTGACGGAACTGTCGATGGAGAAGGATGCGCTGGAAGGCATGATCATGGGGCACTGAGGCCCTGTCGAATAGCCGTTGCAGTTTTCGGCGCGCAAATGGTTGCTTGCACCGACGTTCCGAACGAAAACACGAGGACTGCCCTATGCGCATTGGGCTTTATCCCGGCACTTTCGATCCGGTCACCCTTGGCCATATCGACATCATCACGGCGCGGCCTGTTCGCTGGTCGACCGGCTGGTGATCGGGGTTGCGATCAACCGCGACAAGGGGCCGCTGTTCAGCTTGGAGGAACGGGTGGCGATGATCAAGGCCGAATGCGCGCCGCTGGCCGAACAGACCGGGACCGAGATCGTCGTGCATCCGTTCGAGAACCTGCTGATCGACTGCGCCCGCGACGTGGGGGCGCAGATCATCATCCGCGGCCTGCGGGCTGTGGCGGATTTCGAGTACGAATTCCAGATGGTTGGCATGAACCGCACGCTGGATGACAGCATCGAGACTGTCTTCCTGATGGCCGACGCCAAGCATCAGGCGATCGCGCAAACTGGTGAAGGAAATCGCACGGCTCGGCGGAGACGTCAGCAAGTTCGTGACCCCTGCCGTCAACACCGAGTTGAAGAAACGGTTTGCCAAATAGCCGCCCACGCGGATTTGCGATCGCGCAAGGTGGGGGGTACCGGCCTTGGAGTTGGACCGCCCCCTTCGGCGCCATAGCGCCACGCAGATCTGCGTGCATCGCTGAACGGATGCCCGTGAGAGGGCCAGCGCCGTCAAGTGCCGGTCTGGTCGCCATTTGCGCGCGCCAAGCCAGGCTTTGAGCCGCGTTGATCGGGAAAGGTCGGCCAATGTGGATGTATACTGGCAAAGGGCAGGGGCCTTTGCGCGTCCTGATCTAACGCCAGAAAGCGATCCATTCGACGAGCTCAAAAAACTTTTTGACCAGGAAAACCAGGTGATCGCTGCCAAACAACGCGGCATCGACGATCAGTCCTCCAACGATCAATGTCCCCAAAAAAAGTGAGATAGGTGTGTTCATGGGGTTTCATCCTTGGCCGGCACCCCCCTGATATGACAGGGCGGCACCTTGGGGGCAAGTCTTAGCCCAGCTTGCCCATTGCGACCGCCACATCCGCCATCCGCACAGAGAACGCCCATTCATTGTCGTACCACGCCAGCACACGCACCAGACGCTTGCCGACGACGCGGGTCTGATCTGGGGCAAAAATTGAGCTGTGCTCGGTGTGGTTGAAATCGACGGATACTTTTTTCTCGGGGTCATAGGCCAGCACATGGCCCATGCCGTTTTGCACGGCGTCGTAAACGGCTGCGTTGACCTCGTCCACCGTGACATCGCGGGCGGCCGTGAACGTCAGATCCACCGCGCTTACATTCGGCGTTGGCACCCTGATGGCAGAGCCGTCAAGTTTGCCCTTCAGGCCGGGCAGAACCTCGCCCAAGGCCTTGGCGGCACCGGTCGAGGTTGGGATCATCGCCATCGCTGCGGCCCGCGCACGGTACAAATCATCGTGGCGGCGGTCCAGCGTGGGCTGGTCGCCTGTGTAACTGTGGATCGTGGTCATGATGCCGCTTTCGATGCCGAACGCATCGTCCAGCACCTTGGCGATCGGGGCCAGACAGTTGGTGGTGCATGACCCGTTCGAGACCATGATATCGGACGCCCTCAGCTCGGCATCGTTGACGCCGTACACAACTGTACGGTCCACATTCTTGCCGGGCGCAGACAGCAAGACCCGGCGTGCGCCGCGTTCCAGATGCACCTTGGCCTTGTTGCCGTCGTTGAATTTGCCGGTACATTCCAGAACGACATCGCAGCCGTCCCAGTTCAATTCGTCCATATTGTAGGTCGACATCACCTCCATCGGGCCACGCCCCAGATCAAGGGTTCCTTCGCCGACAGTCACCTCGCCGGGGAAACGGCCATGCACCGAATTGTACTTGATCAGGTGGGCGGCTGTTTCAAGCGGACCGGTGGCGTTGATGCGCACCACCTCGATGTCGTCGCGCCCCGAGGCTGCGATATGCGACAGGGTGCACCGGCCGATACGGCCAAATCCATTGATACCGACTTTGATTGTCATGGGAGATTCCTTTGGCAATAATCGTGGTCTTGTCGCGTTCTATATCTGTAGGCTGATCCGGGGTGAAAGGTCTAAACGCGGTTGGAATCCATATGTTAGCGTTAAAAGTCGATGTTAGCGGTAAAGCTTTTGGGGGCTTTGCCTTGTGCCCCCGCTACGCTACCTTTGTGATTGGAAATGTGGAGAGTGTGAATGAGTGGTTTACTGGCCCTGTTGGATGATGTCGCTGCAATCGCCAAAGTCGCGGCGGCCAGCGTGGATGACGTGTTTGGCCAGGCGACCAAGGCCAGCGCAAAGGCTGCGGGTGCCGTCATTGACGATGCCGCCGTAACGCCGAAATATGTTCACGGGTTCGAGGCCAGCCGCGAGCTGCCGATCATCTGGCGCATCACCAAGGGGTCTTTGCGCAACAAGCTGGTGTTCCTGTTGCCCGCAGCGCTTGCCCTGTCAAATTTCGCGCCTTGGGCGATTTCGCCGCTGCTGATGCTGGGCGGCGCGTATCTGTGTTTCGAGGGGGCCGAAAAGGTCGCCCACGCGCTTGGCATCGGGGGGGCAGGCCACGAAGGCAAGTCAACCGGAGGCGACAAGGCGGTGATCGACGATCCCGCCAAGTTGGAAGAGCGCAAGGCCCAAGGTGCCATCAAGACCGATTTCATCCTGTCCGCCGAGATCATGACGATCATCCTGTCGAACTTGCCCGAAAGCAATTTCTGGCTTGAGGCGGGCGCGCTTGCTGCGGCAGCGGTGATGATCACGATTGCCGTCTACGGATCGGTCGCGGTGATCGTTAAAATGGACGATATCGGGCTGTTTCTTGCGCAAAACGGCAATCTGGGGCTGACCCGGGCCATCGGGCGCGGAACGGTGCGCGGGATGCCCTATTTCCTGAAGGTTCTGACGGTGGTCGGGACGGCGGCAATGTTATGGGTGGGCGGATCGATCATTGTCCACGGGCTGGAGCAGATGGGTTTTGTCGCGCCGGGCCATCTGATCCACGATTATGCCGTTGCGGCTGCGCATCTGGTGCCGGAAACCTATCAAGCGGCGGCGGAGTGGAGCGCGAAAGCCGCAATGGACGGTGTGCTGGGGCTGGCGCTTGGGCTGATCCTGATCCCCGTGGGGGAAAAAATCATCACACCGATTTGGCAAGCGGTGTTTGGGGGGGGCAAGGCCAACAAGAAAACCGCCTAAGCGACGCGGTTGGAAAGTGGCGGGGGGCGGTGGCCCCCCGACCGAATGCCATACCTTAATTTTACAGCAGCGCCTTGGCTTTGTCGGCTACGTTACGGGCGGTAATGCCGAACTTCTCGAACAGTTCTTCCGCTGGGGCCGACGCGCCGAAACGGTCCATGCCGACGAAATCGGCCTTGTTCCATTTGCCGCGCTCGCCGAGTCAGCCACCGGTCCCAGCCTTGCCGTACTGCCGCTTCGACGCCGACGCGCACGGGGCCGCCGGGCAGAACCTTGCGTCGATACGCTTCGTCCTGTGCCGCGAACAGCTCCATGCAGGGCATGGACACGACGCGCGTGCCGATGCCTTCGCCTTGCAGGATGTCGCGGGCAGCAAGGGCAATCTCGACCTCGGACCCGGTGGCGATCAGGATCACCTCCGCTTGCCTTCGGCATCGGCCAGCACATAGGCACCCTGTTCGGTCAGGTTCTTGTTCTTATGCTCAAGCCGCACGGTCGGGCAGCCCCTGACGCGTCAGCGACAGCACCGAAGGCGTGTCTTTGGACGTCAGCGCGATTTCCCAGGCTTCAGCAGTTTCCACCGTGTCGGCGGGGCGGAAAACATATGTGTTCGGTGTGGCCCGGCTGATCGCCAGATGTTCGACCGGCTGGTGCGTCGGGCCGTCTTCGCCCAGACCGATGCTGTCATGGGTCATGACGAAAACCGTCGGGATCTTCATCAGCGCGGCAAGGCGCATCGCGGGGCGTGCATAGTCGGTGAAACACATGAAAGTGCCGCCATAGGGGCGGATGCCCCCGTGCAGCGCCATGCCGTTCATCGCAGCGGCCATGCCGTGTTCGCGGATGCCCCAATAGACATAGCGCCCGCCCCGGTTGTCGGTATCGAACACGCCCAGATCCGCCGTCTTGGTATTGTTCGATCCGGTCAGATCGGCCGAGCCGCCGACGGTTTCTGAATAAAGCGGGTTCAGCACTTCAAGCATCTTTTCGCTGCTGGCGCGGGTGGCAAGCTTGGGTGCCGCTTCCGACATCTGCTTTTTGAACGCCTTGATGGTGGCGCTCAACTTCTTGGGGGTGTCACCGGCCAACGCACGGTTGAATTCCTCGCGCTTGGTGCGCGACATGGCATCGAACCGTTCTTCCCAGGCGCGGCGGTCGTCGGCACCGCGTTTGCCGATGGCTTCCCACGCGGCCTTGATGTCGGCTGGCACGGTGAAAATATCGGTGGTCCAGCCATAGGCGGCTTTTGCGGCGGCCATCTGGTCGGCGTCGGTCAGCGCCCCGTGACCCTTAGAGGTGTCCTGCGCCGCGTGACCCAAGGCGATATGCGTTTTGCACGCAATCATCGACGGCAGATCAGAGCCGCGGGCCTGCGTCAGTGCGGCATCGATTTCAACGGGGTTATGGCCGTCGATTTCGATCACGTGCCAGCCTGCGGCCTTGAAACGCGCCACCTGATCGGTCGTGTCAGACAGGCTGACGGGGCCGTCGATGGTGATGTCGTTGTTGTCCCACATCACGATCAGCTTGCTCAGCTTGTGGCGGCCCGCAAGGGCGATCGCCTCTTGGCTGACGCCTTCCATAAGGCAGCCGTCGCCGCAGATCACATAGGTATAGTGATCGACGATTTTCTTGCCGTACTGCGCGCGCTGGATTTCTTCGGCCATCGCAAAGCCTACGGAATTCGCAATGCCCTGACCCAGCGGGCCGGTGGTGGTTTCAATCGCATCCGCCAGAAAGTTTTCGGGATGTCCCGCCGTCCGCGCGCCCATCTGCCGGAAATTCCGGATCTCTTCGAGGGGGAACTGCACATCTCCCACCAGATGCAGCAGCGCATAGATCAGCATTGAACCGTGGCCCGCCGACAGGATGAACCGGTCGCGGTCGGGCCAAAGCGGGTTGGCGGCATCGAATTTGAGGTGCTTTTCAAACAGCACGGTCGCGACATCCGCCATGCCCATCGGCATGCCCGAATGGCCGGAATTTGCAGCGGCAACGGCATCCAGCGTCAGGGCGCGAATGGCGGTCGCTTTCGACCAATGCTCGGGGTGCGCTTTCGCGAGGGCGTTCATATCCACGGGGCAGACTTCCTTATCAGGGGGGATAGGTTGGTTGGCGCGATCAATACCAGCCACCCCGCAAAGATCAAGGGCCAGCCGGTCCTCTGACAGGGGGCCAAGCGGCCCTGCGCAAGACGTTGTTCTTAAAGGGGCAGTATTTCGCCATCGGTTTGGGTAGGATCGGGCAAACAGCGTTGACCACCGATTCGATGGTTGGCAATGTATCAAAAAGACGTCTGGCGAGGGAAACCGGGGATGAGCAACATTGATGAAGTACAGGGTCGCATCATTGCGGCCATGGAACGGGCCTCGCGCGGGTTGGAAAAACTGACCGCCGTGAAAGACGACGCGCCGGATCTGGCGCAGGCGCTTGAGGATGAACGACTGGCCAATGCGCAGCTTACCGAACGTGTCAAAGCGCTGAAGGGGCGGCTGGAAACGGACGTGGCCGAGATGCAGTCGAAACTTGACGCGGCAGAGGCGCGGGCCAACAAGGCGCAGATGGATGAAGCGCGGGTCAAGAAGCTGGATGTACAATTGCAACAGGTGCGTCGCGCCAACGGCCAGTTGACCGATGCCTGCGCAGCCCTGCGAGAAGCGAACGCCCAAGGCGTGGGCGAGCCGCACCTGATCAACAAGGCCATGCTGGCCGAACTCGAAGCCTTGCGGGCTGCCCGCAGCGCAGACATTGCCGAAGCCGACGCGATCCTGTCTGCCCTCACCCCCCTTGTTGACGCCGCAGAGGAGAACGCCTGATGCCCGAGGTCACCATTTCAATCGGCGGTCGCCAATTCGAGGTTTCGTGCCAGGAAGGCGAGGAAAGCTATCTGCATGCCGCCGCCAAAATGCTGGATGACGAAGCGCAGGTGCTGTCGGATCAGGTGGGCCGTATGCCCGAAGCGCGGATGTTGCTGATGGCGGGCCTGCTGCTGGCGGACAAGACCGCAAGCGTCGAAGACAAGATCGCCGAAGTACGCGGCGAGCTGGCCGAACGCGAAGCCGAACTGGCAGGGCTGCGCAACGTGGTGGTCGAACCCGAACGCATCGAAGTGCCGGTGATCCCGCCTTCGGTCAACGACGGCCTTGCCGAAATCGCCGCCCGCGCCGAGGCACTTGCCGCCGAGATCGAGGACAAGGCGTCGGGATAATCCCAGGCACATTTGGCTGCGCAGAGAGACCGGATGTCTGTGGCCAGGCACGCAGCGTACTATTGGCAAGCTGATCACAAAATTTGTGGGCGGCCGCGGAGCGCCCGAAATTGATTTTTTTGCAAGAACTTTCAGTGATCGGAGGGGCGATAAGCCTTTTCGCAATTTGGGATGTTTTACTGAATAAAGCGACAAAAAATCAGGTGTCTTGGTACCTTTTTGGCTACTCATGACGCCGATTTTTCAGGTTTCGCGGTTAAAATGTCAAAAGCCATCATTGGCTTTTTCTGTACCGCCGAACGGATCAGGAAAAAGAGAGTGCTGTACGGCTCCGCACTCTTGTTCGTGATATTCGGTATTTATTTCTTTGCGACAGATCCCATAATCGCAAGGTTCTCAACGCTTACGGTTGGGGAACAAGCACTGATTATAGTGCTTATCCCCAGCGGCGTGTTTGTGACGTTCATATTTGATCTCGCTACCTTTTGGATTGGCCGCGTTCTGTTTATCGCAACAAAAAGACCAAGGATATCAAAGGCCCCGATCATTTTCAGGATCCTAGGCTATTTCATCCTGTCCGGTTGCCTTTCCCTTGTCGCGTTTTTTGTCGCCCTTTCCTTCATGTCAGCGGCGATTTTGGTGGATGCTTATGTCGATACCTATCGGGACCTGTGCACCGGGGCTAATGCAGCTTCCTATCTGGAGCTTTTTCCAGAAAAATGTCGCGTCGCCATGTCACACATCCATGATAAAAAAAGGATTTATGTTACTCTTTCAGCTAATATTTTGATGCTATCGTCGATCGTTTCGACGTTTTCAATCATTTACACATCGGTAATTCTGGGCCTGGGCGTTGTGTTCGGTTGGGCCCTGAAGTGCATCGGTGTGGTGACCAGACTTGCCAACAGGATTTCCAACGCCTCGAACATTCATGAAATGCCGTTTACGTTTTTGGGAACGTTCATCGTCTTTACGACATGGACGGTCAGCGCCCTCTATATTCTGATCAACCGGTGATACGAGATCTTGCCGGATAACCGGTTGCATGGCTCAGCGCCTTCGGTCGCACCACGCGGTGCGGCCGTCATGGCAAGGCCCGCCCCTCCCGAAGCAGAGGCAGGGCCAAAGCCGGATTACCCGTTGGCTTCACGGATCTTGTCGGCGGCATCCTGGTCGAATGTCACACCGTTCTCGGCAGAACAGCGTGTCCAGTTCACCCGACAAAGTCATCTCGGTGATGATGTCGCATCCGCCAACGAATTCGCCTTTGACGTAAAGCTGTGGAATGGTGGGCCAGTCCGAGAAATCCTTGATCCCCTGGCGCACGTCCTCGTCTGCCAGCACATTCACATCGGCAAAATTCACGCCCATGTAGTTCAATACACCCGCCACCCGCGAGGAAAACCCGCATTGCGGCATTTCCTTGGTGCCTTTCATGAAAAGGACCACATCGTTGCCGGTGATGGTCTCTTTGATCTTTGTTGTCGCGTCCGTCATGTCATTTGTCCTTCGGTATAAAACGTTTTGCGTATTCCTGCGGGTCGCGGGGGATCCGGTAGGTTGTCTGGTGTCCGCCCCCGCCACCGCCAGAGTGATAGGTGGCGTCTATTTCGTGATAGCCCTTGCCCGGTGCCGATCCCCGCTCGGTGTCGCGGGTGTGGCGCAGGGCTTGCAGGCCCCGCAGCACCGCCACGATCAGCACCAGAACGCACAGGATCACCACAAGGGTCAGGTCCATCGGTCTAGTCCGGTGCCTTGGTGGTCAGCGCCAGCGCGTGCAACTCGCCGCTGGGGCCGTCCATCTTGCCCTTGAGCGCCCCATAGACGGCACGCTGCTGCTGCACGCGGTTCAGGCCGCGAAAACTTTCGTCCACCACCATCGCGGACATGTGGACACCGTCATTGCCTTCGACGGTGATCTTTGCGTTGGGAAAACTTGCGCGCAGCAGGTCTTCGATTTCGCGGGCTTGCATGGCCATGGGGTGTCTCCGTCTGGGGCGTCAATGCCTCAGATGTAGTGATGCAGCGGGGCGCGTGCAAGTTATCTCATTGAGCGTTGGCGGGCCAAGCCTTACATAGAGGAAACAAACCGGCCAGTCATGCAGCCAGTCATTGAGGAGCTCACCATCATGGACATTTTCGAGGACGCACCCGAACGGGCCTATGCCTGGGCGCAAGCCGGGCGCGGGGCCGCCTTGGCCACGGTGATTGAAACATGGGGTTCCGCGCCGCGCCGCGTCGGGGCGCAGCTTGCGATCTCCGGCGACGGAGAGATGCAGGGCTCCGTCTCGGGGGGGTGCGTCGAGGGCGCTGTGGTGGTCGAGGCGCTTGAGGCGTTGGAGGACGGGACATCGCGGGTTCTCGAATACGGTGTCAGCGACGGCGATGCCTTTGCCGTCGGGCTGGCCTGCGGCGGCAAGATCCGCGTGCTGGTGGAACCCATCGGCGAAAAAGGCATGCCGTTCGATATTCTGGCGGAACTGGTCAAGGCGCGGGCGGATCGCCAGCCTGTGGGCTATGCGGTTTCGCTGGGCGACGGTGGTCGCGGCGCGCGGCTGGTGCGCGACGGGTATGACAACCGCTTTCGGATGGACCGGTCGGGCGTCGAGGAAGACGGCGACACGTTTGTGGCCATTCACAATCCGCCGCTTCGGCTGATCCTTGTGGGGGCCGTGCACATCGCCCAGGCGTTGGTCCCGATGGCGCAAATCGCGGGGTTCGACCCCATCGTGATCGACCCCCGCGAGGCGTTCGGATCTCAGGCCCGCTTTCCGGGCGCCCGCGTGATCAATGATTGGCCCGATGCCGCCTTGAAAGACGTGGGCGTGGACACCCGCAGTGCTGTCGTTCTGCTGACCCACGACCCCAAGCTGGACGATCCCGCCCTGCACATCGCCTTGCGGTCGGGGGCGTTCTATATCGGGGCGCTCGGGTCCAAACGCACCCACGCCGCGCGCGTTTCACGGCTTGAGGACGCGGGCTTTAGCGAAGCGGACATTGCCCGGATCGCAGGGCCGGTCGGCCTGGATATCGGTGCTGCCGGCCCGCCGGAAATCGCGGTATCTATTCTGGCACAGATGGTGCAGAGCCTGAGAAAACCGTGAAGTTCGGCACCATCCCCACGAAAGACGCCGCACACGCGCTGCTGGCCCATTCCATCGCCCTGCCAAAGGGGCGGCTGCGCAAGGGCCTGCGGCTGACCGAAGATCACATCGCGCAGTTGCAAAAGGCCGGAATTGACGAAATCACCGTCGCCCGGCTGGCCCCCGGCGATGTGGATGAAAATACCGCTGCGGCACGGCTTGCCACGGCGCTGTTGGCGGATCATCCGCACCTGAGCCAGACCAACGCCTTTACCGGCCGCGTGAACCTGCTGGCAGAGGGGCCGGGGGTTGCCGTGCTGGATGTCGCGGCCCTTGAGGCGGTCAATGCAGTTCATCCGATGATCACGCTGGCCACAGTGCCGAATTTTCAGCAGATGGGCGCGGGCGGCATGGTCGCCACGATCAAGATCATCTCTTATGCCGTGGCCGAAACGGATCTGGCCCGCGCCTGTGCTGCGGGCCGCGCCGCCATCCGGCTGGCCGCCCCATGTGTGCCCGATGCCACGTTGATCATAACGGAAATCGACGGCGGCGCAGGCGACAAGGGGCGCGCGGCGATCGCTGATCGTCTGGCTGCGCTGAACGTCACGCTGGGCGATGTCGTCATGGTGCCCCATAAGACGGCAGCACTGCACCACGCGATTGCAGCCGCTACGACCACTTTGATCCTGATCCTGACAGGGTCCGCGACCTCTGACATTGATGATGTCGCGCCCGCAGCATTGCGGGCCGCAGGCGGTCAGGTGGCGCGTTTCGGGATGCCGGTCGATCCGGGTAACCTTTTGTTCTTGGGCAGTCTTGGCGCACGCAAGGTGATCGGACTGCCCGGATGTGCGCGTTCTCCTGCGCTGAACGGGGCAGATTGGGTCCTGTCACGGGTGGTATGCGGCATTGATGTCACAGCCCGCGATATCGCGGGTATGGGTGTTGGCGGTTTGCTTAAGGAAATTGCCACAAGGCCACAACCGCGCCGCGGCTAAATGCCGATAAAGGTGGCGAATATTCGGCATCTTGAAGCTTCACGTAAAATTTGGGTTCTCAATCGGCAAGGGGCGTGCTT
>CAVSLU010000016.1:0-316438 GCA_963728645.1 uncultured Alphaproteobacteria bacterium | reverse complement strand
GTGCCGCGGGGGCCGGAGTACGACTACGTCGAGAAGCCGAGCATGATGCTGCTCGCAGAGCTCGGGTGGGCTCCCGTCGACGCGTTTCAAGAGACCTTTGGCGCGCAGGGCACCCTTGGTCGTGACAGCCAGCACGACGTCGTTCTCACGCACCAGCTGCGGTTCTCGATGCGCAAGCTCAACGCGGCTCATGTTCCCGACCTGGTCATCGACGAGGCGGTCGAGGCGATCAGCAAGGACCGCTCAATCATGGACCGGGTGCGCGCCAACCGCGAGGTCTACGACCTGCTGCGGGACGGCTACCGGGCCGAGTGGACCGACGAGCAGGGCGACAAGCGCATCGAGACGCTGCGCTACCTCGACCTGAGCGACCCCGCCAACAACGACCTGCTCGCCGTGCAGCAGATGTGGGTGAAGGGCCACCTGCACAGCCGCCGGCTGGACATCGCGTTGTTCGTCAACGGGGTGCCGCTGGTGCTCATGGAGTTCAAGGAGCCCAACCAGTCGGTCAAGTCGGCCTACGACGACAACCTCACCGACTACCGCGACACGATCCCGCAGCTGTTTGTCCCCAACTGCCTGGTGCTGCTTGTCCAACGGCAGCCAGGCGCGAGTCGGGGCCACGTACGCGCCCTGGGAGTTCTTCGGCGACTGGAAGGTCATCGACGCCACCGGCAAGCGCGGCCGGGTCGAGCTGGAGACGGCGCTGCGCGGCACCTGCGAACCGCGGGTGCTGTTCGACCTGTTCGAGAACTTCGTGGCGTTCATGGAGCGCCCTGGTGGGCTGATCAAGATCCTGGCCCGGTCGCACCAGTACCTCGGCGTCAACGCCGCGATCGACAACCTGCACCGGGCTCGCGCCGAGCAGGACAAGCGGTTGGGTGTCTTCTGGCACACCCAGGGGTCGGGCAAGTCGCTGTCGATGCTGTGGTTCACCCAGAAGGTGCTGCGACAGGTTGCGGGCAAGTGGACGTTCGTGATGGTCACCGACCGCAAGGAGCTCGACGACCAGCTGCACGGTGAGTTCGCCGACGCCGGCGCGGTCCCGCCCGAGGCGAAGGTGCACGCCGAGTCGATCGCGAACCTCCGGGAGCTGCTGGCAGCAGACCACCGCTATGTGTTCACGCTGATCCAGAAGTTCCAGCCGGCCAAGGGCGAGCAGACGATGCCGGTGCTGTGGACCGCTCGGACGTCATCGTGATCACCGACGAAGCCCACCGCAGCCAGTACGACACCCTCGCGCTCAACATGCGCATGGCGCTGCCCAATGCCTCGATGATGGGCTTCACCGGCACCCCGCTGATCGCGGGGGAGGAGCAGGCGACCCGGAGCAGTTCGGCGACTACGTCAGCATCTACAACTTCCGCGACGCCATCGAGGACGGCGCCACGGTGCCGCTCTACTACGAGAACCGGATCCCCGAGCTCCAGCTGGTCAACGAGGACTTCTCCGACGAACTCGATGCGCTGTTGGAGGCGGCCGAGCTCGACGAGGACGCCGAGGGCAGCTGGCCCGGGAATTCGGGACGGCGTACACGCTCTCACTCGCCCGGATCGGCTGAAGACGCTCGCTTCTGATCTGGTGCGGCACTTTGTGGGCCGTGGCTTCTCGGGCAAGGCGATGTATGTCGGGCTCGACAAGGCCGCCGCCGTACGGATGCATGACCTGGTCAAGGACGCGTGGGCCGAGCACCTGACCGAGCTGAAGGCGCGGCACGACGCTCTCCCGGAGCTGGAGCGGCCGTGGCTCGCCTCGCGGATCGAGCTGATGGAGACCACCGACATGGCGGTCGTGGTCTCGCAGAGCCAGAACGAGCTGAAGATGCTCGACGACCAAGGTCTTGACATCCGGCCCCACCGGGAGCGGATGAACCGCGAGGACCTGGCGGAGAAGTTCAAGGACGCCGACGACCCGCTGCGGCTGGTCTTCGTGTGTGCCATGTGGATGACCGGCTTCGACGCGCCCAGCGTCTCCACGGTCTATCTCGATCGGCCGATGAAGAACCACACGCTGATGCAGACCATCGCGCGGGCCAACCGGGTCTTCCCGACAAGGACAACGGCCTGATCGTCGACTACGTCGGCGTCTTCCGGAACCTGGAGAAGGCACTCGCGATCTACGGCGCGGCGGGGACCAGCGAGTCACCGATCGAGATCATCGATGCGCTGGCGGCCGAGCTCGACACCGCGGTCAGCGCGCTGGTCTCGTTCTGCGCCGGCGCGGGCGTGGACCTGATCGCCATGCGTGACGCGGAAGGTTTCGTCCACGTCGCGATGCGCGACGCCGCGGTCGAGGCGTTCCTGGTGGACGAGGAGACTCGCAACGACTTCATGGGCAAGGCGCGCCTGGTTCGCAAGCTGTTCAAGGCGCTGCTGCCCAACCCGAAGGCCGCTGCCCAGCAGCGCACCGTCGCCGCGGTTCGGGTGCTGGCCGAACGGATCGCTGAGGTGACCCGCCCGCCGAAGGCCGACATCTCCGATGTGTCGGACGCTGTGGATGCGCTGCTCGACCGTTCCGTGGGCGCGGAGGAGTACGTCATTCGCGCCGCAGCTGACGGCACGAAGCCCGACCCGCTGATCGACCTGTCGCAGATCGACTTCGAGGGAATGGCCAGGAAGCTGGCCGGCCGCAAGCGCGCGGAGACCGACCGGCTCGCCCAACTGCTCCGCCAGCACGCGATCAGCGCCGCGCTGCGCAACCCCACCCGCTACGAACTGGTCGAACGGATCGAGCAGCTGATCTCGGACTACAACGATGGCAGCGTTAACAGCGACGAATACCTCCGCCGTCTCATCGAGCTTTCGAAGACGCTGACCGCTGAAGAAGAGCGCGCGGTACGTGAAGAGATGACCGAGGAGGAACTGGCGGTCCTCGATCTGCTCACCCAGCCCGTCCTGGCTGACCGACGAACAGCGGGAGATGGTGAAGGCCAGCGCGAAGCAGTTGCTGGCGCCCCTGCACGAGAAACTGGTGCAGGACTGGCGCCGCGAAGTCGACGTGACCAACGACGTCAACAGCACCATTAGGCGCGTGCTCGACGAGGGCCTGCCGCAGCAGCCGTACAGCATGAATATCCTGTTCTGTCACCACGCCAATATCGGCGTTGCGCTGTTTGAAGATGCGATTTTCGGTCAGCAGGTTGTCGATATCGACCATGAATATTTGGAGAGGAATTTCTCTGCCCATTTTTCGATATCATCCAGCAGATCCGGACAGGCAGATCCTGATGCACCCCACCGGGGCGGAAATAGGCTGCGTGCAGACGCGCACCACAGGCGCGTTCATAAAAGATCATCAGATCTTCGCGTTCTTCAAACCCCCAAAGCGGCGGGGTCAGCGCGCCAACGTCCATCGCCTGCGTCGTGACATTCAGCAAATGCGAGCAGGATGCGCCCCGATTTCGGAGTTCGAGCGACGCGAATCAACGACGCGCGGCGCGGCACCTGCGTCCCCAGGTCAGCTTTTCAATAGCCAGACACCAGGCGTGTTCCTGGTTCATCGGGGCCACATAATCAAGCCGGTCGAAATACGGCAGGTTTTGCAGGTACGTCCGAGCTTTCCATCAGCTTTTCCGTGCCCCGGTGCAGCAGGCCGATATGCGGATCGCAACGCTCGACAATTTCGCCGTCCAGCTCAAGCACCAGAACGCAGAACGCCGTGGGCCGCAGGGTGCTGCGGGCCAAAGTTGATGTTGAAATTGCGGATCTCTCTGTTCGCCGGTACTCAGGGCGTCTTCAAAACCTTTGGTGCCGTCCATCATTTACGCTCCAGCTCGGTTAGTTTGAGGCCGACCCACCACAGCAACCCGATGGTGCCGAAAGGGATCACGCAGGCCACGGACCAATATTTGTTGATCCCGAAGAATGGCAAGATCTTTACCATCGGGGATGATCGTGAGGGCCGGAACAGGATCAACCACCAGATGCCGCCCATTATTTCGCGTCCTTGCTCACATGACCGTCAGGTGCGGTCTTGTCATCGCCGGGAAGAATATATTCCGCCCCTTCCCACGGCGCCATGAAATCGAACTGGCGGTATTCCTGCACCAGGCTGACAAGGTTCGTACATCACGCGCTTTTCGACTTCGTCATAGCGGACTTCAGTATAGCCGGTCGTTGGGAAATCCTTGCGCAGCGGATAACCCCGGAAGCCATAATCCGTCAGCAGATCCGGCGCAGGTCAGGGTCCACCGCAAACAACACGCCAAACATGTCGAACACCTCCCGTTCAAACCAGTTGGAGGACGGATGGACCGAGACGATAGATGGCGCCATATTTTCCTCACGGGTGCCTGCGCAGGCGGATCCGCTGGTTCTGATACATCGAAAGGAAATGATATACCACATCGAACCGCTTGGCGCGGCCCGGATAATCCACGCGGTAATATGCACCAGCGTAGAAAACCGACAGGTCGCGTCATGCCTGAGAAATTCTACAAGGCCACGAGGTTGTTTTGCGCCACGTTCATGGTCAGCTCGCCTTGGCTCACTTCCAGGCCAGGATGCAATCGGGGCGCTTTGTCTCGATATAGTGTGCCAAGTTCATTCAGTTGTTCTGACATATCAGCCGCTTAGCGTACAATGGTCCCGGTACGGCGAATTTTGCGTTGAAGCTGCAGGATGCCATACAGCAGCGCCTCGGCTGTTGGGGGGCAGCCGGGTACATAGACATCGACCGGCACGATACGGTCACAGCCGCGGACGACGGAATAACTGTAATGGTAATACCCGCCGCCATTTGCGCATAGCCCCATCGATATCACGTAACGTGGTTCCGGCATCTGATCATAGACCTTGCGCAGCGCCGGCGCCATCTTGTTGGTCAGCGTGCCGGCCACGATCATCAGGTCCGACTGGCGCGGGGTGGCGCGGGGGGCCGTCCCAAAGCGTTCCAGATCATAGCGGGGCATGGAGGTATGCATCATCTCGACCGCGCAACATGCAAGCCCGAAGGTCATCCAGTGCAGCGAACCGGTGCCGGCCCAATTGATGATGTCCTCGGTAGAGGTAACCAGGAAGCCCTTGTCTTGCAGTTCCTTGTTCAGAACCTGGGTGGAATGTTCTCGGTCCACCCCCGCCTATTGGGCCAGGCAGCGTACTCCCATTCCAGTGCTCCTTTTTTCCATTCGTAGGCGAAACCGGTGGTCAGGACCCCCAGGAACACCATCATCGACCAGAAGCCCGACCAGCGAACATCTTTGAAGGCGACCGCCCAGGGAAACAGGAACGCGACTTCAAGGTCGAAAATGATGAACAGGATCGACACCAGATATAACCGGACATCGAATTTCATCCGTGCGTCATCAAAGGCATTGAACCCGCATTCATAGGCCGACACTTTCTCGGGGTCAGGATTGCGCACCGCCAGGATCACGGCGGACAGGATCAGGACAACACCCAAGCCCACGGCAACGGCCAGAAAAATAAGGATCGGCAGGTATTCCCGCATCATCTCGTCCAAGGGGAAACTCCTTTTGCGTATGTGGCGCGGCAAGGCACTTATCGGTCAGGCGGCAAATGATTGGTGTGGGTTTACTCCGGTGGTTGGGCAGGGTCAACCAGCCTGCCACATTTGAAACGTTCTGTTTTGACGCACGCGGCCCTATGGACGGAACCCCGGTCTGGCCGCCTGTTCCTGTCCGTCTATTTCTGGGTCGCATCGACATATTTGCGCCAACTGTGTTCAGGCGCAAAGCCTACCATTTCCCGCGCCTTGCGGTTGGTGAAAAATATCTCATAGGTGTCCATCTTGCGGGTTTGGTCAACACCCTGATAATACCGCTCGATCAGATCCTTCGTGGTCATATCGACCGAATGATCTCGTTGGCCACGTTGAAAACCTCGTATCCCAGACCATCCGCAGCAAGGCAGCAGTCACCATCTGGCCCAGATCCCGCGCATCGATATAGGCAAAGATGTTGCGGCGGCGCTGGTCGGGATCATGGATGAAATCGGGGAAAATTTCTGCGTATTCATGGGGTTCGATAACGTTGTTAATTCTCAACCCATAGATATCCGCACCCGATCGCGCCTGAAAACTGCGTGCCGTCGCCTCGTTGCACACCTTGGACATGGCATAGCTGTCTTCGGGCACCGTGGGGTGATCCTCGTCGACGGGGATATAATGAGGTTTGCGCACACCATCCGCAAAACAGATGCCATAGGTCGTCTCGGATGAGGCGAAGATGATTTTTCGCACGCCCGCCTTCAGCGCAGCATCAATCACATTATAGGTGCCAAGCGTATTGATGCGGAAAACCTCGTTGTCAGACCGGATCAAAATGCGCGGGATCGCGGCAAAATGGACAACGGCGTCGAACGCGGGCACGCCCTGTCCGTGTTCCAGTTCTCCCAAGTTTGCATAGCTTTGCATGACGTCGGACATCTGACCGGCATCGGTGACGTCAGCGATGCGGTTGTCCACACCAGGAAAATCCAGCGGTTCCAGATCCACGTTAAGGACCTGATGCCCCTGCGCCACCAGATAGGGCACAACATGTTTTCCTGCCTTGCCGCTGCCGCCGGTGAACAAAATACGCATAAAGCCCCTCATCCGTCCCTTCGAAATCGAGGTAATGCAGTCCGGTTTCGGATCAAGCCTTAACCCAGGCTGGCTTGCGCCTGTCAAAGAATGCACCGATTCCCTCGGCCGCCTCTTCCGTTTCCCACCTCGCGGCCAGCGCTGCGATGGTGTGATCAATCATCTGCTGATCAATGCGGGGCCCAGATCGCGGGCCAGTTGTCTTGGCCGCAGCAACCGCACCGGGCGCGCAGGAAAGATAAGGGGCAACTTCAGCCTCAACCGCCTCATCCAGCATTTCCACTGGCACACACCGCGCCAACAAGCCCAGATCAACCGCCTCGTCCGCGCCGAACAAACGTGCAGACATGAACACCCGCCGCGCGCGCCCCTCGCCCATGCGGGCCAGCACATAGGGCCCGATGGTGGCCGGGCAGCATTCCCAGCCGCGTTTCCGTAAATCCCATCTTCAGGCTGTCGACGCCGAGGCCACGTCGCAGACGGCGGCCATGCCCACCCCGCCGCCAAAGGCGTTGCCCTGCACCCGTCCGATCAGCGGTTTGGGCAGGCTGTTCAGCGCCCCAGCATCGCCGCGAGCTTGCCCGCCTCGGCCGAGCGTGTCGCTGCATCCATGTCGCGCTGCGCCGCCATCCAGCCCAGATCGCCGCCCGCGCAAAACGATTTGCCCGCCCCGGTCAGGATCACCACGCGGACCGCGTCATCCGACGCCAATTGGGCTGCGGCCTGCGTCAGTTCCGCAATCATCCGTGCCGACATGGCGTTGTGCTTGTCGGCCCGCGCCAGCGTCAAGGTGGCCACCCCGCGCGGATCGGCCTCAAAGTGATCGTCTCAAAGGGGGTACGGGTGTGCATCAGCCCGCCCTCATCCGGTGCGCCATCGCAGCCGCCTCTTCGATCAGCGCCTGATCCAGCCCCGTCTCGTACCCAAGTCCAGCCAGATGCGCGATTGACGCGCTCGGTCGCCACATTTCCCGCAGCACCCGGCGCAAACGGGCAGCCGCCAAGCCCGCCCACAGCCGCATCAAACACCCGCACCCCCATCGAAAGAGACGCGTCGATATTGGCCATCGCGCGCCCGTTCGTATCGTGATAATGCCCCGCCAGACGGCCCACCGGCACCACGTCGCGCACCGCCAGCAGCATCCGCGCGATGCTGTCGGGCGTTCCTGCCCCGATGGTGTCGCCCAAAGACACCTCGTAACACCCCATAGAGAACAAGCGATCCGCGACCTTGGCCACCTGTGCAGGCGCGATATCTCCGTCATAGGGGCATTTTACAACGCATGAGACATAGCCCCGCACAGGCATGTCCACATGCCGCGCCTCCTCCAGGATCGGGGCGAACCGCTCAAACGCCTCATTGATGCTGGCGTTGATGTTCTTCTGACTGAACCCCTCGCTGGCGGACGCGAAAATCGCAATCTCGTCGGCGCGCGCTGCGACTGCATCATGGTACCCGCGCATGTTGGGGGTCAGCGCCGCATAGCGGATGTCGCTTTGGCGCGTGATGCCCGACAGCACCTCTGCCGAACCCGCCATCTGGGGCACCCATTTGGGGCTGACAAAGCTTGCCACCTCAATCCGGGAAAACCCTGCACGGCTCAAAAGATCCACCAGGGCGATTTTCTCGGCCACCGGAATCTCGCGCGTCTCGTTTTGAAGCCCGTCGCGCGGTCCGACCTCGAAAATCTCGCAAAAGCCCTTGTTCATACCCCGTCCCTCCCCTTCATTTCGCAAAATAAACTCAAATTCCGCCGGTCACCTCACGTGACCGGCCAAGGCGCGTAGTACGACTGTGCAAACAGATGCACGCCTTTTGGCAAGGCTTTTTGAAACCCCTCACGGTCGGTGATCCGCTCATACCAGGCCGCCACAGCCGGATGCGCCTCAAGCTTGGCAAAGTGTTGCGCCATATAGACCGCCTGCCCGACGCCGATATCGGCCGCCGTGAACCCGCTGCTCAAAAGATAGTCGCGCTTGATGGATCCGCCGCTCAGCCGCGCTTCGATCGCGTCATAGCACTTCAGGATCCGCGCCTGTTCAAGCTTCATCACGATAGGGCTGCGCATTGCATCCTCGCGCAAGGCAACATGCTGCTGCGTCAGAGCGGCGCAATGCTGCGACAGCGTTTCGGCAAAATGCACCCATACCAGCCACGCCATCCGGTCCGGCGCGCCCGGCATGCGTCCCAACCGTTCGGGGCTGAACCTTTCGCACAGGTATTCCGCAATCGCCCCGGTCTCGAACATCCGCTCCCCGTCGATTTCAAGCGATGGCACACGCCCGGCCGGTGAAATCGCCAGATAAGACGGATCGCGCAGCGACTTGTCAAAGGCATGGATGCTGACCTCGAACGGCACGTCCAACTCGTGTAGCAGCCACAGGGTGCGCATGGACCGGGTTTGCTCTGCGTGGTGCAGCGTGATCATGCCGCGGCCTCCTCTGCCTCGGCCTCAAGCCGAACCAGCGCGGCCCCCGCCTCGACCTGGTCGCCGGCTGCGGCCAGCACTTCAGCGACCACGCCGTCCCGGGCAGCCAGCAGGCTGTGCTCCATCTTCATCGCCTCCAGCACCGCCAGACGGTCGCCCTTTTGCACCTGCTGGCCCACGCGCGCATCAACCGCGCGCACCAGTCCGGGCATCGGTGCCTCGATCAGATTGCCGTCCCCATGCCCGCCTGCAGCCCTTGTGAGCGGGTCAACCACGTCAAACGCCAGACCGTAATCGGCAAACACGCTTATCCGCCCCCCCCGCGAGATGCACATGCTCTGCAAGGGCCCCATCGACGTGCCACCGCCCGCCGATCTTCAGCGCTTCGATCTCGGCCCCGTCGTCAATCTGCCAGATCTGTCGGCTTGCCGACATCACCTGAACATGCAGCAAATGGTCCTCACCGTCCCATGTCAGACCTATCTGCCGCCGCATCGGCACCCACAAGGTAAAGCCGGCATCCGCGCCGGGCCGCAGCAGCCCAAGGGCAGCCATCCCCGCCAGCGCCGCATGCCGCGGCAACACCTGCGGCGGCCGACACAACGCGTCGATCTCGCGCCCGATCAGGCCGGTATCCACATCGCCCGCGCCAAACCCCTTGTGGCCCGCCAGCGCCCCTAAAAACGCAAGGTTGGTGACCGTGCCCGCCACCTCGCATCTCTCAAGGGCAGAGCGCAGCTTGGACAGCGCAATCTCGCGCGTGGCACCGTGGACGATGATTTTCGCAATCATCGGATCATAGAAAGGGCTGATCGTGTCGCCCGCCCGCACGCCGCTGTCGCGCCCGACAGTCTGGGAAACTCAGATGGGCCAGTGTTCCGGTGGCAGGCAGAAACCCCTTGGGCACGTCTTCGGCATAAAGCCGCGCTTCAAAAGCGTGGCCTTGGAAGTCAGTTCCTCCTGCGCCAGCGGCAGGCTTTCCCGGCGGCCACGCGCAGTTGCCATGCGACCAGATCGACGCCTGTGATCGCTTCCGTGACAGGGTGTTCAACCTGCAACCGCGTGTTCATCTCCATAAAATAGAACCCGTCCGTGCGCAGCCCGCCAGACCCGTCGACGATAAATTCGATCGTGCCCGCCCCGGCATACCCGATCGCCTGCGCCGCGCTTACCGCCGCCTGGCCCATCGCCGCGCGCATTTGGGGGGTCATGCCGGGGGCCGGAGCTTCCTCGATCACCTTCTGGTGGCGGCGTTGCAACGAACAATCCCGCTCGAACAGATGCACCGCATGCTGGTTCCGTCCCCAAACACCTGCACCTCGATATGCCGCGGCTTTGTCACATATTTCTCGACCAGCACGTCCGTATTGCCAAACGCACCCTTCGCCTCCGAGCGCGCACTGTCCAACGCGGCCGGCAAATCCGCCGGATCCTCGACCAGACGCATGCCCTTGCCGCCGCCCCCGGCCACGGCCTTGATCAACACCGGGTATCCGATCTTGCCGGCCTCTTCGGCCAACAGCGCTCGCTTTGATTGCGCCGTGATACCCCGGCACGACCGGCACGCCCGCCTTTTCATCAACGCCTTGGCGGCATCTTTCAGACCCATCGCGCGAATTGCCGATGCGGACAGGCCCGATGAACACCAGCCCCGCATCCTCAACCGCTTCGACGAAATCGGGGTTTTCGGACAAAAACCCATAGCCGGGATGGATCGCCTGCGCACCCGTGTCCAGTGCAGCCTGAATGATCGCGTCGCCGCGCAAATAGCTTTCCGCCGGAGCGGATCCGCCAATATGCACCGCTCTGTCAGCCATCGCGACATGCTTGGCCGCGCGATCCGCGTCTGAATACACCGCAACAGAGCGCACGCCCATCGCCTGCGCTGTTTCGATGACCCGGCACGCGATCTCGCCGCGGTTCGCAATCAGGATCGTCTCAAACATCGGTCGCTTCCCTTGATACCCTGATCTTCATTTTGCCCAGTAAACTCCGGGGGCCTGGGGGCTGGCCCCCAGTCACCAGCGCGTCAGAAAGAACACGCCAATACAGGCCCGATAACAGGCCCGATATTAGGCATAATCCTCAACCACCCTGAACCGCTCGCACATGGTGCTTCAATCTCGAGGCACAAAGCGGCCTGCCCGCCTGAAATCCGCCTCATAACTCCTGTCGCCATGTCGGGATCCCGGGATTCGCCCTGGGCGGCGACAAATTCGGCGTCCAACTCTTCATAAGCGACGGCAGCGGATATCTCGACCGTCTCGACCGTCAGACCGGGCCGGCGGTGTCGTCCCATGGCGCGCGGCGACGTCGCCGGCGGTGCCGCACCTCGCCGGTCAGGCGCCGCCGCGCTTCCCATAAGCCGAGGCGGCCTCGCAGGTGGTCGGCCTCGGCACCGCCACGCACCAGCAGCAAGAGTTGCGGCGTTCACGAAGCTTCGACCCGTCACCGAACCGGGATGTTTCGCCCTGCCGGGATGGCATCAATCAATTCCTGCAAAGACCTGACCATCCTATCCCCCTACATCCGGAACACGCCAAAGCGCGTGGCTTCTATCGGCGCATTCAGAGTTGCGCGCAGCGACAGCGCCAGCATGTCGCGGGTTTTGCGCGGATCAATCGACGCCATCGTCCCACAGCCGGGCCGAGGCATAAAGCGGATGGGACTGCTCGCTCGAACATCTCGATTGTGGGGCGCTTGAACGCGGCCTCGTCCTTCGGCCGACCACGTGCTCGCCCTCCCGTTCGATCGCGTCGCGACGGACGGTGGCCAGAACGCCTGCCGCCTGTTCGCCACCCATCACGGAAATGCGCGAATTGGGCCAGGTCCACAGGAAGCGCGGCGAATAGGCGCGGCCGGCCATGCCATAATTGCCCGCGCCGAAGCAGCCGCCGACCAGCATGGTGATCTTGGGGACGTTCGTGGTGGCGACGGCCGTCACCATCTTGGCGCCGTGCCGCGCGATGCCTTCGTTTTCGTATTTGCGCCCAACCATGAAGCCGGTGATGTTCTGCAGGAACACCAGCGGGATCTGCCGCTGCGAACACAGTTCGATGAAATGCGCGCCCTTCTCGGCAGCCTCGGAAAACAGCACGCCGTTATTGGCGATGATGCCGACCGGGCAGCCTTCGATATGGGCGAAGCCGCTCACCAGCGTTTCACCGAAGCGCGGCTTGAATTCGTCGAAGCGGCGAGCCATCCACGATGCGCGCGATCACCTCGCGGATGTCGTAGGGGGTGCGCAGGTCGGCGGGCACGACGCCGAGCATTTCTTCCGGGTCATAGGCGGGTTCCTCGGGCGGCTGCCAGCTGCACCGTCGCGGGTTTGCGCGCGGTTCAGGTGGCCACGGCGCGGCGGGCCAGCGCCAGCGCGTGAGCGTCGTCCTCGGCCAGATAGTCGGCGACGCCCGACAGGCGCGTGTGCACGTCGCCGCCGCCCAGATCCTCGGCGGTGACAACCTCGCCCGTGGCCGCCTTGACCAGCGGCGGGCCGGCCAGAAAGATCGTGCCCTGATCGCTCACGATGATCGTGACGTCGGACATGGCAGGCACATAGGCGCCGCCGGCGGTGCACGACCCCATGACCACGGCGATCTGCGGGATGCCCTTGGCCGCTCATGTTGCGCCTGATTGATAGAAGATCCGGCCGAAATGGTCGCGGTCGGGGAAAACCTCGTCCTGCTTGGGCAGGTTCGCGCCGCCGCTATCGACCAGATAGACGCAGGGCAGGTGGTTTTCCTCCGCGATTTCCTGCGCGCGCAGGTGTTTCTTCACCGTCATCGGGAAATAGGTGCCGCCCTTGACCGTGGCGTCGTTGGAGACGACCATCAGTCCTGGCCCTGAACCCGCCCGACGCCGGCGATCACCCCCGCCCAGGGCGCCGCGCCGTCATACATGCCGTGCGCCGCACGTCCGCCGATCTCCAGAAACGGCGAGCCGGGATCAAGCAGGTTCGCCACCCGTTCGCGCGGCAGCATCTTGCCGCGCGCTACGTGACGTTCGCGCGACTTCTCGCCCGCCCCCGGCTGCGGCGGCCTCGGCGGCGGTGCGCACGGTGTCCAGCACCGCCAGATGCGCGGCCCGTTGGCCTGAAGCTGTCCGAAGACGGCAGGGCCTGCGACATCAGTTTCATGTCTGTTTCTCCGTCGGTTTGGTCGGGGGCGCGTTTCCGGCCGCTCATCCTGGGCCCTTGCAGCTCTTTGCGCGCATAACCTTGCCTGTGACGGTCATCGGCAGCGCGTCAAGAAAGCAATCTCGCGCGGTATGACTATAGCTTGCGCAGGCGATCCTGGCTGCACTGCAGTCCTGCAAGGCCTCGATCGTGCGGTGCCGGCCCCGGCTTGCACCACGATGTAGGCCTTGACGATTTCGGTGCGCAGCGGGTCGGGCTTGCCCATCACGCCCACGGTCGCGCACGGCGGGGTGGGTCAGCAGGCAGTCCTCGATCTCGGCCGGGCCGATGCGGTAGCCGGAGGATGTGATCACATCGTCCTCGCGGCCGACGAAACGCATATAGCCGTCCTCCATCACGCCGCGGTCGCCGGTCAGCAGCCAGTCGCCGCGGAACTTTTCCGCCGTTGTCCTCGGGGCGGTGCCAGTATCCCAGCATCATCGACCGCAGCCCCGCGGCGGATGGCGATGTCGCCCTCGCCATCCGTCGGCTCGCCGTCCGCATCGATCACCGGCCAATGTCGAGCCCCGGCACCGGCTTTGCCGATGCAGCCGGGGCGCGGCGGGAACATGCGCGGCGCAGCAGGACGCCACCATGTTGCATTCGGTCTGGCCGTAGAATTCGTTGATCGTCAGGCCAAAGGCGCGCCTGCCCCCAGTCCAGCATCTCGGCCCCCAGCGGCTCGCCCGCCCGACGCGACGGAGCGCAGGCCGGGGATTTCGCGTCCGTCGGCCTTCAGCATCCGCAACGCGGTCGGCGGAAAGAACACGTTGCGCACGCCGCCCATCTCAATCATGCGGCTGGCACGCATGCGACGTCAAACCTCGGCAGCCGCGCCGCGACCACCGGCACGCCCAGCGCCAGCCCCGGCATCAGCACGTCAAACAGCCCGCCGATCCAGGCCCAGTCCGCCGGGGTCCACAGCACGTCACCCGGTGCCCCAGCAAATCGTGGCTTAGCTCGACCCCCGGCAGATGGCCCGGTCAACATCCGATGACCATGCAGCGCGCCCTTGGGGCTGCCCGTGGTGCCCGAGGTGTAGATCATAACCGCCGGATCATCGGGCAAGGTATCGGCAAATCCGACCGGATCGCCCGCAACACCCGCCTGATCCACAAGCCAGCTTTGCGCCAGATCGCCCAGCAGTTCGCGCCCCTCCGTGTCCGTCAAAACAAGCGATATGTCCGCATCGCCCAACCGTGAAGCCAATGCGTCATGCTTGAAGAGCTTAAACAAAGGCACTGAAATCGCACCGATTTTCCAGATCGCAAGATGCGCCGCAGCACACCATGGCGATTGCGACAGCAGCACGCCCACGCGATCGCCCCGCCGCACCCGGCCCAGCAAAGCGCGCGCCAAGGCGTCGGCCATATCCATCAGGTCGCCATAGGTCACATCGCGCCGCGCGTCGCCCGTCAGATCGATGATTGCCGTCTTTGCCGGATCCTGATCCAGACATTGTGCCGCCATGTTCAGCCGTGCGGGGATGTCCCACGCACCGTTTGCATCAAGGCCGGGAAGGGGCGCGGCGTGGGTCATCAGATCACCTTGCAACCAGAGGTCAAAAAGGGGCGTCCGCCTTTCACGCCATCGCCGCCATCATTTCGCGGCCCACCAGCATCCGGCGGATTTCGCTGGTGCCCGCCCCGATCTCCATCAGCTTGGCGTCGCGGAAAATGCGGCCCACGGGGTTGTCAGACAGATACCCCGCACCGCCCATTGCCTGCACCGCCTGATGCGCCTGTTTCATCGCCTCTTCGCTGGCATAAAGACAGCAGGCGGCGGCATCCGCGCGGGTCACATCTCCGCGGTCACAGGCGCGCGCGACCTCGTAGACATAGGCGCGGGCAGAGTTCATCGCGGTGTACATGTCGGCCATCTTGCCCTGCATCAACTGAAAGCTGCCGATGGGCTGGCCGAATTGCTTGCGCTCGGCCATGTAGGGCATGATTTCATCCAGACAGGCAGCCATGATGCCCAGACCGATCCCCGCCAGCACGACGCGCTCATAGTCAAGGCCCGACATCAAAACCCGCACGCCGCGCCCCTCTTCTCCCAGGACGTTTTCGAAGGGCACCTCGACATCGTCAAAGATCAGCTCGGCGGTATTAGACCCGCGCATCCCCAGTTTGTCAAAATGCGGGCTGGTGCTGAAGCCTTTCATGGATTTCTCGATCAGAAAGGCCGTGATCCCCTTGGACCCGGCATCGGGGTCGGTCTTGGCATAGACCACCAGCGTATCGGCATCCGGCCCATTTGTGATCCAGTATTTATTGCCCGAAAGCCGGTAGTGGTCATTGCGCTTTTCCGCACGCAGCTTCATCGACACAACGTCGCTGCCCGCAGACGGCTCAGACATCGCAAGCGCACCGACATGGGCCCCCGAACACAGGCCCGGCAGGTACTTTTGCTTTTGCTCGGGCGTGCCGTTCAACCGGATCTGGTTCACGCAAAGGTTGGAATGCGCCCCGTAGGACAGCGAAACAGAGGCCGAAGCGCGGGCGATCTCCTCGACCGCCACCGTGTGGGCGAGATAGCCCAGACCACTGCCGCCGAATTCTTCCTCGACGGTCATGCCCAGCAGGCCAAGGCCGCCCATCTCTTGCCAAAGCGCCGGCGGGAAATTCGTTTTTCAGGTCGATCTCGGCGGCCATTGGCCTGACCCGTTCCTGCGCCCAGCGGTGCACCATCTCGCGCAGCGCGTTCGCATCTTCGCCCAAGTCAAATTTCATGCTGGCGTTGAACATGGACCCCTCCCAGAGTTTATTGAACAGTTGTTCATTACCTTACACGGCATGCGCAACAGGTCAAGCAAATCCGCGCCCCGCCGGAACCGCAAGGGGGGCCGGATTGTTAGGATATGAAACCGAATAAAAAGGGAAAGTATATCATGAGCGATTTATTGAAACAGGAATTCTGGGACCGGCTTGAGGACACACGCGCAGGCATGCTTGCCACCGACAATGGCCGCGCCATCCCGATGAGCCACTATGTAGACCGCGATGCGAACGCGCTGTGGTTCATCACCGCCAACGGCACCGATCTGGCGCAGACCGCGCAATCGGGGGCCGCCGCAGAATATCTGATCAGCTCAAGCAACGAAAGCCTGTACGCCAGAATTGACGGCAGCGTTCAGGCCGTGACAGATCCCGAAAAACTGGACGAACTATGGTCAGCCGTCGCGTCCGCGTGGTTTGAAGACGGACGCAAGGACAATGACATTCAACTGGTGCGGATGGACCTGAAAGAGGCTGAAGTCTGGGCCACCGGCGGCAACATGTCCTTCCTGTATGAAATCGCCAAAGCGAACATCACCAAAGAAACGCCGGACGCGGGCGATCATGGTACGATCCGGTTCTGATCGGTCACAAAAGCCGGGGAAAAGGGGCACGTTTTCGTGCCCTTTTTTATGGCAGATCCGGTTGCGGACCAGCCTGATAAACCGCGCTCACTTCCTCGCGGAGGATGCGGGCGATCAGGCGGCAGTCGTCCAGCGAAAACGTCAGCGGCACGCGCATGTCGATCAATCCGGCCAGCACTGCATCGCTTTTGGGCAACGGATCAGAGGGCGCAAACCGCCAGCTGTCATAGCGGCTGGTGAAACCCAGTGGCTCTGCCGCGCCGAACCACTTCAGCTCGACCCCGCGACGCAGACACCGCGCAAGTACATCGCGCACCTGCTGCGGCAGCCAGTCTTTCAACAGGAACTGAATTGAGGACCCCACGATCTGTTCGCCTTCGGGGCGGTCGATCAAGGTCAGCCCCGGCGTGTTCCGCAAGCCCTGCTCAAGGGTGGCATAGCGGGCGTTCCAGCGGCTGACCCGCGTTTCCAGTGCGCGCAATTGCGGGCGCAGCAAGGCCGCACGCAGGTTGTCCATGCGGCCCGAAATGTTGGGTGTCTGGTATTTGATGTCGGCAAAAGCCTCGGGCGGGGGGGCAGCCAGATGGGTGCCATAAAGCATGTAGGATCCCGACAGCATGATCGCGCGGGCCGCGACCTGCGCGTCATCCGTGACCAGCAACCCGCCCTCGCCTGCGTTGATATGCTTGTAGGTCTGGCAGGAATAGCACCCCACAGCACCATGCCGCCCCGAAGGCGTGCCGCGCCACCCGGCCCCCATGGTGTGGGCGCAGTCTTCGATCACGATCACCCCCGCAGCATCGCACAGCGCCATCAACGCATCCATGTCGCAGATGTGGCCGCGCATGTGGCTCAGCAGCAGGACCCGCGCACGGCCCAGCTTTGTCGCCAGATCGTCAAGGTCGATCACAAGGCTTTCTGTCACATCGACATAAACCGGCACGGCCCCGACAGCTGCAATCGCCCCCGGCACAGGCGCAAGCGTAAAGGCATTCGACAAGACATGATCACCGGGCTGCACCCCCACGGCACGCAAGGCCGTGGCCATGGCATACCCGCCGGATGCGACGGCAAGGCAATATCTTGCCCCCACCTGTGCCGCAAATTCCTGCTCAAGCAAGGCGGTCTCGGCGGTCTCGTTGGCGGCGGTATTATAGCGGTGCAAACGCCCGTGACGCATGACAGCCACCGCCGCTTCGATCGCATCTTCGGGGATGGGTTCTTGCTGGGTAAAGTTTCCCTGAAAAATGTCGTTCACGTCAGGCTGTCCCGATCAGCGTGGGCACCAGCGCAGGCAGATCGGCAAAATTATGCAAAAGCGCCTCGGGGTTGAGGGCCGACATGTCTTCTCCCGATGGTCCGAACGTGACGAGAATGCACGGCACCTTTGCCGCCGCCGCTGTCTGGCGGTCGGTGTTGGTATCGCCGACCAAAAGGCATTGCGCAGGGTCGCCGCCCGCACGGCGCGCTGTCTCGAACAGATGCTCGGGGTCGGGCTTGCGGACGGCGATGCTGTCGGCACCCAACATCGCACCGAACGCGTCGCGTACGCCCAGACGGGTCAGCAAAGTGTGGGCAAGGGCCTCGGGCTTGTTGGTGCAGATCGCGACCCGAAAGCCTGACAGCTTCAACGCTTCGACCGCGTCCATCGCACCGGGATACAGCATCGTATGCGTATCGATGTCCTTGGCGTAGGCCTCTAGCAGGAGGGGATAGTACCGATCGATCAAGGCCTCGTCCGTGCCCCGCCCCAGCCGTTCCATCCCCAGCCGCAGCATGGCCCGTCCGCCCTTCAGCGCGGTTCCGGCATCGGTCGCCAGCAACAGGTCGCCCTCGCCCATGTGCCGAAAGCACATGTTGGCCGCGGCCAGCAGATCACCGCTGGTGTCTGCCAATGTCCCGTCAAGATCGAATACCACCGTTTTCATCGGCGCTCCTTTGCTGGGTCTTGTTGCAGATCGAAATCTTCTTTGATGGCCGCTAGCCTTGCGCAGAATATCCAACAAGGTAAAGAGAGACCACGTTTATTCATTAAAGAGATTGTCCATGGAAGTTGCACTGATCCTTTTGGCCGCAGGCAAAGGCACGAGGATGCAGTCTGATCTGCCCAAAGTTCTGCATCCCGTCGCCCATGCCCCCTTGCTTGAACACGCAATGGCGTCGGGCGCGGCCCTGTCGCCTGCCCATACTATTGTCGTCGCCGGTCATGGGGCCGATCTGGTGCGCGCCGCCGCCCAAGCCTTTGACGATGATGCCAAGGTGGTCGTGCAAGAAGAACAACTGGGCACCGCGCACGCCGTCGCGCAGGCCCGCGAGGCGTTGGCCGGGTTTACCGGCACGGCAATCGTACTTTACGGCGATACACCCTTTGTACAGACCGAAACGTTGCAGGCGATGTGTGATGCACTGTCGCGAAGCGACGTGGTCGTGCTGGGGTTCGACGCCGCCGACCCTGGCCGCTATGGCCGGCTGATCATGTCGGGCGACAGCCTTGAGCGGATTGTTGAATTCAAGGATGCTTCAGATGAAGAACGCGCGATAACCCTTTGTAACAGTGGCGTTGTCGCGTGCCGTTCGGACCTGTTGTTCGATCTGATTGAGGCGGTCAAAAACGAAAACGCCTCGCAGGAATATTATCTGACGGACATCATCGGGATCGCCCGCGCCCGCGGGCTAAGCGCCACCGCCGTAACCTGCCCCGAAGCGGAAACAATGGGGGTCAATTCCCGTGCGGATCTGGCTGCGGCCGACGCCGCGTTTCAAGCCCGCGCACGCGCCGCCATGTTGGAAGACGGCATAACCCTGATGGCCCCCGACACGGTCTATTTCGCCCGCGACACCTATATCGGGCGCGACACTGTGGTTGAACCCAATGTGGTCTTTGGTCCCGGCGTGACAATCGAATCCGGTGCGACGATCCGCGCCTTCAGCCATCTTGAGGGGTGTCATGTCTCGCGGGGGGGCATCATAGGGCCCTACGCCCGCCTGCGCCCCGGTGCCGAACTTTCAGAAGATGTGCGCATCGGTAATTTTGTCGAGGTGAAGAATGCGCAGATCGCCGAAGGGGCCAAGGTCAATCACCTGAGCTATATCGGGGATGCGACGATCGGTGCACGCGCCAATATCGGGGCCGGTACGATCACCTGCAATTATGATGGCGTGATGAAGCACCACACGCATATCGGGGCGAACGCCTTTATCGGGTCGAACACCATGCTTGTCGCACCGGTGCATATCGGTGACGGGGCGATGACCGGCTCAGGGTCGGTGATCACTTCGGACGTGGAAGCCGACGCGCTTGCACTCTCGCGTGCGCCCCAGGTCGAAAAACCAGGCGTTGCCCGGAAAATGGTCGACTTCCTGAAGGCCAAAAAAGCAAAACAACAAAGGGGCAGCTGATCATGTGCGGTATTGTAGGGGTTCTTGGACAACATGAAGTCGCCCCCATCCTGGTAGAGGCTCTGAAACGCCTTGAGTATCGCGGCTATGACAGCGCGGGCATCGCAACCATCAACGAGGGCCATCTGGCCCGCCGCCGCGCGGTCGGAAAGCTGGTCAATCTGTCGGATCTGCTGGTGCACGAACCGCTGGCTGGGAAATCCGGCATCGGACACACCCGCTGGGCGACCCACGGTGCCCCTTCTGTCGTGAATGCCCACCCTCATCAGGCCGGGCCGGTCGCCGTGGTGCACAATGGCATCATCGAAAACTTTCGCGAATTGCGGGCTGAACTGACGGAAAAAGGGGCCACGTTTGCCTCCGAAACCGATACGGAAACCGTCGCCCTACTGACGCAGCAGCATATGTCCGAAGGCCTTGATCCGGTCAAGGCAGCCAGAAAGACACTGGGCCGCCTGCAAGGCGCATTCGCCCTCGCGTTCCTGTTTGACGGCGAGGAAGACTTGATGATCGGTGCCCGCAAGGGCGCACCGCTGGCCGTCGGCTATGGCGACGACGAGATGTATCTGGGCAGCGATGCAATCGCTCTGTCTCCGATGACCGACCGCATCACCTATCTTGAAGAAGGCGATTGTGCCATCCTCACCCGGTCGTCGGTCGAGATTTATGACGTGCGCGGCAATCACGTGAACCGCGCGATCAAGACCATCAGCCTGGACAACACCCGCATCGACAAGGCTGGCCACAAGCACTTCATGGCCAAGGAAATCGCGGAACAACCCGGTGTCATCGGCGCAGCTCTGTCCCATTATGTCAGCCCCAAGGGAGAGATCATTTTGCCGGATCCCGGCCTTGATTTCACTGCGATCGACCGCATCACGATGGTGGCATGCGGCACGGCATATTATGCCTGCCTGACGGCGAAATACTGGTTCGAACAGATCGCCCGCCTGCCCGTCGAGGTCGATTTCGCATCAGAATTCCGCTACCGTGAACCGCCCATCCCCGCACGCACGATGGCCATGTTCGTCAGCCAGTCTGGCGAAACCGCCGATACGCTGGCGGCACTGCGCTATTGCGAGGGAAAGGCCGACACGATCACGTCCGTCGTCAACGTCACCGAATCCTCGATCGCGCGCGAAAGCAATCTGGCGTTGCCCATCCTGGCAGGCGTCGAAGTCGGGGTCGCATCAACCAAGGCATTCACCTGTCAGTTGACCGTTCTGTTCGTCCTTGCACTGAAGGCAGCGCTTGACCGGGGCGCGATCACCAAAGACCAGATGGCCGATCATATCTCGGCGCTGCGCGTCATGCCGTCGCTGATCAACACGGCCCTTGAACAGAACGCCACGATCCGCGAGGCGGCAAACAAACTTTCCTCAGCCCGTGACGTCTTGTTCCTGGGTCGGGGGCCGATGTTCCCGCTTGCCCTTGAAGGTGCACTGAAACTAAAGGAAATCAGCTATATACACGCCGAAGCTTATGCATCCGGCGAACTCAAGCACGGCCCCATAGCTTTGGTCGATGAAAATGTCCCGATCGTTGTCATGGCACCGAAAGATACGCTTTTCGACAAGACGGTCAGCAACATGCAAGAGGTCATGGCACGCAAGGGCAAAGTGATCCTGATTTCGGACCGCGCAGGGCTGAACGAGGCGTCCGAGGGAACGTGGGCGCAGATCGAAATGCCCCCCGTGGCCGATGCGCTTGCCCCGATCCTCTATGCGATACCCGCGCAATTGCTGGCGTATCACACCGCCATCGCCAAGGGCACAGACGTGGACCAGCCGCGCAACCTGGCCAAATCCGTGACGGTTGAATGATGGCCCGTCCCTGCAACCAGATCCGCAACACCGGCCGTCCGCCTCATGCTGCCCCCCCTGTCGGGGAATGCGCCGATGCATGAGCCATACCTCGCCCAACTCAAGGCGCATGCCGATCCCGAACGCGTGCCCCAAATGCAAACCTATCACAAGATAGACCGGGTTTATCTGGGCGTATCAAACCCGGAGATCAACAACCTGACGAAACAGTGGCGCGATGAATTGGATCTGCCCGACCGGATCACCGTCGCTGACGGGCTCTGGCAGACCGACATCTTCGAAGCGCGGATTGCCGCCGCAAAGCTGCTGACCCAAGCCCGACTGCGCCCCGACGATGGCGCGGCATGGCAGCTGATGCAGTCTTGGGTGCCCGACTTTGACAGTTGGGCCATCGCCGATCATGTCTGCATGGCGCTTCAGAAGCGGCTGATCGCCGATCCGCAGCGCCTTGACACGGTCGAGGAGTGGACATCGTCCGATGCCCTGTGGACCCGCCGCGCGGCACTGGTGGCAACCCTGCCCTGGACCAAACAAAACCACCCCAAACCGGCCGAGCTTGCAGCGCGCGAGCGTATCCTCGGCTGGGCGGCCGGCTATCTACCTGTCAAGAATGGCATCATGCAGAAGGCAATCGCTTGGTGGGTCCGCGATCTTAGCCGCCACGATCCTGCCCGGGCCGCCGCCTTCATCGCCGAGAACGCACACCAGATGAAGCCCTACGCCATAAAGGAAGCGTCCCGCTACCTGCCTCCGCCGGATACCCAGACGGGCTAAGCGCGGGTCACACGTTGTTTCAAATCTCCGGCTTTCAAATATCCCGGGGGGTCTGGGGGCTGGCCCCCCTTTGCGCTTGCGTCAACTCTCTCAGCCGCCCGTCGACACGATTACGCTGGTCAAATCCGTCAGCGACGCCCCGATCAACCGAAGCGCGGACAGCGACATCCGGCTGCCCGCCGTTTCAGCCCCTTTGATCGGAATCAGCGTCACGGTCGATGATTTTCCGGTCGCAGGGTTGGTGACGCGGCCCTGAATTTCGGTGTTTACCAGCGGGGTCTTCATCCAAAGCCCCGGCTCTGTCGCGCTGCCCAACGACGCGACCGTTGTGCCCAACACACGTGCCCCCCCGGCCGGGGGCTGGATCGCGGCGGCACGCTGCGCTGGCGTTGTGGTATCAAGGGCTTCGGCGGTGCGGGCTGTCGGCGCGGGCGGCGGCGACAGCGTTTCGGACGGCAACACGGTGTCTTGCGTCTGCGTGGCACCGGGCACGCCCACCGCTGATTTCATTTTCCGGTCGGCCCCCGTTGATGCGCCCGGACCAAGCCCGTTCGAAATCGCGGAACATCCCGTCAGGCCGATGGCCATCATACTTGCAATCATCACATGTTTCATGCCCGCGAACCTACGACGCGGCCCCCTGGCCTTCAATCACCTAAATGCCCTTGCCCCGCCTTGGGCCGATGTTTACCTATGGGTTATGAATGCACCACTGATTGACCCTTTCGCCCGCGCCATCACCTATCTGCGTGTCTCTGTCACGGACCGCTGCGATTTCCGCTGTGTCTATTGTATGTCGGAAAACATGAACTTCCTGCCCAAAAAGGAACTTCTGACGCTCGAGGAACTTGACAGGCTGTGCACCAATTTTATCGACCTTGGCGTGCAAAAGCTGCGCATCACCGGCGGAGAGCCTTTGGTGCGCAAGGGCATCATGACATTCTTCAACAGCATGACACGGCATCTGGAGGCGGGCTCGCTCAAGGAATTGACGCTGACCACCAATGGAAGCCAGCTTGAACGATTTGCTGCCGATCTTTATGCCGCCGGTGTGCGGCGCGTGAACGTCTCGCTTGATACACTGGACGAAAAGAAATTCGCAGATATCACCCGCTGGGGCCGCCTGCCCCAGGTGTTGCGCGGGATTGATGCCGCTCAGGCGGCGGGCCTCAAGGTCAAGATCAACGCCGTGGCCTTGAAGGGGTTCAACGAGAATGAACTGCCCACCATGACCGAATGGTGCGCACAGCGTGACATTGCCCTGACATGGATCGAGGTGATGCCGATGGGCGATCTGGGCAACGAAGACCGCCTTGGTCAATACTGGTCGCTGAAAGACGTGCGCAAAACCTATGAAGAACACTATACCGTCACCGATCTGGCCGAAAGCACCGGCGGGCCTGCGCGCTATGTCCGGCTGGAAGAAACCGGCCAGAAGATCGGCTTCATCACCCCGCTCAGCCATAATTTCTGCGAAAGCTGCAACCGTGTGCGGATCACCTGCACCGGCGAGATTTACATGTGTCTGGGTCAGGAAGACGTGGCCGATCTGCGTGCGCCGCTGCGCGACCACCCCAACGACGATGCCCCCCTCAAAGATGCGATCCGCGCGGCCATCAACCTAAAGCCCAAGGGGCATGATTTCGACTATTCGCGTCAAAAGCTTGACGGGCAAATGCCGCGCCACATGAGCCACACAGGCGGCTGACGCAGGCGATGTCCGCCCCTTTCCTCTATCGCACATGGGTTGCGGCCAGCGTGTTGCTGGTGCCGTTCGCCGCCCTGATGCAAACCCGCAAGCTGCGCGATCAGGGCATTCCCGCCCGACGTGCCCATGAGAAACTTGGCAATGCCACCGAAGACCGCAAGGGCTCTGGCCCGCTGATCTGGCTGCATGCCGCATCGGTGGGCGAAAGCCTGTCGGTGCTGGCGCTGATCACACGCATGGGCGGAATGCTGCCAAAGGCACAGTTCCTGATCACATCCGGCACCGCCACCTCGGCCCGGTTGCTGGCGCAGCGCATGCCACCGCGCACCATCCACCAATTCGCGCCGCTGGACGCCCCCGGCCCGCTGAAACGGTTCTTGCGGCATTGGCGCCCCGATGCCGCGATTTTCGTCGAAAGCGAGGTTTGGCCGCAAATGCTGCGGCGGACCCGCGCAACGGGGGCGAGAATGGCGCTGGTGAACGCCCGCATGTCCGACAAGTCCGTGGCGACCTGGCGCAAATGGCCCAGAACCGCGCGGTATCTTTTCGAGGTTTTCGATCTGATCCTGACGCAGAACGATGCGATGGCTCATAATATGGTCAGCATGAACGCCCCCTCGGACCGGGTGGCGCGGGGGATCAACCTCAAATCGATGGCTGGCCCCTTGCCGCTGGACGAGGACGCACTTTTCGAGGCCCGCGCCGCGCTTGGGGCGCGCCCCGTCTGGGTCGCGTCTTCGACCCACGAGGGCGAGGAAAGCGCGGTCTTGCAGGCCCACCAAACCCTGCTGCGCACCCACCCGGATCTGTGCCTGATCCTGGCCCCCCGCCATCCCGAACGCGGCGATGCAGTAGAGGCGCTGATCACCAAGGCCGGGCTGACCTGCCAGCGGCGCAGCCGCGGTGACGCACCGGGTGCGCAGGTTTATCTGGCCGACACGCTTGGTGAACTGGGCCTTTGGTACGCGTTAAGTGACATCGTGTTCCTGGGCGGCTCGTTGCTGCCCATCGGCGGCCATAACCCGTTTGAGGTGGCGCAATCCGGGGCGGCGGTCCTGTCGGGCAACCATGTGTCGGCCTTTGCCGAAACCTATGCGCAGCTTGAAACTGAAGGTGCTGCGCGGATCGTCGCGGATGGCGATGATCTGGCCCACCGGGTGGCGCTCCTGCTCGACACCCCCGATCAGCTTGCCGCCATGACAGACGCCGCGAAACGCTTTATCACTGCGCAGGACGACCAGCTTGACACCATTGCCGCCCGCCTGATCAAGGCCCTCAATCTGGAGGCCCGATGACCCACCCGCTTGCCCGGACCGATGTGATCGCCCCGAATTTCAAACGAAGGCTCAGTGGCGTCACAGCCACCGTGATGCGGCTTGTGCCGCTTCAGGCCCACGATATTGCCATCGTCGCGACAGGCCCTGTTGTGCCGACGAACGTGCCGCAAGTGCCGCTGCGGTCCCTGTTCAGCATGTCGCGGCGCGGGCCGTCGGGCTGGCGGGTCTGGCACGCGCGGCGCAATGTCGAAATGCTTGCGGGGCTGGGGTTGCGCTATCTGTTGGGCAAGCGGCTGAAGCTTGTGTTCACCTCGGCCAGTCAACGCAAGCAGACAGGGCTGACCCGCTGGCTGATCCGCCGGATGGATGCTGTTGTCGCCACATCCGACCGCACGAATGCTTATCTTGAGCGCCCCGGCCATGTCATCATGCATGGGATCGACACCGAAAGCTTCGCCCCCTCGCCCGACCGCGCGGCGTTGCGCGCAGCCCTTGGCCTGCCGGTCGATGCAACGCTGGTTGGCTGCTATGGCCGCATCCGTGCCCAAAAAGGGACTGATGCGTTTGTCGAGGCGGTGTTGCCGATCCTGCGCGACGATCCCGGCCTTGTGGCGCTGGTGATGGGCCGCGCAACGGAAAAGTTTCAGGATTTTGAACGCGGCCTAAAGGCACGGGCCAAGGCCGAAGGCGTTGCGGACAGGATGCTGTTCCTGCCCGAAGTACCAGTGGGCGACATGGCAGATTTCTACCGCGTGCTTGATCTTTATGTCGCGCCGCAACGCTGGGAAGGCTTCGGCCTGACCCCGATAGAGGCGATGGCCTGCGGTGTGCCCGTTGTCGCCACCCGCGTTGGCGCGTTTGACAAGCTGGTGGTCGAAAACACCACCGGCCTTCTGGTGCCGCCTGATGATATTCCCGCCTTGGAAGCGGCGATTCGCGACGCACTTTCAGACCGCGACCGGCTGGCCGACTGGGCGGTCGCCGGACGCAGTTTCGTGATGTCGGATTTTTCGATCAAGCGTGAAGCCGCGGCATTGGTAGATCTTTATCGCGATTTGCTAGCTTAGGGCGGGGTTCGCCCCCGCCCCGACACAATGCCCTAATTCAGCGGCATGCGCTGTTCGGCGATGCCCGCCCACCAGCTGCATCCGGCGGGAATCACGTCATCGTTGAAATTGTACATCGGGTGATGCACCATCGCGGTATCGCCGTTGCCGACCAGAATATAGGCACCGGGCCGCTCTTCCAGCATGAAGGCGAAATCCTCGCCTCCCATGACAAGCGGTGCTTCGTCGCATTGTCCCGACACGCTGCGCGCCACCTCGGCGGCAAATTCGGTCTGATCGTCGTGGTTGACCATCACAGGATAGTTTCGCACATATTTGACCCGCGCGACCGCCCCAAAACTGGCGGCGATGCCCTCGCAAATCTCGGTCACGCGCTTTTCGGCCAGATCGCGCAGATCATTGGACAACGTGCGCACCGTGCCCAGCAGATTGACCCGTTGCGGGATCACGTTGAACGCCTTGGAGGATGTTTCAATCGAGGTGATGGACACAACGATATTGCCGATCGGGTCCGCATTGCGGCTGACGATGGTTTGCAACGCGGTGATGATATGCGCGGTGACAACCCCGGTATCAATCGTCTCGTGCGGCTTGGCCGCGTGGCCGCCCAGACCTTCGACTTCGATTTCAAGCAGGTCGGTCGCGGCAAAGAACGGCCCCGGACGGATGCCGAATTGGCCTGCGGGGATACCGGGCCAGTTGTGCATCCCATAAACCTCCTGAATGCCGAAGCGGTCCATCATGCCGTCATTGCACATCTCGCGGCCCCCGCCGCCGCCTTCCTCGGCGGGCTGAAAGATCACAACGACGGTCCCGTCGAAATTGCGCGTCTCGGCCAGATATTGCGCGGCCCCCAGCAGCATCGCGGTGTGCCCGTCATGGCCGCAGGCGTGCATCGCGTTCGGCGTCTTGGACGCATATTCAACACCCGTTTGTTCGTGGATCGGCAGTGCATCCATGTCGGCGCGCAGGCCGATGACCTTGCCCGATCCGGTTGCATTGCCCTTGATCACACCCACGACGCCCGTGCGGCCGATGCCCTCGACCACCTCGTCACAGCCAAAGGCGCGCAGTTTTTCAGCGACGGTGGCCGATGTACGATGCGTCTCGAACAGAATTTCGGGGTGTTCGTGCAGGTCGCGCCGCCACGCGGTGATGTCGTCGTGCAGCTCGGCAAATCGGTTTTTTACAGGCATGGGAAAGTTCCTTTGAAGTTGGCAGCGCGGCTTAGGCTTGGCGCGGCAATCGGGATTCAACCATCTCGGCGAACCAACTGCAACCGGCGGGTATGGCATCGTCGTTAAAGTTGTATTTCGGATGGTGCACGGTCGGGCCGCCGCCATTGCCAAGCATGATGTAGGCACCGGGGCGCTGGTTGAGCATATAGGAAAAATCCTCGCCTGCCATGATGGGGGGCGTGTTGCGGTCGACACCGGGGGTGACACGCTCGGCCGCATCGGCGGCGAACCTTGTGTTTTCATCGGCGTTGATGGTGATGGGATAGCCGCGCATATAGCTGATGTCGGCAGCGCACTGATGGGCGGCGGCGGTGTGGGTCACGATCGCCTCTAGCCTTTCCTGCGCAAGATCGCGAATGGCGGGGTCAAGCGTGCGCACCGTGCCGCGCAAACGCACGGTCTGGGGCAAGACGTTGTGGCTGTCGGTGTCCGACCGCAGAGTGCAGACCGAAACCACCACCTGTTTGATCGGGTCCACGTTCCGGCTGGCGATGGATTGCAGGGCGACAACCACGTGCGCCGCCGCCAGATTGGTGTCAATCGCCTCGTGCGGGGCGGCGGCGTGCCCGCCCTGCCCGGTCAGGGTGATGTCAAACTCGTCCGCCGCAGCCAGCAATGCCCCCGCCCGGATCGAAAACGTGCCCACCGGATCACCGGGGCTGTTGTGCAGGCCATACACCTCGTCAATCGACCAGCGGTCCATCAAGCCTTGCTCGACCATGACATTGCCACCACCGCCGCCTTCTTCGGCGGGTTGGAAAATCAGCACCACGCGGCCATCGAAATTGCGGGTCTCGGCCAGATATTGCGCAGCGCCCAGCAAAATAGCGGTGTGCCCGTCATGCCCGCAGGCGTGCATCTTGCCATCGTGGGTCGATGCATACGCAAGCCCTGTCGCTTCGGTGATGGGCAGCGCATCCATATCGGCGCGCAGCCCTATGGTGCGGCCCGATGTGTTGCTCTTGCCTTCGATTACCGCAACGATGCCGGTCTGCGCGATGCCCGTGGTGATATCGGTGATGCCGAAACTGCGCAGCTTTTCCTCAACAAAGGCAGAGGTTTGCGGCAGGTCGAACAGCAATTCGGGGATCGTATGCAGGTGCCTGCGCCAAGCCGTGATTTCAGCGTGGGATTCGGCAAAACGGTTTCTGATCGGCATGACACCCTCCGGAAATTTCAATGCTAGACGTTCGGGCCCAGAACAATCGGGCTGCCGTCCGTAAAACGCGACAGGCGGAATCGCGTCAGATCATGGACCACATCACCGCCCGTGACCAGTGCCGCCAACACACGCCCCATGCCCGGACCGATGCCAAAGCCATGCCCCGACATGCCCGTGCCAATGGTCAGCCCCGGCAGCGTCGGGGCGCGGTCAACCACCGGCACGATGTCGGGCATCGTGTCGATCATGCCCGCCCATGCCGCCTTGAGCCGCACCGCAGGCAGATCGGGAAACAGTTCTGCAAAATGGCGCAGAAGACGGTTGATTTTACCCATGTTCGGGGCGGGGTTCAGGATCCGCATCGCCTCGAACGGGGAAATGTCAGTGCCGCTCCAGCGGCGTTTGGTGCCCCATGCGTCGGGAAATCCCTTGGGCGCAAAGGGGCGCAGGACCTGACCAAAGGGATCGGCACGCAGTTGTGTCAGGTACTTTGGGAAAGCGCGAAAGGCGTCAGGCCCCACGAAAAGTTCCGGTGCCCCCGGCGGCGCGAGCGTATAGCCGCCATCCTCGCGCCGCCGGAAGGCGACCTTGCGGGTGGCCGCGGCCCCCGCATAAATTTCAGGCAACGGTTCTGTAGCCGCCACATTTTCGCGCACCGACAGTTGCGGCAGGCTGACGCCGTGGTTGCGCAGAAACAGCGAAGACCACGCGCCGCCCGCCAACACCACCTCGGAGGCCGCGACGCGGCCCGCTTCGGTCACGACCCCCGCAACCCTGCCCGCCGCCATGTCCAATGTGCGCACCGCGCAGTTTTCAACAATCCTGACCCCTTCGCGTGCAGCAATGGCGGCAAGGGCCGGTACGGCAACCCAAGGTTCGGCACGCAAATCCGATGGCGTGACGAGCGCCCCCAAAGGCTGTGCTGCCATCCCCGGAAACAGCGCCTTGACCTCGCGCGCCGACAGGATCTTGCTGTCGAGCCCGTGGGCGTGGGCATGGGGCAGCCACGCCTCGTAATTGGCCAGATGATCGGGTTTTTCCGCAAAATAGGTAATGCCGCCCTGCCGCAGCCCGATGTCCACATTGGTCTGCCGCGCCAGATCACGCCATAGCCGGTTGGCTTCGGCCATGATGGGCATTTCATCGGGGTCGCGGCCCTGCTGCCGGATCCAGCCCCAATTGCGGCTGGATTGTTCACCCGCGATGCGGCCCTTTTCAAGCAAAACCACACTGTGCCCACCCCGCGCCAGAAAAAGGGCTGTGCATACGCCGATCACACCGCCCCCGATCACCACGACGTCGGCGCTGGCCGGGGGCGGACCGGGGTAGGTTACGGGAGTTTCGACGGTGATGGGAAAACGGGACATGATCAGCTGCGTTTCGTTTGGGGCTGTCGTGGACGGGGGCCAGCCCCCGGAGCCGCTCTGCGGCCCCTCCCCCGGGATTTTTGTCCATTTGGAAAGGGCGCTGGCTCTGGTGTCACTTCAACCGCTCGAGCAGATCGCGCATGAATTTGTGGCCCGCCTCGAATTGCGAGATTTCGATAAATTCGTTGGGCTGGTGGGCTTGCGCAATATCACCGGGGCCGCAGATCACAGCGCTATAGCCCGCCTCCTGGAATTGGCCCGCTTCGGTGCCATAGCTGACCTTGTGGCTGGCATTGTCACCGGTGAGCTGGCGCACGAGTGTTTCGGCCGCCCCATCTTTTTCAGGCTGGAGCGCGGGTACGTCAAAGCGCGGTGTCACCTCGATATAGGTGTCGGGCACGACTTCCTGCATCTGCTTTTCGACCTGCCGGACCTTTTTCAGATAGGCCGTCCCCCAAGCATCCTTGTCTTCGCCCGGAACCACGCGAAAATCCATCGCAAAGGTGCAATCCTTGGCGGTGATGTTATGCGCCGTCCCGCCCGAGATCATGCCCACATGGCAGGTGGTGAACGGCGGGTCGAACATCGCGGCCAGTTCCGATGGGTTTACGCTCCATGTTTTCGGTGTTCATCTCGTTGGCCCATTCGATCAGCTTGGCCCCTGCCATGATCGCGTTGACGCCGGTGTGCAGTAATGACGAATGCACCTCAAAGCCCACGACATGGGTGTTGAACCCCGTGCCACCCTTGTGGCCGGTCACGGCCTGCATGGTAGACGGTTCGCCGACGATGACCAACTGCCCCTTGGGCAGCACGGGTTGCATCGCCTCGATCATGGGCGGTGCCCCGGTGCAGCCCACTTCTTCGTCAAAGCTGAGCGCGATTTGCAAGGGGCGCACGACGCCTGCGTACTTGGCCTCGACCAGCGCCCACAGGGCCATCGCGTCAAAGCCCTTCATGTCGCAGGTGCCGCGCCCATAATAGCGGCCATCGCGCTTGACCACGGTAAACGGATCACTGTCCCATGGCTGACCGTCAACGGGCACAACGTCGGTATGGCCCGACAAAACCACGGCACCTTCTTCCCAAGGGCCCACATGCGCGAAAAGCGCATGTTTGGGTTGATCCGGGTCAATGTAGCGATGCGATGAGATGCCGTGTCCGGCAAGATAATCCGCCACCCAGTCGATTAAAGGAATGTTGGTGTCGCGGCTGACGGTGGGAAAGCTGATCAGCTTTTCCATCAGCTCAAACGGGGTCATACGCACAGGCATTGAAACGATCCTTTAGTATCCGCTGTCGGTCAGAAGCACCTTGTGACCCGGCGAAACCTCTTTGTAAACCGACGGTTCAGGCTTGTAGGTGGTGGGGTGTATGGGCGAGGGAATTGGTTTGAAATTCAGCTCGCTTTCTTTCTTGCGCTTGCGCGGATCGGCGATCGGAACCGCCTTCATCAACGCTTGGGTATAGGGATGCTGCGGGTTCTCGAAGACCTGCTGGCGCGATCCGATTTCGACGATCCGGCCCAGATACATGACGCCAACGTCATGGCTGACACGTTCCACAACGGCCATGTCGTGGCTGATGAAAAGGAACGACAGCTCCAGCTCCTGTTGCAGCTCCAGCATCAGATTGACCACCTGCGCCTGCACCGACACATCCAGCGCCGATACCGCCTCGTCCGCGATGATCAGCTTGGGGTTTAGCGCAAGGGCCCGCGCGATGGCCACGCGCTGGCGCTGCCCCCCCGAAAGCTCGTGCGGGAAGCGACGCATGAAGCTGCGCGGCAGTTCAACGCGGTCAAACAGCATCTCGATCCGCTTGGTCAGCTCTGCCCCCTTGAGCGTGCCGAAATTGTGGATCGGTTCGGCCACCTGATCAGAAAGCTGCATCTGCGGGTTCAACGAGGCGAAAGGATCCTGAAAGATCATCTGCATATCAAGCCGCGCCTTGCGCAGGTCATGCGGGTTCAGCGCCATGATATCCTTGCCGTCAATGTCGATTTCACCCGACTGCGGTTCCACCAGCCGCAAGATAGACCGGCCCGCCGTCGATTTTCCGCAACCGGATTCGCCCACGAGGCTTAACGTCTGGCCTTTGTTGATCGTAAACGACAAATCCTCGACCGCGTGGACATTGGCCACCGTGCGGCGGAAAAACCCGCCCGTCACCGGAAAACGCGTGGTCAGGTTTTTCACCGTCAGCAGCGTCTTTTCGGTGCCTTTGATGGGCACGATTTCCTTGTCCTTGGTGCCCAGCAGCTTCATCGGTTCAGGATAGGGCTTGCCGGTCATTTCGCCCAGCTTGGGCACCGCGGCCAGCAGCGCCTTGGTATAGGGGTGCTGGGGGTTCTCGAAGATCTCCTCGACCGTACCCTCTTCCACCTTTTTGCCGCGGAACATCACCACAACGCGGTCGGCCATTTGCGCCACCACGGCCATGTCATGCGTGATGAACATGACGGCGGTGCCGGTTTCACGCTTCAAACGGTCAATCAGCGCAAGGATTTCCGCCTGAATGGTCACATCAAGCGCTGTTGTGGGTTCATCGGCGATCAGCAGACGCGGCGAACAGGCCAGCGCCATCGCAATCACGACACGCTGACGCATGCCGCCCGACAATTCGTGAGGATACTGCTTGAGCCGCTGATCGGGCTGCGGAATACGCACCTGCGTCAGCAGCTCAAGCGCGCGCGCTTCGGCCTTGTCACGCGACATGCCCTTGTGCAGGCGCAATCCTTCGGTCAGCTGGCGGCCCACGGTAAATACCGGATTAAGCGCCGTCATAGGCTCCTGAAAGATCATCCCGATCTCGTTGCCACGGATTTCACGCATCAGTTCCTGATCGGTTTTTGCCAAATCGACAGCCGGATTGTTCTGACGCTCAAATAATAGGCGCCCGCCGGCAATTTTTCCGCCCCCGAACTCGACCAGCCGCATCAACGACAACGAAGAGACCGACTTTCCCGACCCGGATTCCCCGACCACGCAGACTGTTTCGCCCGACCTGATGTCAAAGCTGACATTCTCAACCCCAAGAACGGGGCCATCTTGGGTTTGAAATTCGACCCTAAGCTCTTGAATTTGCGCAATAGGTGTCTCTGAGGCGTGGTCAAGCATCTATATTTCCACCGCTGAACGTGTATCCGATCATACGACGCTAAGGCCATTCGCAACCCAGTGTCAAACCCGTCCGGCCCAAGACATCGTTAGCGCAATCGCGGGACTTGCAATTTGTGTGAAACCTGTTTCGATACCAAAACGCGGCTCTGGGGGGCAAGGCGGTGCAGACGGGTGATGCTTTTGTCATCGCTTTGGGTTCGCAGTCTTGACCTTTCGGGTCCGATCAGAGGAAAGTCCGGACCATGTCTGAAAAGGACGTCCGAAAAAAAACGCGGCACCACCGAAGAAATCACCGGTGTCCAACAAGGAGTACGATATGACTTTGAAAACCCTATTGATGGGTGCAGTGGCCTCGATGGCTCTTGCCCCCGCCGCTTTCGCGGCCGCCCATGAGGGCGAGCGCGGGCGCGACGGTGAGGTCAAGATCATCTACTGGCAAGCGCCTTCGATCATGACCCCATACCTGTCCGGCGGGACCAAGGATCTTGAGGCGGCAAGCCTCGTGATTGAACCGCTGGGCCGTTACGACGAAACCGGCGCGCTGGTGCCCTATCTGGCCGAAGAAATCCCGACCGTTGAAAATGGCGGTGTTTCCGAAGACCTGAAATCCATCACCTGGAAGCTGAAAGAAGGCATGCTGTGGTCCGATGGCACACCTGTGACGTCTGCTGACATCAAATTCACGGCTGAATACTGTATGCACCCCGAAGGCGGCTGTGCGCAGGCGTCGAAATTCGATGGCGTGACAAGCGTCGATATCGTCGATGACCGCACTGTGACTGTCAACTTTTCGGACGCAAAACCAAATCCTTATGGTCCGTTCATGGGTGCACAATCCCCGATCATTCAAAAGGCACAATTCGCCGAATGTCTGGGCGCAAAAGCACCCGAATGCACCGAAGCCAACTTTAACCCCATCGGCACCGGCCCGTTCATGGTCACCGATTTCCGTCCAAACGACGTGATCCAGATGGTAGCCAACCCGAACTACCGTGATCCGGGCAAGCCTGCCTTTGCATCGCTGACCTTCAAGGGTGGCGGCGACGCGACCGCAGCGGGTCGTGCGGTGATGGAAACCGGCGAATACGACTATGCCTGGAACATGCAGCTTGCGCCTGACGTGCTTGCGAAGATGGCCGAAGGCGGCAAAGGCGTGCCGATCTCGGCATTCGGCACCCTTGTCGAGCGGATCGAAATGAACATGACCGACCCCTCGCCGGATCTGCCTGAAGGCGAGCGTGCGACGCTGAAGCACCCTCACCCGTTCCTGTCGGATTTCAAGGTGCGCAAGGCGCTTTCAATGGCCATCGACCGCCCGCTTCTGGTTGAAGTCGGCTATGGTCAGGCAGGTCGTCCGACCTGTAATCTGGTGCCCGCCCCCGAGCTTTACGCATCGGACAACACAGAATGCCTGACACAGGATCTGGAAGGCGCCAAGGCGCTGCTGGAAGAAGCCGGCTATGTTGACAGCAATGGCGATGGCATCCGCGAAAAAGATGGCGTGAAGCTGTCGGTGCTGTACCAGACTTCGACCAACGCCGTCCGTCAGGATTTCCAGGCTTTGATCAAGGACTGGTGGAACCAGATCGGCGTCGAGGTTGAACTGCGCAATGTGGATTTGTCCGTGTTCTTTGGTGGGGACCCAGGTTCGCCCGACACCTTCCAGAAGTTCTATGCCGACGTTGAAATGTACGCCAACAACTTTGACGGCACAGATCCGCAGGCATATCTGTCGGCCTACCGCTGCGGCAACGAGCCAAAGCCATCCAGCCAATGGCAGGGTGAAAACATCAACCGCTTCTGCAACGAGGAATATGATGCGCTGCTCGACGAATTGTCGCGCACCGGCGAGTTGGACAAGCGCGGCGAAATCGCCAAGCGTCTGAACAACATCATCACCAAGGAAACCATGACAATCGTGCCTTTGGTTGACCGTGGTCGTGTTTCCGCGGCGTCCAACACTCTGGGCGGCGTGGTACTGAACACATGGGATTCCGAGCTTTGGAATGCCGCTGACTGGTATCGCATCAAGGAATAATTCCTTGCGGAAGGGGCGTGCGACGCTGCGCCCCTTCCCTTGCAGATCGACTGAATTTGCGCGACACCGCGCACTCACGTCCCACAAGACATCCACAACAAGACTGACCTGCAAAGGCGCCGCGCATGCTGACATTCACCATCCGTCGACTTATTCTTTCGATTCCGACGCTTTTGTTCATCAGTTTGGTTATTTTCCTGCTTCTTCAACTCGCGCCGGGCGATCCGATGGCACAGGTTCCCCTGACCGTGCCGCCCGAAGTAAAGCAAAAGATGCGCGAGGCGCTTGGGCTGGGGCAGCCGATCTATGTGCAATACTACAAATGGCTGATCCAGTTCTTCTGGGTGGAACCGCAGGTGTTTCTGGATTGGGCGACGCGTGACAGTTTCCTGCTGGGTTGGCTGCCGGACACCCATTTTTCGACCTTCATTGACCCAGACACAGGCGCAGTACGGCCCGTCCAGCGCGTAATCAGCTGGCAGACCCGCAGCCCGATCATGGACATCGTGATCCAGCGGATGCCGCAAACCCTTTGGGTCGTGGGGCTAAGCTATATTGTGGGTATCCTGATTGCCTTGCCGATCGGGATCTATTCGGCCTACCGCCATTATTCGCTGTTCGATCAAGCCGGCACGTTCGTCACGATGGTCGGGTTTTCGATCCCGCCCTTCTTTACCGGGCCGCTGCTTATCGTGATCTTTTCGGTCAGTCTGGGCTGGCTTCCCTCGATTTACGACACCACGCATGTTGTGACGGACTGGGCCAGTTTCAAAGTGCAGTTCATGCAGATGATCATGCCGGTAATGGTACTGGCGCTGCAAACCACCGCGCAGATCAGTCGCTATATGCGCGGCGCGATGCTGGACAACCTCAATCAGGATTATGTCCGCACCGCCCGCGCCAAGGGTCTTAAGGAAAGCACGGTCGTGCTGGTCCATGTGCTGCGCAATTCGATGATCCCTGTCGTGACCGTGATCGCCCTTGGCATGCCCGCCATCTTTGGCGGCGCCATCATCACCGAAAACGTGTTCAAGGTGAACGGCATCGGCCAGTTGCTTTTGACGGCCCTTTTTGCCAACGACCTGCCGATGGTGATGACGCTGACCTTCATCTTCGCCATCCTGATCGTTCTGTTTAACCTGATTGCCGATGTTCTATACGGCCTGCTTGACCCAAGGATCCGCTATGACTGAGCAAGCTATCCCCGCCAGCCCCGTTGAATCCGATATCGAGCTTTACGGCGCGCTCGTTGACAAGGTGCCCTCGAAGCCGCCGCGCAGCCAGTGGATTGACGTGTGGCAGCAGTTTCGCAAACACAAGGGGGCCGTATTCGGTGGGGGCTTCCTGCTGTTCATCACGCTGGCTGTACTTTTCGGACCGCTGCTGTGGGATGTCGATCCCAAGGCGCTGGACATCCGCAACAAGAACTGGCGGCCCGTCTATCAGCTGCTGTTCGACAGCGAGGCCAAGGCCGGATGGGCGCACCCCTTTGGCACCGATCAACTGGGCCGCGATATCATGGCGCAGATGATCGCAGGCGGTCAGGTGTCGATGGCCGTGGGGTGGCTTGCCATGGCGCTGGCCCTGTTCATTGGCAGCGCCATCGGTGTGATATCGGGCTACTTCAAAAAGCTGGATTTCTGGCTGATGCGTTTTACCGATCTGGTGCTGTCACTGCCGATCCTGCCCCTGACCCTGCTGGCCGTGACCTTGTTTCGCCAACCGCTGAACGCACGTTTCGGGCCTGAGGGGGGGATGTTTATCCTGATCGTCGGCATCATCGGTCTGACATCGTGGATGCAGACCGCCCGGATCGTACGGGGTGACATTCTGGCGTTGAAGGAGCGCGAGTTCATATTGGCCGCCCGCTCTATCGGGACGCGGTCGGGCAAGATCATCCGCCGCCATCTGCTGCCCAACGTGATTTCGCCGATCATGGTATCGGCCACTCTGGGGTTGGCCACCGCGATCATCACCGAAAGCGCGCTGAGCTTTCTAGGCGTCGGTTTTCCATCGGATTTTCCCACATGGGGTAAGTTGTTGTCTGACGCGGTGTCGCGGATGCAGGAATTCCCCGAGCGGGTCTTGCTGCCGGGGATCGCGATTTCGCTGACCGTGCTGAGCGTGAATTATCTGGGTGACGGTCTGCGCGATGCATTGGATCCTCGGTTGCGGGGGCGGTAAGGCATAACGTCTGCTTTCGTGTGATGGCGTGTGTGGATTGAGTATTTGAGAAAGGGTGAAGGGGGGCCTTTCGGGTGCCCCCTTTTTCGTGCGCCATGATTTCATCGCGGGGGCGGTGAAAAAGAATGGGGGTGCCGGGATCGTATCAGGGGGTGGGTAGCGTGTTCCTAAGGGCTGCGCCTTGGGGAACGATCTGCTTTTGGTGACCGGAGAAATCGGAATAGTTTCCTTGAGGGCCGCGCTGGTCAGGCGAAGGCCCGACTTGATTCCGGAATGTTGCCGCGTCATCTGGAACAATATTCCGCGTTTGAGAGGATCAGGGCGATGTTCGAGTTCATTCGGTTTTGAAAACACCACGCCACAGCAGGCTTCTGTTCTGTTTGCCATCTTGATTGGCGTTGCTTTTGGGGTGTTGGCACAGATAACCAAGTTCTGTTTTCGCAGATCCCTGATCGGGAAAGACCGGCGCTCTGCTTTGGGCGTGTGGCTGATGGCGCTGGCCTTTGCGGTAATCGGCACCCAAGCTGCCGTTGCCATGGGCTGGATCAGCTTTGGCGACCACCGGTTTATGGTGCCGGATATGCCCATCGTCGCAATTGCGCTTGGCGGGTTACTGTTTGGCGCGGGCATGGTTTTGACCAGAGGCTGCGTGTCGCGGCTTACGGTGCTGGCGGGGTCGGGCAATCTGCGCGCTGCCTTGGTGGTTGTGGTGTTTGCCGTTGTCGCCCATGCCACCTTGAAAGGGGTGCTGGCCCCGCTGCGCGTCGCCTTGGGCAGCATCACCCTGGATATGGGGCCCAACGTTTCGCTCGCGGCCCTGCCCGGCGGGGTCTGGTTGTGGTCGGGACTGATTGTTGTCGCGGCGTTGGCCTATGCGCTGCGGTCGGGCAACGGTGGGGGCATGCTTGCGATGGCGGCGGGCATTGGTCTGCTGGTGCCGCTGGCCTGGGTCGGGACAGGGTTCATCCTGTTTGACGAATTTGATCCCATCGCGATGGAAAGCCTGTCGTTTACCTCGCCGTCGGCGGATGCGCTGTTCTGGGTCGTGGCCAGCAGTTCGATCCCTGCGGGATTTGGCGTGGGGTTGGTAGGCGGCGTGCTGGTCGGTGCGTTTATCGCCAGCGTCAGCTTTGGCGGGTTTGGCTGGCAAACCTTCGATACGCCCGCACAGACCGGCCGCTATCTGGCGGGGGCCGCGTTGATGGGGGTGGGCGGTGTGCTGGCAGGCGGATGCACCTTGGGCGCAGGCTTGTCAGGTGTGCCGACGCTGTCGCTGGCGGCCATTCTGGCAATCACGATGATCGGGGTCGGCGTTGTGGCAACCCATGCTGCCCTGCGCCTGGCACCTGTCCGCCAACTCTCGCATGGCTAACCCCTAGAGGATCTTGCGCCGCAACCGGCGCAACATCCACCATACCAGCCCGACCATGGGCGGCACGGCAAGCGCGGTCAGCGTTCCCTTGCTGACCCCCGTTCCCTCGGCCAGCGGATAAAGCATGTAAGACGCGAGCGACACCGCGTAATAGCTGATCGCAACCACCGACAACCCTTCGACAGTGTGTTGAAGCCGCAGCTGTAGATCCGACCGTTTGTCCATGCTGGCCAGAATTTCCTGGTTCTGTGCAGACCGTTCCACATCGACCCTGGTGCGCAACAGTTCTGACGCACGGATGGCGCGGGCCGACATGTTTTGCAGTCGCGCTTCAGAAGATTTGACCGTGCGCATCGCCGGCTCGTAGCGTCGCATCATGAATTCGTCGAACCCCTGCCGCGACTTGAACCGCGTCTCGCGCAGCGCAGCGATGCGTTGGGCCACAATGGCCTGATACGCCTCGGTGGCACCAAACCGGTAGGACACCTCTGCGGACAGTGTCTCAAGCTCGACCGACACGTCGAGCAGCTTGTAGAGCGTATCCTCGGCCATCGCATCCGACCCGCGCATCGCCGCCATCAGATCGTTCAGTTGCGCATCGAGTGCGTTCAGCCGTCCGCCAAAATCGCGCACCTGGGCAAAGCCGAGCATCGACATGGATTTATAGGTCTCGATCTCGCACAGGCGCTGGACAATCCGGCCCAGCCTGCGGCTGCCGGTGCCTTCGGTTGCGAAGATCGCCATGCGCATATGGCCCGCTGAATCGATCCGAAAATCGCTGGCGACGACCGCAGCATCTTCCAGCACATTGGCCACGGCCAGGCTTTCGGGAACGAACCAATCCTGAAGTGCTGCCGAAATATCGTCATCCGATTCCGGTCGTTCTATCAGGCGCAAAAGGATTGAGGTAATGCGTTCGGCGTTCAGATCGCGGCGCCAGTTTTCGGGAAACACATCGAATTCAGTCGGATCAAAGGGCCGCGCTCCGGCCTGATCGGAAAAGACGGTATAGGTCACGAATTCGGTGTGCTGTTCCCATTTCAGGGCATATTTTCCCAGCGGACCATAGTAATGCGTGGCATTTTCCGACGGCAGCGGTGAGCCGTAGTGCCGTAGCAAAGCCGTAAGATGTTCAAGATCAATCGACCGCTCCCGCGTGGCCGCGTCACCCGGGGGACGCACGGCCAGATACGCCGCCACATGAGGGGCACTGAGCGACGGGAACGGGCGCGCATGCAATTCACTGTTAAGCGTATAGCGCAGGGGATGATCCTTGATCGCAGCCATGTCGGTCCTCGTTTTGAAGTCGGTCTTTCACTGCCAAGATACAACAAACTGCGACAAAGGATAGAAAAGATATTCATCATTTTCATAGCCTTACGGTGTACGGTTGGATACAGTCTTGCGGCAACTGGGTATTGCCCCCTTGCGCCCTAGATCAAGCAGTCGATCAGCCGCAAGCGAGGGCCCGAAAGAATGGCGGACCAGACCAGGACGAAAGCCGCAACCGGCGGGGCGCCTGACAAAGGCACCCGTGACCTGACGCATGGCCCGGTCTGGCGCGCGCTGGTGGCGATGACCGCCCCGATGAGCTTTGGCATCTTCGCCGTGCTGAGCATCGGTCTGGCGGACGCTTATTTTCTGGGGCAGATCGGTGGGACTGCGCTGGCCGCGGTGGGGTTCATCTATCCGGTCACAACCGCAATCACGTCGCTTTCGATCGGGCTGAGCGCGGGTGCCAATGCCGCCCTCAGCCAAGGGGTCGGACGTGGCGACGACGCCGAGGCGACCCGAAGGCTTGGGCTGCATGCCATCGGGATCGGCGTGGTGCTGTCGGGCGTCATCGCCCTTTTGACATGGGCGCTTTATCCTGCCCTCTTTGCCGCACTTGGGGCCGGTGATCAGGTGGGCACCCGGATCGCCAGCTATATGCCCGTCTGGGCGCTCAGTTTCCCGTTTCTGGTGGCGATGATGATCACCAACGCCATTTTCCGCTCGCACGGGGATAGCTTTACCTCATCGTGGATCATGGTGTTGGCGGCGCTGCTGAATGTGGCGCTGGATCCCTTGCTGATCTTCGGCCTCTGGGGCCTGCCAGAGTATGGGGTGAAGGGGGCCGCAATGGCCACGCTTGCTGGTCGGATCGTTGCGGTGACGCTGGCCTTGTTTATTGCGTGGCGGCGCGGACTGCTGGGCTGGTGCGGCCAGCTGCTGGACGGGCTGTTGGCGTCAGCACGCAAGATCCTCAACGTCGGGCTGCCTGCCGCATTCTCCAATGCGATCAATCCGGCAGGCATGGCGCTGGTAACGGCTGCCGTGGCAACGGTGGGCGAAACCGCCGTGGCAGGCTTTGGCGCGGCGACACGGGTGCAAAGCATGGCACTGGTGCCTCTTCTGGCGTTGTCATCGGGGATCGGGCCTGTCGTAGGGCAAAACTGGGGCGCGGATGCCAGGAACAGAGCACGCGAGGCGACACGCTATGCCTTTTGGTTCTGTGTCGGCTACGGGGCGGCTGTTGCGCTGACCTTGGGCCTGTTCGCAGACCCTATTGCCGGGATCTTTGCCTCTGCGGATGCAGACCGCGCCTATGCCGCCACCTATCTGCGCTTTGTGGGCGCATCCCTGTTTGGCTATGGCATCGTCATCACTGCGAATGCCGCGATGAACGCGCGCGACAAGGCGCTGTGGTCAATGAGCCTGAGCCTGGGGCGTATTTTCGCGCTCTATTTGCCGCTGGCATGGATCGGTGCGCTTACGTTGGGGTTTGCAGGGATCGTGGCCGCTGCGGTGCTTGCCAATATTCTCAGCGTATGGGGGGCGTTGATTGCAACCCACGCCACGGGGCTGACGCGACTTGATGTAGGACGGCTGCCGTTCACGAAACGGAAATCGGCTGCGTAACGCGGAATTTTCCAAAAATTCCGGATCGATTTTTTTGAAAAAAATCGGCCCCCCACGCAAAAGGGCGGCACATTGCTGCGCCGCCCCTTTCAGGTCACCCGAACCCTGATCAGTCGATCATCGGCAAGAGCTTATCAAGGCTGGCCTTGGCATCACCATAGAACATCCGCGTATTGTCCTTGAAGAACAGCGGATTTTCGATCCCGGAATAGCCGGTACCCTGCCCGCGCTTGGACACGATCACGTTTTTGGCCTTCCAGCATTCCAGCACCGGCATTCCGGCGATCGGGCTGTTCGGGTCGTCCTGTGCAGCAGGGTTCACGATATCATTCGACCCGATCACGATGGCCACGTCTGTGGTGGGGAAATCATCGTTGATCTCGTCCATCTCCATCACGATGTCATAGGGCACCTTGGCTTCAGCCAGCAGCACGTTCATGTGGCCCGGCAAGCGCCCCGCAACGGGGTGAATGGCGAAACGCACGTTCTTGCCCTGGGCCCGCAGCTTTTTGACCAGCTCACTGACCGCTTGCTGCGCCTGCGCAACAGCCATCCCGTAGCCTGGAATGATGATCACACTATCGGCCTCGTTCAGCAGGCCCGCGACGCCGTCGGCTTCGATTGCAACCTGTTCGCCCTCGACTTCCATCTGGGGGCCGGACGTGCCACCAAAGCCGCCCAAAATCACGCTGACGAACGATCGGTTCATCGCCTTGCACATGATATAAGACAGGATCGCACCCGAAGAGCCAACCAGCGCCCCAACCACAATCAGCAGGTCATTGCCAAGCGAGAAGCCAATCGCCGCCGCCGCCCAGCCGGAATAGCTGTTGAGCATCGACACAACCACCGGCATATCCGCGCCGCCAATGCCCATGATCAGGTGATACCCGATAAAGAGCGCAGCCAGCGTCATCAGGAACAGCGGAAACAACCCGCCCGTGTTGAAGTACCAGATCAGACAGATCAGTGACAGCGCCGCTGCGGACGCGTTCAACAGATGTCCACCCGGCAGCTTGGTCGCAGATGAATTCACACGCCCCGCCAGCTTGCCATAGGCAATGACAGACCCGGTAAAGGTCACGGCACCGATGAAGACCCCAAGGAACAGTTCCACCCGCAGAATGTTGATCTCAACGGCTGTTTTCTTGGCGATCAAAGCCCCGAACGTGGCCAGTTCGTAAGGGTCACCCCCAGTTGCCAGATATTCGGCCACCCGGCCGATTTCAAAATGCGCGTTATAGCCGACAAAGACCGCCGCCAGCCCAACAAGACTGTGCATTGCAGCCACGAGTTCGGGCATTTGCGTCATCTGGACCTTCGTGGCCAGTTGATAGCCGATGGCCCCTCCGCCCGCGATCAGGATCAGCGACAGCAGCCAGAACCCCGCCCCCGGCCCGATCAGCGTGGCCACCACGGCCAGCGCCATGCCGACAATGCCATACCACACAGCGCGTTTGGCGCTCTCCTGCCCTGAAAGCCCGCCAAGGCTTAGGATGAACAGGATGGCTGCGACCACATAGGCCGCTGTTGTAAAACCAAAATCCATTTTTCCGAACCCTTTACGATTTTTGGAACATGGCAAGCATGCGCCGCGTCACGAGGAAACCACCGAAGATGTTGATCCCACACATGAAGACCGACAGCGCGGCCAGAATGATCACCAGGAACGATCCTGACCCGATCTGCATCACGGCACCCAGGATAATGATCGACGAAATCGCATTGGTCACGGCCATCAGCGGCGTGTGCAAACTATGCGCGACACCCCATATGACCTGGAACCCGATGAACACCGACAGGACAAACACGATAAAGTGCTGCATGAAGCTGGCCGGAGCAACCAGCCCCACGGCAAGCAGCAGCACGCCGCCGATGGCCAGCAGACCGACCTGATTGCGAGTCTGCGTCTTGAACGCGGCCACTTCGTTGGCGCGCTTCTCAGCGGGCGTCAGCTCTTTGGGCTTTTCCTTCTTCGGAGCCGCCGCAATGGCCGCAACTTTTGGCGGCGGAGGCGGGAAGGTGATTTCCTTGTCATGGGTGATCGTCGCGCCCCGGATCACGTCGTCTTCCATGTTGTGGTTGATCACACCGTCTTTTTCGGGCGTCAGATCCGCCAACATATGGCGGATGTTTGTCGCATAAAGCAGCGAAGACTGTGCAGCCATGCGGCTTGGGAAATCTGTGTAGCCAATGATGGTCACGCCGTTGTCGGTGACGATCTTCTCGTCCATCACCGTCAGTTTGCAGTTACCGCCCTTTTCGGCCGCAAGATCGACGATCACCGAACCGTCCTTCATCGCCTTGACCATATCCTCGGTCCAAAGCTCGGGCGCTTCGCGGTTGGGGATCAGCGCCGTGGTGATGACGATATCCATTTCGGGTGCCAGCTCGCGGAACTTGGCCAGCTGCGCCTCGCGGAATTCGGGGCTTGAGACCGACGCATAGCCACCCGAGGCAGAACCGTCCTGCTGTTCCTCTTCGAAATCAAGGTACACAAACTGCGCGCCCATCAATTCGACCTGCTCGGCCACTTCGGGCCGCACATCAAAGGCATAGGTGATCGCACCCAGCGATGTCGCCGTGCCGATGGCAGCCAGACCGGCCACACCGGCCCCAACGACCAGAACCTTGGCCGGGGGCACCTTGCCCGCGGCCGTGATCTGACCGGTAAAGAAGCGGCCAAAGTTGTTGCCCGCCTCGATCACCGCGCGGTAGCCTGCGATATTGGCCATAGATGACAGTGCATCCATCTTTTGGGCACGGCTGATGCGGGGCACCATGTCCATCGCGATCACGGTTGCCCCTTTGGCAGCCGCCGCTTCCATCAGATCCTTGTTGCCTGCCGGATTGAACATCGAGATCAGCGTCTGACCCTGCCGCAGTTTCTTGACCTCGGCATCCGAGGGCGCGCGTACTTTGGCCACCACATCCGCAGCCTTGAACAACGCTGCTGCGGTTTTCACCACCTCGACGCCCGCGGCCTTGTATTTCTCGTCCGCGAAACCCGCCGCTTCACCGGCTCCGGTCTCGATCACGCAATCATGACCGAGTTTTTGCAGCTGCGTCGCTGACTTCGGGGTCATCGCAACGCGATTTTCCCCCTCAAACGTTTCTTTTGGCGTCCCGATCTTCAATCCAGAATCCCCCGTTAATCCGTGTCACGTCCACCGTGGCGCAACATTATTGCCCTGAGCAGTATCGCTTGGGTAGATATTGTACAAGACACAGGCCCCTATAGAACCCGCTTTCTGGCGGAAGCTAGCGATAACAGGCCCGTTTTTTGCCCACGACGTTGCGTGAAAACCGCACACACCTTGCGCCTGCCCCGTTCCCCCCCCAGCATGCCGCTGAAAGAACGGAGGACACTATGGATTTGAACGGAAAACACGCGCTGATCACCGGCGGCGGCACAGGCATCGGGCTGGCCATCGCGCAGGATCTCGCGGCGAAGGGCGCGCATGTCACCATCACCGGGCGTCGCCAGGACGTGCTTGATAGCGTTGCAGGCCAGAACATGACCGGCATGGCGATGGATGTGCGCAACGAAGACGACGTGGTTGCCAAAATCGCCGCAGCGGTCGCCACACACGGGCCGATCCAGATCTGCATTCCCAACGCAGGCATTGCCGAAGGCAAATCGGTTCACAAGACCGACATGACCTTTTGGCGCAACATGATGGCCACCAACCTGGACGGTGCATTTCTGACCATTCGCAAATCCCTCAAATCCATGCGCGAAACCGACTGGGGCCGTGTCATCGCCATCTCGTCGATGGCGGGTTTGCGCGGGTTACCGGGGGCTGCGGCCTATTCCGCGTCGAAACACGGGATGATCGGGCTGGTCCGGTCCCTGGCCGAGGATTATATGGGGAAACCCTTTACGTTCAACGCCATCTGCCCCGGCTATGTGGACACCCCGATTGTCACACGAAACACCGCCTCGATCTCGGAACGCGCCGGAATTTCCGAGGAAAAGGCACGCGCGATCATGGTCAATTCCAATCCGCACAAGCGTCTGATCGATGTGTCCGAAGTGGCTGCGGCGGCCAGTTGGCTGGTGGGTCCCGGCTCTCAAAGCATCAACGGCCAGTGCATCCAGGTAACCGGCGGCCACATGTAGTCGCCGTTCACATGCCCTTAACCATGAGGCGGCTAACGTCGCCTCATGCAAAAGCACAAGAAGGGCACATAAACGATGAAGGTAGAATTCCAGACCCGGCGCAAACCGGTTGAAAGGATTGCAAAAGCGGAAACAACGATCAGCGAGATCCCGTTTCGCTCGATCCGGTCGAAACCGGCAGGGGTGATCTGGTCATCGCGGCGCAGCTCCGGCGACGCTACTGCGCGCCACCAGTTCGACCTAAGCCGGTCAGGCTGACTTGAGCAGACCCTGCCGCTTGCCATCCGCCCAGGCCCGCGCCGCCGCGCCAAATTTCTCGAACAAGGGCCGCGAAACGGGATCATTGGCGGCATCCCATTCAGGATGCCACTGCACCGCAAGGGTAAACCCGCGCGCGTCCCTGACATAAATCGCTTCGGGCGTGCCATCATCGGCAAAACCGTCAATCACAATCCGCGACCCGGGCTGCTTGATCCCCTGACCGTGCAGCGTGTTGGTCCGCACCTTTGGTGCACCCAGCACGTCGTGAAACACGCCGTTGGGCGTGAACGTCACATCATGGCGCAGCTCGAATTTCTCTTCGATTGTCCCATCGGGGGGCATCCGGTGGTTCATCCGGCCCGGAAGATCGCGGATTTCGGGGTAAAGCGTACCGCCCATCGCCACATTGACCTCTTGAAAGCCACGGCAGACCCCGAAGAACGGCTGGCCCCGCTCAACGCAGGCGCGCACCAAGCCCAACGCGATGGCGTCACGCGCCCGATCAAAAGTGCCATGGGCCTCTGTTTCCTGCTCGCCGTATTCTTCCGGATGCACGTTGGGCCGCCCGCCCGTCAACAAGAAGCCGTCGCACGCTTCCAACAGTTCACCGACCGATACAAGTGACGGATCGCTGGGGATGATAAGCGGCAGACAGTCCGATACCGCCGCGATCGCCGTCGTGTTCATCGTGCCCGCAGCATGGATCGGATATTGGTCATTCAAAAGGCTTGCGTTACCGATGATACCGACGATGGGACGTGACATGTGAAGCCTCTGATCAACCTGTATCCCACAAGCTTAGCCCGTCCGCGACACGACCTCAACACCCCTTCAATCGCGGCCTATGCCTCTCCTGTCAGGCCTGCCGCCGCGATGCCGGCCAGTGCGGCCTCTGCATCATTGTCCGATGTGTCGCCCGTCACGCCGACCGCACCGATCACGGCACCGCCTGCATCCCGCAGCAAGACGCCGCCCGGCACAGGCACAACAGCCCCGCCGTAAACGCCGTTCACCGCTGCCATGAAATAGGCTTGCGCCTCGGCCCTTGCCATCTGCGCGCGCCCGGCCATACCCAGCATTACAGCACCGTAAGCCTTGCCGTGAGCAATCGCAAACCGCCCCGGAGCGGCCCCGTCTTCACGCGCGAATGCCTGCACGTGGCCCCCCGCGTCCAACACAATAACGGACAAAGGCTTCAGCCCCATCGCGCGCCCCTTCTTCAGCGTCTCGGCGATCATCACCTGCGCCTGCTCCAAAGAAACCGTCATCCCAAATCCTCTTCATTTTGCCAGATAAACTCCGGGGAGCGCGAGGGGCTGGCCCCTCGCCTCCGCCCTTTCAGCCCTGCGCCGCCTTCAGTTCAAGCCTGCGCGCATGCAACACAGGTTCGGTATATCCCGAAGGCTGAACCCGCCCCTCAAGCACCAGATCGCAGGCCGCCTGAAAGGCGATGCCGTCGAAATCCGGGGCCATCGGCGTGTAAAGCGGATCATTTTTATTTTGCTGGTCCACCACCTGTGCCATCTTTTTAAGCGCTGCGATCACTTGCGCGTGCGAGATAACGCCGTGGTGCAGCCAATTCGCCAGAGCCTGCGCCGAAATGCGGCACGTTGCGCGGTCTTCCATCAGGCCCACATCATGGATGTCGGGAACTTTGGAACACCCGACCCCTTGATCGATCCAGCGCACGACATATCCCAGAATGCCCTGGGCATTGTTCTCGATTTCCTGGTTGATCTCGGTATCCGACAGGTTGCGCCCCGCCAGAACCGGAATGGTCAGCAACGCGTCTAGCGTGCCGCGCGGGCCACCGGCCTTGATTTCCTTTTGACGCGCCAGCACATCAACCTGATGATAATGCGTCGCGTGCAGCGTGGCGGCGGTGGGCGACGGCACCCAGGCGCAATTCGCACCAGCCTGCGGGTGGCCGATCTTGGCCTCCAGCATCGCTTCCATCCGGTCGGGCATCGCCCACATGCCCTTGCCGATCTGGGCGCGGCCCTGCAATCCGCAGGCCAGCCCGATATCGACGTTGCGATCCTCATAGGCCTTGATCCAGTCGGAATTCTTCATGTCGCCCTTCGGCACCATTGGCCCCGCCTCCATCGAGGTGTGGATCTCGTCGCCTGTCCGGTCCAGAAAGCCGGTGTTGATGAAGGCGACGCGCGATTTCGCGGCGCGGATACATTCCTTCAAGTTGGCCGAAGTCCGGCGTTCTTCGTCCATGATGCCCAGCTTGACCGTGTTCGCGGGCAGCCCCAAAATCTTCTCGACGCGCGTGAAAATCTCGTCGGCAAAGGCGACTTCGGCGGGCCCGTGCATCTTCGGTTTGACCACATAGACCGATCCCGCAACCGAATTGCGCATGCCCGAGGATTTCTTCAAATCATGCATCGCGATCAATGTGGTGATCATCGCATCCATCAGCCCTTCGCCCACTTCCTGACCGTCGCGGTCAAGAATGGCGGGGTTGGTCATCAAGTGGCCCACGTTGCGGATCAGCATCAACGACCGGCCCTTGACAGTTTTCGTGCCGCCGTCGGGCGCGGTATAGTCGCGGTCTTCGTGCATGGCGCGTGTGATCGTCTCACCGCCCTTCTCGAACGTTTCCGACAGATCGCCCTTCATCAGGCCCAGCCAGTTGCGGTAGGCACCGATCTTGTCTTCAGCATCCACCGCGGCAACGCTGTCTTCGCAATCCATGATGGTGGACATGGCCGATTCAAGCAGCACGTCCGACACATGCGCGGGGTCTGTCTTGCCAATGGCATTTTCCGCGTCGATCTGGATTTCGACATGCAGGCCGTTATGCACCAGCAGAATTGCCGTCGGCGCGTCAGCCGCCCCGCGATACCCCGCGAACTGCGCGGGATCGGCCAGCGGTATGCCATGCTTGATGGGGGGTGTCTGTTGCGCAGACGGCGCATCCGATTGGGTCATCGCGGCACCGCGCCAATCCTGATCGTTCAGGATCAGACCTTCCAAGGCACCATCGACCACACGGTAGCCGACAAGCTGGGTATGACTGCCCGACATCAGCGGCGCAGTTTCGTCCAAAAATGCCTTTGCCCGTGCGACAACCCGCGCACCGCGGTCCGTGTCATAGCCCTTGCCACCCGGCAAATCGCCCAGCGCGTCGGTGCCGTAAAGTGCATCATAAAAGCTGCCCCACCGTGCGTTCGCGGCGTTCAAGGCAAACCGGGCGTTGGTGATCGGCACAACCAGCTGCGGGCCGGGAACGTGCGCAATTTCGGGGTCGACACCTTGGGTGTCGATGCTGAACGCGGGCCCCTCGGGGACCAGATATTCAATGTCGCGCAAAAAGGCTTCATAGCTTTGCGCATCGTGATCCTGACCCGCGCGTTCCTTATGCCAAGCGTCGATCTTGGCCTGCATGTCTTCGCGTGTCTGCAAAAGCGCACGGTTTTTGGGGCCAAGATCATGCACCAGATCAGAAAACCCGGTCCAGAAATCATCGGCGTCTACACCAGTGCCCGGCAAAGCGCTGTCCTCGACAAAGCGGACAAGGTCGGCCGCAACTTCAAGGCCATTCTTTTCGGTTCTGCTGGTCATCACACGCTCCCTATCTTGTGTTCTTCAAATTTACGTCGGGGTAGGCTTAGAAGGTATCACGGGGCTGGGCAAGCGTATTGGTAAAATTATATTACCAATACTGTGGTCAGCACTGGGGTCAGCATTGTGTTCAGCGCGGGGGACGCGCACTGCCACGGCATTTGTCCGAACAATAGCGCACTGCGTCCCAATCCTTGGCCCATTTCTTGCGCCACGTGAACGGCCTGCCGCAGACCGCACAGACCTTGCTGGGCAAATCGGATTTCTTGCGCATTTTAGCCATTTCAGCCCCTTCAGGATCCGTTTGATCCCCCATGTAGGTGCCAGACATGAAAAAGGCAGCGCCTGTTTCCAGTCCCTGCCTTAAATTTCGCGTTTTCAAATATAGATGGCTGGCGCGTCAATTGCTTTCGTTTGTGCCCGGCTTGACCGGATCTACCGGGGCCGTCACCTCGGGCGTCACCTCGGGCGTTGCGTTATCTTCGGGGTTCAACCCGGCCTCGCCGTCAGAGCTGCGCCCGTTGTCGAGGACAAAGAACATCACCAAGAGGATCATCAAAACCCCGAATATCAAAGAACCTTTGATTCCTAGCAAAGCTGACTTGTGGCGTTTTTCCTGCTTTTCGACATTTGTATTCGGTGCTGACATCTAGAACCCCCGTGTCATTTATCTTATCGTTTCATATGGCAGAACATTCTGCCGCCCGCCTTGCGGGACCGTCGTTACAGGACTAACTGTGCACTACAGATCTTGTTCCGAAACGAAGGAAAAAACATGCGCGATGCTGCCCCTCAGACGATCTATCTGGCCGACTACACCCCGTTCGGCTTTGTCATAGACAGCGTCGCGCTTCACTTTGATCTTGATCCGCACAACACCCGCGTCAAAAGCCGCATTGCGTTTCGCCCCAACCCCGATGCGACCGACCGGGGCTTTTTCCTTCATGGCGAGAATCTGAAACTGATCTCGGCAAAGATTGACGGTACCGAGGTGCACCCGGAAATCACGCCCCAGGGGTTGACCTGCCCCGTCCCCGACGCGCCCTTTATCTGGGAGGCCGAGGTCGAGATTGATCCGATGGGCAATACCGCGCTTGAAGGGCTCTATATGTCAAACGGCATGTATTGCACCCAATGCGAGGCCGAAGGTTTCCGCAAGATCACCTACTACCCCGACCGTCCCGACGTGATGGCCGTGTTTAACGTCACATCGACGGACCGCATCCGGTTCTTTTGTCGAACGGCAACCCTGTGGCCACGTCACACGAACACGCGGAATGGCACGATCCCTGGCCCAAGCCCGCCTATCTGTTCGCCCTGGTTGCCGGCGATCTGGTCGCCCACTCCGGCAGTTTCACCACCAAATCGGACCGCGAGGTAGCGCTTAATCTCTATGTACGCCCCGGAGACGAGGGCAAGTGCGCCTTTGGGATGCAGGCATTGAAAGCCAGCATGAAATGGGACGAAGATGTTTATGGCCGCGAATACGACCTTGATCTGTTCAACATCGTTGCTGTCGATGACTTCAACATGGGTGCGATGGAAAACAAGGGGCTGAACGTGTTCAACTCCTCTGCTGTGCTGGCGTCGCCCGAAACATCGACCGACATGAATTTCGAGCGCATCGAAGCGATCATTGCGCATGAGTATTTCCACAACTGGACCGGCAACCGCATCACCTGCCGCGACTGGTTCCAGCTGTGTCTCAAGGAAGGGCTGACCGTGTTCCGTGACAGCCAGTTCACCTCTGACATGCGGTCGGCCCCTGTGAAACGCATCGGGGATGTGATCGATCTGCGCGCGCGCCAGTTCCCCGAAGATCAAGGCCCGCTGGCCCACCCCGTGCGCCCCGAAAGCTTTCAGGAGATCAACAACTTCTACACCGCCACGGTCTATGAAAAGGGCGCGGAAGTCATCGGTATGCTTAAACTTCTGGTCGGCGACAAAGCATATTCCGACGCGCTGGATCTTTATTTCGACCGCCATGACGGTCAGGCCTGTACCATCGAAGACTGGCTTAAGGTATTCGAAGACACCACAGGCCGTGACCTGACCCAGTTCAAACGGTGGTATGGTCAGGCAGGCACGCCACACCTGTCGGTGACCGAAGATTGGGAACACGGCAAGCTCACGCTGCACTTCAAACAGCACACGCCCCCCAGCAGCGCCACACCCGATCCGCAGCCGCAGGTGCTGCCCATCGCCGTGGGCCTGATCGGTCAGGACGGGGACGAGGTCGAAGAAACCGTCGTTCTTGAGATGACGCAAAGTGAACAAAGCTTTGTCTTCGATGATCTGGGCACCCGTCCCGTCGCGTCGATCCTGCGCGGTTTCTCTGCGCCGGTGGTCCTGTCTCAGGATCTGTCGGATGCCGACCGCGCCCATCTGCTGGCCCATGACACCGATCCGTTCAACCGCTGGGAGCAGGGCCGCATTCTGGCGCGTCAATCGCTGCTGGCAATGATCCGCAAAGGCACGCGCCCGAACAAGGATTGGCTGGCGGGCATCCGCGCCGTGATCAGCGACGAAAGCCTTGATCCCGCCTACCGTGCGCTGATGCTGGGCCTGCCTTCGCAGTCAGAACTGGCCCGCGCCCAGTCAGAGGCGGGCGAGACGCCCGACCCCGACATCATCTATGCCGCCGTCGAAGCAACCCGCGCCGCGATGGCGAAATCCTATGCGAACCTGTTGCCGACACTTTATCGTCGTCACACCGTGAGCGACGCTTATCAGCCCGATGCGGCGCAATCTGGCAAACGCGCACTCGCCAATGCGGCGCTTTCCCTGCTCAGCCGCACGGATGGCGGTGCCGCCGCGCAAAAACAGTATGATGCAGCGGATAACATGACCCAGCAGCTTAGCGCGCTGGCAAACCTGATCCGTGCGGGCCAAGGCAGCAAAGCGCTGCAAGCGTTCGAGGCGCAGTGGAAAAACGACCGTCTGGTGATGGACAAATGGTTCGGCCTGCAGGTGATCGAAGCCGACCCCGAAGACGCCCACGAGGTGGTCGAGACCTTGACCAAACACCCCGATTTCAACTGGAAGAACCCCAATCGTTTCCGCGCTGTTCTGGGCGCTTTCGCCGCACATCACGCAGGGTTCCATCACGCCTCAGGCGCGGGGTATCGCCTCTTGGCCGATTGGCTGATCAAACTTGATCCGGTCAATCCCCAGACAACGGCACGCATGTGCTCTGCCTTCCAGACATGGAAGCGCTATGACGCAGACCGTCAGGCGCTGATCAAATCGGAACTGGATCGCATCCTGTCACAGCCGTCTCTGTCGCGCGACACCACCGAAATGCTTAGCCGCATTGCCGGAGCCTGATCCCTTGCGGCCGGTGCTTTTGATTACAGGGGCCTCCGCAGGTATCGGTGCCGCCTGTGCCCGGCTGGCGGCAGCCAACTATGACCTTGTGCTGAATTACCGGACGGATCAGGCGGGTGCCAGGGCCGTCGCCGAAGTTGCACACGCTCGTGGGGCGCGGACGTTGCTCTGCCAGGGCGATGTCGCCGTCCCAGCTGAGGTTGCGCGGATCTTTGACCAGATCGATGCGCATTTCGGCAGACTTGATGCGCTGATCAACAACGCGGGCATCGTGGACCAGATCGCGCCCGTTGCGCAGATGGACCACGCCCGCCTGCAACGGATGTTCGACGTCAACGTGATCGGGTCAATTCTGGTGGCGCAAGCGGCCATCAAACGGATGCAGGCGCAAGGGGCCGGTGCGATCGTCAACATGGGGTCGGTCGCCGCACGGCTTGGATCGGCCCACGAATTTGTCGACTACGCTGCGTCCAAGGCCGCCATTGACGCCTTCACCAAAGGCCTCGCCAACGAAGTGGCGACCAAGGGCATCCGGGTCAACGCAATCCGTCCAGGCCTGATCGAAACCAAGATCCACGCCAAGGCCGGTGCCCCCGACCGCGCCCGTGCGCTGGCCAATAATATACCGATGCAACGTGCAGGTACCCCCGAGGAAGTCGCTTCTGCAACCTTGTTTCTGCTCTCGGATGCCGCCAGCTATATCACCGGCACCACACTGGATGTCAGCGGCGGGCGCTAGTGGCCGACGCTTTCACCTATCAAAGACAGGCCCGAAACCGCGCCACCGGGATCGTGCTTTTTGGCATGTGGGGCGCCCTGCTTGCGGCTTGGGTTTTTTTTCATGCGGCACCGCTTGTCGTGGGGGTGCTTGGCCTTTGCACCCTGCCCGCACTGTGGGATCTGGTGATAAACCCCTCCGCCGGGCTGAAGCTTTCGGATCACACGCTAAGCTGGCACAGCGGCAACCGTACCGGACAGGTCGCTCTGGCAGAAATCGACCGTATTCGCGTTGACACGCGGCTGGATTTTTCCGTCCGCGCGACCGTGATCCTCAGATCTGGCCGCAAGATCCGCCTGCCGTTCGAAGCGACGCCGCCCCATCACTCATTCGACGCGGCACTCTCGGCCCGCTCGGTGAAAACCGAACGCCATCACTTCAGCCTCCGTCAATAGTCCCCGCCTGTGGGCTCCCGGCTTCTCTGGCTCTTAAATATCCTCGCCGAAGGCATGCCGAAGCCAGCGTCAGATACCGCCTGAACTTATGGGATATCACGGCGGCATTCAGGGCGGCATTCGGGGCCGCATCTTGGGACGTGTGGCATTCAGCGGCTTGCAATATGCCTGACGCGTCAACCATCCGGACATGTCCTTTCGCTTGGCACTATTGCGCATCGGGCCCCAGTCTGCGGCGACCCCGCGCCCGCCCGCCCCATAGATCACCCCGTCACGTGGCACGGTATGGGCCATGATGCGCACGGCGCAGCTCAGATTTGCCGCACCACTCAGCAAGGCGTCGCCGCTGCCCGCGTTACACTTATAGCCACGGGCGGTTGATGGCAGGATCTGCAAAAGCCCATACCAAAGCCCGCCCCCGCCAACCGCGCGGGGCTTGTAAGTGCTTTCGTATTTCGCAAGCGCGGATAGAAACCCAACCCAGAACGCGCGGCGATTGGCATCGCTGGCAGTGGGATAGGCAGGGCACCAATCGGCAATGTCCGCAGGCACCATATCGACCAGCGGTTTGCCATGCGACTTGAGCGCCGAAAGCGCCGTTCGGGTCCAAAGCGCATGGCCGCGCCGATGCTGCCAGCGCGTACGCGGCAAAGTGGCAGGACGAGCGGGCGGCGATACCGCATAAAGTGTATCAGGGGCCACGGGGCCTCGCGGTGATGCATCCTGCACGGCAGTACCTTTTTGACGCAAAATCAAGGGGTCATTGTGCGGCTCTGCGCTCGGCGCTGCAGGCAAAAAAGACCCGACAGGCAAATCTTGCCGCGCCAGTGGGCGCTGCCCGACATGCGCGTCAGCTAACGCATAAGTTGTGATCCAGATCCCCCAAAGAATCGCGCCCCCCCGTTTCAGAAGCAGGCCACTCTTCTGGCAGTACCTAGTTAGGAAAGTCATCCATCCCCCCCCCGAAAAAATCACAGACGCCCTCAAACGGTGCCATCGTCGCGCAATCCTGAACAATAGACCCCGTTTTGGCCCTAAATACATCCACTAAGTGCGAAACTATCTCATCCGTACCATCATGGCGCCATCTTGGTGCCCAAATGCGCGGCCAATTTAGAGCATGTGGGAAAGTCCAAACAAAGTACTGGTTCAAACATGCTGCACCTCAAGAAGTTACTCAAACTCGGAAAAGCGCCGGTGACATCGGGGCAGCATGCAGCGTTGCCACAGTCTGTCCTAGATCTGGCCGCGCGGATGGACGCCGCCAAGGGGCAGGTGCGCACCTCCCGCCGCTCCCTGCCGCCCGATCTGCACCACATCCTGTCGATCCACTGCCCCGATCCCACTGCCGAAGACCGGCTGCGCGATGAAAACCAGCAATTGGGCCAGCGCCTTGTGCGTCAGGAAAACTGGAAGACCCTGTCCAGGATCATCCGCACCGCGGACGAAGCCCACAACCTGACCCCCGGTGCCATGCCGGTGGCAGAGCTGATCGCCTACGGTGCGCGCGCGGACGTTATTCTGGCGGCCGAACACGCCATCGGAGAAAGCGAGGACGTAGCCCCCAAAGCGGTGCTGACCGGGATCGAGGATTTTGAAGTTATCCTAGAAGAGCATCCCGACGACTACGTTATTGCCTGCATCGTGGCGCAGACCCATATGGACATCGGTTGGGCTTGGCGCGGCATGGGCTGGGACACCGAGATTACACAGCGAAACCGCGATGCCTTTCACGCCCATTTCGACCGCGCCCGCGAGATCATTGCACCCTTCGCCCAGGAATACGCAGATCGCCCACTTGTCGCCGCAGCGCGATGCGCGCTGGTCAGTGCACCGATCGGCAAGAAGGACCGCATCGCCGACAGATACGAGCATCTGATCGATCTCAACCCGAACAACCCGCGCCCGATGCGTGCCATGGGCAACCATCTGCTGCCGCGTTGGTTTGGCAGTTACGGCCAGCTTGAGCTTGAGGCCCGCCGCACCGCCGCACGCACCGAAGCTGTCTGGGGGGCCGGAGGCTATACGTGGGTACAGTTCGACGCCATCTCCTGCGATGACAATGCCTGCGCCAACTTGGATGTCCCGTTTTTTATCGATGGCCTGCGCGACATTCTGAACCGCAACCGCACACCCTATACTGCAAATCTGCTTGCCGCCTATTGTGCAAACACCATCGGTCAAAGCTTTTCAGGCAACGACGAGGCCGATCACGTCCGCGCCCAAATCTCTGCCTGCACGGAATGGATCGTGCGCGAATACCTGACCGAATTGCACCCGATGATCTGGGCCCATGCCGCTCACGGCTTTGACAACAATGTGCGCATTCGGTCCCCGCAGAAATTTGCAGCCTCAGGGCGTGAAGATGCGCTTCGGATCATGGCTGGCCTGTTCAAATCCGAAATCGCTGCGGGCAAGCGTATTGTCTTTACCGATCAGGGCCCGCGCGCCATGACGGCCTGATCTGGCAGCCACGCACGCCTTGGTCACGCACGCCGGTGAATGCCCGATCACCATCAGATGATTGTCAAAGCGGCCCCCGCCGACGGGCGTTTTGCCGAATGAAGCGACCTTGCCAAGTGCGGCCTCTTGCAGCACCGCGCCCCCTGTCCTATGACAAAGCAGACCCCGACAAGACGCCAAAGGTGCCCCCCATGCTTGACCTGACATACGACACGCCCAAAGTCCGTACATTCTCCGGTGCCAAACATGACTGGGAACTTGTGATCGGGATGGAAGTGCACGCGCAGGTGCAATCCAACGCAAAGCTGTTTTCCGCCGCCTCGACCAAGTTCGGTGCCGAACCCAACAGCAATGTATCCTTCGTGGATGCCGCCATGCCCGGAATGCTGCCCACGATCAACGAATTTTGCGTCGAACAGGCGGTCCGCACCGGTCTTGGCCTGAAGGCGCACATCAATCTGCACAGCGCATTTGACCGCAAGAATTATTTTTACCCGGACCTGCCGCAGGGCTATCAGATCAGTCAGCTTTATCATCCCATCGTGGGCGAAGGCGAAGTGCTGGTGGAAATGCCCGTCAAGGCCGGCGAGGCCCCTACCGCACGGCTGGTGCGGGTGGAGCGTATTCACCTGGAACAGGACGCGGGAAAATCCATTCACGACATGGATCCAAACATGTCTTTTGTCGATCTGAACCGCACCGGCGTCGCCCTGATGGAGATCGTCAGCCGCCCCGACATTCGCGGCCCCGAAGAAGCCGCCGCCTATCTGACCAAACTGCGCCAGATCCTGCGCTATCTCGGCACCTGTAATGGCGACATGCAATCAGGGGCGATGCGCGCCGATGTGAACGTGTCAATCTGTCTGCCCGGTGCCTATGAACGCTATCAGGAAACCCAGGATTTCAGCCATCTGGGCACGCGCTGCGAGATCAAGAACATGAACTCCATGAGGTTCATCCAACAAGCCATTGAAGTTGAGGCAAAACGTCAGATCGCCATCGTCGAAGGCGGCGGCGAGGTCGTGCAGGAAACACGGCTGTTTGACCCCGACAAAATGGAAACACGCTCCATGCGATCGAAGGAAGAGGCGCATGATTACCGGTATTTCCCAGACCCCGATCTGCTGCCGCTGGTCATAGAACAGGCGTGGGTCGATGATATCGGGGCCAGCCTGCCCGAATTGCCGGATGCCAAGAAAGCACGCTTTATCAATGATTTCGGCCTAAGCGATTATGACGCTTCCGTACTGACGGCAGATCTGGACAGTTCAAGCTATTTCGAGGCGACCGCCAAAGGCCGCGATGGCAAGATGGCTGCGAACTGGATCATCAACGAACTTTTCGGCCGCCTCAAGAAAGACGAAAAGACCATCACCGACAGCCCCGTGACGCCCGCGCAGCTTGGCGGCGTGGTTGATCTGATCGCCTCCGATGCGATCTCTGGCAAGATCGCCAAGGATGTGTTTGAAATTGCTTATACCACGGGTCGGGATCCGGCAGAGATTGTCGAAACCGAAGGTCTCAAGCAGGTCACCGACACAGGCGCGATCGAGGCTGCGGTGGACGAAATCATCGCCGCCAACCCCGATCAGGTCGCCAAGGCCCGCGAGAACCCCAAACTCGCAGGCTGGTTCGTAGGTCAGGTCATGAAGGCGACAGGCGGCAAGGCAAACCCGAAGGCCGTCAACGATCTTGTTGCAAAAAAGCTGCAAGGCTGAGGCGGGCAAGGAATTTTTCAAAAATTCCTGACCGTTTTCTTTCCAAGAAAACGTGCCCCCCGCCACGTATTATGAAAGGCCGATAGATGGATAGCCCCTTCCGTTCCAGCCCGCGCGTTGTGAAACCCGAATGGATCGACTTCAACGGTCATCTGAACATGGCGTATTATTCGGTTCTGATGGATAATGCGGTGGATGACGCCTATGCAGAGCTTGGGTTCGGTCCTGACTATCAAAAGCAGGGCTGCACCACCTATGTGGCTGAATTTCACGTCTGCTATTTGCGTGAACTGCACGAGGGCGCACAGACATACTGCACCTTCCAACTGCTGGATTACGATGAAAAACGCTTTCACAGCTTCACCGAATTGTGGCACGTCGACGGCTGGCGTGCCGCTACGGGCGAGGCGCTGACGCTGCATGTCGATCAATCCGGCCCCCGCGTGGCCCCGATGCCGGCCACGATCCTGTCCAGGCTCGAGACGATGAAAAAGGCGCACGGCGCGCTGCCCTATCCCGACCATGCGGGACGCACGATCGGGCTTAAACGGGCAAAGACGGTGCCCGCTTCACAGCCTTTGTAGACACTTTCCCAATCAAGGCTGCCCTGATAAAACAACGCCAGCAAACCGAAGGATGCCCATGCCGCGCTACGAATACAAGGTCGTGCCCGCCCCCGACAAAGGTTTGAAGGGCAAGAACATCAAAGGCGCAGAGGCGCGTTTTTCGTATGGTCTGCAAGAGCTTATGAACGGACTTTCAGGTTATGGATGGGAATATCAGCGCGCTGAAACCCTGCCTTCGATTGAACGTGCAGGCCTTACCGGAACAACCACCGAATGGCGCAACGTGCTGGTGTTCCGCCGCTTGCGTGTCGACGACGCGGATACTTTCCGCCCGGAATTGTTGCCCGCCCCGGACGGAAATTCGGCTGATGGGGTGGACGATGGGGCCGATGCGGAAACCCCGGTCGCGGCGCAGGCACCGACAAGCCCCGATTTCTATCACTCTTTCGGAAAAGGGGAAAACGGCGTCGAGGATACGCAAGGCCCTGCCCCCGCGCCGGGTTTCCTAGGCAAGCTCGCCGCCCGCCGCAACAAATCCGGCCCTGAAAGAACGGCGAAAGCAGACGCGATCAGATCAAACGCGAGTGCCCCAAAAGACGCTGATCAGAAAGATCCCTGATCCGAATTCAGCTGTCCAGATCCAGCGCAAGTGCATGGATACGCGCAATCAGATCGGGACCAAGCGCCCCATGCACGGCGCGGTGCCGGGCGAGGCGGTTCATGCCCTTGAAATGCGCCGACCGGATCTTCACATTGAAGTGGCTTTCACCGCCTTCGCGATGCCCCGCATGCCCCCGGTGGCTTTCGCTGTCATCCACAACACTAAGCTCAGTCGGTGAAAACGCCGCTTCAAGTCGATCTGCAATTTCTTGTGTTACTGACATTTTTTCGCGCAGCCCCCTTCAATCTCACGCCGCAAGCTCTAAACTGACCAGCCTGAGTCGGAAAGGTCCTTATCATGCCCAAGCCTGATCCCTTTGGATTCGACATGTCCGTGTCGAACTCCAAAAAGAAAAATCCCCGTGGTCGCCGGGGGATGTCCGGTGCATCCGAGACATCGCAGCGCGTCTGTTCCCACGAGGGGTGCAATGAACCCGGCAAATACCGTGCGCCCAAAGCGCCCGACGTGCTGGACGACTATTTCTGGTTCTGCCAGCAGCATGTGCGCGAATATAACCTAAAGTGGAATTTCTTTGACGGCACAACCGAAGCCGAGCTGAACGCCCAGATGTCAAAGGACAAGGTCTGGGAACGCAGCACCAAACCGCTGGGGGACCCCGAAGCACGCGCTTGGGCACGCCTGGGCATCGAGGACCCGCATCAGGTGTTAGGCAAGAACGCGACGCAAAACCCCGGCAAGGGCCCCGCCGCGGGCCGCCGTCTGCCCCCCACCGAACGCCGTGCGCTCGAGATTCTGGAGGCGAAGGACACCTGGACCAAGCCCGAAGTGCGCAAATCCTACAAGGCGCTGATCAAGGTGCTGCACCCCGACATGAATGGCGGCGACCGCAGCCAGGAAGAACAGTTGCAAGAAGTTGTCTGGGCCTGGGACCAACTGAAAGGCAGCCGCAACTTCAAGGATTGAACCCGCCCGACACCGCTGCGCCGCCCGCAGATGCGGCCTTGGTAACGGCTCTGGCAGGACGCTTGCACCTCGCAGCGACCTGCCGACGGCCCCCTTGAATGAGGGGGACTTTGCCGCATCCGCGAATTGGCCCTTTCCCTTGCGGCCAAGAAAGATATGTTGCCACCCGAAGCGCTTGCCGACCTCAGGGGCGCGACAGAGCATGAAGGACCTGAACACCATGACCGAGACCTCATTGGATCTTAACGCAAAACCCACCAAAGAGATCTCCGTTCGCGAAGTCTTTGGGATCGACACAGATATGATCGTCCACGGCTTCGAGGACCGTACCAGCCGGGTGCCGGATCTGGACAGCACCTATAAATTCGATCCCGACACCACGTTGGCCATTCTTGCCGGTTTCAACCACAACCGCCGTGTCATGGTGCAGGGCTATCACGGAACTGGTAAGTCGACGCATATCGAACAGGTGGCAAGCCTGCTGAACTGGCCCTGTGTGCGGGTGAACCTTGACAGCCACATCAGCCGGATCGATCTGATCGGCAAAGACGCGATCAAGCTGGTCGACGGCAAACAGGTCACCGACGTTTCAGGAAGGCATCCTGCCTTGGGCGCTGCGCAACCCGACAGCCATCGTGTTCGACGAATATGATGCGGGCCGCGCAGATGTGATGTTCGTGATCCAGCGTGTGCTTGAGGTGGACGGCAAGCTGACCCTGCTGGACCAGAACCAGGTGATCGAACCGCACCGCTATTTCCGTATTTTCGCCACAGCCAACACCGTTGGTCTGGGCGACACCACAGGCCTGTATCACGGCACACAGCAGATCAACCAGGGCCAGATGGACCGTTGGTCACTTGTGGCGACGCTCAACTATCTATCAATCGAAGCGGAGACAGCGATCGTGCTGTCCAAGAACCCGCATTATAACACCGAAAAGGGCCGCAAGACGATCAAACAGATGGTCACCGTTGCCGATCTGACGCGCACAGCGTTCATGAATGGCGATCTGTCCACCGTGATGTCACCCCGTACCGTGATCGCATGGGCCCAGAACGCCGAGATTTTCCGCAACATCGGCTATGCGTTCCGGCTGTCTTTCCTCAATAAATGTGACGAGCTTGAGCGCCAGACCGTCGCCGAGTTCTATCAGCGCCTGTTCGACGAGGAACTGCCCGAAAGCGCAGCAACACTAAGCCTTGGTTAAGCTTGCCGCAGCGCTCTGGGTGGCTTGTGTTGCCCTCACAGGCGCTGCGGCCGCGCAGAACCGGCAAGATCCGGCGTTGTATCCTGCGGCCCAATGCGCAGCGTTCTGGTACGGCTTCAGTGATTTTACGCAACTGACGCCGTTCATGACCACCAACCCGACCGATCTGAAACGCGCCGATGCGTTTCGCAAGATCGCCCTGCGCCTCGCCCCCGAACGCACGGGCGAAATCGACCGAACCATCGCAGAACAGCGCCCCCAGATGGCGCTTTTGGCCGAAGCGATCATCTTTGACCACGACGAACAATCTTCGAAGGTGTTTGAAACACTCACCGAGACATGCGAGAATTTCGCAAAGCAGCATGCCGAAACGCGAGACCTGAAATGAGCAAGCCATCAGACAATCCTGCCGACGCGTTCAAAAAGGCGTTGGCCGAAGCGACCAAGGTGATGAGCCATGACCCCGATCTGACGGTCAGCTATTCGGTCGACCCGTCGGGGCTGTCGGGCGATGCGATGCGCCTGCCCCAGGTCAGCCGCCGCATGACCCGCGACGAAGTGATGCTGGCGCGTGGCACCGCAGACGCGCTGGCGCTGAACCGGCGTTATCACAACGGCCAGACCCATTCAAAATATCTACCGGCAGGCGACATGGCGCGTGATCTTTACGAAGCGATGGAAACCGCCCGCTGCGAGGCGGTGGGCGCACGCGATATGCCCGGTACGGCTGGCAACATCGACGCCAAGATCAAGTACGACTCGCTTCGCAAAGGTTATGATCAGGCCAGGCAGCCCAGCGATGTACCGCTCGCGACCGCTGCGGGCTACCTTGTGCGCCATCTGGCCACGGGCCGCGACCTGCCCGCCGGGGCGCGCAACGCGATGGACCTGTGGCGCGGCTATATCGAGGAACAGGCAGGCGGCACGCTTGAAACGCTGAAGGAAACGCTGGACGATCAGGCCGCATTCGCACGCTTTGCCCGCAAGATGATCATTGATCTGGGCTATGGTGACCAGCTGGGTGACGATCCTGACGCGTCAGACGAAGATCAGGACGAAGCCGAGGAAGAAGGCACCGAAGAAGAGCAGGATCCGGACAGCACCGGCCAGGACGAACAGGACGACGAAGACGCCGAAGCATCCCCCGAGCAGTCGCAGGAAGAACAGCAGGACGCGTCGCAGGCGCAGGTGTCGATGGACGACATGGCCGATCAGGAGCTTGGCGACGAGGCCGAGATGCCGGACGGCGACGCCCCGATGGAACCCCCTGCCCCTCCGGCGGCATCGGACGCGGACCCCAATTATCTGGTCTATCAGACCGACAATGACGAGGTGATCGGCGCAGAAGAACTGGCCGAACCTGCAGAACTGGAACGCCTGCGCGCCTATCTTGACCAACAGCTTGAGCCTTTGAAGGGCGCGGTCAGCCGGTTGGCCAACAAGTTGCAGCGTCGCTTGCAGGCGCAGCAAAACCGGTCCTGGGAGTTTGACCTTGAAGAAGGCACGCTGGACGCGGGCCGTCTGGCACGGATCGTGGCGAACCCCACCACGCCACTGTCCTTCAAGGTCGAAAAGGATACCGAGTTTCGGGACACCTGCGTGACGCTGCTGCTGGACAACTCTGGCTCCATGCGGGGGCGTCCGATTTCCATCGCTGCGATCTGTGCCGATGTTCTGGCGCGCACGCTGGAACGCTGCAACGTCAAGGTCGAGATTCTGGGCTTTACCACCCGCGCCTGGAAAGGCGGCCAGGCCCGCGAGGCGTGGCTGAACGATGGACGCCCCGTGCAGCCCGGCCGTCTGAACGATCTGCGCCACATCATCTATAAATCCGCCGACGCGCCCTGGCGGCGCACGCGGCCCAATCTGGGATTGATGATGAAGGAAGGCCTGCTGAAGGAAAACATCGACGGCGAGGCGCTGGAATGGGCGCACCGTCGCATGGTGGCACGGCACGAATCGCGCAAGATCCTGATGGTGATCAGCGACGGTGCCCCGGTGGACGACAGCACTTTGTCGGTAAACCCCGCCAATTATCTGGAAAAACACCTGCGCGACGTGATCGCCATGGTCGAGAAACGCAAAGCGGTTGAATTGCTGGCGATCGGCATCGGGCATGACGTGACCCGCTATTACGACCGCGCAGTCACCATTACGGATGTGGATCAGCTTGCCGGGGCCATGACGGAACAACTGGCAGCGCTGTTTGACACGGATCCCCGCGCACGGGCGCGCGTCATGGGCATGCGCCGCGCAAGCTGAGGGTGCGGGACGCTCCGCGGGGAGTTTATTTGGCAAAATGAAGAAGGGGGATGCGCCATGTTTCAATCGTTCGAGGTGACATCCCGGCCAGAGCAGGGCCCGCCCCGGTTGGAAGCCTTGCGGGCTGAGATGCGACGCGCGGGGCTGGACGGCTTTTTGGTTCCACGCGCGGATGCGCACCAGGGGGAATATGTCGCCCCCCATGACGAACGCCTGAGCTGGCTGACCGGCTTTACCGGATCGGCGGGGTTTTGTGCAGCACTGATGGACAAGGCCGGCGTCTTTATCGACGGACGGTACCGCACGCAGGTCAAGACGCAGGTGGCACCCGTCTATACCCCGGTGGCGTGGCCCGAGGTGTCGCTTGCCGCGTGGCTGCGTGCTGAATTGCCTTCGGGTGGCGTTGTGGGGTTTGACCCCTGGCTGCACGCTGTGGGGCAGATAGAGCCGCTTGAGGCGGATTTGAAAGGCAGCGGGATCGAGATGCGGCGCAGCGCCAATCTGGTAGACCGCATCTGGCAAGACCAACCTGCCGCGCCCATGACCCCCGCCAAGGTGCATCCATTGCAGTTTGCGGGCGAAAGCCACGCGGCGAAAGCGGCGCGGCTTGCACAATCCCTGCGCGACAAGGGCGAGAGTGCGGCCGTCATCACCCTGCCGGATGCGCTGTGTTGGTTGCTGAACATACGCGGGGCAGATATCGCGCGTAATCCGGTCATGCACGGCTTTGCTGTGCTACACGGGTCGGCGCGGATTGATCTCTATGTCGCCCCCGAGAAGGTTGCGGATCTGGGCGATCACTTTGGCGATGCCGTGACCCTGCGCCCACCCGAGGCGTTGCTGAATGATCTACGCGCACAACCCGGTCCGGTCCGGCTGGACAAATCCTCGGTTCCTGTGGCGGTTGCCGATGCTGTGGGGGACAGGGCGGTGTGGGGGGATGACCCATGTGCGCTGCCCAAAGCCTGCAAGAATGACGCTGAAATTGCCGGATCGGCGGCGGCACATCTGCGCGATGGGGCCGCTTTGGTCGAAGTGCTGGCATGGCTGGACCAGCAGCCCCCCGGAACGCTGAGCGAAAGCCAGGTGGTGGCCCGGCTGGAAGCCTCGCGCCGCCGTGACAATGCGCTGCAGGACATCAGTTTCGAGACGATCTGCGGCACCGGCCCCAATGGCGCGATCATGCATTACCGCGTCACAAAAGACACGGACAGCACGCTCGAGAACGGTCACCTGCTGGTGCTGGATTTGGGCGGTCAGTATCTTGACGGCACCACCGATATCACGCGTACTGTCGCAATCGGCGCGGCACCGCTGGAGGCAAAGCAGGCGTTTACGCGCGTCCTTTCGGGCATGATCGCAATGAGCCGCCTGCGCTGGCCCCAAGGCCTTGCCGGGCGCGACATCGAAGCCATAGGCCGCCTGCCCTTGTGGATGGCGGGCCAGGATTTCGACCATGGGCTGGGCCATGGAGTTGGCGCATATCTCAGCGTGCATGAAGGCCCCCAGCGGCTGAGCAAGATCAGCACCGTGCCGTTGCAGCCCGGCATGATCCTGAGCAATGAACCGGGGTATTACCGCGAAGGCGCATTTGGTATCCGGCTGGAAAACCTGCTGGTGGTCCGCACCGCACCCGACTTGCCCGGCGGCGATCCGCAGCGCAGGATGCTGCACTGGGAAACCCTGAGCTTTGCGCCGATCGACACCCGGTTGATCCTTCCAGACATGATGGACGATGCCGCGCGCGACTGGTTGAACGCCTATCACAGCGACGTTGCGGAAAAGATTGGCCCCCGACTATCGCGGGCGGCAAAACTGTGGTTGGATGCGGCAACCGCGCCGATTTGAGCGCGAAGAATTTCAACAATTTCAGGGAGGAAGGTCAGCGATGGCAGACCATATCAAGATACTGAAGGCCAATGGCACCTGGACCGTCCGCGCCGGCGGTGCCGTAATTGCCGAAACGAAAAACGCGCTGGAACTGCGCGAGGGAGACATGGATGCGGTGATCTATATCCCGCGCGACGACATTGCGATGGCATTTCTGGACAAAACCGCCAAGACGACACACTGCCCCCACAAGGGCGACGCGCATTATTATTCCGTCGTGACGAAAAGCAGGACGCTGGAAAATGTCGCGTGGTCGTATGAAGACCCCTCTGAGGGTGTGGCCGAAATCAGCGGCCATCTTGCGTTCTACCGGACGGATGATGTCACCGTGGAGCGGATCTAGCCAACGGATGCCCCGGGTAAACCGCTGCCTGTCAGGAATGCTCTTCTGCGGCGGTTTCGGCCAGCGCCCGGTTATAGGCTTTCAGGGCATCAACATGAAACAGCGCCCCGAGTAATTCGGGCGGAGCATCGGCTTTCAGCGTGACGACCGGGATGAACGCGGCCCCCGACTGTTCAAAGATCGGCATCGCCGCTTCAAGCGTGGCGGTGCCGTCGATATAGGTACCTTCACCGATCAAGGTCCAGCAGGCGTCTTCGGGGGCGGCGCGCGGATCATCGGGGCGGCGCATGATCCTGCCGACCATGAACATCGCCAACAGATAGGCCTGCGGCCCTGCCGCCAGATGCACACCGCGCCGCTCCATCTGCGTGAGGAAAAAGCTGCGGTCCACGATGCGCGATGCCAGCGCCGTGGACATGCTGACCGCAACCATCACGGCAAGCCCCGTCTGCCAGTCACCCGTCAGTTCGAACACAATCAGCGTGGTAGAGATGGGCGCGCCAAGCACCGCTGCCGCCACCGCCCCCATGCCCGCAAGCGCATAAAGCGACGTCACCCCTGACAGGTTCGGAAACACCCCCGTCGCGATCAGCCCGAACGCCAGCCCGGTCAGCGCCCCCACCATCAGCGAGGGTGAAAACACACCGCCCCCCATGCGCCCGCCCAGCGTGACCGACACCGCAATCACCTTGAGCACGGCAAAGACCACCGCTTCGGACAGCACCATGTCTCCGGCAAGCGCACGGGTTGTCGTCTCGTAACCGACACCAATGATGTGCGGAAACCAAAGTGCGATCACGCCAAGTATAGCGCCCGCAGCGGCGGGCCGCAGGTAGCGCGGCAGTTTGCTGCGGGTCTGGATCACGGTGCCGATGTCGTCGGCCCATAAGATACCGCGCATCAGGATCACCGCGACAATGCCGCAAGTCAGCCCCAGCAGCAGGAACGCAGGCAGTTCCGCGTAAAACCTGACGTCACCGATGTTGGGCAGGACAAACTCTGTCAGGCCGCCGAATTCCACCCGGTTGATCACCGTCCCCGCAGCCGAGGCGATCACGATCGGCGCGAAGGCATGGACTGCGAAGTGCCGCAACACCACTTCCAGCGCGAACAACGCCCCGGCGATCGGCGCGTTGAAACTGGCCGACACCGCGGCGGCAACCGCGCAGCCCAAAAGATCACGACCCGTGATCCCGCTGGCATTGATCCGCATGCTGATCCGGGTTGAGATGATGGCCGCCAGATGCACCACCGGCCCCTCACGCCCCGAAGAGCCGCCGGTGCTAAGGGTGATCAGCGAGGCGAGCGCCGATGCAAGGCCAGCGCGTGTCTCGACCCGTCCTTCGTGCATCGCGGCCCCCAGGATCACATCGCTGACACTGCGCGCCCGCGCGTCGTTGGTGAAACGATGCAGGATAAGCCCGACGGCCAAACCGCCAAGCGTGGGGATCAGCACGACCCAATACCAGTCAAGACTGCCGATAAAACTGTGCAAATGCTGCACGTCATCCGTGCCATAAAGGGTCGATTGAATAAGAGTGATGGATTTGCGGAACAGCATCGCGGCAAAACCCGCCGCGATGCCCACCAGAAGGGCAATGAACCAGAAGGTGATCTTGCCCGGGCCCTGGGTGCGCAGCAGGTGCCAGCCAGTGCGGGCTTTGCTGCGTGCGCCCTCATAGTGATGGGTCAGAAAAGGGCGGGCATTCAGGGGCATGATGGCCTTTGATCAGGTTTGTTCCTGTCTAGGGCAGACTTCGCAGCAGGAAAACCCCCTGAGGCAGACGTGCGGCCATCAGGATGCGCATTGGCCTTCCAAAAGCGCGCGTGCAGCGGCGCGGGCGGCGTCCGTGATCGTATCACCGGCAAGCATACGCGCCACTTCGTCGATCCGGTCGGCGGGCGACAGCGGGGTTACGGTGGAAAGGGTCATGCCCTTTGAGACGGCCTTGGACACGCGCCAGTGATGCGCCCCAAGGGCCGCGACCTGCGGTGAATGGGTCACAACCAGAACCTGACCGCCATCCGACAGCGCCGCCAGACGCCGCCCCACGGCATCCGCTGTCGCACCGCCAACGCCGCGGTCGATCTCGTCGAAAATCATCGTAAGGCCGGTCTGCCCCTTGGTCAGGCACACCTTGAGAGCCAGCAAAAAACGGCTGAGTTCACCGCCCGACGCGATCTTGCCCAAAGGACCCGAAGGCGCACCGGGGTTGGTCGCTACGGTAAAGGACACGGCATCGCGCCCCTCTGGCCCGGCGGGCTCTGCCGAGACTTGCGTCTCGAACACTGCCCGCTCCATCTTGAGGGGGGCCAGTTCGGCGGCCACGGCCTTGTCAAGCTTGGCCGCCGCTTTGCGCCGTGCCGTGCTGAGCGTTTCGGCGGCGGCGTCATAGGCGGCTTCGGCATCACGCACGGCTTGATCCAGCCCTGCCTGCGCCGCCTCTCCGGCGTCAAGCGCATCAAGCTTGGCCCGCAACGTGGTGGCAAAGGTCGCCAGTTCATCCGCCAGAACGTCATGCTTGCGGGCAAGGGCGCGGATGGCGAACAGGCGTTCCTCGGTCTCTTCAAGCTCGATAGGGTTGAACGACATGGTGTCGATCGCCGCAACCACGCCTGCCACCGCGTCATCAAGTTCGGCCATCGCGCGGCCAAGGGCGGCCATCGGGGCCTCAAGCGCGCCCTCTGCCTTGTAGGCCACACCGTCCAGCCAGCGCAGCGCATCGCCCATCTGGCTTTCTGCGCCGCCCTGCCCCAGCAGTTCATACGCGTTGATCACATCCGACCGAATTTTCTCGGCGCCCTGCATCAAGCGGCGCCGTGCGTCCAGCTGCGCTTCCTCGCCTTCCTGAGGGTCAAGCTTGTCAAGCTCGGCAACCGCATGGCGCAGGAATTCTTCCTCGGCGGCAATCGCGGCGCGGTCCTGTGCCGCGCGCGTCGCGGCCTTGCGCGCAGCGGCCAGATCTGACCAAGTGCGGCGCACCTTTTCGCGCAGCGGTGCAGTCGCCGCGAAATCATCCAGAATGGCGCGGTGGCCCTTGGGGTCCAGCAATCCACGATCATCGTGCTGGCCGTGCAGTTCAACCAGCGTTTCCGACAAGGCGCGCAGCACCTCGCCCGAACAGCGCCGATCATTGACCCAAGCCGTTTTTCGCCCGTCGGACATATTGATGCGCCGCAAGATCAGTTCGGGGCCGCCGGGCAATCCGGCCTCTTCCAGCACAGCATGTGCGGGGTGCCCGTCGGGCAGATCAAACCACGCGGTGACCTCGCCTTGCTCCGCGCCCTGGCGCACCAGATCGGCCCGCCCGCGCCAGCCCAGCACAAAACCCAGACTGTCAAGCAGAATGGATTTGCCCGCCCCGGTTTCCCCGGTCAGCACGTTCAATCCCGGCTGAAACGCAAGTTCCAGCCGGTCGATGATCAGCATATCCGAGATGTCCAGGCCGCGTAACATGGGTCAGCTTCCGTGTGAGGCGCACCAAAGGGCGCGCGTCAGATCCATTCGCCCTTGATACTTTGGCGGTAAATCGCGCTTAGCCAGTTGTTGCCAAGCGATTTCATCTGAAGACCCTTGCCGGTCAGCAGTTTGTAGCTGGCGGCATACCACTCGGTCGAGCGGTAGTTGTAGCCAAGGATCGCCCCTGCGGTCTGCGCCTCTTCGACAAGGCCAAGCGACAGATAGGCTTCGACCAGACGGTGCAACGCTTCAGCGGTGTGGGTGGTGGTCTGGAAATCCTCGACCACGACACGAAACCGGTTGATCGAGGCGGCATAGTTGTTGCGGCGCAGATAATACCGGCCCACTTCCATTTCCTTGCCTGCCAAGTGGTCATAGGCAAGATCAAATTTCAGCACCGCCGCGCGGGCGTATTCGCTGTCGGGGTAATCCTCGATCACGCGGCGCAGCGCCTGAAGCGCCTGAAACGTCAATCCCTGATCCCGGCCCACTTCGTCGATCTGGTCGTAATAGCTGAGCGCCAGCAGGTAGCTGGCATAGGATGCGTCGTCGTCATCGGGATAGAAATCAATGAAGCGCTGCGCAGAAGACCGGCTGTTGGGGTAATCCTGATCCTGATGATACGCGAACGCCTGCATGATCAATGCCCGCTTCGCCCAGTCGGAATAGGGATAAAGACGCTCGATCTCGGAAAAGTAGGTTGCGGCCTCTGCGGGGCGCTTGCGGTTCAACTCGAACTCGCCGCGCTCATAAATCTGTTCCGCCGAATAGGTCTCAAGAGGGATTTCCTGAGGGTTGAAAAAGCTGTTGGTTACACGGCCCGTGTTTTGCGTGGCGCACGCGCCCAATGCTGCAACAACAAGCACCGCACCGACCAACCGCTTGCGCGACTTCGCACCTGTCATGCCCTACACCCTCGCTTCATTCCATCAGCCACGCTTTACGATATGCCTTTGCTGGTGACTAGCACAATAGATCGCACAACAAAACGACCATTCCGCAGTGGCAGCCCAACGGGCGACTGCATTGTAATTCCACCGGGATCAGAAGTAACCAAGCGCAACGGGAGTTTCAACCGCCCCTTGGCTGCGAATGTCAGATCACGCGACTGCCGGGATTTCATCCCAGACCAGACCGTGGCCCGGAAGCCGCGCAGCCATCTGCGCATCACATTCCACCAACTGCACCGCGTCAGGTGTCGCGAACAACGCCCGCAACAAGGTGTTGGTCAGCGAATGCCCTGCCCGCACACCGGTATAATGCCCCAACAAGGGCGCACCGGCCAACGACAGATCGCCCAACGCGTCTAGCATCTTGTGGCGCACAGGCTCGTCCGCGTGGCGCAGACCACCGGGGCTAAGCACCTTGTCGCCATCAAAGACCACCGCGTTTTCACCGGGGTTACCCCCAAGCGCCAGGCCATTCGACTGCATCGCATCCACATCCGCACGGCGGCAGAATGTGCGGCTGTCACACAGTTCACGCGCGAAGGTGCCATTGTTCAACACCAGCGATTTTTTCTGACGGCCGATCGCGGGATCGACAAAATCAATCTCGAAGTCGATTTTCAACGTGTCCGACGGCGCAAGCGTGGCAGACGCGTCACCATCCGTGACTGTGACCGTTTTCAACACCTTGAAGCTGCGCAAAGGCGCGGGCAGCAGACGCACGCCGCGCTGCACGATACCACGCACAAAAGGTGCCGACGATCCGTCAAGAATCGGCACTTCGGGACCGTCAATTTCGATCAGCGCATTGTGGATGCCGCAGCCCGCAAGGGCTGCCATCAGATGTTCGACAGTCGACACCGACAGGCCAGACGCATTTTCGAGCTTGGTGCACAGCGGAGAGCAATTCACCGCATCCCACCGCGCAGGGATCAAGCGATCGCCCACCTGAAGATCGCGGCGCGAGAACCAGATCCCGTGATGCGCACCGGCGGGACGGATCGTCACTGTTGCAGGCAGGCCTGAATGCAGGCCCTTCCCGCTAAAGCTGATCGGTGTCTTGATGGTTGTCTGCACGGTCAATTCCCAATGTCCAAAGATCATCTGTCTAAGTTGAACACTGTCCTATCGAGGACGTTCCGAATGCTCAATTCAATCATTGCTACGGTCTGAAACATGTCTGTCACAATTGGGCACAAAGACGCCTTGTCAGCCCTATCATACTGAGAAACATGAATAATATTTCGGGGCATACACCCTTTACTGACCTTAACCGTGATCGCGTGATCACGAAAAATCCGGGCGAACGGCAAGCTGTGGCATCCTTGATGCCGCAGCGCAGCGCCTGTGATCGGTACGTTGCGCACCTTTTAATGCAGAAAGGCCACCCAAACGGGTGGCCTTTCTGGTCGTCTACGAGGGTCGTCTTCTTGGGTCGTCCTGGTCTTCTATCAAGACCCCTAGTTCGCCTGCCGACGCAGGAATGCGGGGATCTCAATGCGTTCTTGATCTTCGTCCTGAGCTTCACGCGGCTGCGGGGCAGCAGATGTTGCACGTGTCTGAACCGGAGGCTGCTGACGCGCCGGGCGCTGCGGTGCCTCTGCTTCGGAATGTCCGGTCATCCGGTTGATCAGAGAATTGATTCCAAACCGTTTCTCGCTCTGCTCGGACGTGGGTTGGGGCCGCTGTTGTTGTGGCTGGGGGGCACGCTGCTGCGCGGCAGGCGATGCCTTTTGCGCGGCAGCCCGCAACCGTGCCAGCGCCTCTGGCGATGGGGTGCCGGGCGCGGGTGCGCGGGGGGCTACGAAAGTTTCCTGCGACGGCTGCTGCTCTACCTCGTCATGGCGCGGCTCAAAGGACGCGACCTCGGGGCGGTAGGCCGGAGGCGGCAGATCATCCGCGTCATTGCTTTCGTCAGACAAAACATCGTCGTGGAAACCGGCGTCGGCGGCAGGCATGTCAAACAATTGCGCCTGATCTTCCTCGTATTCGGTTTCTGCCGCAACTGGCACAGGTTTCGCGGGCTTTTCAGCAACCGGTGCGGGTTCTGCGGCTGCGGGGCGCGAGGCCAGCGGCTGCGACATAGAGCGGCGCGGTACGGGCATTTCGGTGTTTACGTCAACCGCATCGATACCGGTCGCCACAACGCTCACGCGCATCATGCCACCGATTTCGGTGTCCAGTGTGGACCCAACGATGATGTTCGCGTCTGGATCGACTTCTTCGCGGATGCGGTTGGCGGCTTCGTCCAATTCGAACAAGGTCAGGTCGTGACCGCCGGTGATGTTGATCAGAACACCTTTCGCGCCGCGCAGGCTGATTTCGTCCAGAAGCGGGTTCGCGATGGCCTTCTCGGCGGCCTGGATTGCGCGGTTTTCGCCTTCCGCCTCGCCTGTACCCATCATCGCCTTGCCCATCTCGTCCATCACGGCGCGCACATCGGCAAAGTCGAGGTTGATCAGGCCGGGGCGCACCATCAGATCGGTCACACCCTTAACACCCTGGTAAAGCACATCGTCGGCCATGCTGAACGCTTCGGTAAAGGTGGTCTTTTCATTGGCCAGACGGAACAGGTTCTGGTTGGGAATGATGATCAGCGTATCGACGACCTTTTGCAGGGCTTCGACGCCCTCTTCGGCCTGACGCATCCGCTTGGCACCTTCAAACTGGAAGGGCTTGGTCACAACGCCAACGGTCAGAACGCCAAGCTCGCGGGCGGCTTGCGCGATGATCGGTGCGGCACCCGTCCCGGTGCCACCGCCCATACCGGCCGTGATGAAACACATATGCGCCCCGGCCAGATGATCGACGATCTGTTCGATGCTTTCTTCGGCAGCGGCAGCCCCGACAGAGGCACGCGCCCCGGCACCCAGACCTTCGGTAACCTTGATACCCAGCTGCACGCGGTTTTCCGCCTTCGCCTGCTGCAACGCCTGCGCGTCGGTGTTGGCAACCACAAAATCCACACCATCGAGGTTCTTCTCGATCATGTTGTTCACGGCGTTTCCGCCAGCGCCGCCCACACCAAATACGGTAATCCGGGGTTTCAGGTCGCTTTGTCCTGGCATTGAAAGGTTAAGTGTCATGAGCCGTCCGCCTGTAATTGTTACCCACTTTCGGGGCATTTTTTCGATCTATCTTTACCATCCTATCGGGATAAGCCCCTTGCGTCACCTAAAAAACACAATTTCCCCACAGGATATGGGCATTTTTTCGCCGAAATCCGCTCTATTTTGGCAATGACACCCCATCTTGGGGTCACCAGTTGTCTCGGAACCACTTGACAGCCCGCTTAAGCGACCGTGCAGGATAGCGATCTGCGGGGATGTCAAAGTCCCACCATTCGTCCTGCGGATGCGCCGCGAACAGCGCCAGCCCCACCGCCGACGCGAAGCCGGGCCCGGTTGCGGCCTGTGGCAACCCGTGCACCCGCATCGGCCGACCCAGACGGACCTGCTGGCCCAGGATCTTGCTGGCCAGGCCGTCAAGGCCGGGGATCTGGCTGCCACCGCCCGTCAGGACGATCTGCTGGCTTGGCAGGTGGTCGAACCCTGCGGCGTCAAGCCGTGCACGGACTTCTTCAAGGATCTCTTCAACGCGGGGGCGCATGATGCCGATCAGTTCAGCACGGCTGACGGTGCGACGGTCATGTTCGTAGTCGCCGGTGTCGCCACCGATGTCGATCATCTCTCGGTCGTCCATACCCGTGGCGTGCACCCCGCCGTAAAATGTCTTGATCCGCTCGGCGTTGGAGGTTGGCACCTGCAACCCCATCGAAATGTCCGAAGTGATGTGATCGCCGCCCATGCGCACGCTGTCGGCATAAATCATGTGCTTGCGGATAAAGATCGACACCGATGTCGACCCGCCGCCCAGATCGATGCAGGCGGCCCCAAGTTCCTGTTCATCTTCAACCAGCGACGAAATCCCCGACACATAGGCCGAGGACGCGATGCCAGCCAGCTCAAGATCGCACCGCTTGATGCAATGGGCCAGATGCTGCACGGCGGCGGCATCGACGGTCAGCATGTGCATGTCAACGGACAACGCGTTGCCCAATTGCCCGCGCGGATCAGACAATCCCGACCGGTGATCCAGCGCAAAATTCACCGGCTGCGCGTGCAGCACTTCGCGGTCCTCGCCGTATTCGGGCACATCGCAGCGGGCCAGCACCTGTGCCACGTCCTGCTCTGTCACGACTTGTCCTTCCAGATCGATCTGCGCATCCAGCCCGTAGCTGCGCGGCTCTGCCCCCGAAAAACAGGCGATGACGTGGTCTACCCTGATGTTCGCCATCTTTTGCGCCGCTTGCAGCGCCGTGCGCACCGCGCGTTCGGTCTCTTGCATCGCGCATATCTCGCCAAAGCGGACGCCGCGTGACCGTGTGGTGGCGGCACCGATCACCCGAAAGCCCGACTGACCCGCCAAAGACCCGATTTCACCCTCGTCCGAAACCCGGCCCGATCCATCGAACCGCAGAACAAGACACGCGATCTTGGAGGTGCCCACATCCAGAATGGCCACCACACCCCGCTGCATCGCCAATTTGCGCATATGCCGCATCGACCGCTGACTGTCGTATAAATCCATCATATCACTGCCCCGAAATCTGCCTGATGCGCCACAATTCTTGTGTGGCTTCTTTATTCATTTGCACGGTTGGTCGCTGGGCCAACCGCATATCGACCCGCGCTACATCGCGGCTCAAGACGTCTTGTGCGCCTTCCAGCGCAAGCACCCGCTCCAGCGCCTGCACAGCACCGGTTTCGGGCAAAAGGATCCGCTGATCACGGTCCAGAACCACATCCCATCTGCGCGCACCCATGCGCACCAACCCGCGCAGCCGATCCCCCAACGGTGCCGCAGAGCGTGTCAGCTCAAGCGCCTCTTCGACGGACTTGTCGGCGCCCTCGCCCACCATAAGCGGCAGGTCCGGGCGTTCGCCGCGATGCGCGATCGTGCCGATGGCGCGTCCCTCAAGATCGACCAGCGTCAGCCCGTTGTCTGTGCGCCAGACAACCACGGGCACGCGCGGCTGGACGGCAACCTGAAGCAAACCGCCCGGTTTGACACGCAAGGATGCCTGCTTGACGCCGGGCAGCGCCATCACCCTGTCGCGCAGCTGCGCGAGATCCAGATCGAACGAACTGACCGGCAGCTTGACCGCCACGGCGGCGCGCACGTCACCGGCCAAAGCGTCGTCAGCGCCGTCGATGGCAAGCAGTTTGACCATGAATTCAGGGCGCTGTTCGATGCTGGCGACAGTTTCCGAATAGGCATCGGTCAACTGGTTCCTGCGCCCTTCATCCGACAGGTAAATCGTGCCCGCAACCAGCGCCAGCGTGAACGGCACGCCCACCCGCAGCCCGAACAGAAACGTGGGCGTAAGCATCAACCGCTGCATCCGCCAGGCCCACCGCGACGGGGCGGGGTCGGCCTTGGCACCGGGGCCGGGCTTGACGCGTTTGATCAGCGATTGCACGAGGCATCCTCCACCATCCATGAACAAAGCTCGGTGAACGAGATGCCCACGGCCTGCGCCTGTTCGGGCGACAGCGACGTGGCCGTCATGCCGGGCTGGGTGTTCGTCTCAAGCAGGATCAGACCGTCCGCGCCGCGCGTTTCGTCCCAGCGGAAATCCGTGCGGCTTACACCCCGGCAGCCAAGCGCGTTATGGGCCCGCAGCGCATAGTGCATGCACAGATCGAAGATGTCGGACGGGATGTCGGCGGGCAGCACATGGGTCGATCCGCCTTCCTTGTATTTCGCATCATAGTCATACCAGCCGGTGGTCAGAATATCGGTGACCGTCAACGCACGCTGGCCCATCACGGTGGTCGTCAGTTCGCGGCCCGGCGCAAAGCGTTCGACCATCACAAGGTCGGGCATGTCATCGTCAAGCTGCGGCGGGCCATTGTTTTCAGCATCCACCAGATACACCCCGACAGACGAGCCTTCGTTGTTGGGCTTCACGACATAGGGCGGTGCCATGACGTGGGATTTGCGCACAGCTTCGGCAGAGGCGATGATACTTTCCACAACCGGAAGACCGGCGGCGCGGAACACATCCTTGCTGCGCTGCTTGTCCATCGCCAGCGCCGACGCCAGCACGCCCGAGTGACTGTAGGGGATGCCCAGCCATTCCAACATGCCCTGAACGCAGCCGTCTTCGCCCCAGCGGCCATGCAGACAGTTAAGCACCACATCAGGGGCCGCTGCACGCAGATCCGCGCACAGATCAGGGCCGGCATCGACCTCGATCACGGTAAAGTTTCCGTCCCGCAAAGCGGCGGCGCATGCATGCCCTGACGACAGCGAGACCTCGCGCTCTGCCGAGGGGCCGCCCATCAATACCGCCACTTTCGGGGGTGTCCTGCTCGACATTCCCACTCAATGTGCCTTTTTACTGGGTCTTTGGTGACCCTTTTTTGTTATATGAGGTCCGCCAAGCGGTCCTGTGCCTGTGCGCCCGGACGTTTATCTTTCGCCGATCCGCATAATTTCCCACTCTAGCGTGATACCGCTGGAATCGTAAACCTTTTTTCGCACCTCTTCGCCCAATCCTTCCAGATCGGCGGCGGTCGCATCGCCGGTGTTGATCAGAAAGTTGGGATGTTTCACGCTCATCTGCGCACCGCCCCGTGTGGCACCGCGCAAACCGGCGTCGTCGATCAGCTTCCATGCTTTCAGATCGTGGCGGTCATCCGCCTGACCGGTGCTGGAAAATCCCGCCGGGTTGCGAAAAGTAGACCCCGCGCTGCGGTCTTTGGTGGGCTGGGTTTCGTCGCGTTTGCGCAGCTGGTTTTCCATCCGGGTGCGCAGTGTGTCGGGATCGCCCCTTGGGGGCGCGAAGGTGGCCGAGATGATCACGCAGCCTTCGTCCAGGGCGGTCTGGCGATACCTGAAATTCAGATCGTCTGCGGTCAGCGTGATCCGCTTGCCGTCACGCGTGATCGCGTCGGCCTGCACGAAATGATCCGCCGTATAGCTTCCATAGCAGCCCGCGTTCATCCGGACGGCACCGCCGATAGCTGCCCGGAATGGTACGTAAAAACGCAAGGTCCAGCCCTGCGTCAGCCGCCTTGCGGGCCACATGGGCGTCAAGGGCGGCGGCCCCCGCGATGACCTGCCCCCCGTCGATCCGGATCGTGTTGAAGCCGCGCCCCAGACGGATCACTGCGGCACGCAATCCGCCATCGCGGACAATCAGGTTCGACCCGACGCCCATCGGAAAAACCGGCATGTCGTGGGGCAGCGCGCACATGAACCCTGCCAGATCGTCGGCATCCGCAGGTTGATAGAAATACGCCGCAGGCCCCCCGACGCGCAGCCATGTCAGGGAATTCAGCGGGCGCTGCGCCGTCAGGGTGCCGCGTAGCTGGGGAAAGGAAATATCGCTCATGGGCAGCGGGGTAGCGCCGTTTGGCATCCGCGTCAAATGTCTGCGTCTTTGTCAACGCGGCTGCTACGAAGCTGACGGACCAATCTGCCCACCAGCCATCCCGCCCCGAAGGCGCATATCGCATAGCCGATCACTGCGATCTGCGCGAACAGCACGGGCCGCTCGAATGGTTTGGCGCCGATGCCCCAGATCATCCAGCCCCAGTTCAAAGCCAGACCGACCACCAACACCAGAGCAAAGCGGGCAAACCGCTTGCCATATCCGCACCATGCCGACACCAGCATCCAGACCACCAGCACCGCCACCAGCAGGGCAAGGGTCGGCGTCATTCAGCCGGTCCGCGCAAGCGGCCACGGCGCAGCCAGCGCATCAGGTAGATCACCGGCCAGCGCAGGATGGAGCACCCCGCCGCAAGCACCAGCATCCCGGCCCAAGGCCCGTGTTGCGCCGTGACATAGCCCAAAATCGGGATGCCTACCGCGATCAACACATAGGCGTTGCGCCAATGATTGTCTTCGCTGGGCGTCATGGCCAGAATATTGGCGATCACGGCCCAGAAACAGGCCAGCGTCAGGGAAAGGGTCATCGGGGCACCTGTGGGTTTTGTCCGCGCAACTTGGCCAGAAGAAAGCGCAGTGGATTACGGAACATGGACACAAAGGCAGCAAAAGCGGGCAGCGCGAACAGCCATCCGGCCTGCACGCCGATCATCACGATCAGGATCGGGGCGGCGATCAACAAGATCACCCCCGGCACATATTGCATCCGCATCGGCAGGGTCGCGACCGTCGCAGACATGAAAACCCACAGGATGCACAGCCAAAGTAAGGTCACGTGGCCGGTTCTTTCATCTTCGCAAGCGTTTCGGGCAGTGCGTTGGCCCATGCGCTGATGGTGCCTGCGCCCAGACAGACCACCATATCACCGGGGCCTGCCTGTTCGCGTACCAACCGGGCCAGATCGGCCTCACTTTGCACGGCGCGGGCGTGGCGATGTCCGTGCCGGATCAGGCCCGCCACCAGATCGTCGCGGCTTGCGCCCTCGATCGGATCTTCCCCGGCGGCATAGACCTCGGCGATGCCGACAACATCGGCATCGTTGAAACAGGCGCAGAATTCTTCGAAATGATGGCTCAGGCGGGAATAGCGGTGTGGCTGGTGCACGGCGATCACCCGGCCCTCGGTCGCCTGACGCGCAGCCTTGAGCACGGCTGTAATCTCGACGGGGTGGTGGCCGTAGTCGTCAATAATCGTCACGCCGTCAACTTCGCCCACTTTGGTAAAGCGGCGGTTCACCCCGCCAAACCCTGCCAGGGCCGCGCGGATTTCATCGGCCTTCATCCCAAGATGGCGCGAGACAGCGACGGCAGCCAGCGCGTTTGACACGTTGTGATCGCCGGGCATCGGCAACGTGCAGCCGTCGATCACGATGTCTTCGCTTTGCAGCTTGATGTCGAAATGCGCCACGCCGGCGATATAGCGCAGGTTGATCGCGCGCACGTCGGCCTGCGCATTGAAGCCATATGTCAGCACCCGGCGGTCCGTGATCCGGCCCACCAGCGCCTGCACTTCTGGATGATCAATGCAGCAGATGGCCAGACCGTAGAAAGGAATGTTCGACACGAAATCAAGGAAGCCCTGACGCAGCGTGTCGAAATCGCCCCAATGCTCCATATGTTCGGGGTCGATGTTGGTAACGATCGCGATTGTTGCGGGCAGCCGATTGAACGTGCCGTCGGATTCGTCCGCTTCGACAACCATCCATTCGCCCTGTCCCATCCGCGCGTTGGACCCGTAGGCGTGGATGATGCCGCCGTTCACGACCGTGGGGTCAATGCCGCCCTTGACCAGCAATTCAGCAACCATTGTTGTCGTCGTCGTCTTGCCGTGGGTGCCCGCCACGGCGATGTTGGATTTCAGACGCATCAGTTCGGCCAGCATCTCGGCGCGGCGCACGATGGGCAGACCGGCAAGGCGGGCGGCGTCCAGCTCGGGGTTGCCCGGTTTGATCGCAGAGGAGATCACGACGACCTCGGCGTTCTTGATGTTGTCGGCCGACTGGCCCTCGAATACCGTTGCCCCCAGTGTTGCCAGACGATCAGTAATCTTGGTCGCTTTCAGGTCGGAACCCTGCACGCGGTAACCATGGTTGATCAGCACCTCGGCAATGCCCGACATACCGATACCGCCGATGCCCACAAAATGGATCGGCCCCACATCGGTGGGAAGCTTTGTTGCTGCGTTCATGTATCAGGTCCTTTGTTTCCCAGGCTCTCGACGATCTGGGCCAGTTCTTCTGCGGCGTCCGGTTTGGCCACGGAATGGGCTGCCATCGCCATTTTATGCGCCCCTTCGGGATAGCCAAGAACCATCTCGATCTGCGCGGTCAGGCTGTCGGGTTCGGCCAGATGTTCGGGCACCATGATCGCGGCCCCCGCATCCACCAGCCCGCGTCCGTTCGCCGATTGATGATCCCCCGTCGCCGCCGCGAACGGGATCAGGATGGAGGGGCGTCCGATGACCGCCAGGTCCGCCACGCTGGAAGCACCTGCACGGCTGATGACCAACTGGGCCTCTGACATCCGTCGCGCCACGTCGTGAAAGAACGGCTGCACATCCGCGTCAATGCCGTTTTCCGCATAAAACGCCGACACCCGTTCGGCGTCTTCGTCGCGGGCCTGATGGCTGACGCGAATGTTGCGCAACATCTCCATCGGAAGGTTGGCAATCGCCGGAGGGACGACCTCGCTCAGGATCCGCGCGCCCTGACTGCCGCCCATCACCAGCAGCTCCATCGGATAGTCACCGGGCGGGATATAGCCCGCACCTGCACGGTCAAGCACCGATGCGCGCACCGGGTTGCCGACATGATAGGCCTCTACGCCCTCGGGCAGGGTCATCGGCCAGGTTCCACAGGCAACGGCATCGACGCGCTTGGCGAAAAACGCGTTCACACGGCCCAGCACCCCGTTTTGTTCATGGATCATCCGCGGCTTGCGCAACACCCATGCCGCTGTCAGCGCCGGGATCGATGGATAGCCGCCGAACCCGGCCACGACAGCGGGTTTGTCCCGCATCATTCCCCAGATCGCACGCATCACGCCGCCTAAAATGCGGAACGGGACCAGCGCCTTGGCCGCCAGACCGCCCCGCGCAAAGGTTGCACTGCTGATCTGTTCGATTTCGACCGTATGGGGAAATCCGCCGATGTAGCGCGCGCCCCGCGCATCCGTTGACAGCTTGACCCGCCAACCCCGCGCCAACATCACCTCGGCCAGGGCCTGCGCGGGGAACATGTGCCCGCCCGTGCCGCCCGCAGCAATGATCAGCAGCGGCCCCGTCACCTGCCCGCCCGTCACCTCCCCGGCCCCGGCCCAACAGGTCAGAGATCTGGCCCTGAGGGCGCGTCCGCGTAAACGCAAGCAACATGCCCACGGCGACACCCGAAGCGATCACGGATGACCCCCCATAGCTCACAAAAGGCAGCGTCATACCCTTGGCTGGCAGCAGCCGCACGGCCACGCCCATGTTGATCATGGCCTGTACGCCAAACATGCAGGCCAACCCGGTGCCCGCCAGCCGGATGAACGGATCACGTTCGCGCACCAGACGCAGCAGGGACCGCACAACGACAACCGCATAAAGAGCGATGACCACCATGACCAGAATAAGACCGTATTCCTCGGCGGCGACGGCGATGATAAAATCGGTGTGCGCGTCGGGCAGCGACCATTTCACCTGCCCCTCACCCACCCCAACGCCGAAAAGCCCGCCCTCGCGGATGGCGTCGGTCGCATAGCCAAGCTGGGTGCGCGGATCAATATCGGTTGACAGGAACCCGTCAATCCGGCGGGCAAAGTGTTCGGAATGGGAATAGGCCACAGACCCGGCGGCAACCACCATCCCCGCCATGCCCACCAGCAGCACCAGCGGCGCACCGGCGACGAAATACATCACACCCCAGCCAAACAGCACCAGACACGCCTGCCCGAAATCCGGTTGCAGGGCCAGCATCAAAACGATGGAAATGCACAGCGCAAAAGACCATGTCTTACCCGGCGGGCCGTTAATCTCGAGTGCTGCGGCCATCATCCAGGCGGCCACCACGACAAAACCGGGTTTAAGAAACTCTGACGGCTGAAAAGACGCAAACCCCAGCGAATACCACCGTACGGCCCCCTTGCCGAAATCTGTCCCGAAGAACGGAAGGAAGACCAGCGCCACAAAAGACACCAGAAATCCCAACACCGCCAACCGGCGCACCAGCGTGGGCGACATCATCGATGTCAACAGCATGGACACCACAGCAAGAAAGCCGAAAACCGCCTGGCGCTGCACATAATGGAATGAATCAAAGCCGTTTTTTGCCGCCAGCGGCGGCGACGCGGCCAGACCCAGCAAAATCCCCACCGCAAAGAGCATAAGAATGCAAGACATCGCCCACTTGTCGATCGTCCGCCACCATTTGGGAAGAATGGGTTCTCCATCTCGAACGGGAACCGCACCATAGACCATTTCTGTCATGGGACCTGCCTTACACTGCCACTGCTCGCCCCTTTTCGGGGTCTGGTTGTAACTGTAGCGCGATTTGCGATGCGCGGCTAGTCTGTTTTCAACCGGCCCTGCGCAATCGTGCCGATGCAGCGCACCGCGCGCGTTGCCCGCGCATTCATCCAAGCACGATTCAAGTCAGTCATCCGGGTCGGCCATCCGGGTCGGTGCGCACCCACTTGACCGCCCCGCCCCTGTCAGGCAAAGGCCACCTTATGCATTTTGACACAGTCATCCTTGGTGCCGGTGCCGCTGGCATGATGTGCGCGGCCCACGCGGGCGGGCGGGTGCTGGTGGTTGATCACGCCAAGGCACCGGGTGAAAAGATCCGGATTTCGGGCGGCGGGCGGTGTAATTTCACCAACCTGCACTGCACCCCGGACGCGTTCCTCTCAAGCAACCCGCATTTCGCGAAATCCGCCCTCGCGCGCTATACCCAGTGGGATTTCATCGCTCTTGTCGACGCCCATGGGATTGCTTGGCACGAAAAGACACTGGGCCAGCTTTTCTGCGACACCTCCGCCAAAGAGATCGTGGCCATGCTGCGCAGCCTGATGCAGAACGCCGGGGCAGAGCTGCGCCTGCAAAGCACGCTTGAAGCCATCGAAAAGACCGAGACCGGCTTTGCCATGAGGCTTGTCGCACCCGAGGCCAGTACAAAAATCACATCCAAGCATCTGGTCGTTGCCTCTGGCGGCAAATCCATCCCCAAGATGGGCGCAACGGGCCGCGCCTATGAGATCGCAGCGCAGTTTGATATCCCTGTGACCCCCACCCGCGCGGGCCTGGTGCCCTTCACCTTTTCCGACGCCCGGTTTGCGCCGATATCAGGCACGGCGACACCTGCGATCGTGACCGCTGGCGGCACCTCCTTCACCGAGGCGCTTCTTTTCACACATCGCGGCCTCTCAGGCCCTGCGGTGCTGCAAGCGTCAAGCTATTGGGATGAAGGCACGCCCGTGACGCTGGATCTGCTGCCCGACAAGACGCTTTTCAGCACTTTGCGTGACCAGCGCCAGACCTCGGGGCGGCGCAACATCACGACCGAACTGGCGCACCACCTGCCCGCGCGGCTGGTCGATCATCTGGCCACCGACCTGGACCTGTCCGGCAATCTCGCCGACTGGTCAGACACGCGGCTGCAGGCGTTGTGCGACGCCCTGTCAAACTGGACTCTGACCCCGTCGGGAACCGAAGGCTATCGCACGGCGGAAGTGACCTTGGGCGGCATTGATACCGCCGCGCTTTCATCGAAAACGCTGGCGTCGAAAAACGTGCCGGGCCTCTATTTCATCGGCGAAGCGGTCGATGTGACCGGCTGGCTGGGTGGCTACAACTTTCAGTGGGCGTGGTCTTCGGCGATGGCGGCTGCCCGTGATATCACCCAAAGCACCTAGCTGCCCCCACCACGCTACACGGTGCGTCTTTGCACCTCAAAGACAAAATCCTCGCCCCGTCGCTCGAAATTGTCATATTGGTCAAAGCTGGCAGCGGCGGGGGCAAGCAAGACGACGTCGCCCGCCTCAGCCTCGGCCACGGCGCGGGCCACGGCAACATCCATCGTGCCACAGACTTCGGCCTCGACACCCAGCTTCATGGCAAACTGTGCGGCGTCGCGCCCTATGACATAGGCCTTGCGCACGGTGCTGACCGGATCGGTCAGCGCACCCAGCCCGCCTTCTTTCTCAAGCCCGCCGCAAATCCAGCGGATATTCCGAAACGCCGCCAGCGCCTTGACGGCACTGTCCACGTTCGTGGCCTTGCTGTCGTTCACAAACCGCACACCTTTGGCTTCGCCCACCGTCTGGCTGCGATGTGGCAGTCCGCCAAAGGAATGGAAAGCGGCCTCGATGATCCTTGGCGCAAAGCCAAGGCTTCGGCAGGCAGCATAGGCCGCACAGGCATTTTGATGGTTATGCGCGCCGGGCAAGCCCTTGATGTCGCGCAGATCAATGGATCCGACCTGCTTGCCCTGTCGGTATTCGGCCAGGAACCCCTTGCGCGCGAACACATACCAGCCCGGACCACCCAGCTTGCGATCGACAGAGATCCGGATCACCCGATCATCGGCTGGCCCCTCGCTTAGCTGCCCGGCAAGATAGCGCCCCTCGCGTTCGTCCACACCGATAATGGCGCGGTCCGGCCCGCCTTCGGCGAACAAACGCCGCTTGGCCGCGAAATAGCCGCCCATGCCCCCATGACGGTCAAGGTGATCGGGGCTGAGGTTGGTAAAAACCGCAATGTCGGGCGTCAGATTGCGTGCCAGATCCGTCTGATAGCTCGACAGTTCCAGCACCACGACCTCGCCGTCGATGGCAGGTTCAATGTCCAACACGCCACGCCCGATATTGCCCGCCAACTGGCTTGGACGCCCGGCATGCGCCAAAATGTGATGAATCAACGCCGAAGTGGTCGACTTGCCGTTCGAACCCGTTACGGCAATCACGCGCGGAGCGATGTCGAAATTGTCCCACGCAAGCGTGGCAAAGCTTTGAAAAAACAGCCCTATATCATTGTCCACCGGCACGCCCGCATCCTGTGCAGCGGCGATCACAGGGTTGGGAGCAGGGTAAAGATGGGCAATACCGGGGCTGACGATCAGTCGCGCAATCGCATCAAACGCACCCGCCCCCAGCAGATCAACACATGCGAACCCTTCGGCCTGAGCGGCGGCGCGCGCGGCCGGATTGTCATCCCAACAGATCGCAGTTGCGCCCCCCGCACTCAGCGCGCGTGCAGCCGACAGGCCCGACCGCCCCAACCCCAAGACGGCGACATGCGCCCCTTCCAAACCCTGAACCGGTATCATCCCACGGCCTCCTGCGGCTGCAATCGCGTCATTTCATCTTCATTTTGCCAAGTAAACTCCGGGGGAATCGGCCCTTGGGCCGATGGGGGCTGGCCCCCTTGCGTCGTCCCGGCTTAGCGGACCTTCAGCGTTGCCAGACCAATCAGCGCCAGGATCAGCGAGATGATCCAGAACCGGATCACGATCTGAGGTTCGGCCCAACCTTTCTTCTCATAGTGGTGATGGATCGGTGCCATCAGGAACACGCGCCGGCCTGTCCGCTTGAAATAAAGCACCTGAATGATGACCGACAGCGCCTCGACCACGAAAAGCCCGCCAACGATGGCCAGCACCAGTTCGTGCTTGGTGGCAACAGCAATGGCCCCCAAGGCCCCCCCAAGCGCCAGCGACCCGGTGTCGCCCATGAACACCGCAGCGGGCGGCGCATTGTACCACAAGAACCCAAGGCCTCCGCCAAAGATTCCGGCGGTGAAAATCAGGATCTCACCGGTACCGGGCACATAGTGCACATCCAGATAGTCGGTGAAATCGACCCGCCCCACGGCATAGGCAATCACGCCAAGGGTGCCCGCTGCAATCATCACCGGCATGATCGCCAGTCCGTCCAGACCGTCGGTCAGGTTCACTGCATTGGCCGACCCCACGATCACGATGATCGAAAACGGGACAAACAGATACCCAAGGTTGATCAGCGTATTCTTGAAGACCGGCAGCGCCAGTTGATACTGCAACTCGGCGGGGTGGTACTGCGCCGCCCAGAACGCTGCGATCCCTGCAATCAAAAACCCCAGCAAAAGCCGTACTTTGCCGGACACGCCAGAGGTGTTCTGCTTGCTGACCTTGGCATAGTCATCGGCAAATCCGATGGCGGCAAAGCTGATTGTGACAAAAAGCACCATCCACACATAGGGGTTGTCCAGCCGCGCCCACAACAGCGTCGATGTCAGCAACGCGCCCACAATCAAAAGCCCGCCCATCGTCGGCGTACCGGCCTTGACGAAATGCCCCTCGGGGCCATCAACACGGATCGGCTGGCCTTTACCCTGGCGTTTGCGCAACACGGAAATCAGTGGTTTGCCGAACATGAAGCCAAAGATAAGCGCCGTCATGAACGCGCCACCCGCCCGGAAAGTGATATAGCGGAAAAGGTTGAAGAAATCGCCGCCATCCGACAGCAGGGTCAACCAATATAGCATCTTGCGCGTCCTAACTCAAAGCCTCGTGGGTCTCAGCCCTGTCTTTCGTTCGTGACCGGATGGCCCATTTTGCGGATCGCGTCAACGACAAGCCCCAGTTTCATCGACAATGATCCCTTGGCAAGCACAACATCGCCACTGTCCAGATGGCTGTGAAGCCCCGGCAGCATCTCTTGGGCTGTCGCATGCCATGCGCCGCGCTGGTGTGCCGGTATCAGATCATAAAGCGACCGCATCAGAGGGCCGACGCAGTGGATCACATCCAGGCTTTTGGTCGCCTCCAGATGCGCCAGCCCGGCGTGCAGCGCGATTTCATCCGGCCCAAGTTCCTTCATATCGCCCAAATAGGCTATTCTGCGCCCTTTGCTGACCCGGCCGATGTCATGCGTGACCTCTGCTGCGGCCAGCACTTCAAGGGCTGCGGCCATCGATGTCGGGTTGGCGTTATAGCTGTCGTCGATCAGGCTCAGCGTCAGATGTGTATCAACGGGATCAAGATGGATCACCTCGCGCACGCCGCGCCCCTTGAAGGGGGTCCAGCGGCCCAGCGACTGCGCCGCCAGCGCCAGATCGGCCCCCATCGCCTGTGATACCGCAAGGGCACCAAGGGCGTTCATTGCGAAATGCCGCCCCGCAGTGCCGATCTTGAACAGCAATGGCGTGCCGTTCGCATCGGCCTGAACCACAGTCGCGTCACCCTGCACCTGCACCTCTTTCAGCTTGTACTGAAACCCGTGTTCCCCGAACTCAAGCTCGCGCAGGCGGCGATCGACAGCTTTGGCCATCAAAATGGCCGCGTATTCATTGTCGGCGTTGATCACGGCAACCCCGCCGGGCTTCACGCCCTCAAAGATCGCGGCCTTCTCAACGGCAATCGCCGCCACATTCTCGAAGGCCTCCAGATGGACCGCTGCGACAGTCGTGACCATCGCGACATCAGGTTGGACCATCTTCGCCAGCGGAGAGATCTCTCCGGGGTGGTTCATGCCGATCTCGATCACCGCGAATTGCGTGTCGACCGGCATCCGTGCCAGCGTCAGCGGCACACCCCAGTGGTTGTTATAGCTTTCAACCGACGCATGTGCGCGGCCCTGATCGGCAAAGATCGCCAGCAGCATTTCCTTGGTCGAGGTTTTCCCGACGCTGCCTGTCACCGCGACCACCTTGGCCGCAGTGCGGGCGCGTGCCGCGCGTCCAAGCGCTTCAAGTCCGCCCAGAACGTCGTCGACAATCAGCAAAGGCGCGTCTTCCGGCACGTCATCGGGGATGCGACTGACAAGGGCCGCACCTGCGCCGTTTTCCAACGCCTGCGCGACAAAGTCATGCCCGTCGCGCACGTCCTGCAAGGCGACAAACAGATCCCCCCGTTCAATCGTGCGTGTGTCAATGGACACGCCCGAGCAGGCCCAGTCACCGACCGCGCGGCCTCCGGTCGCGTTTGCTGCGTCTGCTGCTGTCCACAAGGTCATGTCAGTCTCCCGTCCAGGGCCGCCACGGCAACGCTGGCCTGTTCCACATCGTCAAAGGGCAGCACATCGTCGCCGATGGTTTGTCCCGTTTCATGCCCCTTGCCCGCGATCAGCAGGGCGTCGCCGGGGCCGATGGCATCGACGCCGCGCAGGATCGCTTCGGCGCGGTCACCGACCTCGATCCCGTCAGGCACGCCCGCCAAAACCGCCGCGCGGATCGACGCGGGGTCCTCCGAGCGGGGATTGTCATCTGTCACGAACACCAGATCGGCGTTTTTGGCGGCGGCCTGTCCCATCAGGGGGCGCTTGGCGCGGTCGCGGTCGCCCCCGGCCCCGATGATGGCCACCAGACGGCCCATCACATGCGGGCGCATCGCGGCCAGAGCTGTCGCAATTGCATCGGGGGTGTGGGCGTAATCCACGAACACCGCGCCACCCGTATCACGCGTAGCCGCCAGTTGCATGCGGCCCCGGACGGTCGTCAGATGCGGGATCGTGTCGAACACATCCGCAGGGGTTCCGCCGCAGGCGATAACCAGCCCGCATGCCAGCAACACGTTATCCGCCTGAAATCCGCCAATCAGATCAAGCCGCTTCTGATAGGTCTTGCCGCGCCAGGCAAAGCGCAGATCCTGCCCCGTTGCATCGAACCGTTGGCCTGTCAGGTGCAGATCGCCGCCGTCCCGCCCGACGCTCAGCACCTCGCAGCCGCGTGCCCGCGCGATGGCGGCCATATCGATGCCCCGGGGATCGTCCACATTGATCACGGCGGTGCCATCGTCAGGCAGCACGCGGGCAAAAAGCCCCGCCTTTGCATCAAAGTAATCCTCGAACGAGGCGTGATAATCCAGATGGTCCTGGGTGAAATTCGTGAACCCTGCGGCCTTCAGCGTGACCCCGTCCAGACGGCGCTGGTCAAGGCCGTGGCTCGACGCCTCCATCGCGGCGTGGGTGATGCCGTTGCCCGCCGCCATCGCCAACGCACGGTGCAGCGTGATCGGTTCGGGAGTGGTATGGGCCAGCGGAGCGGTCCAGGCCCCCTCGACCCCGGTGGTGCCGAGGTTGACCGCCGCCAGCCCCATTTCGATCCAGATCTGACGTACGAATGTGCTGACCGATGTCTTGCCGTTGGTGCCCGTGACCGCGACCATCGTCGCAGGCTGCGCCCCGAACCACAGCGCGGCAGAGCGTGCCAATGCCTCGCGGGGGGCGTCGGTGATGACGATGGCGGTGCCCGCATCTGCCATCAGATCGGCGGCCATGGCGGCACCCGCCGCGTCCGTCAGAACGGCGACAGCACCCATGCGCAGGGCATATTGGATGAACTCGCCCCCGTGCATTCGCGATCCGGGCATCGCGGCGAACAGATAGCCGTCCTTGACCTGCCGGCTATCGACAGCAATGCCGGTGATTTTGGGGTTCGCTTCGCCTTGCGCGGTCAGACCGAGAGATGTCAGGGGGACGGCCTGAATAGCCATGGGGATGCTCTTTTATCAATTGCTGCTTGAGAGCGTTATACCAGCGACACTGTCCGGTTCAACAGTCGGTCGAAGGCCCAGCAACGGGGCCACCCTGCGGATCATTTCAGCGCCCACAGGCACCGCTGTCCAACCCGCCGTGCGACGCGGTTTGTCGCCCGAGGTTTCAACCGGTTCGTCGAGGGTCACGATCAGGACGTATTTAGGATCTTCGGCGGGAAACATGCTGGCGAAGGTGTTGATCACCTTATCCTCAAGATAGCCGCCGCGGGGCCCCGGTTTGTCAGCCGTACCCGTCTTCCCGCCCACATGATATCCGGGCACGTCGCCAAAGCTGGCCGTGCCTTCGGTGACCACCTTGCGCAGCATCTCACGCGCGGCCGAGGATGCCTTTTCAGAGATCAGGCGCGCGCCCATCTTCGGCCCATCCTGTTTCAGCAAGGTCGGCACAATCCTGCGCCCGCCGTTGGCGATGGTGGAATATCCGGCTGCCAGATGCATCGGGCTGGACGACAGGCCGTGCCCATAGGAAATCGTCACCGTGCTAAGGTCTGTCCAATTCTTGGGCAACAGGGGCTTGCCGCCTTCTGCTTCCACGATCTCGAAGGGGGTGGGTTCAAAAAAGCCAAGGCTTTTCAGGAAGGCCTGCTGGCGTTCGGGCCCGATTTCAAGCGCGATGCGCCCCGATCCCCGGTTCGAACTGTGGACGATGATACCCGTAACCGTCTGCTTGCCATAGTTCTTGTGGTTGAATTCACCGATGTTGAAGCCGCCCACCCGCATCGGCCCGGATGTGTCGATCACCGTGTCGGGTGTTACCAGCCCCAGATCCATCGCCTGCGCCACCGCAAAGATCTTGAAGACCGAACCAAGCTCGTACACGCCCTGGACCGAGCGGTTGAACAGCGGGCTGTCCGATGCATCCCCCTGCACCGCGGGACGTGGCCGGTCATTGGGGTCGAACGACGGCAGGGATACTGCGCTGATCACCTCTCCGGTGTGCACGTCCATCAAGACGGACGTGGCCCCCTTGGCGTTCATCAGCTTCATGCCGCCATAAAGCACACGTTCCGCTGCAGCCTGCACCGTCATGTCGATGGAAAGCTCAAGCGGTTTGTTGCCGTTTGCCGGATCGCGTAGATAGTCATCAAAGTATTTCTCGGCCCCCGCGACACCGATCACCTCGGCCCCGTGCACACCTTCGCGGCCAAAGCTGGCACCGCCCATCAGATGCGCCGCCAGCGTGCCGTTGGGATAAAGCCGCATATCGCGCGGCGCAAAAAGCAAGCCTGGCTCGCCAATGTCGTGCACGGCCTGCATCTGTTCCGGGCTGATTTTCTTCTTTATCCACAGGAACTTGCGTTTACCTGTGAAATCCCGGATCAGCCGTTCCTGATTAAGATCGGGGAAAACCTCTTTCAGTTTTTTTGCGGCGGTCAGGGGATCAACCATGTGATGCGGCTGCGCATAAAGCGCGTGGGTCTCAAAATTCGTCGCCAGCAGATTGCCGTTGCGGTCAACGATATCGGCGCGGGTGGCCGAGATGACCGATCCGGGGGCCGCCACGCGCGGCTCTGTTGGGTCGGTTGTGGCCATCACGCCCATGCGTGCACCGATCAGCCCGAAAGCGCAGAAAAAGAACACGCCCAACACCAGCAAACGCCCCTCGGCACGCTGCCGCGAGGCGTCGCGCATCTGTTCATGCCGGATGCGCTTGTTTTCACGCTCGATCGCGTCGGGGTTTTCCCCCTTCTGGCGGGCCTCAAGGATGCGGGCCAGCGGGCGCAGGGGGGTGCGGATCATTCCGGGGCCTCCATCGTGGACACATCAACACCGTCCGTAATGTCAAATTGCGGCAGTTCGGGCAGCGGCGGATAGCTGATCTGGTCGATCTGCCCGAATTGTTCCGGGTTCAGAGGCAAAAGACCAAGACGGTCAAAATTCATTTCCGCCAGATCGCGCAGGCGGTCCGGGCGGTTCTGATAGGCCCACTCGGCCTTGAGCACGGCCAGACGGCTGTAGGATGTACGGATCTCGTCACGCAGATCATCCGTGTCCGAAAGCGCCTGTTGCGTTGCGTAATTCTCGCGGTAGGCCCAGAAGGCCAGCCCGATCACGGATAGAGTGGTAAGGATGTAAAGCACTGCTCTCATGTGGATAGTCCCTTGACCATGGGCATTCCGATGGATTTCGCGTCCACCGACCCGGCGGGTGCGTCAGTGCGGATGGCAACCCGCAGCTTGGCCGACCGGCTGCGCGGGTTTTCGTCCAGTTCCTGCGCATCCGGCCCGATGGCCTTGCGTTTCTCAACCTTGAACTGCGGTGGATCGGTTTCGATCTGGGGGGCAAAGCGGTTGGCGTTTCCGCCCGATCCTGACCGTTCGGTAAGGAAGCGTTTGACCATGCGATCCTCTACTGAATGAAAGGTGACCACGGCCAGTTGTCCGCCGGGTCGCAATGCCCTTTCAGCAGCCATCAGCCCTTGGAAAAGCTCACCGTATTCATTGTTCACGGCGATGCGCAGCGCCTGAAAGCTGCGGGTCGCGGGATGTGACTGACCAGGTTTCGAGCGCGGCAAGCAGCCTTCGACCAGCCGCGCCAGTTCCAGCGTGGTGGTGATCGGCGCGTCGGCGCGGGCGCGCACGATGGCCTTTGCGATGCGGCGACTGGCGCGTTCTTCGCCGTATTGAAACAGGATGTTGGCGATGGTTTCTTCTTCGGCCTCATTCACGATATCGGCGGCAGAGGGGCCATCCTGGCTCATCCGCATGTCCAAAGGCCCGTCACGCATGAAAGAAAAGCCTCGCTCGGCCAGATCAAGCTGCATCGAGGACACACCAAGATCAAGCACGATGCCATCCAGAGCTTGGGCATATTCGTCCATCTTCGAGAAAACGCCGCGTTGCATCACGATGCGGTCGCCATACTGCGCAGCCCAGCTTTCAGCCATCTCGAACGCCAACGGATCGCGGTCAACGGCGACCACCTGATCGGCACCCGCATCAAGCAGACCGCGTGTATAACCACCCGCCCCGAATGTACCATCCAGCCACCGGCCCGTGACCGGTGCGACGGCAGCCAGCAAGGGGCGCAACAGAACCGGAGTGTGAGGAGCAGAGGGAGAGACAGGGGCGGCAGCCATATCGTTTATACCCCCGGCTTACCGTCCAGGAAGGCCATAGGATCGAAGTCTTCCGGCAGATCGTCAAGCCATTCTTCTTCGCGGGCCTTCTCTTCGGTCTCGTAGGTTTCGGGCTTCCAGATCTGGAACGTATCACCGGCCGCGATAAAGAACGCCTCGCCTTCCAGATCAATCTTGTTGCGCAGCTTGGCGGGCAGAACCAGGCGGCCTGTCTCGTCAACGGATGTGGGGAAAGACTGACCGTGGAACAGGCGTTGCAGCATCTTGCGCTCCATCGATCCACGCGGCAGCGCGTCAATTTTGCTGTCCACCTCGTCGATCGCCTGCATGGTATAGCATTCCAGATAGCTGCGGCGGCTGTCGCCATAGACGATCACAAGCTCGGGTGTGCCACCGTTCTGCCAATTGGGGTCACCGGCTTCCAGCACACGACGAAAAGAGGCCGGGATAGACACCCGCCCCTTATTGTCGACCTTGTGCTGGCTTTCGCCTCTGAACCTGCGGCTCACGTGTTTGCCCCTGCCTGTAACGCTTTTGTGCGTCCTGAATTTCGATCCCCGGTGGTGCCCGGCGGTTGATGTAAAAACGGCGGGCTGATCTGCTGCCACTGATCAACCCGCCGCCCTGTCCCGCATTTGCGGGGAAGTCCGACTGCGCGCGCCACCTGGGGGGATGTCTGCTCGCTCACGCGCCGGATCTCTTGGTCTGATGAAAGCGAGGTGCCTGTATGAACCTGCTAGAGTTTTATTTGGTCTTTGGGGTCGTTTGGTGCCCCGTGTCTCGTTCTCATCCGATGCACTATGGATGCCATGGGAATTCATGGGCGTCTACATATTTTTTCGGATTTCAGGCACAGGATTTGGTTTTGCACAGGTTGAATAAACAACATGTAGACAAGAAATCTGGCAAAATTTTAGCTTATCGTGTCGATATGAGCGAAATAGACACCATATATAGCAAAGAACATGACGGCCCAAAACTTCCCATGATTTCCCAAAAAATTTAGCTCACAAGGTTATCCACAGGCCATGTTCCCGCCTTGTTCCACACTCGCACTGGGAAGATCAACCAAATTCAAGGGCATTTTCGAAAAAGTGAAGCTGAATCGGCTGGATTTGGCCGAATCACTTTAGGGGCAGCCCATGATTTCCCACAGTCCCGTCCCACGGTTTCCCACGCCCCAGCCCGGATATCCACTTACACATTTTGCTGGAAAAGTGGGCGCAAACAACTTAAAGATGACTTGTTGTGAGAAACTCACTTTTTACGGAGAACTCCTATGAGCGTAGCCATAGCTGTGTTGATGCAAACATTGCGACTATTGACATCGAACATAGGAAACATGTTCTACGTCCTGCTTCCTGCATTGCTATGGATCTTTGCAGGACATCTGATCGGAATGTTCTTTGCAGGCGACATTCTTTTGATGTTCATGTCACCTCAGACCGACCCACCGACACAGCAGCTCTCCGGTGCCACTTTTGGATCAATCGCAGCGTTGATAGTCGCCTTTCCTATCAGTTTTGGTGGCTACATCTTGCTTGCAATTCGGTGGCATCGGTACGTGCTGCTAGATAGCGGATCGCTGGACAATCAGGTCAGACCAAGTTCTCAAGTGTTCTGGCGCTATTTCCGGCGTGCTCTTGTTCTTGGCTTTGTCCAGTTGCTGATCGCGTTTCCGATGCTCTTTCTGATGGTATTTGTCGCGCCATTGGGCGGCGGCACCCATCTTTTTGCAGTGATTGGAGGGGTTGCGGTCGGCACTGTCTTGCTTTGGATCAATTTGCGCTTTGGCCTGATCCTGCCAGATGCGGCATTGGACCAGTTCATGTCATTAGGCGATAGCTGGACGGAAACCGCACCTCTTGCAACGGCAATACCAATAATCGCTGTCACGCTTGTGATTATAGGTAGTCCGGCCGTATTCTTGACTGGTCCACTATTGGAACCGGGCTATGCAGCACTAGTACTGGACCCGCTGTTCAGGGTCATTCAGGCGCTGGTGTTCATATCGGTTCTGACAACCTTGTATGGCCACCTGATACAAGGCCGCGACCTGCGATAAACTGAACCAGTTTGACCCCGATGCCTACGCCATCCCGCCCTTGATCAGCCCTTCGGCGATGCGGGCATAGGCCTGCGCCATCGGGCCATCGCCCGCGGCAACAGGCGTGCCGCCATCCCCAGCAAGGCGGGTTTCCAGATCAATGGGCAGGGTTCCCAGCAGCGGTACGCCCATTTTGTCGGCCTCGGCCGCAACGCCGCCATGGCCAAAGATCTGATGTTCGGACCCGCAATCGGGGCAGATGAACATAGACATATTCTCGATCAGGCCCAGAACAGGGGTTTTCAGCGTGTTGAACATGTCGATGGCCTTGCGCGCATCAATCAGCGCCACGTCCTGCGGAGTGGATACCACAATCGCCCCCGACAATTCCGATTTGGTACACAGCGTCAGCTGCACATCGCCCGTGCCCGGCGGCAGATCGACCAGCAGCACATCCAGCTCGCCCCACTCGACCTGCCCCAGCATCTGCTGCAACGCGCCCATCAGCATGGGACCACGCCAGACGACCGCCTTGCCCTCTTCCATCATAAAGCCGATCGACATCAGGGTGACCCCATGCGCGTGGAGCGGAATGATCGTCTTGCCATCAGGCGACGCCGGGCGTTTGTTCACGCCCATCATCCGCGGCTGGCTGGGGCCGTAGATATCAGCATCCAGCAACCCCACCTTGCGCCCTGCCCGTGCCAGCGCGACGGCAAGATTTGAACTGACAGTAGATTTGCCCACGCCGCCCTTGCCCGATCCGATGGCAAGGATGCGTTGCACGCCCGCGGGCTTTGTTGGCCCGTCCTGTGGCTTGGGGTGCCCGCCGATTTTCAGGCTTGGGGCTGCAGGTTTCGGTGCAGGACCATGCGCCGTCAGGGCGACAGTTGCCGTTGTCACCCCCTCAAGGGCTTTTACCACCTTTTCAGCCGCATCCCGCAACGGTGCCATCTGCGCGGCCACCTGCGCGTTCGGCGCCTCGATGACAAAGCGCACCGTCTCGCCTTCGATGGTAAGCGCCCTGATCAAATCATGCGCCAGAATGGATTTCCCGTCCGGCAGCAGCACGCGTGCCAATGCGGATAAGACTTCTTCTTTGCTGACCGACATCCCGTATTCCTTCTATTCAACGGGTTCGACATGGCAGTTTCTGTCAAAATCGCAAGGGTCCGTTGAAATTCTGCGTAGCGTTCATGCAAAGACGGAATTTTACGCCTAAATATTAGCCAAATTGCATATGTTCTTGCTGCATAGCAGCATTGCGCAATTCTAGGATTGTGCAGTCGCAGCATTTAGGGCAAAAAGGATCTCAGAAAGGCGCTGGTCGTCTTTCACAACAAAGACCAGATATGTCCATCCTCCTCCCGGATGTGTCTGTTTTAGGCGGCGACATCTTCCTCCTCCCTGGTGTCGTCGCCATTTTTTTCCTTTCACCAGAAAATCACCCGCACCGGCTTAAGGCCGCGAATTTTGTCATTCTACTACAAGACGTTACGTCACCCTATCCTATGCATTTGCTGCATAGCAGCATTGAAGATCTGTCGGTTGTGCAGTCGCAGCATTTCCTTAAATAAGGATCACAAGAGATAAAGACGCACACAGAAACGAGGTTCTGAAATGGCATATGTAAACGCAACCAACGCTCCCTCCCTTTCGGGTCGCATCGGCGCATGGGTGTCGACGATCGAGACACGGCTGAAGCAGCACCGCGTGTACCGCGCCACCTTCAACGAGCTAAGCACGCTTTCCAACCGCGAGCTTGCCGACCTGGGCATGAGCCGTTCGCAGATCCGCAGCATCGCACTGGAGACAGGTCGCAACGCTGCATAAAATATAGAAATCGGGCACACACACCCTCCCTGTTGTGTGCCTGACGAAGGCCTGCGGTTTCCTTCCTCCTCCCTGAAACCAAGGACCTTCACAAACGTCCCCTTCCTCCTCTCCTCCCGATTGGATTGGGGACGTCGAAAAAGACGGCGGTGCTTTCCTCCCAAAGCACCGTCGTTTTTTGTTTTTTGGGGGGGAGTTTCGGGCTGCACTCGTTGCGGCCTGACAAGCCACCGAACCTAAAACGGCACGTCATCCGATCCCGTCAGAAACCGCGAGACGACCTTTTTGATCCCGGCCTTTTCAAACTCGACCTCCAGCTTGTCGCCTTCGATGCCGATCACGGCCCCGTAGCCGAATTTTTGGTGGAACACGCGCTCGCCCATCGTGAAACTGCTGACGGCGGCCATGTCGATGGTGACATTGCGGGTTTCGCGGGGCTGGCTCATGCCGCGGTCGTTGCTGCGCGATTGCAGGCGTCGCCACCCCGGAGAATTGTATACATTCGCCTCTGCTGCCTTTTCGTGCAGGTTGGATTTGGGCATCGCGGCACCGTATCCCCCGCCGTAAAGACCGGGCGGCGTCAGCACTTCGACGTGATCCTGAGGCAGTTCATCGATAAACCGCGACGGCATCGCATTTTGCCACTGCCCGAACACCCGCCGGTTCGCTGCAAAGGAAATGGTACAGATCTCTTCCGCCCGGGTGATGCCCACATAGGCCAGACGCCGTTCCTCTTCGAGCCCTTTCAGCCCGCTTTCGTCCATCGACCGTTGCGAGGGAAACAATCCGTCTTCCCAGCCGGGCAGAAACACGGCGGGAAATTCAAGACCCTTGGCCGCGTGCAGCGTCATGATCGACACTTTGGCACCGCCATCGTCGCTTTCGTTGTCCATGATAAGACTGACGTGTTCGAGGAACCCTTGTAGATTTTCGAATTGTTCCAAGGCCTTGACCAGTTCCTTGAGGTTTTCCAGACGGCCTGGTGCCTCTGGCGTCTTGTCGTTCTGCCAGTGTCCGGTATAGCCGCTTTCATCCAGAATAATTTGCGCCAGCTCCACATGGCTGACCTCGGGGGGGCCGTATTCATAGCGCGTTTGCGCAGCCCCGTCGTCGATCACGCTGTCATCGTCAATCTCGATCCGGCGGCGCGGGCCACGCATGGCAGCCCCCAGCGTTCAATCCCGTCGATCAACAGCTTGAGCTGCGCCGCTCCTTTGCCACCGATCCCGCCATTGGCCAGCAAAATCCGTGCCCCGTCCACAAGGTTCACGCCGTTCTCGCGCGCTGTTTTCTGGATGTTCTGCTGCGCTTTGTCACCCAGCCCGCGCTTGGGCGTATTCACGATCCTCTCGAACGCGAGATCATCATCGGGCGATGTTACCACGCGGAAATAGGCCATCGCATCCCTGATCTCCATCCGCTCGTAAAAGCGGGGGCCACCGATCACGCGGTAGGGCAAACCGATGGTCAAGAACCGGTCTTCAAAGGCGCGCATCTGGTGCGACGCGCGGACCAGTATCGCCATGTCATCCAGCGAAAAGGGCCGCAGATCACGCGTGCCGCGCTGCATGGCCTCAACCTCGTCGCCGATCCAGCGTGCTTCCTCCTCGCCGTCCCAATGCCCTATCAGGCGAACCTTTTCGCCCTCGCGGGTCTCGGTCCACAGGGTCTTGCCAAGACGCCCCTCGTTGCCAGCGATGACACCGGATGCCGCCGCCAGAATATGCGGCGTGGACCTGTAATTCTGCTCAAGCCGGACGACATGCGCGCCGGGGAAATCGCTTTCAAACCGCAGAATATTGCCCACCTCGGCCCCGCGCCATCCATAGATCGACTGATCATCATCGCCCACGCAGCAGATGTTCTTGTGGCCCGACGCCAACAGCCGCAGCCAAAGATACTGTGCGACGTTGGTATCCTGATATTCGTCAACAAGGATATATTTGAACCAGCGTTGATACTGGTTCAGCACATCCTCATGGGTCTGAAAGATCGTCACCATATGCAGCAGAAGATCGCCAAAGTCGGTGGCGTTCAATTCCTTGAGACGCGCCTGATATTGCGCGTAAATCTCGGTGCCACGGTGGTTATAGTGCCCCGCATCCGCACTTGGCACCTTTTCGGGCGTCAGCGCGCGGTTCTTCCAGCCATCAATGATACCGGCCAGCATCCGTGCGGGCCAGCGTTTGTCATCAATTCCGGCGGCAGACACCAGTTGTTTCAACAAGCGCAGCTGGTCATCCAGAATCCAGTATCGTGAAGTTCGACTTAAGCCCGACCAGCTCCGCATGGCGCCGCAAAAGCTTGACACAAATCGCGTGAAATGTGCCAAGCCACGGCATGCCCTCAATGCTTTGCCCCAACATGCCGCCCACGCGGTTTTTCATCTCGCGTGCGGCCTTGTTGGTGAATGTCACGGCCAAAATCTCGTTCGGGCGTGCACGGCCGGTGTTCATAAGATGCACGATTCGCGCTGTCAGTGCCTTGGTCTTGCCGGTGCCCGCCCCCGCCAGCATCAGCACGGGGCCGTCCATCTGCTCGACTGCGGCACGCTGCGCAGGGTTCAGCCCCTCAAGATAGGGCTGCGGCCGCGCGGCCATCGCCCGCGCCGACAAGGATGCGCCTTCAAAGGCGTCCATTTCGTCAAAATCATTCATGGGCCGCAATCTAGACCGCCCATCCTTCAAATGAAAGGGACGTTCGCAAAATGTTCCTACATTTGGGCGCATAATATCGCGGTATCTGCTGGCCGGCGCGGGGCTCTTGGGTGCCCGCCGCACGGACGCTGGACAAAATCAGGGCTGCCTGCACAAATGCGGATATGGATTTGCATGCTTCCTTTCCCGATCTTTCAGATCTGCGCCGCCGGGCGAAACGCCGGATCCCCCGGTTCGTCTGGGAATATCTTGACAGCGCGACAGGCACCGAAGCCACCGCGCGTCGGAACCGCACGGCGCTGGATCAGATCGGCTTTGCCCCGTCAGTCCTGCACGGAGAGTTCGAGCCAGATCTTTCCACGACCGTTTTCGGGCAACGCTTTGCGCTGCCCTTCGGGATCGCGCCGGTCGGGATGTCGGGCCTGATCTGGCCTGACGCCGAAGGCCATCTGGCCCGCGCCGCCGCCCGCGCAAGCCTGCCTTTCTGCCTTTCTACGGTCGCCGCGCAAAGCCCCGAAGATGTGGCCCCCTATCTGGGCCGCGATGCGTGGTTTCAGATGTATCCGCCCCGCGACCCCGAGATCCGGACCGATATGCTGAACCGCGCACGAGACGCAGGCTTTACCGGGTTGATCTTGACGGTCGATGTCCCCGTCGCCAGCCGCCGCGAACGCCAGACGCGGTCGGGCCTGACGAACCCGCCCCGCCTGACCCCGCGCCTGCTGGCACAGGTGGCACAGCGGCCCGCCTGGGCCATCGCCATGGCCAGACGCGGAATGCCGCACATGCGCATGCTCGATAAATACAGCAGCACCAACACCCAAGGGTTATCGTCGACGGCACATGTGGGCTATCTGCTGCGCACCTCACCGGACTGGGACTATGTCGCGTGGCTGCGCGACGCCTGGGATGGCCCGTTCATGATCAAGGGCGTTTTGCGCCCCGACGACGCCACAAGGCTGGAAAAGATCGGCGCGGACGCGATCTGGGTCTCCAACCACGCGGGGCGTCAGTTCGATGGCGCTCCCGCGTCGATCACCGCCCTTCCCGCGATCCGCGCGGCCACTTCGCTGCCGGTGATTTTCGACAGCGGCGTTGAAACCGGCCTGGATATTTTGCGGGCCTGCGCACTTGGGGCGGATTTCGTGATGCTGGGCCGCGCCTTTCATTTCGCCCTTGCCGCCCTGGGGCCGCGGGGCATCGATCATCTGATGGATGTACTTGCAAAGGATCTTAGCGCTAACATGGGCCAGTTGGGCGCAAGAACCCTGCAACAGCTGCCATCCCCGATCCGACTGACGGGGACGGCAATGTTTCCAAATGGAAAAAAATCCTCGCCGAAGGCATAAAGACTCTGCTTGCACACGCGTTCAAAGCGGATAACGTCCGCTGCACTGCCGCATTTCCTTCGACCAGCGAGGCCCCAATGACTGACTTCAAGAAGATCCTGATCGCCAACCGCGGTGAAATCGCCATCCGCATCATGCGCGCTGCCAACGAGATGGGAAAAAAGACAGTCGCGGTTTTTGCGGAAGAAGACAAACTCGGCCTGCACCGTTTCAAGGCGGACGAAGCCTACCGCATCGGCGCGGGTCTGGGGCCGGTCGCGGCATATCTCAGCATTGACGAGATCATTCGCGTCGCCAAAGCGTCAGGCGCGGATGCAATTCACCCCGGCTATGGTCTGCTGTCAGAGAACCCTGATTTCGTGGATGCATGCGTGCAAAACGGCATCACCTTCATCGGCCCTCGGGCGGAAACCATGCGTGCGCTTGGCGACAAGGCCAGTGCACGCCGCGTCGCGATGGAGGCGGGCGTGCCCGTCGTTCCCGCGACTGAGGTTCTGGGCGACGACATGGCGAAGGTCAAAAGACAGGCGGCCGAGGTCGGCTATCCGCTGATGCTCAAAGCATCATGGGGCGGCGGAGGACGCGGCATGCGCCCCATTGCCTCCGAGAAAGAGCTTGAGGAAAAGGTTCGCGAGGGCCGCCGCGAGGCCGAAGCTGCCTTTGGCAATGGCGAAGGCTATCTGGAAAAGATGATCCTCAAGGCCCGCCACGTCGAGGTTCAGATTCTCGGTGACAAGCACGGCGAGATCTATCATTTGTTCGAGCGGGACTGCTCTGTGCAGCGCCGCAACCAAAAGGTGGTCGAACGCGCGCCCGCCCCTTACCTGACAGAGGCGCAGCGCCAGGAGGTGTGCGAACTGGGCCGCAAGATCTGTGCCCATGTAAACTACGAATGTGCAGGCACTGTCGAATTTCTGATGGATATGGAGGACGAGCAGTTCTACTTTATCGAGGTGAACCCCCGCGTTCAGGTCGAACATACCGTGACCGAGGAAGTCACGGGCATCGACATCGTGCAAGCGCAAATCCTGATCGCCGAAGGCAAGACCATTGCCGAAGCAACTGGCAAGGCCAGCCAAGCCGATGTGCAACTGACGGGCCACGCGCTGCAAACCCGGATCACGACCGAAGACCCGCAGAACAACTTTATCCCCGACTATGGCCGCATCACCGCCTTTCGCGAGGCGACGGGCATGGGCATCCGGCTGGACGGCGGCACTGCCTATTCAGGCGGGGTGATTACGCGCTACTATGACAGTCTGCTGGTCAAGGTCACGGCCAAGGCGCAGACACCGCAGCAGGCCATTGCCCGCATGGACCGCGCCTTGCGCGAATTCCGCATCCGCGGTGTGTCCACCAACATCGCCTTTGTCGAGAATCTGCTGAAGCACCCGACCTTCCTTGACAATACTTACCACACCAAATTCATCGACCAGACGCCCGAGCTGTTCAACTTCAAGAAACGCCGCGACCGTGCGACCAAGGTGCTGACGTATATCGCGGACATCACAGTGAACGGGCATCCCGAAACCAAGGGGTTCGAGCGCCCCCCCGCTTCCGCCCGCGTGCCGACGCCGCCCGCCGCCCGCGCGGAACCGCAGATGGGCACGCGCAACCTGCTGGAACAAAAAGGCCCGCAGGCCGTGGCCGACTGGATGGGCCAGCAGCGGCAACTGCTGATCACCGACACCACCATGCGCGACGGCCACCAATCCTTGCTGGCCACCCGGATGCGTAGCCACGACATGATCAAGGTCGCCCCCGCCTATGCCGCCAATCTGCCGACGCTTTTTTCGATGGAATGCTGGGGGGCGCGACCTTCGATGTGGCGTATCGTTTCTTGCAAGAATGCCCGTGGCAGCGCCTGCGTGACCTGCGCGCCGCGATCCCCAACATCATGACCCAGATGCTTTTGCGCGGCTCAAATGGTGTGGGGTATACCAACTACCCCGATAATGTCGTGCAGGAATTTGTCCGTGTCGCCGCCACTGAAGGCGTCGATGTGTTCCGCGTGTTCGACAGCCTGAACTGGGTCGAAAACATGCGCGTGGCGATGGATGCGGTGATCGAGAACAACAAGATTTGCGAAGGGACGATCTGCTATACCGGCGATATCTTTGACCCTGATCGCGCAAAATACGACCTGAAGTATTATGTCGCCATGGGCAAAGAGCTTAAGGCGGCGGGGGCGCATGTTCTGGGCCTCAAGGATATGGCCGGTTTGCTGAAACCCAACGCGGCCAAGGCGCTGATCCAGGCGCTGAAATCCGAAGTGGGCCTGCCCATCCACTTTCACACGCACGACACCGCCGGTGTCGCCATCGCCACGATCATGGCGGCATCCGAAGCGGGGTCGATGCCGTCGATTGCGCGATGGACGCGCTGTCGGGCAACACCAGCCAGGCCACGCTTGGTTCGGTGGTCGAAGCGTTAAACACACTGACCGCGATACCGGCCTGTCGATGGATGCGGTACGCGAAATCTCGAACTACTGGGAAGACGTACGTGGCGAATACGCCGCATTCGAAACCGGCATGCAGGCCCCCTCCTCCGAGGTGTATCTGCACGAAATGCCCGGTGGCCAGTTCACAAATCTCAAAGCGCAGGCCGCGTCGATGGGCCTGGATGACCGCTGGCCCGAAGTTGCCAGACCTATGCCGATGTGAACCAGATGTTCGGCGATATCGTCAAGGTCACGCCCTCGTCAAAGGTCGTGGGTGACATGGCACTGATGATGGTGTCCCAAGGGCTGACCCGTGCGCAGGTCGAAGACCCCAAAGCGGAAATGTCTTTCCCCGATTCCGTTATCGACATGATGCGCGGCAATCTGGGGCAACCTCCCGGCGGGTTCCCCGATGGCATCGTCAAAAAGGTGCTCAAAGGCGAAAAGCCCAACACCGAACGCCCCGGTGCGCATCTGCCCCCTACCGACCTCGAAGCGACCCGCAAAGACCTGACAGAACAGCTTGAGGGGGTGCGGATCGACGATGATGATCTGTCGGGCTATCTCATGTATCCCAAGGTGTTTCTGGATTACATGGGCCGCCACCGCACCTACGGCCCCGTGCGCGTCTTGCCCACACGCACCTTCTTTTATGGCATGGAACCCAGCGAAGAGATCACGGCAGAGATCGACCCCGGCAAGACACTGGAAATCCGCCTGCAAGCCATCAGCGAGACCAACGAAGACGGCGAAGTGAAAGTCTTTTTTGAACTCAATGGCCAGCCCCGCGTGGTGCGGGTGCCCAACCGTCTGGTCAAGGCCAGCACCGCGCAGCGCCCCAAGGCCGAGATCGGCAATATCAACCACATCGGCGCGCCGATGCCCGGCGTCGTCGCGTCGGTCGCGGCAACTGTGGGCCAGCAAATCAAGGCGGGCGACCTGCTTTTGACCATCGAAGCGATGAAAATGGAAACCGGCATCCATGCCGACCGCGACGCCGTGGTCAAAGCCGTGCATGTCGCCCCCGGCGGCCAGATCGACGCCAAGGATCTGCTGGTCGAGCTGGAATAGACATCACACCCCAAGGGGCCAAGCGTGCATTCCTGCATTGCCTGGCCCCCATTTGACGCTAGATTGGACGCAACTGAACGCAAGACGGACGCACCCGTTATCATGCCCTATGAATGGAAAACCCCGCCCGATGCCAAAACGCAGGAACTGCGACTGTGGCCGCATCAGTCGTTGCCGCCCAAAGGGTTTGCAGCTTTTATCCTGACAACCTTTACGCTGATCCTTATCCCTACACTGCCGCTTTTGGGCACGCCACTGCTGTGGGGGTTGCTGCCGTTCATGATGGCAGCGGTGGCGGGGATGTATTTCGCACTGCAAGGCAACCATAAAGCCCGCCAGATCGAAGAGGTGTTCATCTTAACCGATGATACGGCCCACCTGACCCACACAACCCCCAAGGGCGATGTGAAAAAATGGGATTGCAACCGGTATTGGACGATCGTGACCAAATACGAAAAGGACGGCCCCGTGCCGCATTATGTCACCCTGCGCGGCAAGGGCCGCGAGGTCGAAATCGGTAAATTTCTAAGCGAGGAAGAACGGATCGCATTGTTCGATGAATTGAACCGGTCGCTGCTGCGATAAACCTCAGCTAAGCCGCGCTTTGACCTGCGGACCTACGGTCGCGAAATCCATCTGACCGGTGTATTTGGATTTCAACAGACCGATGACCTTGCCCATTTCGCGGATCGACGTGGCACCGACTTCGGCAATCGCATCATCCACGGCCTTGGCGCTTTCCGCTTCCGACAACTGGCGCGGCAGGAATTCCTCGATCACGGTGATTTCTTCGCGTTCGCGGTCTGCCAGATCCAGCCTTCCGCCCTCTTCATAGGCGCGTGCCGATTCTAGCCGCTGCTTCGACATCTTGCCCAGAATGGCCAGCACTTCGGGGTCGCCCACGCCCTTGTCGCCCTCTTCGGCCCGCGCGGCAATGTCCCTGTCCTTGATCGCCGCATTGATCAGGCGCAAAGTGGAAAGCCGATCTGCATCCTTGTCTTTCATTGCCTGTTTTACGGCGTCCGAGATTTGTGTTCGCAGTTCCATTGCCATCGTCCTTCGACCAATGCAGTTATGAGCGGCCGAACATAGCCACTTTCCACGCAACACGCAATGGGCGCGACCGCCCTTAACTGACTGATATTAAATGACATATCATTTTTCGCGTGCACTTGACCCTGCGCACGGGCGGCTTTAGGTTGCACCCGTTTAGCCCCATCCCTTTGCCATCTCTTTGCCGCCTGGAGGCCTCCCACATGACTGCGCCCATATCTTCCCGTCCGACAGCCTGCCTGGCCCTCGCGGACGGATCGCTTTTTTACGGCATGGGGTTTGGCGCAACCGGGCAAACCGTGGCCGAGCTTTGCTTTAACACCGCGATGACGGGCTATCAGGAAATCATGACCGATCCGTCCTATGCGGGCCAGATCGTCACATTTACCTTTCCCCATATCGGCAACACCGGCACCACCCCCGAAGACGACGAAACCGGCGATCCGGTGGCGGCGGGCATGGTTGTCAAATGGATGCCCACCGATCCCAGCAACTGGCGGTCGGTGCAACATCTGTCAGCATGGCTTGCTGCACGCGGTCGTATCGCTATCGGGGGCATTGATACGCGCCGCCTGACCCGCGCGATCCGCCAGCAAGGGGCACCCCACGCGGCCCTTGCCCACAATCCCGACGGTATTTTCGATGTCGAAGCGCTGGTCGCCGCAGCGCGCGGATTTGCCGGGCTTGAGAACATGGACCTTGCCAAGGACGTGACCTGCGCCCAGTCCTACCGCTGGAACGAGATGCGTTGGGCCTGGCCCGACGGCTATATGCCGCAGGAAAACGCGCCGCACAAAGTCGTCGCGATTGATTACGGTGCGAAACGCAACATTTTGCGCTGTCTTGCCTCGGCAGGGTGCGATGTGACGGTGCTGCCCGCCTCGGCGACATATGAAGATGTGATGGCACATAACCCCGACGGCGTTTTCCTGTCGAACGGCCCCGGTGATCCGGCGGCGACGGGCGTCTATGCCGTGCCGATGATCAAAAGCGTGATCGCTAATACCTCGATCCCGGTTTTCGGCATTTGCCTTGGGCATCAGATGCTTGCGCTGGCTCTTGGTGGTAAAACCGTCAAGATGAGCCACGGCCACCACGGGGCCAACCACCCCGTCAAGGATATGGATACCGGCAAAGTCGAAATCACATCGATGAACCACGGCTTCGCGGTCGATGCGCAGACCCTGCCCGCAGGAGTGATTGAAACCCACCGGTCGCTTTTTGATGGTTCAAACTGCGGAATCCGCATGGAAGGCCGCCCCGTCTGGTCGGTTCAGCACCACCCAGAGGCATCCCCCGGACCGCAAGACAGTTTTTACCTGTTTGAACGGTTTGCATCGGCGATGGCCGAACGGGCGGCGTTGGCCGCAGGGTAAAGTGCGGTTGATTCAGCTTTCGTTAATCGGTCATTAAGACCCACGCTTCATCCTCAACCCTGTCCGCAGATCAGGGAATTGAAAGGTGAGCAACCTAAGTCTTCAATTTCGCGCACCGCGCCCGGTAAAACGGGTCAAAGACCGTGTGCCGCTGGGGCGCATTCTGGTGAATGCCGGCCTGATTGATCAGGATACCCTGGTGCGTGCGCTGGCAATGCAGCACCGGATGGACGTTCCTTTGGGCGAAATCCTGAAGGCTGAGGGGGTCATAACGGCTCCGCAGATTTCATGGGCGCTTGCAACACAACAAAATATGCAACTGGTCGATCTCGTGGAAGACCCGCCGGATCGCTCTTTGGCACGGCATTTGAAAGCGCTCGATTGTCTGACGTTTGGCGTCGTGCCGTGGCGGATACTGGGGCAAACCCTGTTTGTCGCCACAAGCCAACCCGATGCATTCGCGAAAATTGCCGACAGTATAGCCCCACCGGGCATTAGCTTGATTCCCGTTGTTGCGCAGGAATCGCATATAAAACAAACGATTACCGCCCTTTACGGCGATGTGTTGGCGCAGCGTGCAGCGACGCGTGTGCCCCCGATTGAAAGCTGTCGCACGTGGCAGATTGCAACGGCCAAGCGTCACATTTGGGCACTCGCGGTGATCCTTCTGGGGATGGCGCTCATGATTTCAGCCCCCGCATGGACTTTCACAATCCTTATCCTTTGGGCGCTCTGTACCAGCCTGATGACGGTAACATTACGCTGTCTGGCATTTTTTACACGTATTTTTCTGGGGGACGATCCGCCTGTCGTGCATCGTCCGCAGTCCGCACGATTGCCCGTCGTCTCCGTTCTTGTGCCCCTACTGCGCGAAAAGGAAATTGCAACGGCGCTGATCGCCCGACTGTCGCGGCTAAGCTATCCCAAATCCCTGCTGCAGATCATTTTGGTGCTGGAAGAAGGCGATACCCTGACGCGCGACACGATTGCACGCACCACCTTGCCCTCGTGGTTCGACGTCATCGAAGTACCCCAAGCGGGCGGTCTTCGCACCAAACCGCGCGCGCTGAATTATGCGCTGGACTACTGCAAGGGCACCATCATCGGCGTGTGGGATGCCGAAGATGCCCCCGAGGTTGATCAAATTGACCGGATCGTGCAGCACTTCGCGTCAGCGCCTGAAAATGTCGCCTGTATCCAAGGGGTTCTGGATTATTACAACGCACGGACGAACTGGATATCGCGATGTTTCACGCTTGAATATGCGTCATGGTGGCGGGTGATTTTACCAGGCATCGCGCAGCTGGGACTTATTATTCCGCTCGGCGGCACAACCTTGTTTTTCCGCCGTCATATCCTGGAGGAATTGGGCGGCTGGGATGCCCACAATGTGACCGAAGACGCCGACCTGGGGGTTCGGCTGGCGCGACATGGGTATAGAACCGATCTTCTGCCGACCGTCACCTATGAGGAGGCGAATTTTCGGGCCTGGCCTTGGGTCAAACAACGCTCCCGCTGGCTCAAGGGGTTCCTGATCACCTGGTGCGTTCATATGCGCCACCCCCTCTGCCTGATGAAAGAGGTAGGATTGGCGCGGTTTCTGGGCATTCAGACCTTGTTTCTTGCAACCTTCAGCCAATTCATCTGTGCGCCGCTACTTTGGTCATTTTGCATCAGGTTTTTCGGCATCCCGCACCCGATCGAACAGACCCTGGGCGCTTCGATGTTGTCGGCGCTGTTTTGCTTCTTCGTATTTGCAGAGGTTTTGAACATCTCAATCGCACTTCGCGCCGCCTCAGGCCCACACCACCGCCATCTTTTGCCTTGGGCCGTCACCTTGCCCGCCTATTTCATCCTCGGCACGTTCGCGGCCTATAAAGCCCTCTATGAATTTGTCGTGACCCCGTTCTACTGGGACAAGACCGAACACGGGATCCATCATGCGTCGCAGACGATGCGCGCAAACGGCACCCCCATCGCGCCCGAGACTAGCCTTCTTCCTTACGGCGGGCCGCCTCTTGTTTCAGGCGGGTCATGAACGCGACCGAGATGTGCAGGCGCAATGCCTCGTCCGCGCCATCCTCATCCCGGTTTTCGATCATGCGCACGATCTGATCGTGTTCTTCCTGCGCAATCGCCCCCCGCCCTTCCACCGCCAGCGATGACGTCGCCATCAAGGCCATCGACCGATGCACCAAATCCAGCTGCTGCACCAGATAGCGGTTATGCGAGGCCAGATGGATCTGCGTGTGAAACCGTCGGTTGGCCCGCGCCAGCGCCGATGGATTGCCCCGCAGGGCGTTGTCATCTTCGACCATTTCGCGCAACACGCGCACTTCTTCAGCGGTGGCGTGGCGGGCGGCAAGCCGGGCGGCCAGCCCCTCAAGCTCGCCCCGGACGACGTAAAGTTCTGCCATCTGGTTATGATCCAGCGACGCTACGATCAGGCTACGCCCGTCCCGGGTCAGCAGGGATTGCGTCGCAAGTCGTTGTAATGCTTCACGAACGGGGGTGCGCGAGACGCCGAAACGCTCTGCCAGTTCGCTTTCCACCAGCCTGTCGCCGGGGCGATAGGTGCCGACGTCGATGGCGTCAAGGATCATGGTATAGGCATCTGTAGGTCCGGGGCGTGGCGCAGCCATAGGGTCACTCTCATCAATTCGCGATCACATTAGCCCCCGCGTCCTTTTGCGCAAGCCCGTGATCTTGCGAAGATCGTCGCACGCGCGTAGCAAGCTCTCATGCCAAAAACTGCTTTCTCACATGTGAACACCTGGGTTTTCGATCTGGATAACACGCTTTATCCGCCCTCGGCCCGTCTTTTCGATCTGATCGAGGTCCGCATGACCGCGTGGGTCATGGATGCGCTGAAGGTCGACAAGGCCCGTGCGGATTACCTGCGCAAGCACTATTGGCACACCTATGGCACGACGCTGGCGGGGCTGATGCGCGAGCATGATGTCGATCCAGATCCCTATCTGCACCACGTTCACGAAATATCCCTCGAAGCGCTTCTGCCCGATCCGGAGCTTGCCAGTCGTATCGCCGCCTTGCCGGGGCGGCGCATTATCTATACCAACGGCACCGCGCCTTATGCCGAACGGGTGGTTCAGGCGCGGGGTCTGTCGGGGCTTTTCGATGCGATCTATGGCGTTGAACACGCAGGATTTTTACCAAAACCCGAACGGGCCGCATTTGATCGGGTCTTTGCCACAGACCGGCTTAGCCCCACCACCGCCGTGATGTTCGAGGATGATCCCCGAAATCTGGCGGCACCGCATGCGATGGGCATGGGGACGGTCCACGTCGCCCCGTTGGCAGAGCCCGCGGATCATATTCATTTTCACACCGACGACCTTAGCACTTTCCTAGGGCGGATCACGGGCTAGGATAGGGTCATGGACAAGAATATGGATTGCGATCTTCTGATTTCGGGCGGCGGCATCGCCGGTCTGACGGCGGCGGCGGCCTTTGGCAGCGCGGGATTCAAGGTCATTTGCGTGGATCCGGCCCCCCCCGTCACAGACGGCGATTCCGACGGTGCCGACATGCGGTCAACCGCGATGCTGCAACCGGCCCGCCGCGTGCTTGAGGATGCCGGCATCTGGACCCATCTCCAAGACCACGCCGCCCCTTTGCAAATCATGCGCATCGTCGATGCCGGTGGTGAAGATCCGACGCCCCGCGTGACCCGCGAATTCAACGCGGCTGACATTTCGGATCTGCCGTTTGGCTGGAATTTCCCGAACTGGTTGCTGCGTCGGTCTTTGATGAAGCGGCTTGACGAGCTGCCGTCGGTCGATTTCCGCCCTGGCACCGGCACGACCTCTCTTTTCACCCGTACCACCGGGGCGCGTGTTGGGCTAAGCGATGGCACCCGGATTGCCACCCCGCTGGTGATCGCCGCCGATGGCCGCGAAAGCCCGATGCGCAAGGCGGCGGGCATCGGCGTCACGAAATCCGGCTATGGCCAGAAGGCGGTGGTCTTCGCCGTCACCCATCCGGTCCCCCACGAAAACGTTTCGACCGAGGTGCACCGCACCGGCGGCCCTTTCACGCTTGTGCCCCTGCCCGACCGTGACGGCATGCCGTGTTCGGCCGTCGTCTGGATGGACAGCGCCGCCGAAAGCGCGCGACGGATGGTATTGGATGCGAAGGCATTCTCGGAGGAAGCGTCAATCCGCAGCTGCCATTTGTTCGGTCCGCTCACCCTTGTGACAAAGCGCAACATCTGGCCGATCATCAGCCAGCACGCGACGCGTCTGGCAGCCGAACGGATTGCGCTGATCGCCGAAGCCGCACATGTGGTGCCCCCGATCGGCGCGCAGGGTCTGAATATGTCTTTGCGCGATATCGCGACACTTCTGGAACTGGCGCAGGCCGATCGCACGGGTCTGGGCAGCCAACATATGCTGGATGCGTATCACAGGGCGCGGTTTGGTGACATCATGCTGCGGGTGCGCGGCATTGATCTGCTCAACCGCGCCAGCCAGGCCAGCGCCCCCATGGCCCGTGATGCACGCGCGACAGGGCTGAACGCGCTTTATGCCCTGCCGCCGGTCCGCAAGATGCTGATGGAGATGGGATTGGGAATGCGGCAGGGCTAGGCCCACCGCATGTGGCCCGTAACTTTGGCGCTGCTCGCTACAAAACCTTGTCGACCACACGCGCCAACCGTGACAGCGTTGCATCAACGTCATAAAGCTTGTCGAGCCCAAAAAGCCCAAGCCGGAAGGTCTTGAAATCATCAGGCTCGTCGCACATCAGCGGCACACCGGCCGCAATCTGCATCCCCTCGGCGGCAAAAGCCTTGCCGTTCTGCACGGACGGATCAGCGGTATAACTGACGACGACGCCCGGCGCACCGAACCCGTCCGCCGCGACCGATACGATGCCCTTATCCGCCAGCATCTTGCGCACGCCGTCGCCCAAGCGCCACTGGGCCTCTTTCAACCGCTCGAACCCATAGGCCCGGGTTTCCTTCATGGTGTCACGAAACCCGCGCAGCGCGTCCGTAGGCATGGTCGAATGATAGGCGTGACCGCCGTCTTCATAGGCTTTCATGATGCTGTGCCATTTTCCCAAATCAATGGCGAAACTGTCCGATTTGGTGTCGGCCAAGCGCGCAACGGCCCGGTCCGACATCATCACCAGCCCCGCAGAGGGTGAGGCGCTCCATCCCTTTTGCGGTGCCGAAATCAGCACGTCGACACCAAGCGCCTTCATGTCAACCCAAGCGCACCCCGACGCAATGCAATCCAGCACCATCAACGCGCCCACCTCGTGGGCGGCGTCCGACATCCGCTTGATATAGTCATCCGGCAAAATCACCCCCGCGCTCGTCTCCACGTGAGGGGCGAAGACCACTGCGGGCTTTTGCGACTGGATCGCCTCGACCACGTCCTCGACCGGACAGGGGGCAAAGGGCGCGGGCGTGCTGTTGCCTTGCATCCGCGCTTTCAACACCGTGGTATTGCCCGTCAGATCACCGTTTTCGATGATCTGGCTCCATCGGTAAGAAAACCAGCCGTTTCTTACCACCAAAACCTCGGCACCGCGGGCAAACTGCCGTGCGACCGCTTCCATACCAAAGGTCCCGCCTCCGGGCACGATGGCGACAGCATCGGCATTATAGACTTCTTTCAACATGGCGCTGATATCGCGCATCACGTGCTGAAACGCCGCCGACATGTGGTTCAAGGACCGGTCGGTGAAGACCACGGAAAATTCTTCAAGCCCTTGCGGGTCAACGGTATTCAGCAAAGCTGTCATGGGGTGCTCCTCTCGCTTTCTTGCAAAGATAGCGCGGCAAACGACAAAGTCATAGGCCCAAAGGCCCCGGCAGTCGCTCTTCGCTGAGCAGGACATTGGCCTCAACCGCGCCAGCGCCAGGCAACGTCATGATGCGCCGCCGCAGAACGCGCTCAAAATCGGCAAGATCGCGGGCAACGACGCGCAGCCGATAGTCATAAAGACCAAGCACGTGTTCAACCGTCTGCACTTCGGGAATGGCACTGACGGCACGTTCAAAGTCGTCCAGACTGATGCGCCCCTTGGTGGCCAGCTTGACCCCCAGAAACACGGTCACCCCGAAACCCAACGCTTCCCGGTTCAGCCGAAGCCGTTTGCCAATCAGGATTCCCGCTCCTTCCAGCCGCTTGATGCGCCGCCACGTGGCGGGCTGGGAAAGCCCCAGATGCCGCCCCAAAGCACCCGCGCTTTGGGATGCATCGCGCGCCAGAGACCGGATCAACCGATGATCAATCTCATCCAGCGCAATCATAGCGGCAACGCCTCATCCGCCTTGATCCGCGAAACATGCATCAACGCTTCGATATCGGCGAGATGCGGCAGCGTCAGAATTTTTTCGCGGTAAATCGCCTGATAATGCGCCATATCCCGGGCGATAATGGACAGACGAACATCGACGCGGCCCAGAAATGTCTGCATCTCGATCACTTCCGGCACATTCCGAGCCGCCGCCAGAAAACCATCGAACGCGTTGCCTTGGGTCTTGTCCAGCGTGATACGCAACGACACCTCAACCGCATAGCCAAGCGCGGTCCAATCCACAATCGCCCCGACGCCGTTCACGATGCCCGCTTCCTGCATGCGCACAATGCGCCGCGCAACCTTGCCCGTTGTCAGGCCGGCCAGTTCACCCAGTTCCGCCGGGCCAAGCCCCGCATTCCCCTGCCAATGACGCAAAATGCGCCTATCCATGTCATCAAGCATGATTTTTCCATAATTACCTGATCTAACGCATTACCATCTTCATTTTGCCAAATAAACTCATATTCCGACAATGGCGTCGCACCCGACATCAGCTATAACGCATTCAGATTTCAACGAACCCGAAAGGACGCCCCAATGCGCGTTTATTACGACCGTGACTGCGATGTGAACCTGATCAAGGACAAGAAGGTCGCCATTCTCGGCTACGGCTCCCAAGGCCATGCCCACGCCCTGAACCTGCGCGACAGCGGTGCAAAAAACCTCGTTGTCGCTTTGCGCGAAGGCTCCTCATCCAAGGCGAAAGCCGAAGGCGAAGGCCTGAAAGTGATGGAAATCGCCGAAGCCGCAGCCTGGGCCGACGTGATCATGTTCACCATGCCCGACGAATTGCAGGCAGAAACCTACAAGAAATACGTCCACGACAACATCCGCGAGGGTGCCGCCATCGCGTTCGCGCACGGCCTGAACGTACATTTTGGCCTGATCGAGCCGAAAGAAGGCATTGACGTGATCATGATGGCCCCCAAAGGCCCCGGTCACACCGTGCGCGGCGAATACACCAAAGGCGGCGGCGTGCCCTGCCTTGTGGCCGTCGACAAGGACGCATCCGGCAAGGCGCTGGAAATCGGCCTGTCCTACTGCTCGGCCATCGGTGGCGGCCGCTCCGGCATCATCGAAACCAACTTCCGCGAAGAATGCGAAACAGACCTTTTCGGCGAACAGGCAGTTCTGTGTGGCGGTCTGGTCGAACTGATCCGCATGGGCTTTGAGACATTGGTCGAAGCGGGTTACGCGCCCGAGATGGCATATTTCGAATGTCTGCACGAAGTCAAACTGATCGTGGACCTGATCTATGAAGGCGGCATCGCCAACATGAACTACTCGATCTCGAACACGGCCGAATATGGCGAATATGTCTCCGGCCCGCGCATCCTGCCTTATGACGAGACAAAGGCGAAGATGAAAGCGGTTCTGACCGACATCCAGAACGGCAAATTCGTCCGCGACTTCATGCAAGAAAATGCGGTTGGCCAGCCATCGTTCAAGGCAACACGTCGCATCAACGACGAACACCAGATCGAACAGGTCGGTGCCAAGCTGCGTGAAATGATGCCTTGGATCTCGGCGGGCAAGATGGTCGACAAATCCAAGAACTAAAGCGCAAAAGGCCCGGGCTGATGCTCGGGCCTTTTCAATTCTGGCTTAGACATCCGCGGGATCACCCTTTAAATCGGTGTCCTTGGCCAAGGTGGATTTTGGTGCCGACGGATCTTTCTTTCGTGCGTCGGTTTTCTGTTTGCTCACAAAAGCCAAGATCGCCACAACGCCCAGCGTGAAAAACGCCAATGCGCCAACAAGTATCGTCCAATCCATCTTTTACGCTCCTTTTTCATTTATCCGTACCTAACTTGCCTTGGACGCACCCGGTTCCCGGACGGAAGGTCGCAGCCCTTGTTGGCTTGCGGTCGCGCCCGCGCCGCCCTATCGCTGGGGCACCTTTTCCGAAAGAACACGTGATGCAAATGCCGCCCAAGATTACCCCTGCAAACTGGCTGATGATCCTCTTGCTGGCTTTCATTTGGGGCGGGACGTTCATGGTCACCGAAGGTGCCTTGACAGAAGTGCCACCGTTCTGGGTCGCGGCGACCCGCGTCGGCCTTGCCGCGCTGGTCATGATCGGCATCTGGGGCGCACGCGGCTTCCGGCTTTTCGCCACATCGCCCCGACCTCAGGATCTGGCCGCGTTGATTTTCATCGGGGCCACCAGTTCGGCCGTCCCTTTCAGCCTGCTGGCCTGGGGGCAGCAATATGTAACCTCCGGCTTTGCGGGGGTTTCAATGGCGGCGACGGCACTGATCATCCTGCCCCTCGCACATTTTTTCGTCCCCGGAGAGCGTATGTCCCTTCGCAAATCGCTTGGTTTTGGCGTCGGCTTTGTGGGTGTAGTGATCCTGATCGGGCTTCAGGCGTTTGAAAGCAGCGGCGCCGCGTTTGAAACACCGGGCCGTCTTGCCTGCCTTGGGGCCGCAACTTGCTATGCGCTCAGCTCGATCGTGATGCGGCGATTGCCCGCGATCGACCCGATCGGATTGGCGACCATCCTGCTTTTGATTGCCAGCGCGATCACGATCCCGATGGCCATCTTTGTTGAGGGGCCGCCCGCAATTCCATCCGCCAAGATACTGGGTTTGCTGGCGTTTCTAGGCCTTGTGCCAACCGCAGCCGCAAATTTCCTGCGCGTGCTGGTGGTGCGCAGCGCCGGTCCGGTGTTCATGTCCTTGGTGAATTATCAGGTGCCGATCTGGTCGGTGGTTCTGGGGGCGCTGATCCTTCACGAACCACTGCCGCCCTCATTGCTGTGGTCCCTTGCCTTGATCCTAAGCGGCGTGGCCCTCAGCCAATACGGCGCGTTGCGGCGGCTGTTCTTGGGCAAACCCGCCTGATTTTCGGCGCGCCAGTCAAGGGCGCGCCGGACATATCAGCGAAAGCGCGCTAGGCCTTCACCGCTTGCGTCACCGCATCCACGACCGAGCTTACGACATCGGCCATCAGGCCCGCATCCTCATGCTCTGCCATCACACGCACCAGCGGCTCTGTGCCAGACCGTCGGATCAGCAAGCGGCCCTGCCCCTCCAGATCGCATTCCGCCTGCGCAATCGCAGCCTGTACCTGGGCATCCTCAAGCGGCAACTGTCCGGCGGCAAAGCGAACGTTCCGCAAAAGCTGCGGCACAGGCTCGAAATTATCAAGCAGTTCTGAAGATCGTTTGCCAGACTGGCCCATTTCGGCCAGAAATTGCAGCCCGGCCATCAGGCCATCGCCGGTCGTGGCGTGGTCTGTCATGACGATATGGCCTGACTGTTCGCCGCCCAAATTGAAGCCGCCCTCGCGCATCCGTTCAACCACATAGCGGTCCCCGACGGCCGTCCGCTCCAGCCGCACGCCCTGGCCCTGAAGATACCGCTCAAGGCCAAGATTGCTCATCACCGTGGCGACCAGCGCGTTTTTCGCCAGCCTTCCTTCTGCCGCCCACCGGGACGCCATAAGCGCCATGAACTGATCGCCGTCTCCGACTTTTCCGTTCTGATCGATCAGAATGACGCGGTCCGCATCCCCGTCCAGACAGATGCCCGACATCAGCGGCATGGGCGACCACGGCTGCGGCCGCCTGTTCTGGATGGGTGGACCCACAATTCTGGTTGATGTTGTGCCCGTTCGGTTTGACCCCGATTTCGACAACCTCTGCGCCCAACTCCCACAGAGTTTCGGGGGCCACGCGATGTGCGGCACCATTGGCACAATCAATCACGACTTTCAGCCCATCCAGCCGCATGTGGCGCGGAAATGATGATTTGACCCGCTCGACATAGCGAAACCGCCCGTCATCAATGCGTTTCGCGCGGCCAATCTGGTCAGCCGGGTTCAGATCGATTCCATTTGCCACCAGCGCTTCAATTTCAGCTTCGACCTGATCACTAAGCTTAAAGCCATCGGGGCCGAAAAATTTGATGCCATTGTCTGTTGCCGGGTTGTGACTGGCCGAGATCATCACCCCCAGATCTGCCCGCATTGACCGCGTCAGCAAACCCACCGCGGGCGTGGGCACAGGCCCCAAAAGCAACACATTCATACCGGTTGATGTCAGTCCAGCGGTCAACGCGTTCTCGAACATATATCCAGACAGGCGCGTGTCCTTGCCGATCACGACACGGTGCACGCCCGATCCGCCAAAATAGCGGCCAACGGCGGCCCCGATGCGCAAGGCGTTTTCGGCAGTCATCGGATATAGATTGGCCTGCCCGCGCACACCATCTGTCCCAAAAAGTTTCGTCATCAAGTAATCCTTCCAAACTGTGCTGCCTGCCAAAGCGCGAGAGCCTGCCGTGTTTCACCAACATCATGCACCCTGATCATGTGCACACCTTGGGACACACCTGCAAGTGCAACGGCAATTGATCCCGGCGCGCGGTTCCGCGCATCCGGCGCATGCCCGATCGTGCCGATGAACTTTTTGCGGGAAACCCCCAGCAAAAGCGGCGTTCCCAATGCGTGAAAAAGGCTGATCCGCGCAAGCAATGCCAAATTGTGATCAAGATTTTTGCCAAAGCCAATGCCGGGATCGGCAAGGATCGCCCCGCGCGGGATGCCGGATCGTTCCAATGCGGTGATTTGACGATCCAGCGTGTCATACACATCAAGAACGACGTTTTCATACGACGGGCTTAGATGCATGGTTTCGGGGTCGCCCAGCGTGTGCATCACACACACCGGCAAACCCTGCACCTGGCAAAACGGTGCAAGGTCGGGATCAAAGGTGAACCCGGACACGTCATTGACCAGCGACGCCCCGCTGTTGACCGCTTCTTTTGCAACCACCGCCTTGCGGGTATCGATAGAAATCGGCAGATCCAACCCCGCCGCTCGCAAAGCCGCGATCACCGGGGCGGTGCGGCTGATCTCCTCTTGCGGATCAACATGCGTGGCACCGGGACGCGTGGATTCACCCCCGATGTCAAGAATATCGGCCCCCGCCCCTTGCATTTCCAGGCCCGCACGCACCGCATCGGCAAGCTTGGCATGCTGGCCACCGTCCGAAAAGCTGTCGGGCGTGCTGTTGAGAATAGCCATGATACGCGGACGGGCCAGCGACAGCCCCGCGATTTCGGGCCGGGGGCTTGTGATCCGTGACAGGATGTGGGCAGGGATCGCGGTTGCATCAATCACCCGCGCGGGCGCTGTGCGCGACAGAACCTCGGCGTGGGTGAACCAGCCCCACCCGTCGCCAAGCGCCACGGCGTTGTCCGGGCGCGCCGGACCGATCTGCACCAATGGGCGGTAGTAGTCTTCCATCGCCTAGAGCGTGCCTTGCGTCGTGGGAACAGACCGCAGCGGCACCGAGGCGGCGTCGGGCAGATCTGCGCCGATCACCAACATCTCGGTCGCGTCGAAAGTGGCGGCAAACCATGCCGCAAGGGCAACCGCGTCCCGTGGCTGCGCCGACGGGGTATCAACGCTGTCGAGAACAATCTTTGACGGTGCCCAAACGCAGGTCTGGGCGTTCTTCATGGCCCAATCAAGTTCTGTCCGGGTGGCGACAACCACGCAGCGCGGGTCCTTTGCGGCCAGCACCCATGCGTTCTGTTCAATCGCAAGCAGATCAATCCGGCGTTGAGCCATGCGATGCGCGACCTGCGGCGCGGGCGTATCGGCCGCACCAACACACAGGATCAGCGGGCGGCCCATCTGTTCAAGCTGATCCAGCCAGCCAGTCAAAAGGGGCGACCCTATGGCGCTGTTGCTTAGATAGACCAACTCGGGGTGGGGTACCGCAGCCGCGCTGGCCTGTGCCTCGGGGGCGTCGTCGCGCGCGCGAACGATCTCGACGCCCAAGGCACCGGGGCCACGATCCAGCTTTTCGATGCGCACGAAAACCCGCATCGCCTGACGCTCAAGCAGGATGCGGTCGGCCACACGTTCGGCGAGGGTTTCCAGCAGGTTCAACCGTTCATCCGACAGCTCGAATGCGATGGCTTCGGTCACGCGGTCATAGGAAAGGATACGATCCACATCATCGTCTATCGGGCCGGTCAGCGGTTGCACCTCGACGACGACGTTAAAGCAAATCCGCTGTGTGACCCCGCGTTCGGCCTGAAATGCACCGATTTCGACTTCGACGATATGATCGCGCAGGGAAATACGATCAAGCGGCGCTGGCCCGGCTGTCGCTGCTGAACGCTCTGAGGGATGCGCAAACGCAAGCCTGGTGTCAGTGGTCATATTGGGAAGCCTTTAAGTTATCATAGTCCCGGAGATCCTAGACCATTGATCCGATGCGCACAAAGTCTGGGGCGGCTGGCCATCCACCAAAGACGACACCGGCGTGGCCAAACCCTGATGCATCTCAAGGGCTGCGCCTTGTTCCTGCCCTAGTTTGACGCGGTCTGCACACCATCGCGGTAAAACAGGTGAACGCCGATTTTCGCGGTGCGGGTGAACACGCGCGACCAGCGCGGTTTGACGGCGGTGGTGTGGTAATAGGTGGCACCATCGGTCAGCCGGGGTGCCTTGCCATCCAGCACAGCGCGCGCGATCTTGGCGACGCCGTCATAGGCGCGGGGCTCGCCGATCACCTCGGCACTGCCATCACACGTATAGGTAAACTGGCACTGGTATTTCCGGCCGGTGCCCTGATTGATCACGCTGCACATGGACCCCGGAAACCTAGAGGATTTGACCCGGTTCATGATCACTTCGGCGACGGCAAACTGACCCTTCACAGTCTCGCCACGGGCCTCGAAATAAAGCGCTTCGGACAAGCATTTCCACTGTTCGCCGCCCGTGGCCCTGGGCTGGCTTTCCACCCAGGCGCGGGTGAATTCCACATCGCTGGCCTCGGAATTCGCGGCGATCATGCTTTGAAGCCGCTCTGATCCGACAGAACGCAGCCCCTTCGTCTCGATATCTGAAAGCGCTTCGGCTTGTTTTGAATTGGCGAATGCAGCCATTGGGGACAGCAGGGATAGCGCCAAAAGGCCACACACAGAAAGGTTTCGCATCAAACGCATTGAGCGCCTCGCACATCGTTTCGGTCTTGGCCGCCTAACCAAGATGCCGGTGCACGTAAACCCTTTGGCCGAAAATTGCGCGGAATGCCGCGTAGCAGCACAGGATCTGGCGGTTTGCCGCGCCGCCCTACCCTATCTTGTGCATGATTGCCAATTGTGCCGCGGCCAATCTGTGCAACCGGTACGCGAAACGGCGAACACGAAACATAATCGAAGCCCGCCGCGCGGCAAAACGCGATGCGATTCGGGGTTGCCGCCATGTTCGCCGCAGATCGACAGCGTGATGCCCGGTTGCGACGCCCGCCCGCGGGCTGCGCCCAGTTGCAACAACTCTCCGACGCCATCCTGGTCCAGCATGTGAAACGGATCTTCGGGAAAGACGCCCTGCTGAACATAGGTCGACATGAACCGGCCCGCGTCGTCGCGGCTAAGCCCATATGTCATCTGCGTCAGATCGTTCGTCCCAAAGCTGAGGAATGAACAATAGGGCGCGATTTCCCCTGCCCGCAAAGCAGCGCGCGGCGTTTCAACCATGACGCCCAGCCGGTAGGTAAAGGTCGCGCCGCGTTCATTGCGCACATCCGTCGCGATCTCGTCGATACTGGCCTTGACCAATTCGACCTCGCGCTTGGCGGACACAAGCGGGATCATGATCTCTGGCACGACGGGATCCCCGTCGCGGCTGGCCTCGATCGTCGCTTCAAAAATCGCACGGGCCTGCATTTCATAAATTTCGGGCACGGTCACGCCAAGTCGTACGCCGCGCAAACCCAGCATCGGGTTATATTCCGACATCGCCTCGATCCGGCGGATCACATCGGACAACGGCAGGTCCAGCGCCTCGGCCAGGTCGCGCTGGCCAGACCGGCTGGAGGGAAGAAATTCGTGCAACGGAGGATCGAACAGGCGGATGCAGACGGGCTGCCCCTGCATGATGCGGAAAAGCTGAATGAAATCATCGCGCTGCATCGGCAGCAAACGTTCCAGAACGGCGCGGCGGCCTTCGCTGGTGTCGGCAAAGATCATCTCGCGCATCACGGTCAGCCGGCTCGGGGTCAAAGAACATATGCTCGGTCCGGCACAGGCCGATGCCCTTGGGCGTTGAAGTTGCGGGCGGTTTGCGCGTCGGCGGGCGTGTCAGCGTTGGCGCGAACACCGATATCGCGCAGCGGCAGTCGGCCCAGTCCATCAGCTTCTGGAACGTTGTCATCCAGCAGCGCCTCCAGCATTTCTACAGCACCGGCCAGGACCTCGCCTTTGGTGCCGTCGATCGTGATCTCGTCGCCCGCCTTGAACAAGCGCCCGTCGGCGGCGGTGATCTGCTCTTTGACAGGTCGAAGCGCATCGACGACGCGCCCACCACGCAAGGCATCCCAATGCCGCGACCGATCACGGCGGCGTGGCTGGTGATGCCGCCCCGTTCCGTCAGCACGGCTTGGGCCGCGTGCATACCGCGAATGTCCTCGGGCGTGGTTTCGCGCCGTACCAGAATGCATGTTTCGCCCCGCGCGGCGCTGGCCTGCGCATCGTTGGCGGTGAACACGATCTTGCCCGTCGCCGCGCCGGGGCTTGCCGGCGATGCCGCGCACGATCACGTCGCGCTTGGTGCGCGGATCGACCTGCCGGTGCAGCAATTCGGTCAGCGTGCGGCGGCTGCACGCGCATCACCGCCTCTTCGCGGCTGATGATCCCGTCGTCGGCCAGCGCCACCGCGATCCGCACCGACGCCCGCGACGACCGCTGCGACGCGCACCGCGTCGAGAATGTGCAACTCGCCGTCTGATATCACGAACTCAACCTGCATTTCGGCGCGCAGCTGTTCGCGCACAGCGCGGCGTGGCCTTGAGGGTCTGCGAACGCCTCGGGGCGTGTTCCTCAAGCGACGGGCCGCGCGGGTCGCGCGTCAGATAGAGCGCGTCCGCATCGCTCTGCAGCGCGTCACGCCCCTGGCTCTGGCTCAGGTAGCGGCCCGTGATCTGGGGCAGGCCCGTCGTCGCTGTCGACCAATTGCATCACACCCGACCCGCATTCGCCCTGTCCCACGCCCAACGCCATCTGCTGCACCACAAGCCCCAGACCTGCATCCGCAGGCGCGCCCTTGGCCTGCCGCAGCAGCCGCGCCGTGGTGCCTTCCCAGGCGCGCGCCATCGAGCTGAGCACGCCGGCAGCTGCACCGCGCGGTCTTGCGGGAATGTCTCTTCGGTTTCAACCTCGTAGGCGCGCCAGGACGCTCCAGGCCTGCGTGCACCGTCGCCCACCGGACATCGTCGAATACATCAGGATCCAGCCGCGCCACGTTCACCGCGTAGGACTGCACGAACCGCAGGTATACAGCGCCGGGCCGGCTCCTCGCCCATCGCGCGCTGTAATCGGCGAACCGCGCATCGTTCATGCCGATGTTCAGGATCGCCCCCGGCCCGCCCCAATCGGGGTCCTGGCTGGACGGGCGCACACACAACAGCGCGTCATCGGCGAAATGCGGCCACGACGCCTGCCATGTCCGGCATGTTGCCCGCGGCGATCCCATGCACCGCATCGAACGACAGCGCCACGGTGCGCGGCACCGGCATGTCCAGCCGCATCAGACGTTGCAGGCACTTCGCCGCCCCATGCCCGCCGGGGTGTCGTTGGCGATGGGGGTGATCTGCGTTACAGCGGTTGTCATGGCATCTGTTGCTGCACTGCGGCACCTATCTGTTGCTCAGGCGCAGCATAGAGCAGTTCGCCGATCCTGGCAAGGCGTATCGCCTAGCCCGCCTTTGGGACGCGTGCGCTATCCTTCGATTTTGGTCAGATCCGCGACCGAGGTACAGATTTTGCGGATCCGGCTCAGCAGGTTCAGCCGGTTGCGGCGCACCTGCCGTTTCCGATCGTTGACCTGCACAGCGTGAAAAACGCATCAATCGGCCCGCGCAAGGCGGCCATCGCGGACATCGCGGCGGTGAAATCCTCCGCGGCCATCGCGGGAGCGATCTGCGCTTCCGCCGCATCGAGCGCCGCGAACAGCGCCCGTTCCTCGTCCGTCTTCGGCAAATTTCATGTCCGCGCCGATAGGAGTATTCGACCCCGTCCTTCTCCTCGGCCTGGGTCAGGATGTTGTTGGCGCGCTTGAACCCCTGGATCAGGTTTTCGCCGTCGTCGGTGTTGAGGGTTGCCGCCAGCGCCTTGGCCCGTTTGACCAGCAGGGTCAGGTCGTCGTTGCCCGGCATGGCGATGCAGGCGTCGATGATGTCGTGCCGGATGCCTTGGTCGCGGAGATAGACCTTGAGGCGGTCGTGGAGGAAGGCGAGGAGGTCGGCAGCAGTCTGAATCTGCAGTATCTTAGACAACTCCCAGTCAAAGCCGTTTTCGTTCAGATGACAAAGTTGCCGTCTGATAGAATTCTTCCACATCATCTGGACCGTCAATGATGACGCCTGGACTTTGGTCATCATTCTCGCGATCGGCGATCTGTCGTCCAGCAGGCACCGCACTGAAACGTTACAGCAAGGGACTGCCAACTGACAACGACAACTTGAGAATACAGACAATCCTAATTTGAGTTCGTCCAACACGCAACCGAATAACCCCCAACGCCGCCCGCCGCAGCGCAAACGGGTCCTTGCTCCCCGTCGGTTTCTCGTCAATCGCCCAGAAACCGGTCAGCGTGTCGATCTTGTCGGCCAGCGCCACGGCCACCGACACCGGCGCTGTCGGCACGTCATCGGACGGCCCCAGCGGCGCGTAATGTTCCTTGGCCGGCCGCTGCCACGGCGTCGGACATGGCCCGCGGCCCGCGCGTAATAGCGGCCCATCAGCCCTTGCAAGTTCGGGGAATTCGCCGACCATCTCGGATTGCAGATCGGCCTTGGCGACCCGCGCGGCCTCGTGCGGCCTCGATCGGCATCGGCGCCCACCATCGGGGCGATCTCGCGCGCCAGCGCTTCGATCCGCGCGATACAGTTCGGCCTGCGTGCCCAGCTTGTTGTGGAAGGTCACGTCGGCCAGCCCTGTCGACCCAGGCCTTCATGCCCTGCGCGACTGTGCCACGCGCAGGTCGTTTTCCCAGAAGAATTTCGCGTCCGACAGCCGTGCCGACAGCACCTTTTCATTGCCCGCCAGGATCGTCGCGCCGTCGTCCGCCGTCTCGGTTGGCGACGGTGACGAATCGTTCGATCCGGCCCGTCTTGGGGTTGCGCACGGAAAAGAATTTCTGGTGCTCCTTCATCGAGGTCTGCAGCACCTCGGGCGGCAGGTCCAGGAAACGCGTCGCCGATCCGGCCCATCAGCACCACGGGCCATTCCACCAGCCCCGCGACCTCGGCCAGCAGGCCCGCGTCCTCGACCACCTCCAGGCCCGTGGCAAAGGCCTGGTTGGTCGCGTCGTGCCAGATCGCCTCGGCGCCGCTCCTCGGCGTCGCAGGATCAACATGGGCGCGCTTCAGCTTGGCCGTCGTAATCGTCGAAACTGCTGACGGAGAAGGCGTCCGGCGCACAGGAAACGGTGGCCGCGTGTCGTGCCTGCCCCGCTGTCGATCCCGTCGACCGTCATCGGCACGACCTGCGCCCCCGTCTTCGTCGCTGAGAATGCACAGGATCGAATGCAGCGGGCCGCACCCATCGCAGCGTGCCCGCGCCCCAGCGCATGGATTTGGGCCAGGGGAAATTGCGGATGGTCGGTTTCCAGCACCTCGGCCACGATCTCGGCCGCGGGGCGGCCCGGTTTTTCGATCACCGCGAACAGGACCGCGCCCTTCTTGTCGTCGCGCGTTCCTCCAGCTGGTCGCGGGTCAGACCCGCGCCGCGCAGGAACCCGTCGATCGCCTTTTCGGGCGCGTCGGCGCGGGGGCCTTTGCGCTCTTCGCGCACCGCGTGGCTTTCGCCGGGCAGCCCTTCGACGGTCAGCGTCAACCGGCGCGGCGTGGAAAACGCAGCCGCCCCCGCATAGGTCAGCCCCGCCTCGACCAGACCATCGGTCACCAGCTTGCTCAGATCATCGGCCGCGCGCGCCTGCATCCGGGCGGGAATTTCCTCGGAGAAAAGTTCGATCAGAAGGTCGGGCATCAGTTGCGTACCTTTCGGGAGGCCGGGGGGCAGGCCGTCGAGGCGGCGCGGGTTGCCGTCAAAGACGACCTCGCCACAGGCGTTGATCTGGTGCCAGGCATAGCCGCGGCCGTCGGGATTGACCGCGACGATCCGGTCGATGCCGTAGTGGATGTTCGTCGCACGCCCATGAACGCCGATAGCGATCGCCGGACTCCAGGCTCTGCGCCGATCTGGCGCAGCGTCAAAACAGTCGAACCAGCCGGGGGCGACACGCGGCTCGGCATCTGTCGATAGATCACATAGGTTTCGGTCAGCATCGCGAGACTGAGTCGGCGTGTCAAAACAGGCGCGGTACCGGATCGGGCGAGCTGTCGCGTCGATCGCGCTGAAAATTCTCGGACAGGATCGGCTCCGGCTGCGCCCGTTGACGACGCGACGTCAGTTGACACCTTGCGTCGTGGCCTGCTCAGACATCTCTTCGTAGATAGGCATAGACCTGCAGGTAATAGATCGACGCCGCCCACGATCAGCGGCCGAAATCAGCATTGCCACGATGATGCATCCTTGCCGTCATGCCGCAGCCACCCGCCCGCGTCGGTTTGCACAAAGGCATCGGCGCAGGCCTTGGCCAGCGCGCGCACGCGGCCGATATAGGCCTGCCGTTCGGTGACCGAAATCACGCCGCGCGCGTCCAGCAGGTTGAAGATGTGGCTGGCCTTGATGCACTGGTCATAGGCGGGGTGCGCCATGATGATGCGCTTGCCGGTCTTGGGATCCTCGGACGGCTGGCGTCGAGAATGCGCTGCGCATTCGGCCTCGGCATCCTCGAAATGCTCGCAGCAGCACGTCGGTATTGGCCACGTCGAAGTTCCAGCGCGCATATTCCTCTTCGGTCTGCCGGAAGATGTCGCCATAGGTCAGCGGGATCGGCGCATCGGGATCGTTGAACGGCATGTCCATCACGTGATCCACGCCCAGCACATACATCGCCAGACGTTCCAACCCATAGGTCAACTCACCCGACACAGGATGGCAGTCGTGCCCGCCGACCTGCTGGAAATAGGTGAACTGCGACACTTCCATGCCGTCGCACCAGACCTCCCAGCCCAGGCCCCATGCGCCCAGCGTCGGGCTTTCCCAGTCGTCCTCGACAAAGCGGATGTCGTGCAGGGCCATATCTATTCCGATGGCCTGCAAGAGACCCAAGATAAAGGTCCTGCAGGTCGGGCGGGCTGGGTTTGATCAGCACCTGATACTGGTAGTAGTGCTGCAACCGGTTCGGGTTTTCGCCATAGCGCCCGTCGGTGGGCCGGCGCGAGGGCTGCACATAGGCGGCCGCCCAGGGCTTGGTGCCCAGCGCGCGCAAGGTCGTGGCCGGATGGAACGTTCCTGCCCCCACCTCCATGTCATAGGGTTGCAGGACCGCGCAGCCCTTGACGCGCCCAGTAGCCCTTGAAGGCGCAGGATGATTTCCTGAAACGAACGGGGGCGCTGAACCGGGTCGACCATGTGACTTTTGCCTTTGCTGCTGCGCGCCTTTCCTAAGGCCGTGGCGCGGGAGGGTCAATTGGCAGCTTTGTGATGTTTGACTTCGCGACAAGCATGGCGTTTCAGGCTGTTTCCTGCTTATCTGCGGCAACTTTAAAAGTACGAGAGCATATTTACCATGAAGCATCTGTTTGCGGCCCTGTTTGCCGTTCTGTTTTGCGTCCCTGCCTGCCTTCAGGCGCAATCGGCCCAGGATATCGTTTGGGTCCAGATCGAAGCGCAGCCAAGCCTTGCCGGTGCCACCGAACGCGCCCGCGCCTATAGCGGCCGAATTGAGGACGTGAATGGGTTTTCGCTGGGCCAGGGATGGTACGGCATCGCCGTCGGCCCCTACCGGCGCGGTGATGCCGAAGTGCTGTTGCGCGAATACCGGCGCGAGGGGCTGATCCCGCGCGACAGCTTCATTCAGGTGTCCGACCGCTTTCAGCAGCAGTTCTGGCCTGTGGGCGCGAATGTGCTGAACATCCCGCTGATCGCCCCGATCGAACCTGATCCAACACCGCAAATCTCGCAGACCACCCTGCCGCCCGCGCCAGACGCAGCCGCCGTGCCCGCGACACCCCTTGCAGAGGCAGACCAGGCCGCCGTAGCGCCCGCGCCCCCCGTTGACGAGACGCCCGCCGAAGCGCGGCGCAGCGAGGCGGATCTGACGCGCACGGACCGCGAGCAGCTACAGGTCGCTTTGCAATGGGCAGGTTTCTATGACGCAGCGATTGACGGCGCGTTCGGGCGCGGGACCCGCAATTCGATGGCCGACTGGCAGGTCGCCAACGGCTATGACGCCACCGGGATCCTGACAACATTGCAACGGGCCGATCTGCTGAAACAATACAATGCCGTGCTGGACGGGCTTGGCTTGCAGATGGTGCGCGACGCCCAGGCCGGAATCGAGATGCATGATGCCAACAAAGGTTGTGGCTTTTAGCGCCTATGAGCCGCCCTTTGCCCACTATAACGCCACCGGCGACATCAACGCGCGGGTCCTTTTGATCAGCCAGGCTGGCAATCAGGACACGCTGTTTGGCCTTTATGACATTATGCAAACTCTGGAAATCGTGCCTCCCGAAGGGCCGCGCGAACGTAGATCCGACCGGTTTGAACTGATCGGGGAAAACGGACGGATCGTCAGTCAGACCCAGGCCTTTCTTGAAGACGGGCAGATCAAGGGCTTTACGCTGATCTGGCCCGCTGGCGACGAAGACCGCCGCCGCCGTCTGATCGCAGAAATGAGCAAGAGCTTTACCCGCCTTCCCGGCGTGCTGGATGCCGCAGCCGGTGGCGGGGATGATCAGGCCATTGATCTGGTCGCGGGGCTGAAGATCCGCAAACCGAAAATCTCGCGCTCAGGGTTTTTCATCGACAGTGCCGGAACGATCGCATCGACATCACAGGCGGTTGAGGGCTGTAGCAGGATGACGCTGGACGACGAGACAGAACTGGATGTGATCATCAATGACACCGCCAGCGGCATTGCGCTGCTGAAACCGCGCACGCGGCTTGCCCCGCTTGAAGTCGCCGATTTCAACACGGTACCGCCGCAATTGCAGTCCGAAATTGCCGTCGGCGGCTTCCCCTACGAGGGGGTGCTGGGGTCCGCGACCGTGACCTTCGGTGCGTTGGCCGATGTACGCGGTCTGCAAGGCGAGGAAAACATCGCCCGCCTGTCACTGGCGTCGCAGGCGGGCGACGCGGGAGGCCCGGTGTTCGACGAGAACGGGCGCGTGCTGGGCATGCTGCTGCCGCGCAACGACGGGGCGCAGAAACTGCCGGAAGATGTAAATTTCGCGGTCGAGGCCGTTCTGATCACCGAAATCGCCCAGAAATCAGGGATCGAAGTCCAGAACGCCGCATCTTTGGGGACCATGCACCCGCAGGACCTGCGCGAAAAGGCCAAAGCCATGACCGTGCTGGTGAATTGCTGGGAGTAACCCCTAGCGGCGGGGGGGGCCTGTGAAACCGGTGCCACCCCTCCGCTTGACTTTGCGGCGGCCTAGCCCGTGATTTTTGGCGTCAGATAGATCAACGTAGGGCGATCTGCCCTGAAGGCGTCGTCAAGCGCACCGCGCAGCCCCTCAAGAGTGGTGGGGCTGGCTGACAGCGCACCGAAGGCTTCGGCCAGTTTGCAAAAATCGGGGTTGTGCGCGACAACCGCATTGGGCGCGATCTGGGCGCGGGTCATGCTGTCTTCGATCTCGCCCAGCTTGCCATTGTCCCACAGGATAATCGGCAGCGGCAGCCGCAGTTCCACCGCAACCCCAATTTCCTGCATCGTATAGTGAAAACCATAGTCCCCAATGATGGCCATTGTCGGCCGACCCGGCCTGCCGATGGCCCCCCCGATCGCGGCGGGGGTGGCATAGCCCAGCGTGCCAAAGCCGTAAGGATGGTGCCAGTGGCCCGGCTGTGCCATCGGCCAGACTTCTTTCGCGGCATAGGCAAACTGCGTCATGTCGGAATAGATCATCGTATCGGAAGGCACTGCATCGCGCAGGGCATCGACCACAGGCAGGATACCGGGGCGCTCGGCCTCGACCTCAGCACGCCAGCGGGCACGCCATGCGGCGACCGCATCGGGGGTCCAGGCGGTTTGCAGGCCCTCTCCAAGCGCATCGTCAAGGGCGGCCAGCACCGCCTGCGCATCGGCCTGAATGCAGGTTTGCGCAGCTTGCGCATCGGTCAGGACCACAGAATCGATGTCGACCCGCACAAGGGCACCGCTGTGGCCAAGCGCGCTGCGCCAGATGTCGACCTCGGCCAGCTCGGTGCCGACGGCAATCACAAGATCCGCCTCGGCAATCGCATCGGCACTTGAGGGGCGCGCCAGACAGGCACCAAAGTGCAGCGGATCGTCAGGACCAATGATCCCCCGCCCCGCATATGTGGTCATGCTTGCCGCGTTCAGTCGCCGCACAAGGGGCCCCGCCCCGTGGGCCGCGACAGCGCCGCCGCCAAAAATGAACAGCGGGCGGCTGGCCTTGCGCAGCATCGCAGCAAGCCGCTGCACATCTTCCGGCGCTGGCTGCGGGCGCTGAATACTGATGGTCCGCTCTGCCGGGCCATTGGCAACGCTTTCCAGCAAGCCAATCGGGATCGACAGATGCTTTGACCGGGGGCGGTCGGTTTGAAACTCTGTCAGGGCGCGATCAATCAATTGATACGCAGCCTCTGCTGTATGCGCGACTTCGGACCAGTCACACACGGTTTCCGCCGCCGCGCGCTGGTCTTTCATCTGGTGCAGCTGGCCCTTACGGGACGCAGTTTCATCCAGACAGGACGACAACACCAAAAGCGGCACGCTATCGCTATAGGCCTGCCCCATCGGGGTCATGATGTTGCAGACCCCCGGCCCAGTGATGACATAGGCCACGCCCGGCTTGCCGGTTGCACGGGCATACCCGTCGGCCATGAACCCCGCCCCTTGTTCGTGGCGGGCCAGAACATGGGTCAGCCCTGCCTCTTCTATGCCGCGGTACATTTCCTGATTGTGCACGCCAGGGATACCAAAAATAACTTCGACCCCCCGCGATTTCAGCATGTGAGACAGCTGCGCGCCCAAAGGACGGGTTTGCGAAGAGGGGGTCGGAACTTGCATCATGCTCTCCAGAATTTGAAAGTCAGGATGACGTAGACCGCCATCAATTCAAGCCGCCCGATCAGCATGGCGGCGGTCAGTATCCATTTTGCGGTGTCGTTCAGCGTGCTGAAATTACCTGCGGGGCCAATGATGTCGCCCAGACCAGGGCCAATGTTGGCCAGCGCCGCCCCGCGCACCAGAGATCGAGGTGACGAAATCCAGACCCGTCATGCTGAGCGCGACGGCCACAAGCCCCAGCGTCAACGTGAAGAACATGAAGAACGACATCACCGAAATCATGACATCGCCGCTGATCGGCCGCCCGTCATATCGGGGTGTAAAGACGCCATGCGGTGATCTGATCCGCTGCAACTGTGCACCGATCGAGGCGAACAGCAACTGATAGCGAAAGATTTTGATCGAACAGGCCGTCGATCCCGCGCAGCCGCCGATCAACCCGGTGAAAAAGAACAGGGCGATGGGAAACGGACCCCACTCCATATAGTCAACCGAGGCATAGCCGGTGCCCGAAATGATCGAGGTGATGTTGAACAGCGCCTCGCGCAGCGACTGTTCCCAATGCTGCGGAAACACATTTCGGATCGACACGAACACGACCAGCACCAGAATGGTCACGGTCCACATGAATCCACGCACCTGCGGGTCGCGGTGCAGCGCAATCGGATTGCCGTTCAGCAGTTGGACATACCGCACGAAAGGCAGCGCTGCGATGATCATGAAAAACGAAGCCGCGTATTCGGGCAGGCCCGAGAACGTCCCGAAGGAGGCGTCATAGTTCGAAAACCCGCCCGTGCTCATCGTGGTGAGCGCATGGACCGTTGCATCAAACACATTCATCCCAAGCGCCAGATAGGTCAGCGCACATGCAAATGTCAGCCACAGATAGATCACCGAAATCTGGCTGGCGATCTGACCGGCGCGGGGCAGGATCTTGCCAAATGTCTCGAAAGCTTCGGATTTGAAGATCTGCATCCCCCCGACGCGCAGCTCCGGCAAGAACACCATCGCAACGACGATGATCCCGATGCCCCCCAGCCACTGCAGGATACCGCGCCACAAAAGCAGCCCCTTGGGCAACGTATCAAGGCCGGTGAACACCGTCGATCCGGTGGTTGTCATCCCCGACATCGCCTCGAATACCGCGTCGACGAACCGCGCCTCGGTCGCGCCCAGAATGAACGGCAACGCACCAAAAAGCGGCAGAACCAACCAAACCCCGGTGGTCAGCAAAAAGGTCTGCTGGATCGTCAGCCCCTGCTTTACGGCATTGGCACAGGCCAGCGATATCATGCTGCCCGCCAGAATGGTGATCAGCCCGGATTCGACGAACACCGGCCAATGGCCCCGCGCTTCGGCAATATCCACCAGCAGCGGCACAATCATGGCGATGCCAAGTACCGCGACCAACAGGCCGATAACATATCCAACAGGGCGCAAATCCAACATCCGCGCAGCGTTGGCGTGGCAATGCGCGACTGTCAAGGATCAGCCCGCCTGCCCCGCGAACGGATCGGGCATAGTGGCCATGACAAAAACGGCCCGGACTGATGCCAGCCGGGCCGCAACCGGTCACATTCAGGCGATCCGATCAGAGGTAATACATGTCGCGAAACACATGGTGCACGATATCCTCGCGCTTCAAGCCCATAGCAGCCAGATCCGCGTCGGTCTTGGCTTGCAGGCGGTCAACCTCTTTCAGGCGGCCGTTGTTGCTGCTGACCTTGACCATTGCGGCCCCGATGGATGCTAAAAAACCACCGATTGCGGACAGTGCCGATTTGCTGCTGTGTGCGCTGAATTCTGTGAGTGTGCTGTTGTAAGCCATTGTCAAACCTCAATCTCTGTTCTGGCATTACTGCCTTGTCCGGCTCCCTTGATCATCAAGATAGACGTTGATCCGAGAATGAGAACTGTTGTTTCTGCATAGCAGCATCCCGCGACACGCTGCGTTGCAGCATGACGTGGATGCGGTCAGCCTAAAGCCGCCTTGTGCGCGTGCAGTTCAGCCGACGTGAAACAATGTGTTGAAAAGCTTGGGGTCGATGCTTTGCGCCGCGAACGTGTCACCTTGGGTCAGGATGCTGATCGCGTCGTGGCTGTGCAGACTTTCCTGATGGCTTGCAACCACCCTGAAGTCACCGATCCGCGGATCCGATTGCAACTGCTCGCAAAACAGCCGCGCCGCATCCTCGACAAAGATCGGGTTGGCAGCGTTCAATTCGGCAAAGGCCTGTTCGTCCTCGCGCTTGACCATCACTTGGGTCTCTGTCGGGACAGCGCGGCGGGCAAGTTCGATCAGGTCCTCGAACCACAAGCAGTCTTTCTCGCAATTCACATCCACGGAAATCCGCGCGACGGACCGCTGCGAATGCGGCGTTGCCAATTGCCCCCGCGTGGCGCGGGCATGTTCGGAAAGTTCCAGCGAACACGGACATGTAGATGAATAGACATAATCAAGGTGCATGATCTTCTTGCGCGTTCCGCCTGCTTCGACCAGTTCAAGGGCGATGTCGTAATACTGATACCCTGAAAGCCCCGAGCGCAGACTTTCGATCCGCATCGGAAAAGAGAACCGCATCTGGATCCGCGCGTCATAGCTTTCCAGATCGGTTTTATAATCGTCCAGCGCGGCTTCCATCACCTCGAAGCTGAATGTGGCATCGGCGTGCTTGTAAAAGCTGCGCATGATGCGGGACATATTGATGCCCTTCTTATCGGCCTCAAGACTGACCGACCCCGTAACCGAGGTTTCAAGTGTCAGATCGCCATCGTCACGGGTATGAAAGCGAACGGGCAGCCGAAAATTCGAGATGCCCACGTGCTGGATCTGCTGCTTGGCCCCCCGGATCAGGCTGGAGGGACCGTTCTGGAGATCGGGCAACGTTGCCTTGTAATTGTCCCCGACAGCAAAGTCTGTGGGATAGGTCCGGCTGAAATCGGGATAATCGTTCACGTTTTTCAGCAACCGTGCCAGTGACGGGTCAAGCGCATCCATCTCGGATGCGGTCGCGTCAGATGCCCAGGCCCGCAGTGTATCCAGTGCAGCGACCGCTGCATCGCGATCGGGTGCAGCTTTCACAGGTGCAACAACATTCATCAGATGGCTCCCTCAGGTAAACTGACCCTTATATAGGTCACCTTTTGTAACGTTTCCAACAAACGGCTGAAAATATCGAACACGGCCCCGAAACCCTAACCTGCGTGATCCAATGCCTGTTGCAGATCAGCAATCAAATCTCCGACGTCCTCAAGGCCCACAGACAGCCGTACCAGGCCCGCAGAAATGCCCAAGGCGTCTTTCTGGTCCTGCGGCAGCCGCTGGTGGGTGGTGGTTGCGGGATGGGTGGCGATGGATTTTGCATCGGCGAAGTTGTTTGAGATCGTCACGATCTCAAGCGCGTTCAGCACCCTGAAACACGCCTCTTTGCCGCCCTTCACCTCAAGCGCCAGCACGGTGCCACCCGATTCAGCCTGCGCCAGCGCAAGCTTTTGCTGCGGATGGCCCGCGTGGGTGGGATAGCGCACGGCGCTTAGCATAGGGTGCGCCGCCAGCGCATCGGCAATGGCAAATGCGGCGTCCGACTGGGCGCGCACCCGCAGATCGATGGTTTCCAGCCCCTTAAGGTGCGTCCATGCGGTGAAGGGGTTCATCGCGCCGCCGGTATGCTTCATGTAGGCCTCGATCGGGCCGCGGATCAGATCCCGCGCCCCGCAGATCGCCCCGCCCAGCAAACGGCCCTGCCCGTCAACGTGTTTCGTGGTGGACACGATGGCAATGTCGGCCCCACAGGCTGCGGCATAGGAAAACACCGGCGTCGCCATCGCATCATCCGCAAGCACAAGCGCACCCACGGCGTGGGCTTTTTCCACAACATGCCGCATGTCCACCACTTCCAGCGTGGGGTTCGAGATGCTCTCGAAGAACACCAGCCGCGTATCGGGCCGGATCGCTGCATCCCAAGCGGCATTGTCGGTGCCGTCGATCAATGTCACCTCGACCCCGAACCGGGCAAGAATATCCTCAAGCACATACAGGCACGACCCGAAAAGTGCGCGCGCCGCCACAACATGATCACCCGCCTTCAGTAACGCCGTCAGCGCCCCGCTGACCGCCGCCATGCCCGATGTGCACGCGAAACAGTCTTCATAGCCCAGCATCCCTGCGATCCGGTCCTCGAACATGCGCACCGTCGGGTTGCCGTAGCGGGCATAGATGAACTCATCCTCGCCAAGCGACTGAAACCGCGCTTCGGCTTGTTCGGCGCTGTCATAGACAAAGCCCTGCGTCAGAAACACGGCCTCCGATACTTCGTTATACTGGCTGCGGCGTGTGCCCTGCGTGAACGGCTTTGGTGCGCGGTTTCCAATCGTTATTCATCTTTATCATCCTTTCGGAACCCGACATGATGCGGGCGTAAAAAAACCCCAGACGCGGTCAAGCGAAAGGGGGCTTTCATCCTGACCTTTTAGCGGAATTCGGCAGGTCGTCCTGCCCGTGGCCCGCAATCCGGTAACAAATCACCACAGTCCCACCTGCTACGCCCGTGCGGGGCTTGCGTCAACACCGTCACACTGGTGTAACAAAGCTTTCATCACCCCGTCATAGCATTGCGGCACCTTGCACCCACAAGATGTTGACAAAGGCGCCGCTATGCCCCTGATCCGGTTGAACGCCAGCCCAGAGACAGGGCACATCAGACTGCACGGATCGCCGCAATGCCCGTGGGCCACGATGGCCACCGCTGCCAAGGGCGCAGGGCCGATCATCATCATGATCCACGGCTACAAATACCACCCCGGATCGCCGCGCAACTGCCCGCACCGCACAATATTTGACGCAGCACAGGGTTGGCCCGGCGCGTTGGAGACCCCTGACCATCCTCACCTGAGCGTGTGCTTTGGCTGGCCGGCACGCGGGTCGCTGGGCGCGGTGTTTCAGACCGCCCGCCAGACGGGCGCATCGCTGGCGCAGGTTATCGCGACGTTTCATAAGGCCGCACCGCACCGCCCGATCCATTTGATCGCACACTCCATGGGGGCCGAGGTCGCACTTTGCGCGCTTGAGCACGCTCCCGCGGGGTCAGTGACGCGGATGATCCTGATCACCGGTGCCACCCTGCAAAGCCATGCGCAGCGCGCCTTGCACAGCCCCGCAGGACGACAGGCCGAGGTGTTCAACATCACCAGCCGCGAAAACGATCTGTTTGATTTCCTGTTTGAACGGCTGCTGATGGCCTGCCCCGGCGAGCGGGCCATCGGCCATGGGATCGCTGCGCCGAACGTGCTGAACATCCAGCTGGACTGCTCCGCAACCCTGGCGGCGCTGGCACAGGTCTCGTGCGTCATTGCACCCGCGCAGCGCCATATCTGCCACTGGTCAGGCTATACCCGCCCCGGTGCAATGGCCTTTTACGCCGGCCTCATGGTGCACCCCGAACGCCTGACGTTGGCAAAGCTCACCCGGCTGCTGCCAGCGCGGCCAAGTCCGCGCTGGTCACGACTGCCCCTTGCGGGCCTCACAAAAAATCGCATCATGGAACGCACAATTGCCTAGGAGCGACCTGCACCATGACCCAGCCCATCGATCTTTATTACTGGCCGACACCGAACGGCTGGAAAGTTTCCATTGCGCTTGAGGAAATGGGCCTGCCCTATACCACCCATCTGGTGGACATCAGCAAGGGCGATCAGTTCCAGCCTGCGTTTCTGCGGATATCGCCCAACAACCGGATGCCCGCGATCGTTGACCCTGACGGGCCGGATGATGCGGCCATATCCATCTTTGAATCAGGCGCGATCCTGCAATATCTCGCCCGCAAGACAGGGCTTTTCTGTGGCCGTTCCGAACGCGAGAGGATCGCGGTGGATCAGTGGCTGATGTGGCAGATGGGCGGCCTGGGGCCGATGGCAGGCCAGGCGCATCACTTCCTGAAATACGCTCCGAACATGGATCCGCCGAACGACCTTCCCTATGCCAAAGACCGCTATCGCACTGAAACTGGACGGCTTTACGGCGTGCTGGACAGGCAGCTGGCCAATCACGCCTTTGTCGCATGCGACGAGATCACGATCGCGGATTTTGCGATCTGGGGGTGGGCGTCCCTGTGGGAGGGCCAGCAACAAACGCTCGAAGACAAACCTCACATGGCCCGCTGGCTTGACACGATGGGCGCACGCCCCGGTGTACAGGCGGGCCGAGCGCTTTATGCTGAAAAGCGGGCTGACTTCAGCGGCAACAAGGGGGCGCAAACGACCCTTTTCAAATCAAAGTGATCCCAGCCCCGCGCCCCCTGCCCGATACGGCCGATGCCAATGGGACACGCCATGTCTGACGCGCTTTGGTCGGCCCATAGCATCGTCTATGCCGCCGGTGCCTTTCAGGTGCTGGGGCTGTTGATCATCAATCAGGTGGCCTTGCGGCTGATGCTGCTTGTCGGGACGGTTCTCTATATCTGTTATTACAGCGTTGTCGCGTCTGCCCCGCTATGGGACGCGATCTATATCAGCACATTGATCGGCAGTGCCAATCTTGTCGGTATTCTGGGGCTGCTTGCCCGCAGATCGCGGTTGGCCATCCCGCGGGCGCACCGCGATATCTATGCGCTGTTTCCGGGCCTGCCCCCCGGCGATTTCCGGACATTAATGCACCACGCCAAAAGGTATTCCGTAAGCGCACCGATGCAACTGACCTGCGAGAATGCACCGGTCACCCGGTTGTTTTTTGTCATTTCGGGCAGCACCAGCATTTCAAAGATGGGCGAAACGTTCGAAATGCCCTCGGGCGCGTTTGTCGGCGAAGTCGGTTATCTGACGCAGCAGAATGCCTCGGCCAGTTCCGTTGCCAACGAGGGGGCCGAGCTGCTGGAGTGGTCAAGCGCCGACCTGCGCCGCGCCTCGCTGAAATCAACGCGCTTCAAGATGGCTTTCGACGCAACCCTATCTGTCGATATGGCGCGAAAAGTGGCCTACTCGATCGGGCCACCCGTCAGGCGCAGGGGTCACTCCGACGAGGTATCGTCCTTGTCCAGACCATAGTTTTGAAACAGCTTGCCCTGCGACATGAAGAACGCAAACACCGCAGCGGTCAGGCCGAAGGTCTTGAAATAGACCCAGGTTTCGGTGCTTGCCAGACGCCAGATCAGCTCGTTCGCGATGGCCAGCGCGAAAAAGCACAGCATCAGGCGCTTGGTGAGGATCATCCACCCTTCATGCTGCAGCGGCATCGCCTCTTCCATCACGAACTTGAGATAGGATTGCCCGCGCATCAGCCCCACGGCCAGCAGCGCGCCAAACAGCAGATAAATCGCGGTCGGCTTCATCTTGAAGAACCGCTCGTCGTTCAGCCAAACGGAAAGCCCGCCGAAAATGGTGACAAGAACGACGGTCGCGATCTGCATGCGGCTCAGCTTGCCGGTAAGCGCCCAAAGCGCTGCGGTGGACGCGATCAGCAAGGGCACAAACGCCGCTGTCACAAGGATAAATCCATTGTAGTCGGTGCCGCCAATGGTGAACACCTGATCCTTGAAACGCAGGTATGCGACAAAGAAAAGCACCACCGGGCCAAATTCCAGCGCCGACTTCAGCAACGGATTGATCTTACGTTTCTCGGTCATATCAGCCATCCTTCATGATCCCATTTCAACGATTACGGCACCCACCGCGATCAGCGCCATCAGGGCAATGCGACGCGGCCCTACAGTTTCTTTCAGCACCAGCCAGCCAATCAGGGCGGCAAATACCGTCGAAGTTTCGCGCAGGACCGCCGCTTCGCCCACCTTATCAAGCCGCGTGGCCATCATGATCGCGCCAAAGCTAAAGAACGCGACAAAGCCCCCCGTCACCCCGCGAGTCATCAGCGGGCCCAGGTCCGGGCGGTTCTCAAGCCTGTACCAGCGGCGTGCGGCGATCACGGGCATGACCAGACCATCAATCATGAAAAACCACGCCAAAAAGGTGAACGGGTTCTCGGTCGCGCGGATGCCATAGGCATCGAACGTGGTATAGAACGCCACAAACAAGCCCGTCATTACCGCCAGCCCAAGGGCCGCGTTCAGTGTGTCACGCTCGGACACCAGATAGACCATGTTATAAAGCGCCAGCCCGAAGATCCCCGAGATCAGCACCCCAACGCCCATCCACTGCGTCAGCGTAAAGCTTTCGCCAAAGATGAAATAGGCCCCGATCACCGTGAAAAGCGGCCCGGTGCCACGCACCACGGGGTAGACAACCGTATAGGCCCCCTTGGTGTAGGCCCACGCCTGAAGAAGTTTATAGACGACGTGGATTGCCCATGCGCCCAAAAAAATCGGCCACATATGCGGTTCCGGCCACGGCACCACAAACAGCGCAAAGGGGGCCGCCATCACGCAATAAGACACATCAATCGCGCCCCGCGTCAGCCACGGATCATGCCGCCCCTTTTGCAGTGCGCCGAACACGGCGTGCAGGAACGCCGCCAGCAAGGCCAGCCAAAGCGCAAGCTGATGGCCGGTCGCGGTTCCCTCGATCTGGGCAAGCCAGTCGATCATGAACGGTCTGCCTCAGGGGCGGTCACTGCGGTTCAAGCCCCATCAGTGCATCTGCGAACTCCTGCGGATCAAAGGGCTGAAGATCGTCGATCTGTTCGCCCACCCCGATGGCGTGGATCGGCAGGCCGAACTTGTCCGCCAGCGCCACCAGCACACCGCCCTTGGCCGTGCCGTCAAGCTTGGTCATCACAAGGCCGGACACGTCCGAGATTTCCTGAAACACCTTCACCTGGTTCAGCGCGTTCTGCCCGGTCGTGGCATCCAGCACCAACAGCGTGTTATGCGGCGCGGTTTCATCCTTTTTGCGAATGACGCGCACGATCTTGGCCAACTCTTCCATCAGGTCGCCGCGATTTTGCAAACGTCCCGCCGTGTCGATCAGCAACAGATCGGCCCCATCGCGTTGGGCCTGCCCCATCGCATCGAATGCAAGGCTGGCGGGGTCCGACCCTTGGGCAGCGGTCAGAACCTTGACACCCGCACGGTCGCCCCAGACCTGCAACTGTTCCACGGCGGCCGCGCGAAAAGTATCGCCTGCGGCAATCACCACATGCTTGCCCGCGGCCTTGAACTGGCTCGCAAGCTTGCCGATCGTTGTCGTCTTGCCCGACCCGTTCACGCCAACAACCAGCACCACCTGAGGCGTCTTGGTGTACAGCGGCAAAGGCCTGGCAATCGGGTCCATGATCCGTGCGATTTCGGTCGCCATGAGGCGCTTGATCTCGTCCACGGACAGACGCTTGCCAAAGCGCCCCTCGGCCATATTCGCGGTCACGCGCAGCGCGGTATCCACACCCATGTCAGTCGAGATCAGCAACTCTTCCAGCTGCTCAAGCATCTCGTCGTCAAGCACGCGGCGGACGACGGGGGCGGTGCCCCGTCCCATCAGCCGGCCCATCAGACCCGGTTTAACGCTTTTGGGTGTTTCCAGATCAGAAACAGCCGGTTCCATTGTTTCGCGCAAAGCGGCGGGTGCGGGGCGGTTTTCTTCGTCGACGGGAACCGGCGCGGGCGGGTCGGAAGGCACCGACGCGGGCGCGTCGGCGGGGACCGGCGCGGGGTCGTCGGCGGGGACGGCGCCGGGTTCATCATCCACGGCCTCGGGCAGCGCCTTTGGGGCGGCCTCTGGCGTGTCCATTACCTGATCGACGGGCATTTCGTCGATTGTTTCGGGGGTGTCTTCGACCCCGCCATCTTCGACAATCGCCTCAAGTCCTTCGTCGATCCTGGACGAAGACTTGAACAATTTGGTTTTCAGCTTCTGGAAAAAGGCCAAGCACACTCTCCAACTAATCCGGTTTTCTATGATCTATAGGCTCGCTTGTCCGGATGGAAGGGCGACAACGGCAATTGACACCGCACCCCGTGTGCCGCACCAATTCGATATGCGCCCATGGATGCCGATATTGCTTTTATTGCTAGGAACGGTTGCGGCGGCTGACCCGGACAGGCGGTATTGTTCAAGCCCGAAATGGGGACATGTCCAGTGTATCAGGCCACAATTCTATGCCTATGACACCTGCAACGCGATCCGCATTTTTTCACAACGCCACGGGCTGAACCGCGATTTCTTTGCCCGCCTGATATGGCAGGAAAGCCGCTTTGACCAAAATGCCCTAAGCCCGGCCAACGCGCGTGGCATCGCGCAGTTCATCCCGTCAACGGCGGCCCTGCGAGGGCTTGAAGACCCCTATAACCCTGCTGACGCGCTTGAACACTCTGCCCAGTATCTGGCTGAAATGGTTGAAAAATACGGGAACGAAGGACTGGCCGCCATCGGCTATAACGGGGGTGAGCGCCGCGCCGAAGGATTTCTGGAGGGCAAAGGTCTGGCACGCGAAACAATCGACTATGTCCCGATCATTACCGGGTTTGCCGCTGAGGTTTGGCGCGACACGCCCCCCAAAGCCGCCGATTTCCGCCTCTCGAAAACCAAGCCGTTCCTGCCCGCCTGCTACGAGATGGCCGCCGCGCGCCGTGTCTCGCCCCTGCGGGTCACGCCGCCAAAGCCGCAGCTGAAACCCTGGGGCGTGCAAGTCGCCTTTGGTGTGAGCGCGGATGCCGCAAAATCCAAGGTCAAGGCAGGCACGGCGTCCTGTCGCGGGCAACTTTCGGGGCGCAAGCTGGACTTGGTTTATAAGAAAAACCGCGTTTCGGGGCGCAAGGGGTTCTATTTCGCACAATTCGGGGCCGACAGCCGTGGCCTTGCCCAAACGCTTTGCAATCGGCTGCGGCAAAAGCGGTGCACCTGTCTTGTCGTCAAGAACTGATACATAGGGGCGCGCGCCCTGAACCCCCGCAGGCCCTGCCAAAACGGGATCGCGCAATCGCCCCACCCCGCTTTTGGTCCTGCCTTCGGGGGTCAAATCTCGTCGGGGAAATGCTTCATCACCAGTCGGATCGGGTTTGGTGCCGCCTGACCCAGCCCGCAGATCGACGCGTCGACCATGGCCTGAGACAGCTCTTCCAACAAAGGTTGATCCCATGTGTCGGCCTGCATCAGCTTGACCGCTTTTTCGCAGCCTACGCGGCAAGGCGTGCACTGACCACAGCTTTCATCCTCGAAGAACCGCAGCATGTTCAGCGCGGCCGCCTTCGCGCTGTCATGCTCTGACAGCACAACGACCGCGGCGGACCCGATGAACGACCCGTGTTCTTGCAACACGTCGAAATCCATCGCGATGTCCGCCATCGACGCAGGCAACAGCCCCGAAGACGGCCCACCGGGCTGATAGGCCTTGAAGACATGGCCCTTTGCCATGCCACCGGCAGCGTCGATGATATCCGTGATCGTTGATCCGGCGGGCAGTTGATACATGCCGGGCTGCGCCACACGCCCCGACACCGAATAGCTGCGCAGCCCCTTGCGGCCGTTCTTTTCGGTCGCATTCAGCACCTGCGGCCCTTCGCGGCAGACCCGCGCGATCCAGTGCAGCGTCTCGATGTTGTGCACCAGCGTCGGGCGACCAAAGACGCCGACCTGCGCCACATAGGGCGGCCTGTGGCGCGGCATCCCGCGCTTGCCTTCTATGCTTTCGATCATCGCCGATTCCTCGCCGCAGATATAGGCCCCCGCCCCGCGCCGCAGATCGATATAGCCCGGCTCCACGATCCCTGCATCTTCCAGCGCGGCAATTTCGGTGCGCAGCAGCGCCAGCACCTGCGGATATTCATCGCGCATGTACAAAAACACCTTGTCCGCCTCGACGGCCCACGCAGCAATCAGCATCCCTTCGAGAAAGCAATGCGGCACACGTTCCAGATACCAGCGGTCCTTGAAAGTCCCCGGTTCGCCTTCGTCACCGTTCACGGCAAGATAGCGCGGGCCGGGATTGCTGCGCACAAAGCCCCATTTCTTGCCCGACGGAAAACCCGCTCCGCCAAGGCCGCGCACGCCCGCCTCAAGCAGCTTGTCCTGCACCTCTTGCCAGTCGCCCGAGGCCCGCAGCGCCTTCAGCGTTTCGTAACCGCCGGCGCTGGCGTAGGTGGCATGGTCCTCGTAATCGGGCAGGTGCACATGGGTGTCGCCTGCGGCAATCACCTTTTCGACCTTCTCGAAGGTCGCGTGATCGACAAAGTTATGGCCGATCTCAAGCGCGGGCGCCGTATCGCACCGCCCCATGCAGGGCGCGCGCACAACCCGGACCTGTGTCGGCATCAAGCCCATCCTCAAGTGCGGATTTCAGCGCCTGGGCCCCTGCCATCTCGCAGGCCAGCGAATCGCAGATGCGGATGGTCAGCGCGGGCGGCGGTGTCTCGCCTTCTTTCACCACATCGAAATGCGCGTAGAAGGTAGCGACCTCATAGACTTCGGCCATGCTCATCCGCATCTCTTCGGCCAAGGCGCGCAGATGCGCGGCCGAAAGATGGCCATAGCGCGTCCTGTATCAGATGCAAATGCTCGATCAGCAGATCGCGCACGGCGGGGCGCGTCGGCCAACAGCGCGCGCACCTCTTCCAGGGCGTCGTCCTGCAACTGTCGACCTTTGGTATGGGTACGGCCCTTGCCCTTGCCAGATTTCCAAACGCCTTTTTCAGGGCCTTTACCGCCGGACTTCTTTTGCTCATCCAATGCCATCTTCGGGCCCCTCGCTTGCTTGTTGGTGGCACGCTATCAAACTCGCAACCGCCGGCACATTCGAAAAGCGACGTTTTCGTTACGCTTTACGCGCAGACTGTGACAGCGTGCGTCCTTTTTCGCGCCGCAATTTATCTGTAAGAAAACTGCAAACACTGACGGAGCACGTTGATGATCTGGTACGCCATAGCCAGCCTGACCCCGGCCATCCTTCTGGCACTGGCCTGTTTGCGCGGCGGAGCCTGGCCGTTGCTGGCGGTGCTGTCGATCACGGGCCTGGCGGCGGGGCTTGATCGCATCGCAAAGGCATCCCCCGAACGCGACACATCGGGCCGCTTGATCAGCCTGACGCTTGGGGGCGTGCATTTCGCGTTGCTGCCCCTGGGGATCTGGGCAATCTCGGAGGCGACCGGATTAACGTTGTCCGACAAGATATTGATATTCATTGGTTTAGGGCTGTTTTTTGGCCAGATCTCAAACTCCAACGCGCACGAGCTGATCCACGCAACGACCCGCTGGCCGCGCCGCTTTGGAACAGCGATCTACTGCTCTCTGCTGAACGGGCATCATGTGTCCGCGCACTTGCGTGTGCACCACATTCACGCAGCCACCGACGCCGACCCGAATTCCGCCCGGCTGGGAGAAGGGTTTTACACATACGCCCTGCGCGTGCTGCGGGCGGGAATTTATCGCAGGCCTGAGGGCAGAGACAAAACTGCGCGCCAAAAGCGGGCACAAAAGCGCGCTGTCGCACCCTTATGTCGCCTATGTCGGTGGCGGCCTTCTGTCGCTTGCCGGTGCCTTCCTGATCGGTGGGGTGCAGGGTATGCTTGTTCTGCTGGCGCTGTGCATCTATGCGCAATTGCAGCTGATCCTGTCCGATTATGTGCAGCACTATGGCTTGCGCCGTCGCCCCGCGCCGACGGGCGGCCAGAACCTGTTGGCCCCCGCCACAGCTGGAACGCGCCGGAATGGTATTCTTCGGCCATGATGCTGAACGCGCCGCGCCATTCAGACCACCACATGCAGCCCACGCGGCCGTTTCCGGCGCTTGCGATCGCGCCCGCAGGATGCCCGTTCCTGCCCCGGTCCCTGCCGGTCATGGCCACCATTGCGCTTGCCCCGCCCCTGTGGCGGCGCATCATGGATCCGCGTGTCGCACGCTGGCAAAATCCCGCCTGATGGACCGCTTTAGCCGCTGGATCAGGCGCGCACTTTCTGGCAGGTTCGGGACATGAAAACGTTATATGTCCTGATCACCTGCCTTGCCGCCACACCGCTGGCGGCGCAATCCCTGATGACAGCGTCCGAATTTGACGCCTACACACAGGGAAAAACCTTGTTCTACAACAGCAATGGCCAGACCTACGGGGCCGAAAGATATCTGGGCAACCGGCAGGTCGAATGGTCATTTCTTGATGGCGAATGCAAAAACGGCCAGTGGTACGAAGACAACGGCCAGATCTGCTTTACCTACGACGACCGGCCCGAACCGCAATGCTGGACCTTCGAAAAGGCCACGGGCGGCCTGATCGCGCGGTTCGAGAACGACCCGTCCACAACCGAGCTTTACGAGGCGCAAGACAGCGATCAGGAGATGGTCTGCCTTGGGCCCAAAGTCGGTGCCTAAAACAGGCTACCCTGTTCGGGCGGCTTCTTTTGCGTCTTGCGCGGCGCGGCCTGCCCCCCGATCTGCATCCGCCCGTCAGCAAATTCGATCTCTAGCGATGTGGCGTCCTGCGCAGCCTTTTCGGTGGTCACCACGCCACCGTCACCGCGCACAACCGCATAGCCGCGCGCAAGTGTCGACTTGTAACCGAGCATTTCATGCAACCGGTCAAGTGCTGCGATCTGCTGCCTGCTCCAGCCGCGCCGGTCTAGCGCTGCCCCGCCTCTGAAAGACGCCGCGCAAGCGTTTGAAATCGGCATGCCTCTTTGCGCCTTCGGTCAAGCTCAAGCGCGGCGGGGCGAAACCGCGAGGAAAGCGCGGGATAGCGGCGCTGTTCGGCGGCAAGCGCACGGCGCAACGTGCCGGGGCGCAGCACGCCCGGACATCTCTGACAGGCGCACCTTGCGCCTTTGTACGCCCGCCGTCAGCGCGCGGGCCAAGCCGGGCGCTGCGCAGATCCAGTCGCTGGCGCGGCCCCTCAAGCAGACTGTCAGCGCGTGGCAGGGCGCGCGCCATATCGCGCAGCCGTTGACCCCTGCGCGCCAGCCCCTGGCTCAGCGCATGGCGTCATCCGCGCCTCTTGCCCGTCCAGCCAGGCGACCAGTTCATGGCGCACCGGCACCGCCAGCTCTGCCGCTGCGGTCGGTGTCGGCGCACGCCTGTCAGACACGAAATCGATCAGCGTCGTGTCCGTCTCGTGGCCGACGGCAGAGATCAGCGGAATGTCCGACGCCGCCGCCGCACGCGCCACGATCTCTTCGTTGAAGCCCCACAGATCTTCGACCGATCCGCCGCCCCGTGCCACGATCAGAAGATCAGGCCGGGGCAACGCACCACCGGGGGTCAGCTGGTTGAACCCCTCGATCGCGCGGGCGACCTCGGGTGCGCAGCTGGCCCCCTGCACGGCAACGGGCCAGATCAGCACCTTGCGCGGGAACCGGTCGCGCAACCGGTGCAGGATATCGCGGATCACCGCCCCCGAAGGCGACGTTACCACCCCGATCACATCCGGCAGATAGGGCAATGCGCGTTTACGCTCGGCCGCAAACAGCCCTTCGGCCTGCAATGCCGCCTTGCGTTTTTCCAGCAATCGCCATCAGCGCGCCCATGCCCGCCGGTTTGATGTCCTCGATCACGATCTGGTATTTCGACTGCCCGCCGAAAGTGGTGATGCGGCCTGTGGCAATGACCTCCATCCCCTCCTCGGGCTGGGTTTCCAGACGCGCGGAAACCCCTTTCCAGATTACCCCCGAAATCACCGAGGCATCATCCTTGAGGTCAAGATAGATATGCCCCGACCGCGGGCGGCTGACCCGCCCCACCTCGCCGCGAATCCTCACATGGCCAAATTCGCCCTCGATCACCCGCTTGATCGCGCCGGAAAGCTCGGTCACGGTGAATTCGGGGCTGTTTTGCCCCTCCGTAGGGTCGTCGATCAGATCCATAGGTGCGGCTCCGTCCCGTTTGGGCCTATTGGCCTTTTGCGTCACTTGTGTCTTTGTCGGGTGCAGCTTAGAACGCCCAGCAACCAAGGCCAAGGGAGTGCAGCCATGAACATCCTCATTCTGGGCGGCGGCGGGCGCGAACACAGCCTGGCCTGGGCCTTTTTGCAAAACCCCAAATGCGACAAGCTGATCGTAGCACCGGGCAACGCCGGGATCGCGGCGATTGCCGATTGTGCCACTCTTGACATCAATGATGGCGGCGCGGTTGTGGTATTTGCCGACGAAAACAACATCGATTTCGTGGTGATCGGGCCCGAAGCGCCGCTGGCCGCAGGGGTCGCCGACGATTTGCGCGATGCGGGCGTGCTGGTCTTTGGCCCTTCGCGGGCCGCCGCCGCGTTGGAAGCCTCCAAGGCGTTCACGAAAGAGATCTGCGATGCGTCAGGGGCCCCTACGGCAGCCTACGGCCATTTCACAGATGCAGCATCTGCGCGCGCCTATCTGGCCGACATTCCGCCCCCATCGTCATCAAGGCTGACGGTCTGGCGGCAGGCAAGGGGGTGATCATCGCGCAAACAGACGCCGAGGCGCTTGCCGCCATCGATACGATGTTCGACGGCACCTTCGGCGATGCAGGCGCCGAGGTCGTGATCGAAGAATTCATGGAGGGCGAAGAAGCGTCGTTCTTTGTGCTGTGTGACGGCAAGACAGTGCTGCCCATCGGCACCGCGCAGGACCACAAGCGCGTGGGCGACGGAGATACCGGGCCGAACACCGGCGGCATGGGGGCCTATTCCCCCGCGCCCGTGCTGACCGACGCCATCGCAGAACGCGCCCTGGCCGAGATCATCCGCCCCACCGTCGCCGAGATGGCAAAGCGCGGCACGCCCTATCAGGGCGTGCTTTACGCTGGCCTCATGATCAAGGACGGTGCCCCCCGGCTTGTGGAATACAACGCCCGTTTCGGCGATCCGGAATGTCAGGTGCTGATGATGCGCCTTGGGGCGCAGGCATTCGACCTGATCCACGCCGCCGCCGAGGGCCGGCTTGAAGAGATGCGGGTGAACTGGGCCGACGACCACGCGGTCACGGTTGTGATGGCGGCCAACGGGTATCCCGGTGCCTATGAGAAAGGCAGCGTGATCACTGGTCTTGACCGCTTGCCCGAGGACAGCAGCAACATGGTCTTCCACGCCGGAACCACAAACCAGGAGGGGCGGATCGTCGCGACGGGCGGACGGGTGCTGAACGTGACCGCACGTGGCGCATCCTTGGCCGAAGCGCAGTCGCGGGCCTATGAGATGACCGCTGCGATTGATTGGCCGGACGGATTTTTCCGGCGCGATATCGGCTGGCGGGCGCTTTGCTAGGCTGCGCCGGACTGGGGGCTAGCCCCCAGACCCCCAGGATTTATCTCCATTTGGAATGCACGATCAGTCGGACTGGATTTGGGCCGCATCGACTGCGCAAGAGAGTGATTTTGCCGGGTTTGCAAGGGTCAAGGCGGCGCTGAACAGGTTGCTGCCAAGCGGGTCGCCTTGGACACGCGCCGCGCCATGCGGGGATGTCTCCCCCCAGATCGGCCACGGCAAGCGGGCCCCAAGGTGCCCACTGTTTTCGACCCATTTCCCCCTGTGGCAAGCGAGCGCGGTCAAGATCGTCGAAAACCAGCTTATGTGTCAGGATGAACCGTCGCTGCCCGCGGACGTTTGCCGTTTTTCAAGCCTGGCTGTTCGGCGCTGCCCCCCGGATCGCCGTGATCAAATCGGTCCAAGGGAATTTCATACCGCAAGACCGGGTACCAGCAACCGGGGCAACACGCGCAACATCAGCCGTGCGCGGCGCGGACACCGGTGCCGCCAGTGCACCAGCAGACGCCGCGCCCCCGTCAGATCTGCTTTTCGGGCATTTGGACACGCAAACCATCCAGCGCATCTGTGACCTTGATCTGGCAGGTCAGGCGCGATCTTTCTGCGTCAGGCTCGAACGCGAAATCGAGCATGTCTTCTTCCATGTCTTCTTTCGCGGGCACTTTGTCGATCCACGCGGGGTCAATATACACATGGCACGTCGAACAGGCGCAGGCCCCACCGCAATCGGCTTCGATCCCGGGAATGTTGTTGTCGCGTGCGCCTTCCATGACGGTCAGACCATTGGCCACCTCGACCACATGTTCGGTTCCGTTGTGTTCTACGTAGGTGATTTTGGCCATGGGGCACCCCTTCTCAAAAATATTTCCCCTTATGTAGCCAGCCCAAAGCGCCGCCGCCACCCCCTTTTGCAAAGGGCCGCCGGGCATGATGTCGGACGTGATGCCGAGCGCGATGTCGGGCGTTGTCATGCAAAACCCGCCCCCGTGCATCCTGCCTCCCTAGGCAGCGGGTCGAAAAGCCGGTAACACTGCCTCTGACTTCAGACCCGAAAGGCGTTGCGTGCGTTATTTCTTGAGATTCCCTATCATCCGTATCCTTCCCGTCGCCCTGTGCCTTGGGGCGCTTTGGGGGTGCGAAACCGCCCCGGTTACGGCTGATCTGCCAGAGCCCGGCGTGCGCGAGGCGACAACCCAAGGCCCCGCCGATGCGCCCCCCGGATCCTGTTGGGGCCGCACCATTTCGCCTGCAGTTATTGAAACCGTCACCGAGCAGGTACAGGTGCAGCCCGCGCGGATCAGCCCCACAGGAGAGATCCAGTCCCTGCCGGTTTTCCGCACCGACACCCGCCAGAGAATTATCACCCCCCGTCAGGATAACTGGTTCGAGACACCCTGCGCAGACACGCTGACGCCTGAATTCGTCGCCACCTTGCAGCGCGCGCTTGCCGCGCGGGGGCTTTATGGCGGCGCGATTGCGGGCGTCCTTGATGATGCGACACGTGCCGCCCTGCGGCGGTACCAGATTGACGAAGGTGGGCCGGACAGCCCGGTGCTGGCCCTTGCCACGGCACGCGCGTTGGGTCTGGTCCCCGTGGAACGCACCCCTAATTCAGAATAAAAACAATTTATTAGGGCGCGAACTTCATCGGAAGGGTGAAGTTTTGCACACCCTGTGATATGCCCTTGGGGGCGGCCACGATCTGCGCGGTTTTCACTGCAAGAACCGCCGCGCGGTCGATCTGTGCCACCCCAGATGACCCGCGCACCGATACGTCAACCAGTCCGCCCTTTGTGTGTACCGTGATTTGCAGCGTCACGGTGCCTGTGGCGCGTGTGCCCGAAGGATAGCGTTTGCGCCGCTCAATGGCGTTGCGGATCTGCCCGCCCCATTGGGCCATCAGCGCCTTGGCACGGCCCGCCTTGGGTTGCGCAGCAGTCCCTGCACCTGCGGCCCCTTTTTGCGATGTTCCACCCGCGCCCCCGACCCGTTGAGGCGCGACGGAAGCTTGATTTTTTTGCGGCTTTTGGCGCGGCGCGGTCTTTGTCGGGGCCGGTTTTGGGGCCGATTGGACGGCGGCCGCGCTGCGTGTCGCAGGCGCATCGACCGGGCGCGGCTTCGGCCGCAGCGACGGCGTGTGGGGTTGGGGCCGGGCTTTGGGTTGAGGACGCTTGGCGACGGTACGGTCAATTTGCGGCAGCGCAGGCGCGTGGCCCGCACCGGGCAAAGGCAGCCCCGTTTCCGTCCGCACAGGGGGGTATCAGGCCCAAGCAGGGTTTGCAGCGTCATCGTTGGCGGCATCTCAAGGGGCTGCACCAGAGACGGCTGCGGTGCGGGCTGTGCCACGGTTTGCGCCACCGACACCGGCCTGTCCCAGTCAGCCACCATATCCTGAACCGAGGATGTTGCCGCCGCCAGCGTGATAGAGGCGCTGCCGCCGTCGCCCGCCGCTCCATCCGTTCCGGGTGTCGTGATCAACCCCACACCCAGATGCAAGTGCCGCGGCACCTGCAAGAAAAAAGCTGAACTCGAAAATCTGTCTCATCGCGTGCGGATCACCAGATTGACTTGCGCCCGTCCCATCCGCGACAGCCGCGCCAGCGTTTGCGCAAGGGAGCTGGCCGCCAACCCCGCATCGGCACGCACCGTCAGTGGGGCAGAGGCGTCTTGGCCCGCAAGAGCTGCCCACGCCGCATCGCCTACGCCCCCGGCGAATCCGGCGGTCCCGTCGGCATGAAGGTAAAGTGCCGTGTCGGGGGTCACATCCTCTGTCGCTTCCTGCGCCCCTTCAGACGTCGGCAATGTCAGATCGAACGGCGGAGCGGGCGTGATCGTCGCCGACATCATGAAAAAGATCAGCAGCAAAAAGACCACATTGATCATCGGAACGATGGATTCGGCAGATTGTCGGCGCGGCGGGCTGGGGAATTTCATCGCGCTACTCCGCCACCACAAGCGTCTCAAAACCCGCCGCCTGCAACACCTGCGCCACGTCCAGCAAACGTTGCAATGTAGCACCCTCATTGCCGCGCAGAATGATTGTATCGCCTGGTGTCGCCATCAGCGGTGCAATCGCCGATGCCAGCCCGCCAAGGGCAATCCCCTTCCCGTTCAACCTTAGCGTTTGGGGCGCAATATCGACCAGACGCGGCGGACCTGAATACGCCACGCCACTGCCCGCCCCCGAAAGCCGCACGACCGCGTTCTGCCCGAATTGCGACGCAAGCATAAAGAACACCAGCAGCAGAAACACCACGTCAATCATCGGGGTCAGGCTGGGCTTGCGGCTGCGGCGCGGCGGGGCGAACGCGAACATCAGCGGGCCCCCGGATGTTGGGTAAAGACACGCGTGGCAAGATCTTCCAGATCCCTTTGCACCCGCTCGGCAATCGCCTCGAACCAGCTTAGCGCTATGGCGGCGGGGATCGCGACACCCATACCCGCTGCCGTGGTCAAAAGCGCCTCCCAGATTCCGCCCGCAAGGATCGACGGATCGGCCTGCCCGCCCGTGGTTTCCAACGCCTGAAACGCATCGATCATCCCCAGCACCGTGCCCAGAAGGCCGATCAGCGGGGCAATCGTGACGATCAGCTCAAGCGGGCGCAATCCGGTGCGCAATTGGCCAAGTATGCGGCTGGCGATGCGCATCACCTCTTCACGGGCCAGCGCATCGGGCAGGCACCGGGCGCTTTTCACCTCTGCGACAAAGCGGGCACGCAGGCCAACCGCACGGCCATCCGCCTGCCCCGACCGCATCGCTTCGACCATCGTTTCTGCCTGGGACGTTGACCATGCGCCGATCAGCGTCAAACGCCAGAGCTTCCAAAGCACAATCGCCAGAACCAACACCGACAAGACCGCAATCGCCCAAAGCGCAGGTCCGCCGGTGTTCAGAAAATCGAGCATCTGCGGGGTCATGCCAGAACCTCCAGTGGTTGAAATATGATGCCGTTCGGCGTCTGTTCAAGATGCGCAGAGATGCCGAACGCGGCCCGGATCAGATCGGGCGTCAGCACATCACGCGGCGGGCCGTCCGCCGCGATGCACCCGTTATGCAAGATCACCAGACGTGTGCAGTGCCGCGCGGCCAGCCCCAGATCATGCAGCGACACCAGCACGGATTGCCCTTCGGCCGCAAGCTGCGCAAAGCTTTGCATCGTGGCGATCTGATGTGCGGGATCCAGCCCTGCGGTGGGTTCATCGGCCATCAGCAGGGGCGCTTCCTGCGCCAGGCTGCGCGCGATCAGCACGCGGGCCTGTTCGCCGCCCGACAGCCGCGTGGCGATCCGGTTCCTATACGTCTCAAGCCCCATGCGGACGATGGCGCGTTCCACGGCGCGGGCATCCGCGTCGGTCTGCTTTTGCCCCGCGCCAAGATGCGGTGTGCGCCCCAGACGGATCAGCGTTTCCACGTTCACCGGCCACGCGATTTCACGCGATTGCGGCATCCATGCCGCCGCCTTGCCCCGCGCCCGCGCAGGCATCACCGCAAGCGAGCTGTGGCCCTGCGCGGGTATCAACCCCAAGGCCGCCCGCATCAGCGTGGTTTTGCCCGCCCCATTGGCACCGATCAGGCCGACGACCTCGCCGGGCGCGATGTCCAGGGCGATTCCGCTCAGGATCTGGCGCGCCCCGCGCCTGACGCCAAACCCATGCAAGGACAGCAGTTTCATGCAAGATCCTTTCGGGTGCGATAGATCAGGTGCAAAAACAGCGGTGCCCCGACAAGGGCTGTCACGACCCCAAGCTTGAGATCACGCTCCGGCAGGACCACGCGCACTAAAATATCGGACGCCAGAACCATCGCAGCGCCGCCAAGCGCGGAAGCCCACAAAAGCGCACCCGGCCGGGCCCCGACCCACGGGCGCAGCAGATGCGGTACAACAAGACCCACAAACCCGATGGCCCCGGCCACGGCGGTTGACGCACCGACCACCGCCGCCGTTCCGATGATCAGCGACAGGCGCACCCGCGTGAGGTTGATGCCCATCGCTTCGGCCGCGTCTTCACCCAGCGTCAGCGCATCAAGGCCGCGTGCAAGTGTTGCCAGCAGCGCTGCCCCCGCCACGATCAAAGGTGCCGCGATCCAGACATGCACCATCGACCGGTCTGCAAGTGACCCCATCATCCAGAAGATGATCTCGCTTGCCGCATAGGGGTTGGGCGACAGGTTCAATACCAGCGATGTCAGCGCCCCGGCAAAGGCCGAAATGGCGATGCCCGCCAGGATCAGCGTCAGCGATGACCCCCGCGGCCCGGCCAGCAGCAGCACCAGAAGCACGCCTCCTAACGCCCCCCCAAGTGCCATCAGCGGCAAGGCCAGCGCGATGGCGGCAGCCAGCCCGGTCTGGATCGACAAGACAGCGCCCAACGCGGCAGAGCCTGACACGCCGATCAACCCCGGATCAGCCAGCGGATTGCGCAGATATCCTTGCATCGCAGCCCCGGCAAGCCCAAGCGATCCACCGATCAACACCCCCAGAATGGCACGCGGCAGCCTGATTTCGCGCATCACCAGCGGCACAGGGCCATCGCCGCCAAAGACCAGCGCATGCAGGCTTTGTCCCACCGACAGATGCGCAGGCCCAATGACCAGCGCGGCGACAAAAAGTGCCGCCACCAACAGGCCCAGCATGATCGCAAGGCGGTTCACGGGGCACGCCCGTGCACTTGGCTTTGCAGCCGGTTTTCCAGACGGCTTTCCAGATGGCGGCGCAGATCGGCCATGGCCCTGATCGCGTCAAGCACATAGGGCGTGCCACAGACCCAGTCGTGATCCGTCAACCCGCCCGACTTGCCCCCCGCCCGAAGCGCCGCGACGACGGGGTGCTTCATGATGTCTTCGGCCCGCGATCCGCCATCGTAGGGCGCACTTTGGATCACGGCATCAGGCTGTGACATGGCAAGGATTTCCAGCGGCATGACACCGCCCCCCGCGTATCCCGCTGCGGCGGCGACGTTTTCGAACCCGGCTGCCGTCAGGATCTCCCCCGCCAAAGACCGGTCCCCCGAGGTATAGCCGTTGGCCTGATAAAGGGCCGCCCTGGGGCGGTCGGAAACATGGGCACGAAAGTCTGCCAGCGCCGCGATATAGTCTTGCGCCAATTGTGCGGCCTTTTTCTGCTGGCCCAGCAATTGGCCCATCTGGGTGATCTGGTCGGGTATATCCTCAAGACTGTTGGTCAGGTCCACGGTGACCACGCGAAGCCCCAGACGTTCCAACATCCGCACGGTCGCACGCGCCGTATAGGTGCCCGCCAGCACCAGATCGGGCTGCATGAGGTATATCTCTTCGGCGCGCCCGTGATTGGTTTGATACCGCGCGGCCTCTTGCACCATCGCAGAACTGCGCGGATCCCCGGCCAGTTGCGACACCGACAACAGCTGACCCGGTGCGGCAAGCAGCATGGCAAGCTGATCCGTGCACAGGTTCATGGAAACGACCCTTTTGGGCGCGTCTGCCAGCACGGACGGCACTGGCTTCTCCTGCGCCACAGTGGGCCGCGCCCCTATCGCAGTAAAGGCCACCATACCCGCCAAAGCGGCGGGTATGGCCCTGCGTTTTATGGTTTCAGAAATTCCCACGGATACCGAAGTAGGCTGAACGGCCAGGGGTGTTAAATCCACCAGCCGTTTCATAGTCTTCGTCAAACAGGTTCTCGACCCGCAGGTAGGCCTGTGTGGTATTCGTCAGATCATAGCTGACATTCGCGCCAACAACCGTAAAATCACCCACTTTATTGCCTGCGGGGGCAAAGGGGCTTGGCTCTACATCCGCGACATGGCGCAGATCCATGCCGAGGCTCAGACCACCGGTGAACAGCGTATCAAAGCCCAGCACAAGATCATGGCGCGGTGTACGTGCCAGACGCGCGCCATCTGTTTTTGCATCCGTATACGTATAGTTCCCGAAAAGGCGTGTCGCATCGCTCAGGTCGTAGTGCGTCGACAGCTCAAGCCCCTTTGATTTGGTCGTACCTGGCACCTGATTGTAACAGCCAAAGCCGCTGGCACAGACTGTCGAAGCACCGTCGAAATCAACCAGATCATCGATTTCGGTATAAAATACCGTGGCCTTTACGGATGCCCGCGCACCATAGCTTTTCTCTACCCCCAACTCGAAGCTGCGGCTTTGTTCGGGCCTAAGGCCTGCGTCACCGTAAACGCTGAACCGCTCATAAAGCGATGGAGCGCGAAACCCCGTGCCAAGCACAGCACGGAAAGTCAGATCGTCTTTCGGGCTCCATGCCGCGGCCAGACGCCCTGTCGTTTTCCCACCAAAGGCAGAGTTGTCATCGTAGCGAAGGGCGGCGGACAGATTGAGAGCATCCAGCGGCTGGAACAACAATTCGGCTTGCGCCGATACAGTATTCTCACTGCCGGCGTCGCTTCCCGAATTGAACGATTCTTCGGTACGGTCGAGACCGAAGTTCAGGGTATAGCCATTCGCCAAATCCGCTGTCGCAAGATAGGACAAGCGCTTGCGATCTCCGGCAAAATTGGTTGTGAAGCCGTTGGGATCGCGCCGCTCTATGTCGAAATATGAATACGCCAGCGTATGGGTCACACCGCCGGTGACCAATGCGCCGTAAACCCGCGCGCCCAATTCTTCCGAAAAGTTCTGGCCGGAATTGTCTGTGGCGGAGCGGTCAAATTCCGACACAGAATCCCGCCAGTTCACCGCAGCACCCAGTGTGAAACTGTCAGTCACTGCATAGCTACCCGTCAAAGACGCTGTGGTCTGACGAAAGCTGTCGTTTTCCTGATCGTCCGCGCGTAAGAGAATCCGTCGCTCACGATCCGCCCATAGCTGAACGCCACTTCTGCGCGGTCTGTCAAAAGTCCAAGGCTCAGCGTGCCTGAGGTTGTCCCATAGCTGCCGATCTCTAAATCGATGCGCCCCGAGACGCCCATTTCGGTGGGGCGGTAGGTGGTGATATCAACCACCCCGCCAATCGCTTCGGAGCCGTAAAGCGCTGATTGCGAGCCTTTGAGCACTTCGATACGGTCAATGCCCGACGGGGTGAGCACGCCAAAGTTGAAATAGCTCTGCGTGCCGGATGGGTCGTTCATGTCGACCCCGTTGAGCCTTACAACAACATAGCGCGAGGGAAGACCCCGCAGCTGGATTGCGCTGCTTGCGCCCAGCCCGCCATTCGTCGTCGAATTCAACCCCGGAAGACGGTCGAGCCGCTGGATCACTGAAGTATCAGCGCCCCTCAAATCGCCGCTCTCGATGATCTCTACGGTGGCACCCGTCTCGCCTCTGGTCAGGGGGGACAAGCTGCCCGAGACGACAATCTCGTCTAGTGCAAACGCCTCTTGGGCATGTGATTGGTGTGCGCCAAGCGCGATAATAGCAACAGATGAAAAGAGGGATGTTCTAAGCATCATAAGTCCCTTGGGTAACGCCCGGTTCCGGGTCGTTTGACGTCAATTGTGTCAGAAGGGACGGTATGCCCCCCGCAGACGGTGAAGCCACCACAGCGGAGAATCCGCAGCCAACACGCCCCTCGCGCATTCAGCAGGGTGATCACCTTGGCAGGTCTCCTGACTTGCGGGTCGACGCTTTACCGGCCTTCCCATCATGGAATCCATGACAGTGGTGTATGCCGGTATCGCTCGCCGCTTACAGTTGCGGGGGCAGTCGTGGCATTGGCGATCGCCGCACCACGTTCCCTTTTAACCGAACGGCAGAACCGCCCGGACCAAAGTAGTCTGTTGCTACAGGTCATGATATCGTTTGTGAAGAGGGTTTGTTAACCGTGGAACGCGGCCACCGTTTTGAGGGTGGAAAACCCATAGAGCGCCTCAAAGCCTTTTTCGCGCCCGTGCCCGGACAATCCAGTGCCACCGAAGGGCAGTTCGACCCCGCCCCCCGCGCCATAGTTGTTCAGGAAAACCTGACCGGCGCGCAATTGCTTTGCCAAACGCATCTGCCGCGCCCCATTTTGCGACCAAACGGCGGCGACAAGGCCGTAATCCGTACCGTTGGCAATCTGAACGGCCTCCGCCTCGGTTTCGAAAGGGATAATGACCTGAACCGGCCCGAATATCTCGTGCTGCGCCAAAACGTGATCCGAAGGCACCCCTGCAAACAGCGCTGGCGCAACATAGGATCCGTGGGCCGGGGCGTCGTCGATGATGGTGCCCCGGCCAGCGATCTCAAGCCCTTGGGCTTGCGCCAGATACCCCTCGACGGTGTCCTTTTGCCGGGCGGAAATCAGCGGCCCCACATCCAGATCCTTCAAGGCCGGGCCAACCCGGAAGGCATCATAGCGCTTGCCCATTTCTGTCACGACACGGTCATAGACGCCACGTTGCACCAGAATGCGCGACGCGGCAGAGCATGTTTGCCCGGCGTTCTGCACGCCCGCGTTCACCAAAAACGGCAGCGCGGCATCAATATCGGCATCGTCAAACACCAGTTGCGGCGACTTGCCCCCCAGTTCCAGCGTGACTGGCACCACATTGCGCGCCGTGGTTTCCTGTATCAACTTGCCCACCCCGACCGAGCCTGTGAAGGATACATGATGCACACCGCGGTGCCGCGTCAACGCAGCGCCCGCTTCGGCACCAAGCCCCGGGACCACGTTCAACGCCCCATCGGGCAGCCCGGCCTGTCGTGCAATTTCCGCAAAGGCCAGCGCGGTCAAGCATGCCTCTTCTGCAGGCTTCAGCACTGCCGCATTGCCCATCGCCAGCGCCGCCCCGACCGACCGCCCGATGATCTGCATCGGATAATTCCACGGGATGATATGCCCCGTCACGCCATGTGGTTCGCGCAAGGTGTAAACGGTGTACCCGTCCAGATAGGGGATCGTTTCCCCATGCACCTTGTCACATGCCCCAGCGTAAAATTCCATATACCGCCCCAGCGCCAGCACATCCGCCCGCGCCTGCTTCAGCGGTTTACCTACATCAAGCGCCTCAAGACGGGTCAATTCATCAACGTTCGCCAGCACGCCCTGGCCGATTTTAGTCAGCACACGGCCCCGCTCTGCCGCCGTGGCCCTGCCCCAGTCGCCTTGCAACGCCACAGACGCCGCCTGCACCGCGTGATCGATATCTGCTTCGGTTCCACGCGCGATTTCGCAAAGCGTACTGCCATCCGACGGATTGATCAGCGCCAGCCGCGCCGTGCCTTGCGAGGGCACCCAAGCCCCGCCAATAAAGCAAAGGGAAGGATCAAGACCAAGGGGTGTCAACGTCATTGTCAAAGGCTCCGGCAGGGTGATTTGGCGCATATCACCACAATTCCAGCCACACGGCGAGGGCGATTTGCCCCCTGCCCTTGCGCGATGTCACGTGGGTGTGAACCATTTTCGCTTTCGTGCGTTGTCACCGCGTACCCTGATGAAACTGGAGCCCTCCTTGGACCATCTTCCCGCGATCCGGCGTTCTTTGCAGATGCTGGTGCTGATCTCGCTGTTCGTGACCGCGTATTTTGCCAAGGATCTGATCTTGCCGATCGTGCTGGGCTTTTTGCTTGCCCTCACGCTCAGCCCGGTGGCGCGTGCGCTCTACCGGATCGGCGTACCCCATTCGGTGTCGGCGTTCCTGCTTGTCTTCAGCACATCCTTTGTCATCCTGTCCGTTGTCCTGCTTTCTGCCGGAACGGTCGCCCTATGGAGCGACGAAATTCCGACGATGGGCTATGAAATCAAACAAAAGCTGAGCGGTGTCAGTGACGCCGTGGAAAACATGCGGTCTGCGTCGGAACAGGTCGAAAAGATCGGCACCAGTGACACAGCCAGCCCGCAAGAGGTTATCGTGCGCCAGCCGGGTCTGATGGATACGGCAATGGATACGGTCAGCAAGACAGGTGCGTCATTGGCCGTCATCCTTATCCTTGCACTGTTTCTGCTCTCTTCAGGAGAGATGTTTTACCTCAAGCTGGTGCAGTCGATGCCAACGCTGACCGGCAAGAAACGGGCGCTTCAGACGGTTTATGACGTTGAAAAACGGGTGTCGCGCTATCTTTTGACCATTGCAACAATCAACGCGGGCTTGGGCTTTTTGGTGGGGGCATATCTCACCGCCCTGGGGCTGCCATCCGCCTATATCTGGGGGATTGCCGCGTTCTTGCTGAATTTCCTGCCCTATTTCGGCGGATTTATCGGCGTTTTGCTGGTCGCGGGCTTTTCCATCGTCACGTTCAACAGCCTTGGCTATGCGCTGCTTGCCCCCTTGGGATACTTGATGCTGACCGCGTTCGAAGGGCAAATCATCACGCCATGGTTGGTGGGGCGCAGGCTTGAGATGAATACCGTCGCGGTATTTCTGACAGTGGTCTTCTGGGGATGGCTTTGGGGCATACCGGGCGCGTTGGTCGCCGTGCCGTTTCTGGTGGTCTTCAAAGTGATCTGCGAGAACTTTGAGCCGCTTCGCACCATCGGGAATTTCCTGTCCGCCGAACAGGTCAAACCCGATGATGTCGAAGACAAATCAGAAGCGCTAGCTCGCGAGTGATGGCAACCAAAGCACGATACCAGGGAAGGCCACCAAAAGCGCGATGGTCACGGCATCCGCAATAAAGAACGGCGCGACCCCCTGGAACACGTCCTGAACTGTCAGATCGTCCCGCACGCCCGCAACAACGAAGCAGTTGAGGCCAATGGGCGGTGTGATCAGACAGAATTCAGCCATCTTCACCACGAGAATCCCGAACCAGATGGCACACATCGGCCCGGACATACCGAATGCGCTGTCTGCCGCGGATACGAATTCGCCTCCGTTCAGGGCCATCACAGCCGGATAAACCACCGGCAGCGTCAACAGCAACATGCCGATCGCGTCCATGAACATGCCCAAAACCGCATAGGCCAGCAGGATACAGATCAGGATCAGAATCGGAGCCATATGCAACGATGAAATCCAGTCGGCAAAGGCACCGGGCAGATCGGCAAAGCCCAGAAAGCGCACATAGATCAGCACGCCCCAGATGATGGTAAAGATCATCACCGTAAGCTTGGCGGTTTCCAGCAAGGCGTCTTTCAGTTGCGCCCACCGCATTCCGCGCCAAAGCGCCATCAGAAAGACGATGAATGCCCCGATGGCACCGCCTTCGGTCGGGGTGCCCCAGGCATCGCCAAATGGATTATAAACAAAGAAGATAATGATCACCACGACCGCCACAATCGGCAAGGCAGGCGGCAAAGACTGAAACCGCTCCTTCCACGTGAAGCCGCCAATGGGAGGGCCGACCTTTTTCCAGACCAGCGCGATGCCCACGATGATGATCGTATAAACCAACGCGGAAAACGCACCCGGAATAAAGCCCGCCAGCAACAGCTTGCCCACGTCCTGTTCCACGATGATCGCATAGATCACCAAAATCGCCGACGGCGGAATAAGCGACGCCAGTGTGCCCGCAGCGGCAACCACGCCGGCCGCGAATTTCTTGTTATAGCCGTTCTCGACCATTTCGGGAATGGCGATGCGCGCAAAGACAGCAGACGTCGCAACCGACGCGCCGGATACGGCGGCAAACCCGGCGGTGGCGAAAACTGTCGCCACGGCAAGCCCGCCCGGAACCCACGCGATCCAGCGTTTGGCGGCTTCAAACAGTGCCTTGGTCAGCCCCGCATAATACGCCAGATAGCCGATAAGAATGAACGTCGGAATCAGCGAAAGCGCCTGACTGGCGACCTTAGAATGGGGCACCTGCCCCGCAGTTTTGGTAGCGACCGTCAAGGCCCACATGAAATCCGAAGGGTCATACCCTTTTTTCGCCCAGAACACCCAGATCAGCCCGACCAACCCGGCCATCGCCGCAGCAAAGGCCACCCGCATGCCAAGGACGACCATGACCAACAGGCCGATCGAGACATAAATCCCGATTTCGATATTATCCATTATTGGTCCTCCCGACCGGTGACTGCGGCGGCTTCACGCGCGGCGATTGTGGCGGCATCCTCGATCAGCGGCACGCCCACGGGTTCATTGGATCGGGTCGCGATCGCCCGGCCATAGGCCCAAAGTTGCAGCACCAGCCGCAGGGCCAGCACCGAAAATGCGACCGGCACGAGCAGTTTCGCAGGCCAGATCGGAAGCTTGATATCAATGCTGCTGTCACGGCTCCATAGCGGAGAGGCGAAATCAAAGCTGCGCAGGAAATGCGCCCACGACCCCCAGATCAGCAAAAGCACCAGCAAAAGAATGAATGCCGTCGTGGCGAACTCGGCGATCCACAAGGTGCGCCCCCGCAGCCGGCCAACCAGAATATCCATCCGGATATGCCCGCCGTCGCGCTGGGTATAGCTGACCCCCATGATGGCAATCAGCGGCATCGCCGCTTCGATCAGATCCACATAGCCCCGCACCGGAGAGTTGAAGATGTTGCGCCCGCCAACCGAATACACGGCCAGCAGCATCAAGCCGAACACGGCCAGCCCGCTGATCAGGCCGAACACCCGCTCAACCCGGTATAGCGATTGGTCCAGCCGGCTGAGCAGGCTGTCGTCAGTAAGGACCGCAGCACGAATGGCCATGGCGATGCTCCCTTGAGGTTTTGGTTGTGGGGGGTGTCGGGATATTCATCCGCGGTGTGATAACAGACGCACCAAACGGCGCGCCAGCCCAAAGGGCGGCGCGCCGCAGCAGCGATCAGATCACTTGTTCTCGGCCACGGCCTTGACGGCCAGATCGTAAAGCTCCTGCGCGGGCAACCCGCGTGCGGTGTTCTCTTCGATCCACTTGGCGGCAACAGGGCCAGCCGCTTTTTCGCGGAAGGCGGCCAGGTTATCCTCGTTGTAGCTGATCTTTTCGATGCCCTTTTCATCCAGCAACGCCCACCACTTCGACATGGTGTTGTTGTTGTAGTTGTCGATGTAGTAATCAAGCGCCTCGTCGACCGACCCCAACAGCGCTTCGCGCTCGGCGTCTGTCAGATCGGCCAGCGCGTCACTGTTGACAACCACGGGGCAGTTGACCGTGCCGGGGTTAAGGTTTTCAGTCCACCACTTGGCCGCCTCCATGATGCCAAAGGACATGTGGGCGTGAGGGGCAAAGGCGATGGATTTGACGATACCTGAATCCATTGCCTGACGCGCCTCGCCGGATGTGACAGAGGTGGGCACGGCACCGATCAGCGTCAGCGCCTCGCCGATACCGCCAGTGGCGCGCACGGTCAGCCCTTCGTAATCCTTCAACGTGCGGGGCGCCTCGCCGGTGCCGGCAACATTGTACTGCGGCATCGGAGACGGCATCAGCAAGGTCGCGTTCCAGCGCGCCAGATCCGCCACCGTGGCCGGATGCGCATAGATCGCCTTGGACACGGCAACCTCTTGTTCAAGCGTGGTCACACCCAGGAAGGGCAGTTCAAGCACGGTGATCGTGGGGTTCTTGTCGGCGTGATAGCCGGCACAGAATTGCGCCATCTCGAACGCGCCGATCGAAATACCGTCAAGGTTTTCGGTGTTCTTGGACAAGCCGCCATAGCTGACGTTGATGGTGAATTCACCGTTTGTCTTTTCAGAGACCAGCTCGGCCAGCTTCTCGACATGTTCCGTAAAGGCGCGGCGCTTGCCCCAGACAGACGCGTTCCATTCCGTTGCCGCGGCCTGAGACGCAAATGCAAAGGTCAAGGCGCAGATGGCTGCGCCGTTCATCAAATTTTTCATGTATCTCTCCCAAGATGCGGACATTCATGTTCCGCTTGGCGCAAAGACTAGCCCGCAGCGGGGTCTGTGCCAACCCCCAAACGGCCAACACAATCGGTCAGCGCGGATGCCTTCGGCGAGGATTTTCAGCCATTTGGAAGCACGTGCTGTGCAAGGGCCGTCCGGTTGACACGCAATTGCAGATAAAGGCGATAAAAAACCGAATGCCAGAACATAACTTTACAGATTTTCGCCCGTTTCGGAAAAATATTTACAGACAAAAGCTGAGTTTCCAGATGCTTATTCCCTTCTTTTCAATTGGCGTTATGATCGCGTCTGGGAGGACCGGACGTCCGACGCGGATATCCGGCCAAATATGATCACGTCCTTAGGGAGGAGCCTTTCCATGTCCGATGCTGCACACAAGACCTATCCGCCATCTGCCGATATGGCCGCCAACGCCCATGTCAATGCAACCGCATACGAGGCGATGTACAAGGCGTCGATCGACGATTTAGAAGGCTTCTGGCGCGATCAGGCCCGGCGCATCGACTGGATGACGCCGTTCACAACCGTAAAGGACGTGGATTTCACCCTTGGGCAGGTCAAGATCAACTGGTACGCCGACGGTGCCCTGAACGTCAGCGCCAACTGCATCGACCGCCACCTTGAGACACGCGGCGATCAGACTGCCATCATCTGGGAACCCGACAGCCCGGACGAGCCCGCCCGACATATCAGCTACCGTGAACTGCACACCCAGACCTGCAAAATGGCCAATGTTCTTGCCGACCTTGGCGTGGGCAAAGGCGACCGGGTCGTGATCTATCTGCCGATGATACCTGAAGCCGCCTATGCGATGCTGGCCTGCGCACGGATCGGCGCCATCCACTCGATCGTGTTTGCGGGGTTTTCGCCCGATGCCCTGGCCTCTCGGGTGAACGGATCAGAGGCCAAGGTGGTGATCACCGCCGACTACGCCCCGCGCGGCGGCAAGGCGACACCGCTCAAGACCAATGCGGATCAGGCGCTGCTGCACTGTCGTGACAGCGTCAAGTGCCTTGTCGTCAAGCGCACCGGGGGCCAGACAACCTGGACCGAGGGGCGCGATTTCGATTATCACGCGCTCGCCAAAAATGCCGCTGACAGCTATGCGCCTGAGGCGATGAACGCCGAAGATCCGCTGTTCATTCTGTATACGTCAGGCTCAACCGGGCAACCGAAAGGCGTGGTCCATTCCACCGGTGGCTATCTGGTCTATGCCGCAATGACCCATGAAATCACGTTCGATTACCACGATGGCGACATCTATTGGTGCACCGCGGATGTGGGCTGGGTCACGGGCCACAGCTATATCGTCTATGGGCCGCTGGCCAACGGTGCCACGACCTTGATGTTCGAAGGCGTGCCGACATATCCCGACGCCAGCCGGTTCTGGCAAATCTGCGAAAAGCACAAGGTGAACCAGTTCTACACCGCCCCCACCGCCATCCGTGCGCTGATGGGCAAGGGCCGCGCGAATTCGTCGATGGCTGCGATCTGAGCAGCCTCAAACTGCTGGGCACCGTGGGCGAGCCGATCAACCCCGAAGCCTGGACCTGGTACAACGAGGTTGTCGGCAAGGGCAATTGTCCCATCGTCGACACCTGGTGGCAGACGGAAACCGGCGGCCACCTGATGACCCCCCTGCCCGGAGCCCATGCCACCAAACCCGGTGCCGCGATGAAGCCGTTTTTCGGCATCAAGCCGGTTGTGCTGGAACCGACCACGGGCAAGGAAATTCGACGGCAATGGCGTCGAGGGTGTGCTTTGCATCGCCGACAGCTGGCCCGGCCAGATGCGCACGGTCTGGGGCGACCATGAACGGTTCGAGCAGACGTATTTCAGCGACTACAAAGGCTATTACTTTACCGGCGACGGCTGCCGCCGCGATGACGACGGCGATTACTGGATCACCGGACGTGTCGATGATGTGATCAACGTCTCTGGCCACCGTATGGGCACGGCGGAAGTCGAAAGCGCGTTGGTCGCCCATCCAAAGGTCGCCGAAGCAGCCGTGGTCGGCTATCCGCATAACATCAAGGGCCAGGGCATCTATTGCTATGTATCCCTGATGACGGGCGAAGAGCCAACCGAAGAGCTGCGCAAAGAGCTGCGGGATTGGGTCCGCAACGAGATTGGTCCCATCGCATCGCCTGATCTGATCCAATGGGCACCGGGCTTGCCCAAGACCCGTTCAGGCAAGATCATGCGCCGCATCCTGCGCAAGATCGCGGAAGACGATTTCGGGGCGCTTGGCGATACGTCAACGCTGGCAGAACCCGACGTGGTGGACGAGCTTATCGAGAACCGCATGAACCGTTGACCCGGATCAGGTCACAGGGCTGATACGACAAAGGGGCGTCCGGTCTGGACGCCCCTTTTTCAGGACAGACTAGGCAGAGAGGCGGATCGGATTAACCTTCGATGCGTTGCAGGGTGATTTCACCCACACCAATGGCAAGGTTCACGCCGTTTTGAGTGTTAAGGCTGAGCGGTTGAAGCGCCAGCGTATCTTCGGACCCGCCGACCATCACATTCGCGCCAAGGCCGACACCCAGCGTGGCTTCGGCAGAGACGCCGCGGTAGGTGCCATTCAGGCCACCCTCGTCATATTCGGCTTCTGTGGGGGCCAGAACCAGCCACCCCATCTGGCCATTCTGGGTTTTGCCGATATCAACGCCATAGCGGCTGATTTCTCCGGTATAGGTCTCGTTGGCCAGACCGTCCTGGACGGGGTCGAAGGTGCAGGTCAGATCGCGGGTCGATCCAAAGATAAACCCCGTGCCGTCGCTGACATCGCAGGTAAGTGCGCCGATTTCCGTATGGTCCACGGTTTCCGCGTCTTGTTGCGCAAAGGCGGGCATAGCTAGTGCGGCCCCTGCGGCAAGGGCCGCCACGGCTGTCTTGACGGTGTTAAAACGGTTCATACTCATATTCACAACTTTCCGGCGACATCTGCGCCTTTTCTTACGACAGCGGCATTCGGGTGCCATTTGGAAACCGTCCCGGCCTCTTGCGGGGACGGTTCTGAACCGGTGATCTGAACGCGCCACCGGCAGTGGGAAAACCCGACATCGGGGTTTCCGTTCCAGGGGTGACGCCACGCAAAGCGGCAAGTCGCGGTATTTTGCCGTCTGGACAAACGCGGGTGCTCATGGCACGGCTCCGACTATGATTGACCAATTGCAAAACTTCGTTCCCCACCCCGACGCGACGGACGACCTGCGTCGTGCGTTCGGGCGGTTTGGCACTGGCGTCACCGTGATCACGGTTGCGACGCCGAAGGGGCCCTTGGGCATGACGGCCAATTCGTTTTCTTCGGTGTCGCTGGACCCGCCTTTGGTGCTGTGGTCGCCCGCGATCAGCTCAAAGCGCCATGACGCGTTTGCCAAGGCACCGGCGTTCGCGATCCATGTGCTGGGGGCCGATCAACGCCACGTGGCCGACATCTTTGCCGTGCGCGGCGACGGGTTTGACAGCGTAAGCTGGGCCGAAGGGCCAAACGGGGCACCCACACTTGCCGGGTGCCTTGCGACCTTCCATTGTGACACATACGCCGTGCATCCCGCAGGGGATCATTCACTGATCCTGGGCCAGGTGCGCCATGCCGCTGTCCATCCCGAAGAAAACACCCCCGCCCTGTTGTTTGAACAAAGCCGGTATGGGCGGTTCAGCCCCGAAAAAGGCTGAACTCAGTAATCTTTCTCAAAGAAAATCCCGATACCGGTGTTGCCATCTGACCCGACCGTGCCTTTTGCGGTCAGGCTTTTGGTAATATCAAGGTTCAACGAAATATCCGCCGTGCCATCGGACGCGGCAGTGACATCGGTATAGATGTTGTCCGAGATATACTTGCCCGCACGCACAGCTGTCGCCCCGCTGTCGGTGGTTGTCACATCAAGATCATCCAGCCCAAACCCCGACCGCAGGTTCGCGATCACGCCAACCCCGCCACGCCCCGCCAGGGTTGCCACGGCGCTGGCCAGTTGAAGCGCCTGAAACGCTGAAATTTGCGTGATGTCGCGGCCGAACAGCAACTGCGCCAACACCTCGTCCTGTGGGGCCTCGGGACTTGATTTAAACGAAACCTCGGGCTCGGTTGCCTTGCCTTCGATGATGATCCGCACCTCGCCCGCGTTGGTCGAGGTTGAAGTGACAAACCGCAGATATGGGACCAGATCGCCTTGAAACTGCACCGATCCTTCGGTCAGATCAAAGCGTTTGCCGAGAATATCCAACCGCCCGCGGATCAGATCGAACCGCCCCGCCGAAATGATGCGATTGGTGGTTCCCGTCAGCAGCAGGCTGCCGCCAAGCTCAGCGTCAAGGCCCCGCCCGCGCACAAAAATGCGGTTGGGCGCATTGATGCGGATGTTCAGCCCAAAGCCTGGCCCACTGGACCCTTGCGCTGCCTCGGCGCTTTGATCGGCGTTGCCCAGACCGGCCTTGGCCCGTGTCGCCACCACATCGCGGGGGGCATCGACAAAATCGATCGGGGGGATGTCGCCAATGCTGGTCAGACCCGTAGAGGGAACGGAAACGTTCGTTTCGCCCACATCGATCTGCCCTTCGATCCGCGCACCACCCGTCAGCGGTCCGGCCAGCCGCAGCGCCCCGTTCAGCGTGGTGCGGTAAAGCGAGGGATCAATCAGCACCAGATTTTCCAGCGCGATCTGAAGATCCGCAGGCAAGGCCCCCGTCAGCGTCACCGCCCCGCCCACACGCAACTGCCCGCCATCGGCGCTTTGCGCCGTCAGATCAACCTGCGCGCGGTTGTTGCCAAGCTGGATCGTGGCCGCGATGTTTTGCAATGCAATCCGCAGGTTCGGTGCCGAAAGCGATGCATCCGAGGTCTGGATCGTGCCGGTCACAGAGCCCAGCTGGGGCGGGCCATTCACCGACAGATCAAACGAGGCCTGACCCTGCAGACTGCGCGGCGCGATAAACGGTGCGGACAGCCCCAAGGGCGCGTTCCCGTTGATGTCAAGATTGAGATCACCATTCGTGCCGACAAGCCCGGCGATGGTGGCCCGCGTGCCCGCCGGCCCGTTGGCCGTGGTATCAACCCGCCAGCCGTCGCTTTGCTGTTGCGCACTGCCGGTCACATTCAGCGGCCCGGCAAGCTTTGGCACCAATGCCGCCAGATTGGAAATTGTCACATCATAGGTCAACGCCGGCGCATCGCCCGTAACCACCCCCTGCACCGACGCGCGTGACGCATAAGGCCCGGTTGCATTGGTATCGATCGCGATCCCCTGGGGCGTCTGGCGCACCGATCCCTTGGCCGCCAGCGCACCGGACACACCCGGCACCAAGGGCTGCACGTTGGGCACCGACACATCAAAGGTCAGCGACATGTCAGGCCCGGTGGCCAACCCTTCGACCATCGCGCGTGCGCCATAGGGGCCGGTTGCGGTGGTATCGACGAAAAAGCCCTTATCGGTCTGGCGCAGCGTGCCGCTGGCATCAAGCGGTCCCGAGACCTGCGGCACAAGCGGGTTCACATTGGGCACTGCGGCCTCGAACGTGATGTCGATCATGGGTGTCAATGCACCACGCACAGCCACCTGAGCCGCGTAAGGCCCGGACGCACGCGCATCGATCCGGAACCCCGCATCCGTCTGCCTGAGCGTGCCCGAAGCGTTGACTGCCCCCGTCACCTGCGGCGCAAAGGCCTGAACGCGCGGAATATCCGCAGCAAAGGTAATGTCGAGCGCGGGCGTGAGCAGCCCCTGAACGGATGCCGTCACATCCTCGGGGGCGGTGACTTTGGTGTCTACGACATATCCTTGGGGGGACTGGCGCAGCGTGCCATCCAGCGTCACCTCACCGGCGACGGGCGCGTCGGGCACGAAATCGCGCAGTTGCGGCACCGCGGCCCGAAAATCAAGCGCGGCATCCGGCCCGGTTGCCAGCCCGCTTGCAGTGATGCTTGATTTGTAAGGGCCGCTCACATCGGCATCCACGCTCCACCCGCGGGCATCTTGATCTGCGGTCGCCCTGAGGGTCACAGGCCCGGAATATTGCGGGACGACAACAGCGATATCGGCCAGCGACGCTTCAATCCGCGCCGAGGAGTTGTCAGAGCGCAGCGCAAGCTCTCCGGCTGCGGTCAGCGCGTCGTTCTTGAGAGACAGATCGCGGACAAACGTGCCTGTCTGATCGCGCGAAGCTGCGGCGCTTAGATTTGTCTCGCCCGCGAGCAGGGCATCTGCCTGTTCGATGCCAACCTTCAGATCGCGTGTCAGGCCATCGATTTGCAGATCGAATGTGCCATCCAGCGGCGTGATCTGTCCGCTGATATCGACATTTGCGGCACCGTCCAGCTCGCGGCCCGCAAGTGCGGAAAAGCGGCTGATATCGGTTGCCTCAAGCCGCGCATCAAGCTGGGTCGCCATGCTGTCGCCCGGCCCGCCGATGGTCACACCGCCCGCAAGGCCATAATCCTCGCCCGACAGATCGAGGCCGGTGATCCTGACCGGATTTCCTTCGACATAGACGATATTCGCCTGGCCTTTCAGGCTGCGCCCGACCGCCTCGGACAGGGCCGCGTTGGTCATCGAAATGCCGTCGGTTGCAAAGACCAGATCACCGTTGAATTCCCCGACCGTCCCGGCGGACCCCTGCAAATTGCCGGTCACGTTCAGCTGGGTGCTGTCGATTGCCAATGTGTCAGTGGCCAGACCCGAGATGTCAAAGCTGGCATCCAATGCATCCCCGTTGTCTGCGTCATATTTCACGTCCAACCCGACGCGTTGCACATAGGTGTCGCCGCCCCCTCCGGGCAGAAGAACCCGCGAACCGTCCGCATTTGCCACGGTGCCGGTCACATCGATAAAGCTTGGCCATTTGTTGCTGTTCAGCGTGATCTTGCCCTGAAGCTGCGCCGCCTGCGCGTTCAGCGTGAAATCATTTACTGCGACCCCGCCATCGGCTTCGATCAGCGCGTCCACGGTGAACGCAACATCAGACCCGAAAAACGAGCGGTATTGCGACAAGATCAGCGAAGTGACATCGCCGCGCAGATCGGCCTGAATGCGGCGGTCAGGGGCGTCCGAATTGCCCTGCTCGGCCACGATGACCTGCCCTTGCAAACGTTCCTGTCCGTCGGTGTTCAGGGTGATGTCTGTCACCACATTTGACAACGGCCCCTGCCCCGAAACGGTCAGATCGACCGACGGCTGATCGGGTATATTCAGTTGTTGCGCCACCAGTCCGCCCTGTTCTTCCGACAGCTTGACCAGTAGATCGACAAGGCTGTCATCCCGGTTCAGATTGGCCGAAATCTGGAACACGCCCCGCGTGCCGTCGGTGCGACGCGCCGTGATATCGACCTTGGCGGTGCTGTCGTTCAAAAGCGCGTTGGCTTTCAGCGTCAGCGCCGCGCGCTCTCCCAGAATGGGGGCACCAAGAATGATCTCGTCGACCGCAAAATTGGCGACATCAACGGAAACAGGCAGATCCGGGATGGTGGGAAAGGTAAACGGCTTGGCTTCCGGATCTGGCAGGGTGCTGGCCTGTGATGCGGGCAGTCTTGCGATTTCCAGCCGCTCGGCGGTCAGCGCGTCCACCTCAAGGCGCCCCCGCAGCAGCGCCGATCGGGTCCAGTCCAGCGTGACCTGCTCAAGCGTCAGCCACACGCCGTCGTTGTCAGAGATGGTCATGCGATCAAATGACGCCTGCGAACTAAGCGCACCGCTAAAGCCATCAATGCTGACGGTCCTGCCCGCACCGCTAAGCGCGTTCTGGATGGTGCGCGTCAAAAAGCCTTTGTCATCATCCTGCGCACTGGCCATCGTGGCCAGCACCAACATCATAAAAACCAGAAAACTGCGTGCAAAGTGGATCAAAACGACTGTCCAATACCGATATAAACCTGAAAATTTTCCCCTGTTGCGGGGCCTGAGGTGGGCACAGCCACATCAAAACGAATGGGTCCGATGCCGGTGGCATAGCGGATGCCCAAGCCCGCCCCCGAATGCCATTGGCCAGACCCGTCATAGAATTCCTCGGCCCCGATATAGCCCGCATCCGCAAAGGCCACGACACCGATCTTGTCGCGCACATTAACCCGCGCTTCTGCGGAAAGGCCAACAAAGCTGCGCCCGCCGACGGTGTTTCCGCCCCCCAGATCGACCCCCAGGGTTTGATAAGGCTGCCCGCGCACGGTGCCGCCCCCGCCCGAATAAAACAGATAATCCGCCGGGGCCTGCGACAGCGCGGGCCCGTAAACCGACCCCAGCTGACCGCGCAACGCAAAGGTAACGGGGCGCGTGGTGCCAAACGTCTTGTAGCCGCGCACGTCAACATAGCTGCGCACACCGCTGGAAGACCCTGAAACGGCCAGAAACGGCGTGACGCTGGCCTTGGCATAATAGCCGTCCTTGGCATCAAGCCGGTTGTCGCGGAAATCGTGTTCTGCGCTTAGCGGCAGGGTCAGCAGCGTATATTTGTTGGTGCCAAATGCATCGCGGGTTTCCGCCGTGCGCAGGCCCACCCCAAACGTATAGGTCCGGTTTTCACTGGCGATGCGTTCAATCCCCGCCTCAAGATCCAGTTGGCGCGAGAAGAAATTAACCTCATCCAGTTGCTGGAGTTCGGCCAGAGCGTAAAAATTCGTGTCGGCGTTGAAAGTTGCGGGTCGCTCGAACCGGGTGGCAAGGCGATAGTCCGTGCCGCCCGAACTGCCTCCGATGCCCGACACCTCGCCATCGACGCGCAGGCTTTCGGCCCCGCCAAGAAGATTACGATGCAGCCAATAGCTGCTTAGCGTCAACCCTTCGAGAGAGGACAGTTCAGCGCCGAACCCGAAACGGCGCGGCTTGGCATCGGTGATCTGCGCTGTGATTGGCAGCAAATCAGGGGCGGTAATCTTGTCGGCTTCGATCATCGCAACAGAGCTGAAGGCACCCGTGCGCCGCAACCGCGTGGCCGCCAGATCAAGCTGCTCTTGCGAATAGACCTCTCCCACCGGAAGCCCCGCAATTTCAAGTATTCGTTCCCTGCGCACGGCGCTTTGGCCTTGCACGCTTAGGTCGCCAAACCGCAGGCGCGGACCGGGATCAAGCGTCAAATCCGCACTCAGGGTGCTGTCTGGCACCCGCGCTGTCAGCTCTTGCCGGGCCAGGGCCGCTTTTGCATGGCCCTGATCGCGCCAGCCGTCGATACCGGCGCTGACCGTTTCCTTCAGCACGCCAAGGCGTGCTGTCTGGCCCACGGCAAAGCCTTCGGGCAATGTGGTGCCCTGCGCCACGGGGGCGATATCTGCGCGCGAAAAGGTGAATTTTCTGCCCGGTTCAACGGCGATGACAGCCCTGTTGATCTGGCTGGGCGGTGCGACCGGCGCAATCGTCGACGCCTCGACCCCGTCGACCGTGATCTTGATCACCGCGCCGAAATAGCCCTGATCATAAAGCACCGCCAAAAGGCGCGCATAATCAGCCTGCGCAGCGGCCAGCAATTCCTGAGTGGTCGGTGTGGCATCTTCCGCCGTCTGTTCGCGCAGCAGTGACCCACCCGACAGGGCGTCATAAAGGTCGGACCCGTCTTCGACGCCGGTGATCGCAAGTGTGGCGGATTGCCCCGCGCAGCCGATCCAGATGAAAGCCAAGGCAGCCGTGGTCGCACGCAAGGCCCCCAAAACAGCGTCAGTCGTAGATCGCGCCATGAGGCACCCCTTTTACCGATAAAAATATCAAACTAACATTTACTTAGGCCATTCCCGGCCCACGTCAGCAGTATTCGCCGAATTTCACCAATTATTAAAGGGTTTCATCCCGTATCGGCGATCACACTATGGTCAGACTAAGGGGCGAATGCGCGATTGTGAACACCGAAATCCCACCGGCCAAACCTTCCCTCGTCCGATCGGCACATTCCCCCTGGCACGGACCTGTTGCTTTTCAGGACATTCCTGAAACGCGAAACGCCCACCAGGCGGAAACCTGATGGGCGTTGATGTTTATAGGGGCCGCGACAGCCCGTCGCGACAATGGGTTCAGGCAGATTTCGCCAGATCACGCAGCACGTAGTGCAGCACACCGCCATGTTCGATGTACTCAATCTCGATCGCGGTATCGATGCGGCACTTGATCATGATGTCTTTGACAGATCCGTCAGCCATCGTGATCTTGCACGGCACTTCCTGAAGCGGCTTGATCGTATCAAGCCCCGAAATCGAGACAGTCTCTTCGCCCGTCAGGCCCAGTGACTTGCGCGTGTCGCCATTGGTGAATTCGAACGGAATGACCCCCATGCCGACAAGGTTCGACCGGTGGATACGTTCAAAATTCTCGGCGATGACCGCTTTGACGCCCAAAAGTGCGGTGCCTTTGGCGGCCCAGTCACGGCTGGACCCCGCACCGTATTGTTCACCCCCAAAAATAACCAGCGGTGTGCCTTGTTCCTGATAGGCCATCGCCGCATCGAAAATCGATGTCTGTTTGCCATCGGGGCCTTTGGTATAGCCGCCCTCTACCCCATCGAGCATCTCGTTCTTGATGCGGATGTTGGCAAAGGTGCCGCGCATCATGACTTCGTGGTTGCCGCGACGGCTGCCATACGAGTTGAATTCACGAAGCGGCACCTGACGTTCGATCAGATATTGGCCAGCAGGCGTGGTTTCCTTGAACGATCCCGCGGGGCTGATGTGATCTGTGGTGATCATGTCACCCAGGACCGCAAGTACCTTGGCGTCATCGATGTTGGAAATCGTCCCCGGCTCTGGCGACATACCCTGGAAATAGGGCGGGTTCTGCACATAAGTCGACGTGGGCGGCCAATCATAGGTCAGGCTGTCGGTGGTTTCGACCGCCTGCCACTTTTCGTCGCCCTTGAACACGTCGGCGTATTTTTCCTGGAAGCTTTCGCGCGTCACGGTCTGTTCGACCAGTTCCGCAATTTCCTGAGTCGAGGGCCAGATGTCCTTAAGGTAGACATCATTGCCGTCCTTGTCCTGCCCCAGCGGGCTGTTGGCCAGATCGACGTTCATGTCACCCACCAGCGCATAGGCCACAACCAGCGGTGGCGAAGCCAGATAGTTGGCGCGCACATCCGGGCTGATGCGGCCCTCGAAGTTGCGGTTGCCCGACAGGACCGACGTGCCGATCAGATCGTAATCGTTGATCGCCTTGCTGATCGCAGGATCAAGCGGTCCGGAATTGCCGATACAGGTCGTGCAGCCGTAGCCGACAAGGTTAAAGCCGATTGCGTCAAGGTCCTCTTGAAGATTGGCCGCTTCAAGATAGGCAGATACCACCTGCGACCCCGGTGCCAGCGACGTCTTGACCCAGGGCTTGCGGTTCAGGCCCAAGGCGCGCGCCTTGCGGGCGACAAGGCCGGCACCGATCATCACATAGGGGTTTGACGTGTTCGTGCACGAGGTGATCGACGCAATCACGATGGACCCGTCATGCAGCTGATAGTTTCCGTCATCGGTCTGGACATAGCCGCGCTTGTGGTTGCCCTCATCGCCGGGAATCTCGCGTGGTTCGGGCTGACCGCCCTCGCCTTCCCAGCGGACTTCCGCTGTCTCGGTGGCGTCGGCACCGCCGCGCACGCCCTTGACGTATTCGGCAAACGCCGTGTGCGCCTTGGTCAGTGCAATGTAATCCTGAGGGCGCTTTGGCCCCGAAATCGCAGGCACGATGGTGCCCATATCAAGGCTAAGCGTATCGGTATAGATCGGCGCATAGTCATCGCCGCGCCACATGCCGTTTTCCTTGGCGTAGGTTTCGACCAGTGCAATCCGGTCTTCGTCGCGGCCTGTGGTGCGCATGTACCGCAGGGTTTCGCCATCAATCGGGAAGAACCCGCAGGTCGCGCCGTATTCGGGGGCCATGTTGGCGATTGTCGCGCGGTCGGCCAGCGGCAGGTGATCCAGCCCCTCGCCATAGAATTCCACGAATTTGTTCACCACGCCTTTGGCGCGCAGCATTTCGACAACCTTGAGCACCAGATCGGTGCCGGTGGTGCCTTCCATCATGCGGCCCGTCAGCTCGAACCCGACAACTTCAGGGATCAGCATCGAAATCGGCTGGCCCAGCATCGCGGCCTCGGCCTCGATCCCGCCAACGCCCCAGCCCAGAACGGCCATGCCGTTGACCATTGTGGTGTGGCTATCGGTACCGACCAATGTGTCGGGATAGGCAACCTCTTCCCCGTTCTGATCCTTGTCGGACCAGACGGTTTGCGCCAAATATTCAAGGTTAACCTGGTGGCAGATGCCGGTGCCGGGGGGCACAACGCGGAAGTTGTTGAACGCTTTTTGACCCCACTTGAGGAAAGTGTAGCGTTCGATATTGCGTTCGTATTCGCGGTCAACGTTCATCTGGAACGCGCGCGGATTACCAAATTCGTCGATCATGACAGAGTGGTCGATGACCAGATCAACGGGATTGAGCGGGTTGATCTTGTCCGCATTGCCGCCAAGGGCAACCAGCCCGTCACGCATTGCAGCCAGATCGACCACGGCAGGCACGCCGGTGAAATCCTGCATCAGCACGCGCGCCGGACGATAGGCGATCTCGCGGGGGTTCTTGCCGCCCTTGGTCGCCCATTCGGCAAACGCCTTGATGTCATCGACGGTGACGGTCTTGCCGTCTTCGAACCGCAGCATGTTTTCAAGCACCACCTTCAACGCGGCAGGCAGCTTTGAGAAATCACCAAGCCCGGCTTCCTGAGCCGCTGGAATCGAATAATAGGCGACAGACTGGTCGCCCGATGTCAGTGTCTTGCGGGTTTTGGTGGTATCCTGGCCAACGATAATAGTCATGGAAGGCTCCCTCTATGGGTTGAAAAGAGTGCAGTAACTTGGGGCCTGAATGCCTTAACAGACGGGGCTTTTCAACTGCAATCATCGCCAGAGACCGTAAATGTATACCATTGTGTACAAAAATTTACACAAACTCCACCAGATCCGGCAGTTGGAACACCGGGCCGATCACGGGGCCATCACGGGGTCGATGACGTTACAGCGCTTCAACAAAGCTTGAGTGGCAATTAGATGTAGTCCGGTCTACACAAATTCAAATAACACGAAAGCGGTGCCGCCGATGAAACGCCTGATCCTGTCTGCCCTGGCCTTGGGCGTGGTGTGCGCCACCGGTGCTCTGGCGCAAGACCGCCCGGTCGTGGTTGAACTTTTCACCTCGCAAGGGTGCTCGTCTTGCCCGCCTGCCGACAGGTTGCTTGGCGAACTTTCACAGCGCGACGATGTGATCGCCCTCGCGCTGCACGTCGATTATTGGGATTACATCGGCTGGGAAGACCCGTTTGGCGATGCGGCCCATGCAAAACGCCAGCGCGCGTATGCGTCTGCGGGGGGGCGAAAATCCGTTTACACGCCAGAGATGATCGTGAACGGCCAAACCGATGTGGTCGGTGCCAAACCGATGAAGCTGTCGCAAGCGATCGCAGCGCACCAAAACGAACCTGCAAAAGTTGACCTGACCCTGTCCCGGCGCGGCAATACTCTTGATATCACGGCAAGGGCGCTGTCGGCCATCAAGGGACCCTTTACCGTGCATATGTTGCGCTACATTCCCAGTGCGATGACCCAGATCAAACGCGGCGAAAACGCGGGTCATACGTTTGAATATCACAACATCGCCAAAAACTGGACGGTTCTTGGCGAATGGGACGCACAGGAACCGCTTGAGATATCAACCGGCCTGTCCGGTGACGAGCCCGTTGTCGTCTTGATCCAGCGGGCCAAGGCGGGCCAGATTGTTGCCGCCGCCCGGATCAGATAGCTGCGTCAGCCCGGATTAACCTGACTGCGCCATCTGCGGTGAACCCAGAACCATTGTTCCGGATCTGCATGTATGCGGGCCGCCAGACTGTCGTTCAGGGCCTGGGTCATGGCAAGCGCATCGGAATGAGGCACAGGTGCCTCAAGCACGGTTTCGAACGATACCCCGTCAGGCTGGCGAATGCCGTAGAACGGGATCAGCAAGGCGCCATAGCGCAGCGCCAGTTCCGCCGCTGACAGAGCCGTGTTTGCAGGCTGGCCCAGAAATTCCAGAGCAGGTGCGCCGAACACATGCTGATCAAACAGCAAGACAAGCTGGCCACCATCCTTCAGGTGGCGCACGAAACCCGCGGTTCCGCGGCGGCCCTGGGGGAAAACCGGCCCCCCGAATGCTTCCATGGTCTTGACATAATGGGCGTTGAAATATGGGTTCTTCATATCGCGGTAAAGCCCGCCAATGGTGTATCCCCGCGCCACCAGACAGGCACGCGTGGCCTCGTAATTGCCGTAGTGGCCGGTGACCAGAATTACCGGTTGGCCTTTGGCAGCCGCATCTTCCAACGCCGCGACCCCCGCGCCGGTCGGAGACTGCCGCGCCATCCGCGCGGGAAAATCGCGGGGTGAATAATTCTCGATAAAACTGCGGCCAACGTTGTTCAGGCATTTGGCCACGATCTGATCGCGCCGCGCGCGCGGCAGGTCGGGCCAGATCATCGCAATATTCGCGCGCGCGCGTCCCGCATAGCCTGCAAGCGGCCCGATGACATGTTGCACAACCCATCCCACAAAGGACAGCCGCGCGCGGTAAGGGATCAACAACGCGACCCGGATCAGCCCGACGACAACTGCGTTGGTCAGATAGTGACCCGCGCGCCGTGCGAAAGGATCGGGGGGGGCTTGCGTGGGATCGGGCATACGCCTCCGAAACAAAAGCGTCCCCACCGGAAAGGGGGACGCGGGTTCTTTAACGTGCATGGCACGGTGCAACAAGTCAGATCACTCCTCCTCGTCTTCCTGGATCAGTTGCAGTTCACCGTCAGCTTCCATCTGGCGGATGACCGCCACGATGGACGCCATTGCGGCCTCGGCATCCGCCGGTTTCACGCGTCCGGTTTCGGCGATGTCTTCGCGCATTTGGGTGGCCATGCGTTTCGACATGTTGTCGAGGATGAAGGTCATCGCCTCGGTCTCGCCCGCCGCCTCGGCCCCGGCGAGAGCGATGACAATCTGCGCAGGGTCCGCGCCCCGCAGGACACGGAGAATGTCGCGCGGCGTGATGCGTTCAGGGATGTTGGCGAAGGTAAAGATCGCCTTGCGCACGGCCTTGGCGAAACCCTGATCGGTTTCCTCCAACCCGCTCAGCATGTCATCGCGTATCAGTGCAGTGGATGAATTCAGAATCGCACCGAGACGTTCCACCGGTCCGTTGTCGAACGCGCTGACACGCACGGAATCCAGCTGGCTGGCCAGAGAAAGGCCAATGTGATCGACAGCTTCAGAAGTGACGTTGCTGGTAAGCGAAACCGCATAGGTGATCTGACGCGCCTTTGGCCCCGGCATCAGCCCAAGCAGTTCAGCGGCAAGCGAAACTTTCAGTTTTGACAACACCACGGCGGCGACTTCGATGCTTTCGTTCTCGATCATCGGCAACAAGGCCTGTGCATCAAGCGCCCGCAGCCGGTCCCAGGGGTCGCCAAGCTGGCGCACACCGGCTTCCTTGCGCAGACGGTCTGCGGTCTGCCGACTGATTTTTCCGTCAAGCGCCGTAAGCGCACCCGCGATGCCACCCGGAAACGAGAGGCCGACGTTGGCAAGTTCTTGCGCGAATTCATCGACGACAGCGCTAAGAGTGTCGCGATCAACGGTGCGCATTGACCCCATCTGCTGGGTCAGCAGCGCCTGCAAATCCTCTGGCAGATCCTCCAGCGGGATATCTGCGCCGTCGTTAAGCAGCAACCGAACGACGATTGCAGCTTTGGCCCGCCTGCTGAGTGGGGCCGCCGCGCCACCAAACTTTGACACGGAGGGCATCGTGTTCATTCGACCCAACGGTACCATTTCGTTCATTCATACGCCCCTTCAGCTGCCCCTACGTCGACCAACGTTCTGGCAGTCAAAGGTGAACAAAAATCGAACCCCTCAAAGATCAGTAGTTAAAAGTTTTCCCTGTCGCGATTGCCGCCTTCAAAGACGCCTCGGCCCAGGTGCCGCCCCCGCCATAGGACCGGATCGCACGCAGTTGCGCGATGGCATCCTTGATGTTGCCTTTTTCGACCATTCCCTGCGCCATGTAGGACCGCGCAAGAATGTTGGCAGGGTTAACCTGCAAGGCACGGGTGTAATACGCTTCGCTTTGCGCATCGTTGCCCATCTTGCGACTGGTAAAACCCATATAGGTCAGCGTGCGGTCATCATCCTGCGGCATCGCGGCCAGCACCACCTGAGCATCCGCATACCGGCCCGCATAGGCAAGCTGCCGCACGGTTTGGTATAGGTCATCCGGTGTCAGACGGCTGTCTTTTGCGGTGACGCATTTCTTGGTCTTGGCATCATAAACCATTCCGGTTTCACAACTGACAGCCGGTTTTTTCGGCGGTGCGGTCTCGTCACCAGCCGCGAATACGGCGACAGGAATAGACAGCGCAAGCGCAGCAGAAAGCAGGAACCGCATTTTCGAATTCTCCTTCACGGGGCGTTGGAGTTCTAATCTAGAGCACCCGTCCCGCAGGTAAAGCGGCACGGGTGCAGAACATTACATGTTATCGATAGTATCAGGATGTTGTCGCAGTGACGCAGCTGCCTGTTTCGGCATCAAACGTCATCCCCTCGGCGCAGGACATGGCGTGTTTTTCCGAGCCGCACATCGCAAAACTCAGCGATGGCAGAACCACAAGGGCCAGGGTTGATAGTGCAATTCCAAGTTTCATCATACTACTCCTTTGATATGCAGCTTCAGCGTACAGGCGCTTGCTGAATTCTCAAAGGAGTTTTCCGGGCCAGTTTCCGGGGCAGAGTGTCGCACAAGCGGGTCTGTCCAAGCGTCAGTCCCCGAAGACCCGCGCAAAGATCGTGTCCACATGTTTGGTGTGATAGCCCAGATCGAATTTCTCCTCGATGACGCCCACGCCCAATGCTGCGACGACTTCGGGATCTGCCAGAAGCTCGGTCTTGAAGTCCTTGCCGTCTTCCCAGACCTTCATCGCGTTGCGCTGCACCATTTTGTAGCTGTCTTCGCGGCTGACACCGGCCTGTGTCAAGGCCAGCAGCACCCGCTGAGACATGACCAGACCGCTGAATTTATTCATGTTCGCCAGCATGTTGTCAGGATAGATCAGCATGTTGTCGATCACATTTGTCAGGCGGTGCAGCGCAAAATCAAGCGTGATGGTGGTGTCAGGTCCGATCGCGCGTTCAACGCTGGAATGCGATATGTCGCGCTCGTGCCAGAGTGTCACGTTTTCCATCGCAGGGATGACAGCCATGCGAACAGTCCGCGCCAGACCGGTCAGATTTTCGGTCAGCACAGGGTTCTTCTTGTGCGGCATCGCGGACGAGCCTTTTTGCCCGGCCGAAAAGAACTCTGCCCCCTCAAGCACCTCGGTGCGCTGCATGTGCCGCACTTCGGTCGCGACGTTTTCGATCGAGCTTGCAACCACGCCAAGCGCCGCAAAGAAAGCGGCGTGTCGGTCGCGGGAAATCACCTGTGTGCTGATCGGCTCAGCGGTCAGACCCAGCTTCTCGCAGACATGCTCTTCGACGCGCGGATCGATATTGGCGAATGTCCCAACAGCCCCCGAGATCGCGCCCGTCGCGATTTCCTCGCGGGCGGTCTTGAGGCGGCGCAGGTTGCGGTCCATCTCGGCGTAGAAACGGGCAAAGGTCAGGCCCATCGTTGTCGGTTCGGCGTGAATACCATGGCTGCGGCCCACGCGCACCGTATCTTTATGCTCCAGCGCGCGCCGCTTGAGGGCCGCCAACAGCAGGCCCATATCGGCGATCAGAATATCGGCGGCGCGCGTCAGCTGGATGTTGAAGCAGGTGTCAAGCACGTCCGACGACGTCATCCCCTGATGCACGAACCGCGCCTCGTCACTGCCGACATGTTCGGCCAGATGGGTGAGAAAGGCGATCACGTCATGTTTGGTCACCGCTTCAATCTCGTCGATCCGCGCCACGTCGAATTCCACATCACGGGCTTTCCAGACCGCGTCGGCGTTCGCACGCGGAATGACGCCCAGATCGGCCATCGCGTCGCAGGCATGGGCCTCGATCTCGAACCAGATGCGAAACTTGGTTTCGGGGGACCAGATTGCAACCATTTCGGGGCGGGAATAGCGGGGAATCATGTGGTGATACCTTTATCTAGGGGCATGGACGCGTAAGCGCGGGATAGCCCGCAGGGGGATAAAGGACAAGTATCAACGGGGGCGGACCCTTTTTGCCCTGGGTCGCGGGGGCGAGCCGGGCGCCTCCGGCGGGAGTTTATCTGGCAAAATGAAGCAGGGCGGCGTTCAGCCATTTTGGGGCTGGCGCTTTGCCGGGGCCACGGCTTAGGAGTAGGGAGTTGAAACAGGATCCCTTTTTAAGAAACGGCTGCCCCCATGTCTGACTTTTCTGATACGTCAAAGCTGAACCCCGCCACAATTGCAGCGCAGGCCGGGGGGGCGGTCGATCTGCAAAGCGGCGGTGTGGTGCCTGCCTTGCAGATGTCCACAACGTATCTGCGCGACGAGGCGTATCAACCGTTGCGGCCCGACAACATCTATCTGCGCGATCAAAGCGATATCGTGCGCGTGGCCGAAACCGTTCTGGGACGGCTTGAAGGGGCGGTGGATACCTTGCTGTTCCCGTCGGGCATGGCCGCGATTGCGGCGGCTTTTCGTACCGTTCCAAATGGCGGGCGCGTGGTTTTGCAATCCCAGATCTATTGGGGCACAACAAAATGGGTCCGTGATTTCTGTGCCCGTCGGGGGATTGAGTTGCGTGAAGTTGACGCATCAGACGCCGCAGCCTTTGCGCAAATCTGTGCGGATTTCAAACCCGCCCTGGCGTTGATCGAGACCCCCTCAAACCCATGGCTGCGCGTGGCTGACATCAGCGCTGCCGCCAAAGCAGTACACGCGGGCGGGGGCCTATTGATGGTCGACAGCACCGCCGCCAGCCCCGTGCTGCAAAAACCGCTGGCGCATGGGGCCGACATCGTGATGCATTCGGCGACAAAGGGCATCAACGGACACTCCGACGTGCTGGCGGGCGTTCTGGCGACCAACGCCACAGAGTCGCAGTTCTGGGCAGACATCAAGGCAGACCGCCATGATGCGGGCGCGGTAATCGGCCCCTTTGAGGCGTGGCTGCTGGTGCGCGGCATGCGCACCCTGCCCCTGCGCATGCGAGAGATGTCGCGCAATGCGCAGGCACTTGCTGAATTTTTGATCGGCCATCCCGCCGTAGAAGGGGTGCTTTACCCCGGTCTGCCGGAACATCCGGGCCATGATCTGGCCACGAAACAAATGAGCGGAGGATTCGGACCGTTGTTGTCTTTCGTGGTCCGCGGCGGTGCGCAAGCCGCGCTGAGGGTTGCCGGACGGCTACAGCTCTTTCACCGCGCCACATCGTTGGGCGGCGTTGAAAGCCTGGTCGAACACCGCCACACGATCGAGCCGCACACCGGCATTCCCGAGGGCCTGTTGCGCGTTTCTGTCGGGATCGAGGATATCGAAGATCTTAAAGCAGACCTGCGGCGGGCCTTGGGGAATTAGACACGGCAGAATGTCTGCTCGCGACACGACATCCGCTTTTCAAGACCGGGTGTCGGTCTGCAAAGGATCATCGTCACGTATGAGGGAAAATTGGTGCGGTCGGAGAGACTCGAACTCTCACGGGTGTTACCCCACAGCGACCTCAACGCTGCGCGTCTACCATTCCGCCACGACCGCACGCCATGGATGGTGACGCTCGTTTAGACAAACTGTGCGGCCTTGTGAAGAGGCAATTCGCATGAATTTGAAAAGGGTGGCGCGGGGGCGGTTTCAGGCATCGAAACCGGTGCATTTCCGGCGCTGCACTTGAAATGGGACGAAAAGATCAAACATTACGGCAAGACGCTTAAAAACAGGTGACCCAATGCCACAAGATGCCCGCCCGCAAGATGATAGCACGACCGGTGCCCCTGCCCTTCAGGTTGACATTATTTCGGATGTCATGTGCCCCTGGTGCATCGTCGGCTACCGACAGCTTGAGCGGGCCCTTGGGCAGGTCGGCATAGGGGCGTCCGTGCGGTGGCATCCTTTCGAGCTGAACCCGCAAATGGGCCCCGAAGGTCAGAATATGACCGAACATATCGTCGAGAAATACGGCGCTTCGCCCGAGCAATCTGCGCAGAACCGCAAGAATTTGGTCGAGATCGGCAAAGGCTTGGGCATTGATTTCCAGTTTACCCCCGACAGCCGGATCGTGAACAGCTTTGCCGCGCACCAACTGTTGCATTGGGCACAAATGTTCAACATGCAGCATCCGCTTAAGCTCGCGTTGTTTGACGCGCATTTTACCGCGCAACGTGATGTATCGGACCCAAAGGTGCTGGCGGATATTGCGGGCGACGTTGGGCTTGACCGGGGCACCGCGCTTGAGGTGCTGGAAAATGGCACCTACGCCGAAAAGGTGCGCGAACTGGAAGGACTTTGGACGTCGCAAGGTATCTCTGGCGTGCCCGCAATGGTGTTTGATGGGAAATATCTGGTGACCGGGGCGCAGGGTGCGGCAAATTACGCCCAGATCGTGCGAAAGATCCTGGCTGAAAAGGACGCGGCCTGATCGCACGGCTTTTCAAGCCGCGATGCGGGCGCTAAAGCTCGCCCATGGTGGAATGGATCATATCTGACGGGCTGACCGATTATCGCGCCGCCGAAGCGTGGATGGAAGCGCGCGCCACGATGATCGCGCAAGGCGAAGCGGAAGAGTGCATCTGGCTGGTGGAACACCCGCCGCTCTACTCGGCGGGCACCTCGGCCAAGGCCGAAGATCTGACGGATCCCGGACGGTTTCCGGTTTATGAAACGCGGCGCGGCGGACAGTATACCTATCACGGACCGGGGCAGCGGGTGGTCTATGTGATGTTGAATGTCGCAGAGCGCGGGCGGGATGTGCGGCTTTTCGTGCAACAGCTGGAAGCTTGGGTTATAGCCACACTTGATACCTTCAACATCAGGGGCGAAATTCGGCCTGGACGGGTTGGCGTATGGGTCAAACGCCCCGAAAAGCCTGCAAATGCCACCGGAGAGATCGCCGAAGACAAGATCGCGGCCATCGGGATTCGGTTGCGCAGATGGATCAGCTTTCATGGAATCAGCATCAACGTCGATCCGGATCTCTCGCATTTCGACGGCATCGTACCTTGCGGCATCCGCGCACATGGTGTGACCTCTCTGGTTGATCTGGGGCTGCCCGTGACGATGGATGCGCTTGATGTGGCGTTGAAGTCGCAGTTTCAGCATGTGATGCAGCGCGAATCGTAGAAGGTCGGCTTTGAACGCTTGCCGCTCTTGGTATTTCAAACCGAAGGCGCACGCGGGGCCTTGCCTAGACAGAGTTGTTTGGTGCGATCGCGGTGTGCCAGGCCCGGAAGCACAGATATATTCAGCAATTTACATATCTTTTACGATTTTGGCCTAGCCCTTTGGATCAGATCCTTTCGCAAAATAGTAAAATTCGGACTGTGGCACCAGAACCGCAGGCGGAAAACCATTCGCACTTTTGCCCGAAAATTCATACCCTGCGTCAAACGGGGGCATTGCCCCTATAGCCAAGCCGCACTAGAACCCTTTGTAATTCAATGCGCGTCCCTTGCCGGGGCGCGAGTTGACTAACCATATTCAGGAGGCACCGCATGGCAGACGCAGCCATTCACGGGCAAGACCATCACGACGAGCGCGGATTTTTCACACGCTGGTTCATGTCCACAAACCACAAAGACATCGGTATTCTGTATCTGATCGTCTCAGCCCTTGTTGGCTTCATCTCTGTAAGCTTCACCATCTATATGCGCCTTGAGCTGATGCACCCAGGTGTTCAGTACATGTGTATGGAAGGTGCGCGTTTCATCGCCGACAGCTCGGCGACCTGTACGCCAAACGGCCACCTCTGGAACGTGCTGATCACGGCGCACGGCATCCTGATGATGTTCTTTGTTGTTATTCCGGCCCTGTTCGGCGGGTTCGGCAACTACTTCATGCCCTTGCAAATCGGCGCGCCCGACATGGCGTTCCCGCGCATGAACAACCTGTCTTTCTGGCTTTATGTAGGCGGTACAACGCTGGCGATTTGTTCGGTCCTCACACCGGGCGGCAGCGGACAGATGGGCTCTGGCGTGGGTTGGGTTCTCTATCCGCCTTTGTCCGTGCGTGAAGGCGGAATGTCGATGGATTTCGCGATCTTCGCGGTCCACGTCTCTGGTGCGTCTTCGATCCTGGGTGCGATCAACATGATCACAACCTTCCTGAACATGCGTGCCCCCGGCATGACATTGTTCAAAGTCCCGCTGTTCAGCTGGTCAATCTTTGTCACCAGCTGGCTGATCCTTTTGTCCCTGCCCGTTCTGGCCGGCGCGATCACCATGTTGCTGATGGACCGCAACTTTGGCTTCGCGTTCTTTGATCCGGCCGGTGGCGGCGACCCGATTCTGTATCAGCACATCTTGTGGTTCTTCGGTCACCCCGAAGTGTACATCATTATCCTTCCAGGTTTTGGTATCATCAGCCACGTCATCGCGACCTTCAGCCGCAAGCCGATCTTTGGCTACCTGCCAATGGTCTGGGCGATCATCGCCATCGGGGCACTGGGCTTTGTCGTGTGGGCACACCACATGTACACCGTCGGCCTGTCACTGAACCAGCAAGCGTATTTCATGCTCGCGACAATGGTTATTGCGGTCCCGACCGGCGTGAAGGTCTTTAGCTGGATCGCGACAATGTGGGGCGGCTCGATCGAGTTCAAAACACCGATGCTGTGGGCCTTTGGCTTCCTGTTCCTGTTCACCGTCGGTGGCGTGACAGGGATCGTCCTGTCGCAGGCTGCGGTCGACCGTTACTACCATGACACATACTATGTGGTTGCGCACTTCCACTATGTGATGAGCCTTGGTGCGGTGTTCGCGATCTTCGCAGGGATCTACTTTTACCTGCCCAAGATGTCGGGCCGGATGTATCCAGAATGGGCGGGCAAACTGCACTTCTGGGCGATGTTCATCGGTGCGAACCTGACCTTCTTCCCACAACACTTCTTGGGTCGTCAGGGGATGCCACGTCGCTACATCGACTATCCCGAAGCGTTTGCGTATTGGAACCTTTGGTCTTCGATCGGTGCCTTCCTTAGCTTCGCGTCATTCCTGTTCTTCTTCGGTGTGATGTTCTACACGCTGACACGGGGCGCGCGCAGCACGGCGGCAAACCCATGGAACGAATATGCCGATACGCTGGAGTGGACATTGCCAAGCCCACCCCCTGAGCATACGTTCGAAACCCTGCCAAAGCAGGCAGATTGGGACAAGCAGCACAGCCACTGATCTGGCCTCGCTTCAAGAAATCAAGGGCTCCAACGGCGGTTGGGGCCCTTTTGCGTTTCATTCTCCCGCCCTGTCGGGCCCGTGGAACGCAAGCACAAACAAGGGTCGCGGTGCACGCCTGTGGCGCTTCCCCGGCAATCGGAAATCCGCCCAAAAATATTTTTCAGATAAGTGGTTTTTTCCCTTGCAGCCAAAGCTCCCTATGGGTATCTCACGGCTCACCAGAGGATGCGGGCGTAGCTCAGGGGTAGAGCATAACCTTGCCAAGGTTAGGGTCGGGCGTTCGAATCGCCTCGCCCGCTCCAACTGGTTTCTGCAACCCCAGCAGATGACGCAAGGCCGCCTTCGGGCGGCCTTTGTGTTTTCAGGCACCCGCTTATCAAATAGATCTGTCCAAAAAAAACGCTCTGCCTAATCAAAGCAGAGCGTTCCGAGATGGGCGCGTCTAAAAACCTTACAGCAAAGAAATCTGCGCCCGCGCCGACAGCGTGTCCCGCTCCATCTGATCAATTGCGCCCATGTGCCATTCCAGCCCGGACTGCCCCTGAGCGGCTGCCTGGCTGAGATTGCTGCGCGCAACCGCAGCCTGTTGCGACGACAACAGCAACGTCTCGGCCAACTCGGTTCTGGCCGCACGGATGCTGCCGACACGCGCGTCATAGTCTTCGTGCGAAAGGACACCGCTTGCTTTTTGCTGCTGCAACATCAGAACCTCTGCCTCCTGATTTGCGAGCATTTCAGGCAGGTCACTGGTAATCGACGTGAGATGCCCCCTAGACGCCCGAATGGTGCGGACCAACTGATTGGCTGACACAAGCTCAAGCCGATGCGCAACGTCGCGCTTTCCACTAATCACGCCGCTCACTGCTCCCATCGCACCCCCGGCAGCGGCACCCACCAGACATTTGCTTGCCCCTGTCGATGCCAGCACCGCAACACCGCACCCGACAGCCGCGCCAATGGCCGCATGTTTTATGGTGGATTCGCGGACAATCTTGTCCATAGCCTGTGCCAACGCCTTGGATTGTTCCGCCATGATGACGTCATCCTGCGGGGCGGCAAGGAATGACATGCTGCTGGCCGCAGGGCGCATATTCGTTACGTCTGGATGCGGCGCACCCGTACAAGCCCCCAGCCCCGCGCCAAGAAGTACAGGAACCAGAAAAAGATGCTTTCGCATGATAGTGTCCAATCGGTATTTCGTTAAAGTTATCAGTCTCCTCAGGCTTAATAAGTGCACAATGTGCCGATAATTGGGCGATGGTTTCGTATTTACGTGCAAACCGAAATGCGCAAAACATGACGAAATTCTACCCTGAGTGCCATAATCTGGTCGATTTTACACTTTACCTAGAAATCAACCGCCGGTGAGCCGCTGGATTCGACAGAAGGTCTCAGACCCAAAGGAGCAAAAGATGAAAATTCTCGCCGTTGACGATGACCCCATTGTACTTGAGCTCATTACATCCGCGTTTTCGCGCGTCGAGATGTCCAGCGTTCACACCGCGTCTGGCGCGGCTGACGCGTTGAAAAAGATCGCGCGCGCGGACCCACCCTATGATTGCTTTTTGCTGGACGTGGATATGCCCCGGATGGACGGCATTGAACTGTGCAAACGGATACGTCAGGTCCCCGGTTATGTCGAAAAACCGATTCTGATGCTGACCGCCAAGACAGATTCGGTGTCCATCGAGAATTCATTCGCGGCCGGCGCGAATGATTACATCGCCAAGCCGTTCAATCTGAAGGACATTCAAAACCGGATGCGCGTCGCTGAACGGCTGCTTGAGACATCGAAAACCATCAAACGCGTTGATCCGGGCAAAATCCCGCCACGCGCCGCACGCGGACAGCACGACTTTGGCCTGCACGAAAAGCTGCATCTTGCCCATGTCGATCGTGTGATCCTGTCGTTTTCGCTTGGCAACTATCTGATCCAGCTGGACCGCAAGGATCTGGACAACCATCAGGTCTTTTGTGTCGCCCTTGATGACGCAGCGTCGGTTTACCATGCAAGCACCAGCTATGAATTTGCCACAATCCTGAGCGATCTCGCAGATGCGATTTCTGACGTGGTAACCTGCCCGCATCTTTTGATGTCTTACGAAGGCAACGGATCGTTCCTGTGCATCACCTGTGACCCCAACCTGCCCGGCTGGGACAAGATCGAAAAGGCGCTCCAGCGCAAGCTGGACGACGCGGGCCCCCTCTTGCCTGTCGAATTTGATACGCCGGTAGCGGTATCTGTCGGCACACCGATTGCGCCCAACGCCAATCGGACGCAGCGTGTCAAGAAAACGGCGGATCGTGCCTTGGGACGGGCCAAGATGCGCTATGCCACAAAATTCGCAGCCGCCTGACCCGCTAGTTGATGGGAAACTGAACCAGACACTTGGCAGCATTGTCACGATAGTCGGCCAATGTCGTCGTGATGTCGCGCCTGTCGCGCATGACCGCCATGGCCGCTTTCTTCTCGGCACGGGTGCCGCTGACGTGCCTCTCGAGGATCAGCACAGTGACCCCCAGCATCACGTCCTTTTCCTCGGGGCCAATCATATCGGCGCGCGCCAACGTGACCGCCGTGTAGGCCAGCATATTGGCACAGCGCAATGCTGCTGCCTCTTCGCCGCTGTAGGTGCGCGCAGCCACGGCCGGGCCGCTGCAGATCAATGCCGCGAAAAAGGCCAGAAGCGGTTTCAAAACACTTTGAAGGTCATGGTGGTCAAAGATCGTTCAATGCCTTCGATATCCAGAAGATGGTCGTTGATATACACGCCCACATCTTCGCTTTTGGGGATATAAAGTTTCATCAGCAAATCGAAATCCCCCGATGTCGAATAAAGCTCGGAATGGATTTCGCGCAGGGCGATTTCTTCGGCAACACGGTAGGTGGTGCCGGGTCGGCAGCGGATCTGGATAAAAACGCAGGTAGACATGACTGGCTTTCGGCTGATTGAGATATTCATACGCTGACATATGGGGGTATAGGCTGCAATGGCTGATTGAACACCTGATGGAAAGCCCGATTGAACGTGGCTGCGCGACTTGGCCTTGGCGCGGCCGCGCGCGCTGCTATAAGGGCGAAACCTACCGGAGACATGCCATGCGCCACACCACCATCAGCCGCTCGACGGCAGAGACCGAAATCACGGTCGAGATCAATCTTGACGGGACCGGAGCCTACGCCAATCACACCGGCATCGGCTTTTTCGATCACATGCTGGATCAACTGGCCCGTCATTCCCTGATCGACATGAAGATCACCGCCAAGGGTGATCTGCACATCGACGATCACCACACCGTAGAGGATGTCGGCATTTCGCTGGGTCAGGCGCTGACTGCGGCCTTGGGCGACAAGCGTGGCATCCGCCGCTATGGATCCTGCCTGCTGCCAATGGATGACGCCCTGGTCCGCACCGCCCTTGATCTGTCGGCGCGCCCCTTCCTGATCTGGAACGTTCGTATTCCAACGCCAAAGATCGGCACCTTCGACACCGAACTGGTGCGCGAGTTTTTTCAGGCGCTCAGCACGCATGGCGGCATCACCTTGCATATCGATATGCTGCACGGTCTCAACAGCCACCACATCGCCGAAGCGGTGTTCAAATCCGTGGCCCGCGCCCTGCGCGACGCGGTCGAGGTGGACCCCCGCAAATCAGGCGATATCCCGTCCACCAAAGGCGCGCTTTAAGCTATGCTGACCGCGATCATCGACTACGACTCAGGCAATCTGCATTCCGCCCACAAGGCTTTTGAACGCATGGCCCGCGAAGGCGACGCGGGCGACGTAATCGTGACCGCAGACGCGGATGTGGTGGCACGCGCGGATCGTCTGGTGCTGCCCGGCGATGGCGCGTTTCCGTCCTGTATGGCCGCGCTCAAGGGGCAAAGCGGTATCCATGCCGCGCTTGTCGAAGCCGTCGAGGTCAAGGGCCGGCCCTTCCTTGGCATCTGCGTTGGCATGCAGTTGATGGCTTCGTGGGGCCGCGAGTACGAAGACACCCAGGGTCTGGGTTGGATCGAGGGTGAGGTGACCAGGATCACCCCCGCTGATCCCGCGCTCAAGGTGCCGCACATGGGCTGGAACGACCTGATCCTCGACCACCCCCACCCGGTGTTTGACGGTATAGAAAGCGGCGATCACACCTATTTTGTCCATAGCTATCATATGGATGTCGTGCACCCGGCGGAACGGCTGGCGCATGTGGATTATGCGGGCGACGTGACCGCCGTGATCGGGCGCGACACGATGCTGGGAATGCAGTTTCACCCCGAAAAAAGCCAGACCACCGGGTTGAAGATGATCTCGAACTTCCTCAGCTGGCGGCCCTGATCCACCACGCATCGCCCGCAAAACAAGGCACCCGCAAAAAGGCACCCATAGGGCAAGGTGCCCATACTAAAAGCACCGATGCGGGGTGCATCGGTGCCCTGCCTCAAGACGTGCCTCAGGACTTGCCGCAAACAGATCCGTCACATGGGTTACTGAAGGCGGGTCCAGTCCTGCTTGGAACAAAACAGCCCGCCCGCGATACATCCCGACAGCTTCAGGCTGTCGCCCGCGACGGTCATCTTGCCGATATAGATCTTGTTGTTGGACGGACGCCAGACCTGCCCCGCATAATTTCCCTTGCCGTCGGGCACCATATCGATGACCAGTTCCTTGCCCAGATTTTCCGATTTGTATTCCTGCGTTCCCTTGAAGGTCCGCTTGATCGTGCCACAGATCGAAGCACCACAAGGTGCAAGCTCTACATGGGCATAGGCACCGTCATCGGGTTGCGTTTTCCACATGCCCACGGCCGGGTCTGCCGCCAGCGCCGCCCCCGCCCCTGCCATCATGACGCCGATTGCCGCCGCCAGTATTGCGCTTTTCATATAATGTCTCCTCCCACTATGCGAATACTCTGGGCTGAGAACCGCGTTTCAGGCAAGCATGACGTAAGGGCCGCCCCGCATTGCAAATCGCACGCGCCCATGCAAAACGCTCAGGAAACAGTGCAAGGGCCCACCCATGATCCTATACCCCGCGATTGACCTCAAAGACGGCAAGGCCGTGCGCCTCGTACATGGCGATATGGCACAATCCACCGTTTTTCACGACGACCCGGCAGCCCAGGCCCGCGCCTTCGTGAAAGCGGGGTGCACATGGCTGCATCTGGTGGATCTGAACGGCGCCTTTGCAGGCAGCCCTGTGAATGCCGCCCCCGTCGAGGCGATCTTGAAATCCTGCGATGTGCCTGCCCAGCTTGGCGGCGGCATCCGTGACATGGCCACCATCGAGCGCTGGCTCGATAAGGGCCTTGCCCGCGTGATCCTTGGCACGGTCGCCGTCGAAAACCCCGATCTGGTGCGCGAAGCCGCCCGCACCTTTCCCGGCAAGGTCGCCGTTGGCATTGATGCGCGCAATGGCCGCGTCGCCACCAAAGGCTGGGCGACCGAAACCGACATCATGGTCACCGATCTTGCAAAGTCCTTCGAGGATGCAGGCGTCGCCGCGATCATCTATACTGATATCCTGCGCGACGGTGCCATGGGCGGCCCGAACATCACCGCCACCGCAGATCTGGCCCGCGCCGTCTCGATCCCGGTGATCGCATCGGGTGGCGTAAGCTCGCTTGATGACCTCAAGGCGCTCAAGGCCACGAACGTCATCTCGGGTGCCATCTCCGGCCGTGCCCTCTACGACGGTGCGATAGACCTTCAAAAAGCACTCGAAGCCCTCGCCTGATCTTCCAAATGGAACAAAATCCTCGGGTGGTCTGGAGGGCAGACAGCCCTCCAGCGGCTTGCCACGCCCCCAAACGCCCACTAAAGAAAACCCATGCTCAAAACCCGCATCATCCCCTGTCTTGATGTCGCCGATGGCCGCGTGGTCAAGGGCGTCAACTTTGTCGGCCTGCGCGATGCTGGCGACCCGGTCGATGCGGCCATCGCCTATGATGCCGCCGGCGCGGACGAGCTATGCTTTCTCGACATCCATGCCACCCATGAAAACCGCGGCACCATGTTTGATCTGGTGACCCGCACCGCTGAACACTGCTATATCCCCCTGACAGTGGGCGGCGGCGTGCGCACAGCCGCCGATGTGCGCGCGCTTCTGCTCGCCGGGGCCGACAAGGTCAGCTTCAACTCCGCCGCCGTGGCAGATCCGGACGTGATCGCACGCGCTGCTGACCAATTCGGCAGCCAATGCATCGTCTGCGCCATCGACGCCAAAACCGTGAGCCCCGGCAAATGGGAAATTTTCACCCACGGCGGGCGGAAATCCACCGGCATCGATGCGGTCGAATTTGCCAAGCTGGTCACGGCCAAAGGCGCCGGAGAAATCCTTCTCACCTCAATGGATCGCGACGGCACAAAACAGGGCTTCAACCTGCCCCTCACCCGCGCCATCTCGGACGCGGTCAACGTACCTGTCATCGCCTCCGGTGGGGTCGGCACCCTTGATCATCTGGTCGAGGGCGTGACCAAAGGCGGGGCCTCGGCGGTCCTTGCCGCCTCGATCTTTCACTTCGGCACATTCACTGTGGCGCAGGCCAAACACCATATGGCCGCCGCCGGCATCCCCATGAGGCTGACATGACCCTCGCCGCTCTTTTCGCCACCATCCAGTCCCGCAAGACGGCCGACCCTGACAGCAGCTGGACCGCACAGCTTTTCGCCAAAGGCCCCGAAAAATGCGCCGAGAAATTTGGCGAAGAAGCGATCGAAGCGATCATCGAAGCGGTCAAGGGTGACAAATCCGCCCTGACCTCAGAGGCGGCGGACGTCCTCTATCACCTGTTGGTGATGCTCGCCGCGCGCGATGTGCACTTGCAGGATGTGCTTGATGAACTTGCACGCCGCCAGTCCAAAAGCGGCATCGCCGAAAAAGCCGCCCGCTGATCTTCTCTGGCTCTTAAATATCCTGGGGGGAGACGGCAACGCCGTCGGGGGGCAAAGCCCCCTCTTCTCGCGCCGCAGGCTGCTACAGTTTACTCGAGATGATCCCAGTCGCGAAGCCACCCATCCGCAACTCACCAAACAGCCGTTGGTATTCAATCTTCGGACAGCGGTTCTGAACAACTGTGACGCCGCGCGATTCGGCTTTGGCCGCCGCCTCGGCATGTTCAACCCCGATTTGCATCCAGATCGTCCCGAGCGTCGGAAATGCCGCCAGCGCGTCCTCCACGATCTGCGGTACGGCCTCTGAGCGGCGGAAAATGTCGACCATGTCGACCGGGCCTTCAATCTGGGATAAATCAGCCACGACCCGGGTTCCAAACAGCATCTGGCCTTCGTGGCCCGGATTGACAGGCACCACCTGATAGCCCTTCAGCACCAGATATCGCGCCACGTAATAGCTGGGGCGCACGGGGTTCATCGAAACACCCACCACGGCAATACGCTTGGTTCGGGTCAGAATATCTTTCAACAGGGCGTCTGAATAATACATCGTCGCTTGTTATACCGATCCATCGTCAAAAAAAAGCGCCCTGACGACAAAAATCGACGGGCGCAAAGGTACGGAACGAGGGACAGTTACTGACCGGCAGGCGTTCCGGACCTGCCGTCATGAACCGAACGTAAGATCAAACTTTTCAAATCAAAGCCCCGCAAGCAAAATCAAGGACTGATCAACGTTCGGATGGGCTATTTTCTGCCGATCCCATTGCCTGCTGCCCCTCAAGCCCAAACACGCTGGAACAGACCAGCCGAAGTGCCGCGCCTTCAAACGCCCCGTCCCGCTGATCTGCATCTTGCATCCCGGCCCTAACCGTGTGGCCGCGACGCATAAAGGGCAATGGCCGCCGCATTCGAGACGTTAAGCGACCCAAACCCACCCGTCGCGTCGATCCGTACAAGATGGTCGACCGTTTCCTTGGTCTTTTCCCGCAGGCCCGGTCCTTCGGCCCCCAGTACCAAAGCCACGGGGCGGTCGCGTTTGCCTTGCAATGCGGCCTCAACGGTCATTTCGGCCTCGCCGTCCAGCCCCAGCACCAGATACCCCATATTCTGAAGCTCCTTGATCGCGTCCGCCAGATTACGCACCCGCAGATAGGGCTGCCGCTCCAGTGCGCCGCTGGCGGATTTGGCCAGCGACCCGGTTTCAGGGGCCGCATGGTGGCGCATGCCAATAACGGCAGATGCGCCCAGAACTTCGGCCGATCGCAATATGGCCCCCACGTTGTGGGGATCCGTTACGCGGTCCAGCAGCAAAACGCGCGGCGCATCGGCACCGATGCACACATCCTGAATTGATCCCCAGGCCAGCGGCTTGACCTCTAGCACCGCCCCCTGATGCACCGAACCGGGATCCAGCGGCGGGCGGAATTTGCGCGGGTCAACCACCTCGGGCACAATGCCCGCTTTTGCAATCGCCTCTTCCAGCTTGATTTGCGCATTTGGCGTAACCATGAGCTTCAGTTTTTCGCGTGCCGGATTTTCCAGCGCATCGCGAACGGCGTGCAGCCCGAAAAGCCAGACCGTCTGGTTCGCTTCGGCCTTTTTGTCCTGCTCTTTTGCCACAACCCACTTTGGTTTTTTCATGCCCGCGCCCCTACTCCATGTCCTGTCGGGAAAATTCCCTGGCCTTCGCCTAGGTTTTCGCCTTGACGCCTATCAGGACCGCTTGTAATCACGCCTTCACATCCGGTGCAATGCACTGGGTGAAAGTGGGCGACAGGCCGCAAGGTGTGGCAGGGGACTGTAACTCCCTCGCGGAGACGCACGCCTGGTTCGATTCCAGGGTCGCCCACCACTTTACTCTCTCTTTCTCCAGTTCGTCCTCTCGTTTTCGATCTTTCGATCAAACGACTGGAATCGCACCATTTGAAGTCTTTTGCGAACGCCGCGTTGCGCCTATAAGCGGAGTGAAAACACAAAGGGCACCCCGCATGACCAAGCACGCCTCGGCACCGCAACGCTTTAATATTGTCATAGTGGGTCAAAACGGCAGGCTCGCATATGAAGCGCTGCTGTTTGCCGCGTCCCTGCGTCATTCAAGCCCCGCTTTTTCAGGCAGACTTTTGGTGGCAGAACCGCAACCGGGTGTGCTGTGGCCAAAAGATCCCAGCATCAAAAACGCTGACATGCGCGCAGCTCTCACGGATCTCGGGGCCGAGATCATCCCCTTCGAGAGCAAGCATTTCGGCGCGTCCTATCCCTACGGCAACAAGATCGAGATGCTCAGCGCACTTCCAAAGGGCGAGCCGTTTGTGTTTTTTGACACAGATACGCTGATCACCGGCGACATCACGACAGTGCCTTTTGATTTCGACCGCCCCACCGCGTCGCTGCGGCGCACAAACACGTGGCCGGTGCCGCAACTTTACGGGCCACAATATGCGGGGCTCTGGAAATCGCTTTACGATAAATTCGATCTCGATTTCGAAAGCAGTCTCGACCAAAGCCAGCCGGACGAATATTGGCAGCGCTACCTGTATTTCAACGCGGGGTTCTTCTTTTACCGCTGTCCGCATGAATTCGGTGCTCTTTTCTTGAAATACGCCCTCGCGATCCGCGACACCCCCCCGGTGGAACTTTGCGCGCAGTCGTTTGACCCCTGGCTGGATCAGGTGGCGCTGCCGCTGGTGATCCACGCTTTGGGCGGGGGCCGCGACACGCTGCCTGGCGGGCTGCTGGATGGCACGGTCACCTGCCACTATCGACTGCTGCCCCTGCTTTATGCCCGCGAAAGCGACAGGGCGGTGGAAATCCTTGAACAGGTAGCAGCCCCAAACAAACTGAAAAAGCTGCTTAAAGAGTACGAGCCGATCAAGCGTATGGTCTATCAGGGGCGTGGCCGCAAAGCGCGGGCATTGTTCGACCAACAAGATTTGCCCCGCAAGGAACAAGCCATCCGCAACCGGCTGAAATCAAACGGATACTGGATGCGCTAGGGTTGCGCCGCGCGGCGGAAAATTCAAATTTTCCGAACCGGAATTTTTTGAAAATTCCGCCCTCGCCCGCAACATTTCACGGGCCTTGTGCGAAAGCGGGCCTTCCCCTAACCATACAGCGACAGCTTCAAGGGAGAATGATCATGACAGACGGCCCCACCTACGGTTTCGACACGCTGCAAATCCATGCAGGTGCCAAGCCCGATCCAGCCACCGGCGCACGCCAGACACCGATTTACCAGACCACGGCCTATGTATTTCGCGATGCAGACCACGCGGCGGCCCTGTTCAACCTTCAAGAAGTCGGTTTCATCTATTCCCGCCTGACAAACCCCACCGTCGCCGTGCTGCAAGAACGTATTGCCACGCTTGAAGGGGGCGTGGGCGCGGTATGCTGTTCCTCGGGGCATGCGGCGCAGATCATGGCACTGTTTCCGCTGATGGGTCCGGGCAAGAATATCATCGCCTCTACCCGGCTTTACGGCGGCACGGTCACCCAGTTCAGTCAGACCATCAAACGTTTCGGCTGGTCCTGCAAATTCGTTGATTTCGATGACGTGGAGGCCGTCAAGGCCGCCGTTGACGAAGATACCCGCGCGATCTTTGGCGAAGCGATTGCCAATCCCGGCGGATATATCATGGATGTGCGGTCTATCGCGGATGTCGCCGATGCTGCGGGCATTCCGCTGATCATCGACAACACCAGTGCAACGCCCTACCTGTGCCGCCCGATCGAACACGGCGCAACGCTGGTCGTTCATTCGACCACAAAGTACCTGACCGGCAACGGCACGGTCACCGGCGGTTGTGTCGTGGATTCCGGTAAATTCGACTGGTCCGCGAATGACAAATTCCCCTCGCTCAGCCAGCCTGAACCTGCCTATCACGGCCTCAAGTTCCACGAGACCTTCGGCCCGCTGGCCTTTACCTTCCACGGCATCGCCATCGGGCTGCGTGATCTGGGCATGACGATGAACCCGCAAGCGGCGCATTACACGTTGATGGGCACCGAAACTTTGTCCCTGCGGATGGATCGCCACGTCGAAAACGCGACCAAGATTGCCAACTGGCTCGAAAACGACGACCGGGTCGATTACGTCACCTATGCTGGCCTCAAATCATCCCCCTATTATGAGAGGGTTGCAAAGGTTTGTCCCAAGGGGGCTGGGGGGCTTTTCACCTTCGCGGTCAAGGGGGGCTATGACGCCTGCGTGAAACTGGTGAATGCGCTTGAGATTTTCAGCCACGTGGCCAACTTGGGTGATACACGGTCACTCATCATCCACTCTGCGTCGACGACGCACCGCCAGCTTAGCGCGGAACAGCAAGAAGCCGCAGGAGCGGGCGCAAACGTGGTGCGCGTGTCCATCGGGACGGAAGACGCCGATGATCTGATTGCCGATCTGGATCAGGCGCTGGCCAAGGCGACAAGCTAGGCTCTGCCCCATCCCTTCAGATCCGGAAAGACCCCCGGTCGCAGCACTGCGTCCGGGGGTTTTTCGTGCATGGCCTTAATGCGTTCAGGGCTGTGATCTGATCGCAAACTGCATGGTCACTTGCGCGCGCACGTCGACCTCGCCGGTTTCAATCGGCATGTCCATGCTGCGCAACTGCGCTGATTTCATCTCCATCGGTCTGAACCCCTGACTGGATTCGGACATGCTGACCACATCGCCCAGCGTCACGCCCGCCGCTTGCGCCAGTTGCGTGGCACGTGCCATCGCATCGTCGACAGCCCCCTTGCGGGCTGCAATCAGCGCCTCGGTATTGTCCTGCACGCTGAACTGCAAGCCGTTGAAATCATTTGCCCCTTGCGCAACCACCGCATCCAGTAAAGCACCAAGCTTGGTCAGATCGCGAACCGTTACCTGAACCGTATTGCCCGCCTCGTATCCCACGACCTGCACTGGCGTATTGTCTTCTCGGGCCCTGTTGTCATAGATCGGGCGCAAAAACAGGCCGCTTGTCTGGCGGTCGATCCCGGCGATGCCGAGCTTGTCCAACTGCGCAAGAATGCCCGTCACTTTATCAGAGGCCTGACCCATCGCGTCAGACGCCAATTCGGCCCGTTCGCTTACCCCCAGTTGAATGGTCGCCATGTCGGGCACCATTGAAACAATACCTTCGCCTGACACGGTGATGCCTTGGGCGCGGTCCTGCGCCATCGCGCCGACCGCCAAAGCAGCCCAGATCACTGCTGCTAGTCTCAAAATTCGCATAGTTTAAACCTTTGCTGAGCCATAATTTATATCATCCTGTCTGTATCTGTATGCTTCCGTCTGCAAGGTGGCTGGTACGCTGCGCCCTTTCAATAGGCAAACTACTGCTCTATTCTTTGACGGTATGCCGCGTCCCTGTCGTGCAGGCGCGCAGCATGCTAGAACCCAGACAAGACCAACACGTTCCACAAGGCCCCGTTGTCGCGTTAACCATTCATCACGTTCAGATCCAAAAGCATCCTCATGAAGCCAAATTTCGCACTCTCCCTGTCGTTTGAAGGTATCCAACTGTTCCACCGGGTCGCGGGCGGATGGCGCATGGTTGGCGCGGTGGCCGTCGATTGCGACGATCTACCGGGTGAACTGGCCGTCCTGCGCAAAACCGCAGCATCGCTTGAACCTGGCGGCGTGCGCAGCAAGCTGCTGATTCCCGACGATCAAATCAAGTATTTGACGCTTGAAACCCCCGGCCTCTCGAAGAACGCGCGTCTGCTTGAGGCCGAGCGTGCGCTTGAAGGGGCGACCCCCTACGCCGTTGCAGATCTTGCGTTTGATATCAGTGAGGACGGCGCGAAAACACACATCGCGGCAGTCGCGCGGGAAACGCTGGCCGAAGCCGAAGCCTTTGCGACCGAACACCGGTTTCATCCCGTCAGTTTCATTGCATGCCCCGAGGATGAGGAATTTATCGGAGAGCCATATTTTGGCCAGACAGAGGCCGCCCAAGACCTGTTGGAGCCGGGCGAAACTGTAGACCCCGACAATGACGCAATCGTGATCCTGGGCGCAGAACCATTGCTGCACAAGCCCCACCATGATGCGGATGGGCTGACGATCGCACCGGAAACGAGCGCGACCATGGCCCGGAAAGACGGCGAAGCACCACAGGTCACGCAAGCGCAGAAGGATCAAGCGACATCCGGTGCAACGCCCCCCTTGCCCACATCCAAAGATAGCTCAGACCCCGAATATCCGGTGCCAGCCAAACCCGACGTGTCAAATGTTGGCGGCGCAACGGTGGCCGTGCTTGGCGGCAAGACAAAGACGCAAGACCTGGCCGCCCCAACCATGCCCGCGGTCAAAATTTCGGCCCAAGACAAATCTGGTGCGGGCGCACCTTCTGTCATTCTGCCCGCACCTAGCGTCCCCGCTAACGCCAAAGTTGCCCCGGCACCGGACAAAGATTTTGCAAGCCGCCGCGCGACAGCGGCACCGGTCTTGGGCAGCGCCACCCGAGGTCCTGCAAACGATCTGCCCCCCGCACCGTCTTTGAAAAGCGCCTCTCTGAAAGATGTGGGCCCAAAGCCGGACAGCAGTTCGCTGATGCCCCCGGTGCCGACAGCTGGGCATAAAACCCCAAAGCTGGGATTTTTGAGCCGTCGCAAACCGCGCAAGGCACCGGTACCACCCACGCCGCGCGGCCCTGCCGTCGCGATGATCCCTGACGCGGGTGGTGCCAAGATGGCTGGGGCGGGCAATCCCATGCTACCGCCCGACACCGCCAGCGAAGCAGAAAAAATGACGGTCTTCGGGGCCAGAAAGACAGAAGGCGTGGGCGGCAAGCCGCGCTATCTGGGGCTTTTGCTGACAGCGGCGCTGTTGGTTTTTCTGGCAGGCGTCGCGGCTTGGGCTTCTGTATTTCTGGATGATGGCATTTCGCTTTCGCGGCTTTTCGGGCCACGCGAGACAACGCAGGTTGCCAAGGCCACGCCGCCCGAACCCGAGGCGAAGCTGCCCCAACCTCGCGAAACCGCCCTTCGAGATCCCGCAGCGGCCTTGCCGCAACAAGAACCAGCGGTCGCATCCCTGGACCCAAAGCTGACCGATGAAGACAGCGCGGTTCTGGACGCACTAAGCCTGCCTGATCGCGCGGAACCCGTTGAAACCACTCAAATAGGCATAACCACGCAACAAGACATCGAGGCGAAATATGCCATCTCGGGGATTTGGGCAAAAGCACCGCAACCCCCCAAAGCGCCCGCAGAGATCACGCTTGAAGACCTTAACCTGACCAGCATCGACCCCGTCAGCGCGGCTGCCGACGCAGGGGCGCTGCCGACGGCACCCTCGTTTGACGGTGATACCCTGGACTTTGGGCGGGCCTCCCCAGTCGCTGCAGGACCGGCGTTCACATTGGACGACCGTGGGCTTGTCGTGCCCCGCCCTGAAGGGACGTTGAACCCGGACGGAGTGCTGGTGTTTGCGGGCCAGCCAGCGGTTGTGCCGCCAAAAACGCCGACCCGTTTTGAAATTGCACCTGTTGTCGTCGATACCGTCCGCAACCAGTTGGCGGGTCTGCGCCCCGTTTTACGTCCTGTCGTGAATACGGAAGGGGTGGTCGAAGAAAGCGAACGGTCAGAACCGGATGACCCTGCCCGGACGGCACTTGGCCAGCTGCGCCCGGAACGGCGGCCTGCGTCTGTACAGGAGATGGCAGCCGCATCTGCCGGAGCGTCGCTCGCCGCGCTGGATCGGACGCCGTCGGCCGCCCCGGCTGCGGCCCCGACTGCGGCTTCGTCTTCAGCTGTGGCACTGAACAATGCAACGGCGTTTGCCGTGAACGCATCGCTGCGCCCGGATCCAAGGCCCGATAACTTTGCGCGTATCGTCCAGCAAGCGGAGCGGTCCCCCGCCCCGACCCAGGTTGCAAGCGCCGCACCGACGGCCCCGCGCACGGTGGCCCCATCGCTGCCATCGAAAGCCTCTGTCGCAAAGCAAGCCACCGTCAAAAACGCCATCAAGCTGCGCGACATCAACCTGATCGGGGTCTATGGCAAGCCGTCAAGCCGCCGCGCCCTGGTAAGGCTGAGCAACGGACGATATCAAAAAGTCGCAGTAGGAGACACGTTGGACGGCGGGCGTGTGTCAGCGATTGGCGAAACCGAATTGCGCTTCAAGCGGCGCGGGCGCGATGTCGTGTTGAAGATGCCGCGCGGCTGACCGATGTTCGGGGGCCAGCCCCCGCCGCATGAATGCGGCCCCCCCGGGATATTTCAAGCCAGAGAAGGACCCAAGGCAGTATTTGTGCGGCATGAAGCTGAGGGGCAAATCAAGCCGGATCAAGGTTCGCAGCTGTCAGCCTGTTCAATTCATCCTTTCAAAACCGCCTTGAAGCCGTGGGGTCTTTGCGTCGTCCGACGCGAGTGGTATTTTCTGAATTACGCGGTGTATGTTCAAAATAGCGGCGGTGGGCCGGGATTTTTGCGTAAAATCCTTTCAGTCTATGGTAGATTGCGCGTGGTTGACGCATGATAGGCGCAATTACTGTGAGAATACCGCATGACCTTGGATGAAACCGATAGCAGGCTTCTTTCGGCGCTGCAAAAGAACGCGCATTTGACAGCCCATGAGCTGGGGGAGCTGCTGCATCTGTCCCCGTCTCAGGCCGGGCGCAGGCGCCAGCGGCTTGAGACCGAAGGCTTTATCGAAGGGTATCGCGCCAAGTTGAACCCGCAGCGGCTGGGCCTTGCGGTACAGGGCTTCATTCAGGTGCATCTAAGTACCCACGGCCCCGAGTATTCTGCCAGCTTTGCACGGCTTATGGCCACCCGTGCCGAAATCGTGAGCGTTTGGACGATGACAGGGGATGCGGATTATTTGCTGCGCGTCTATTGTCAGGATCTGCCGAGCCTGAACCGATTGATCCATGATGTCCTGCTGCCGCATGGGGCCGTCGCAAAGGTGCACAGTCAAATCGTTATGGATCAGCTCAAGCACGACGGGCCTTTGCCCACCTGATCGACACGGGCCCCGTTTTTGGTGCCCCAGAGAGAGTAAGACATTTATGGAAGGTTTCCTTTTCCAGGCCTCGATCTATCTTGCCGCGGCTGTGATTGCCGTGCCGATTGCCTCGCGATTGGGGCTTGGGTCGGTGCTGGGGTATCTGGCGGCGGGCATTCTGATCGGGCCCGCCTTGGGGTTGGTCGGCTCTGAGACCAAGGATTTGCAGCATTTCGCGGAATTTGGGGTGGTGATGATGCTGTTCCTGATCGGGCTCGAGCTTGAGCCGCGCGCGCTTTGGAACATGCGACACCGGCTGCTGGGACTGGGAGGCATGCAGGTTCTTATCAGTGCGTTGGCGTTGATGGGCATTGCGATGGCCTATCATCAGCCCTTGGGCGTGGCGATTGCCATCGGTCTGACGCTTTCGCTGTCCTCGACCGCGATCGTGCTGCAAACCCTGTCGGAAAAGGGGCTGATGCAAACTGCGGGGGGCCGGTCTGTCTTTTCGGTACTGCTGACGCAGGATATCGCCGTGATCCCGATTCTGGCGTTCCTGCCGCTGTTGGTGGCGCAGTTGCCCGCAAAAATGCAGCATGAAGCAGGCGCCGGCACAGGTGCCACGGACGGGCACGGCGCGGCGGCCCCGACAGGCGAAGCGGTTGGCCAAGGTGCCGAGACAGCACAGGCCGCGATTTCCTTGGTTCAGGGGTTGCCGGGCTGGGCCATCACCTTGGTCACCATCGGTGCCATCGCGGCCATCATCGTCACCGGCGTGTTTTTCACGCGGCCTGTCTTTCGCTATATCCACGCCGCGAAACTGCGCGAGATGTACACGGCCTTGGCGCTGCTGATCGTTGTGGGCATTTCGTTTCTGATGATGTTGGTGGGGCTATCCCCCGCCCTTGGCGCGTTCCTCGCCGGGGTTGTGCTTGCTAGCAGCGAGTTTCGACACGAGCTTGAGACCGACCTTGAACCCTTCAAGGGCCTGCTTTTGGGGCTGTTCTTCATCACGGTCGGTGCGGGGATAAACTTTGAACTGCTCTACTCAAACACTGTTGTCATTGTCGGGATTGCCCTGCTGGTGATCATCGTGAAGGGGGTCATCCTTTTCGCCTTGGGCAGTCTGTTTCAATTGAGGGGTCGTGACCGTTGGCTTTTCGCGCTTGGGCTGGCACAGGCCGGGGAATTCGGCTTTGTACTCGTCAGCTTTTCCGTGGCCACAGGCGTCATGCCGGGCGATGTAGCTGAAACGCTGTTGTTGGTGGTCGCACTTTCGATGTTGATCACCCCGCTTTTGTTCATCCTCTATGACCAGATCAGCAAGCGGTTGGATACCAAGACCGGCCCCGTTGTTGCGGATGAAATTGACGAACAGGGCACCGTGATCATCGCGGGCGTCGGCAGGTTTGGTCAAATCGTGAACCGGCTGGTGCAGGCATCGGGATTCCGCACGGTTGTATTGGATCACAACCCCGAAACCATCGCCGTCATGCGCCGCTTTGGCTTCAAGGCTTTCCTCGGCGATCCGACCCGCGCAGATATCCTGCGCAAGGCGGGGCTGCGTGACGCAAAGGTGCTGGTGGTGGCCCTTGACGACCAGAAATCCGCGCTTCAACTGATCGCTTATGCCCGCAAGGAACGGCCAGACATACACATCGTGACCCGTGCCCATGATCGAACGGATGTGTATCAACATTACCAGGCCGGGGCCGACGATATTGTCCGCGAGATGTTTGACAGCTCCCTGCGGGCGGGGCGCTATGTGCTGGAAAATCTGGGGCTGTCGGATTATGAGGCCGCCGAGGCGCAGCGCATGTTCTATAGCCATGACCGCGCATCGGTGCGCGAACTGGCGGCACTGTGGCGCCCCGACATCCCCCCAAGCGAGAATAAGGCCTATGTCGAGCGGGCGAAGGAATTGCAAAAAGACCTTGAAACCGCGTTTCTGAACCGGATCGACGACGAGGAAAAGAAGAGGGCTTGAAACCCGCAAAGCTCAAGAAAAAGCCGCGCCTGACAGGATCAGGCGCGGCTTTTTTTAACGGCGGTTCACAGATGCTCAGGCTGCGACGCGGCTTTCCAGCACATCACCGACCTGCTTGGCTGCAGCCAGCTCGTCTCCGCCGGACACGGCAGCGACTTCGCGGGTCAGACGCTCGAGCGCGGCTTCGTAAAGCTGACGCTCGGAATAGCTCTGTTCGCGCTGGTCGTCGGTGCGGTGCAGGTCGCGGACCACTTCGGCGATGGCGATCAGATCGCCTGAGTTGATCTTCTGCTCGTATTCCTGCGCACGGCGGGACCACATCGCGCGCTTGACCTTGGCTTTGCCCTTGAGGGTCTTCATGGCGTGGGTAATCACATCGGGGCTGCTAAGCGCGCGCATCCCGATTTCAGTGGCTTTGTGCGTCGGAACACGCAGCGTCATCTTGTCTTTCTCAAACGAAATGACGAACAGCTCCAGCGAAATGCCCGCGACTTCCTGCTCTTCGATCGACATGATCTGTCCCACGCCATGCGCGGGATAGACGACGAATTCGTTGGGGCGGAAATCTAGCTTTTTCGACTTACTCATAAGTATAGCTCCTTGGGCGCGGAGCCCTGCTCCGCATGGGTAGGTTTGCCTTTTCCAAAGACAAAGGCCGATCGACCCGTAAGGCCGTCAGCCGGATATCAAAACGTCAGATTTTCAAGATCAACCACATTGCAGGGTTGAGAAAAGGCGCGAGGATGGTGTCATTTGAACCATTGTATACCATAAAAAACGCCCCTCCGAAAGCCGCCCCAGCCCGAAGTTACGTTAAATTATTGTATAGCAGCCACTTATCTTGCGCCTTGAAACCCGATTTCGGGCTCATGTTACCGTTTTGTGAACGAATCGCTCAGCCCCCTTCGCCGGGCGCTTCCGAGAAATACTTCTCCAGCTTGCCCGGCTCGCCGTCGCGCTCTTCTGCGTCAGGCAGCGGATCTTTTTTGGTGATGATCACCGGCCAGAGTTCTGAATACTTGCGATTGAATTCGACCCACTTTTCCATATCCGGCTCGGTATCGGGGCGGATCGCATCGGCGGGACATTCAGGCTCGCAAACGCCGCAATCGATACATTCATCGGGATGAATGACGAGCATATTTTCGCCCTCGTAAAAACAGTCAACCGGACAGACTTCGACGCAGTCGGTGTATTTGCAGGCGATGCAGCTGTCGTTCACGATATAGGTCATTGGATCATCTTATTTTGGGCGATACGCTGCATAGCTAGAACAGCCGCCGCTATCATTCAAGATGGCGCGCCCTAGAAAGATCAAGCACCCGCCGGTCGCGCTTGCTGGGGCGGCCTTTTCCTTCAAATGCGGGATTTTCAGGTGCTTTTTTCTCGGATTTTGGAACAGGTGGGGACAGATCGCGATAAAGCGCCTGTGCTTCGGGGGCCGGGCCACGGCGCAGGCCGATGGCGGCAATCTCGATCACGCGCGTATCATCGCCCATCTCAAAGGTCAGAACGTCACCCGGCACGACCAGGGTGGCGCGTTTCTGCGCGATCTCGCCATTGACCCTGACCGCGCCCGCCTGAACACGGGCAGCGGCCAAGGAGCGGGTCTTGAAGAAGCGCGCATGCCACAGCCATTTATCAAGCCGCAGTTTTGTCGCCGCATCGCTCAATTACTTGTTGTCTTTCAAGCCCATAAGGGCCGCAGCGAACGGATTATCGGGATCAATCGGCTTTTCGGCCCGCGCCGGGCGTGCACTGAAATTTTGCCCCTGTTTCGGCTTATCACCATTGCGCGGTGCACCTTTCTTCCCACGTGGCGACGGCTTCCCCTTGCCCTGAGGCCGATCACCGCCACCCCGACGCGGGCCTTGGTTGGCGCGCGGTGCCCCGCCCCAAGTGAAGACATAAAACGTCTCCATTTCGGCACCAGCGACGTCTGCGTCCGGTGCCGTACCCTGGGGGTTTTCCTCGGGCACGGTATCGGCAATGTGATCAGAAACTTCGGGCGTTTCGGCCAGTTCTTCCATCAGCGGTGCCACGCCATCTTCAGGCATGTCAGCGGTTTCGGGCACGATATCATCGGCCTGCGCCGCAGTAGGATCTGAGATGATACCACCGGCAGGCTGCTCGGCTGCGACGTCCATGACCGGCTTGTCCGGCGCGTCATCTGGCGCGTTGTCAAGATCGGACTTTTCGGGAACATCGGTGTCTGCGGCCGCGTCCATCGCCTTGTGCGTGCCATCATGCGGTATCACCGTATCCACCGGCTTGACCTTGGCGCGCTCGGATTTTTCGGCCTTGTAGCCCAGACCCGTCATCAGCGTTGCAAACTGTTCCAGCGTCATGCCGGTGATCGACAGCATATCGGGCTTGGCTTCAAACCCGCCCCGCGAATCCTCTGACCTCAGCATGTCGGCCAAGCGTTCAAGCATATCAATCCGGATGGCGCGTTCGCCGGCATTGCGGTAGCCCGACATGGTTGCCGCACCTTCAGGGGCACTGGCATCGACCGGAATTGTCACAAGGCCGGGGGCGGCGATTTTGGGAAATTCATTCAAGCCCTTGCTGATCGACCACAACACCAGCCGCAGGCGCGTCGGCGCGGGTTTCAGCAGCAGCGGCAGGAAAATCGTGAACTGGCCAAACCGAAGCCCGTGCTTGCGCAGTGCGCCCCGTGCGTCCTGATCCAGCGCCTTGACCTCATCGGCGATGTCCGCCCGGGGCAGAATGCCAAAGTTTTCGACCATGCGGAACGCAAAGCCGCGTGCAAGCCCTGTCAGTGCCTCGTCTTTCGACAGGTTGATCAGCGGCTCGAACAGGGCTGCGATCTTGCGGTCAATGAAGTGCTGCAACCGGCGTTGAACCTTTTGCACGACTTCAGGCCCTGCCACGTCATCGACAAAGACATCGACGCCGGGCTTCAAGGGATCAGACCCTGCAACCAGCTTGCCAACCGCAGAGCTGCCCCACATCAGGCCGCCCTGTTCGGTAAAGTCGATTTCGGTGTCCGGCGCATTATAAAAGCGATCTGCCCGCAGATGGAACTGCGGGGCCAAGGCCTGTAATGCTGCGGTCTTGATTGTCTTGTCTTCCGCAGCACCTGCACCTTTGTCCTGCCGGAAACGGAATCCATCCAGTTTCCCTACAAATTCGCCTTCGACGGTTACTTCACCGGTCTCGTTTACATCGGCCACCATGGCTTCCTTCTGTCCTAGCCGGCGCAAAAGCACGGATGTGCGCCGATCTACAAATCTCTGGGTCAGACGCTCGTGCAGCGCGTCCGACAGTTTGTCTTCTACGACACGCGCTTCGTGTCGCCAATGGCTTTCGTCGCTGGTCCACCCTTTGCGTTGGGTGACATAGGTCCAGGTGCGAATGAACGCCAGTCTCTTTGATAACGCATCAATGTCCCCATCGGTTCGATCTATCCGCTTGATTTGTCGCGCGAGCCAATCGTCCGGGATGGATCCGCGCTGGTGCAGGTAGTTGAAAATTGTCTCAAGCATGCTGGCGTGTTCTGCATTGCTTATACCACGAAAGTCGGGGATTCGGCAGACATCCCATAACAGTCGCACCGACGGGCCGTCCGTGCAGCGGGCAGAGATTTCTGCATCTTCCGCCAGAGCCTTGAGCGCCCGCAGGTCATCCGCCTCGCGGGCCTTGACCAGACGTTCGTTGTCCGGTGACACCTCAAGCGTCTGGATCAGCCGTTCGACCGACCCGAACTGAAGCGCAGGATTGCGCCAGTTGATCTTGTTCTGCGGTGTAAACTGGTGGTCCATGATGGCGCGCGCCACCCCGTCATCCAGCGGGTGTGCATCACCTGTGACCCCGAAGGTGCCGCTTTTGAACCCACGCCCTGCCCGGCCCGCAATCTGCGCCAGCTCGTTCGGTGCCAAAGGCCGCATCCGACGCCCGTCAAACTTGCTGAGCGCGGAAAAGGCGACGTGATCCACATCAAGGTTCAAACCCATCCCGATGGCATCCGTGGCCACCAGATAATCAACCTCGCCGTTTTGGTACATTGCCACCTGCGCGTTGCGCGTACGCGGGCTGAGTGCGCCCATAACGACAGCCGCCCCGCCCTTCTGGCGGCGGATCAGCTCGGCGATGGCATATACATTCTCAACCGAAAACCCGACAATCGCGCTGCGAGGGCGCATCCGACTTATCTTTTTCTGACCAGAATAGATCAGTTCAGACATCCGTTCGCGGTGCATGAATTGCGCCTTGGGGACAAGTGCCGCGATGGTGCCGCGCATGGTGTCAGACCCCATGAACAGCGTCTCGTGCAGGCCCCGTGCCCGCATCAGCCGGTCGGTAAAGACGTGACCCCGCTCGGGGTCGGCGCACAGCTGGATTTCATCGACAGCGACAAGGTCGGCCCCGATCTCTTCGGGCATCGCCTCGACGGTGCAGACCCAGTATTGGGTGCGCGGCGGCACGATGCGTTCTTCGCCCGTGACCAGCGCCACCACCGATGGGCCGCGCAACGCGACGATCCTGTCATACACCTCTCGCGCCAACAGCCTCAGCGGCAAGCCGATGACCCCTGTGCGATGCGCCAGCATCCGTTCAATCGCGTATGTCGTCTTGCCCGTGTTGGTCGGGCCCAAAACGGCCACGACCCTGCCTTCACCTGTCACCAGATTTTCCCTTACGTCTTAAAGAGTACGCCCGATGCCGTCGCGCCGAAGCCCGTCCAGCGCCTTTTGCGCGTTTTCATGGTGAGGGTTAATCTCAAGAACCCGGTGGTACAACTCGGCTGCGGCGTGCAGATTGCCGTATTCCTGCATGATCGCACCCAGCCCGAAAATAGCGTTGAATTGCAATGGATTAAGCGCCAGCGTCATCTCAAGGTCATCGACGGCGGGGCCGTAAAGATCGGCGCGAAAATAAGCCTGCGCGCGGGCATGGTAGCCTTCGGCGAAATCCGGCGCATGATCCGTCAGGGCGGTCAAATGTTCGATCGCAAGCATGGTATCGCCTTCGCGCATCGCATCGCGCCCCCGCTTGAGAAGCAGGTCCATCGTGGCAGACCCCGACCGTGACCAGGCGGTCTGAACGTCACGCTCGATCCGTGCGGCATCGACGTCAGAAGCGGTGCGCAGCTGATCCAGTAATTCACCCGCCTGCGGCATCTGCGATTGCGCGAAAGACACACCCGCAAGCAACACCCAGAAACCAAGTGCCGCTACGGTATGTTTGAGGTTGACGATGTGATTGGCCATAACAAGGATCAATGTAACAGGCTGCCGCCACAATTCCAGACGTGTCGGTACCATTTGGCAAAAAAGGGCCCACCATGAGCGATATTGTGAACCAAGCAGTAACTGTACTGAATGCAAAGCTGGCCGGAGCAGATCTGGGCGGCACGGCCAAATTCGACATCGAGGGCGAAGGCTGCGTGATGATGGACGATTCCGGTGCGCGCGCCGCTGATGAACCCGCCGACGTGACGCTGTCTGCCGACGCCGAAACGTTTCAATCCATCCTTGAGGGGGAAACCAACCCCACCAGCGCCTTTATGACCGGCAAGCTCAAGGTCGATGGCGATATGGGCATGGCCATGAAACTGGCCTCTGTGATCGCCTGATGGATCTGGCACCCGCACCTCTTTTCGTCGATATCTATCCGGGCCCGGAAACGGGGTCGGCGCATTGGGCCAAAACGTCCGATGGAAAAAGGGTGCGGGTCGCGCATTGGCCGCTCGAAGGGGCAAAGGGCACAGTGCTTTTGTTTCCGGGACGCACGGAATATGCCGAAAAATACGGCATCACCGCCACCTCCTTTGCGGATAGAGGGCTGTGCGTGATGACGATAGACTGGCGCGGTCAGGGCCTGTCTGACCGGCTTTTGCCGGATGCCCGCGTCGGCCATGTAGATGTCTTTTCGGATTATCAAAAAGACGTGGCCACGATGCTGCGTGCCGCGCGCGCGCTGCAACTGCCGCGCCCTTATTTTCTGCTGGCCCATTCAATGGGCGGCGCAATTGGACTGCGTGCCGCGATGGAGGGGCTGCCGGTGCAGGCCTGCGCCTTTACCGCGCCCATGTGGGGGATCCACCTTGCCCCGCATCTGCGCCCTATCGCGCGCACTTTTGCCAACGTGATGCCCCGTCTGGGCCAGGGACACCGCCTGCCCGTCGGGACGAAGTACGAACCCTACATCACAAGTGAACCCTTCGAGAACAACATGCTGACGACCGACCGTCAGATGTTCGAGATGATGCGCGACCAGATCGTGGCGCATCCCGAAATGTCACTGGGCGGCCCCAGCTTTATCTGGCTGCGCGAGGCGCTGGACGAAACCCGTCATTTATCCTTGCGCGCCGCGCCAAGCCTGCCGTGCCTGACGTTTCTGGGTTCAAACGAACGCATCGTGCACCTGGGACGTATTCACCAGCGGATGAAAACCTGGAAAGGCGGCACCCTGCACATTGTCGACGGAGCAGAGCACGAGATCCTGATGGAAACGCCCTCCATCCGCGACGCCACGATAGAAAGCATAAGCCGCCTGTTTTTAGGGCATGCTATGGCCGCCCCCCGGCAGACGGCTGTTTGACCTTTCAGTCCGGGTATTCCTTGCCTTGCATCCCTGATTTGTGTCCGCCTCCCCTGTCCAAAGCGCGCGGCGCGGCTATCTTTGGGTCATGACGCAAGATCCGGTTCTCACCTTCACCGAAAACGGCATCTATTGCCCTGCGGGCGATTTCTACATCGATCCGTGGCGGTCGGTGGACCGTGCGCTGATCACGCATGGCCACGCCGATCACGCACGCTGGGGCATGAAGCGCTATCTGGCGACGCACGAGGCCCTTCCCGTCATGCGCCACCGACTGGGAGAGATCACCGCGGACGGCATCGGCTATGGCGAAACACGCCAGATCGGCGGGGCGACAGTCTCGTTTCATCCGGCGGGGCATGTGCCGGGATCAGCGCAGATCAGGGTCGAGGTCAAGGGACAGGTCTGGGTGGCATCGGGCGACTACAAAGTTGTCGATGACGGCCTGTCAGACCCGTTCTCGCCGGTCAGATGCCATCATTTCATCACGGAAAGCACGTTCGGCCTGCCCGTCTTTCGCTGGACCGGCCAGGCCGAGGTCGCGGCAGAGATCAACGCGTGGTGGGCGGGTTGTGCGGCGGCAGGCAAGACCGCGTTCCTTGGGGCCTATGCGCTTGGCAAGGCACAGCGATTGCTGACCATGCTGGACCCATCGATTGGCCCTATTCTGGCCCACACCGCAACCGAGAACACAAATCAGATCATGCGTGATCAGGGCATTGTGCTGCCCGCTACGGTTCCGGCCACTGCCGATCTGAAGCCGAAAGACCATCCCGGTGCGATCGTGCTGGCCCCCCCTTCGGCCCTCGGCAGCGCATGGGCCAGGAAATTCGGCCCGCAGGAAACCGCCTTTGCAAGCGGCTGGATGGCGATCAGGGGCGTGCGCCGCCGCCGCGCGGGGGACCGCGGGTTCATCATCTCGGACCATGCCGATTGGGACGGGCTTTTATCAGCGATCAAATCGACTGAGGCAGAGAATATATATGTAACACACGGTTACACGGATGTGTTCACGCGATACCTGAACGAAAACGGGTGGCAGGCGCAAGTTGTGCCGACGCAGTTCGAAGGGGAAAGCCTGGACAAGGACGCTGCCGAATGAAGCGGTTTGCCAAGTTGTTCAACACCATCGACCAAAGCACCAAAACCAACGTCAAGGTGGCCGCCCTTGCCGACTATTTTGCGGCAGCCCCCGATGCCGACCGGCTTTGGACCATCGCGCTGTTTTCCGGTCGCCGTCCAAAGCGGGCCGTGACCACGACGAAGCTGCGAGAATGGGCGGCTGAACGCGCGGGCATTCCCCTGTGGCTGTTCGAGGAAAGCTATAGCATCGTAGGCGATCTGGCCGAAACGATCACGTTGGTGCTGGCCCCGTCCGTCACGCAGGACGACCGCCCCCTGTCCGACTGGATCGCGGACCTGCGCGAGGTTTATACCAAGGACGAAGATGCACGAAAAGCGTTTGTGTGGGCCGCATGGGACCACCTTGGCGGAACCGAACGGTTCATCTTCAACAAACTGATCACCGGCGGATTTCGTGTGGGCATCAGCCAGAAACTGATGACCCGCGCCCTGGCCCGCGCCACCGACAAACCCGAGGCAGAGCTGGCGCACCGCCTGATGGGTAACTGGCATCCCGATGACACCAACTGGCACACGCTGGTCGAGGCGGAAGATGCCTCTGCGGATGCTTCGCGGCCCTATCCGTTTTATCTGGCCTACGGACTTGAGGCTGATCCCGCAGCGCTGGGATCGCCGGAAGACTGGCGCGCCGAGTGGAAATGGGACGGCATTCGCGGCCAGCTTATTCTGCGCGACGGCGCGTACTTTGTCTGGTCGCGCGGTGAAGAGCTGATGACCGACCGCTTTCCTGAATTGGCCCGCGCGTTGGATTTCCTGCCCGACGGCACCGTCCTTGACGGCGAACTGCTGGTCTGGCCACAGGGCCAGCCGGTGCCGTCCTCTTTCAATGCGCTGCAAGCCCGCATCGGGCGCAAGAATGTGCCCAAAAAGCTGCTGACCGAGGCCCCCGTCGTTCTGCACGCCTATGACCTGCTGGAATGGAGGGGGGCAGACCTGCGCCAGACACCCTTTGCCGACCGCCGCGCGGTTCTGGAAGGGGCCTGTGCCGATCTTCCGCCCGAAGCGCCGATCAGACTTTCACCGCAGCTGGATTTTGCCACCTGGGACGATCTGGCGGAAAAACGCGGCACCGCCCGCGATGTGCAGGCCGAAGGGGTAATGCTGAAACGCAGCCAAAGCCCCTATCTTGCGGGGCGCAAGAAGGGCGACTGGTGGAAATGGAAACTGGACCCGCTGACCATCGACGCCGTGATGATCTATGCGCAATCGGGGTCGGGCCGCCGCGCCAATCTGTTCACCGATTTTACCTTTGCCGTCTGGAACGGCAACGATCTGGTGCCATTCACCAAGGCCTATAGCGGGCTGACAGACGCAGAGTTTCGCCAGATCACCGCCTGGGTGCGCAAAAACACGCTTGAACGGTTTGGCCCGGTGCGCAAGGTCACGCCCGAACACGTGTTCGAAATCGCGTTCGAGGGCATTCAGCGCAGCCCGCGCCATAAATCCGGTGTAGCCCTGAGATTTCCGCGCATGTTGCGCTGGCGGCAGGATAAACCGCTGCAAGAGGCCAACACCCTCGCCGATCTGGAGGAGATGTTGCGCATTTACGGCTAATCCGGCACGTCGCCGCCTTGCCTTGGCCCGGACAGGTGCTTAGGTAAGTTTGACGCCAAAATGAGGTAAAACATGTTTCAACTGCCCTTCCCCGTCCGTGATGCAAATACCGGTACAGGTGCGGCGCCCTTGGGCGACCTGCCCGAATGGGATCTTGACGATCTTTACACAGGCCAGGACGCTGCTGAACTCAAGCGCGATCTGGACTGGCTGGAAGAGGCCTGCCGCACTTTTGCCGAGGATTACGAAGGCAAGCTGGCCGATCTGGACGCCGCCGGGTTTCTGGACTGTGTGCTGCGCAACGAAAAGATCAACCAGATCGCCGGACGCATCATGTCCTATGCGGGGCTGCGCTATTATCAGATGACCACCGATTCAAGCCGGGCCAAATTCATGTCCGACTGCCAGGAAAAAATCACGAACTTCACAACGCCGCTGGTGTTCTTCACGCTGGAATTGAACCGGCTGGAAGATGATCACCTGGGCAAGCTTTTGAAGCAAAACGCCGATCTTGCGCGCTACAAGCCCGTATTTGACCGTATTCGCGCAATGAAAGCCCTATCAGCTGTCGGACGAGATGGAAAAATTCCTGCACGACCTGGGCGTTGTCGGAGACGCGTGGGAGCGCCTTTTTGACGAAACAATTGCGGGCCTGTCCTTTGTGGTTGATGGCGACCCGCTGAACATCGAAGGCGTGCTGAACCTGCTGACCGATCCGTCGCGCGACCTGCGCGAGGCGGCCGCGCGGGAATTGGCAGACGTGTTTCAGACCAACATCCGCACTTTCGCGCGGGTCCACAACACGCAAGCCAAGGAAAAAGAAGTAATCGACCGCTGGCGCGGGATGCCCACGCCGCAGACCGGGCCGTCACCTCAGCAACCATGTCGAACCCGAAGTGGTCGAGGCGTTGCGCAACGCCGTGGTCACGGCCTATCCCAAGCTGAGCCACCGCTATTACGAGCTGAAAGCGCAAATGGCTGGGGCTGGATGTGATGCAGGTCTGGGACCGCAACGCGCCACTGCCGATGGAGGACCCGAACATCGTCGGCTGGGATCGAGGCGCCGCAGATGGTCATGGACGCCTATACCGCCTTCGATCCGCGCATGGCCGAAATTGCAGAGCCGTTCTTTCGACAGAGGCTGGATCGATGCGGGCGTGAAGCCGGGCAAGGCCCCGGGCGCCTTTGCCCACCCGACAGTCACCAACGTGCATCCCTATGTCATGCTGAACTACCTGGGAAAACCGCGTGACGTGATGACGCTGGCGCATGAGCTGGGCCACGGCGTGCATCAGGTCTGGCGGCGGGTCAGGGCGAATTGCTGTCCGTCGACGCCGCTGACCCTGGCCGAAACGGCCATCGTCTTTGGCGAGATGCTGACCTTCCGCAAGATGCTGGACAACGCCAAGACCAACGCAGAACGCAAGGTGCTGCTGGCGGGCAAGGTCGAGGACATGATCAACACGGTCGTGCGCCAGATCGCGTTCTACGACTTCGAATGCAAACTGCACGAGGCACGCCGTGGCGGAGAACTGACCCCCGACGACATCAACGCGCTGTGGATGAGCGTTCAGGGCGAAAGCCTGGGGCCGGCCTTTGAATTCATGGACGGGTACGAAACTTTCTGGGCCTATATCCCGCATTTCGTGCATTCGCCCTTCTACGTCTATGCCTATGCGTTCGGCGACGGGCTGGTGAACGCGCTTTACGCCGTTTACGAGGAAGGCACGCCGGGGTTCGAGGAGAAATATTTCGACATGCTGAAAGCCGGCGGTTCGAAGCACCACAAGGAACTTCTGGCCCCCTTCGGTCTTGATGCGTCGGACCCTGCGTTCTGGGACAAGGGATTGTCGATGATCTCAGGCTTTATCGACGAACTGGAAGCGATGGAGGACTGACGCCAAGGCTTGGCGCAAAAATTTTCGCATGCCTTCGGCGAGGATTTCAGACCATTTGGAAAAAGGGCCAGCGTCGATGCCGGCCCTTTTTCATTTAAGCTGGCTGTCTTTGCTGCCGCGCCGGTTCATGCCCCCGCGCAGTTCGGGGCGTGCGTCGCGGTCGGTCACACAGTCAATGCATAGTTTGACGCCCGGAAGCGCCAGACGGCGCGCCTCCGGAATTGGCTCTTCGCATTCTGCACAATGGGTGCGGCTTTCGCCCTGCGGAGCCCTTCGTGATTTCATGCGCGCCAGTTCATCGTTGATCGACGCCTCGATCTGTTCGCTGACCGCGCCGTCCTTTGCCCATCCTCCGGCCATGTGACATCCTTTCTCTGGGGGTTTCCTTTAGATAGGAACGATGCCCTCAGGCTCAAGCCCCCCCATCCGAGGCCGCCTTGTAGACGCGATCGATCATGTCTTGGGTGCCTCGGCTGAACTCTAGCGGGCAGGGATAGGCAAGGCCTTGGGCAACGGATCGGCCAAACGCTTCGACCTGAAGCACATACTGGTTTTCGCCGGGGAAACGTTCGGTCAAGACCGCGTTCTGTGCGGTTTCGAGGTGCAATTCGGCTTGGCTATGGACGGTCGGATTGAACGGACAACTGAGCCGCAGCACGCCTTTTTCGCCGTGTATGACGATTTCCTGACGAGGAAACATACGCATCGATACGGTAGCTGAATAATCGAACCCATCGAACGCGGCCGCAACCTGGGCAAAGATATCGACGCCGTTTTCGCGGTGGATCTTTGCGTGGGTGATCTTCTGCGGTTCCTGCCCGGTCAGAAAACGAACCGACCCGAACGCATAGACGCCGATATCGGGCAACGCGCCACCTCCGGCTTCAGGTTTGTTGCGGATGTTTCCAGGGTCGTCGTTGTAGAAGGAAAACGTCACGGCGACATGGCGCAGGCGGCCAAGAGTGCCTGCCGCGATGATCTCGCGGGCGCGGATCATCTGCGGATGGTGTACGATCATGAAAGCCTCGGCCACCAGCTTTCCAGTGGCATCCCGCGCGTCCAATATCCGATCAAACTGGGCGGCTTTCAACGTCATCGGCTTTTCACACAAGACATGTTTGCCCGCTTCAAGTGCCTTCAGCGTCCAGTCGACATGCAGATGATTGGGCAGCGGAATATAGACCGCATCGATCTGGGGATCCGCCAGCAGCGCCTCATAGTTGTCGTGCACCCGCAGGTCGGGGGCAAACGCCATGAAGGGTGCCACCTTGTCCGGGCTGGATGTGGCCAGCGCATCCAGACGCGCCCCTTGAGCCGCATGTATCGCTGGCCCCATCTGATCTTGCGCGAATTTGGCCGCCCCCAAAATACCCCAACGCAATGTCCTCATCTTGAAATTCCCCCCCCATTTTTCTTCATCTTAGGCAGGTTCAAGGGCAATCAAAAGACTATGACATGGAAAAACCCCGCCCGGCCCGAATGCCGCGCGGGAAAGAAATACTGGGCCGCCAGCGACCCCGGTCAGGCTGTCGCCATCATTCCTTTTTCGCGGGCAAGGTCGCGCATGCGTTTTTGCAGCTTTTCGAACGCGCGCACTTCGATCTGGCGAATGCGTTCGCGGCTGACGTCGTATTGCGCGCTCAGGTCTTCCAGCGTGACGGTTTCGTCTGACAGGCGCCGTTGGGTAAGAATATCTTTCTCGCGTTCGTTCAAGACATCCAGTGCTTCGGCCAGCATTTCACGGCGGGTTTCCAGCTCGTCGCGTTCGGCATAGTCACCGGCCTGATCGGCGTCTTCGTCTTCAAGCCAGTCTTGCCATTGCATCGTCCCCTCGCCTTCGGAACCCACGGTGGCATTCAGCGACGCGTCGCCGCCCGACATGCGCCGGTTCATCGAGATGACTTCGGTTTCGGTTACCCCCAGATCGGTCGCGATGCGGGTGACGTTTTCGGGGCGCATATCGCCCTCTTCCAACGCGCCGATGCGGTTCTTTGCCTTGCGCAGATTAAAGAACAGCTTTTTCTGGCCCGACGTCGTGCCAAGCTTCACCAAGCTCCACGAGCGCAGGATATATTCCTGAATCGAGGCACGGATCCACCACATGGCATAGGTCGCCAAGCGAAAGCCCTTTTCCGGATCAAACCGCTTGACCGCCTGCATCAGGCCGACATTGGCCTCGGAAATCACCTCGGCTTGCGGCAGACCGTAGCCGCGATAACCCATCGCGATCTTGGCCGCCAAACGCAGGTGCGACGTGACCATGCGATGCGCGGCCTCTGTATCCTGTTCTTCGACCCACCGCTTGGCGAGCATGTATTCTTCTTCAGGCTCCAGCAAAGGAAATTTGCGGATCTCCTGCATATACCGGTTCAGACCGCCTTCGGGCGTCGGTGCCGGAAGATTTGCGTAATTGGCCATTTTTTGTCCCTTTCCCCAAATTGAGGGGCCCATGTTACTGAGCTTAACATAGATATGGAGAGCGCCCCATTTGATTTCAAGTACAGGAGGAACGCCCTAAAGGTTAATATCGACTAAATTTGTGCGAATAAACAGGGATGCTTCAATGCGATCACGCCGCCGTGCGTATCAGGCCTGCGCCAATCCGACGAGATCCAGCAAATCAGCCATGTCCTTGGGCAACGGGGCCTCGAACCTGACCATCTGGCCGGTGACGGGGTGTTCAAACCCCAAAACCGCGGCATGCAGAGCCTGACGCGGGAAAGCGCGCACCGCGTCGATGGCGATTTCAGGAAGCGCCAACTTGGGCAGCTTTCGCTTGCCGCCATAGGTCGGATCGCCCACCAGCGCGTGACCGGCATGGGCCATGTGAACGCGGATCTGGTGCGTCCGCCCGGTTTCGAGCCAGCATTCCATGAGCGCGAGAACAGGTGGCGTGCCAAAGCGGGTGATTGTACGGGCCCGGGTGACGGCGTGCCGCCCGCCTTGAAACAAGACCGCCTGACGCTGACGATCGGTGCGGTGACGGGCAAGTTGCGTGGTCATTTTCAGGATATTTCCGGGCTCGAAACTGGTCCCGCGGATGCCGCGCAGCCGCGGATCATTCGCGTCGGGAACGCCGTAGACCAAGGCCTGATAATACCGCTCGACCGTGTGTTTTTCAAACTGGCGGGCCAGCCCGTGATGGGCGGCATCCGATTTCGCCACCACCAGCAGGCCCGAGGTATCCTTGTCGATGCGGTGGACAATGCCGGGGCGTTTCATGCCGCCAACGCCTGAAAGATCATCGCCGCAATGCGCCAAAAGCGCGTTGACCAGCGTGCCCGACGGGCTGCCGGGGGCGGGATGAACCACCATGCCGGCGGGTTTGTTGATCACGATCAGATCGCTGTCTTCAAAGACCACATCCAGCGCAATGGTTTCGGCGGCAATGTGGCTTTCCTCGGCTTCTTCGACCTCAACCGTGATTTCCTGGCCCTCTTCGATGCGCGCGCGCGGGTCTGTGACCACCACGCCATCAACTTTCACGCCGCCCTCGGCAATCAAACGTCCCAAACGGGTGCGCGACAGGTTCGCATCCTCTGGCACATCGCGGGCAAGCGCCTTATCAAGGCGGGGCGGCGGTGTGTCCGCGATGACAAAACTGATACGGCGGTGCGACATGACTGATCCTTCCGAGCCCCCGAACCTCAAGTTTCTGCGGCGGCTGGTGACGGGACTGACCGCCACGATGATTTTTGGCCTTCTAGTCGTGATTGCCCTGCTTGTCATCCGCTTCTCAAGCACGGCACCCGTTTTACCCGATGCGATTGCCCTGCCCGATGGCCAGAAAGCGCAGGCTTTTACGCAAGGTGCTGACTGGTATGCGGTTGTGACGCAAGATGACCAAATCCTGATCTTTGACCGGATGACCGGTGCCCTGCGCCAGACAATTGAAGTGGAATAGGCCCGCGTGAATGGGCCAAACCGCAAAGGCTTGTTTTCTGTTGGGGGGGTGGTACCACCTCCTGGTCTCGAACCAGGGACCTCTTGATCCACAATCAAGCGCTCTAACCAACTGAGCTAAGGCGGCACTGGCGTCGATCTATCGTTCACGCCAAAAGATTGCAAGACCCTAAGGGCGCTGATTGTGAATTGTCCGGCGGCAAAGCCCCGGCGCGCATCGATCTTGCATTTCCTTGCATTTCGCGTCTGCCCGCGATAGGCGTGCCGTCAAAATTCCGGAGACGATCATGGGTATCGACACAGAACGTGACATCCAGGCCAACCTGCAGATCGGCCCGACCGATCAGGGCATGGTGCGGCTTTTCATCGAAGCAGACGGCGGCATCGAGATTCCGATGGATTTCACGGCGGACGAAGCCGTTGAAATAGCGGAAGAGATCATGGCCGCCGCCCACCGTGCGCGCAAGGGCACCAAGTCAAAGCGGTAACGCCTGCGGCGGGCGCGGATGGGGGCCAGCCCCCAAACCCCCGGGATTTGAAACCATTTGGAAATGAGGGTTTACGCCCCCTCGATGCCTGCGTTGGGATCGCGCAGGCTTTGCAGACGCCGGGCGGCGTGGATGGCAAACAGGTGGGTCATTTTTTTGCGCCGCGCGGGGGCGAGACGTGTTTCGGGGCCCATCCGAACGATTTCGGCACCATAGCTGTCGGCGATGATCAGGCCGGAGTCATCGGGCAGCAGATCAGTATCGAAATTGGCGTCCACGGCCCAAAAGAACCGGTCCGCCCATTCAAGATATCCCTGCCATTTGCAGTCCGCCATAAAGTCGGCCCGGCTCGATTTACACTCTACGATCCAGATGTCGCCCTTGGGGCCAAGCGCCATGACATCCACGCGGAGCCCCCGCGCGGGCACCAGTTCTTCGACGCAGGCAAATCCCGACGCAGCAAGATGGCGCGACACGCCGCGTGCCAGCAATTGCCCCGGCTGCATCGGTTTTGGATCATCATATGCCATGGCGGATATTATGAACAATACGTGAACACGAGGCAAGCCCCCCCCACAGATCTTGGTAATTCCCAAGCCGCCCCCTATCTTGACTGCCATGGCCTGAAGGAAGTGTACATGACCCAAACCGGTGAACAATCAAAAGAACGGCAGCGCGGGGTGCGGTACGCTCGCGAGCTTGAAGGCCACTTGAGCTGGCTTGAGACCTTTTCAGGGACCGCCTTGGGCGTGTTGGCCGTGGCCTCGGGGATCTATACCTATCTGGGGGTATCGTCGCTGCTGGATGACAACGGTGTGATGTCGGCCTTTGCCGCGATTGCCTATTCCGTTGCCGTGTCGGTGGGCATTTTTGTGTTCTGGTCCTATATGCTGCGGCTTTTTCCGGCAGTGCGCGGGGCACGGGCGCGGGTTGGATTGCTGGGCGCGATGGGGCTGGGGTCGGTCGCCATCATCGCCATGTCCAGTTGGCTGAATGCCGCAGCGCTTGCCGGGTCGGCAGCGGTCGAACAGCATCTGGCCGAGACGGTGCAGGAATACCAGGGATCGCTTGAACGCGCCCACGAGATTGCACTGTCGGCCCAGGGGCTGGAGCGCGATGTGGCCCGTGTTCGCCAAAGTTTCGAGGATCTGAGCGAACAGGAAGCCACCGGCGGCCTGTCGGGTCTGGCCGGGCGTGGGGCCGTGTTCCGCGTGTTGCGGCAAAAGGCATCCGAGCTTGCAGGGCTTGAGGCGCAGATCGCAACGCAAAGCCCACTGGTTGAAGCGGCCTTTGTCGAAGGCAACCAGATCCTGAGCCGGATGCGCGCGCTGACGGTCGAACCCGGCCCTGTCGAAGCACGATCGGTCGAGTTTTCAGAACAGGCCGTGCGGCTGGCGGGCCTGATCACCCAGTTGCGCCAGCTGTCGGTCGCGTCCCTTGTGGAGCGTGCCGCACAGGATCTGTCGGCCTCGGTGGTGTTGCCAGAACTTGACGGTAGCACAGAGAAATCTCGCGGCAATCAGGCGTCTACCATCACTTCGGTGCTTGAGGTGCTGGCCCGTCGGGCCACGACGCTTGAAGGAGCCGCCCAGGCTGTTCTGGCGATGCCGCCGCCGTCCGAGACCACCTATACGCCGATTTCCAGCGCGGATGCCGTCATTCTTTATGCCCGCAATTTCGTGCCCTCATGGGCGGGGGCCATCGCGATTGACCTGTTGCCGGCGGTGCTGGTTTTCATCCTTGCCATCACCCAAGGCGCGATCCGCGCGGGCCGCGAAGGCACCGCAATCGAAGAGACACTGACGCTTGCGGAACTGCGTGCGGCCGTTGCCGCACTGCGCGATCTTGATCCCGCATATGCGCCTGACCGCGCGACGCCCCAAAGCAGCGCCACGCAAGAAAGCGGCACAACGGTCGGTGAAAACCAGCGCCACGTCACCCCGATCAAATCGTCATGACGGATGCCAGCGACGCCCCGGTCCCCCCTGTGCGCAATCCGGTCAGCCGGGTTTTGCTTGCCGTTCTTATGTTCCAGCTGGCCCTTGCGGGGCTGCTGTTCTGGGGTGATCTAAGCGACGGTCTGCGCCTGCCCGGCTTCACCCCCCGTGCGCCGCAGCTTAGCGATCCTGTGCGCCCCGGCGACCAGACCCGCCGGTTCGACCCCAACCGCGCCCCGCCCGACGGGCGACCGATGCCCGACACCGCCCTGCCCGACCGGCTGACATTGACCGTGGTTGAAGGGGGGACGCGCGTGCTGTTGGAAGGCGGGATCCAGCCCGGCGACGCTGACCGGATCGAAAAGCAGTTGGCCGCACTTGAACCGCAGCCAACCGGCGTGATCCTGAACTCTCCGGGCGGATCGGTGCAGGACGCGCTGGCACTTGGCCGGTATCTGCGCAGTGCCGCGCTGACCACAGCCTTGCGGGACGGCGACATCTGCTATTCCGCCTGCCCCTATCTGTTGGCCGCCGGCACCACCCGGTCGATCCCCAAGGGGGCCTCGGTCGGGGTGCACCAGCATTTCTTTGGCGAAAGCACACTTTTGCCCGCATTTGTCGCGATTGAGAGCATTCAGCGCGGTCAGGGCGCGGTCATGTCCTATCTTGATGAAATGGGCATTGACCCGTTGGTCATGCAGCATGCCCTTGTGACGCCGCCCGACGAAATCTATGTCCTGCTGCCGCAAGAGCTGGAAAGATATGGCTTCGTGGAATAATCGACGCGACAACCAAGATACCCCTTGTCGGAGCCTTCGCGCACGCCTACCTGTAAGTCGTGACGGGTTCTGCCCTGTTTGTAAAAGTTACATTCCAGTGGCCTTAAGCAAATCCGAGGGAGCTGGCTCTGTTCGAACCCTGGTTCGTTTACCTGGCGCCCACCTGTACATACAGGTCCTCGGGAATAAAAACATAAAACGGCAGCGGTGGTCCCGTCACACAGTTTTTCGCAGATGTCGCACCTGAACCGTCACAATAAGGCCTCTGGCCAGGTTCAAAACGCCTCTGGCCGGGCCTCGCGGGCCATGTGATCCAGAACGGCATTCACGAATTTCGGCTCTTCTCCGCCTTCGAAAAAGGCCCGTGCTACGTCGACGTATTCGTTGATGACAACTTTGGGCGGCATGGTCTGATCGCGCAGTTCAGCCCCGGCAGCGCGGAATACCGCCCGCAACGTCGGGTCGATCCGCGCAATCGGCCATTTTGCGACCAGCGCCCGGTCTGTCATCTGGTCAATCGAGGCTTGATAATTCACTGCCGTCTCCAGCACATTGGCAAAGTGCTGGATATCGCCGTCCAACATCTCTGTCCCATCATATGTAGCCCCGAAACGGTGCTCAAGAAACTCTGTCCGCACGGTATCAAAACTTTGCGAGGAGTGTTCCATCTGGAACAACGCCTGCACCGCATATAGCCGCGACGCTGATTTCATCTTGCGTTTCATGTTGCCCGATAGGCCGGTCGAGGATGTCATGCTGTTTTGGGTCCGTCATTGTCGCCCGCCATCAGAATTTCCTCTGTGCGCGGCTTGAAACCGATGTCTTTGCGAATGTCGCCCCACTTACGGGCGAGCGCGATCAGATGCAAGGCCGCAGCGGCCGCACCGCCGCCCTTGTTTTGGCCTGCAGGGTCTGCCCGCACGGCGGCCTGTTCGTGGTTTTCGACCGTCAGAATACCATTGCCGATGCAAAGCCCCTGTAAACCCATAAGCTGAAGCGCACGGCTGCTGTCGTTGCACACGGTCTCGTAGTGGGTCGTTTCGCCCCGGATCACGCAACCCAAAGCGACATAGCCGTCAAAGTTGCTTTTCCGGTCCGAGATCCCGATCGCCGTTGGAATTTCCAGCGCACCGGGCATTTCGACAACATCCCACGTCGCACCGGCCGCCTCAAGCTCGGCCTTGGCACCGGCAAGAAGGCCCTCTGCAATATCCGAATAATAGGGCGAGATCACGATCAGCACCTTGACCGGCTTGTCGAAGATCGGCGTTTTGAGGGTCGTATGATTTCCGGCGGCCATGGGGGATTACTCCGTTGTGATCGGGCGGGTGCCCACAATGCTAAGGCTATAGGCATCAAGGCCCAGATACCGCGTGTCAGGGTTATCCGTCAGCAGGATCAACTCGTGCAGGCCCAGCGTTGCCATGATCTGCGAGCCCAATCCGGTGCGCTTGATGGTGCGCGGACGCTCGTCTTCTTCATCCTCAAAGCGCAGACGCGGGTCCGGATCGCGAAACAGCAAGACCGCCCCCCGCCCTTCCTCGGCAATAATCTGCATGGCGCGGGGCAATTCATCGGCAGGGCTTGGACCAAGACCCAAGATATCCTCAAGCGCATTTATGGCGTGGGTCCGCACCAACACGGGTTCATCAGTGGTCAGATCCCCCTTGGACAGAACCACGTGATCGGTACCGCTGATCTGATCGGTAAAAATCTGCATCTTCCACTCGCCACCATAGGCCGACGTCACAACGCGGTTGTCACGTTCCACCAGAAGATTGTCGTGCTTGTGGCGATAGGCGATCAGATCGCTTATCGTGCCAATTTTCAGACCATGCTCTTTGCAGAACGCCACCAGATCGGGCAGACGCGCCATGGTGCCGTCTTCCTTCATGATCTCGCAGATCACACCCGACGGGTGAAGCCCCGCAAGCCGCGAAATATCCACCGAGGCTTCGGTGTGGCCCGCCCGCACCAGCACCCCACCGTCGCGTGCACGCAACGGAAAGACGTGACCGGGTGTGGCGATATCAACCGCGCCCTTGTCCTCGTCGATGGCGACCTTGACGGTCAGCGCCCGATCCGCCGCGGAAATCCCCGTCGTCACGCCCTCGCGGGCCTCAATCGATACCGTAAAGGCGGTCTCGTGGCGGGCCGAGTTGTTCACGGCCATCATCGGCAACCCCAGCTTGGTCACGCGTTCTTCGGTCATGGGCAGGCAGATCAGCCCGCGCCCGTGCGTTGCCATGAAGTTGATCGCGGCGGCATCGGCAAACTGCGCGGGAATCACCAGATCACCTTCGTTTTCGCGGTCTTCATGGTCTACCAGCACGAACATCCGGCCATGGCGCGCCTCTTCGATGATCTCTTCAATGGGCGCGATGGCAGAGGACAGCTCTGCCTCGACGGGTCCGGGCGTTTCAAAGTGCATGGGACAGTCCTCTCAACTCGGTTGAGGGGCACATAGCCCACCATGCCCGCCTTTGCCAGAGGAGGCGCGAAACGGTCTGCCTTCATTTCGCAAATTAAACTCAATTCCGCAGCGTCAGTCCCGCGTCGGTATTTGCGTTAGGCCCCCACCTATGGCCCTGCATCAGGCTGCAACGAGGGTCTGCCCCCGAAATAGCGTTCCGCCTCCAGATAGCCCGCCGCCTTCGCCGCCGCAGACCAGTCCCGCTCAAGGCCTGTGTCTCCAATGATCAGCACCTGATCCCCCACCAGATTGCGCCCGCGCACCACGTCAGACAGATGGTCGCGCATCTGTGACCAGCTGTCGGTGAACTTTGGCGCTGCGGCAGCGTGATCCAGAACCGGATTGGCCGCCCCGATCAGCCCTGCCGGAATTGGGGCGTGCACCAGCGCCAGCTTTTGCGCGCCCGTAACCGTCGACAGCACCCTGGCCTCGTTCACCGGCATCTGCGGCGCGTCGGCCCGGATGACCCGCAAGGCGTTGTTTGAAAACAGCAGCGCCAGAATATCGCGGCCCGTCGCCTGCCGGATCGCGGCATAGGCCTTGTAGTCCAGCCCCAGTGCACGGGCGCGGCGCACGCGCATTTTGACCACCATCAGCGGAATCGTCTTGGGCATCGCGGCCTCGCGTGCCTTTTGCCATTGAAACGCCCGCCATGTCCGGCCTCGCTCAAGGCTGGGGCCTTGGTTGTGACCGATCCCAGCGGTCATGACATCTCTGCCAGCCGCGCCACATACCGGGCCAGCGTATCGATTTCCAGATTGATCCGGTCGCCTATGGCGACATCACCCCAGGTCGTGACCTCTTTGGTGTGGGGGATAAAGTTGATGCCGAAATCGCAGCCGTCGACTTCGTTCACCGTCAGCGACGTGCCATTAAGGGCGACCGATCCTTTCGGCGCGATGAACCGCGCCAGATCGCGCGGGGCACGCAAGGTCACGCGGGTGCTGTCGCCCTCGTCGCGCAGCGCCACCACCTCGGCCACGCCATCGACATGGCCCGACACGATATGACCGCCCAGTTCGTCACCCACCTTGAGGGCGCGTTCAAGGTTCAGGCGCGCGCCCACGGTCCAGCCGCCAAGGTTGGTCTTTTGCACGGTTTCCGCGCTGATCTGCACCTCGTACCAATCGGGTCCCAGATCGACGACGGTCAGGCAGACCCCGTCACTGGCGATCGATGCCCCCATGTCGATGCGGTCGGTGTCATAGGTGGTCGCGATGCGTGCACGCAGATCGCCTTCCTGCTTTAGCGCGGTGATCCGGCCGATATCGGTAATAATCCCTGTAAACATGCGCCGCCTTCTCCTATATCTTCAAGATTGAAGTAGACCCACCGGCGCGGGCTGACAAGACCAACCCCACGCCACATTTTCGTCAAGTTCATGTGGTTACTTCGCAGATGAAACCGAACCAACAGAAGGCCAAGTATGTCAGCCCCCCCACCCAATGACCGGGTATTTCTGTTCCTCCAAGGACCACATGGCCCTTTTTTCAACAGGCTGGGCAAAATGCTGCGCCTTGCCGGGGCGCAGGTGTGGCGTGTGGGTTTCAACGCTGGCGACCGGGCGTTTTGGTTCCATCCGAGCAGCTATATTCCCTTTCGCGGCACGGCAGATACATGGCAGGACAGTTTTCGCACCCTGATCGCCGAAAAGGGCGTGACCGATATCGTCATTTATGGCGATACCCGTCCGATCCACGCCCAAGCCATCGCCGACGCCAAAGCACAGGGCCTTCGCGTGCATGTCTTTGAAGAAGGCTATATGCGCCCCTATTGGGTGACCTACGAACGGGACGGCTCCAACGGCAATTCGCGCCTGATGGACATGTCGATCGAGCAGATGCAATCGGCTCTGGCCAATTCCGACATGGAGGCCCCCTTGCCGCCTGGCCACTGGGGCGACATGCGCCAGCACGTGTTCTATGGCGCACTCTATCACTGGTTCGTGTTGTTTCGGAATGGCGATTATCGCAATTTCCAGCCCCATCGCAGCCTTCCCGTGACCAAGGAATTCCTGCTTTACGTCAAGCGGCTATTGCTGATGCCAGCCTTGGCACTTGACCGTCTGATCGCGACCTTGCGCATTCGGCTGGGGGGGTTCCCCTATCATCTTGCCCTCTTGCAGCTGGAACATGACAGCTCCTTTCAGCAACATTCTCCGTTCGGGACGATGTCGGATTTCCTGCGTGTCGTCCTTGAAGGCTTTGCCAAAGGGGCACCCCGGCACCACCATCTGGTGGTCAAGGCACATCCATTGGAAGATGGCCGCGTGCCCGTGCGCCGCGATCTCAAGCGGATTGCCGGTGAACTGGGCATTGGATCACGGGTTCATTTTGTGCGCGGCGGCAAGCTGGCGCAGCTTTTGAACGATGCGCGCACCGCCGTGACCGTTAATTCAACGGCGGGCCAACAGGTGCTTTGGCGCGGAATTCCGCTCAAGGTGTTTGGCCGTGCCGTCTATGCAAAACCGGAATTTGTCTCGGACCAGCCGCTGGCCAAATTTTTCGCAGCCGCCTCGCGGCCCGACCACAAGGCCTATAAAGACTACCGCCGCTATCTGCTTGAAACATCACAGATACCGGGCGGCTTTTACGCGGCACGCGCGCGCACCCAATTGCTGCGCCAGGTTGTTGACATGATGCTGGCCAACGAAGACCCGTACGACGCCCTTGAATTGGGAACCGCGGCGCCACGGCAACAGTTGCGCGCTGTCACCTGAGAGTTCTCGCCTCTAACGGTAGCTTTTTGATCTTAACTAGGCTAGGCTGTTGATAATTACGTCGAATTAATCGGCGAAGTCGAGGCAGAACAAGAACAGGTCGAGGAGACCGGGCAGTGAAATCCGTATCTTACCGGTGGGTGCGCCCCATCGCAGTTATTGTGGCAATGGCCACAGTGTCATCGTGCGGTTTGCCGCATGTGGGTCCGAACAAACGTCAGATCTATGCAGGATCCGTCCAGAAGCAAGGCGACGCCTTTGTCGTGTCGGTCAATGACCGCGTGACCCGTGCCACTGCGGTGACACCGGCGCTTGGGTTCAGCGCATCCTTTGTCGAAGCAGGTAAACTGGGGTCTGATACGATCAGCGCGGGCGACACGCTGGGCTTGACCGTCTGGGAAAATGTCGACGACGGATTGCTTGCGCCCAGGGGCGGCAATGCGACACTTCTGGAAGAAATACAGGTCGATGGCGCGGGCTTTATTTTTGTCCCCTATGCGGGCCGGATCAAGGCCGCTGGCAATTCCCCCGAGGCGATCCGCCGGATCATCACGCAACGCCTGTCCGAACAGACACCCGATCCGCAGGTGCAGGTGCGCAGGCTTGCGGGCGACGGGACAACCGTTTCGCTTGTCGGTGCTGTCGGTTCCCAAGGCATCTATCCGATCGAGCGGCCAACCCGCACCCTGTCAACCATGCTGGCCCGTGCGGGCGGTGTGTCGATTGTGCCGGAAATCGCGCAGGTCACCGTTTTACGCAACGGCGTGCGCGGTCAGATCTGGTTCCAGGATCTGTACCAGCACCCCGAACTTGATATCGCCCTGCGTGGCGGTGACCAGATTTTGGTCGAAGAAGACTCGCGGTCGTTCACCGCATTGGGGGCCACCGGCGCACAACGTCAGGTCAAATTCAACTCGCAAACCCTGTCGGCGCTTGAAGGCATTGCCCAAGTGGGTGGCCTGAACGCCAGCACCGCCGATCCGACCGGCGTTTTCATCTTCCGCAACGAACCCGCCGAAGTTGCAGCACAAGTGCTGGGGCGCAACGATCTGATTGGGGCGCAGCGCATGGTCTATGTGCTGGACCTGACCGAACCCAACGGCATGTTCATGGCGCGTGATTTTGTGATCCGCGACGGCGACACAATCTATGTCACCGAAGCGCCGTTCACGCAGTGGAGCAAGGTCATCGGATCGATCACAGGGTCTGCCAACTCGATCACAGGGCTCAGCTCTGCGGCCAAGACCGTGACCGGGAACTGATCCAGCCGATGGCTCTTGGGCCTGAGACTTTTGACACACCTGCCGCCGGACCCGAAAAGGACCGGCGGCTTTTCGTGTATAATGGCGGATTTCTGACGCAAAAACGCGTCCGGCGTATCCTTTATCTGTCTGGCCGCACGCTTCACCTTGGGGTGCCGCGCCCGGGGGATGCCGTGGCGGTTTGGGGCAATTCGCCCACGGCCCATCGCGGGCTTGGCGTCGCCGACAAGCGCAATTTACCCGTAGTGCGGATCGAAGACGCCATGTTGCGGTCGCTGTTTCCCGGCCGCGCGGGGGAACCGCCCTTGGGGTTGCTGATCGACCACACAGGCGTGCATTTCGACCCAAGCGGCCCCTCTGATCTGGAAATCCTGCTGGCCACACATCCCTTGGACGACACCGCCCTGCTGGACCGCGCACGCGGATCCATCGCGCGTCTAAAAGAGGCGCATCTAACCAAATATAGCGGATTTACCTTGGATAGCCCCGCCCCCGAACCGGGATACGTTCTGGTCATCGACCAGACCCGCGGGGATGCGTCTGTCACCGCGTCGGGTGCGGACCGCGCACGGTTTCTGGAAATGCTGGTCTTTGCGCAACAAGAAAACCCCGGTGCGCGGGTTCTCATCAAGACGCACCCTGAAACTGCGAAGGGATACCGCCCCGGTCATTTCGGGCCACAAGATGCCAATCAGCACATCACCCTGCTGACCGATCCGGTCAGCCCCTGGACACTTTTTGAAGGAGCCGTGCGCGTTTACACGGTTTCATCGCAAATGGGTTTCGAGGCAATTTTTGCGGGTCACAAACCACGCGTATTCGGGCAGCCGTTTTATGCCGGCTGGGGATTGACCGATGATGAATTCCCTGTCCAGCGTCGCCAGCGCGTTCTGACACGTGCGCAGCTTTTTGCGGCTGCGATGGTGCTTTACCCCACATGGTACGATCCGCACGGCGACCGGCTTTGCGATCTGGAAACCACGATCGAGGCGTTTGCCGCACAGACCCGCGCCTGGCGCGAGGATCACACGGGCTGGGTCGCCTCTGGTATGCGGCTATGGAAACGCAGGCCTTTGCAGCGGTTCTTTGGCCAGTGGTCGCCCGTGGTCTTTGAGGACGATCCCGCCCGTGCCCGCAGTACTGGCAAGCGCTGGATGGTCTGGGCAGGCAAGGCCAGCATCGGCCACAGCGATGCGGTTCGGATCGAAGACGGCTTTTTGCGGTCGCGCGGGCTGGGGGCCAATCTTATTCCCCCCCTGTCGCTGGTCGGTGACGATCTGGGCATCTACTATGATCCGCGCCGGCCCAGCAGGTTGGAAAAGCTGATCACCGAACGGGCACAGTTGCGCCCCGATCAGACGCTGCGGGCGGATCGGGTCATCGCGCGCCTGCGCAGCGCGGGTCTGAGCAAGTACAATCTGGGCGGCACACTGGATCTTGACGGGCTGCCCGACGGCCCGCGCATTCTTGTGCCCGGTCAGGTAGAGGACGACGCGTCGATCAAGACAGGCACCGATCAGGTGTCGACCAATCTGGCGTTGCTTCAGGCGGCGCGGACGGCCAACCCCGGTGCCGTGATCCTGTATAAACCGCACCCTGATGTCGAAGCCGGCCTGCGGACCGGCGCGATTGATGCGTCCGCGTGGGCCGACCGCGTGATGACCGACGCTGATCCGGTGGGGCTGCTGGCGCATGTGGATGCGGTCTGGACCATGACCTCGCTTCTGGGGTTCGAGGCGTTGGTGCGCGGGGTCCATGTCGTCACCTTGGGCGCTCCTTTTTATGCAGGCTGGGGGCTGACCGATGATCGCGGGGATATCCCGCCGCGCAGACGGGCGCAGGTGTCAGTGCAGGGCTTGGTGCACGCCGCGCTGATCGACTATCCGCGCTATTTTGACCCCGTGCAGGGCAGTGCCTGCCCCATCGAGGTTGTTCTGGACAGGTTGGAAACAGGATCTGTGCCACATCCGGGGGTGGGCAACCGGCTGCTGGCCAAGTTGCAGGGCGCGTTTGCCAGCAAGGCGCACCTGTGGCGCACGCGCTGAGGGCGGCAACCGCCTTGCCCCGCCGGAGCCCGACCGGCCAAGCCTAACGCCGCGTCCAGATGTGCACCACGTCAGGCCCGATGGCTTTTGCGCTTTGCAGTTTGAAACGCGGGGCCTCGGCAAGGCGCATCAGACCCATACGGGCAATGGCGGGCAATCCATCTGCCCCGATGGCCAGACCGGCGGTAAACCCAACCACCTGATCCACAAGGTCAGCGGTCAGCAGCGCCGCGGCAAGTCCGCCACCGCCTTCGCAGAAAATCCGGGTCAGGCCATGCGTGCCAAGGTTTTGCAGCATATCAGCCGGATCGATGCGGCCCGCCCGCGTTGCACAAGGGATCAGCGTTGCACCAAGTTGATCCCAGACGCGGACCAATTGCGGGTCTGCGGTTTTTGCATGACATAGAATAACCGGCGTCTGCGTCGCTGTTTGCGCCAGCTTGCCCGACAGCGGTAAATCAAGCGGACCACTGACCACAATCCGCGCCGGTTGGCGGGTGATGCCCAGATCACGCACCGTGAGGCTGGGATCGTCATGCCGGGCGGTTTGCGCACCCACCATCACCGCGTCGTGGCGCGCACGCATCGCATGCACCAGACGCCGCGCGGGGCTGGCCGTGATCCACTGGCTTTCGCCCGAGGCCATAGCAATCCGGCCGTCAAAACTGCTGGCAAGTTTGAGGGTGATCATCGGGCGGCCCAAATCAACCTTCGAGAAGAACCCGATGTGATCGGCACGGGCCTCCCGCTCGAGGACGCCGGTATCTACGGTGATCCCCGCGCCCCGCAGCAGGGCCACGCCTTTTCCACTGACACGCGGGTCACTGTCGACACATGCAATCACAACCCGCGTGACCTGTGCCGCGATCAGCGCAAGCGCACAAGGCGGTGTCTTGCCGGTATGTGCACAAGGTTCAAGCGTCACATAGGCGGTTGCCCCCTGCGCGGCACTGCCCGCTTGGGCAAGCGCCTGCGTTTCGGCGTGTGGCCGCCCGCCGGGCTGGGTCCAGCCGCGCCCGACGATCCGATCACCATGAACAATCACGCACCCCACCGCAGGGTTGGGCCACACCGCACCCTGTGTGCGACGCCCCAGCGACAATGCCAGCGCCATAAAGCGGGTGTCGCGGGGGTGGGTCACTCTTCCGGGGCGGCGTCGGGGCGCAGTTCCTGTACAAACTTGTCGAAATCGTCAGCGGCCTGAAAATTCTTATAGACACTGGCGAAGCGCACATAGGCGACGGTATCGATGCGCGCCAACGCCTCCATCACGATCTCGCCGATCTGTTTTGATCCGATGTCGGTTTCGCCCATGCTTTCAAGACGGCGCACGATGCCACTGATCATCTGGTCAATCCGTTCGGGATCAATCGGGCGTTTCTGCATCGAAATCCGGATGGAGCGTTCAAGCTTGTCGCGGTCGAAATCCTCGCGCTTGCCCGAGCTTTTGATCACAACCAGATCGCGCAGCTGCACCCGTTCATAGGTCGTGAAACGCCCCCCGCAGGCGGGGCAAAAACGACGACGCCGAATAGACACGTGATCCTCTGCCGGACGGCTGTCTTTAACTTGTGTATCGATATTTCCGCAAAACGGGCAGCGCATGGCCGGTCCCCTTATTATCTGATCTGCCTCACTTGTGGGGCTTTTCGCCCTTCTGTCTAAAACTATAGGACGTCCGCGAGGTTTTGGGTAGGGGCGAAATGCATCGCTAGATGTAGTGGCCTGAAAACGGGCGGGAAAAGTGGCATGAACCCAACGGGGGCGCGACGCGTTGAACCGGGAAATCAACACGACAAAGGAGACGGTCATGGCGAAAACGCTATTCATCACGGGGGCCTCAAGCGGCATCGGAGAAGCAACAGCAAAGGCAGCAGCCAAGGCAGGTTGGAATGTGGGGCTGTTTGCACGCAGCAAGGACAAGCTTGATGCTTTGGTTGCGGACATCGGGGATCAGGCACTCGCCTTGCCGGGAGATGCAACATCATATGAGGCACAAAAGGATGCGATGGCCCGTTTGGAAAGCAAATTCGGCCAGATCGATGCGGTGTTTGCGAATGCAGGTCGGGGCACCTCGCAGGCGGGCACCGAAAAGGGCGATCCGCAGGATTGGAAAGACATGGTGGATTTGAACATCATGGGTGCGCTTTATACTGCCCATGCCGCGATGCCCTATCTGCGCAAGACGACCGGTCAATATGTCGTCACCGGGTCGGCTGCGGGCCGTCGGCACATCAAGGGATCAATCTATGGTGCGACTAAATTCTTTATCCACGGGTTCGCCGGAAATCTGGCGGACGAAATGGCTGAATGGGGGGGCCGCTGCATGGTTGTGTCGCCAGGCATGGTCAACACCGGTTTCTTTGACGAGGAGAAGCCGGACAAGTTGCAGCCCGATGATGTCGCGTCGGCAGTGATGCACGCACTGACAGCGCCCGCGCATGCCGCTGTGCGCGAAATCCACCTGATGCCGGTGGATTAGGACCTAACCGAAATGCGCCGCGACCTGCCGGATGTGGGGCGCGTCGCGGTGTTCAAATACAAATATTCCCTGCCACGTGCCCAATGTCATCTTGCCGCCAACGACAGGGATCGAAAGGCTTACCGGCAGCATGGCCGCCTTGATATGGGCGGGCATGTCGTCGGGCCCTTCGACGGTGTGGCGCAGGTAAGACATGGCAGGATCATCCGAAGGGGGAACGGCACGCCTGAAAAACGCCAGTAGATCGCGCGCCACGTCGGGGTCTGCGTTTTCCTGTATCAGCAAGGACGCAGATGTATGACGCAGGAACAGCGTCAACAGCCCGTCTTGCTGTCCGCTGATCCATCGTGCCACCAAAGCCGTAAACTCATACAGCCCCTGCCCGTGGGTTTCGATCTGAAACTGCGTATTCATTGCATCACCTTCAGGCGGGTCATATACCCCGGCATCCTGTGCCTAAGGGTCAGACATGCGCAGGTCGGCGCAATAGGTCAAAGCGATATCAACAGACAGCCTGGCCCCCGCACGGTTGAGGGATCCCCCCACGATATAAACGTCGGATGGGGTCAGGCCGGACGGATCAAGCGTAAAGGACACGACGCTGTTGCGCCCGACACCCCGCGTGCGCGGTTCACTGACGTAAAGATCCTGATTGCCACGCGCGCCGTAATTGTCGCGCACATAATCGGCGGCCGCACCCATGTGCCGCGCGCGCCATGGCCGGTTGTGCCCGCAATGCGAACGCCGTTCGGCAATGGTGTGAAATCAAGCTTGCCGTCGGGAATATATCCCTGCGCCCGCATCGGACCGCCGGCAAATGCAGCCAGCACCGCAATTGCAAGTATGGGTTTCATCAGAACATCCTTTCGTATCAGAGGTCGTTCAATTCGATCAGGTAATCCTTGCAAAACTGGATGGCGTGCCCCACCGGCAGGCTAAGCCCCGGCTGATCCACCGTCACGGAATACGACTTGATCACCGGATCATTCAGTTGTGATGCTTGAAGGGTAAAGACCACGCCCTTCCTTCCCGGCAGACTGACAGAAGGGCCCCGCCCGCGCTTGACATAAAGTTCGGCAGGCCCGTTTGCGCCCAGCCGATCCTCGGCAAAGCCTGCGGCCGCGCACCAGATGCCCCGCGCGCCCTCGCTGTTATCCTCGATGACCTCGAAACTGCTGCTGTCAACAGGGATCACATTCAGCAAATTTATCGCCTGATAGGTTTGCGCAGATGCCGGAATGGGCAACGCGGACAGAAAGACGGCAAACAGACAAGGTCGCATCGATGCACTCCTTTTCGACTTCTTCAGACAAGATAGGCCACTCTGCCCGCTTGGCAAAATCACAGGTGCATTACCCGCTTGGCCCGCCAATGTGATATCGGGGGTATCCGCCCGCGCCTGAGCAGAGCTGGGAGAGCTTGATATGAAATGTTAGCAAACCTGCCATTCAGAACCTCGTCATTCGCGGTTCTGCCTTGTGTCGTTTTTCTGACCAGACAACAGATTTCCCGTGGGGTTAGGGGGCTCACAAAGCGGAAATCTCCACGTGTCCGCCAAAGAGGGCAGTCAAGCTTGCAGGACAAGAATATCGGCTCCATAAGCCTGAACCAGAAGAAAAAAAGCGCCGAAACGGCTCGGTTTTTACGTGGGCAGGATGATGCCGAATGCGTGCGAGACTATTCGCTTGTGTCTATTTTTCTTGTCACGTCCTAGATAGCGCCAAAATATCATATTAAATCAATAACCTGCCGCGTTTGCGCGACAGGCTTGGTTTTGGCTGTGTCCCACGGGGCGGAATGCGTCGGGATTGCACCCGCCCCTTTTCGATAAATTACCGAATTTTACTGATCCAGGAACGACCGCAGTTTGCGTGAACGGCTGGGGTGCTTGAGCTTGCGCAGCGCCTTCGCCTCGATCTGACGGATACGCTCGCGCGTAACGCTGAACTGCTGGCCGACTTCTTCCAGCGTGTGATCCGTGTTCATGCCGATGCCGAAACGCATCCGCAAAACGCGTTCCTCGCGCGGGGTAAGTGAGGCCAGAACCCGTGTCGTTGTTTCCTTGAGGTTTTCCTGAATGGCGCTGTCGAGCGGCAGCACGGCATTCTTGTCCTCGATGAAATCGCCAAGCTGGCTGTCTTCTTCGTCGCCGATGGGCGTTTCCAGCGAAATCGGCTCCTTGGCGATTTTCATCACCTTGCGAACCTTTTCCAAAGGCATCTGCAGCTTTTCGGCCAACTCTTCCGGCGTCGGCTCGCGACCGATTTCGTGCAGCATCTGACGGCCCGTGCGCACAAGCTTGTTGATCGTTTCGATCATGTGCACCGGAATACGGATCGTCCGCGCCTGATCCGCGATGGAGCGCGTGATTGCCTGACGGATCCACCAGGTCGCATAGGTCGAGAATTTATAGCCGCGACGGTATTCGAACTTATCCACGGCCTTCATCAGGCCGATGTTACCTTCTTGAATAAGATCAAGGAATTGCAGGCCGCGGTTCGTGTATTTCTTGGCGATCGAGATAACCAGACGCAGGTTCGCTTCGACCATTTCCTTTTTGGCCTGACGGGCTTCTTTCTCGCCCTTTTGAACCTGCTGCACGATGCGGCGGAATTCAGAGATATCAAGGCCCACATATTGACCGACCTGAGCCATATCCGCGCGCAGCTCTTCCACCTTGTCGGCAGAGCGTTCGATGAACATCTGCCAGCCGCGGCCCGATTTCTCGGCCATCCGCTCCATCCAGTTGGGGTCAAGCTCGTATCCGCGGTAATTGTCGACGAATTCCTTTCGGTTGATCCGCGCCTGATCCGCCAGCTTGACCATCGCGCTGTCGATCTGCATGATCCGGCGGTTGATGCCATAAAGCTGATCGATCAATGCTTCGATCCGGTTGTTGTGCAGGTGCAGATCATTCACCAGCAACACAATTTCAGACCGAACCTTCTGATACTCTTCCTCGTCGGTTTTCGAGAATGTGCCGTCTTCATTCAGGGTTGCCGAAATCCGGCTGTCCTGGATTTCGCTCAGCTTCACATAATCGTTGGCGATGATATCAAGCGCCTCAAGCACCTGAGGCTTCAGTGCGGCCTCCATCGCGGCAAGCGACATGTTGGCCTGTTCGTCTTCTTCGTCATCATCTTCGTTTGAAATCGGGTTGCCGTCGGCGTCAACCTCGGCCGTGTCGTCACTGGTCTTCGTCTCTGCGACCCCTGCAACGGGAACGACGGGTGTGGTTTCCTCTTCCTCGCCCATCTGCGTGCCAAAAGTCGCCTCAAGGTCGATCACATCGCGCAGCAAGATATCTTCTGACAGCAATTCGTCGCGCCAGATCGTGATCGCCTGAAAGGTCAGCGGGCTTTCGCAAAGGCCCGCGATCATCGTGTTGCGGCCGGCTTCGATCCGCTTGGCGATGGCAATCTCGCCCTCGCGGCTCAGCAGTTCGACCGAACCCATTTCGCGCAGGTACATCCGCACCGGATCATCCGTGCGGTCCAGCTTTTCAGAGGTGGAGGTGGACAGCGTCACATCGCGGTTGCTGTCCGTGGTGGTCAGATCGGTCCCACCTTTCGCCTCTTCTTCCTCGGCCTCTTCGTCTTCAATGATGTTGATGCCCATCTCGGACAGCATCGACATCACATCTTCGATCTGTTCCGAACTTACCTGATCGGGGGGCAATACCGTATTGAGCTGATCATAAGTGATATAGCCCTTTTCACGCGCCTCACCGATCATTTTCTTGACGGCGGCTTGGCTCATGTCCAGCGAATGGCCGGCGTCCTGATCTTCTGTCTTTGTGTCTTCGTTGGTGTCTTTGGCGGCCATGAAAACTTCCTCCAGCGAATGCGCGCGAATCACTTCAAATGATTCGGATTTTCCGAATCATGCGGGGTTCCGGGTGATTCTTAAACCCGTTACCCTGTATTTTGTTAAACATCCCGGCGAAAAAGCAACGCCGGGGTCATTTCTTGTCTTTCGTTGCCGTCCCCCGGATCGATCCGATCAGCGCATCAAAGGCATTTCTCTCATCCCGGCTGACATGTGCACCGTTTTCGGCAATGTCATATTCCGCCGTATCTTCCTGACCGCTGCGGTGTGCGCGGTCATTGTTTCGTGTCGCTTCGCTGATGCGCCACGTCAGCCCTTCGTCGGCAAGGCCTGTCAAATCCTCCATCGCATCGGCAATCTCGGCATCAAGGCCCCGCACCCCTTCCAGCTTGGCAAGCTCTTCGGCCACGGTCATCCGGGTCAGGTCCACGTTGCCGGGGCTGCGAATACACGGCGTGATGGCAACGTGGCGCTGCGACATCATATTTTCAAGGGCAGTCTCACCAAGGGCGGCGTAAATCTTTTCGCGCAACGTCTCGGGCGCGGCATGCAGATGGCGGATCATGACATCCCGGATGTGCCGATGATCCGGGTCCTGGCACTGCATCGCGGCCAACCCGCTTTCAAATTCCTCGATCAGTTGCGGACAGCCCAGAAGCGCACACAGGATCACAGCTTCACGCAGATGCTCTGTGGCACCCTGACCGGCGGCGGTTACAAGAATGGATGCCTTGGCACTTGGCGAGGGCCCGGAAGGGCTGGCGTTCCACCGCCCTTGTCCACCGGTGCGCCCCCCGGCCACAAAGCTTTTGCGAGCCTGATTGGGCCGAAACAGCTGATAGCGCAGATCCTTGATTTCCTGACCATAATGGCTGCGGATTGACGGATCCTTGATCAGCTTGATCTTCTCGCGCAGCGCCTTGTCGAGCGCGGCCTTGCGTTCGGGGCTGTCAAAAACCCGGCCTTCGGTCTCGCGCTGCCATAACAGACGGACCATCGGCATCGCGTTGTCCAAGAGCTTTTGCAGCGCCGATGCCCCATGCGCCCGCAACAGATCATCCGGGTCCTGCCCGTCAGGCATCACCGCAAAGCGCAGGCTTTGCCCGGCTTCAAGCAGCGGCAGCGCCAGATCAACCAACCGCATCGCCGCACGCTGGCCCGCGCTGTCACCGTCCAGCGTAATGATCGGCTCGGGCGAGATGCGCCATAACATCTGCAACTGGCTTTCAGTGATCGCCGTTCCCAACGGGGCCACAGCGGCACCAAAACCGGCCTCGACCAGCGCGATCACGTCCATATACCCTTCGGCAACGACAAGCGGCTGGCCCTGCCCTGCCGCGGTGCGGGCCTCTTTCACGTTGTAAAGGCTGCGGCCTTTGTCAAACAACTCCGTCTCGGGCGAGTTCAGGTATTTCGCATTGTCATTCGGGTCCATCGCCCGTCCACCAAAGGCAATCGCCCGCCCCCGCGCATCCCTGATCGGATAGATGATACGGTTCCGGAACGTGTCGTAGGGCCGCCCCCCCTTGGTCGACGGCTTGGCCAGCCCGGCCCCGATAATCAAGGCGTCCTCGACGTTCTTGCCCTTCAGGTGATCCCAAAGCCCCTGCCATTGATCGGGGGCAAAGCCGATCTCCCACCGCTCCAACGCCTGCGCCGACAAGCCGCGCCGCGCCAGATACGTGCGCGCGTCCCCCGCAGCCCCGGTCTGCAATTGCAACCGGAAATATTGCACCGCCATTTCCATCACGTCGGCAAGCAGGGTCCGCTTGTCGGCTTTTTCCTGCGCACGCGGGTCCTGTTTGGGCACCGGCATACCAGCTTCGCGGGCAAGGATCTCGACCGCTTCCATGAAGCTCACATTCTCGGTCTCGCGCACAAACGAAATGGCATCGCCCTTGGCGTGACAGCCAAAGCAATAATAAAAACCCTTGCGGTCATCGACGTGAAAGCTCGCGGATTTTTCCTGATGAAACGGGCACGGTGCCCACATGTCGCCCTTGCCCTGATTGGACTTGCGCGCATCCCAGATAACCTTACGTCCCACCACCTGAGACAGGCTGGCGCGGCCGCGCAATTCATCCAAAAATCCAGGGGGCAAACTCATACGCTTTTATATTGGCCTCAAACCGTCAGAGTCCAGAACCCAAAGCCGTCCAGGCCCGCTTCATTTTGCCAGATAAACTCCGGGGGAAGCGCCCGTCAGGGCGATGGGGGCTGGCCCCCTGACCCACACAAAACAAGCGCAACCCCCCGACGTTTGCCGGGTTATTTTTCGAGACACATTTCTTTCCAGGCCGCAGCCAGATCATTCGCTTTCAAATCCCGCATCTTCATCTCATAGACCCAAGGCGCGATCAGCGGAATGACGGCGTTGTATTTATCTGGCCAAGTGGGCGATGCCGCCTTGATATGATCGGGAGCGGTGCGTTCCTTGACCCCGTCCAATCGCGCCTGCCGAACCGCCTGAACCACATCCGATTGATAGGTGCAGTCGACCTCGGCGTCAGTTGCCGCCACACCCGGCACTGCGACCAAGGCAAATGCCCCTGCCAAAAAAACTGATACACTCTTCATCTCGAACACTCCTTAACGTCACGCGGCACAGATGCGCTACCGGTCATCGCCGCGCAGCAACACCTTGCATCGCTTTATCCAATTCATGGACCAACGTAACTGCCATTGACCGGAAAACAAGGATCACAAAGCGATCCCGCCCTGTCCGGGTGATTGATGCCCCCATATGTCCCACCAAACTGCGCACCGTGTGTCCGCGCTTGAAAACGCCGCTGCGCAAGTCGACGGGAACAAGCCGCGCCAGCACCTCCTCCGAGGCCCCTCCTGACAGCGAAACCGCACACCAGCCATCACTTTGGTCGACAAGAACCGCATGTGACCCAAGGCCCGCATCCGGCACCGCCCCCATCAGCAAGGCCTGATCCCGCCCGAACCAGATACAGCGCACACCTGCCTTGCCTGTCGCGCGGTTGGCCGCTGGAAAGGGTATTCCGTGCGCCTTTTCCAAGGCATCTGACAGCGCGGCCTCATCGCCCAACACAGTCACAGAGGTAAGCACCCCGGGGTCCACCTCCTCCAGCGTCACATCGCCCCGGTGGCGCGGCAGCAAATCCCCGCACGGCGTTTTCGCCTTCAACTCAGCCACGGGCGCGCCCTCCTTCAGGATCATAGAACACCGGCGGGCAAAGTTCGACCTCTACCTCAAGCTCACGCAGGTGATCCACCACGCGCATCAATTCGCCATAACGCGCGGGGCCGTTTTTCACGAAACCCAACCCGATATACGTGCCCACCTCGGGGGAAAAACAGACGGAAGTGACATAGCCTTCATCGTTCTCGCGCACAGCCTCTGCCTGCGGGGCAAAAATATGTGCGCCCGCGCTCAGCAGTTTGACCGCGCCCACAGGTTTCAGCCCCACCAGCCGTTCGCGATCCGCCGCGACGAGACCGGGCCGCGCAGCCATCACCTTGCCGATGCAATCCTTGCTGGCGCTGATCATGCCTGCCATCCCGACATCGAAGGCCGTGGTACGCCCGTGAATTTCCGCGTGGGTAATGAACCCCTTTTCGATCCGAAGCACATTCAGCGCCTCCATGCCATAGGCCCCGCCCCCAAGCTCTTCGGCCTGCGCGACCAGTGTGCGGAACAGGCTTTCGCCATAGCGCGCGGGGACGGCGATCTCATAGGCGTGTTCCCCCGAAAACGAGATCCGAAACAACCGCGCCCTGACGCCCAGAACAGACACCTCACCGCACGCCATGAACGGCCAGTCTTGGTTGTCGATCGCGGTATCCAGCACGCTGTTCAACAACGCGCGCGCCTTCGGCCCCGCAACGGCAAACTGCGCCCAGTGTTCGGTCACGGATGTCATCGCGACACGCCATTCAGGATGCAGGCATTGCGCGACAAACTCCAGATGCTTCATCACCGCACCCGCCGCAGCCGTGGTGGTCGTCATCACAAAGTGTTTTTCTGCCAGCCGCGCGCAGGTGCCGTCATCCATCACCGTGCCATCCTCGCGCAGCATCAAGCCATAGCGCACGCGCCCCACCTTCAGCGTCGAGAACATGTTGGTATAGACAAAATCAAGCAGCGCGGCGGCATCAGGCCCCTGAATGTCGATTTTGCCCAACGTGGACACATCGCACACCCCAACGGCTTTGCGCACATATCCGACCTCGCGGTCACAGGCCTGCCGCCACGTTTTCTCATGCGGTTTTGGGAAATAGCTGGGCCGGTACCACAACCCGGCCTCGATCATCGGCGCACCCGCCTCAACGCTTGCGCCGTGCGATGTGGTAAACCGCTGCGGTGCAAAACCCGTGCCCTGCGCCCCGGCCCCCATCGCGGCGATACTTACCGGCGCATAGGGGGGCCGGAACGTCGTGGTCCCCGTCTCGGGTATCCCACGCCCCGTGGCATCGGCCAGAACGGCCAGGGCCGTCACATTGGAGTTCTTGCCCTGATCCGTCGCCATACCTTGCGTGGTATAACGCTTCATATGCTCGACCGACCGGAAATTCTCGACCGCCGCCTGGCTGATGTCCTTTACACTCACATCGTTCTGAAAATCGATCCACGCGCGCCCCTTGCCCGCCACAGCCCAAAGCGGTGCCATGCGATAGGGCGCGTCCTCGGCCTGCGGCACCGCGACGTCTGGGATCTTTTTGCCAAGTAACCCCAGCACCTTGCCGGCAACGGCTTTCCCTTCCGTCAAACACCCGTGGGTCGAAAATGTACCGTTGCATGCCCCCGCCGTAAGCAGTCCCGGAATGGCCCCTTCGGTTGGCACAAACGCCTGAATGTCAGGCCGCCAGGTCGGCCGCCCGTTCATGTGGCAGGTCAGATGAACCGTCGGGTTCCAGCCGCCCGACATGGCAAGGCAATCCGTCTGGATCTTCTCGATCCCGCTGGTCGTGCGGATCGAAATGCTTTCCAGCGCCTTGCCTCCGCCCGCGTTATAAACCTGCGCACCCCGATAAACCGGAAAATCACCGGCAATATCGCCGCCATCATCTTGGGCACGGCTGTCCACGACGGCGGCAATCCGCACGCCAGCGTCTGCCAGATCGCGTGCCGTACGATGCGCGTCGTCATTGTTGCCAAAGATCGTCAGCGCCTTGCCGGGGCTGACACCCCAGCGGTTCAGATAGGCCCGCACCGCCCCGGCCATCATGATGCCGGGCCTGTCGTTGTTCTGAAAGGCGATGGGACGCTCCAGCGCGCCCGCAGTCAAGATGCTATGGGCCGCAACAATACGCCAGAAACACTCAAGCGGAGCACCCTTTCCCCGCCCGCCTTGATGATGGCCGACCCGCTCAAGCGCGCCATACGTGCCCTGGTCATAGGCCCCCGTAATGGTGGTGCGCGGCATCAGACGCACATTTTCCAATTCCGCCAACTCTGCCACCGCGTCCGCCGCCCAGATATGACCCGGCTTGCCGTCGATCTGATGTGTCTCGGCATTCAGCCGCCCGCCCATCAGCCCATCTTCATCGGCCAGAATCACATCCGCCCCGCCCCTTGCGGCAGTCAGCGCGGCCATCAGACCGGCAGGCCCCGCCCCGATCACCAGCACGTCACAAAAGGCAAATGCCCGCTCGTAGGTGTCAGGGTTATGCGCCCCGCTCAAACCACCTAAACCGGCAGCCCGCCGGATCACAGGCTCGTACAGGCGTTCCCAAAATTTCCGGGGCCACATGAAGGTCTTGTAATAAAACCCCGCCCCCAGAAACGGTGAAACCAGATCGTTCACAGCCATCAGATCCAGATCCAACGACGGCCATGCGTTCTGGCTGCGCACCCGCAGCCCGTCATATACCTCCTGCACGGTGGCCCGCACGTTGGGATCAGACGCCGCCCCTGTGCCAACGGTCATCAACGCGTTCGGCTCTTCGCTGCCCGCAGTCAGAACCCCGCGCGGCCGATGGTACTTGAACGACCGGCCCATCAGCATCACGTCATTGGCCAGCAAGGCCGAGGCAACGGTATCGCCTTCAAACCCGTCATACCTGCGCCCGTCGAAATGAAACGCGACCGGTGCCGACCGATCAACAAGCCCCTTTCCCTTTATCCTCATGTCTTGGCCCCCTTTACGTCGGCGGCCAGTTCCACCGCCTCCACCGCATGGGTCACCGTATCACGCGTCACGACCAGCCATGCACCACATCCCGCCTCATGCAGCCACAAGTCACGCGTCAAACCCGCCGGATTATCCCGCAAATGCAGATAGCTGTCCCACGCCTCGGCCCCGGCATCCGCCGCAGGCCGCGTCAGCATCACGGCATCGCCCTGATAATAATACTCACGCCGGTCCCGGCTTCCACAAATCGGACAGTCAAGCCTCATGCAAACCCACTATGAAGACACAGCTGCACCTTCACCCTTTTCAAAATACTCAAATTCACTTTCACGACATCCACCATCAGTGCAGATTGTGCTGAGAGCCGGTACCCTCTTCATCCATCAACCCGACCCCGGTGCGAAACCGGTCAAGCCGGAATTTCGCCGCAGGGGCATGATGGTTACCCGTCGCCATCAGATGTGCAAAGCTGAAGCCCGATCCCGGCACCGCCTTGAACCCGCCGTAGCACCAGCCGCAATCGATGAACAAACCCCTGGTGTCGGTCTTGTCGATGATCGGGCTGCCGTCGGGCGTCATGTCCATGATCCCGCCCCAGCTGCGCAAGACCTTGGCCTTGCCGATCATCGGCATCAGGGTCATGCCCGCCTCCATCACATGCTCGGCCATCGGCAGATTGCCCCGGCTTGCGTAGGACGCATAAAAATCCAGATCGCCGCCAAAAACCAGGCCTCCCTTGTCCGATTGCGATATATAGAAATGCCCCATCCCAAAGCTGACCACGTGGTCGATGCAGGGCTTTAGCCCCTCCGAGACGAAAGCCTGCAAGACGTGGCTTTCGATCGGCAGACGCATCCCTGCCATCGCTGCCACCTGCCCTGACCTGCCCGCGACCACGATGCCGACCTTCTTGGCCCTGATCGCCCCGCGCGTGGTTTGCACGCCGCGCACCTTACCGTTTTCGATATCAATCCCGGTGACTTCGCATTGCTGGATCAGATCGACGCCGCGTTGGTCGCGCCGCGCGCATAGCCCCACGCCACCGCGTCATGGCGCGCCGTGCCGCCGCGGGGATGCAAAAGCCCGCCGTAAATCGGGAACCGAACGTTATCAAAATCAAGATAAGGCAGATGTCTGCGCACCCCTTCGCGGTCCAGCAGAATCGGCATCATCGCCCTGATTGATCATGCTGTTGCCGCGCCGCGCAAAAGCATCGCGCTGGCCGTCCGAATGAAATAGATTGATCAGCCCGCGCTGCGAATGCATCACGTTATAGTTCAGGTCGGCCTCAAGACCCTCCCATAGTTTCAGCGAATGGGAATAAAACTCGGAATTGCCCTGCAAGAAGTAGTTCGCCCGCACGATCGTGGTGTTGCGCCCGACATTGCCGCCGCCCAGATAGCCTTTTTCAAGCACTGCGACATTTGTAAGCCCGTGTTCCTTGGCCAAATAATAGGCCGTGCTCAGCCCGTGGCCGCCGCCACCGATGATGATGGCATCATATTCGGCCTTGGGTTCCGCATCCCGCCAATGCGGTGCCCAGCCCTTGTTTCCGGTCAAACCCTCGCGCAGCACGCGCAATCCTGAAAACCGCATCGCGTTCTCCCCAGCACTTCGCCCCGATCGCGGCGTCTTGGGGCCACTCAATCAAGTCCGCTGACAAGGTGCAATGGCTGGCGAAGGGATGGCAGGCAATTTACGTCGCGGACAGGTCTGTCCGCGACAGTGTTTCGGGCAGCCCGCGCTAAAGACCCTTTGCGCGATAGCTGGCCGCCACCTTGCCAATGCTGACAAGATACGCAGCGGTGCGCAAATCCTGAACGTCGTCGCGGTTGTGCCAGACTTCAGCCATCGCGCGATACGCCTCTCCCATCGTGTCATAAAGGCCAGAGCGGACCAGCTCAAGTTCGTCTGCCCCGCGCAGGTATTTGTCCTTGAAGTTGGGGCTAAGCTGCCAGCCCACCCCGCTGTCAGCGCTCAACCGTTCCAGTTCGTCGACAAGCAGCTGGTGGCGGCTTTCCTCGTTGCGGCGTTGCATCCGGCCAAAGCGGATGTGGCTCAGGTTCTTGACCCACTCAAAGTAAGACACGGTCACGCCGCCCGCGTTGGCATACATGTCGGGCATGATCACGATCCCCTTGTCGCGCAGAATTTCATCTGCCCCCGCTGTGACAGGGCCATTTGCCGCTTCGACGATCAGCGGGGCCTTGATGCGATCAGCATTCCCCAGATTGATCACGCCTTCCAACGCCGCGGGAATCAGGATGTCGCAATCCCCTTCCAGCAGCGTCGCCCCGTCTTCGATCATCTTCGCATCGGGATAACCGCGGATCGTGTCGTGTTTGGCGATCCATTGATGCACAGCCTCAACGTCAAGTCCGGCTTCGTTATGCAACGCGCCGTCGCGTTCAATGATCGCGGTCACGATGCAGCCGTCTTCTTCATGAAGAAACTTTGCGGCGTGATAGCCCACGTTCCCCAACCCTTGCACGATCAGGCGTTTGCCGGCCAGCTTGCCCTCGATCCCGGCCTTGGCCAGCCCGCGTGCATCGCGAAAGAACGCGTGCACGGCATATTGCACGCCGCGCCCCGTAGCCTCGGTGCGGCCATGAATACCGCCGCCGTTGATCGGCTTGCCAGTGACACACGCAACGCCGTTGATGTCGGTGGTGTTCATCCGCTTGTACTGGTCCGCGATCCACGCCATCTCGCGTTCGCCTGTGCCCATGTCGGGGGCGGGAACGTTTTGGGCGGGGTTGATCATGTCGCGCTTGATCAATTCATAGGCGAAACGGCGGGTAATAAGTTCAAGCTCATGCTCGTTATATTCCCTTGGGTCGATGCACAGCCCCCCCTTTGAGCCACCAAACGGCGCATCCACCAATGCGCATTTATAGGTCATCAGCGCCGCCAGCGCCTCGACCTCGTTCTGGTTCACACCCAGACTGTAGCGGATCCCGCCCTTGACGGGTTCCATGTGTTCAGAGTGCACCGACCGGTATCCGGTGAAGGTCTGGATGCCGCCCCGCAGGCGCACGCCGAAACGCACGGTATAGGTGGCATTGCAAACGCGGATCTTCTCTTCCAGTCCGGGCGATAAATCCATCAGGGCCACAGCCCTGTTAAACATAATGTCCACACTATCGCGAAAGCTAGGTTCGACTTCGGGGGTCATGACTGCTCCTGTCTGGGAAATTGACCTTGGGTAAGATTCGTCCACCGACTTGAAACATGGCACGGTTTGCTTTTGAACCCGTAAACGCGCCAATGCAGTCAGGGGTTGCACAGTTTTTGTGCAAAATGAAAACTTTCCACCCCAGAATCACTCCACCCAAGAATCACGGGGCCAAGGCCGTCACTTCGTTAACAATGCGTCGTTTCCCAGTCTGAAACAGTATGGCTTCGGCGTGCCAATCAGAACCCGAATTCGGCAAAATATCACCTTATTTCAATGGTTTTCGCCCTAATTCAGCCATTTTCCTCAAGCATAAATCCCCTTTAGCGGACATCGTTAACAAACAAGAACTTGCACTGCCCGCGCAAAGAGGAATTGAATATGTCGCTGTTCGGCACAAACCATGTTTGCAAAAGAAGCCCGCTCAAGAACACGTTGCAAGGCTTTGCCCGCGATGAAGACGGATCGGTGACGATCCTGGCTATTTTCATGATCTTCATGATGGTGATGGTCGGCGGGATCCAGCTGGATTTCATGCGCCACGAACTGGAACGCTCAAAGTTGCAGGCTGTCTCAGACCGCGCCGTGCTGGCCGCTGCTGATCTGGATCAGGGGCGCGACCCGGAGACCGTTGTCAAAGACTATTTCGCGAAGTCAGGCATGTCGGAATATCTATCGAAGACAGTTGTCGATCAGGGTCTGAACTATCGCATCGTCACAGTTGACGCCAGCAAGGACATGCCAACCCAGTTCATAAGCAGGTTTGGCTTTGACACGTTAAAAGTTCCTGCCCACAGCCAGGCAGAAGAGCGCGTCGAAAAGGTTGAGGTCTCGCTGGTCCTCGATATCTCCGGGTCGATGGGGGAAAATGGCCGCATTCAAAACCTGCGCGATGCTGCAAGCATTTTCGTGGATTCCGTGTTGAAAGCCGGGAACAAGGATCGGATTTCGATCTCACTTGTTCCCTATTCGGGACAGGTGAACGCAGGACCCGACATTCTGGACAGAATGAATGTGCGCAGGCTCCACGGCTATTCCGACTGTATCGAATTCGACAGCAACGAATTTGATACAGTGTTCCTCGACACCAACAAATGGCACGATCAGACGCAGCATTTCCAATGGAATTATTGGAGTCCGAATGATCGGACAGCCACACTTTGCCCACGCTACAGTTTTGAACGGATCGCACCGCTTTCGCAGAATGTGACCAAGCTTAAGGACCAGATCAAGGCATTTCAGCCGCGCGCGCGCACCTCAATCTTTCTTGGTATGAAGTGGGGCGTAAGCATGCTCGACCCTTCCTTCCGCTCTATCAACAACTCCTTGGTGCTAGCGGGCAAGGTCGATGCCAAGTTTCTGAACAGGCCTGCGAACTATAGTGACAAAGAAACACTCAAGACGGTTGTCCTGATGACCGATGGTGAGAATACGGAAATCGTTTAGGATCAAGGACAAATACTACGACAGCCCAGAAGAGATTGTTCAGTGGGACGACTACAACCTTAATTGGTATCTTACCAATAAAGTGGATTGGTGGAACCGCTCAGACTATTACTGGATGAAATACAGCCGCAGTTTCGGCAACACTCTTCTCGACAACATATGCACAGCGGCGAAAAATAAGAACATCGTGATCTGGGCGGTCGGCCTTGAGGTGACGGATAACGGTGCGGATGTGATGAAGAAATGCGCCTCTTCGCCCAGCCATTTCTTCCGAGTAGAGGGAGTTGAACTTTCCGAAGCATTCAGCGCGATCGCCCGTCAAATCAACCAACTGAGGCTGACACAATGATCCTACGCCTGAAAACCGCGTTGCGACGTTTCCGCAAGGAAGAGCATGGGTCTGTCTTCGTGATCGAATTCGTTATCCTTGTGCCGCTGCTCTTTACGGTCTTTTTGATGTCAATCGACATGAGCCTCTTTTCGCTGCGGCAGGTGCAACTGAATCGCGGGCTGGAACAGACGGTAAGGTTCATTCGTCTGAACACCGGCACTCCGATGACCTACAGCCAAATCAAGAAGATGGTGTGCGACAACGCGGGCGGTGCCGGTGATTGCGTTGCCACCTTGCGTCTTGAGATGGTCACGGTGAACCCGCGGGCGTTTGCGCGGATGGACCCCGACATCGATTGCATCGACAAATCCCTCCCTCTCAAGCCCGAACGGGGATTCACCTTGGGCCAGCAACACGAACTGATGTTGCTACGGGCCTGCCTTAAATTTGACCCAATGCTGCCGGGATCGAATTTCGGTTTCAAATTCGCACTTGATGGGGCTGGCCAAGGCAGCATGTATGCCATTTCGTCTTTCGTACAGGAGCCAAGCTGATGCCAAAGTTTTCGTTCAGCCTCAGGCTGCGCGACTTCGGTCGCAAGGAAGACGGCAGCGTTTCACTTGAAGCGCTGATCATGATGCCGCTGCTGTTCTGGGTCTATATGGCGATGTTTTCGTTCTTCCAGACCTATCAGGAATATAATGCCAACCAAAAGGCAGCCTACACGATCGGCGACATGATCTCGCGCGAGACGTTGCCTTTGGACAATAAATACCTTGACGGTGTGCAAAGCCTTCTGGGGTACATGACCCATTCTTCCAACCCGCCAATGGTGCGCATCTCTTCTTTGAAATACAGCAAGAAAAACAAAAGGTTCTACGTCCAGTGGTCGCACACGCGCGGGGGGGCAAGGTCCGTGAAAAATCCTGATGTCAGATCGTGGAAATGGCGCATTCCTAAGCTGGCAGACGGTGAATATATCGTGATCACCGAAACCTGGACTGAGTTCGATCCCCCCTTCGATGTGGGTTTGGGCCGGCAAACCATCAGTAATTTTGTTTTCACCCGGCCGCGCTATGCCCCACGCGTTTTATTTGACGACAAAGCCTAGTCATATCCAGTTTGCCAACAGAAAACAGGCCCCCGGATCACACGCCGGGGGCTGACGCCTGTCTAGCGTTCGGCCATCAGCGCAAGGATGACCTCGGTCATGTATTTGGTCTGGGTGCCCGGTGTCATACCCCCGATGCCGCTGCGCCGCCCCACGCGCCACCAAAGCCCCGGACGCCAGGCATTTTCGCCAGCCGCGCCCGGCTTGGTCCGCAGCACAAACCCGTTCGACGGTTTGAACGCAAACACGCCCCGATCGATTTTTTCGATATCTGCCACCCGCGCGATCACGGTACCGTCACTGTCGCGCAACACCGATGCCGTCAGTTCAATCGCGCCTGCAGTGGCACGACGCATGCGGTCGGCCATCCAGATCGCCACCCCTCCGAGGACCATCAAGACAATCTGCCATATGATTTCTGAGGTCGACCAGAGGGCCACATAGATCAGGAACAGCCCCAGGAACCACAGCGAGAACAGCCCGATCATCCGCCGCCCCCCCGAAGCACGCACAGTGGCCAGAATGTCGTCGGAATGGGGCAGATCAGGGGGCATGGCATCGCTTCCAATAGGGTCGCTTTGCCTACCGTGCTGCGGGTGACTTTGGCAAGGGCCGCCGGGAGGCCGCGCGGCCTAATCCTGTGGCCGGTGCCTGTCCTTGTCGTGAGGTCTTCTGGGCCCGCGCTCAAGCACCTCTTGCAGACGGTCGGCATAGGCAGCACGGGCCGGCGCGTCCATCGCTGCAATCTCGGTCAGCCAGGCATCCTGGACGGCTTGTTGCACGCCCAGCGTTGCCTCGCGCTGCGCGTCCAACACAGCGCCCACGCGGGCCAGATCAAACGGCACCGCACGCAACGCCTCAAGTGCCTGATCATACTGGGCGCGGCGCGCGGCGCGGTTCATGTGGCCAACGCCTGTGTTGGCGCGCAGATCCTTAAAGATCGCACGGCGGCGATCCTGAGGAAGTGCTGCAATATAGGGCGTACCATAGTTTCGCAGGTTGCCCCCCGGCCCCCCGTCAGCCCCCTCATGCGGCCCGCCTACGCGGTACGCTGCCCCTGCGACAAGCCCAACGACCAATAGGTTCACCGCCAGCGAAAGGCCCAAGGCCCACCGCATCCTCTTGCTGCTGCGTATTTTTTGGTCGGCCATGGCTTATCCTTCCTCGATTTCCCAGCCAAAGGCTGTCAGGTCCGGGTCCCAGCCAAAGGCTGTCAGGTCGGGCGCGGTGTCGTCTTCGGAAAGGGTCAGGGCGGTATCAGCTGTCAAAAGTTGCGCCGCGATGTCCGGCATTGCAGCGGGCGGTGCCACCCCGATCCAGAATCCGACAGCGGTGGCTGCAACCAACCCGCCCAAGGCCGGTGCCCCGCCGATCGTCCGAAGAAAACCCCGCCAGCCCCGCATGACGGGTGCAGGTTGCACAGCAGCAGCGTCGGCCATGATGCGGTCCATAAGGCCCGAAGGCAACTGCGGCGGTGTGGCCCGCGCATCCTGAAGAAGCGTCTCAAGGAAATCTGTATCAGGTCTTGTCATCATCGTACCCCAATGCGTCACGCTGTTCGCCAAGCCGTTTGGCCAATGCGCGTTTGCCCCGCGCTGTCAGGCTTTCCACCGCTTCAACCCCGATGTCGAGAATGGTGGCAATCTCGGGATTGGCCAAGCCATCAATATGGCGCAGCACCACCGCTTGTCTCTGTCGCTCTGGCAAGGCGTCCAAGGCGGCCTGTAAGGCATCCTCGCGTGCGCCCCGTTGAAGCTTTGCCTCGGCGCTTTCAGAAGGGTCGGCGGGTTCGGCTATATCCTCAAGCGCGACCCCGCCCCTGCGCTTGCGCAGCCGGTCGGTGCACAGATTAGCCACCACACGGTAAAGCCAGGTGGATACCTTGGCCTCGCCCGTGCGCCAGTCCGGTGCGATCTTCCAAAGCCGCATCAGCGCTTCCTGGGCCACATCCTCGGCTTCGGCCCCGTCGCCAAGCACGCGGTAGGCGTGCCCGTAAACGCGCGGGGTCAGCTGCACCGTCAACAGTCGCGCCGCCGTGGCGTCGCCGGTGGCATAGCGCGCCAGCAAAACGGCATCCGGATCGGCCACATCGGCATCAGAGAAAGCGTGAGATGTCATCATCCTACCGCTAGCGGCTGCGGGCGCACCGTTCAAGCGCGCCCGCACCATCCGTTTACTCTGACGCCGGCGCGTCGCTGTTCATCTTGTCCATGCCGCCTTTGCCATGATCACCGATGGCCCCCTTTGTGTCCACCCATCCGTGCCTTGGCGAATTCTTCCGCGCTCAGCGTGCCATTGCCATCAGAATCCAGCCGGGCAAATATCTTGTCAGGGGAATGGCGACCTGACATTTCCTCCATCGACAGCTTGCCGTCCTCGTTGGCATCCATACGCTTGATCATCCGGTCTGGACCGGGGCCCTTTTTACCCGGCCCCATTGCTTTCAGTTCCTCCAATGACAGCGACCCGTTGCTGTCCGTGTCAAGCTTGGCCATCATGCGTTCGGCGCGCGCGGTACGGCGTGCGTCACCTGCGGCCTGCATTTCATCCGCCGACAGGAACCCGTCGCCATCGGCATCAGCATTTGCGAATCGCGCTTGGGCGTGGGCCTTCATCTCGTCTTGGGTCAGCTCTCCATCGTTGTTGGTGTCCATCTGCGCAAAGCGGTCCATTTTCTGGCCACCGTCTTTCTGGCCGCCGTCGTTCATCGCCTGTTGGGCAAGAAGGGCAGTGCCGCCCAATGTGATCATGCCGGTCAGGAGGGCGATCTGAATATTTGCTCGGTAAGTCATTTTTTTTCCTTTGGTGATCTCGGTTTCACCCGCCTGTGCAGCGTGGCGATACCTGTTCAAACGCAAGGTCCGGACAGTTCCGTCGCGGTTTCTTCAAAAAACTTTAGCGCGCCCGATTTGCGACATCCCGCCGCAAGGGTACATTGCCAGCTTTCTTTTCGTGCGGTTTGGCCCCATGTAGGGGCGGATGAAGGATACAGATATGACCGACCAGACAGCAGAACTTGGCCATCTTGAGACCGATCAGCGCAGCTTGATGCCCGCGGTGCTGCGCGGATGGCGTCGGAAGTGCCCGAATTGCGGGGCCGGTCCCCTGCTGAAAAGCTACCTCAAGGTGAATGACAGCTGCACCGTCTGCCGGCAGGAGTTTTCGCATCATCGCGCCGATGACGGCCCTGCCTACCTGACCATCCTCATCGTCGGGCACCTGATGGCCCCGATGCTGCTTTTCGTGTTCGAGACATGGCGCCCCGAACCTTTGACATTGTTTACGATGTTTGCTGTTGGCTGCGTCGGCTTGTCGCTTTACCTTCTGCCCAGACTGAAGGGGGCCTTGATCGGCTTCCAATGGGCGAAAGGCATGGGTGGATTTGGCAACGACTGACCGTTGCCCCCACCGAAGTGGCCTGTCCAGGAACAATGACAAAGGCCAATTGATGACCATCGACAAAAGCCAGATCCGCAATGCGGCCACCGTAATCGTGATCCGCGACCGACACGAGAACCGCAAAATCCTGATGGGGCAACGCGGGGCAAAGGCAGCGTTCATGCCCAACAAGTTTGTGTTCCCCGGCGGGGCAGTCGATGCGGGTGATGCGGATATTCCGCTGGCCACGCCCCTGCCCGTCCCCTGCCGTGACCGTCTGGCCGAGGATGCGGATGCCGGTCTGGCACATGCGCTGGCCGTCGCCGGGGTCCGCGAACTTTGGGAAGAGACCGGGTTGATCCTGGGCCAACCCGGCGTGTGGCCCGGCACGCCGCCCGACGATTGGAAAACATTTGCAGCACGCGGATACGTGCCCCATGCCGCGCCGTTGCAATTCGTGTTTCGTGCGCTAACCCCCCCGGTCGCCCCCGCCGCTTTGACGCACGTTTCTTTCTGGTCGATGCCGACGATGTCGCAACGGATCTGGATGATTTCGATGCGGCCTGTGACGAGCTTTCGCACCTTCAATGGGTCGCCCTGTCAGATGCACGCGCCTTTGATATGCCCTTCATCACCGAGGTCGTGCTGGCCGAGGTTGAAGCCCGCGCGAAAGAGCTTGATCCGCCAAGCTCGGTCCCGTTTTTCAAGAACAACGATGAGGAAAGCCTGTTCCTGCGCCTGCGCGGCCATCCCTTGCCCGAATAGCCGATTTTTTTGAAAAAAATCGGTCCGGAGAATTTTTGAAAAATTCCGACGTAGACCAGTCAGGTGACAAGCACCAGCATCAGGATCGAAGCCACAAGAACAGCCATGCCAGCCCATTCGCGCGGATTGATTTTCTCGTGAAAGAACAAAGTTGACGCGGCCACGCTCAATATCAGCTCCACCTGCCCCAGGGCTTTGACATAGGCCGCGTTTTCCAGCGTGAACGCGATGAACCAGCACAGCGATCCGCCCATGGACGTCAGCCCGATCCAGACCGCGACGCGCCGGGCGGCCCAGACGGCCCGCATCTGCCCCGGCTCGCGAATCCGCAGCCAGACGGCCATGATCGCCGCCTGCATGCAGACAACGGCGGCCAGCGTCACGCCCGCACGCAGCACCGGCAGCTCTGTCTGGACGGCCAATGTCGCCCCTCGGTACGTGACCGCAGATATCGCGAACAAGAACCCCGAAGCGATGCCAAGACCTGCCGCGCGGTTGCGCAAGTCGCTGGGGCGAAAGCCCGTGGCCCCGTCTTTGCCAGAAAGCAGGTACAAGCCCACAACGCCCAACCCGATCGCGGCAAAACCCCTGGCGGTAACGCCTTCGCCCAGGATGACAAGCCCGACCAGAACTGTCAGGATCACTTCGGTTTTCTTGAAAGTGATGCCCACGGCAAAGTTGCGCTGCTTGAACAGCAGCACCACGCAAACAGTTGCCAAGATCTGTGCGGTGCCCCCCATCAGCCCATAGAACCAGAAAGCCGGAGCGATCCGCGGCAGTGCCGACCCGCTGACGCCAAGGTATGTGACCAATCCCGCCACGATAAAGGGCGCGGAATACAGGAACCGAGAGAACGTCGCCCCCGCGGCCGACAGCGTCGCGGTTGCCAGAAACTTTTGCAGCATAAAGCGCCCGGTCTGAAAGACCGCAGCGGCGAGGGTGACGAGGATCCAAAGATCGGGCATGGCGTGTGTCATGGCGCTCTATAGGCCGGTTTTGCGATGCCCCGCCAGCCCTCTTGCACCCTTGTCTTCAGACCTTGGGGTCGGGGTTTTCGGTATGGCCATCCACCGCGATCACCTGGCCCGATACCAGCCGTGCGCCGTCTGACGCCAGAAACACCGCCATATTTGCAATATCCTCCGCCTCGACGAAGCGAGCGCATCGAGGCGCCCGCGGCATAGCCGTCATAGACCTGATCGCGGGTCATGCCCTTGGCTTCGGCCTCGCGCGTCAGGACGCCGTCCATGCGGGGCCCTTCGACGCAGCCGGGGCAGATCGCGTTGGCGCGGATGCCGAAGGGGCCAAGTTCCATCGCAAGCGTCTTCATCAGGCCGATCATCGCCCATTTGGCGGCCGCATAGGGCGCGCGGTTGGGGTAAGCCGTAAAGACCGGCAGTGGAAGAGGTGATGATGATCGCACCATTTCCGCCGCCTTCATCATGGGGGCGGCGTATTTCGCCGCGATGAACGCGCCTTCGAGATTGACGCTGACGCAGGCGGCGGAAATCCTCCAGCTCGACGTCCTCGACCAGCGCCGTGGGCCCGGCGATGCCGGCATTGGCGCACAAGACGTCAATGCCGCCCATCTGCGCGATCACGCGCTCGCGCATCGCCGCCTCGTCGCTGGCGTCACCGGCGTGCGCGTGCCAGCCGTCCGGGGCACTCCGCCAAGCGTCCGCATCCACATCCGTCACCCAAACCTCGAAGCCCTGCGGCGTCGAACGCCTCGCCCATCGCCCGCCCGATGCCCGAGCGCACCGCCGGTGATCAGGACCCGCTTCATCGCGGCGCACCCACATGACGCCCGACCCCGTCGGGCATCGGGCAGGCTGGCGTGACCTTGGGCAAAGCGCACCAACGCCGGCTTCGATATCGCGCCTTCGGATCGGAGGGCTTGCGGGTCTGCAAGCTGACATGCAGCAGAAAATGCTCGCCGGTCGCCAGCAGACGGTCGCCCTCGTACATCTCGTGACAGAGGTGCATCTTCTTGCCCGCCGCCCTCGAGCACCTGCGTGCGGACCTGGATCACGCGCCCCGGCATGCGCCTCGTCGAGATGGCGGATATGGGTTTCGGCGGTGAAATAGCTGCCACCCGATGGCGATATAGTCCGCATCGCAGCCGATCAGCCCATCAACCGGTCGGTGGCATCGGCGAAGGCCTGCAGATAGCGCGCTTCCGTTCATGTGGCCGTTGTAGTCGGTCCAGTCCAGCGGCACGGCGCGGCGCACGGTCAGCATCGGCTGGCGGAGTCGAGATGTCCGCTGCCCGCGCGGCCAGCCGGTCCTGCGCGCAGGTCGCTTCGTGCGCGTTCAGCAGCGCGCCCGCGCCCCAGTCCTGCGCCTTCAGCGCCGCGCATCATGGTCGACAAGGTTGTTGTCGCGGATGCGCTCCAGCTCGCGGATCGAATGCATGCCCGACTGCGCGTCGGACTGGTCGGCGATCAGGTCGACCAGTTCGTCGGTCAGTTCGGGCACATCCATCAGCTTGGTCCAGGGCCATTGCAGGCAGGGGCCGAACTGCGCGATGAAATGCCGCATCCCGGCCTCGCCACCCGCGATGCGGTAGGTCTCGAACAGGCCCATCTGCGCCCAGCGCATGCCGAAGCCGTAGCGGATCGCGTTGTCGATCTCCTCGGTCGTGGCGATGCCGTCCTTGACCAGCCACAGCGCCTCGCGCCAGACGGCCTCGAGGAACCGGTCGGCGATATGGGCGTCGATCTCCTTCCTCAGATGCAGCGGGTACATGCCGATCGCCGTCAGGATCTCCTTCGCCCGGTCGACCATCGGCGCCGTCGTTGCCGTTGCCCGGCACCAGTTCGACCAGCGGCAGCAGGTAGACCGGGTTGAACGGATGGGCGACGATGATCTGTTCGGGCCGCGCCGCGCCCTGCTGCAACTCCGACGGCTTGAAGCCCGAGGTCGAGGAGCCGATCACCGCATCCGGGTCACAGGCCTGCTGGATCGCGCCAAAGATGTTGTGCTTGATGTCCAGCCGCTCGGGCACGCTTTCCTGTATCCAGTCGGCGCCCTCCACCGCCTCGGCGATGCTGCGCGTGAAAGCTGAGCGTGCCCTCGGTCGGGCAGCGCCACATCGGACAGGCCGGGCAGGGACCGCCGCGCGTTGGCCAGCACCTCGCCGATCTTGCGCTCGGCCTCCGGGTCGGGGTCGAACACCCGCACGTCCCAGCCGTTCAGCAGCAAACCGCGCGGCCCAGCCGCCGCCGATCACGCCGCCGCCGATGATTGCCGCCATCTTTCGTCATTTTCGCATCCTTCAGCTGGCTGATCGGTCATAGCCGTTGAAATCCAGCATCTCGCGCGCGGCCGTGATCGCGGTCCGCAGCCCCGTCGGCGTACACGGTCGAGGATCCAGCCGAACTCGATCCCGTCAGGCGTCGCCGACGACCGCGGTGCGAGAACGCATTCATCGACCCAGGAGATCCCGTAGATCGTCGCGCGCATGCCGATCGCCGCCGACAGGTGGCAACAGCGCCCCTGGCCCGGTCGCCGTGCTTCCGCCACCCAGAGCACTGCTGCGCACAAAGCCGCGCATCGCTGCGCACAGTGCTGAAGCGCGCAGATGCCGCCGGTGTCGTGCACAGAGCCGGCCACACCAGTCCGGCGCCATCGCGCTCAAGCGCGTGCCGCGCAGCGAACCCAGTCGCCGGCCTGATAGCCCGCCGCATCGAAGCGACCAGTGGCCCCGAGCAGCCATCGGCGGTCTCGACGCAAGCCGCCGATGGCCGTGCGGCATTCGGAGCCGCGCGTCGCCGCCAGCACGCGGTGCACGAGCGCCACAGAGCCGCCCGCTTCATCATGCCGGCGCGCGCTTGGTCAGGTTCAGCCTTTCGCGCACCTCTGCCGGACCGATGACCCGCGCGCCCATGTTCTCGACGATCGTCGACCGCGCGTTCGACCAGCTGCGCGTTGGTCGGCCAGCACGCCCTTGCCGAGCCAGAGATTGTCCTCCAGCCCGACGCGGACATTGCCGCCCGCCAGCACCGAGGCCGCGACATAGGCCATCTGGTTGCGGCCCAGCGCGAAGGCCGACCAGTGTCCAGTCATCCGGCACGTTGTTGACCATCGCCATGAAGGTGTTCAGATCGTCCGGCGCGCCCCAGGGCACGCCCATGCAGAGCTGCACCAGCGCCGGGCTGTCCAGCACGCCGTCCTTGACCAGTTGCTTGGCGAACCACAGGTGGCCGGTGTCGAAGGCCTCGATCTCGGGCTTCACGCCCAGCTGCGGTCATCATGCCGCCCATGGCGCGCAGCATGCCGGGCGTGTTGGTCATGACGTAATCGGCCTCGGCGAAATTCATCGTGCCGCAATCGAGCGTGCAGATCTCGGGCAGGCATTCGGCGATGTGCTCCACGCGCTCGGACGCGCCGACCATGTCGGTGCCTGCGGACTGAGCGGCAGCGGCTGTTCGGTCGGGCCGAAGATGATGTCGCCGCCCATGCCGGCGGTCAGGTTCAGCACCACGTCGACCTCGGCTTCGCGGATCCGCTCGGTCACCTCGCGGTACAGATCGAGCCGCGCGTCGGCGCGCCGGTTTCGGGGTCGCGCACGTGGCAATGCACGACGGCGGCACCGGCCTTGGCCGCCGCGATGGCGCTGTCGGCGATCTGCTCGGGGCAGCGCGGCACATGCGGGCTGCGGTCCTGCGTCCCGCCCGAGCCGGTCACGGCGCAGGTGATGAAGACCTCGCGATTCATGGTAAGCGGCATACTCAAAGCTCCTTTTCTTATAGGTCAATACGGCATTGGGTGCGCTTTGTGCGCAGTATCAAGGTCGGCCATCACATCGTCACTCAGCGTCAGATCCCGTGCGCCCAAGGCCACCTCCAGCTGGTCCATCGACGTGGCCCCGAAGATCACGGAGGTCATGAAGGGCCGCGTCCGCGCCCAGGCCAGCGCCATCTGAGAAGGGTCCAGCCCGTGCCTTTGCGCGATGGCCAGATAAGCATCGACCGCGTCGAACACCCGGTCGGTCTTGCGTCCGCCCAGATCGCCATTGATCGACATGCGCGATCCATCGGGCACCGACCCGTTTTGGTACTTGCCCGTCAGCAACCCTGCGGCAAGCGGCGAGAACGACAAAAGCCCGATGTCTTCGTTATGGCACGCCTCGGCCAGATCGGTGTCGCCCAAGCGGCACAGCAGCGAATATTCGTTCTGCACCGACACCGGTCGCGGTCCGCCCGTGCGCGTCGCCGCAGCGGCCCATTGCGTCAGCCCCCACGCGCTTTCATTGCTCAGACCAAAGCTGCGGATGGTGCCGCGGGTCACCTCGTCCTGAAGCGCGCCCATGCAATCGTCCATATGCGCGATCACCTCGGCCCGGTTCTGGTTCGAAGGGTCAAAGTGCCAGTTCTTGCGGAACATGTAGCTGCCACGATTGGGCCAGTGGAATTGATAGAGGTCGATGTAATCCGTCTGCAACCGCTTCAGCGATCCTTCAACCGTCTCGCGGATCGTCTTTGACGATATGGGTGCCCCGTCGCGCACCGCCGCCCCCGCACCAGAGTGTTTCGAGGCCAGCACAAAGTCGGTGCGCCGCCCGCTTTTGGCGATCCACTGGCCAATGATCTGTTCTGTCAGGCCAACCGTTTCGGCGCGGACCGGATTGACGGGATACATTTCTGCGGTGTCAATAAAGTTGATGCCCGCATCAAGCGCACGCTCAATCTGCGCGTGGCCCTCTTCGGGGGTGTTTTGGGTGCCCCATGTCATTGATCCCAGACAGAAATCCGTCACCATGATATCGGTGCGGCCCAGTCGTTTCATGTCCATAAAAATCCCCGATGTTGTTTGCGCACACACTCACGCAGCGCCCAGACCTTCGCAAGGGGTTTTCAGCACCTTGCGGGGCAAATGCCATTTGCGCCCTTTTTTGGCGGTTCAGGTCGCTTTGTGCGTTGGCCTTGCCCGCGAATGGCGACAGACTGATCTGATATGCGCCTGCTCATTTCCTTTGCTGCCCTTTTCCTGTCCGTCATCTTGCTGCAACTGTCTTCGGGGGGTGTGGGGCCGCTGGATGTGTTGTCGGGTCTTGAACTTGGGTTTTCCAATCAGGAAATCGGTCTGCTTGGGTCTTCGCATTTTCTGGGGTTCTTCATTGGCTGCTGGTGGGCACCGCGCCTGATGGGCACTGTCGGGCACAGCCGCGCTTTTGCGGCCTTTACCGCGACCGGTTCTATCGGGTTGATGGCCCATATGCTGGTGCTTGATCCCTATGCCTGGGCGCTGATGCGCGTGGCATCAGGCTTTTGCGTCGCGGGGTGCTATACCGTGGTCGAGGCTTGGCTGAACGCCAAGGTCACAAATGAAACGCGCGGCCGCACGATGGGGGCCTACCGCGTGGTCGACATGAGCGGATCGCTGGCCGCGCAGATGATGATCGGCGTGCTTAGCCCCGCATCTTATGTGTCGTATAACCTGCTGGCGATTCTGTGCTGCGCCGCGCTGATCCCGCTGACGTTGACGCGCCTGCCACAGCCCGAGACCCCGGCGCAGCCCCGCCTGAGGCCCCGGCTGGCGGTGGACCGGTCGCCGCTGGCGGCAGCGGCGGTTATTGTGGCGGCCCTGTCAAGCGCGTCGTTTCGGATGGTCGGGCCAATCTATGGCGAACAGGTGGGGCTCAGTGCCGGGCAAATCGCGTGGTTCCTGTCGGCGTTTGTTCTTGGCGGGGCGCTGGCGCAGTTTCCCATCGGCTGGCTTGCCGACAAATACGACCGTCGCTGGGTGCTGATCTGGCTGTCGGTTGCAGCCGTGTTCAGTTGCGCGGTGACGGTGATGTCCGCCGGGCTTGGGCCGCGTGCGGTGTTCGCGTCGGCCACGCTGTTCGGGTTGACCACCTTTCCGATCTATTCGGTCGCGGCATCTCATGCCCATGATTTTGCAAGCAGTGCCGAACGGGTCGAACTTTCCGCCGCGCTGATGTTCTGGTTCGCCGTCGGCGCGATCTTTGCGCCCTATCTGGCGTCGGTGCTGATCGACAACTATGGTCCGGCGGCCCTGTTTACCATGATATCGGTCGGGCATGGCATCCTGGTGATCTTTGGGCTGACACGCCTGCGGGCACGCCCCACGGCAACAAACCGCACGCCCTATGTCTATGCGCCGCGCACGTCGTTCACCATCGGACGTCTGCTGCGCCGCCAGCGCGACAATACCAAGGCCCCCTAGCCCTTGCGTCATAGCTGCGCTAGAGGAAGGGCAAAGCACTTTCGGGGTTCCAGATCATGACACGCCATCTTATCACGTCCGCCATTCCGTACATCAACGGCATCAAGCACCTTGGCAATCTGGTGGGCAGTCAGTTGCCCGCCGATCTGTACGCCCGGTATCTGCGCGCGCGCGGGCATGAAGTGCTGTTTTTGTGCGCCACCGATGAACACGGCACGCCCGCAGAGCTGGCCGCCGCCAAGGCGGGCAAACCCGTCGATGAATATTGCGCCGAGATGCACGAGGTGCAGGCCCGCATAGCCGAAGGTTTCGGGCTGTCGTTTGATCATTTCGGGCGATCTTCCAGTGCGCAGAACCGCAAGCTGACCCAGCATTTCGCAGCAGCCCTTTATGATCAGGGCCTGATCGAGGAGGTCGAGCAGCGCCAGATCTATTCCCCAAGCGAAGGCCGCTTTCTGCCCGACCGCTATGTCGAAGGCACCTGCCCCAATTGCGGCTTCGAAGACGCGCGCGGCGACCAATGCGACAACTGCACCAAGCAGCTTGACCCCGAAGACCTGATCAACCCCCGATCAACCGTGTCGGGGGCGACCGACCTTGAGATGCGAGAGACAAAGCACCTGTTCCTGAAGCAGTCCAAGATGAAGGATCGCCTTTCGGACTGGATTGATTCCAAGACAGATTGGCCCGTGCTGACCACATCCATTGCAAAGAAGTGGCTGCATGACGGCGATGGATTGCAAGACCGGGGCATCACCCGCGACCTAAGCTGGGGCGTGCCCGTCAAACGCGGCGATGCCGATTGGCCAGGCATGGAGGGCAAGGTGTTCTATGTCTGGTTCGACGCACCCATCGAATACATCGCCTGCGCACAGGAATGGGTCGACGCGGGCAAAGGCCCCGCGCCTGAAACGGGCGCAAGTAAGGATAGCGTTTGGGAAAGCTGGTGGCGTACCGACAAGGGTGCCGGCGACGTGCGCTATACCCAGTTCATGGGCAAGGACAACGTGCCGTTCCACACGCTCAGCTTTCCGGCGACGATCATGGGATCGAACGAGCCGTGGAAGCTGGTCGATTACATTAAATCCTTCAACTACCTGACCTATGACGGCGGGCAGTTCTCGACGTCGCGCGGGCGCGGCGTGTTTATGGATCAGGCGCTTGAGATCCTGCCGGCCGACACATGGCGCTGGTGGCTTCTGAGCCATGCGCCCGAAACATCGGATGCAGAATTCACATGGGAAAATTTCCAGGCGTCCGTGAACAAGGATTTGGCCGACGTCCTTGGCAATTTCATCAGCCGCATCACCAAATTCTGCCGCTCGAAATTCAGTGAGGCCGTGCCGGAGGCGGGCGCATACGGCCCCGCCGAAGAGGCGCTGATCGCTGATCTGACCGCCCGCGTCACACGCTATCAAACCGCGATGGATGCGATGGAGGTCCGCAAATCTGCGGCAGAACTGCGTGCGATCTGGGCGGCGGGCAACGAATACCTGCAAGCCGAAGCGCCCTGGACCACGTTCAAGACCGACCCCGACAAGGCCGCAGCCCAAGTGCGGCTGGCCCTGAACCTGATCCCACTCTATGCCGTGTTGTCCGCGCCCTTCATCCCGACAGCCGCGGCCAGCATGCTGGAAAGTGTACGCCTCACGGATGCCAAATGGCCTGACGATGTGCCCGCCGCATTGGCGCAACTGGCACCGGGCCACGCCTTTGACGTGCCGGATGTGTTGTTTGGCAAGATTACCGACGACCAGCGCGAGGAATGGTCCGAGAAGTTCGCCGGAAAACGCACCTGATTTTTCGTTGCGGTGATGCCAGCCGGATGCTCACACCTGTTTCTGGACGCCGTCGGGACAGGAATGGTCGCTATACTGGTTTCCGAAAACGACGCAGCTGCCTAACTATGGTTCAGGAAGCCCTTGGCGGGCTTCGTTCTGGCCACCGTTCCGGTGGGCGATGGTGAAGGTTTCGAACGAATGAAGCGGTTTGGACTTGATGCGACGGATATTCGTATCCTCAGCGCAGTGCAGCAGCATGGACAACTGAGCAAAACCAAGCTGGCAGAGATCGCCAATATCTCTGCGACGCCCTGCTGGGCGCGCCTGGACCGGTTGAAGGCCGCGGGTTTTATCCGCGGGTATCATGCGGATATCGCCTTGGACCGCATTGCCGATTTTTCGCAGGTCATCGTAACCATCTCGTTGACCTATCACCGCAAGACCAATTTTGACCGGTTTGAACAGTTCGTCATGCAACATGATGAAATCACGGAATGCACCGCGACGGGTGGCGGTATGGACTATGTCCTGAAAGCGATCTGCCCAAGCCTGAAGGCGTTCCAGACCCTGATGGAGGCTATGCTGGACGCCGATCTTGGGGTCGACAGGTACATGACGTACATCGTGACCCGGACGATCAAGGCGTCTCGGCCCAACCTTTCCAAAATTGCGGCCAGACCAGGCATTTGATCGCTTTTGAACAAACGGCCTGTACACGGCACCAAAAACGGACTGTTCAGACTGAAAGCGGCGGTTTTTTGGTCCGCGCTTAGGCTTCGTTTCAGACTAAATCCCCCTTGGAATGGACACATCCTGAGCCAATGTGGCCGCAGGAACACAAGGGAGGAAGACATGATGCAAGCAGACGATTTCGGGTTCGGAACACAGATCCGCAAATCCCCTTATTTTGATGCGACTGTACGTTGGGGCGCGCAGGGATTTTCGGTTTACAATCACATGTATATCCCGCGCGACTTCGGGGATCCCGAACAGAATTTCTGGAACCTCGTGAATGACGCGATCCTGTGTGACGTGGCGGTTGAACGCCAGGTTGAAATCACCGGGCCGGATGCCGCGACATTCGTCCAGATGCTGACCCCGCGCGATCTGTCAAAGATGGCTGTCGGGCAGTGCAAATACATCCTGATCACCAATGCACAGGGCGGCATCCTGAATGATCCGATCCTGCTGCGTCTGGCGGAAAACCACTTCTGGATCTCGCTGGCCGACAGCGACATTCTGCTTTGGGCGCAGGGTGTGGCGGTCCATTCGGGGCTTGATGTCACGATCACCGAACCCGACGTGTCACCCCTGCAATTGCAGGGGCCGAAATCGGGCGAGATCATGCAGGCGCTGTTTGGCGACAGCATCATGGACCTCAAGTATTACTGGCTGCGCGAAGTTGATCTTGACGGCATTCCGCTGGTTGTTTCACGCACCGGGCTGGTCCAGCGAACTGGGCTATGAGCTTTATCTGCGCGACAGCAGCCAGGGCGATGCGCTGTGGGAACGGATCATGGCGGCGGGCATGCCGTTCGGTCTGAAACCCGGCCACACGTCGTCGATCCGCCGGATTGAAGGGGGGATGCTGTCCTATCACGCGGATGCCGACATCAGCACCAACCCCTATGAGCTGGGGTTTGATCGGCTTGTGAACCTTGACATGGACGCTGAGTTTATCGGCAAGGCCGCGCTGCGCCGGATTCAGGAACAAGGCGTCAGCCGCAAGCAGATCGGCCTGATCATTGATTGCGACCCCCTGAAAGGGCCAAACACCACGTTCTGGACGATCAACAAGGACGGTGTGGCGATTGGCAAAGTCACCTCGGCGGTCTATTCGCCCCGGCTTGAGCAGAACATCGCACTGGCAATGGTCGACGCGGCCCATGCCAATATCGGTGCAATGGTCGAGGTCGTGACCGCCTCTGGCCCCACGCAGGCAACGGTCGTTGACCGCCCGTTCTATGACCCCAAAAAGAAGATCGCCGCCGCCTGAGCGACATACCGAAAGCAACCTCAATATGTCTGATCTAGCCATCGATCTGCACTGGCAACGTACAGAGCCTGCTTTTGAGCCGGGAAAATATGCTGCCGAACACACTGTGCGCTATAACAACAGCCACGAGGTTCAGGTGGATGCCGCCCCAGATTGGGGCGGCAAACCAGAGAACACCAACCCTGAACAGGCCCTCGCGTCGGCCCTGTCCAGTTGCCACATGATGACGTTTCTGGCCCTGTCTGCAAAAGCGGGCTGGCCCGTTGCCAGCTATCATGACTATGCCGAAGCGCATCTTGGCAAAAACACCAAAGGCCAGATGTGCGTGACCCGCATCGACCTGCATCCCGTTGTGCGCTTTGATACCGGATTTGCCGTGGACGACGCCGCGCTACAGCAGATGCAGCATCGGGCGCACCGCTATTGCTTTATCGCCAACACCCTCGCGGACAGCGTAGAGATCAACATTCTGTAGACCTGAATTGACGGAGAGAGAGCCATGCAAACAGACGGTATTTTGCTGCGTGACCTGGACTGCTGACGGCATTCTGCGTCTGACACTGAATGATACCGCGCGGCGCAATGCCCTGTCAGAAGCGATGTTGAAAAAGCTCGCTGACAGCTTTGCCGACGCCGGGGCAAATCCGCTGGTGCGGGTCATCATACTGGCGGCAAACGGGCCTGCCTTTTGCGCGGGCCACGACCTTAAGGAAATGACCGCGGGCCGCGCGGGCGCGGATCGGCGGCAAAGCCTATTTCGCCAAGGTCATGGCGCATGTGTTCCGGCGTCATGCAGGGGATCGTCGCATTGCCCCAAGCCGGTCATTGCCGAAGTCACCGGCATCGCCACTGCCGCAGGCTGCCAGCTGGTGGCCAGTTGCGATCTGGCCATTGCGGCGGACACCGCCCGGTTCAGCACGCCCGGCGTGCATATCGGTCTGTTCTGCTCGACCCCGATGGTGGCGCTGTCGCGCAATGTGGCAAACAAGCACGCGATGGAGATGTTGTTGACCGGCGACATGACGCCCGCCGCCCGCGCGGCAGAGATCGGGCTGGTCAACCGTGCGGTGCCGGCCGATGCCTTGCAGGACGGCGACGCTGGAAATGGCGCGCAAGATCGCGTCCAAATCCAGCATGACCCTGGCGACGGGCAAACGCGCCTTTTATGCGCAGCGCGACATGCCGCTTGCCGCAGGCCTATGACTATGCGTCGCACGTGATGGTCGAAAATATGCTCGCCCGCGATGCCGAAGAAGGTATCGGGGCCTTCATCGAAAAACGCGCGCCCCGTCTGGCAGGATGCCTGACCCATGACAAAGAACCCCTACAACAGCGGGTTGGACCGCAACCCGGCGAATTACCAACCCCTGACGCCGCTGACGTTTCTGGAACGCGCGGCAGGTGTTTTTCCGGATCATATCGCGATCGTCCACGGTGCGCTGCGGCGCAATTATGCCGAATTTTACGCACGCTCGCGGCAATTGGCCTCGGCGCTTGGCAAATCGGGATGGGGCGCGGGGATACGGTGTCGGCGCTGCTTGCGAATACGCCCGCCATGCTGGAATGCCACTACGGTGTGCCGATGTGCGGTGCTGTTCTGCATTCGATCAATACCCGGCTGGATGCTGCGATCATCGCGTTTCAGTTGGATCACGCGATGTCGCAGGTCGTGATCGTTGATGCTGAATTCATGCCGCTGATGCAAGAGGCGTTGACGCTTGCATCGGTCAAACCGCTGGTGATCCAATATGATGACCCTGAATCCGATGCCCGCAGAACAGTACTGACGCCCATGGATTACGAGGCATTCCTGTCTGCTGGCGATCCTGACTTCGCCTGGCTGATGCCCGCAGGACGAATGGGACGCGATCTCGATCAACTATACCTCCGGCACGACCGGCGACCCCAAGGGCGTGGTGTCGCATCACCGGGGTGCCTATCTTTTGGCGCAAGGCAATGCGCTGACGTCGTCGATGCAAAAACACGCGGTCTATCTGTGGACGCTGCCGATGTTTCACTGCAACGGCTGGTGCTTTCCCTGGACCATGTCAGCGATCATCGGCACCCATGTCTGCCTGCGTCAGGTCCGGGCGGAACCGATCTGGAATGCGTTGGCGGATGAAGGTGTCACCCATCTTTGCGGCGCGCCCGATCGTGATGTCGCTGATGATCTCGGCACCGGCGGCAGTGAAACGGATCTGGATCGCACCGTGCAGTTTTTCACCGCAGCAGCTCCGCCGCCGGAAAAGCTGCTGGCCGATATGAAAACCGCAGGGTTCGACGTGACGCATCTTTATGGGCTGACCGAAACCTATGGCCCTGCCGTGGTCAATGACTGGCATGACAGTTGGTCTGACCTGCCGCCAGCGGAACAGGCCGCGCTGAAGGCGCGTCAGGGCGTGCGCTATCTGCCGTTGGAAGGGCTGGATGTTCTGGACCCCGAAACCATGATCCCGGTGCCCCGCGACGGCAAAACCATTGGCGAAGTCATGTTTCGCGGCAACGTCGTGATGAAGGGCTATTTCCGCAATCCCAAATCCACGCAAGAGGCCTTTGAAGGCGGTTGGTTCCACTCTGGTGATCTGGGGGTCATCCATGCCGACGGATATATCCAGCTCAAGGATCGGTCCAAGGACATCATCATTTCGGGCGGGGAAAACATTTCCTCCATCGAGGTCGAAGAAGCGCTCTACCGGCACCCTGCTGTCGGCGTTGCGGCTGTCGTCGCCATGCCGCATGAGAAATGGGGAGAGACGCCCGTGCGCCTTTGTCGAGCTTGTGCCAGGCCAGAGCGCGGATGCCGACACCCTCAAATCATGGTGCCGTGATCAACTTGCGCCCTACAAGGTTCCGGGCCAGTTCGTTTTCACGGATATTCCACGCACCTCGACGGGCAAGATCCAGAAATTCGTTCTGCGTGCACAAGCCAGGAAGATGGCCGACGGCACCCACGTGGCCCTGCTGAACGACAGTTAACAAAACCGCGACGGGCCGCATATGGGAGCCAAGGAACGATAAAACGCCCTATAGTGGGGATTTATCAAACACGGCCATAGACTTGGGCGATAGATATGGTGCGGGCGGTGGAACTCGAACCCACACGGGGCTACGCCCCAACAGATTTTAAGTCTGGTATGTCTACCATTCCATCACGCCCGCAGTGATGCGCACAATACCCGGACCGTGGGCGGTGTAAATGGTCAGATGTCCTCTCCGACCGGTCCAAGGGGGGCCCCTTTCGCCAAAAGTGCCGCTTCGGACAACCAGGGGTTATTTTCAACGGCTTCCAAGAGCTGTGCGCGGGCCTCTTGGATGCGGCCAAGGTTCATCAATGTAAGCGCACGCCCCGATTGCGCGGCAACGTGTTGCGGCTGCAAAGCCAGTGCAGCGTCCAGATCAACAAGGGCTGCCTCGTATTCCTCGCGCAGGAAGTGGATATAGGCGCGCTGATTGAACCCTTCGGCATAGTTTGGGCAATAGTCCACGAGCCGGTCAAATTCGGCCATTGCGCCCAGAAAATCATATGCATCCCGGCGCCTCAGACCCCGATCCAGCACCTCTTGGGCGGCATCGTCAGGCGCGCGCAGCCAAACCTTCCACATCTTGTCGGATACAACGCGTCCCGCCTGAAAATTCGGCGCGGCACGGGCTTTTTCGAACAAAGCGGCAAGTTCGGCAGACGTGTCGGCCGGGGCCGGACACTCTGTGGCAAAGGCGGGGCCGGCAACCAGGGCAAGGGCGATCAGGATACGCATGTCCCAAAGCCTCCCCGCAGATCATGTTTCAGTCAAGTCACATCTGCGAGCATGATTTCCTTGACCGCCTCCATCGCGACATAGGTCGAAGTGTTCGACACGAACGGCAGCGTGGTGATCGTTTCGCCCAGGAAGCGGCGATAGTCGGCCATGTCGCGGGTGCGGACCTTGAGCAGATAATCGAAACTGCCTGCGATCATATGGGCCTGTTCAATCTCGGGCACTTTCGACACCGCTGCATTGAACGCTTTCAGCGCAACCTCACGCGTGTCGCTAAGCCGTACCTCGACAAAAGCGACGTGATCCAGCCCCAGACGAATCGGATCCAGCAGGGCGCGATAGCCCAAAATCACGCCGGTTTCCTCCAGCCGCCTAAGCCGCGCTTGCGTGGGGGATTTTGACAACCCGATCCGCTTGGCCAGATCGGTGATGCTGATCCTTCCGTCTTCGGCCAGCACGGTCAAAATCGCATTGTCAAAACGGTCCATCTTGAAGTCTTCGTTTGTCACGCAAAATACTCGAAAATAAAGCGGTTTACCCATCAAACCGGTTGGAATCAGGAAGTATTACTCCATATCCAGTCATATACTAGTTCAATTATTCATTGGAGCACCTCATGGCACGCGATTCCTCTCCTATCCTGCGTCACCAAATTGATGCGGGCACATATATCGACCAAGAGAACGTTTTGCGTGAACTGATCCGGAATACGCAGCTTTCGCCGGAAGAGCGGGCGAAGATCACGCAAGATGCGGCATCGCTTGTGCGCGACATACGCGGTCACACCGCTCCGGGCATGATGGAGGTGTTTCTCGCGGAATACGGCCTCTCGACCGATGAAGGTGTCGCGCTGATGTGTCTGGCCGAAGCGTTGCTTCGTGTGCCTGACGCCGAAACCATCGATGCGCTGATCGAAGACAAGATTGCCCCCTCGGACTGGGGCCGCCACATGGGGCATTCCACCTCGACGCTGGTCAACGCATCGACCTGGGCGCTGATGCTGACGGGTCGCGTGCTGGATGACGAACAGCCCGGCCCGGTGCGCCATCTGCGGGCCGCCATCAAACGTTTGGGCGAACCTGTCATCCGAACCGCCGTCAGCCGCGCGATGAAGGAAATGGGCCGACAGTTTGTGTTGGGCGAAAATATCAACGCCGCGATGGAACGCGCCAAGGGTATGGAGAAAAAGGGCTATACCTACAGCTATGACATGCTGGGCGAAGCGGCGCGAACCGAAGGCGACGCCAAGCGCTATCACCTAAGCTATAGCCGCGCGATTTCCGCCATTGCGGACGCTTGCCACCACAAAGACAGCCGCAAGAACCCTGGTATCTCGGTCAAGCTGTCGGCGCTTCATCCGCGCTATGAGGTTGCGCAGGAGGATTCCGTGATGCGCGATCTGGTGCCGCGTCTGCGTGCGCTGGCGCTGCTTGCAAAATCCGCAGGCATGGGCCTGAACGTCGACGCCGAAGAGGCGGACCGCTTGGGTCTGTCGCTGGACGTGATCGAAAAGGTGCTTGGCGAACCGGCCTTGGCAGGCTGGGACGGGTTCGGCATCGTGGTTCAGGCCTATGGGCCCCGCGCAGGCGTCGTGATCGACGCGCTTTACGATATGGCGATCCGCCATGACCGCAAGATTATGGTCCGCCTTGTCAAAGGGGCCTATTGGGATACCGAAATCAAACGCGCGCAGGTCAAGGGCGTCGACGGTTTTCCGGTGTTCACCCAGAAGGCCGCAACGGACGTGTCTTACATCGCCAACGCCCGCAAACTGCTGAACATGACCGACAGGATCTATCCGCAGTTTGCCACGCACAACGCGCACACGGTTGCGGCCGTCCTCCACATGGCAGAGGACAAGGAAAAATTCGAATTCCAGCGTCTGCATGGCATGGGTGAAACGCTGCATGGCATCGTGATGGAAAAGCACGGGACGCGCTGCCGCGTCTATGCCCCGGTTGGTGCACACGCCGATCTGCTTGCCTATCTGGTACGGCGTCTGTTGGAAAACGGCGCAAACTCTAGCTTTGTGAACCAGATCGTCGACGAAGACGTCCCCCCGAAGAAGTGGCCGCCGATCCGTTTGAAAGGCTGTCTGAAACCGCGATGCACATCCCAAGGGGGCCGGAACTGTTCCAGCCGATGCGGGCCAACTCGATCGGGTTCGATCTGACCCACACCCCCACGCTTGATGAAATCGAATCCGCCCGCGCGCCCTGGAAGGCGCACCGCTGGGCCGCTGCGCCGCTGATCGCGGTCGAGGCAAAGCCGAAGAAGGCGGCGAAGATCATCAACCCCGCCGGTGTCGGTCGCAGCCCCGGCACCGTGCGCAATGCATCCGAGGCAGACGTCAAAGCTGCGCTGGATAACGCCGCCCCGTGGGACGCTTCGCTGGAGGAGCGCCGCGAGATCCTGCTGACAGCCGCAGACATGCTTGAATCGCACTACGGCGAAATTTTCGCTCTGCTGGCCCGCGAAGCAGGAAAGGGCCTGCCCGATTGCGTGGCCGAATTGCGTGAAGCCGTTGATTTCCTGCGCTATTACGCAATGCAGGCGACCAATACGCCGCCCGCAGGGATCTTTACCTGCATCTCGCCGTGGAACTTTCCGCTTGCAATCTTCTGCGGGCAGGTCAGTGCCGCGCTTGCCGCAGGCAACGCCGTGCTGGCCAAACCGGCAGAGCAAACCCCGCTGATCGCGTTTATCGCCGTGACGCTCATGCATGACGCGGGTGTGCCGCGCGAGGCGCTGCAATTGTTGCCCGGCGGCGGTGATGTGGGGGCCGCCCTTACCTCTGATCCGCGGATCGGCGGCGTGGCCTTTACCGGCTCGACCGCGACCGCCCAGCGCATCCGTCAGGCGATGGCCGACAATTGCGCGCCCGGCACGCCGCTGATTGCGGAAACCGGCGGCCAGAACGCGATGATCGTCGACAGCACCGCCTTGCCTGAACAGGCCGTGCAAGCCATCGTGGAAAGCGCGTTTCAGTCTGCCGGTCAACGGTGCTCTGCGCTGCGCTGTTTGTACGTGCAGGAAGATATTTCGAAACACGTGATTGAAATGCTTGAAGGTGCGATCAACGCCATGACGATGGGCAACCCGTGGGACATCTCGACCGACATCGGCCCGGTGATCGACGAAACCGCCCGCAAGGGAATTGCCGACCACATCGCCAAGGCGCGTGCCGATGGCCGTGTGATCGCCGAAATCCCTACCCCGGAGGAAGGGACATTCATCGCCCCCACAATGATCCGCATTGACGGCATCGCAGATCTTGAACGCGAGATCTTCGGCCCCGTTCTGCACATTGCCACCTTCAAGGCAACGCAACTGGATCAGGTGATCGACGCAATCAACGCGACAGGCTACGGGCTGACCTTTGGGTTACAGACCCGCATTGATGATCGCGTGCAGCACGTTTCGGAAAGGATCGAGGCGGGCAACATCTATGTAAATCGCAACCAGATTGGCGCGATTGTCGGCAGCCAGCCATTTGGCGGCGAAGGGTTGTCCGGCACCGGCCCCAAGGCAGGCGGCCCGAACTACCTGCCCCGCTTCAGCGCCCCCGACGTGAAATCCGTTGAAACGCAATGGGATGACACAAACGCAGAGCTTCCCAAGCTGCCCAGCGATCCGGCTCGCGCGCTCGAGACGATCACCCTGCCCGGCCCTACCGGGGAATCCAACCGGCTCAGCACCCTGCCGCGTCCCGCGCTGCTCTGCATGGGGCCGGGCAAGGACACGGCTGCCGAACAGGCCCGTGCCGTCAAGGCGCTTGGCGGAAATGCTGTCGAACTGACAGGCATGATCGATATTGCGCTGTTGAAAGACGGGCCGACCTACGGTGGCGTCCTGTGGTGGGGGGATGAAAGCACGGCGCGCACGATTGAACAGGCGCTTGCCACGCGCAAGGGGCCGATCACGGCGCTTATCCGAGGGTTGCCTGACACCGCCCGCGTGCGTGCCGAACGTCACGTGTGCGTCGATACCACGGCATCGGGCGGCAACGCGCAACTTTTGGGTGCCGCAGGCTAAACTCGCAGGCTAAACCCGATTGCGGCGGGCGATATCAATTGCCCGCTGCACGGCCGGTTGCGGCGTTGTCAGCACGCGAACGCCCAAATCAGATAGCAATACAGCCGCCCCCCGCATGGATGCCTGCGCCAGAACGATACAGTCTGTCCGGGGCGCATCAATCATGGCCTGCCCGACCGACTGGGCGATACTGCGGTAAAACGCCGCCATCTCCCCCGCTTCGAAATGCGGCCAGGCCTGCGGGCACATGACTACGACAGGCTGCTTTTGTGCGCAGTCCTTGAACAGCGCGACAGTTGCCGCGCGGGCGCTTTCCAGACACAGGGCCAACATGACGCGATCAAAACGTGCCGCCTGTTCCATCACGGGGCGGTCAATGCGCAGCACGTTCTGAATACCCAATGCGTCTATCAACGGCCCCAAAGTGGAACAGGTGCACAAGGTTGCCTCGGCATCCCGTGCATCGGCAACCAGGTCGCGGATATCCTGGGCGACCGCTTCAAGCCCCTCTGCCTGCGCACGGGCCAGCAGATCCGGGCGCACGACATGCTCCAACGTGCCGTCCCACCGGGCGGCTTTGAAAAGTGCCGCAAACCCCGCAACGTGGCATTCTGCGGTATGCAAACAGATGATCCTCATCGCGTTCTCCTGCACCAATATGACAAAGCCAGACGGACGCGCCACATGGCCCCCTTGACCACGTCAAAGGGATGGCTAAGGGTCAAAAGCATGTTTCCAATCCGCGACCATAACCCCTCGGGGCGCACGCCCTATGTGACCTATCTGCTGATGGCGGTAAACATCGGCGTTTTCCTAAGCTACGTCGGGATCATGAACGATACCCGCGCGATGAACATCTTCTTCTTCGACTGGGCACTCATCCCCGGCCGCGTGACCCGGGGCGATGGACTTTCGCGGTCTGTTTACCTCGATGTTCCTGCACGCGGGCTGGCTGCATCTGGCAGGCAACATGCTGTTCCTGTACATCTTCGGCGACAACATCGAAGATCAGATGGGCCACGGCGGATATCTGGCCTTCTACCTTGCCTGCGGTATCCTCTCGGCGGGTGCGCAGGTGGCGTCGGCCCCCTATTCCCCGGTTCCCACCGTGGGGGCATCGGGGGCCATCGCCGGGGTGATGGGCAGCTATCTGCTGCTGTTTCCCAAGGCAAAGGTTGATATCCTGATCATCTTCATCGTGTTCTTCAGGATCCTGCCGATCCCTGCCTGGATCATGCTGGGCCTTTGGCTCGGCATGCAATTCATCGGCGGTGTCGGGGCTGACCCCAGCCAGGGCGGTGTGGCCTATTGGGCCCATGCCGGGGGCTTTGTGGTAGGCCTGATCCTGACCATCCCAGTCTGGTTGCGCCGGGGCGGCCCACGGTTCTGGTCGCGCACCCACGGGCACCCGCCGCATGCCCAGACAGACTATCCCTTTGTCCGCAGCACAATCCCGAAAGTGAAACGCAAATGAAGCGCCAGCCGGAAATTCACCGCGCCAGTTGCCACTGTGGCGCCGTCATCATCGAGGCGACCCTGCCAAGCGGGCTCATGTCCGCGACCCGCTGCACATGTTCGTTCTGCCGTCGACGTTCTGCGGCAAATGTCACGGCGATCGCGGCGTCGGTGGTCATCCTCCAGGGCGCGGACCACCTCACGCTCTACACATGGGGCACGGGCACCGCCCAGCACTATTTCTGCAAGATCTGTGGCATCTACACCCACCACCGCCGCCGGGTCGATCCTACTCAATGCGGGGTCAATCTGGGCTGCATCGAAGGCGCAGAGCCCTGGAAATTCGAGCCCATCCCCTATACCGACGGCATCCATCACCCGTCGGATCGCTAGACCAACGGTTCTTCAATTCCAAATGGAAAAAAATCCTCGCCGAAGGCTTGCGCCTTCAGGCGCAATTACCCGCGTGCGACTTTCGCAAACCCCGAAAAGAGCGGCTCGTTCGCGCAGACGATATCACCGTCTTCCAGAATATCGCCCGCCGGGTTCAACGCCTCGACCATGCCGCCGGCCTCGCGCACGATAATCAGACCTGCCGCCAGATCCCAGGGCTTCAACCGCCGCTCCCAAAACCCGTCATACCGACCCGCCGCCACATAGGCCAGATCAAGCGATGCAGCCCCCCAACGGCGCACACCGGCACAAACGGGCAGGATCCGGCCCAGATCGCGCAGCGTATCGGGTAGATCGCCGCGCCCGCCGAACGGCAGTCCGGTTGCAAAAATAGCCTCAATCATCCGGGACCGCCCCGACACCCTCAGGCGCGTATCGTTCATCCACGCACCGGCACCTTTTTCGGCAAAGAACATCTCGTCCTTGGCCGGGTCGAACACCACGCCCGCCACGATCTGGCCTTTGTGTTCCAGCGCGATCGAGATCGCCCAATGTGGCAGACCGTGCAAAAAGTTTGTCGTTCCGTCCAGGGGGTCCACGATCCAGCGGCGCGTGGGGTCCTGGCCCTCGTCCTCGCCGCCTTCTTCTGCCAGCCAGCCATATGTCGGACGGGCAGTCATCAATTCTTCCTTGAGGGTCTTTTCCGCCTGCAAATCGGCACGGCTGACAAAGTCGCCCGCGCCCTTCATCGACACCTGCAAATTCTCGACTTCCCGGAAATCCTTGACCAGCCCGCGGCCTGCGCGGCGCGCGGCCTTGATCATGATGTTAAGATTTGCACTGCCAACCATATTCCGCGCCCCTTTTTGGATCAGCCCCCTTTAAGCCCGCAAGCCCAGATTGCCAAGGGGCACCTGTGCGCAAACAATGGCCTGACGCGACGTGCCGTGTAAGCCCGGCTTGCGTGCCGACATATTCCAGATACGGTGCCCGCAACCGTGTAACCCCGAAACCGACCCGAAACCGAAAGGAATCCCATATGTCCGATCAAATGAAGCGTATCGTGCTCGCCTCCCGCCCCGATGGTGCACCCACTGCCGACAACTTCCGCCTCGAGGAAGGCCCCGTGCCCGCCCCCGGCGACGGCGAAGTTCTGGTGCGCGTCCATTATATGTCGCTTGATCCCTATATGCGGGGCCGGATGGATGACGCCAAATCCTATGCCCAGCCCGTGCCTGTCGGGGGCACCATGGAAGGCGGATCGGTTGGCGAGGTGCTGGAATCCAACAGCCCCGATTTCAAACCGGGCGATTTCGCGTTCGGCATGTTCGGCTGGGCCACCCATGGGGTGCAACCGGGGAAAATGCTGCGCAAGGTCGATCCTGATCAAATCTCGATCACCACGTCGCTTGGCGTGTTGGGCATGCCCGGCTTCACCGGCTGGCAGGGGCTGACGGAATATGGCCGCCCCAAGGAAGGCGAAACGCTGGTCGTGGCCGCCGCCACCGGCCCCGTTGGATCGATGGTGGGGCAGATCGCCAAGTCACGCGGCCTGCGCGTTGTAGGCATTGCAGGCGGGGCGGACAAATGCGCGATGGCCAAGGATCATTTCGGCTTTGACGACTGCATTGACCACCGCGCCCATGATGACGCGAAATCCCTGCGCGCCGCGCTGAAAGAGGCCTGCCCCAAAGGCATCGACATCTATTTTGAGAACGTCGGGGGCAAAGTGCTTGAAGCGGTGCTGCCGCTGATGAACCCGCACGGTCGCATCCCGATCTGCGGCATGATCGCATGGTACAATGCCGGGGGTCTGGGGGCCAACGCCGCCGAAGAAGCGCTTACCGCGCCAAAGCTGTGGCGCACGATTTTGGTGAATTTCCTCAGCGTCAACGGATTCATCATCTCCAACCACTGGAACAACTTCCCTTCCTTCCTCAAGGAAGTGGCCCCCAAGGTTGCCGACGGCACCATCGCAATCAAGGAAGACATCACCGAAGGGCTGGAAAACGCGCCGCAGGCCTTCATGGACCTGCTGACCGGCGGCAACAACGGCAAGGCCATCGTCAAAGTGATCTGATCCGTCAGGGTGGGGAACATCCCCACCCTACGCCTGCTGAAGCTTGCGCGCCTCCTCGCCCGCGAGCTTCAGCAGTTTTTCCATATAGGGCTTGCCCAGATCATCCTGCCGCACCGCTGCATAAAGCCTGCGGGTGATCCCTTTGGCCGTCAGGGGCCGTGTCACGTAGTCGCTGCTGTATTTGACTTCGCGCACCACCCAATCGGGCAGCACGGCCACCCCGCGGTTTGACGCCACCAGCAGCAGGATTACCGCCGTCAGCTCCGCCTGCCGCACCGCCAATGGCTCAACCTTGGCGGGGATCAGCAACTGGCTGAACACATCCAGCCGGTTTCGTTCCACCGGATAGGTGATCAGCGTCTCGGTCCGGAAATCCGCCGCCTCAATATATTCTTTCTGCGCCAGCGGATGGGTGTTGGCCGCGACAAACACGGCCTTATAGTCAAACAGCTCCACAAACTCGACGCCCGGCAGCTTTTCGGGGTCCGACGACACCACCAGATCGACCTCCTCGCGCAAAAGCGCAGGGAGCGCGTCAAATGCCAGACCGGGGCGAATGTCCACATCCACATCCGGCCAGCTTTTGCGAAACTGCTCAAGCACCGGAAACAGCCATTCAAAACAGGCGTGGCATTCGATGGCGATATGCATCCGCCCTGTGCTGCCCGCCCGCAACCCCATGAATTCGGCCTGAGCCGCCTCAAGCTGTGGCAAGACCTGCTGCGCCAACTTCAGCAACCGCAGCCCCGCAGGTGACAATTTCAGCGGCTTTGAGCGGCGCACAAACAACTCGACCCCCGCTTGATCCTCAAGGCCCTTAACCTGATGGGACAGCGCCGATTGCGTGATGTTCATCGTCTCGGCGGCGCGCGCCAACCCGCCGGCCTCATGAATCGCCTGAATGGTGCGCAGGTGACGGAACTCGATATGCATATGAGGCGTTCCTCATGTTCAAGATGAAAGTTATGAGTTTGTTTCACAAGGCCGTCCATGCGACAAGTACTTAACGCAAAAACAGGATCACCAACATGACCACGCCCGCCGTCTCTTTCGAAGTCTTCCCGCCAAAGTCCGTGGATGCCTCCTTTCGTCTTTGGGAAACGGCACAGGCGCTGGCCCCTTTGTCGCCCCGTTTTTTCTCTGTCACATATGGTGCGGGAGGCTCCACCCGCGATCTGACGCATGATTCTGCCCATGTCCTGCGCCGCACCTCCGGCCTGCCGGTTGCGGGTCATCTGACTTGCGTCGGTGCCAGCAAGGCCGAAACGCTGGACGTTGCCAACAGTTTTGCCAACATCGGCGTCACTGACATCGTGGCCCTGCGCGGCGATCCCGAAAATGGCGCGCCCACCTTCACCCCCCACCCCGAAGGCTTTGCCAACAGTGTCGAACTGATCGAGGCGCTGGCGGCCACCGGCAAATTCACCCTGCGCGTCGGGGCCTACCCCGAACCGCACCCCGAGTCTGCCGATCAAGCCAGCAACGTCGAATGGCTCAAGCGCAAGTTTGATGCCGGCGCAGAAGAGGCGATCACCCAGTTCTTCTTCGAAGCCGATACGTTTCTGCGTTTCCGCGATGCCTGCGCCGCCGCTGGTATCACCAAGACAATCACACCCGGCATCATGCCCGTGACGAACTGGCAGTCTGCCCGAAACTTCGCGACCCGTTGCGGTACCGCAGTGCCGGCGTGGCTGGACGAAGCCTATGCAGCAGCACTGCGTGACGACCGTCAGGAACTGCTGTCGACAGCGCTGTGCACCGAGCTATGCAGCGATCTGGTGAACGAAGGCGTCGAAACGCTTCACTTTTACACGCTCAACCGCCCAGAACTCACCCGCAATGTCTGCCGTGCGCTTGGCGTGACCTCGCAGACCACTCTCTCAGACGTGGCGTAAGCACCGAACACCGCTTGCCCTCGGACGAGAGATTGAACAAGCTTCTCCGGCACGCAACTGCCGGAGATTTTTTATGCCAACTGTCGCCAAGGGCCCCGAAGACCTGCTCAGCCAATCAGATGTTCTGGAGCTGTCCGGGCTTGAGTTCATGCAAAAGATTCTCGACGGCACGAACCCCGGCCCGCCTATCGGCCACACCATGGGCTATACCCTTCACGCCATCACGGAAGGCCGCGCCGTCTTTCGCGGTGCGCCCGACTTCAACGTCTGCAATCCATTGGGCACGGTGCATGGCGGCTGGTACGGCACACTGCTTGATTCCGCGATGGCCTGCGCCGTGCAAACCAAGATCCCGCGCGGGTCGGTCTACACAACGCTGGAATACAAGATCAATATCCTGCGCCCCATCCCGCTGGGTATGCAGATTGATTGCATCGGCACAGTGGACCACGTCGGCCGCTCTACCGGCATCTCACACGGAGAGATCCGCGGCGTCGAAGATGGCAAACTTTATGCCACAGGCTCCACAACCTGCATCATCATGCAGATCGCCAAATAACCCTTTATTCTCTGGCTCTTAAATATCCCGGGGGGGCCCAAAGGGCGGGGGCAGCGCCCCCAATTCCCCCGGAAATCAAAGTCACTCCGCCGCGATCGCCTGCCCGTTCAGCAACTGCCAAACCTTGTGCGGCGTGAACGGCATGTCCGCCTGACGCACGCCCCGCTCCCACAGCGCGTCCTGAACCGCGTTGGAAATCGCGGCCAGTGCCCCCACGGTACCCGCCTCGCCACAGCCCTTCATGCCCATCAGGTTGGCCGTGGACGGCACAGGTTCAGAGTTGAACGTGATATAGGGCACATCCGCCGCGCGTGGCACTGCGTAATCCATGAAGGATGCAGTCAGAAGCTGGCCGTCCTCGTCATAGACGACATGCTCCTGTATCGCTTGCCCGATGCCTTGCACGACACCGCCATGCACCTGACCTTCGGCCAGCATCGGGTTGATAAGGTTGCCGAAATCGTCGACGACGGTATAGCGGTCTGTTGTCACGACACCGGTCTCGGGGTCGACCACCACCTCGCAGACATGTGCGCCGTTGGGATAGCTGCGCCCCGGCAGCGTGGCGCGTTCGTGATGCACAAGCAGATCGTCGCGGCCCTTGTCGCGGGCCATTTGCGCCACCTCCAGCATCGTCGGCGTCATGTTCGAGCCGTCCGCGCGGAAGCGTTCGTCGTCAAAGCTGATCTCGGACGCGGGCACGCCCATCTCGTCCGCCAGGAATGCGGTAAACGCGTCTGTCATCTTTGCCACCGTCGCCAGCGTTGCGGTGCTTTGCGTCGTGACAGAGCGCGACCCGCCCGTGCCGCCGCCCTGCTTGATCAGGTCGCTGTCGCCCTGGATCACATGGATCAGATCGGCGGGGATGCCAGTCTGGTCTGACAGGAACTGCGCATAGACCGTCTCGTGGCCCTGCCCGTTCGACTGGGTGCCGACATAGATAAAGACGGTGCCATCAGCGTTGAATTCAATCTTCGCGCCTTCGGCGGGATCTCCCAGAATGCTTTCGATGTAATAGCACAGGCCCTGTCCGCGCAGCAGGCCCTTCTTGGCATCCGCAGCCTTGCGCGCGGCGAACCCGTCAAGATCCGCCTCGGTTGCGGCACGGGTCAGCAGGCGGTTAAAGTCGCCCACGTCATAGTTCTCTCCGGTCGCGGTCTTGTAGGGAAACTGATCGGGCTTGATAAAGTTTATGCGCCGCAGTTCCCACGGATCAATCCCAAGCTCGCGCGCGGCGCGGTCCATCACGCGTTCAAGAACATAGATCGCCTCGGGGCGGCCAGCCCCGCGATAGGCATCCACCTGCACCGTGTTGGTATAATAGCCCTCGACCTGCAAATAGGTGGTCTGCACATCATAGACACCCATCAGCACGCGGCTGAACAGCATCGTCTGGATCGGCTGTCCAAACTGGCTGTTATAGGCCCCAAGGTTGCATTTACTGCTCACACGGTAGGCGGTGATCTTGTTGGTCTCATCAAACGCCAGCTCGGCCAACGAGGTCAGGTCGCGCCCGCCATTGTCGCTAAGCATGGCTTCCGTCCGATCGGACATCCAGCGCACCGGACGGCCCACGACCCGTGCCGCCTGCGCAACCGAGAAATACTCGGGGTACGCCATGCCCTTCATTCCGAAACCGCCGCCGGTGTCGGGGTTGGTGACGCGCACATGGTCATCGTCCAGGCCGAACACCCGCTTGAGGTTGTCCTTGTGGACCCAGACACCCTGCCCATTGTTTGAGACATGCAGTTTGCCCGCCTCCCATTCGGCGTAGCAGCCCCGCGGTTCCATCGAATTGACGATGATCCGGTTGTCCCCGACCTCAAGGCTCACCGTGCGGGCCGCCTCATCAAAGGCTTTTTGGGTGGCCGCTTCATCGCCAAGCCCCCAATCGAATGCCAGATTGTCGGGGGCCTCGTCATGCAGCGCGGTGCCGCCGCGCGCCAGGGTGACATGGGCGGGCAGATCATCAAGATCCAGCATGATCAGCTCGGCGGCATCACGCGCCTGATCCAGACTGTCGGCGATCACCACGGCTACCGGCTCTCCGACAAAGCGCACCTTGCCTTTGGCAAGCATGGGGCGCAACGGTTTTGCCGCTTCAGAGCCGTCCTTGTTTTTCAGGACCGCGCCCACCATCGAAATGTCCATGCCCGCCGCTTCAAGGTCGTCAACCGTCAGCACGGCATGCACGCCATCGGCCGCCGCCGCGTCGGATACGTCAAGTCCGGTGATCACCCCATGCGCCACGGGGGACCGGAAAAAATACGCGTGCAAGGCCTGATCCGGCGCGATGTCATCGACATAGCGCCCCTCGCCCGTCAGAAACCGCACATCCTCAACCCGTGTCACCGGCTGACTTTTTCCGAACTTATCCATCTCTGCGCATCCCCTGAAAGTCGCCTGAAAATCCTTGTGCCAAACACCATGGCATCGAGTTCGGAGATTAGCCCGCAAACCCGTAATGTCCAGATGCCGCGCCCGCAAATGCGGGCTTGGCATTTCGCCAAGTTTTCAGACTGCCAGACTTCCCCTTTGCGTCCCGCTCCGCTAGATCATCCCCAAGTTAACGGAAGGACGCTGATCATGGCACTCGACAAGAATTTTGACGCCGCCGCCGCCGAAGCCCGGCTTTACGAGGCTTGGGAAAAGTCCGGTGCCTTCAAGGCAGGTGCCAACGCCAGCCGGAGCGAGACATATTGCGTCATGATCCCGCCCCCCAATGTCAACGGATCGCTGCACGTCGGACACGCCTTCAACAACACGCTGCAAGACATCCGCACGCGGTGGCACCGTATGCGCGGCTTTGATACGCTGTGGCAGCCGGGGCAGGACCACGCGGGTATCGCCATGCAGCTTGCCGTCGAAAACGAGCTTGCCAAAAGCGGGATCAAGCGGACCGATCTGACCCGTGAAGAATTCATGGCGCAGGCCTGGGCTTACAAGGAAAAGACCGCAGGCACGATCATCGGGCAGCTCAAGCGGCTTGGGTCATCGTGTGACTGGTCGCGCAACGCCTTTACCATGTCGGGTGCCCCCGGTGATACCCGCGTCGGCCACGAAAATTCACCCAATTTCCACGACGCCGTGATCAAGGTGTTCGTCGAGATGTATAACGCCGGCAAGATCTATCGCGGCAAGCGTCTGGTGAACTGGGACCCGCGTTTTGAAACCGCGATTTCCGATCTTGAGGTCGAGAATATCGAGACGCCGGGCCACATGTGGCATTTCAAATACCCGCTCGCGGGGGGGGCCACCTATGAGTATATCGAAAAGGATGAAGACGGAAACGAGACGCTGCGCGAAACCCGCGACTATATCTCGATCGCGACAACGCGCCCCGAAACCATGTTGGGCGATGGTGCTGTTGCCGTTCATCCATCGGATGAACGGTATGCGCCAATCATCGGAAAGCTTTGCGAAATTCCGGTTGGCCCAAAAGAAAGCCGCCGCCTGATCCCGATCATCACCGACGAATATCCCGACAAGGATTTCGGCTCGGGTGCCGTCAAGATCACGGGCGCGCATGACTTCAACGACTATCAGGTTGCCAAGCGCAACGGCATCCCGATGTACAACCTGATGGACACGAAAGCCGCGATGCGCGCCGACGGCGCGCCCTATGCCGAGGACGCGGCAAAGGCGCAGAAGATCGCGAACGGAGAGCTTGAGTTCGACGAAGCGATGATCGCCGCGATGAACCTTGTGCCCGAGGACTATCGCGGCCTTGACCGCTTCGAGGCACGCAAGAAGGTTGTGGCCGACATCACCGCCGAAGGTCTGGCCGTGATGACCCCAAACCCCAAGGCCGACGAGGAAGACGCCGCCGCGCTGATCCCGCATGTCGAAAACAAGCCGATCATGCAGCCCTTCGGCGACCGCTCCAAGGTGGTGATCGAACCGATGCTGACGGACCAGTGGTTCGTCGACACCGCGCAAATCGTCGGCCCTGCGTTGGATGCCGTCCGGAATGGCGACGTCAAGATCATGCCCGAAAGCGGCGAGAAGACCTATTACAACTGGCTCGACAATATCGAGCCGTGGTGCATCTCGCGTCAGCTGTGGTGGGGGCACCAGATCCCGGTCTGGTTTGACGACGAAGGCCGCGAATACTGCGCCATGACCGAAGCCGACGCACAGGCGCAGGCACCCGACAAGATACTGACCCGCGACCCCGATGTGCTGGATACGTGGTTCTCCTCCGGCCTTTGGCCCATCGGCACGCTGGGCTGGCCGGATGAAACCGAAGAATACAGAAAGTATTTCCCCACCTCCGATCTCATAACGGGTCAGGACATCCTGTTTTTCTGGGTGGCGCGGATGATGATGATGCAGCTTGATACGGTCGGCAAAATCCCGTTCGACACGGTCTATCTGCACGGGCTGGTGCGCGACGCCAAGGGCAAGAAGATGTCGAAGTCCGTTGGCAACGTGATTGATCCGCTTGAGATTATTGATGAATATGGTGCCGACGCGCTGAGGTTTACCAACGCGGCAATGGCGTCGCTTGGGGGTGCCCTGAAACTGGATACCGCGCGCATCGCGGGCTACCGCAATTTCGGCACCAAAATCTGGAACGCGCACCGCTTTGCCGAAATGAACGGCGTGTTCGAAGCGGATGTGCCCTTGGTTGCCTATACCAGCCACACAGATGTCAGCCACACGCTGAACAAGTGGATCCTTGGCGAAACCGCCCGCGTCCGAGAGGACGTAGATGCGGCGCTTGAAAACTATCGCTTCAATGATGCGGCAAACGCGCTTTATTCCTTCGTATGGGGCAAGGTGTGCGACTGGTACGTGGAACTGTCCAAACCCCTGCTTCAAGACGACGCCCCCGAGGCAGCCGAGACGCGCCAGACCCTGAAATGGGTGTTGGATCAATGCCTTGTACTGCTGCACCCGATCATGCCCTTCATCACGGAAGAGCTGTGGCAAACCACCGCCCAGCGCGACACGATGCTGGTCGTCAGCGATTGGCCGACCTACACGACAGCCGATATGCTGGACGCGGACGCGGACCGCGCACTGAACTGGGTGATCGGCCTGATCGAAGCCATTCGGTCGGCGCGGCAGCAAATGCACGTGCCTGCGGGATTGAAAGTACCCATGCTGTGCACCGGGATGGACGCCGCGGCGCAAACCGCCTGGGACAACAACGAGACGATGATCAAGCGGCTTGCCCGTGTCGAAACGCTGGACATGACCGATGCCTTTCCCAAAGGCACCGTGTCACTGGCGGCAGCGGGTGCCACCTTTGGCCTGCCCCTCGCGGGGCTGATTGACATCGATGCGGAAAAGACGCGCCTGCAAAAATCTCTGGAAAAGCTGGGCAAGGAAATCGGTGGACTGAAGGGCCGTCTGAACAACCCTAAATTCGCCGCGTCCGCCCCGGAAGAAGTCGTGGCGGAAGCCCAAGCCAACCTGGACGCAAGGCAGGAAGAAGCGGATCAGCTACAGGCCGCCCTGAACAGACTGGCAGAATTGGGATAGAGCCTTTATTCCAAATGGTTTTAAATCCCCGCCGGAGGCACCTTTTCTTTCTGCTGCATGTCCGGAAGAGATTTTATGCCTTCGGCGAGGATTTTTAACCATTTGGAAATGGGATCCTGAAATCTTGGTGATGCGGTCCTAGCTGGGAAGCGAAGATCGTCCATTTGGAAAGCCCCACCTGTCTCAGCAGGTGGGGCTGACTTTTTTAAGTCGTCTATCTTTTTTCTAATCTTTGAATACGGCCGCGCGTTTTCCGAACTCGGCCGCGATCACCTCCATTTGGTGCGGGCGGCCCAGCAGTTCGGATTGTTCACGCGATTCCTCAAGCAGCACCTCATCGGCGCTGTGGATTTCCGCGAATGCGACAAGACGTTTCGCCGCTTTGATCGCACTGGGGCTTTTGCCCGCGATGGACATGGCAAGCGCCATCGCCCTGGCCAGCGGATCTTCGGCCAATTCGGTGACCAGACCCCAGCTTTCGGCTTGTGCCGCCTCAATGGGGTGGGCCGTATATGTCAGCAACCGCAGAACATCGCCACGCACCAGCTTGGGCAGCAGCACCATGCCGCCCATGTCAGGCACGATGCCCCATTTCATTTCCATCACGGCAAGTTCCGTGTCAGGGGCCGCGATGCGGATATCCGCGCCAAGCGCCAGTTGCAGGCCTGCGCCAAAGACCTTGCCGTGCAGCGCCGCAATTACCGGCACACCGAGGCGCGTCCAGACCATTGCGACCTCTTGCCACTGGTTGGTCGTACCCGAGCCGTGGGTGCGCGGCATCATCCGGTCTGCCGGATTGGCCCCGGCCAGCGCCCCCATCGCGCTGATGTCGATCCCTGCGCAAAACGCTTTTCCCTCGCCAGAGAGCACGACGGCGCGGGCTTTCGACGCGGCGACCTCGTTTCCTGCGGCGATAATCGCATCGATCATGTCCTGATCGACGGCATTCATTTTATCGGCGCGGGTCAGGCGCACATGTGCGATGTGATTGTCGTAGGTGACGGACAGACGGGCCATGGGGGTCTCCTTGCTCAAGGTTGGGGGCATATCACCGCAAATCCACCGTTCTGGCCAGCCAAACGTGACGGCAATCATGCAACAGCCCTTGCTGCGCGCGCCAAAGCCGGATTATCAACGCGACATGACACATGCCCGCCTGACCCCGCTTGCCCAATCCTTGCCCTCAACCGTGCCGTTTGTAGGCCCTGAAACGCAAGAGCGTGCGCAGAACCGACCGTTTGAGGCCCGGTTGGGGGCCAACGAAAATGTCTTTGGCCCCTCGCCGCGTGCCATTGCGGCGATGGCGTCGGCCGAGCAATGGATGTATGGCGACCCAGAAAGCTTTGATCTGCGTCAGGCGCTTGCCGCGCATCACGGTGTGACGCCTGCGCACATCATCGTAGGAGAAGGCATCGATGGCTTGCTTGGCTATCTGGTGCGCCTGATGGTGGCCCCCGGCGATGCGGTTGTGACATCCGACGGGGCCTATCCCACGTTCAATTACCATGTCATGGGGTTCGGTGGCACGCTGCACAAGGTGCCCTATAGCGGCGATCACGAAGATCCGCAGGCGCTGTTTGCCAAAGCGGCGCAGGTGGACGCCAAGCTTGTCTACCTTGCCAACCCCGACAATCCGATGGGCAGTTGGCACAGTGGCGCTGATCTGGTGGCAGCGCTTGAGACGTTGCCCGACGGCTGTCTTCTGGTGCTGGACGAGGCCTATATTGACTGTGCGCCTCTGGGCACCGCTCCTGACCTTAGCGCCGATGATCCGCGCCTGATCCGCATGCGGACCTTCTCAAAGGTGCATGGGTTGGCGGGCGCACGGGTGGGCTATGCAATCGGCGCGCCCGATCTGATCACCGCATTCGGCAAGGTGCGCAACCATTTCGGTATGAACCGGTCGGCGCAGGCGGGCGCTTTGGCAGCACTGCATGACACCGATTGGCTGGCACATATCAAAACGGAAATCGCCGCATCGCGCGACCGGATTGCAGCAATTGCCACAGAAAACGGTCTGACGCCTATGCCTTCGGCCGCAAATTTCGTGGCGATTGATTGCGGGCGTGATGGGGCCTTTGCAAAGGCGGTGCTGGACGGTCTGGTCGCGCGCGGCGTCTTTGTGCGCATGCCGTTTGCGGCCCCTCAAAACCGGTGCATCCGCGTAAGCTGCGGCACGCCTGATCATCTTGACAGATTTGCACAAGCCCTGCCGAACGCCCTTGCGGATGCGAAAAAGGGCTGACGCGCCGCAAACCCGCGCTATAGTCATGCATGTTCAGCGAAAGCAGTTCGATGCGCAACACTGATGACCGACCCGCTGCCCCGAATTATACTTTAGCCTGCATCGTGATGTTTGGCGTCAATATCCTGTGGATGTTCGTCTTGATCTGGGCCCTTTGGGGCCTGTTGGCGGTGCTGTTTTCAGGGTGGGCGATCAACGCGCTGATCACCCGGATCGCGGCGCGGCGGGGTTAGGCCCCGCCGATCACCTGTGCCGCAGCGTCAAGCGCACCGGTTCCGCGCGGAATGCCAAGTGCCGCCATCCCCGCCTCGATCCCGCCAAGCAGGCCCATGATCATCTGACCGTTGACGTGGCCCATGTGTCCCAACCGGAAGAAACCGTGGCTTTCGGGGCTGCCGGGGGCTGCCATTCCAAGGCCGATCCCCAATGTCAGGCCGATGTTTTCCTGCACCCAATCGCGCAGCTGGGTGGCGTGTGGGGCCTGCAAACGCAAAGCTGTGACCGCGTGACTGCGCAACGCAGGATCCGCGATATTCAGCGCAAGGCTGCCGCCCGTCCCCCAGGCTTCACATGCGGCCCAGACCGCCCGGGCCAGCGTGGTGTGGCGGGCCCAAACCTGATCGACCCCTTCCGAGTGGATCAAATCAAGCGCTGCGCGCAAACCATAAATGTGGTGTGTCGGTGCCGTGCCACAGTGATACTGAAAAAATTCTTCGGGGTGTGCACGCGGGGTCCAGTCCCAAAAGCGGCTCACGCGGGGCATCTCGGCACGCACCGCCGCAGCCCGATCGTTGAAAAAGACAAAGCTGACCCCCGGAGGGACCATGAGCCCTTTCTGACATGCCGTGACCATGACATCAACGCCCCAACGATCCATCTCGAAGCGGTCGCAGGCGAAGGATGCGATACAATCCACCATCAGCAATGCCGGATGATCCACCGCGTCCAATGCCGCCCGCACCCCCGCGACGTCGTTCAAGACAGAGGTGGATGTATCGACATGCACCGCCAGCACCGCTTTGATCTCGTGGTTCGTATCGGCCTCAAGGCGGTCGGCGATCTGGTCAAGGTCCATTGCCGACTGCTTGCCGAAATCCATCACCTCGACCTCGGCCCCAAGGCCAGTGGCCGTGTCGCCCCAGCCGATCCCAAAGCGCCCCGTGGCAGGCACGAGCACCTTGTCACCGGGGCCCACCACGTTGCTAAGCGCCGCTTCCCACGCCGCGTGCCCGTTGCCGATATACATCGCGACATGATGCTCGGTGCAGGCCAGACGGCGCAGATCCTGCATCAGGGGGGGCATCATGTCGATCAGCTCGCCCGAATAGATGTTGGGGGCGGGCCGGTGCATGGCGTTCAAGACCGCCTCTGGCATCACAGAGGGGCCGGGAATTGCGAGATAGCCGCGCCCATAAGACAAATTGGGTTGGGAAGTCATCAAAACAGCGCCTTCAGGATGAGGATTTGCGGCCAATCTACCGAGGACGGGCGCGGCGTCAATCGGACATTCCACGCGCCAGTGCTTGCCCTGCCCCTTTCCCCTGCGTACACCGGAACGATATTTGCCAAAAGGACAGCGGCCCCCCGGTATGAGTGACGTGACCTATACTTCGACCCAATTGCTGAAATGGCTTTGGCGGGATTACCTGAAAAAGCACATGGGCCTGCTGCTTGTGGCCGTCGTCTTTATGGCCATCGAAGGGGCCACGATGGGCGCATTGGCCAAGCTGATGCAGCCGATGTTCGATCAGGTGTTTGTCGCGGGTCAGGAAAACGCGCTGATCTGGGTCGGGCTGGTGCTGGTGGGCATCTTTGTTCTGCGGGCCGTGGCCGGCGTGACGCAAAAGGTGCTGCTGACGCGGATTTCCATGAAATCGGCAGCCGATATGCGGATTGATCTTCTGGACCGCATGATGGTGCAGGACGGGGCGTTTCACCAGACCCACCCTCCGGGGTTTCTGATCCAACGCGTTCAAACGGACGTCAACGCCATCGGGGCGGTTTGGCAAGCCGTGATCACCGGGACGGGGCGGGATCTGATCGGTTTGATCGTCTTGTTGGGGGTCGCGATCTCGATCGATCCGATCTGGGCGCTGCTGGCCTGCATCGGGGTGCCGCTGATGGTGCTGCCCGCAGCACTTGCGCAAAAGTTCGTGCGCGCCAGATCCCGCGAGGCGCGTGATCTGGGGGCCAGCCTGTCGACGCGGCTGGACGAGGTGTTTCACGGCATCGTGCAGATCAAGCTGAACGCGCTTGAGCGGTATCAGGCCCGGCAATACCGGGATCTGACCAAAACCTATGTCCGTACTGAAGTGCGCGCGGCCTTTGGCAGTTCAGCCATTCCGGGGATGATCGACATCATGTCGGGCGTGGGGTTCATGGCAGTGATCCTTTATGGCGGATCCGAGATCATCTCGGGCGACAAGACCATTGGCCAGTTCATGACGTTCTTCACGGCGATGGGGTTCACCTTTAATCCACTGCGCCGCCTGGGGGCGATCAGCGGCTTGTGGCAAACCGCAGCCGCAGCCCTTGAGCGGATCAAGGAACTGATGGATGCGCCGGTAAACCTCAAATCTCCGGCGCGTCCTGTTGCGGCACCCGTCACGTCGCCCGACATTGCGCTCACCGGCGTCAGCCTGTCTTACGGCGATGCCAAGGTGCTGGACGATCTGAACCTGACCGCCGCTGCCGGGCAGACAACCGCGCTGGTCGGAGCGTCGGGCGCGGGCAAATCGACGATCTTCAACCTGCTGACCCGCCTGCTTGACCCGCAGACCGGCACGGTTACCATTGGCGGTGTCGCCATCAAGGACATGGAGATTTCCGACCTGCGCAGCATGTTCTCTGTCGTCACACAAGAAGCGCTGCTGTTCGATGAAACCCTGCGCGAGAACATTGTCCTGGGCCGCACCGATGTCACGGACGACGATCTGCAAAAGGTGCTTGAAGCGGCCCATGTTGCCGATTTCCTTCCCAATCTGGAAAAGGGGCTGGAGACAAGGGTGGGGCCGCGCGGCTCTGCCCTATCTGGCGGGCAGCGCCAGCGCGTCGTGATCGCACGCGCCTTGCTGCGCAACACGCCGATCCTGCTGCTGGACGAGGCGACCAGCGCGCTGGACGCGCAATCCGAAAAAGTGGTGCAACAAGCGCTTGATCGCCTGTCCCAAGGGCGCACCACCATCGTGATCGCGCACCGTCTGTCCACCATTCGCGGCGCGGACAAGATTGTGGTAATGGACCGCGGCCATGTCATGGACGCAGGCAAACACGAAGAACTGCTGGCCCGTGGCGGCATCTATGCCGATCTTTACAGGCTGCAATTCGAGGACGGCAAGATCGTGTCTGATGGACGCAACGCACAAGCGCTGCGGGCCTTGGAAGGTGGCCTGAAGACAGCACCGCCCAATCTGCTTCAACGGTTAGGGCAACGTCTGTTTGGCTAGGCCTTATTTGCCATAGGCCTTGGCAAGCTTCGCCGGGGCCACACCCGCGAAAAAGCGGATCAATGTCCAGATGTTACGGCCTCCGCGACGGATCCAGCCCCCACGCTCGTATTTGGCTGCTGACGTCATGGCCGTTGCCGGGATCTGCCGAAGCTGGCCTTTCAGGCCCCGCGCCAAAGACACGTCTTCCATCAGCGGTTGATTTGGATACCCGCCGACAGATTGATAAAGCGACCGGGGCAGCAAAAGACCCTGATCGCCATAAGGTAACCCGCAGCTGCTGCGCAGATTGGCCCATCCCGCGACAAAACGTGCGGCAAAGCCGTTGCGATCAAACCGCAAGCGGAACCACCCCGCTTTGCCCCCTTTGAGATGCGCAATGACAGGCACCGTCCACCCCGCATCCAGCACGGTGTCGGCGTGCAGCACCAGCAGCCAGTCCGCGCTGGCCTGCGCACAGCCGCGCCGCAATTGCCCCCCGCGCGAGGCATCGCCGCGCACGATGCTGGCCCCCCAGGCGTCGGCCAGCAGCAGCGTGGCATCCTGAGATCCGCCATCAGTAACGATCAATTCGCGGATTAGCCCCGCATCCAGCCCTTCCATCAGCGCGCCAAGGCAGTCTGTCAGGGTGGCTTCGGCGTTCAGCGTTGGTATGATCACGGATATGGGCGCACGCATGCTTGCCCCTTTCGACTTGGGTTTGGGCTGCTATATGTCACGTGACAGGACAAAAGGACAAGTATTATGGCTGACCGCCGCATCCTCAGACTGACCGGCACCGAAACGCGTGACTTCCTTCAGGGGTTGATCACCAACGACATGCGCAAACTGGATCACGGCCCGATCTATGCCGCGATCCTGACGCCCCAGGGCAAGTTCATCGTCGATTTCTTTTTGGCCCCCGATTTGGCCAGCGGTGGCGACGCGGTGCTTCTGGACGTGGCAGAGCCATTTGCAAACGGGCTGATACAACGGCTGACGATGTACAAGCTGCGGGCCGATGTGAAGATCGAGGCGACCGCCTTGCATTTGCACCGCGCCCTTGGCGAGGTCCCCGACGACGGCTATCTTGATCCACGCGACCCCCATATGGGCTGGCGTGCCTACCGCGATGCGCCGCAAACCGGCGATGATACCGATTGGGACGCCCTGCGCGTGGCCCACACCATTCCCGAAGCCGGAATCGAACTGACGCCCGACAGCTTCATTCTTGAAATGGGGTTTGAAAGGCTGAACGGCGTTGATTTCCGCAAGGGCTGCTATGTCGGCCAAGAAGTGACCGCCCGTATGAAACACAAGACGGAACTGCGCAAGGGACTGGCAAAAGTCGCGATCAGTGCGCCAGTCGCGCAAGGCACAGAAGCCATGGCAGGTGGCAAACCTGCGGGCACCGTCTTTACCCAATCAGGTGCCCATGCGCTTGCCTATCTTCGGTACGACCGTGCCGACGCGGCCATGCAGGCAGGCGATGCGACAGTGACGCTTGTAGCAAAAGGCTAGGGCTGGCTTTGTGACGGGACACGGCACGAAAAACAGCCGCGCCCCGATCCCCCGATTAAAATTTATGCGCCCTTGCCCGCGCCGCAACCAAAGCGTTGCCAAAAAACAACGAATCTCGTGTGGTGCCGGTCTGGCGGTGCCGATGCTCCACCAAGCAAAAAATTAAAGCCCCGGAAACTCCGGGGCTTTGCACTGCAGCGAAGCTATGACGCTACGTCATTCCTGATAGCCTTAAGCGCGTTCGGAATATTCCATCGTTTCGGTGTTCACGATGATATCCTCGTCAGGACCGACGAACGGTGGCACCATGACCTTGACGCCATTATCAAGAATGGCAGGCTTGAAAGAATTTGCCGCAGTCTGGCCTTTAACGACCGGCTCTGTCTCGACGATCTTGCAGGTTACTTTCTGGGGCAAGGACGCGTTGAGCGCCTCGTCTTCGTGATACTCGACCACGACCATCATACCGTCTTGCAAGAAGGGCCGGCGCTCGCCCAAAAGTTCGGCAGAAAGCTGGACTTGCTCGTAGGTCTGCGTGTCCATCAACACCAGCATACCAGCGTCTTCGTACAGGAATTGTTGATCTTTCTGCTCAAGCCGGACCTTTTCAACCTTGTCAGCGCTGCGGAAGCGTTCGTTCAGTTTCGATCCGTTGCGCAGGTTGCGCATTTCGACCTGGGCAAAGGCACCGCCCTTGCCTGGCTTGACGTGATCGACCTTGACCGCGGCCCAAAGGCCACCGTTATGTTCCAGCACGTTGCCGGGCCGGATTTCGTTTCCATTGATCTTGGGCATGTACCTACACCGTAGTAAAAAGGTTGAAGTGAATTCCGCGCGACCTATATCTTGATAAGTTGGTGGCCGCAAGCCAGCCCATCTGGTGCTGCACCTGCGAAAAGCCATGCACAATTTGCATAAGTGTTATGCAATATATGTGTATCCGAATCGGACTCTTTAGGTCATAAGGAACCCCACGCCGAAATGACAAGAGCAAGAATAATAGAAAGGACGACGAGATGAAAGATTTCGTTGATGGCACTGCCTTTAACAATGAACAAGGTAACCGTGCCCGCAAACTTTTTGCAGCTGTGGTACTGGCTGCGCTGGATGACGCAATTGCGGACGACAAGAAGTATGGCAATGGTCCTGAACAGATTGCACGCTGGGCGCGTTCGCGCGACGGCCGCGAAGTATTGAGCTGTGCTGGCATTGACCCGAACGAACGTGTCGTATCCGGATTGATGGATTTTGTCGGCAAGGGTGTACGGACATCTGTCGCACTATCGCGCGAAGAGTCAGAGCGTCGCCATGCCGCTGAACAGGCCGAAGCTGCCTGAGATCTGCAAAGAGATGAAATAGAAAAAACGCGGCCTTTCGGGGCTGCGTTTTTTTTGTGTCGAACGGTTGGATCGGGTAAGATTATATATCCGAAACGCCAGAGCCGCGCGCGTGTTATTCTAGGTCTTGCGCGGTCAAGGCGCGGTGGATTTCTCGGCGCACCAGCTTGCGCACATTGCGCGTAATACGCTCTCCCAGTGCGCCCTGAAGTTCAGTGCGGACAATCTCGCTTACCAGATCTCGCAGCATTTCTTCGTCGATATATTCATCCGCGCCGCCCCCCAAGCCTGTCTGGCTATCTGCGGCGACCTTATCAGAATCCCTTTGGCCCAAGTCTTGATGCCCCAAGCCCTGATCCCCCCGGTGCCGGCCCCCAAGGTCATGGTCTTTAGGGCTATCATCCTCATCGACCTCATCCGCGTCGTTTTGTTTTGACGGCGCGATGAATGCGGCGTTCTTTCGGGGGGCCTCTTTCAGGTTTGAAATCGGCACACCGGTCGCGTCAAGATCAACGTCATCTTCCCATGCCATCGCGGGTGCACGACTGCCCGAGTAGTCGTCGTCGCCCTGCCCGTCGGGTTCCCAGTTTTCCGGAATCCGGCTGATCGCCTTTTCCAACGCCGCGATCTTGGCGCTCAGCTTGTCCGGCGATGCCGGTTCGTCTTCGACCAGCTCTGACGCGCCTAGGTTCAATACCCCCGTACGCCGATGCAGACTGGACGTTTCGCGGTCGCCCACGGAATCGGGTACCGGTGTTTCTGCGGTATCTGAACCGTCAGATCGCTGATCATCGACTGTTTCGCCAAGGGCGGTGCCGTCCTCGACATCGTCAGCAATCAGGTCGGCGTCTTCAAATTCTTCCGAGCTGTCATAAAAATGGAAATGGTCTACATTGCCATTGGATGTGTCAAACGCAGTGCCCTGATCCGGCGCGGTATCGGCACCTTCAATAGTGTCGTCCATGTCGTCAGCCGGATCGTTGTCAGCCGAATTGTCCCCAAGTGCCGCTGTATCCTCTTGGCGTTCGTCCCCCCATTCAGTCGGGATCGCGTCTTGCTGCGGTTTTTTATAGGCATCCACCAAAGGCGCGTCATTCGACACCCTAAGCGAAGGCGTCAACACCAGTTTGTCTTCAGCGGGCTTTGCAGTCTGCGTACGGTTCATAGGGCGCTTGTCTTCAGACACCAACCGGCGAATTGAAGACAGAACATCCTCTACCTCTGCGTTTGTGACAGGGTCAGACATAATTTTTTCACCACTCGTTCCTCAAGGACAGTCTAGCCCGAGGCTTACTTTCTCACAATGGGGAGATGAAAATTGTCAGTTTTTTTGCAGCGCCCGCAACACACGGTCCAGCTTTTTGCCTTCTTTCGAATACTTGGCCGGACCTTCCTTTACCAGATTGTAGTACGCGGCGGGGTCATAGATCTGGACGGGCAGCTTTAGATCGCGGGCGGTCAACTGGCCAGTCGCGGACAAAACCGAATAGGCGGCCACATATATCTGCGTTTGCGCCGTGACGCTGGACGCGCGGGCATCCAGCAAGGATTGCTCGGCGTTCAGCACGTCCAGCGTGGTGCGGGCACCCAATGCGGCTTCCTCGCGGATGCCCTGAAACGCGACCTGGGCCGCGCTTACCTGACGCTGCGTGCCCTGAATTTGGGCCCGTGCAGACGCAAGAACGGCATAGGCATCGCTGACCGCCCGCTCCACGTCTTTGGTCACCACATGCAGGTTGCCCCTTTGCGCATCCCGCTGAGCTTGGTTCCTGCGCACTCCGGCAGACAGCGCGCCCCCTTGATACAGGGTTTGGCCAAGCTGAATACCGACCGACGCCCCCCGAGACGAAGCAGGCGAACCGAAGGTTTCCGAGATACCGTAAGATCCTTGCAACGACACCCGCGGTTCCATCCGCGCTTCGCTGCTGCGGATCAAAAGGTCGGCGGCGGCGACCTGGTGCTGAACCGCAAGGATGTCGGGATGGCTGCGGAATGCCAAAGCCTTGGCCGCAGCAATGCTGTCAGAAATATTGGGCAGACGTGGCGGCGGGCTAAGCCGGCCCGGATCACGGCCAACGGCAACCTTGTAAAACGCCTTGGCGCTTAGCAGGTCGCCCTGCGCCCCGGCCAGACCGCTGCGGGCTTGCGCCAGCTGCGCTTCGGCAAGGGCCACGTCGGTCCGGGTGACTTCACCCACTTCGAAACGATCGCGTGCGGCGCGCAATTCCTGCGTCAGCAAACGCACGTTATTCTGGCGCAATGTCACCAGCTGTTGCGCCTGGATCACGCCCATATAGGCACTGACGGCGCGCAGCAGGATTTGCTGTTCAACGCTGACAAGGGATTCGCGGGTCGCAAGCACGGTTTCTTTTGACGCCTCGATCGCATATCGGGTCGCGCCGAAATCATAAAGCAGCAAGGACGCGATCAAACTGACGGATGTGGTCAGTGAGTCGTTGGTGGTGCTCGTGCCAGCGGGCACGAAGGTTGAGCCATTGCTGACCGCCCGGTTCCACGACTGGGTCAGGTCTGCTGTCCATTGAACGACCGGTTTCAGCGCCGATTTGGCGATCGCCACGTCTTCGTCTGCGGCGCGCAGCACGGCGCGGTTCTGTTCCAGCAATCCCGAGTTATTGTAGGCCCCCACCAGCGCATCAGCCAGCGTTTCGCCACTGGATACCGTGGGTGCCATCGCGCCCAGACCGATACAGGTTGCTGCAATAAAACCGCGAAATGCACCTTTTCTAATATTCTTTGTCATCACAATGAACTCCATCAAATAAATTCGTATCGCGCGTGCCGTTTTGCATTGGGGCCTGTGCGCCCTCTTGTCTTCAGCGTGCCTGCACTAGAATTGAAACGCAGCCTCTTTGGCAAACCCTTTCAGGACAGGCGCACCGGCGTTGAAAATCGTACGCCAGCTCACGCCGCTGTCGCTTTTGTACCCCACCCGCACTTCGCCAAGCGCTCCAGTCATGAAAATGCACGCGATGCGCCCACCCGTCTTGAGCTGCGACAGGATCGCGTCCGGCACCTGTGCGACGCCGCCCTGCACGATCACCACGTCATAGGGCCCGTGCGCATCAGCCCCGTCCGCCAACGGGCCGTGATGGACGACCACATTATCGATGTCTGCCGCTGTCAGTGTTTCCTGGGCGTCGGCGGCCATCTGTTCATCGTCTTCAACAGCCACAACCGCTTCGGCCATATGCGCAATCACCGCAGAGGAATATCCGTAGGCGCACCCGATATCGAGCACCAGTTCGTCATTTTCGATTGCCAGACTGTCCAGCATCTTGGCCAATGTGCGCGGTTCCAGCAGCACGCGGCCCCCGCCCAGATTGATATTCTCGCCCAGGTAAGCGGCCTCTCGCTGCGCTGCGGGTACATATTCCTCGCGGGCGACACGCAACATTGCATCGATGATCGGGAACTTAGTAACGTCCGAAGGGCGCACCTGCGTATCTACCATTATCCTGCGGCGGGCTGTGAAATCGGTCATCAGCTAGGCTCTTTCGTTCATTTGCTACCCTAATGAAATGCCACATCGCCGGCTGACGGGCAACGCCCAGATGCAGCAATCAATCGAATTTACGGTTTATTCCCGGACAATGAGGCAGGAGGGTCGCGATTTTGGGGCCGCAACCGCCAATCCCGCCGCCCTCCTGCGCATCGGCTTGGCCCGGATAGGGGCGCATTTCGTGGCGCTGCCCAATATTTGCGCAGGTCCTCGCGGGAACCAACCGCAGAGTCACCACGTTTTCCGGGCAGTACGCCTTGCGGTTTCTCACCGTTTCGTGCGCTGCGCGGCCCTTGGGGTTGGCGCGGCGCTTTCGCAACCGGCATCAACAAAAGGTATCCTCATGACCCTGACCACAACCCTGTCGATCAACGGAAAAGACTATTCCCTCAAGGCGGACGCCCGCACGTCGCTATTGGATGCCCTGCGGCATCATCTGGGCCTGACCGGTTCAAAGAAAGGCTGCGATCACGGACAATGCGGGGCTTGCACGGTGATCGTGGATGGCCGCCGGATCAATTCCTGCCTGACCCTTGCGTGCATGCACGACGGCGACAAGATCACCACCATCGAAGGGATCGGCACCCCCGAAGACATGTCGGCCCTGCAAGACGCATTCGTGCGCCACGACGGGTTTCAGTGCGGCTATTGCACGGCGGGGCAAATCTGCTCGGCCACCGCGATGCTGGACGAGGTAAAAGACGGCTGGCCCTCGAATGTGTCTGACACGCTTGAGGGCGATGTCGAACTTACCGATGCGGAAATCTCGGAAAGGATGAGCGGCAATCTGTGCCGGTGTTCGGCCTATCCCGGCATCGTCAACGCGATCCGCGACGCAGCCACGGGAGACAAGAAATGAAAGCATTCGACTATGCCCGCGCCGCCACGACGGCCGATGCTACAGCCCACGGACAGGCGGGGGCCACCATCATCGCAGGCGGAACCAACCTTCTGGACCTCATGAAGCTTGAGGTCATGGCCCCCGATGCGCTGATCGACATCAACCGTCTTGATCTGCATCAAATCACTGCGACCGGCGACGGTGGCCTGCGGATCGGTGCGCTGGTGACCAATTCGGATCTGGCCGCACATGACACCGTGCGCCGTGACTATTCGGTGCTGTCGCGTGCCCTGCTTGCCGGGGCATCCGGCCAGTTGCGCAACAAGGCGACGACGGGCGGAAACCTGCTGCAACGCACGCGATGCGGTTATTTCTACGACACCGCGATGCCCTGCAACAAGCGTGACCCCGGTTCGGGCTGTCAGGCGATGGACGGGTTCAACCGGATCCTCGCCATTCTAGGCACCAGCGACCACTGCATCGCCACACACCCGTCCGATATGGCGGTGGCGATGATGGCGCTTGATGCCGTGGTCGAGGTAGAAGCTTCGGACGGCAGCAGCCGCCGGATCCCGCTTGACGATCTGTACCGCCTGCCGGGTGACACACCGCATCTGGAAACGACCCTGAACCCGGGAGATCTGATCACGGCGGTGGTTTTGCCACCGCAAGACGGTGCCACGCATCTTTATCGAAAAGTGCGCGACAGGTCATCCTATGCCTTCGCGCTGGTTTCGGTTGCCGCGATTATCGCGCTTGAAGATGGCAAGATTACATCCGCCCGCCTTGCGTTTGGCGGATTGGCACCCAAGCCGTGGCGCAACAAGGACGTCGAAAACGCCCTGATCGGTCAGGCCCCGTCGGACACGGTTTTCGACACCGCCGCAGATATTCTGCTGGCCGATGCCAAAGGGCACGGTGCCAATGATTTCAAAATTCCCCTCGCGCGACGCACGCTCAAGGCAGTTCTGCGCACCGCAACGGAGACAAACCAATGAACGCATATTTGAAAATGGATCAGCAGCACGACGATGTTTTGGGCGATATGGCTCAAGGCGTGATCGGCAAGGGTATCTCGCGTCGGGATGGCCCCCGCAAAGTGACAGGAACGGCCCCCTATGCCGCCGAAATAGGCGACGGGACAGAAGCCGTCGGCGTGTTTGCCCGCGCCACGATCACCAAAGGGGCGGTCACGGCTATCGACAAGGAACAGGCTCTCGCCCTGCCCGGTGTGTTGTCGGTCATCACCGACGACCGCCTGCTGCGCAACTGCGCCCAAGGCACCGCGAACGAAGCGCCGATCCAAGGCCCCCGCGACGTTGCCTATTTCGGACAACCTATTGCCCTGGTCGTCGCCGAAACGTTCGAGCAGGCCCGCCATGCGGCGCAGACCTTGCGTGTCAGCTATGATGCCGATCATGGGGCCATCACCGATATCCTGAACGAAAACGCCCAGCGTGATCTGCCCGACGCACGTCAATACGATCAAGGCGACATAGCCAAGGCCATGCAGGACGCGGCCTTCAGTGTTGATGCGACCTATACGACCCCTTCCCAGAATGCTGCCGCAATGGAACCGCACGCCTCGATTGCCCGCTGGGATGGCGACAAGCTGACCCTGCAAGGCTCGTATCAGATGTTGAAATACAACCGCAACGAACTGGCCGATGCTTTGGGGATTGATCCCGCGCAAGTCCGCGTGCTGGCCCCCTATGTTGGCGGGGGGTTTGGCTCAAAGTTGGGTATCGCGCCAGAGGCCGTCGCGGCCGCCATCGCAGCACAGGAACTGGCAAGGCCCGTACGTGTCGTGATGACCCGCCAACAGGTGTTCGAGGCGACGATCCGGCGCAGCCAGACCCGCCAGCGGATCCGTCTGGCAGCAGATGATCAGGGCAATCTGACGGCAATGGGCCACGACGCCCTCGTCTCCAATCTGCCCGGAGAAACCTTTTCGGAGCCCTGCGCCCTTGCAACGCATTTCCTCTATGCGGGCAAGAACCGCAGCTACACACACGAAATAGCCCGCGTGCATCTTGGTGTTGCTGGTTCCATGCGCGCACCCGGCGAGGCCGTTGGCATGCTGGCTTTGGAAAGTGCCATGGATGAACTTGCCCATGCGGCGGGCATTGATCCGGTTGCATTGCGCCTGCAAAACATCCCCGACGTACATCCCGAAAACGGCAAGGACTATTCCTCGCGGCGGTTCGCCGATTGCCTGACCGAGGGCGCGGAACGGTTCGGTTGGGCAAACCGCAACCCCACCCCCGGGGCCGTCCGCGACGGCGAATGGCTGATCGGCTACGGCGTCGCGTCTGCCGCACGCGGCAACATCCTTGGCGCATCCGAGGCCCGCGTGACCTTGCATAAAGACGCAACCGCCACGGTCGAAACCGACATGACCGACATCGGCACGGGCACCTACACCATTCTGGCGCAGATCGCTTCGGAAATGCTGGGTCTGCCGGTCGACGCCATAGAGGTCAAGCTTGGCGATACCGATGCCCCGCCCGCCGCCGGATCAGGTGGATCGTGGGGGGCCAGCTCGGCGGGGTCGGCGGTCTTTGTGGCCTGCCAGTCCTTGCGCGGCCAACTGGCCGACCATCTGGGCGTAGATGCATCGGAAATGACGTTGAAAGATGGCACCGCGACCAGCGACAACGTGCAGCATACCATCTCGGAAACGCTAGGCGCAGACCTGACAGCCCACGGCAAGATCGAACCGGGCGATACTTCAGAGGCCAAGCAACATGCCGGATTTGGTGCGCATTTTGCCGAAGTTGCCGTCAATGCGACCACCGGCGAAACCCGCGTGCGTCGCATGTTGGGTGTATTTTCGGCCGGTCGAATTCTCAATGAAAAGACCGCGCGATCGCAATGCCACGGCGGGATGATCTTTGGCATCGGTGCCGCCCTGACCGAGGAACTTGTGCACGACCTTCGCGATGGTCACGTGGTCAATCACAACCTGGCCGAATACCATGTGCCGGTCAATCTGGATATTCCCCAGCTTGATGTGGTTTTCCTGGAAGAGCGCGACACCTGGGCCAACCCCATGCAGTCAAAAGGCGTCGGCGAGTTGGGCATCTCCGGAGCCGGTGCCGCAATCACGAACGCGATCTTTAACGCCACCGGTGTACGCGTACGCGACTACCCCGCAACGCTGGACAAGATCTTGCCACAGCTACCTGATCTGTAATGAACAACGGCCATCGGCAATGCCGGTGGCCACAAGGTAACCGACGATCGCCAAGAATACCGGAAGCGCTTAGGATAAGCGCGCTTCTGCAGACAGATTTTCAATCCGCATTTGGTATTGGTTTTTAACGACTAAATTGCAAACCAGAACGCTCTTGGATCACACAAGAACAATAACTTACGTTTTCGTTTAGAAATTGTTGTGGTTTTTGAAATTTATTGAAAGGATGAGATAAAGGTATTTGACAAAAGGGTAGCAGCCGATGAACAGCGCTCCGATTTGGTCGCTGAAAGCAATGCCAGGTGACGAGCATTTTCAGATGCCACTCCGGCTCATCGACTTCAGGACCAAAGAATTGTGGTCTAGTCAGAAAATCGGGATTGTGGACAATGCCGTGTTGAACGGCCGCAAACTGACCGCAGATGATATTCCAAACGCATCTTGGTTCAATCTTGAAAGCGGCCTCTTGAGCGAGACCGACATTGAATATTTGCTTCGGTCAAGAGATATATTTTGCATTTATTCGATGTTGTTCCTCTCTGAAAAGGTCGCAAACCGTTTCAGGGATAGCGGTTTGACCGGATTTGCACTGCATAAGATGAGTATTTATAAGCGGGACAAAACGGAAAAATATGATTTCAATTTCTATTTTTTGGAATTTTCCTCAAAAAAAGATACTGTTGATCGCAACAATACCGATCGCTGTCGCCCATTGTATAAAAATCGCCCTGACGCAGGGTACATTCTTCCACAAGATCTGGCGGGGCGTGATGTTTTTGTAAATCATCATGCATCAAAAGGCGCTGATATCTGGTTTGATCCTATGATCAGACATTTCCAATTTGCAAGTGACGCAATGGCACAATTGCTGATTGAACTCCGTCTTCAAAAGTCATTCAATCTGAACCAATGCAAATTCTTTGAGGGGAATTGCGAGCAGTGAGAAAATGAAATGCACGACACTCGGTACGCTCATTGACGAAATTGAAAGCTATTCTGAATTTGAGGCTATTTTCATCGACAATAGCGATCCGATCACGGAACAGTCAACATGTGTGGTCGTCTCATCTCTTTTTGTCGATCCCAATGATTTCTTTGCGATCCCAGACGCCCTGAAGACGTTGAACATGGTAAGATTTCTGAGCACTGGCCAGATAATGGATTTGGATGGCAGTTTGTCAGAGGTCTGCGAATGCTCCTCCAGAAGCGTCCTTATTGCGGAAATTTCGAAATTTCACGCGCAGATCTTGAGAGCCGAAATATAGCTGTTCTGTAGCGGGTATGCTGCGCATTATACGCGCAAAAGGCAGCAAGGCGAAAGCTGCTGCGCAGCGTTTACAAAGTTGGTGAAAGTCAGGATGGCGCGGGTGCTATTGGGATGTTCGGTGGCTTCGTATCGGCTTTCCAAAGGGCACCAGACGGGGTAGGCATCCCAATCTTTAAAGGTTTGGGACAAATCATGGCGCAAAATGCCACCATTTATAAAGTTGAGATCTCAGTCTCCGACATTGATCGTCACTATTACGAGATCCATAAACTGACCGTGGCCAAGCATCCCTCAGAGACGGATGAACGGCTGATGGTGCGCATTCTCGCGTTTGCGCTGAATGCCCATGAGCATCTGGAAATGACGAAAGGCCTTTCAACAGATGACGAGCCAGACATTTGGCAGAAAAGCCTGAGCGGAGAGCTTGATTTGTGGGTGGCCCTGGGGCTTCCAAGTGAAAAGGTGATGCGTCAATCCTGTGGCAAAGCCGGCAAAGTGATCGTTTATCCCTATGGCGGCAGGGCTGCCGATATTTGGTGGGACAAGATAAAAAACAGCACCACCCGTTTTGATAATCTTCAAGTCATAAATTTTTCCGAGACCGACACAATCGCGCTGGCAAAACTGGCAAGCCGCGCGATGAAGCTTCAGATCAATATTCAGGACGGCGACGTGATGATCAGTGTTGGTGACAGCGTCGTTTACGTTACCCCTGAAAAATGGAAAACTGCTGCGTAAAGGTCGTGTTTGATGTCAATCCGGCTTCTTAGGTCACCGTGATAGCGCGCCAAATACCAAACGATCCGCTTGGTGCAATTCACATACGGTCCGGCAGGTCAGGCCCGTTGGCCTGATGTTTAAACGGCACGACGTTTGAACCACCGCTGGCAAAAGCGATTGCGCCTTCACGCCAAATGATGCTCGGTTTCCCTATTTCCAAGGCAAGACAAGGTATTTCTCACCCGTCTTCATCGCGCGATAATCCGTGACGGCTTCCTTGGTCAGCATCTCTTCGAGACCAACGTGCTTTTTATAGTTGCTGGCGAAGGTCGTTGTCAGGTTTTCAAGCACGCGCTTGCGCATCCGTCCGACTGTTTCGCCGCCGACCGATTGCAGGAAAGGAAACAGCAACCAGCCCGACAACGTCCAGCCAAAGCCATAGCTTGGCGACAGGATCGTCGCACCCGTGTCGAGACGTCCAGTAGATGAACATGCGCTTTTGCTGGTTGGAGCCATAGCGCGAATAGTCGTCCATCTTGGTAACCGCAACCTGCTCCATTGCCTTGAACACGCTGTCGACCGTCTTGCCGCCGCCAATGGGATCAAAACCATAGAAAGCATCCGTGTCGTCGATTGCCGCTTTGAGCTGTTCCATGAAATCGTCAGCAGCGGTGTTCACCACATGGGTTGAACCCAGCTTTTTCAGTAACTCGACCTGATCGTCTTTGCGCACAAGATTGACCAGCCCAAGCCCGTCCTCTTGGCAGATGCGGGTCAGCATCTGGCCAAGGTTCGATGCGCCAACTGTGTGCAGGATCGCACCCTGCCCGTCCGCCTTTGCATTTTCCGCAAAGCCCAAGGCGGTCATCGGATTGACGAAAGCGCTTGCGCCGTCTTCGGCCGTGTGATCGCCAAGCGGCAGGCACATACCCGCATCGGCAATACAATATTGGCTGTATGCGTTGCCAGGCACACAGGCGACGCGCTGTCCCATCAGCGCCTTGGCCTTGTCGCCATCACCGACGGCAACAACGGTGCCCGCGCCCTCGTTCCCGGCGGGAAGTTTCAGCCCGTGTCGCGCTTTCGACCCCGAATTGAACGGCTCGGGCATGGTGGCGACGTATTTGCCGGGCGAATATTCCGCGTTTTCAAGATCGGCCGCACCGACAAGAATGGCCAGATCCGAAGGGTTGATCGGCGCTGCCTCCATCTTCACAAGCACCTGATTGCCTGTGGGATCGGGAAAGGTGACGTCTTCGATGGCAACGGTCAGCGTTCCGTTGCTTTCTAGCGTCGTGAAGAGTTGCTTGCCGGTGGTGCTCATGTTGGGTTTTCCTGTCTCGGGTTCCGGATGAAAAAATCGGTTCGGATCGTAGACCCGGCCAGATGGACTTAAAGATGCCTCGAAACTACGGCTCTCTATCGAACACCAGAAGCGTCGAAGCAACACTCGCACACACTGAACACACCTCCTGCTGGGGTTGCAACCAATATGATGGGATGCGGGAACGCATCCAGCGGGTGTCGCAAGCCGGTCGATTATTGCCCAATTCGAACAGGCCGTCCGATAAAACGATCTGCTCGCCTCATAATTTTACTATTCATGCCTCAGGGTTTAAAACAGACAAGCCGTCTGGCAAGTGACGCCCACAAAACTTGTTGCCACCATACTTATTGCCACAAAACTTATTGAAGGCGTCCCAATGGCCAACAAAACAAAGCTGCATCCCCGCAATCAACACTCAGAGGGCTATGATTTTGCGCGTTTAGTGGCGCAAACTCCTGAGCTTGAAACCTTTGTGATCAATAACCCTGCCGGTCAGCCGACGATTGATTTTCAAGACGTGATGGCCGTTCGAATGCTAAATCGGGCGTTGCTAAAGGCGCATTACGGAATTGATTTCTGGGATATTCCCGCCGGTTACCTTTGCCCGCCAATTCCCGGTCGTGTCGACTACATCCACTATCTGGCGGACTTGCTTGCTTGCAGCAACAATCAACAAATCCCGCGGGGGCGTCATGTCAAAGCGTTGGATATAGGCACCGGTGCCAGCCTAGTGTACCCCCTTACTGGCCAGAGTGAATACGGCTGGCACTTTACTGGCGTCGATATAGACCCGGCCGCGATCAAATCGGCGCGGCGGATTTGCCAAATCAACAAGTTGAAAATCACCCTCAGACTACAAAATATTCCCGAAAATATCTTTATAGGTGTGATCGAACCCCACGATGCATTTCACATCACCCTGTGCAACCCGCCTTTCCATGCTTCCATCGAACAAGCGAATAAAGGCACCCGACGTAAGTGGGTTAACCTTGGCAAAGGGCATTCAGGAAAACTCAATTTTGGTGGTCAAAACGCTGAACTCTGGTGTCCGGGCGGCGAGATAAAGTTTATCGCCCGCATGGTTGAACAAAGCACAGAGTTCGCCGACCAATGCCTGTGGTTTACGTCGTTGGTGTCAAAAAAAGACAACCTCCAGCCCCTCAAACGCATTTTGGGAAACGCCAATGTTGCTGAGTATAAGATCGTCGAAATGGCACAGGGGCAAAAGACCAGTCGTTTTATTGCCTGGACTTACATGGAGAAAAATCAACGGTCCGTGTTCGTGAATAAAGCCGGGACATAAAAGCCCCCGGCCGCATCGAACGCGTGCCCTATGCGCTCATCCCTCAAAAGAGCCATTTTTTCCCATTTTAGCAGCGCGGCGAATGGCAGCTTTCGCAATACTTGACTGCAATGTTCAGATCTAAAGTGCCTTTAGATGGTGCGCATGCCGATCAAGCCTCAGTCTGTTTTGCCAGCGCCTCTGACAAGTAGTCCCACACGGCGCGAATGCGGGGGTTCGAATGCAAAGCCTGTGGTGCGGTCAGCCAAATCGGTAAGGGCTGCAATTGCATTTGTCCCTCGAGAATACGCTCCATCGTGGGATCGCAATCCCCGATAATCGTCTGTGCGCCACCCAACCCGCATCCCGCACGAACAAGTTCCCAATGCACCGCTTGCTGGTCACATCGCACTGCAAAAAAATCGCGCGTGGCTTTCATTCCAAGGTCAGTCATCAGCCGAATAATCAAGTCACTCTTGTCAAACCCGACAAAATCCAGACGCGCCGCGTCTTCCAGCGTTTCCGGCCGGCCCATGCGTTCCAGATAGGATTTGGCCGCATAAACCGCCATTGGCTGATCGCAGATATGTTTGCTGATCACATCCAACTGGGTTGGTCGATACATACGCACTGCTATATCGGCTTCCCGGAAGATAAGGTTCTCTGTTGTGTCGGATGGTACCAGATCGATCTGAATTTCCGGCATGGCCCGCCGCATGTCCGCGACAATCCTCGGCAAAATGAAATGCGACGTCACCACGCTTGCAGTGATCCGCACAGTCCCGCTCAGGTCTCCGGCTTTACCATCAGCGATCAGACGCAACCGGGTCGCAGCGCTTTGCATGTCTCGTGTCATCTCAGCGATTTCCAGCCCGGCGACAGTCGGTACCAGCCCCCGTGGTGCTCTCGTGAACAAATCAACGCCCAAAGCCATTTCCAGCTGCTTTACGTGCCGCCCAATGGTCGGTTGGCTCTGCCCCAGTTTGCGCGCCGCGCTTGAGAGTGACCCGGCCTCAACCACGGCCGAAAACGACTGCAGCAACGACCAATCCAATGCGCTTACATTTTTATCCATTCAATAATGAATATCACATGAAATATTTCGGGCAATTTATTTTCATACTTGAATACGTGAGACTCCGGCCATCGCAATGCAGATCAAAGGAAATTTCACATGTCCTCCACCGTCCTGATCCTTGGATCGTCTGGCAAAATCGGTCAAAATGCTGCTCGTGCCTTTACCAATGCCGGTTGGAACCTGCGCATTTATGATCGCAAATCCAACGACATGACCGCCGCTGCCCGTGGCGTTGATGTTATCGTGAACGGTTTGAACCCGCCCAACTATCACAACTGGACCAAGACCATCCCACAGATTACAAAACAGGTCATTGCTGCGGCCAAGGCCAATGGTGCCACGGTCATCATCCCCGGCAATGTTTATAATTTTGGCGACACGCCCGGCGTCTGGTCAGAAACCACGCCGCAACGCCCAAACACAGTCAAGGGCCGGGTCCGCGTGGATATGGAAAATGCCTATCGTGCTTCGGGCGTGCAGACCATTGTGCTTCGGGCGGGCAACTTCATTGACCCCGAACGGGACGACGACATGATGGGTCTGATGTATTTTCGCGCGATCAAAAAGGGCAAATTGACGGCTGCCGGACGCCCGGATGCGCTGCAAGCGATGTGCTATCTGCCCGACTGGGCGAAAGCCGCCGTTCAGCTTTCGGAAAAACGTGCTGAGCTTGCCAGTTTCGAAGATATTCCGTTCCCCGGACACAGCTTTAGCGTTCTGCAATTGCAGGCCGCGCTGCAAACCCACCTTGGCCGCACCATCAAGATCACAGGATTTCCATGGTGGATGTTTACTATGCTTGCACCGTTCTGGGAACTCGCTCGCGAAATGAACGAAATGCGCTATTTGTGGAACACTTCACATCAATTGTCTGGGGAAAAATTCAACCGGCTTCTCCCTGATTTCGTGCCAACCGAAATGCGTCACGTGATGCTTGCGTCGCTACCGAATGGCAAAGGCGCTATGCTCACGGCTCAGGAACCGCTAACTCTTTGAAAGCAATGGAGGCGAGTAGGAGAATCGAACTCCTGTACACGGATTTGCAATCCGGAAAATTTCGTTGATTTAACAGGGAGAAATTGTAAACGAACTTGTTTCGTTCACGGTCACTTTTCAATAGGTTACGAGGCCGAGGTAAACGGTTTTTCGCAGGCCAAAAGGCAAAGAAAAACCGCTGAGGGGGCGGCCACCCACCTCAACGGCATAGAAGAGTTTTTCTACCCTAATCACTACGCGAATTTCGGGCTGACCTCAAGCCAGTTGGCGGTGCGATTATGAGTTGGCGTATCGCAAATGAATGCGCAGAGCGCCGCTTTGGCAGTGCCGCGCGCAAACAGATCATTATGTTTCTTGCAGACAAGGCGAGCGATGACGGCTCGGGCATCTGGTGCTCCAAAGGAACGATCCAGCGCCACACAGAGCTTAGCGAGAGCACCGTCAAACGCACCATCATCGACTTCCTGCGGGAAGGCATTTTGATCGAGACAGGGCGGCGGCACTGCAAGAACGGCTACACCGTCATCTACCGGATTGTTCTCGAACGCGTGGCTTCGATGGAAACCACTGCGGAACCCGATATCATGACGGGGGTCACAGTCGACCCCGTCCAGCCTGACCCCGGTACGGGGTCCACTGTGACCGGGGTACGGGGTTCACGGTGGACCCCAAACCATCCTAAAACCATCCATAAACCACCTACGCGCAAGCGCGAGGCGGCGGCGGAGGTTGAAGATCTTGAAGCTGAGAAGATCTTGGCGGCCTATCCCGAGGACAGGATCCGAGACCGGCAAACCAGTCTGCGCCTGATCGCAGGGGCCGTGAAGGCCGGGGTGGAGCCCGATGACCTGAAGCAGGCGGTCAAAGCCTATGCCAAGGAAAGCGAAGGCTACACGCGCAGCAAGGTTTGTTTCTCAGACAACTGGTTCAAGATGCTTCGATGGGAGAAGGGGCTGACCCAAATACAGGCAGACCGCGAGAAGGCGCGAGAGGCGGAAGCCAAGGGTCGTGCGAGCCTTGCCGAGTGGATTCACGAGCGCCATCCCTTGTGCCGCCACATCACGAACCGACAGATCGAGGACTTGATCGCGTCAAAGCTGGTGACGCGCGAACAGGTGCGCGCTGCGGGGTTGCAGGCGTGAGTGTGGCTCGATTGTTACGCTGTGGCGTAAAAAGCAGATATTTACGTTGCAGCGTAATTTTTTCTGATTTACGCTGTGCCGTAAAAGGAGCCGCAACATGGACCTCACAGCACGAACGGCCGAGCAGATCGGCGAGGCACTCCGCCGGACGCGCAAAGCGCGCGGCTGGACCCAAAGCGATATCAGCGCGCGCACGAATTTGCGCGTCGCGACGATTTCATCGCTGGAGAATGGCGACGCGGGAACCAAGCTTGCCACAGTGCTCGCTGTCATGGCGGCACTTGGGCTTGAGTTCCGATTGGTGGGGCGCGGTGGCTCGCTTGAGATTGAGGATATCTTCTGATGGCCAAACACGGGCGTAGTGGCACGATGCATGTGCTTCTGAATGGAAGGTTGGTGGGGGACTTGCGTCTTGCAGGTTCAGGCGCAATCAGCTTCAGATATGATCCGGACTGGCTGTCGTGGGAACACGCCATGCCCATCTCGGTCTCCCTGCCGTTGCGCGAAGAGGCGCACCAAGGCGGACCAGTAATCGCTTATTTGGAAAACCTGCTGCCGGATAATCAGGCGATACGCGAACGCGTTGCCGCTCGGGTGCGTGCTGGCGGTACGGACGCATGGCACATGCTGGAGAAGATTGGGCGCGATTGCGTGGGGGCTTTGCAGTTTGTTTCGGGGGAGATGCCCGAGGTTGGCGCGCTCGGGGGCGAGCCCGTTTCCGAGGCACAGATTGCGGATATGCTGCGCAACCTCGCAAGCGCTCCGCTAGGCTTGGACGAGGAAGACGACTTCCGCATTTCCATTGCGGGCGCTCAGGAGAAAACAGCGCTGCTACGCCACGAGGGTGCGTGGATCCGTCCATCGGGGCTCACTCCTACGACCCATATCTTCAAGACTTAGCTTGGAGTTCTGCCTGCAGGGATCGATTTGTCCGACAGTGTTGAGAATGAGTTTTTCTGCATGAGCTTCTGCCACGCCATGGGTTTGGATGTGGCGCAGGTCGAGATCGCCGACTTCGAAGACGTGCGGAGCCTTGTTGTGACGCGGTTTGATCGGCGCTGGACCAAAGATGGCCGCTTAATCCGCCTCCCGCAGGAAGATTTTTGTCAGGCCCTATCGGTCCCACCCAGCCAGAATTACCAAATGGATGGCGGGCCGGGGATCACCGAAGGGATCGGGTTGCTGACCGGTAGTGATGATCCCGAGGCCGATCAGCGCGCCTTCTTCCGCGCGCAAGTGCTGTTTTGGCTCTTGGGAGCGACGGACGGGCACGCAAAGAATTTCAGCATCGCATTGCGCCCCGGCGGGTTCCGTATGACCCCACTCTACGATGTGCTGAGCGCTCAGAAAGCCGTGGATGACGGTCAAATCCGCCAGAACCGGATGCGCCTCGCGATAGCGGTCGATGGACACTACCGGATCAACGAGGTGGTGCCCCGCCATTTCCTGCAGGCGGCGAAGGCGGCGGGATATGGTGTCGCGCTGGCCAAGATCTTGTCGGACATCGCGACAGAGCTTGAACCCGCCATGGACAAGACACTCGCAGACTTGCCGGATGGGTTCCCACAGCCATTGGCCGAAGCCATTGTTGCTGGCGCACGACGTCGCGCAGCTGCCTTTTATGCCGTATGATCCGCAGATCATATTTCCGTTTTATGGTCGGTAGATCATGTTTACTGCGCGCAATCTGCAGGCCCAGCACAGTAGTTGCAGCGTTTCAGGCCAGCTTTGACGGGCCAGCCCAGAGATTGATGGCCAAACTCAGATCCTCAACGGCGTGTTTCTGATTGCTGAACATAAGCGGGCAGCCGTGTCAGACGCGGGACAAACCCCACTTCAACAAGAAAATTCCCCTGCGCCAGCGCATTCCTCGCGAGGCAAGTTTCTCGCTGACAGCCCCTTGGTGCCAGCTTTGGTCATGTTCATCGAAACACTCAAAGTGAGGATCAAAAATGGCTACTCAAACTCTGAAACTGAACGTCAAATCTGGCGAGAAAGACGGCAAGAACTTCTGGGACCGCTGCGGCGTCCTCTTCGTCAGCACCGACGACAGCGGCAACATCACGTCGATCAACGTCAAACACAGCATGTTCCCCGATGTCGAAATGGTCGCCTTCCCGCGCCGCGATGAAGATCCGGTCACCGAGTGACCTCAGTGCCAGGGCGGGTTTCCCTCCCTGGCTTACTGCAAGGGCTAAAAATCTTAGATGCAGTTCGGCTTTCCATTTTAATTTCAGAGGGATACGGACCAAAGCTAAGGCCATAGAGCGGGAAAGCTTCTACATCATCACGCGCGTGAACTGTGATCTGGATTTATGAGTTGAGCTATAGCTTAATGGCAAGAAGGTGCTCCATTGTTCTTGTGATTGGGGCCAATTCACTACAGTGCTATTGGTGAGCCATGGCCCGCACAATAGATCAGGGGACGGTAGAGTTCAGGCTATGTGGCCGTTGGCGCAAACCTATGCGACAACTTCTGAGATTCTTGCGTGATAGAAGTCTTGAAGTGCACAAATCCGATTCTGGTCTAGCACCTCACCACTGATAATCTCGCCGAGTTGTTCTTCTACTGTTGCCTTAGTCGTCCATGGCGTGGATGGCTCGTTGGTCAGCCAGCGGTCTCGGATCGCAGCGCTTGCTGCTGACCTGTAGTTCATGGATGCAAACTCTGGGGCATTGGAGAAGATAAGCCGCATACCCAGTTGCTTGAGGCGGATGTCGTCTAGCTGAGCGACAATTCGAGCGCGGTCAAGCCAGTCGGCTGCGGTGAAATCTTCAAGGGCCTGCTTGTCATCGGGGCTATAGAAGCCGTCATAGATCATCTGTTCGACGTGTTGGCTGGGCTCTTTATCCGCATAGCGATCGGCCAAAGCCTGCCCCACCCGTGTATGAAATTCAGGATGCGCACGAACTAGCTGGGCGAGCGAACTGTGCGAAGCGCTGGGGCTGGCTACTGGAAAAACGTTCGGGACTTTGTTTAGGGAAACCGTCCGTATCAGCTTGGGTGATGTAGCAACCGCTTTGGCAAGATCGCGATCGTTGGCATCGATGATAGACGCATCACAGAGGTCTAGATCGAGAAATGCCACAGCGTTTCGGTTCTGCGGGTTTGTGCCTGCGTATGCACCGAAAAAGGATCGTGGTGGTGCCGCGCCAAATCTCTGAATTAGGCACACGGGATTCCCGCTTTGCAGCAACCGACCAACCTGGTGTTTGTCGCGGTTCAACAAGCATTGAGCCCAGACGGCAGGCGCGCGCTTGCGAATGAGTGATGCGATATGGATCGTTGCCTCTACGTCGCCGAGGGCATCGTGGGCGTCATGATTGGCAAGGCCGTTTGCCGGGGCGAGGCGATCCAGTTTGAAACTTTCGCGTCCAAGATCATCTATTGGCCATTCGAGGGCGTCTGGCTCGCGATCCCGGACTGCGTAGACCACCTTCATGAGATCTAGGCGGTCATTGTTGTCAAACTGGGTTTGATACAAGTTGGGATGAAGATTTTGATAGAATGACTGCCTGAGAAACTCTTCGTCAAAGGCAAGTGTATTGTATCCTGTCCATGTCGCCGGAGCCCAGCGTTTGATCAGGCCGCTAATCTGATGCGAAAACTCGAACCAGGATGGAAGAGCAGGGTCCATCAGCTGGTCTGGCGAGACACCTGTCACAGCAAGTGCCCATGGTGCTGGAAGTATGTGCGGTGCGAGCTTGCAGCGAATGTCCACGCGTTCAACCTGGTTAAGGTCGTCGTCCGTCAGGATCGCCGCAAACTGAAGGGGCTGGTCGAAAGCGGGTGATGTGCCAGTGGTTTCAAGATCGTAAAAAGCGAACATGCGTGACTACTAACGTCCTTTTTCTGTCAAAGTCCAATTCCTGCCGACCGTAGCGATGAAAGCATAAGTGCGTTTCATCTAGTTAGGAATTATCACGCCAGCCTTAAGGAGGGTCTGAGCAAACTCCCGAAAACTTGGTCCTTCATTGCTGAAACTGAGAGTATTCAGATCTAGGACTTCCTGATCGAATGCTTTCTGTGCCGGTCGTCGAGGATCAGTCTCTGGCATATAGCGGGACTTAAGGTACAGAAGTCGGACGTCATTGTCTGCAGAATGGTCGATGATGGAAACGTCGAAGGTGTCGAACTCGACTTTCACTCGGGTCATCAAACGAGGCAAGAAGGACGTCTCAAAATCGGCGTAGGTCAGCGCAGTCAGCTTTCGGCTGGTAATGTGAATTCTCAGCAGAGTTGTTTCGGACAGATCACCCGCTAGCCTTTCAGCGAGAGCTACGAACCCTCGAAGCCTGACGGAAAGTTCTTGGAGCCTATCAGTGGGAAATTGGAATTTGCCCTGTTCTAAATGACCGATTCCAGCAGCGGCTGCTGTTTCAGCATCTTCTAGGAGAAGGTCCTGGTTGCCGATCGAATAGAGGAGCGCTTGTCCAGATTCCTGCGCTCTTTTGTGGCTGCCAAAGAAAGCCCGAATGTCGCGTCTCAGTTCAGGAGGAAATGAGCCATAAGATTTTCTTTGCGAGAATGCGTGCATTGCAAAGTGGAGGCTTAAATCTTCAGTTCTCGCAGCGACGATTTCTTCAAGTTCCTCGTGACCTATTTCTGCAATTGCCTGACTTGCCGCATACTGAAGGCCTTGCTTTGATCGCGAAAGCTTTGTCACTAGGCTTTTGGGAAGTTCTGAGATGTCGGGCTGACGGCCAAAGGCCCTGATCTCAGCAGCAAGGTCTCGGATGGTTGTTTTGTTGAGCTTGTCGTTAGGGTTTTTTGGGGTGCCTTTTTTCGATGCACTTGGTTTTGGAACGGAGCGATACTCACGGCCTTTGAAGCCTATTTGACGCCTTAGTAGGTATCTTTGCTCTTCCAACTCGTCCCGAAAGACCAAAAATATACCTTGGCCTACGGCCAAAGGTTCGACATTCAAAATGCTTACGATGAAGTCTCTGAGTTCTGCTTGGGTATAGTACTTTTGGAATGTCTGTCGGGACGTCAAGTATCCGTCGCGGTAGGGCCGCACGCCACTCAGGTCAGCCTTGCCGTACAACATAACGGATACGGCCAAGCAGAGCTCTGTTAGGCTGAAGGCGCGCTTAAGTGCCTCCGCCCGCTCTTCAGGTTCCTCGATTACGTTGAGGACAAATCCAAGATTGGTGACTTGGCTCTTTTTCAGAGTACTGGGATCTGGTCGATAGTGGGGATCCCAACCTTCGACGGTATAGCCATCAGATTGTAGGGCTCGGATGTCATCACCTTGACCGCATCCATAGTCCAAAATGGTTCTATCGTGACGGATCAGACCACTTGTAAACAGCAGGTACATTGGCGCTGAGAGCGCGGCTCGCGTGATCGCCGTTTTGTGGCGCTCAACAATGTTTTTCTCTACGCCATTCAAGTCATCGGCTGAAGCCTGGGCGGACTCTTCCTGAGATTAAACCGCTCTGCATGATGTGTGGACCTTCGACGGTCAATCCGGCTTCAGCCAGTGTCTCCATCCAAATCCGCCGCGTTCCCTTGTTTGCCATGTTCTTAAAAAGCCCTTTGCTCTCCAAGGACTGCGTCAGCTTTGCAAAGTCATCTCTTAGCGGATGATCCGGGGCTAGGAGGAGCTCCTTTCTGTGGAGAATGGGTGGGTTTGCGTCAGAATATTTTCTCGAGTTTTGCGCCTTCTTCCGCGAGGTTGACGAATAGGCTTGCCCGCAGCTCTGGAAAAGCCACGGCGCTGAAGTCTTGATAGTCCAAAAACGAAAAGATCTGGTCGTTTTGCCCCGAGATCTTCAACACTGACCATTGGAAATCTTCCGGAACCCTTTGCAGTGCAAGGCTCAGCTTATCCTTTGCGCTCGTCTGAAGGTGATCAACCGCACTGCGGTGCAAGTAGATCGCCTGACCTACCTTTTTTCCAACCGCATTCTTGAGAGATTTTTTGTTTTGCAAGTTTCACCCCTCGGGCCCAAAAGTTGGTGACGGCGTGATCAGGCGGCTTGGCTAAGTTGTTTGATCCCGTCCTTGAATGCAATCCCCTCGATGATCTCGGGCATGCGGTTGGCTCCGTCGAGTTTGCGCCACTTCGTCTGGGCTGACATCATCAGTTTGAACGCCATGGCAAGGCCGGTTTTGCGGCTGAGGCAACCCTTGGTTTTGCCTGTGCGATGTCGGACGGTGGCGAAGGTGCTTTCAATTGGGTTCGTCGTTCTGACGTGTTTCCAATGCTCGGCTGGGAAGTCATAGAATGCCAGGAGAACGTCGCGGTCTTTGGTTAGTTTCCCCACGGCTTTGTCGTATTTCACGCCGTAGGTTGTGACGAAGAAGTCGAAGGCCACCTCGGCATCCACGCGGGTTTCGGCCTGCCAAATATCGTGCAGATGACCTTTGGCTTTGGCCTGAACGGACTTGGGCATCGCGTTCAACACATTGCCGGTTTTGTGGAACCAACACCGTTGTTCTTTGGTCGCGCCATAGACCTCACGCAGTGCGTTCCAAAACCCCAGAGCACCGTCCCCAATGGCAAGGTCAGGGGCATGGGTAAGGCCACGCCGCTGCAAATCGAGCAGCAGCTCTCGCCAACTCTGGGTGCTTTCGCGGTAACCGTCAGCGAGGCCGATGATCTCTTTACGACCCCACTCGTCCGCCCCTATCAGCACCAGAACGCATTGTTTTTCCTCGGCCATTCGGGGGCGGAAGTAGACACCATCCGCCCAGATGTAGACAAACCGGCGCGTGCTGAGATCGCGGCGCTGCCAACGGTCGTACTCGTCCCACCAGTCCGCCTTGAGCCTTGAGATCGTTGTCGAAGACAGTCCAGCCGCGTTCGGACCGAGAAGAGCTGCGAGTGCTTCATGGAAGTCCCCGGTGGAAATACCTTTGAGGTAAAGCCAGGGCAGCAGATCCTCGATGGATTTGGCTTTGCGCAAATAGGGCGGCAGGATTGTTGACGTGAAGCGGATTTTCTCAGCGACGTCGCCCCGGTCCCGCACGCGCGGCACTTTGACCGGCACCGCTCCGATCCCGGTAAGGATCTCGCGTTCAGGCAGGTGACCGTGGCGAACGAGCCGAGCGCGACCATCATCCGTCTTGTCGGATGCATAGGCCTCCAGCATAACTGCAAGTTCGGCTTCAACCGCTTGCGCAATCAGACGCTGCGCGCCAGATCGTAAGAGGTCTGTCATTGGATCAGGCGAAAATCCCTGTGGATCGAGTAGCTGGCTGATGGTATTTGTCGTCATGTGGCATATCCTTTTCTCAGATGAGAATTGCGGCGCGTGAACAACGCCATGTTTGGATCTTTCTAAAGGCTCTGTTGAAACATCCTACCTGACCGGGGGGCGATCGATCTAGAGTACTGCTATAATGGCCTCGGCGGCTTCTAGAGCTTCATCCGATGTATTGGTGTGCCCAAGACTAAAGCGTATGGAGGCTTTCGCTTCATCCGATGTAAGTCCGATTGCACGGAGGACGTAGCTTGGTTCGGAAATTCCCGAAGAGCAGGCCGAGCCTGTAGACGCTGACACGATGGGCTGTAATCGTTGGAGCATTTCTCCGCATCGCGCCCTTCGAACCTTAGATTCGCATTGCCAGAATGACGGGGGCGAAGCTTATCTCCATTCAATCCTATACGGTCGTGGTTCGATTGCAGTTTGTGTACGAAGAGATCTCTTAGACCTGCGACCCGCGCTCTCAAAGCAGTTCCGGCCTCAGAGGCATGGAACTCCGCCGCTGAGCCAAGACCAACACACAACGGAAGGGGCAGTGTGCCGGGCCGAAGCCCACCCTCTTGCCCACCTCCGTGAAACAATGGTTCAATCCGGTCCTTCAACTCACGGCTCACATAGAGTGCGCCAACGCCCATTGGCCCGCCAAATTTATGCCCTGACAGACTAACCATGTCAGCCAAATCTGCATATTCTAGGAGGTTGACTGCGCTTGGTGCTTGCGCGAAGTCGGAGTGGAGGATTGCGCCCGTATCGCGGCAAAGTGCTGATATTGAGGCAAGATCTTGGATGGTCCCGATCTCATTGTTGACCAATGCCACGCTTACCAACAAAACATCCTCGCGTAGCATGTCTCGCAGTTTGTTGAGGTCGGACGTGACCCTTCCCGTTGACCGGAATCTCTCGAACCGAACATCCTTTTGTCTGAGCTACATAGGCGGCACTTTCCAATACGCACTTATGCTCCGTCGCTGATACAAGGATAGTCGTGCGCTGACCTTGCCGTTGCTCCGGAATGCTCAGACCCTTGATGGCGAGATTGTTCGCCTCTGTAGCTCCGGATGTGAAAATGATCTCATCCGGATCGGCTCCAATGCAGTTGGCCACTTTGGTCCTCGATGATTCTAGTAGCCTTGTTTGCGGACCACCCTGTTGAATGCTCTGAGGAGTGCGGGTTACCATGGTAGTCCGTCCAAAACGGCTGCATTGCGGCCCGAACTGTGTGGCAGGATCGGGGTGCTTGCTTGATGATCAAGGTAAATGGCCAACGCGACTTTTCCTACCAAATAGGAGTGTCATCTTAGACCAGCGTTGATCCTGGGGTCAAGCACCAGGACCTCGTTGACCATCCCCTTGGAAGATCGCTATAACGAGCCCAAACGGGGTAGCAGCTCTATGAAAAAGCAAACAATATTTGCGGAGGATTAGACAAGCCGCACTTTTCCGGCCATGAGACCTTTCCCTTGCGTTATGGGTGGCTGGAAAAGGCTTTTGAAGCAGTTGATGATAGTGGATCGAATAATAATAAGATTTTTTCAGAGACGCGGCCATTGCGCATTTTGGCGTCGGCAAAAATATGGTGGCGGCAATTCGATTTTGGGCGCAAGTGGCAGGTATTCTCGAAAGCGGATGGGAAAGAATTGAGGACGACCGCTTTTGGTCAGCAGCTACTTCGGCCAGATGGACTCGATCGATACCTTGAAAAGCTTCATCGCTTTGGAAAATCCACTGGGATATTGCCTCTGATCCTAAGCACACCGCCACCTATTGGTTGTTCAATGTTTTCAATGAACCAAACTTTGACCGAGATACGGTTTGAGCAAGGTTAATACGAATTCATTGATCAGCGTGGCTGGAAGCTGCCAACCAGAAAACGCTGTCAAACGACATATGTGTCTTGTTGGCTAATTATGTCCCTAGCATCCCAAAGACGGGCCCAAGCGAAGAGGCATTCAATTCTCCACTTAACCGAGCTAGGTTTGACTCCGAGGTGCTCTCAATGGCAAATACGCTTTGAATTTGGGTCGAAAACCGAGCCTGTCCGACGGCGTTTTCCTCTACGCGGTTTGCGATTTTTGGGAGCGCAAATCTTCCGCGAACACGCTTAGCGTACAGTCATTGCTCCTTGAGCCCGGGATCTCCCGGAAGGGTCTTTGTACTAGAGGAGGGGAGCTGATCGATCGGTTGGCCGATGTCGCTGAAATCACCGGACGGTAGGATTTCCTGGTCTGAGACAGCTGGATTGAAACAGCTGCTTAGAGAAGGGGAGTTTCCCCAAGATT
>CAVSLU010000015.1:0-162988 GCA_963728645.1 uncultured Alphaproteobacteria bacterium | reverse complement strand
TCCGCCCCCGTGCATTCCAACCCATTCCAGTAAATTACTAAATTCAATAACTTATACCCCATCTAAGTCTTGATTGTTCCAGTGCCGTCCCCCATATTCCAGATATAATTGGGGGACGGAATGGCGGACGCGAAAACAGCAATCGAACGAACCGAACCAAGCAAGCGGGCGGAGAAGGCGCTGTCCGCTGCGTTTGTGCGCACCGTCACCGCCCCGGCAAGTACACCGATGGCCACGGCTTGTTTCTCAAGGTCGACACGTCAGGCGCGAAGCGTTGGGTGCAGCGCATCATGATACGCGGCAAGCGGACCGAGATAGGTATGGGGAGCGCATCGCTTGTCACCTTGGCAGAGGCACGGGAAGCCGCCCTAGAGAACCGCAAGCTGGCGCGGGCGGGTGGCGACCCCCTGCAATCGAAACGCGCCTCAGAGGCTTTGCTGACGTTTGAGGAGGCATCGCGCAAGGTTCACAAGATCCACGAACCGACATGGCGCAACAAGAAACACGCGGCGCAATTCATATCGACACTGGAAACCTACACCTTCCCCCGCATCGGCAAGTTGAAGGTGTCAGAGGTGACCACGGCGGACGTGTTGGCCGTGCTGCAACCCATATGGCTGGAAAAGCCTGAAACGGCGCGGCGGGTGCGCCAGCGTATCGGCACCGTGATGAAATGGGCCGTGGCAAACGGATGGCGGCAGGACAACCCTGCGGACGCCATCGCCCAAGCCCTGCCCAAACAGGACAAGACCCAAGCACATCGCAAAGCCCTGCCCTATGACAAGGTGCCTAAATTTCTCGACGCTCTCAAAGCGTCCGATGCAGGGGACGCCACCAAACTGGCGTTAGAACTGGTTATTTTAACAGCGTCACGGTCTGGCGAGGTGCGTTTGGCGGAATGGTCGGATTCGATTGGACGAAGCCATCTGGATCCGCCCAGCGCACCGCATGAAGTCTGAAGAAATAAATCGCGTCCCCCTATCCCTTCGCGCCCGTTGAGGTGCTGTCACAGGCCCGCGAATTGGGGTTTGGGGAAGGTCTGGTGTTCCCCGGAACCAAACATGGCAAGCCGCTGTCTGACATGACGCTATCAAAGCTGACGAAGGCGTTGGGCTACGACGTGGACGTGCATGGGTTTCGCACGTCGTTCAAGACTTGGACCCAAGAACGCACCAACACGCCCCGCGATATAGCAGAGGCGGCGCTGGCCCATACGGTCAAGGATAAGACAGAGGCGGCCATGCGCGCTCTGATTTCTTCGATAAGCGCAGGACGCTGATGGAACGTTGGTCGAGTGCCTTAAATGAGCCTAAATCTAATGTTTCGAGGATAGCCTGAACGTTTTGCCCGCCAAGCTACGCGCTACTCTCTGATATTGATGCTAAGTTTCGCAAGTCGGCAGAAGAAATGTATTTAATTCCGGACATCCACTGACCGACCACTCAGTCAACTTTCAAGCCAAGAACGCGGTGACCGAGAAAGAGTTATGTTTGAGAAATCTAATGCGACTTCATCAGCCCTTGTTAATTTTCTCCGTAGTTGTCCACCTCGCGTCAATTTGCAGTCGCATTAAACTTCGAGTCTTGCGAGCAAGCAATCAGATAACGATGTACGAAAATTCCGATTTTCCTCTTAGCTTCAACGGCTTCTGGCTGCTGAACCGGAAGACTTGGACGGTCGATGTTGAGCGTGCCGAAATGTGGTGTGTAGAGGCCGAGGATGTTGCTGAACCCGTTCTCGCCTAAGGGCGCTTAAGAAGAAAACTACGCCATCGGACGAACTTACGCCGATCAAAGAAAGGCTTCTGCATTATCAGGGGCCGCTTGGCAGGGTCAGACGCTCAGACGTATGACATGGTCTTTAAACAGTTTCAAGGATACGCGCTTACATTCAGAGAAACCGACGCCCCAAATAGTGCCAGCGAGTTTAACGCGTTTTTCGGACTAACGGTTGAAGACCCCGATTTTTCTATTGCGACAGGACGTCCCAAGAAAAACAAGAAATTGCTCTAGACACATACCAGAAAGTTTCCAGTCGCACACGGCAAACCATCCTTGGAAAGCCGTTGTTCGCAAGATTGAAGCAAAAACCTGCTTTTCAATTCATGCGGATACGCTCAAGAGGGCGCTGGGCAAGAAATAAAGAAAAATAGAGCAAAACGCAGGCAAAAGCAGCTTTCCGAAATAGCCCATCCATCCTTGGCCATCCTCAATGAAAGGTTCTAGCTAGGCCATATCCAACGCCTACCAATAGGAGCCAACATGACAGAACGCCACCTCAGACGCCCCGCAGTTGAAGCAGCTACTGGCCGTGCCTGATCAAGCATCTACGCTATGATGGACACAAACGACTTCCCCCGCCCCGTCCGCATCGGCAAACGCGCCGTAGCATGGCCGAGAACGCCGTAACCGCTTGGCTGGCATCCCGCCCCACCACTCACCGTGTTGGATAAAGCAACGCCCACGCAGTAACAAAACTGGCGCGGGCGCTGGGTCGTCTCAACACCTTTCCAGATACCGCGCTGCAATCCGCAAAACAAGGATTTAAGAACGAAAATCCGAGTAACACTCAGCTTGAGTGTAAGCATTCGGCGTAGGCCATGGCGAGGTCAATGCGTGCGGTCTTGATCCATTTCGATGAGCTCTTGCAGGTTTTCGATCCCGAACTGAGTGAAGGCGATGACGCTGTCTTCGCCGAGGCCGTAGACCCAGATCACGCCGTCTTCGGTTTCCATATCGATGGCCAGATCAAAGATCCGATCGACGGTTTCGCCGAGTTCGGCTGCAACGCGGTCGATGGTCTTGACGGAATACACTTTGTTGAGCTGCATGGTCACGCAGCCTCGCGAGGGAGCGGGACTTTCCAGTGCCAGGGCAGCAATTCATGCACCCGCGATACGGGCATATCCGGCAGACGGGCGAGCACATCGGCCAGCCATGCCTGCGGATCGATGTCGTTCATTTTTGCCGTGACGATGAGGGTATACATGAAGGCCGCCCTGTCACCGCCACGTTCGGATCCTGCAAAAAGCCACGACTTTCTGCCCAATGCGATGCCTCTGAGGGCACGTTCGGCGGCATTGTTCGTCAGGCAGAGGCGCCCGTCATCAAGGAATGCAGTAAAGGCCTCCCAGCGGCCGTCCCCTCGAGCATGTAATTGATCGCCTTGGCGACAGGGTTGTGCCGTGACATTCCGGGTCGCTCTGCCAGCATCCAGTCGTGCAGATCATTGACCAGCGGCGGGACCCTTTCTGCCGGACTTCATGACGCGCTGCTGCATAAGCCCAGTGATTTCGCGCTCGATCTCAAAGATCGCATCAATCCGCGTCACGGCGTCCAACGCGATGGGCGAGATCTCCTCTGCCACCTTGCCCTTGCGGGCGTTTGACCAGCGATATCGGCCAGCTCGAAGAACTTGCGGCGGGCATGGCCCAACACAGCGCCGGTCACCGGCCCCGCTCTCGGCCAGCCATACAGATCATTGTAACCGCCATAGACGTCTGACTGCAGCACACCATGCCATCCGGCCAGGTGCCGGTTGGGATTGCTTTCCGACGATCTGGGGAGAAGTGAAAGAGCGCGGCAGGTGGCGCACCCCCATTCCAGGGCCGATCATCGCGCACATAGGTCCAGAGCCGCGCCGTTTTTGTGCCCCCACGCGCCAGGAGTGGCACGGTCGTGTCGTCGCCATGCAGACGCCCACCGTCCAGCACATGGCGTTCGATCAGTGCATGGACCGGGGCAACGCCACACAGGCATGACCAATCAGATCGGCAAGCGTAGACAGGCTGAGGTCAATGCCTTCCCGTGCAATGCGCTCGGCTTGGCGGTTCAGTGGCTGGTGCTGCCCATATTTGTCAAAGGTGATCATGGCGATCAGGCTGGGCCCGGCCCATCCACGTGGGATCGCATGGAAGGGTGCTGGTGGCTGGCTGATCTTCTCGCAGGCCCGGCAAGTGAACTTCTCCCGCACTGTTTGGATCACCTTCCACTGGCGGGGGATCACTTCCAGCGTCTCAGTGACGTCCTCGCCCATCTTCACGATCCGGTCCGAACCACAGCAGGAGCAGTCGGTAGGCGCCTCAACCACGACACGTTCGCGCGGCAGGTGGTCGGGAAAGGGTTTGCGCACTGGCTTGCGCCGCGTGAAGGCGCGCACGGCGCTGGTGTGTCTTTGTCAGCGGCTTGTTCAGCCGCCAACGCATCTTCGGTGGCGGCCGCTTCCAATTCCTCAAGCTGCAATTCCAGCTGATCGATCAGTCGCGCGCGGCGTTCGGAAGAGATGCCGTATTTGTCGCGGCGCAGCTTGGCGATCTCCAGCTTCAATTCCTGGATCATCGCCTCCGTGCAGGAGACCAAGGCGCGGGCCTGTGCCAATTCGGCTTTCCGCGGCTTGCGCACGGGCCTCTGCGCGGCAAGCGCAGCGCGCAATTTGGCGATTTCCAAGGCGGCATCTGACATGGCAGATATCTACCATGCAGCCACTGAAACCAATAAAAACAGGCGTTTCAGCGCAATTTATCCAGCCTTTTTAGGCCTTTGCGTCCAGCGTGGATTTCTCCAGTCTATGCCTTCCAGAAGATAGCCCAGCTGCGCGGCCGATATCGCCACCGCTCGCCGCCGGCTCACAGGCCAGATGAACTTGCCTGCCTCGAGGCGCTTCAAATAAAGCGACATGCCGACGCCATCATGCCACAGGATCTTGACCAGATCACCTTTACGGCCTCGGAAGCAGAAGATTTCGCCCGCATGGGGATCGCGCCCGAGACCCTGCTGCACCTGTAACGCCAACGTGTTCATCCCCCGCCGCATGTCCGTGATGCCACCTGCAATCCAAACCTTCGCGCCCGCCGGAAACGCGATCATTGCCCGTCCACCACTGCCAGAATCCGCGCAAGCGCTTCGGGCTCCACGCCCACCGGCACGGTGACCCGGCGCCCGTTCGGCAGGGCTATCTCAACCTGACAGCCCGGAGGCGGACAGGGATCAACTGAATTGGTCTGCGGCGCGGGCGCTTTCGTCACTGTCACCGGCGCGAACGATACTGGGCGAGAAGACCCAAGCTCACCGTTTCGATACTGCCGCCGCCAGGTTGTCAGCAGCGACCGGCAAATGCCATGCCGCCGCGCTGTGGCTGCCGCCTGGCGGTGGCCGATGAAGCTTTCCTCCACAATGCGCAGTTTGTCATCATCCGACCAATACCGGCGGCGATCACCATCGGCAGCGGAAAGAACTTCGATTTGAGGGCGGTTGATAAAGTCGGACATAAGGTCGGACTTACCATCGGAGCGAACACAAGATCAGACGGCCGCCCCCGGAGGCTTACCTTCATTGTGGATCAGGGCGATATTCTAGAAGGAGAGGAACGTATGGGTGAAACAGTCATCGAATTCGAAGCTGAGAATATCGAAGACCTTTTGTTTGAGTATGAACCACGCTGACGTGTTTGAACCGAAACTTTCAAAATCCGGCGGGGAGTTCATGGAATTCCTCGTTGGGCGGTTCAAAGACGTCAAGATCGAGATTTTCGCTAATGAACACCCACCACTACATTTCCGTGTTAAGACCAACGCTGAAACAGGAAATTTTACAATTGATGAATGCGCGCCGTTAAACGGATCGCCCAATCATGCGTCGGCATCGTGAAATTAAAAAGTGGCACACACAAAACCGCACCGCATTGATCAATAAATGGAATGATAAGCGCCCATCAGATTGCACTGTAGAAAAATTTATATATCATTCATCTATTTAACCAAGCCAGCTAAAATATTAATTTTAAATCTGAGTACATGAGTGAAGCGGAATGAGAGAGCCCAGAAGCCTAACCGAGTTTTACCCTCAACAACCTTTTAGTCGCGCCTGAAAGAAGGACGTTTCGTAGTGCCTGACTTTCAGCGGGAATTCGAGTTGGAAGCCATCAGAGGGACATTCGCGACCTGATGCACTCGGTTTTCCTCGATTATTACGTAGGCAGTTTACTGTTTGTGAAAGGCGAGGAAGCGAAACTTTGACGCGCTGGCGTGTGAACCGATTTATGGTCACTCTGGCAATGGTGCGCCTGAACATATCGTCTTGGATGGGCAACAACGACTTACGGCACTCTACTACGCCTGTGTCGCGCCAAACGTCGCTTTACCAGGCCGCGCAAACGGAGCGATCTATTTCGTCAAAGTCGACCACTTCATCGTAAATTGACGATGCGTTCAGCTACAAATGGAAAACCCAGACGTATCTTAAAAGTGATTAAATTGCCCAAGAACCGTCTATCCGCGAGCACGTTTTCCCTTTGTCAGTAATCGGCGAGGACGGTTGGGCGATGCCTACTTCGGTACCCGGCTGCATGTCATACTGGCGGCGAAAGGACTGTCGAGGCGCATGAGAAAGGTGATGAAGGAACAGCTGCATCGTGCGAATTGCACGCTCAAAATGCTCTGAAGTTTCGGAACTGAATCAAGACGCTGACAGAACAATATCAAGTTTCGTATATCGAACTCGACAAAGATTCAGGCTGGACAAGATTTGCGATATCTTCACCCAGATCAATAGTAAGGGTATTCGTTTGGATGTGTTCGATATCTGTTGAACGCATTGCTGAAACCGCGTGACCTTCAGACTAAAGTTCATGTGGCGCGCGGCGAAGGGGCGATTAGCATTTCGTAATAGCCCAAAACTGAACATCTACATCTTGCAGGTCGTGTGATCCTGAACAGAGCATACTGTTCGGCCGAGTACCTTTACTACCTGATGCCGGGTCATCAGAAGACGATCCGCACTTCTGAAGGCAAGACCAAGCAGGATGTCTCGATCGAAACTACCGATGAGTTCGTTGCGCTTTGGGACACCTCTGTTTTCAGCACTCGAACGTGCCATCGAAGATGCTAAGGCGAGCCGCAAGAATTTGGTGTAACATCCTCCAAATATCTTCCTTACGTTTTGGATCCTACCTGCGTTCTCTGCGCTGCAGGAGCATGTTCGAAAGCTGCCCGCTGCTGGTCGTTTTAGATGCGCGACGCAAGGTTCGGTTCTGGTACTGGGCAGCAATTTTCACGTCGCGTTACTCGGGATAGTTAAATCGACCGCCGCGCGTGATTTTCAAAATGTGAAGGCATGGATCGAGGACATGCGACGGAGCCACCGTTAATCCAGAGAATTAGATTCGGGTTCAAGAGCTTTGGAGTTGCGGCGAGAAACTCAGTACGGTTCTTCGATTTATAATGGCATCTTTAACCTACTTGTTCTGAATGGTGCGCGTGACTGGGTTACTCGGCAATATCCCTGAAAACGAGTTACTCGACGACCACCATAGTGTTCCGCGTCTTTGGGGAGACACAAATATGCCAGATCGGTCTGGGCATTCGATTTTAAACAGAACGCCTTTGTTGGATAAGACAAATCGGCAGCTCATCACTCGAGACAAGCTACCAAACGCATATCTGCCAGAACTGATAACAAAGAACGGTGAAGGGCGCGTCAGAGCGATCCTAGAAAGTCATCTTATTTCGCCTGCTGCGTTTGATATTCTAATGAGGCAGGATTTCTCTTCCAGCTGACTTCGAAGATTTCGTTGACGAGCGGCAAAGAACATTACATCCAAGCTATCAAGTCCTTACTTACCTCGAAGAACGCTTTGATTTGTCCCCCGACCTCCGCGAATTGGACGAGCGTGTGGAAAACATTAAGTTGGGACTGCGCTCCAAGATCGATATCGTACTGTCAACACAAGAGGACGCGTTCCCACAGCATGTGATGGAAAAGCTGCGACAACGACTGAGCCGGGCGCAAGAAAAATCCCGCGTTTGACAAAGATTATTACGCGACTGTCGGCGGAATGATAGAATTCTGCGACCTTCAAGAACTCAAGGATATTATCCTCACGAAGACAAATTGGCATTTTTTTTCAGACGCTTTTACGTCGAAAGAGGATCTGTCAAAGCGGATCGATCAACTTGCGGAGATGCGCAATGGCATCCGGCACAGCAGAACAGTTGACGAGATTTCGAAAAAGGACGGTGAGGCAGCATTGCTCTGGTTTGAAAAGGTGAATTAAATTGGTTGAAATTAGTGATGGCGATTATGAGTGGGCGGCGATTGATAGGATGGGAAAAATGCTTAAGCGCCCCCATTCTGACTTCAAAACCACGAGCACATCACGAATTTTTCAGCAATACTCTGCTGGACCGTTCATAGAATTCGAACCTCTGCGGTTACTCCTAACACAAACCTGGTAACACGGCAGGCACCTCACGGTGATGCCAACTTTACGATCTTTGATGGCATTCAATTATCGATGTTGAACGAGACAATAAGAGGGTTTCTTGATAAACTACCTAATGCATCGGGGGAATTGAACACGCTGCAACTGAAGGATGTTGGCGGGCGAGATCTCTCGGCACTTTCCTTCGCCATCGCGCTCAGAAACGCGGTAGCACATGGAGATGGAAGAAAGGTAAAACCTGTAAATCGACCTAAACAATTAGTCGGGTTTGAGTTCTCTCTTTCAAGCCCCGGAGGCTTTACACAGTGGCAATCTAACACGCAATTGAACCGTAGTGCTATGGTGAAGATTGCAGGAAAGATGGCCGACAAATTTTGTTCGAGTTTTCGCAGTCGTCACTGCACAAGCGAAGGCAGTCTCGCAACTATAGGTGAAAGCGAATGATGTTACGTTGACTAGCGCCCACACCATTTGCAAAAAAACACCATGAGAAGGTCTTCGAGGCGTTTTTTGCAAATGAGGCTTGGACAGGGATTGGAACTACACGCTGCTTTCTGACTTAGGATTTGAAAGGCGACCATTTCGAACGCCAACGAGCAAGGCAAAAGATGGCTCCTGGAGCGGGGCTTTGCACAGTAAGTGGATCGATGCTTCATCGGTTGATGGGTAGGTTTCTGACCTTTCGCCATTCGGCATCAGGTGCGAAAATCTCTTTGCACCACCTGTGGTGATAATTATTGTCTCTTTTGGGCTGGAATTGTATGAATTCCTAGAGTCTGAGGCGGCCTACATCCAAAATAGACCTTCGAGGCCGCGTGTATAAAGGCTTTAGGGAAAGGGTCGGATTTGAAGCTTATGATTTAATGGCTGTCGATTTTGTCCGAACGGAACTCAGAGAAAAGACGTGATAACAAGCAGCCGAAGCTTGAGAGGTATTTTTTGTGGTATAAAAAAATGCTGATTATATTGTTTATTATAAAATAGTATCTTGCGGGATTTACTGGGCGGACTTCGTCTCCGCCATCATACATCGATATCCGTATCCAGACAGGTGGGCGCGTATTTGGCGGTGCGTCAGACCGCAGGATCATTGGCGGTTCGCACCGGATCGCGACGTTGATCTTGGTGAATGCGCGGCTGCATTATTTGCGGGCCTTTATGTTTTGAGCAAACATCAGACCGGCTGTTTCGGGGCTTGAAAAGGGCTTGTTCGGGCAGGCTATTGGTGGGGTGCGTATTTGACACACGTCAAGGTAGGCACCGGGAGCCTGATGTAGAAACGGGTCAAACACAAAGGAAGACGGGTATGTTCAAAGAGATTGTTGTCGCTTTCGATGGGTCGGATCATTCTGAAGCCGCGCTTTTGATGGCGTGCGATATTGCCACCAAATACGGCGCGCGGTTGCACCTTGTGCATGCGCCCGAACTTTACGATCAGGCGATTTCGATGGGGGCGGCGGCCGTAGTTGTGCCCGTGTCGGAGGAGACTTTTCAGGCCAGCGGAGAAGTCGTGATCGGCAAGGCAAAGCAGCTTGCGCAAGAGCAGGGGCAGGAATTTGCATCGGTGGAGATCCTGCACGGGCCACCGGCGGACTCTATATTGTCGACCGCGAATGCGCGACACGCCGATCTGATTGTGTTAGGGCGTCGCGGGATGGGGCAGCTCAAAGGTGTTTTGTTGGGAAGCGTGTCCCAGAAACTTGCATCAATTGCGCAATGTGCTGTTCTGACCGTGAAATAACGATCTGCCCAGCCTTTCAGACGGCAGAATGCAAAAGCGGCTGATCATGAAAAAGGGGAAGGACATGATGTGATCCTTCCCCTTTTTCGTCTCTGTATTTGCACGCGATGACGCGTTTATTTCCGCTCGCTCTGGAGGCCCTTGAAGATCGCCCAGCACATCGCCAGAAGGATGACGGTGAACGGCAATCCGGTCGAAATGACCATAGACTGCAAAGATGACAGCCCCCCCGCAGATAGCAGCAGAACGATGGCAACGGCCCCTTCGAAGATGCACCAGAACACGCGTTGCGGCACAGGCGCATCCACTTTGCCGCCTGCCGTGATCGTATCAATCACCAGGCTGCCCGAATCCGAAGACGTGACAAAAAACACGATCACAAGGATGATCCCTATGAAGCTGGTGATGGAGGCCAGCGGAAGCTGGTCCAGCATCTTGAAGAGCTTCAGTTCAAGCGGCGCGTCCTGCGCTGCGGTATAGCCGTCCTGAATCACCTGCTGGATCGCAACGCCGCCAAAAACGCTCATCCATAGCACGCAGACAAGGCTGGGGATCAGCAGAACACAGATCACGAATTCCCGCACGCTGCGGCCACGGCTGACGCGGGCGATGAACATGCCCACGAAAGGCGACCAAGAGATCCACCAGGCCCAATAGAAGCTTGTCCACCCTTGGGAAAAGTTGACATCCTCGCGGCCGATCGGGTTGGCCAGCGCGGGCAGGTATTCGATATAGGCGATCAGATAATCGACAAACCCGGTGAGGATCGCAATCGTCGGGCCCGCGATCAGCACGAACGCCAACAGTAGAAACGCAAGACCCATGTTGATCTCTGACAGCACCTTGACACCGCCATCCAAGCCCCGCACGACCGAAATAAGCGCAATTGATGTGATCGCGGTGATCAGGATCACTTCGGTTGTCGATCCAACGGGAATACCGAAAAGTTCATTCAGGCCCGCGTTGGCTTGCGTGGCCCCAAATCCCAGCGATGTGGCCAAGCCAAACAACGTGGCAAAGACCGCAAGCGTATCAATCAGGTGGCCGGTCCAGCCCCACACGCGGTCTCCGAAAATCGGATAAAACGCGCTGCGGATTGTTAGCGGCAGGCCCTTGTTGTAGCTGAAAAGCGCCAGCGCCAGCGCCACCACAGCGTAGATCGCCCAAGGGTGCAGGCCCCAGTGAAAGATTGTGGCGGCCATCCCCAGTCGCACGGCCTGTGCTTGGTCTCCGGCGGCTGCGCCCAACGGTGCCCAGTCTGTGCGCACACCCCCTTCGGTGACGGTCCCGCCCATGGAGGTGGAAAAGTGGCTCATCGGTTCGCTGACCCCATAGAACATGAGACCGATACCCATGCCTGCCGCGAACAGCATCGCGAACCAGCCCATGTAGGTATAATCAGGTGTGGCATCTTCCCCGCCAAGGCGCACGCTGCCATAGGGGGTGACAATCAGGAACAGACAGAACAGAACAAAGATGTTCGCCGCCCCGATAAAGAACCAGTCGAACCCTTGGGTCACACTGTCGAACAGCCAGCCGAACAACGCGCCCGCCTGTTCGGGCAAGGCAAGCGCATAGAATACGAAAGCGACGATGCTTGCCCCCGAGATAAGAAAAACGGGATTGTGGATGTCAAATCCGAACGGCCCCACCGAGCCGTCGATGTTGTCCTGGCCGATCTCATAGTCGGTTTCGATGATCGCTGCGGCACCTTCCGGCTCTGGTATGCCTTGATTTGCTGTTTCGTCAGCCATACTGGGCCCCCCTTTTTTTCATGTGTTGACGTTAAGCAGTTGGTTGTTTTCAACCGCGCACGATCAGAACGGATATATCCGCATGGGTCGCGATCTTTCCGCCGTTCGACGGCCAGACCACATCCGCTATATTCGGCAGATGACTGGCCATCACGACCAGATCCGCCCCTGTTTCCGAGATAGCGCCCAACAGCTTGTCATCAAGATCAGCCGTTGGATCGTGGCTGATCATCATGTGGGTCTGCGCTGAAAACCCGTGAAGCGCACCTTGTTCTTTGGCGAACTGCCTAAGCTTGTCGGAATACTCTTCAGGGGTATGTGCAACGGACCCCGGTGTCGTTGCGGTTACGCCTACAAGCACGACTTGCGCGTCATAGGCCTTGGCCAGATCAGCAGTGCAGCCAAGCGCTTTGCTCAAGCTTTTTGGGTGCGCCAGATCCACAGGGGTCATGATCGTGTTAAACACTTTCATCCTCCTTCGTTTTCTTTTGTGATGCGGTAGAACGCGATTTGCCCACGCGTTTCGACCCACCAATTTACCCGACATTTACGGAGTAAATGCCATAGGGACAAAGCCTGAAGACGTTTTCAGTTTGGATCAAGCCCTTGCGTGATATATTTTCAGACGCCTCTGATGATGCCCGTACAGGATTTTTGCGGCTCGCAGCATGCGGCACGGACCGCGAGGCATGAAAAGAGGCCGCCGCGCAGCATCCCGAAAGCGACTGCGCGGCGGCCTTGAACCAAACTTAATTGGCGGGGTCAAAACGTCTTTTTATAGACCACGCTTGCGACATAACCCGTCGTGCCGCTTTGGCCGATCGATGCCGACCCGCTGAGGCTGACAAATGATCCTGCACTTAGTTCTCGCACGACCGAGCCCGACAGATAACCGTATGTCCGGTCGGGGCGGGGGGCGGAAACCGCCCCAAGGACAGCCGCATTCGGCCCCAGTGATACCAACAACGGGTCGCCGCTCAGGTCATGTTCGATGGACCCGCGCAGGTTGAACTTCCATTTTGGCATCGCCGCCGGAGAGATGATGGCAGACAGCCCCAACGTAATCCGGTCGGCTTTGTATTCGCTGTCACCATACGACAGGCTTGCCGGACCCGCCGTTTCAGTGAACCCGTCGATCGACACATTTTCATGCGTGAAATGGCCGAAGGGATTCAGCAGCACTTGATCCGAGAGGGGAAAGAATGCGCCCCCGCCGATCCGTGCAAAACGGTAGCTGCCGCTGGTGTCGGCCAAATAGGTCTCGCGTGCCGTGCCCAGTGTGAAAGACCGCGTGATCTTTGACACGTCAACGGTGCCTCCGCCCACGGCGGCATTAAGGTAATACGTCTTGGACAACGCAAATTGACCGAAAACTGCGCCGACAACCAGACGGGAATCAAAACCGCCGCGCCCGCCGTCAAACGTCACCTGACCGTGATCAAGGCTTAGCCCGGCGCCGACTGTCGCATTGGGCAGCACCGGTACGTCAAAGCCAAGCTTGGCCACTTGGGTCTTGCCGCTAAGGCCGGGTGTGACCTGCTGCGCATCGCTTTCGTAGGATCCGAATTCAAGGCTGCCGAACACGTCGACCTGACCCACCCGGCGGCGCATCCGTTCACCGTTTTCGTCCGAGTAGAACAGCACGGTGGGGTTCATCCGGTTCTCGATCGACAGGCTTTGCTGGCGCAGTGCCGTCATCGTCGCGACCGAAATCGCGCCTGTCTGGGTTGCGGCCTGAACACCGGCAAAGGCCGCTTGACCGAACAGGGCATGGCTGGCTGTCGTTGGATGAACGCCGTCTGCAAAGACACGTTGTTCACTGTCGGCAAGGGCATTCAGCCCCTGAACGCATTGCAGTGAACTGCCGCCCGGGCACGCCGGGACAGTTGCGGCATTGGGTGCCGTGAAGCCGTATCTGGCAGGATCGGCCTGAACCGCGCCAAGCAGTTTTTGTAAATCAACGATCACGGCGTTGCCTGCAAGCGCTGTTGCCAACTGCGCGTTGAACGCGTCGCTCAGGGCTGTCTGGAGCCCGCGTGCAGGGGCGGACGACGAAAGGCCAAACGGCGTGGCCCCGATGTCGGGCACCGTGACGACGATCACGTTCAACGCACCAGCCGCCTTGACCCGTGTCACCTGGTCGGCCAGTTCGGTCGCGGCCTGCGCAACGTTGGTGACGGCCGTTGCGGGTGTGATCAGCGCCCCGCCGACGGCACCGGCCTGGGCAAACACGTCGTTGGCACCGCCCCAAAGAATGATCAGATCATTGGCCCCAAAGCTGGGTGTGTCCGCCAGCAGCCTGTCCACTTGCGTGACGAGCGGGGTGGTGGTAATTCCGCCCGCCAGATTATATCCGATGCCCAAGGGCGATGTGATGCGCGATCCACCCTCTGCATAGTTCGTGCCGCCCACCTCGACCTGGGGCAAACTCGCCAGCGGCACCGCGCTAAGCACATTGGGCTGCAACGTGAGGCCAAGTTCCCCGGCCAGAATTTCGGCATATGTCAGGGACGATCCGTCGGGCGCGTTGGTTAGAAACCGGTAGTTTATTGCAGGCAACAAGCCGCCGCCGCCTGCCTGCACGGCTTGGCTATAGGTGCCGCCATCGCTTAGGCTGTCGCCGATGACGAAAAGATTGTTGAACCTAAGCTCTTCTGCGGATGCGGCTGACCCGAACGCGCACGCAAACACCATGGCACCAACAGCGGCACCGCGTCGAAAATTGAACATAAGACCCTCCCAGGACAGGTGCTGTTGCACCATATTGCCAAAACCTAGGCCGCGGGTGGCAGTTCTGTAAACACAACTTTTCGATGCAGAGTGGCCGAAACACACCGGAATTTGCATGACGTTACGGAAGGTTGGGTCAAGATGCCCGTAGCGCGAGTAATAGCGCGGGAACTGATGTCGGGACGGTTCCGGCACAAGGGGCGCACCTAGCGATTGAAAGTTATATCCGACATCATGATATCGGGTTCCTTGCGGTCCGAAGACCGCAGGCGCAGCCCCTCTTTCAAGATGCGCCATTCCACGTTCTGGGCCGTGGATTTGCCCGTTGCGGGATCGAAAGCGCTGAAATTGAACGCAACGACCGCATCGCGCTGAAGCCCCACGACAGGCACGCTGCCCATACCGTCGGGATTCGACCAACGGCCTGTAATCCGGTCTCCCTTGTCTGATCCGGTCAGAACGCCTGAAACATCCAGCCTTCGGCCGGGTACAACGCAGGTACCCGTGATTTTCAGTGTGTGCTGGCCAGCGTCATAGGCATTTTTGATCTTGCAGCGCATCGTTTCCTGCGGGCCTTGTGGCGATTGTCTGGCCCAGCCCGACCCGCGCCATGTGCCAGCCATTTCGGCCAGGGGCTGGGCGGATGCCGTGGTACCGGCCAAAGCCAGCGCAAGCGCAAGACAAGGGCTAGTCATGCGCATGGCGGGGGGCTCTCCAGGTCAGCAGGGCGGGCAATAAAAGCAGGTCGATCAACAACGCGGCCCAAAGGGTGACGATCATCAAGCCGCCGAACAGACGGATCGGGCCGAAGTCGCTGAACAATGTGACGCAAAGCCCCGCCGTCAGCAACACTGTCGTCGTCACCATCACGCCGCCTGCGGATGTCGCGGCTTGCTTGACGGCCTCCGCGGTCGAGGCTCCGCGGGCCCTTGCACCGGAAAACCGGCTGAGAAAATGCACCGTGTCATCGATCGCAATCCCGAAGGCAATGGTCAGCGACAGCACAGCGGTGGGGGTAAGCTGGCCTTGGGCCCAAAGATGCAAGGACGCGCCCGTCAGCACCAGGGGCAGGACATTGGGCAGGATCAGCACAGGCACCAACCGCATGGATCGAAACGCCAAAGCCACGAGCAACGTCGCCCCAAGTGCCGCAAGGATCAACCCTGATGAAAGCTGGTTGATCAACCGCACCGCTTCGTGGCGCATGATTGTGGGCAGCCCTATCACCCGTTCCGCGCCAGCCTTGATCGCCGCGTCATAGACCCGATCAAACTGCACCAGACTTGCCGCGTCACGCATCGGTTCGGGGACTGAAACGAAGATGCGCGAGGGGCCATCTTGTGATCCGAATTGGCGGGCCAGAGCTTGGGGTAATCTCTTCCTCTCGGTTGCTGTTGGGGGGGCATCCGGGTGGCCCAGCCAGCGCGCAAAGTTGACCTCTGACAGAACCGTCCGAGGGGGGCTGAGCTGCTCAAGCGTTTCGGCAATCGCCTTTGTGCGCGTCCATTCACCGTCGGTTTCGACAACCATCTGAAAGACCCCGCCAAAGTCTTTGGCGATAGCGTCATTCGTGGCCAGCGTGGGGCTGTTGTCGGGCAGGTTCTGGTACAATGGAAACCACGCTTTGGTCTGGCTGAACGCGCCTGTGGCGATGGCCAGGACCAGCAGGCACCCCGCGACGGTCAGCCTTGCCCGCGCCGCCCCGACGGCGGTGATGCGGCGTGCCAGCGATGTGCTGAACCGGGGCAAGGGCCTGTCCGACAGTACCATCAGCCGCCCCAAAAGCGCAAAGCTCACGATGATCATCGCAAAGCTCAGCATCGCGCCGACCGATCCGAGCACGGCAAATTCAAACAGTTGCGCATTCCCCGACAGGGCCACGCTGGCGAATGCCACGGCTGTGGTCAATGCGGTCAGCGCACAGGCGGGACCGACGGTGATCACGGCCTCTCGCACGCAACCGTGGTCTTTCAGATGGCCCGCCAGATGCACCCCGTCAGCCACGCCAAGCACCAAAAGCAGGATCGGGATCACGTTGCTGAGAACGGTGATCGGATAGCCCAGCCAGACTGACAGCGCCATCACACCCGCCGCCCCGAACAGCGCGGGCACGACCGCCAGCACGGCCATCCGAACATCGCGCAGCAGAACAAGCGCCGCCCCTGCAATGATCAGTGCCCCCAAGAGATTAAGCGAGACAAGATCATCTTTCAGCCCGGTGACGATTTCAGCGCTGATCGCGTCTTCGCCGGTGATGTGGGCGGCAAACCGGGCGGGAAGGCCACTGTCGAGCATGTCCCGGATCGCTGCCATTGCGTTGCCGACACTGGCCTGATCGGTGTCGATCGACACGCTCAGCAGCATCGCCGTCATAGCGCCGTTCAGAAATGTCGGCAGACCTGTCTCAAGCGCGTCGAACGCATCGACGGCGTTTGCATAATCGCTGGTGATCTGCGGGCCGAAAACCGGTTTGCCGTCAGGCGCGTCCGGTTCGGGTGGCCCGCGCAATACGAAGGGCGACGCGACCGCGTTGACCCCGTCGATGAACTCCAGATCCAGCGACAGGTCGCGCAGACGGGTCATATCCTCTGCGTCAAACGGATCAGCCGAGGTGACGTGCACCAGAAGCGTGCTGAGCGGTGGCGCTTGTTGCTGCTCATACGCGCGTTGTGCATCCGACAAGGCGCTGTCTGACATGAACACACGGTTGATATTGTCGTCAAAGCGCAGCCCCGGCAGGCTGACGCCTATCAACACCAAAAGGCTGAAAATACATGCGGTGACCGCCTTGGGAAATCTCAGGGCGGCCAACGCAATGCGCTCAAGGCCAAAGCCGATCCCTAATGCCATCCTCTAGGCAACCTGAAACGGGCAAGCCGGACCGCCGCGGGAAAGTTGAAGCCCAAGAGCGAGCAGACGGTATTGGACGGCCATGAATAATCCCCAGATGCACACAGGCCCAAAAAACGGATATTTCAGCCCACATGTCCAGATCTAGGTCAATTGCTGCAGCAAACCAAACCAAAGATCAGGGAACGGGATGCGCACGCACTGTTTTTTCGGTGACCGGCGTGGTCAGCGCCGCGCGACTGCGCAGCGCGGCGGCAGATCCGGTTCTGGCGCGGTCCGCGATCACCGCAGCGGCGTAGCACAGGATGACGGCACAAGGCGGCACGATCCAATGCAACCAGATCTTTGCAGGCTCTGCGATCAGCACGATCTGGCCAAGAAGCGCCAGCATCGTGCCAAGCCCGAAGACCAGCAGCCCGTGTGCACCCATCAGCCGCAGAGGGGCCAGTGCCCTGTTCGCGCACATCCGGGTGATCGCTGGCACGCATGAGATGACATAGACCACGGCAAGAATATGCACGAAGCGGGGCATCGCCAGAAACGGCTTGTTGTGCGAGGTGATATTTGACGGAAACCCCAGCCCGCCCAGTTGGGCCATCTTAGCGTTCATGACGCTGGCAAGACCTGGCACATGGACCCACGCAAAGACAAAGACCAAAAACGCAACACACACGCCAAAGAACGGCCAGGATACGGGCACGAGCCGTTCATCGTTGCGATGGCGTATCCCGATCATCAGCCCGATCACAAAGATCGCCTGCCACGCCAGAGGGCTGAAGAACCACCCGCCGTCGCCCGGAAACGTGGGCATGTTGATCTTGGCCCAACCGGCAATCAGCCAAAGCGCGAGACTTGCGATCAAGGTCGTGCGGGGGGCGTAAAGAGCGCCGGCAATCACCGCAGGGGCCAGGATCATGAGCAGGATATAGGCCGGAAGGATGTTCACATAACCGATCTGATACCCCAGAACGACCAATCCGAACACGGCCGCCCCGGTGTCGTCATAGATTTGGCCCAGATTGTGCATCTCGCGAAATTCGGGCCGATAGAATGTATCCGCCGCCCAGGCAAAAAGCGCAATTGCCCCGATGGTCAGCAGGATTTGCACGGAATAAAGCGTCCAGGCCCGCCGCCACAGGGGGGCTATCGCATCCCACGGGCGCAGTTGGCCTGAAAGTGCAAGGCCGATCTTGGGCGAATAGGCGATGCCCGCAGCGACGCCGGACATCACAAAGAACGCCTCGGCTGCGTCGGAAAAGCCCAGGTTGCGGATGGTCAGCGCCTCCCACGGGTTGCCGGGGATGTGATTGATGATGATCATCACCAACGCAAGGCCCCGGAACGCATCAATGCGCGGATCGCGCGGCTTGGGGGGCGACGCGATCCCGCTGCGTATCGGAATCAGTTGTGCTTCAGGCCGATCGGATGGCAGAGCCATGTGGCACCTCCTGTTCGACAGCGACAGCGACATCGCCCACCAGTGCCCGATAGGCATCGACAACAGGCACCGCACGCGTCTCGTGCGGGGCGGTAAAAACAGTCGAAGCGATCGGCCACGACGTGACGGTGATCAGCACGGGCGCAATCATCATGGGCACCGAAACCGGCAATAGCCACAGGATCAGATCGGGCGTGGCCCAAAAAGTAACGCCCGAGATTGCGGCCCCGGTCAATGCGATCCACCGGCCAGATTGCCATCCCTGGCCCAAGGTCAGGCGTCCCTCGCCGCGTGCTGTCGCGGGCCAGCCGCCATCCTTGCCCGAAAACACCTCGATCACCGCGCGGGTTTGATACATCAGCATCACCGGCGCGATAAGCGCGGTCAAAAGCGTCTCGCTCAGCACCGAGAAAAAGCTGCGCAGGCCGCCGCCGAACCCGCTTGTGCGCCGCGTCACCAGCGCCTCGGCAAGAATGGCGAGCTTGGGCAGCAACAACAGAACCACAACGCCGACGGCCAGCCCGATAATCTCTTTCGTGCGGTCGTCGGGGAAGACGGGGAACAATTGATAGGCGTTTGGAAAATAGTCTGGGCTTGCCGCCGTCGCCGACGCGATCAGCGAGGCAAGAAGGAATGCGCCCCACGCGACAGATACAAGATACGAGAGAATGCCCTGGATGAAGACGAATCTGCTCCAGCTCTCAAGTCCGGGGGCTGCGATCAGCCGCATGTGCTGAAGGTTGCCCTGACACCAGCGTCGGTCGCGTCGCGCAAAGGCAAGCAGGTTGTCGGGGCCTTCCTCGAACGATCCCTCGATCCTTGGGTCCATTTCGACCCGCCAGCCACCGCGCACCAAAAGGGCGGCTTCGACGTAATCGTGGCTTAGGATGGTACCGCCAAACGGGGCTGGCCCCGCCAGTTCGGGCAACCCGCAACATTGCGCAAGGGCGCGCACGCGCGCGATGGCGTTGTGACCCCAGAACGGGCCGGTGTTTCCTTGCAATCGCGCCAACCCCCGTGCGAAAACCGGCGAATGAAAGCTGGCCGAGAATTGCATCGCACGCCCGAACAACGACCGCGCGCCGATGATCTTGGGAAGGGTCTGTAGCAAGCCAAGCTTCGGGTCGGCCTCCATCCGGGCGATCAGATGGCGAATGGTGGTCCCTTCCATCAGGCTGTCCGCGTCAAGAATGACGACAAATTCATAGGCTCCACCGGATTTGCTTATGAAATCCTCGATGTTGCCCGCTTTGCGGCCGTGCCGTTCCTTGCGATTGCGATAATAGACGTTGATGCCGTCAACGCGGTCTTCAAACAGCGCGGCAAGGGCCGCACGCTCGATCCGCACGGCGTCGGGATCGGCTGTATCTGACAGGATGGCAAAGTCGGCAACAACGCCCGCATCGCGCACCGATTGCCGCATGGCCATGATGCGGGCGCAGACTTCGGTCGGGTTTTCATTGCAGATCGGCACCAAAATCGCCGTTGGCGGGTGGATGCCGTGCGGCAAGGATACATCCGGCAGATCTTCAAAGCGGCGCAGCCCCAGAAACGCCCCCGCTGCCCCCCACGCCAACCACGCCGTGGTGAGGGCGATCAGCGACACACGCGCACCGTCCCACAGGCTGAAGCCAGTGTTCAGACCGGTCTGCGCCAAGGTTGCAGCCGCTGCTACCGCGCAAATGCCCGCAAAACACAGCGCTGCAATACGGCGCAGGCGCGTGCGGGAAGGGTGCAAATGGCGCTGCATGTCAGGCTTTCCGAAGCGATAGGCGGCTCAGGATCATGGCAACCGAGGTGCCGGGCCTGTTTTCCAACACCTGTCGCGTGATCTCCATCGGGGCGGCGGGCGGCGCTACCGTCTCGTCGCTGGCAGAAAAACTCATTTCCTTCGCGTTCATCATCATTCTCTTACCCATTGGTAAACCCATGTTTCCGTGAGCGTCTTGTCCTGTGCGGTCAGATCTGCACGCAGTTCAACAGTATTCTCGCTTTCGGCGCTGACTTCCAAAACAAGCCGCCACAAGCTGTCGTATCCTTCGATTTTCGAGAGCACCTGCTCTGTCAATGTGCCGCCTTTTGCGTTCACACGGGCTTCAACCTTCTCATCAGGTTTAAGTTCCCGCAACGCACCGCCTTCGAAATCAATGACGAATTTTCGCCGGTCCGTGCGCGGTTTCACGCCCGCGACGCCGCCGTGTCCCGCAAGGGTGCGCGAGATTTCGCCGCGCGCCGACGTCGATCCGGGCGGGTTCATCCCCCAATGCAGGCGGTATGACAGATCAAGCGCATCACCGCTGCCAAAGGATCCTTCGGGGATCCAGAACGCCACGATATTATCATTCCCCTCAAGATCCGAGGGAATTTCGATCAGACGGACCTGACCTTTGCCCCAATCCTCAAGCGGTTCGACCATCAGCGAGGGACGCAATTCGTAATGCGCTCCGGCGTCCAGATAGTCGCTGAATGCGCGGTGGCGTTGGACAAGGCCGAACGAACGCGGGGATTGCACCTCGAAATAGGAATTTGCCAGTCGGGGCGGGTTGTTCAGGACACGGTAGAGCGCGGCATCGCCGACATTCACCATCAGCGCCTCGCTGTCATGCACGCGGGCGCGGTAGTCGTCAAAATTGCCCCGATCGTTCGAGCCGAACAAATACATGGACGTGAGCGGCGCGATGCCAAGCTGTTGCACATCGTTGCGGAAAAACAAATGTGTCGTGACATCCATCGTGGTTGTTTCGCCCGGACGCAGGTTAAACCTGTATGCCCCGGTGACAGAGTTGCTGTCGAGCAAGGCATAGAACGTCACCTCGCTGATCCCCGGCGCGGGCCGTTCCAGCCAGAATGCGGTAAAGCGGGGGAATTCTTCGCCCTGGGACGTGGCGGTGTTCACCGCCAGGCCGCGTGCGCTTAGGCCATAGCGGTTGCCCGCCCCCAACGCGCGGAAATAGCTGGCCCCCAGAAACGACACCACCTCGTCAAAGCGGTCAGGCGCGTTGAGGGGCGCATTCAGGCGAAAGCCGGCGACGCCCGGAAGATCCGTGGCGTCGGGCATTTTGGCCTTTGCATCCCCGAAATACTCGAAATCGCCAGAGGTGAATTGAAAGGCGCGCGCCATGCCTTGGGTCACTTCGTACAACGACACGGTGTGATCAAAAAGCCATCCGGGGTGATAGGCGTTCAAAATGATCCGCGCGTCCGGTCCATCCCACCGCGCATGATCGCGGCGAAACTGGATGTTCCGGTAATCGTTGTAATCAAGTTCTGAGAACGGCGCTCCCAAAGGATCGGTCGGGGCATAGGCCTGCGTGGCGGCTTTTTGCGCCTGATCGATCAGCATCTCGAAGGAGAACGGTATTGAAGGGGGGACCGCCTGCGCATTCAAGCGAGGGGCGCTTAGCCCGAAAAGGGTCGTCAAGGCCAGGGTTGAACTGCCCTGTTGAAGAAACGCCCGCCGAGAACGAGGGGCGGTGCCAGTGGAACGAGACATAGACAAATTCCTGAATTTCGCTGCATTGCAGAATGCGCCTAGAATCAAGGGAAAGGCAATGTGCGTTGATTTTGTTGGCACTTTATTGCCGCAGGTCCGCTTGATCTTGCCTGTCGGGTGGAAGGGGGGCGCGGGTGCCACGGATGCATCCGGCGCTTTTCACCCGGATGATTTGGGTCTAGCCTCCGGTCATCTTTCGCGGGCGTTGCACCGGTGCCCCGTTTTCCCGCTTCAGGAGCCATGCAGTGTCTATCTTCCCCCGAACGCTTTTCGCCCCTGAGCATGACCAGTTCCGCGCCACGGTCCGCCGTTTTTGCGAGACCGAGATCAAGCCGTTCATGGCACAGTGGAACGCCGCCCGGCAGGTACCAAAGCAGGTCTGGCAGGCCGCTGGTGCCCTGGGAATGCTGAACGCCTGGTTGGGGGAGGAGTATGGCGGGATCGGTCAGGGTATTCTGTTTGATGTGATCGTCGCCGAAGAACTGGGGCGCGTCGGGGCGACCGGGCCGGGGTTTTCGCTGCATTCGCTGATCGCAACGCCTTATATCAACAATCGGGGGGCAGATGAACTTAAGGCGCGGATATTGCCGCGACTGGTCAGCGGCGATGCAATCGGGGCCGTTGCGATGACCGAGCCCGAAGCGGGCAGTGATCTTGCGGGCATCAAGACGCGGGCTGAACGGCATGGCAACGGCTGGAAAATCAACGGGCAAAAGACATTTATTACCAATGGCCAGAATGCCGACGTGGTTGTCACCGCGTGCGTGACCGACCCGAGCAAGGGCGCACGTGGCGTGTCACTGTTTGTGGTCGAGCGCGAGATGCAGGGGTTTTCGCGGGGCCGCAACCTGCGCAAGATCGGCCAGCACGGCAACGACACGGCAGAGCTGTTCTTTGACGATGTCTTTGTGCCCGGTGAGAACCTGCTGGGTGAAGAAAACAAGGGCTTCTACTATCTGATGGAGGAGTTGGCACAGGAACGTCTGCTGATCTCGATCCAGTGCATGGCCCGCGCCGAAGCGGCTTTCGACATGACGGTCGACTATGTGAATACGCGCAAGGCGTTCGGCAAGAAGATCCTCGATTTCCAGAACACACGGTTCGTGCTCGCCGCTCTCAAGGCCAGACTGATGGCGGGCCGGGCGTTTTGCGACGCGCTGATCGGCCTGCGTCTGGCGGGACAACTGGATGCAGTCCAGGCTTCAGCGGGCAAGCTTTATCATTCCGAATTGCTGGGCGACACGGTGGATCAATGCCTGCAACTGTTCGGCGGCTATGGCTATATGGAAGACTATCCCATTGCCCAGGCCTTTGTGGATGCCCGCATCGAACGGATCTATGCGGGCACCTCGGAGATCATGAAAGAGATCATTGGCCGGTCTCTTGATCAGGGCTGAAGGGCGGTCTTTGCCCCTCAGGTTTCTTTCTTGTCGTTGACGATATTCATCGACGCGACACCGCTTTCCCCCAGATCAACAGCAGCGAAAGGCCCGCCCTGATAGATCTGCGCGGGGTCTTTCAGATCGGCAGGCGGCGCATCGGCCAGGATCTGGGCAGCGAATTGTTCGGCATTGTCCTTGGGGCGATAGCCAAGGAACGACGCTTTGTGATTGTCCACGGGGGCGCGGTCATTGTTGGACACACCGTATACCACGCTGAAGCCCACTGTGGGCGTGTCGATGGCGCGGGTCACAAGCTGGATCAGATCGTCATAGGACAGCCACGATCCCAAAGCGCGTGCATTGTTGACCTGTGCACAGCTCAGGATGCGCAGGCATACGGCCTCAAGCCCGCGCTTGTCCCAATACATGCTGGCCAGGTCTTCGCTGAAACACTTGGCCAGACCATAGAATGTGTCGGGTTTATGCGGCGCGTCGATGCCAATGAAGTCCGATTTCTTGTGCATTCCCACCGCATGGATCGAAGACGCGTAAACCACCCGCTTCAGCCCGTGCTGATAGGCGGCCTCCCAGACGTTGTAGGACCCGATAAAATTGGGGCCCAGCAGTTCCTCGAACGGCTTTTCGTCAACGATGGCACCAAAATGCACGACCATATCCGCCCCTTCAAGCAGCGGCGCGATCTGATCATAGGCCGCGACATCCGCTTTGGCAAAGCGTTCGCCGGGATAAAGCGTGCCGATGTCATCGACAATGTCCGTGCTGACCAGCTCATCGCACATCTTGCTAAGTGGTTCGCGCAAATATGACCCCAAGCGGCCAGCGGCCCCCGTCAAAACCAGTTTCTTCATCATCGTTCAATCCTTCCCGTTTATTTCAGCGCCGATTTGACCTGACCTAGCAGGTTGTCCGCACCCTTGGCCAGCAGCCCCGCGTCACTGCCGCAGGCGACAAAGCTGAACCCTTCGTTCAGCAACTCAGCAGCAAAGGCGGGGTCTGATACCAATGTGCCAACAGGCATCCCGCGGCTCATCAATTCACGCGCGGCGGGCCGGACCAGCGCCCAGACATCGGGGTGCATCGGCTGGCCGACATGACCCATGTCCGCGCCAATATCGGCAGGCCCGAAGAATATGCCATCGACCCCGTCCACTTCGGCAAAGGCGGTGGCGTTTTCTACGGCCTGCACGGTCTCAAGCTGGATCAGGATCGCGGTCTGCTTTTCCACTTGGGTAAAGTAATCGGTGATCCGCCCAAACCCGTTGGCCCGCGTTGTCCCTGCCACGCCACGCACACCCCGTGGCGGATAGCGGCAGGCTGCGACGGCGGCCTGCGCTTCCTCGACGCTTTGAACCATCGGAAACAGCAGGCCCGGCACGCCCAGATCCAACAGCCGCTTGACCTTGACCGTGTCGTTCCAGTCGGGGCGCACAATCGCGGTCGTGTCTGTCGCCGCAAAGGCCTGAAGCTGCCCCAAAAGCGAGCCCAGCTCGTTTGGTGAATGTTCCATATCCAGCAGAGCCCAGTCGTACCCGGCGGGGGCGACCGCCTCGGCGGCATAGGCGTTGCTTAGGCTGATCCACAGGCCGACCTGCTGCCGCCCCGCCCGGATGGCCTGTAGAAATCGGTTTTCGCGCAGCTTCATATGATTGCCTTTTCCATAAATGTAGTGCCCGTTTCGATCCGTTTGTAGTCGAACGGCGTCAAATCAAGGCTGCGATATGCGCCGTAGGCGATAAGTTCAGCCATGCCACGCCCCAACGCCGGGGATTGTTGCAGGCCATGCCCCGAAAACCCGTTCATAAAGTAAAAGTTCTCGACCACATCATGTGCGCCCAGAACAGCGTTTTGATCCAGCGTGTTATAGGCATAGTGCCCGACCCATTCGTTGATCACCTTGACGCGGTCCAGCTGCGGAACGCGGGTGGCGACGGCGGGCCAGACCTTGTTTTCCCAGATGCTGTGATCAAAGCCGAAATCGTCATAGGCGACCGCGGGGTCATCGCCTTCGGGCGGACAACCGGCCATGTAATATTTCCCTTCGGACCGCATGTGCACGCCCGACGGGTCAATCGTCAGCGGCAAGTCGCGATCCAGCGGTGCGGCGGCGTCAAATACAAAGGTGTAGCGCTTGCGTGGCTCGACGGGCAAGGAAAGCCCCGCCATTTGCGCCGTCGCCAAAGCACGCGGCCCCGACGCGTTCACGACCTTGCCGCAGCCGATCACCGCACCGGTTTTCAGCGTCACGCTGTCCACCGCCCGGCCGTCTGGCGATTTGGTCATGGCGACCACCTCGTCGTGGATATAGTCAACACCATTGCGCCGCGCCATCCGTTTGAACCAGTCAAACATGGTGCCGCCGTCAAAATACCCCTCGTCGATCAGGTTGTGATTGCCCGCAAGAATCCCATCAAGATTGTAGAACGGGTAGGCGGCCGCGATTTCCGCAGGGGTAAGGTGCCTTGTGCCTGCCCCCAATGACATCTGCACCTGCTGGTCACGCCTGAGGGTTTCGGCAAATTCGGGCGTGTCGGCCAGATACATATAGCCAAAGCTTTGCAGTGTCAGATGTGGCACGTCGGGGTCGCCGCCCATGAAGTCGCGGAAATTCCTGATGAATGTGGCCCCGAACTGCGACACTGCCACATTGATCGCCGCACTGAACTGCTGGCGGATGCAGCTGTTGGTGTGGCTGGTCGAAGCGAACTGATACGTCGGGTCACGCTCGACCACCAGCACTGTTGCCGTCAAAGCCGGGTGTCTGTGTCAGCCACCACGCCAGCGACGACCCGAAGACCGCACCACCGACGATGACCACATCATAGGATGATCGCGTAGGGGTCATTCGATCTCTCCGTTACGGACGGCGGTCAGAACCGCGTCGATCTGCGTATCGCTTAGCCCATAGATCTCTGACGCTGCCTTGGCCGAGATATAGCCGCGCGCCAGATCACGCTTGACCAACGCCGGGTCGCGGTCCGCCGCTGGCCCGTATCCGCCGCCGCCCGGAAAGGCGAGGGTCACGCGGGCACCGTGTGGGACGAACTGTTTGCCTTTGCCGCGCATCGCGGCACCGTCACTGCGCGCAATCGTCGTGGGCGCACCCGAGGCCGCCCCCTGCCGTCCACGTGCGGGGTGGTGAACCCGGTCAAACATGGCCGAGAAATCAAACTCGTGGCCCTCGGTGGCACCGACCACCATAAATTGTCCAAGGCCTCCGCGCATGGTACCGGCACCGCCGCTGTCGGGGCGCAGCTCTTTGCGCCAGATGATGACGGGGCCGGCATGTTCCGTGGCTTCGACCGGCATGGTCATCACGCCGGACGGAAACGCGGTTGCGTTCAACCCGTCAACGCCGGGCCGCGCACCGGCACCGCCCGAATTGAACGCCAGCACTTCTGACCGGCGGGCGTTGGCGGGGGCGGTGCCATATGCGGGGGCATCGCTGCGCGGGCGCAGTGACACCTGAAAATTGCACAGACAACCTGCACCCTCGGCGGGCACGGTGTCAGGCAGCAATTGGTCCAAAGCGGCGAACACCGTGTCGGGGATCATGTGCCCGATGACATGGCGCAGGGCCACGGGCGCGGGATGCACCGCGTTGACGATTGTGTTTTCGGGTGCCGTGATGCGGAACGGTTCAAGCGATGCGGCGTTATTGGGGATTTCGGCTGCTACGGCACATTTGATCGCGTAGCAGGCATAGGCCTTGGTATAGACCATCGGCACGTTGATCCCCTTGGGGTCGGTGCCTGACGTGCCGCTGAAATCGCAGGCGATATGATCGTCGGCAATCGTGACGCGGCACTTAAGGTCGATGGGGCTGGCATAACCATCGATCCGCATTTCGCCCGCCGCAGTGCCCTGCGGTAGCTTTGCTATCGCCTCTAGCGTGGCGCGGCGCGAATTGCTGAAGATGTAGTCTGCAACGCCATGCAGATCGGACAGGGCAAATTCCGTCATCATCTCGGTCAGGCGGCGCTGGCCGATTTCGTTGCAACTGGCCAGCGCATAAATGTCGCCGATCAATTGATCCGGCTCGCGCACGTTGGCGCGCAGCAGGCTGACCAAAGTCCTGTCAACCGTGCCCGATGCGGCGAATTTCATGACCGGGATGTGGATGCCTTCTTCGTAGACCGAATTGGCATCCGCCCCGAAACCGCGCCCGCCGATGTCGACAACATGGGCAGTGCAGGCAAAAAAGCCCACGCAGTGTCCGTCGTTGAAGGCAGGCGAGACGACGGTGATGTCGTGCAGGTGCCCCGTGCCCTCCCACGGATCGTTGGTGATATAGACATCACCTTCGTGAATGTTCTCAGGGCCGATGCGGCGGATGAAATGAGGTACGGCATCAGCCATCGCGTTGACGTGGCCGGGCGTGCCCGTGACCGCCTGCGCGATCATCTGGCCGTTTGCATCATAGATGCCGGCTGACAGATCGCCTGCCTCGCGCACCGACGTTGAAAAGGCCGTTCGCACCAGCGCCTGCGCCTGCTCCTCCACGACTGAAATCAATCGGTTCCACATGACCTGATAGGCGACGGATGACGTGCTCATGACAAGACCTCCTGGATATCGATGGTGCCGTCTGACTGCGCGACGGCGCGGCGGCTGGTGGGAATGATGACAGTGGTTTCATCTTCGGTAATGACAGCGGGGCCTTGTACGGTGTCGCCGGGGCACAGATCCCGGCGCAGGACGATCTGCGCTTGCGTTTCTTGCGCAAGGGCCGGATCGAATAGCCGGCGCACACCGACAGTCTTGGCGGTTGCCTGCGACGGCACCAGTTCTGCTGGGGTCACGTCTTGCGCCTGCGTGGCCGCATTGACCGACCACACAGTAATTTCAACGTCCATGCCATCAACCACGCGCCCGAAAAGTCGCGCATAATCCGCCTCGAAGAGCCTCAGATAGGTTTCGGCATCAGGGCGCGCGGCCTGATCGGCGCTGAGGCTCACGGGTATTTCCCATCCTTGTCCGGCGTAGCGCATGTAGATCTTGTGGTCTGCATGGATCGCCGCGGTCGCGTCGCACGACCGCACAAAGGCCGTCGCCTCGGACGCAAGTTCGTCAAAAAGCGCCTGCACGGTATTCGGCGCAAAATCCGACAGGCGCATGTAAACACTGCGGGTCGCCTCGAAACTGAAGGGGGCGCGTAAAAACCCGATGGCCGACCCTACACCGGCCCCCTGCGGGATCAGACAGCGCGATATGCCCAGCTTTTCGCACAGCCGTGCCGCGTGAAGCGGCGCGGCCCCGCCGAACGCGATCATCGTATAATCGGCCAGATCCTCGCCATTTTCGACCGCATGAACCCGCGCGGCATTTGCCATGTTTTCGTCAACCACTTCGGCCAGTCCGAACGCCGCGGTTTGCGAATCCATCCCAAGTGGCGTGGCCAGCGCGTCGGTAAGTGCCGCAGTCGCACTGTCGACCGACAGCGGAATCGATCCGCCAGCGAAATTGTCGGGGTCAAGCTTGCCCAACACCAGATCGGCATCGGTCACCGCAGGCCGCGTACCGCCGCGACCATAGCAGGCCGGGCCGGGTTCGGACCCCGCGCTTTCCGGTCCGACTCGAATCTGGCGCATCCCGTCGACATGCGCCAGCGACCCGCCGCCTGCGCCAATCTCGACCATATCGATCACCGGGATCGAGATCGGCATGCCCGAGCCTTTCTTGAAACGATAGCTGCGGGCAACCTCGAACACCCGCGCGGTTTTTGGTGTTTGATCCCGGATCAGGCAGATCTTGGCGGTAGTGCCGCCCATGTCAAAGCTCAGCACCTTGTCCAGCCCGTATCGTGCGGCCAGTGTGGCAGCAAAAACAGCGCCCCCGGCGGGGCCGGATTCAACCAGACGCACGGGAAATTCAGCGGCAGAGGCGATCGAGATGATCCCGCCTCCGGAATGCATCAAGAAGATCGGACAGTCCGCCCCTTCATCTTTGAGGCGCTGGGCGAGGCGATCAAGATAGGATTTCATCAACGGCTTGATATAGGCATTTGCGACAGTGGTGTTGAACCGCTCGTATTCGCGCATTTGAGGCGACACGTCGGATGACAGCGACACCATCACATCGGGCAGCTTTTCGGCCAGCACGTCGCGGACCATCCGTTCATGTGAAGGGTTCAGATAACTGTGCAAAAAACCCACGGCGATGCTTTGATAGCCTGCAATGGCCAGTTCATCGGCAAGAGCTTCGACATCGGCACGGTTCAGCGGGATCAGCACACCACCGTCGGCACCGATGCGTTCGGCCAGCGTATAGCGGCGCTGGCGGGGCAACAGCGGCTCGGGCAGGACCAAATTCAGGTCGTATTGCTCAAACCGCGATTTCGGTGCGCATTTCGATCACGTCGCGAAACCCTTGCGTGGTGATCAGCGCTGTCTTGGCCCCGCGCCGTTCGATCAGCGCATTGGTGGCCAGCGTCGTGCCATGGATGATCTGGGTCACATCGCGCGGCGCAATGCCGGCCTTGCCACAGACCTGACCCAGCCCGTCGATGATCGCATTTTCGGGGGCGGCATAGGTGGTCAGCACTTTCGTTGAAAAGGAAAGGTCGCCCTTTTCAAGCACGACATCCGTGAACGTCCCCCCGATATCGACGCCCAAACGCCAGCCATTTTTGTTTGCCATGATCATCCCCGTCTCGATTTACCCGGAGACTTAACGCTTGGAATCAGCAAACGTAAATGGCTTGTGAAAGGGGTGACGCGCTTTTGACACGCGGCAAAGCAAGACGGGGTGCTGGACAAATCCAAACACTAGGTTACGTTTGGCTGACTATTGGAAAGCTATCCATTTTCTGGAGATATGGCCCGTGCAAATGGACCGACAAGAGATTGAAAACTTGATTGCGCGGGTTGCCATGAAAGATCGTGCGGCGTTTGATCAGCTTTATGACCGTATCTCTGCGAAACTCTTTGGCGTGTGTCTGCGTGTGTTGAACAAACGCGCCGCAGCAGAGGATGCCATGCAAGACACTTTCGTGAAAATCTGGAACAATGCCGAACGGTATAATTCCAATGGCCTCAGCCCCATGACGTGGCTGATCACGATTGCACGCAATACCTCCATCGACCGGCTGCGCGCGCGTAAAAAGGGCCACCAGGACATCGACACACCCGGTTTTGAACTGATCGCCCCCGGCCTGAACCCCGAACAATCCGCCGTCGCCGCGTCCGAGGCGTCGCGCCTTGCAGGATGCCTTGATACCCTCGAGGAAGATCGCGGTCAGGCGATCCGGGGGGCGTATCTGGACGGCGAAACCTATGCCGATCTTGCAGACCGGTTTGGTGTGCCCCTCAACACGATGCGCACCTGGCTCAGACGTGGTCTGATTGCGTTGAGAGAGTGTATGAGCCAATGACTGATCCCGCCGACACCCCCCGCGATGACGATCTGCTGGCCGCCGAGATTGTGCTTGGCCTCGCGTCCGCCGAAGACGTCAGTCTGGCCCGCCGTCGCATGGCGACCGATGCCGATTTCGCGCAGAAAATGGTTTTCTGGCAAGAACGCTTTGTTTCGATGACCGATTCAATTGATCCGGTGGTCCCTCCGGCGCGGCTGCGGAAAAAGGTGCTGGCCCGTGTCTTTCCAAAGGCGCGCGTGCCCTTGATGCAACGCGTCTGGCTTTGGCAGGGTGTCAGCGCTGCCGCATTGATTTTTGCCGGATATCTGGGCGTGCAACTGCTTGAGGTGAACACACGCCCCGTGGGCCAGCCCACCGTGTTGGCCGCAAAACTGGTCAGCGATACAAGCCCGCTTGAGGTGCTTGCGGTCGTTGAACCGGTAAAGCATGAAATCGCCCTGCGCCGCCTGTCGGGCGGGGCAAACCCCGACCGTGCGCTGGAGCTTTGGGCGATTTTGCCCGGTGCGGCCCCTGTATCGCTTGGCGTTTTGCCTGAAAGCGAAACCACGCGCATTCTTGTGCCCGAGGCGCTGCGTCCTCAGGCGGCGCAGATCACGCTTGCGATCTCTGACGAGCCGACGGGCGGGTCGCCCACAGGTGCGCCCACGGGCGACATTCTGGCAGTCGGCGCGATGACCGAACTTTAAGGACGGCTGTCCGGCTGCTGACGCCGCCGCCGGTTTCACCTAAAAATTTCAGATTTTTTCTGGCGCGGCTGAAACTCTTTGTCAGTTTGCTGCGTGGATAGTGCAGGACAGCGACAAGGCCTGAACAGGCGGGTTCGCTGTTTGGTCAGGCCGACCACAGTGGTCAGGCCCGGCTGGTAGCGAGTGAAAGAAGTTTCGGAACGATTTACGTTGTAACCAGTTTACCGAGTGTGGGCGATAAATCGCCAAGTAACGAGTACCGCCAAATGTCTGCACTTGTGCAGCATTTGGCGGGTTTTACCCTGATTGAAGTTTGTTAATCCTCCAAAGGAGGCCCCATGAAACGTCGCAATTTCCTGAAATTCTCTGGCACGATGATGGCACTTTCACCAATGGCGCTGGCCCGTGCCGCCGCCGCAGGCGAGGTGGCCAGCGGCACCTTCGAGGTAACGCACACGCCTCAGGAATGGCGCGAGATGCTGGGGCCGGAGGCCTATGCCGTTCTGCGCGAAGCCGACACGGAGCGGCCATTTTCAAGCCCGCTGAACGCGGAAAAGCGTGCCGGACTCTATCATTGCAAGGGCTGCGATCAGGCGCTTTATAGCTCTGAGACAAAGTTTGACAGTGGCACAGGTTGGCCCAGCTTTTACGCCCCGCTTGAGAACGCGGTCGCCACTATGAAGGACCGCAGCTTTTTCTCGGTCCGGACCGAAGTGCATTGCGACCGTTGCGGCGGACACCTGGGTCACATCTTTGACGATGGCCCAAAACCGACCGGCAAACGCCATTGCCTTAATGGCGTCGCACTGACCTTTGCACCCGCCGCAGCGTGAGGGCAGAAATAGCGGACTGGATCATTTTCGCGGGCCGTCTGTTGCTGGCGGCCCTATTTGGTGCGGGGTGTATCCAAAAGATCGTTGATCCTCAGGCCGCGCAATCCTTGCTGCAAGACCACGGATTGCCCGTAATTCTGGTTTGGCCTGCCATGGTGTTCAACGGCGCGGCGGCACTGTGCTTGACTTTCGGGGTCTGGCTGACGCCGGTCAGCCTGGCTTTGGCGGTGTATTGCATGATCACCAGCGTGTTCCACTTCATCCCAGACGACCCGTGGCAAATGTCGATTTTCGTCAAGAACTGGGCTATCGCGGGCGGCTTTCTGGTCATGTTCGGGACCCGTTTGAGAGAAACCAGCGTTTAAGCTTAGGTGCCCCGCGGCTTTGCACGCAATGTCGGATCTGCTTGCGTCGGGTCTTCGGGCCACGGGTGGCGCGGATAGCGGGCGCGCATGTCTTTGCGCACGTCCCCGTAAGATCCGGTCCAGAAACCGGGCAAATCCGTCGTCACCTGCACCGGGCGCTGCGCGGGGGATAGCAGCGTGATCTGCAAGGGTTGCCCTGCGATCATGGGGTGGCGCGTCACGCCAAACACCTCTTGCAGGCGCAGCGCGATCTGGGGATGTGCACCTTCATAATCAATCGCCAGCTTGCGCCCCAACGGTGTCGTGAAATGCGCAGGGGCGGCGGCATCAAGCGCTTGTTGCTGATCCCACGACAGCCGCGCGGCAAGCGCGGGCAGCAGATCGAACGCCTTCCAGTCGCCTGTGCTGCGCACCCCTCCAAGATGCGGCAAAAGCCAGTCGTCAAGCGTGTCCATCAGATGCGTCTCGGAAAAATCAGGGAAATCCTGATCCATCAGCCGGGCGCGTGCCAGAAACAGGGACGCCGCTTTGCCAGGCATCAGCCCTAGTTGGCGCACCCCCTCCAGCATCGCGTGCGCGACATCTTCGGCGGGGGCCTCGGACCACACGCGATCGTCCAGCACCAGTGCGCCGAACTGTTCTTGCTGGCGGGTCAGCACACGGCCTTCGCGGCGCGACCACAAGCATACATTTACCCATCTGATCTGATCGGCAAAGGTTTCGCGCAGGTCGGCGTCTGACAGACGGGCGGCCTGGCGGATGCGGGCCTCGCGCGGGTTGCCATCCAGATCGGTCGCCACCAGCAGCCTTTCACCCGCCATCGGGTCGCCCTCGGGAAGGATTGCCCCTTTGCCCCCTGACATCACAAAGCGCGGCGCTTCGCCCTTGCGCCGCAGCGCGACACGGTCGGGATAGGCGAGGGCGGCAAGCACACCCAGCGTATCGGGGCCCGATGCCGATTGTCCCCGGGCCAGCCGCTTAGCCTCTTGCCTGATGCGAGCGAGGGTGGCTTGGTTCGGTTCTGCCACGGTGCGCCTGCCCGCGACCGCGTCCATTCGCAGCGCCAGATCGACCGGCGCACCGCGCAAAGGATCACGCTCGGACAGGATGGCGGCAAGGGATGCGGCAGTACGCCCGCCGCGTGCAACCATATGCGCCAGCCTGGGATGCAGCGGCAGCCGCGCCAGCGCCCGCCCGTGCGCGGTGATGCGGCCCGCAGCATCCAGCGCACCCAGCATACGCAGAACATTCTGCGCTTCGGCCAGACGCCCCGCATGAGGGGGGGTTACAAAGCCCAGATCGGCCGCCCGCGCCCCCCACATCGCCAGTTCAAGCGCGAAGGATGACAGATCGCCCACTTCGATCTCGGCAGGGGGAAAGGCGGCCAGCGCACCTTCCTCGCCGCGGGTCCACAGCTTGAAAGCCTGCCCTTCGGTGACACGGCCCGCGCGTCCGGCACGCTGGGTCGCTTCGGCCCGCGTCACCCGCCCGGTGATCAGCCGTGACATGCCCGAGGAGGGGTCAAATTCGGCACGCCGCGCCCGTCCGCCATCCACGACGATCCGGATGCCTTCGATGGTCAGCGAGGTTTCGGCGATCGACGTGGCCAGCACCACCTTACGCCCCGATGCCGCGGGTGCGATTGCCGCTCGCTGCGCGGAAAACGCCATCGCTCCGAATAGCGGGGCGAGGGTGCAATCTGCGGGCAAATGACCTGTCAAAAGACTTTGGACGCGCCGGATTTCGCCTTCGCCCGGCAAAAAGACCAGCGCAGATCCCGGTGCTGACGACAAGGCGTGAAGAACAAGGTCGGCCACCGCTTGCTCAAACCGTTGCTGGCCCAGCGGACGGTCCAGCCAATGCGATGATATCGGAAAGCCGCGCCCTTGCGACGTGACAATGGGGGCCTCCATCAGGGCCGCCACTGGTGCCGCGTCCAGCGTTGCCGACATCGCGACCAACAGCAGGTCGTCACGCAAGGCACCTGCGACCTCAAGACATAAGGCAAGCCCCAGATCCGCATTCAGGGACCGTTCGTGATATTCGTCAAAGATCACCGCGCCGACGCCCGGCAGATCAGGATTGTCCTGCAACATGCGCGTCAGAATACCTTCGGTGACAACCTCGATTTGGGTCTGGTCGCTGATCGCCGACGCGCCGCGCACGCGAAAACCGACAGTTTGGCCGACATCTTCGTTCAAGGTGGCTGACATCCGTTCAGCGGCGGCACGCGCGGCAAGGCGGCGCGGCTCAAGCATGATAATCTTGCCAGAGGTCAGGCCTGCGTCGCGCATCGCAAGCGGCACGCGCGTGGTTTTGCCTGCACCGGGGGGTGCCTGCAAGACGACACGCCCGGACGATCGCAGTGCGTCAATCACCTGCGGCATCACCTGATCAATAGGAAGGTCAAAAGCCATATTGCGGTTATGGGTCAATCCGCAGGTGCCGCCAAGCCTTGCTTTGCTGTGGACATTTTGAACCTGCCGCCCGAAACATGCGGGCCAAGGGATGAAAATCATAAAGGGGCTCCGCTATGGACATCGACGATTTGGCCAAGGGGATTGTCGCCGGGCAACGGCGGGCACTCGCGCGTGGAATAACGCTGGTTAAATCGTCACTGGCGGATCATCGGGCGCAGGCCACGGCCCTGCTTGCTGCGCTTCCCAAGCAGCACGAAGCGTTGCGGATCGGGCTGTCAGGCACGCCCGGTGTGGGCAAGTCCACCTTTATCGAAAGCTTTGGGATGATGCTGGTCGGGCGCGGGTTGCGCGTGGCTGTGCTGGCAATCGATCCGTCATCCAGCCGCTCTGGCGGTTCGATCCTTGGTGACAAGACCCGCATGGATCTGCTGGCGCGCGAGGCGAACGCCTTCATCCGCCCTTCACCCAGTCAGACACATTTGGGCGGTGTCGCACGCCGCACCCGCGAGGCTGTAACCCTGTGCGAGGCGGCGGGCTTTGATGTGGTGCTGATCGAAACCGTTGGCGTGGGGCAATCCGAAACGGTGGTCGCGGAAATGTCGGACGTGTTTTTATTGCTCCTGGCACCGGCAGGGGGGGACGAATTGCAGGGCGTCAAGCGCGGGATCATGGAGATGGCCGATATCATCGTGATCAACAAGGCTGACGGCGATCTCAAGCCGGCTGCCTCGCGGACCTGTGCCGATTATGCAGGCGCGCTGCGGTTGTTGCGCAAACGGCCGCAGGACCCTGCGGGTTTTCCAAAGGCGATGATGGTATCGGCGCTGGAGGAAAACGGTCTCTCAGAGACGTGGGATCAGGTTCAGGCGCTGTCAAAGTGGCGGCAGGTCGAAGGGTTCTGGCAACGCACCCGCGCGGCACAGGCCCGCTATTGGTTTGAACAGGCCGTGAAACAGGCGCTTTTGGCGCAGTTGGACGCCCCAAAGGCCAGGGCCGCGTTGAAAGACCTTGGCGATCGCGTCGCCGCAGGTTCCGAAGACCCAACGAAGGCCGCGCTGGATTTCGTGACGCGGTTGGAAAGGTAGGGCACTTGCGGGCAGGCCTAGCCTGTCGCTTTGGGATGGGCGCGGTTGTACACCTCCATCAGCCGCGCGGTGTCGACTGCCGTATAGGCCTGGGTCGTTGACAGGGACGCGTGGCCCAGCAGTTCCTGAATTGCGCGCAGATCACCCCCCGCGTCCAGCAGATGCGTCGCGAAACTGTGCCGCATCGCGTGCGGTGTGGCAGAGGCGGGCAAGCCAAGCTGCATGCGCGCATCCGCCATCACCTGCGCAATCGTGCGTGCCACAAGGGGGCCACCGCGCACGGCCCTGAAAAGCGGCGCGTCGCGTTCCTGGGGGTGGGGGCACATGCGCAGATAGGCGTCAACGGCGTCGCGGGCGGCGGGCAATACCGGTACGATACGTTCCTTGCCGCCCTTGCCGACGATGCGCAACACATCCGGCAGGGGTGCGTCCTTGCCCTTGAGGCCAAGCGCTTCCGAGATGCGCAGGCCACAGCTCCAAAGCAGTGTCAGCACGGCGACGTCCCGCAGGGCGACCCAGGCGTGGGGCGACTGCAACTCGACACAGTCGATCATCGCATGCGCCGCATCCACGTCCAGCGGGCGGGGAAGTTTTTTGGGAAATTTTGGCGACCTTGTGGATAAAACCGCCGTCGCCTCGAACCCCTCGCGTTCCGCAAGCCAGCGATAGAACGCCTTGACCGCCGACAGTTTACGGGCCATCGACCGCGGCCCCACGTCCGGGCCACGGGTGCGCGCCATCCAGCTGCGCATGTCCGAAATCGTCAGTTTTGCCAGCGCGCCAAGGCCTTGGCTGTCGCCCTTGTGCAGCGTGATGAACGCCAGAAAATCCACAACATCGCCCTGATAGGCGGTGATCGTGTTCTCTGAAGCACCTTTCAGCGCACGTTGATGGTCAAGCCATGTCTGCAACGCATCCCGTGCGGCGGGGCTGATCAGCAAGTTGCTTTGCGCACCGCTCAAGACAACCAGCGGCGCATCGTCCGCTCGAACACTCCGGTGAAAAAGGCCAGCAGATCGGTGCCTTGCTGGGGCCCGAACATATGCGGATCTTCCGAGCCGAGGATCAGCAGACCGGGCAGGCGGCCCTCACCGAAATTCAGCTTGAGGCACGCCTCGGAGCGGATCCAGTCGGCAGCACCGCCATAGATGCTTTCGGGGCTGTCCTGCACGCCGCGCAGCGTGACCTGACGCACTGTGCCACCGCGCCCTGCGGTCAGGTAATCGTCGATGAAGCCGGGTTCGGCCACGGTCAGAACATCGCCCAGCCGTTTGACCGCCGGGTCCGTGTCGTTCTGAACCGATTCCAGCACCAACCGCACGGCATCAAGGCGCATGATATCGGCCACATCCCCCCCAAGATCGCGCAGGAAGGTTTCAAATTCGACCGGGTCAAGCATGCGCAAAATGGCGCGGTGCACCTGATTGGTGCCTGCCAAATTCTCGTAGGCCGCTGCAATCACGTTGCGATGGGTGTCTTCCAGACGGTCAAGCCGGGTTTCCAGACGGTCCATCGCAATGCCACGCAGGTCGACGATATTCCCGCCCATGGCGCGTTCATTCGCGGCAATCAGGGCCTGCATCACATCGTTGTCATCCAGAATGACATCCGGCTGCGAAATGATGGCTTCCCGAAGGGAATCGTCGATCTTGTGATTGCTGCTCATGCTCGTCTCATTTTTATTTTTATCTGACATATCATGCAGACCTGCAAAAATCTGCCTTTTTCTTTTGGTTATTTGCCTTGATTCTAGGCGAAGTTTTGGGGGCGGTCCAGCGATACGCCCTCAAACCGTGTATTTTCGGTGACTTGTGGTTGGATTTGGTCGTTTCATCAAAGGATGGATGATCCGCCCAAATCTTCTTCAGAAAAGACCGACCGGCTGTTTCCGCTGGATCCCGAAGCGCTGCGCGCGCTGTTTCATGACAGCGCGGACAGGTCTTGCGGGGAAGACGGGTGTTGCAAGGATGATGTCCCGGTCAAAGAATGTTCTGACCGGTCTTTGCCCAATCGGCCATGAACGTCTCAAGGCCCTTGTCGGTCAGCGGGTGGGACGCGAGCTTTTTGATGACTTCGGGTGGGGCGGTCATGACGTCGGCACCGATGCGCGCGGCGTCCAGCACATGGTTGACCGTGCGGATGGAGGCGGCCAGGATCTGTGTCTCGAAGCCGTAGTTGTCATATATCGTGCGGATGTCCTGGATCAGGTCCATCCCATCAAGGTTGATGTCGTCCAGACGCCCGATAAATGGCGAAATGAATGTCGCCCCCGCCTTGGCCGCGATCAGCGCCTGGTTGGCCGAGAAACACAGCGTGACGTTCACCATCTTGCCTTCGTCCGACAGCACCTTGCAGGCTTTCAGGCCGTCCCATGTCAGGGGCAGCTTGACGGTGATGTTTTCGGCGATCTCGGCCAGCTTGCGGCCTTCGGCGATCATGTCATCCGCTTTCAGGGCAACAACCTCGGCAGATACGGGGCCGGCGACCAGATCGCAGATCTCTTTGGTGACTTCCAGAATGTTGCGGCCTGATTTCAGAATCAGCGACGGGTTGGTGGTGACCCCATCGACCATGCCCAGATCGTTCAGTTCGGCAATGGCGTCGATTTCGGCAGTATCTACGAAGAATTTCATGTCTTGTCCTTCTGGTTTGAAGCGGTGGCAGATTGGAAACGCTGCCCGGTTGGATTAGGCACGCCAAATGGCTATGTCTGTTGGCAATGGCTTTAGCGCATGATCTGCGCTGCCGAAACCCTGATTCCCGAAACCCCGGGCCGGAGACGCTGGTGAGCACCGTTGAATTTTTTCACCATGCAGAGCTGGTGTCGGTTCTGACAACCCAGCCTCTGGGGCGCGCGCTGGATTACAAGGCACCCGAGGGCGGATGCCACCTTGGTGCCTTTGTCGAGGTGCCGCTTGGGCCGCGCAAGGTGATCGGGGTTGTTTGGGGCCCGGGGCAGGGCGACTACGATCTGTCAAAGGTCCGGTCGGTGATCCGTGTGCTGGATGCCGCACCGATGCGCGAAGAGCTGAAGACATTCCTAAGCAAGGCCGCCGCCTATACGTTGACGCCCCTGCCTGCGATGCTGCGGCTGGCCACCCGTGCGCCGGGGCTGGGGGATCCTCCGTCCATGCGCAAGATCTACCGGCGCGGCACGTCCGAGCCTGACCGCATGACAGACGCCCGGCGGCGTGTGCTTGAGACGTTGGCCGACTATGGTGATCTGGCGTTTACGCTGAAGGAACTGGCTGAAATGGCGGGCGTCACGGCGTCGGTGATCAAGGGGCTGGTGGCGCAAGGTGCCGTGGTGGAACAAGACAGCCCGCGCGACCTGCCGTTCCTGCGGATGGACCCCGGCCTGCCCGGCAAGGCGTTGACTGCCGATCAGGCGGCGGCATCCGCCGTGCTGGGAACCGGTATCGCGTCTGGCGTATACGGGACCACGTTACTGCGCGGGGTAACAGGGTCTGGCAAGACTGAAGTGTATCTCGAAGCGGTCGCCGCCGCGTTGAAAGCCGGACGGCAGGCGCTGGTGCTGCTGCCTGAAATCGCGCTGACTGAACAATTTCTGCACCGCATCGAGGCGCGTTTTGGCGCAAAGCCGGCGGAATGGCATTCGGGTGCCACGATGACCGAACGCCGCCGCATCTGGCGCATGGTGGGCCAGGGGCAGACGCAGGTCGTGATCGGGGCGCGGTCGGCGTTGTTCCTGCCGTTTCAGAACCTTGGCCTGATCGTTGTAGATGAGGAACACGACACCTCATATAAGCAGGAAGAGGGCGTGCTTTACAATGCGCGCGACATGGCTGTGCTGCGCGCGTCGATCTGCGGGGCGCAGGTGGTGTTGGCGTCGGCCACGCCAAGCCTTGAAAGCTGGGCAAACGCCGAGGCGGGCAAATATACGCGGCTTGAGCTGACCTCGCGGTTCGGGCCGGCGGTGATGCCTGAGATGGGCGCGATCGACATGCGCACCGAGGGCCTGCCGAGCGACAAATGGATATCGCCCACATTGCGCGCCGAAGTGGACAAGCGGCTTGAGCGCAGCGAGCAGGCGATGTTGTTCATCAACCGCCGCGGCTATGCGCCGGTGACGCTGTGTCGGGCGTGCGGACACCAGATCGGATGCGATCATTGTGATGCGCGGATGGTCGAACACCGCTTTCTCAAACGGCTGGTTTGCCATCAATGCGGCGAAAGCAAACCCATGCCAGAGGCCTGCCCGTCCTGCGATGCCGAAGGCAAGCTGGCCGCTGTCGGCCCCGGTGTGGAACGGCTGGGCGAAGAAGCGGCGTTGCTGTGGCCGGAGGCGCGGGTGGCCACGCTAAGCTCGGACATGTACGGATCGGCCCGCGCGTTGAAGGCGGAAATCGCGGGTATCGCGGAAGGCGCTGCGGATATCATCATCGGCACGCAACTGGTTGCAAAGGGTCACAATTTTCCCAACCTCACGCTTGTGGGTGTTATTGACGCTGATCTGGGTCTGATGGGATCGGATTTGCGCGCCGCCGAGCGGACCTTCCAGTTGATGCGGCAGGTCGCGGGCCGCGCGGGGCGTGCCGAAGCGCCGGGGGCCGCATTGTTGCAAACCTATCAACCGGACCACCCGGTGATCCGCGCCATTCTGGCAGGCGAGGAAGAAGCGTTCTGGAAGGCCGAAGCCGGCGAACGGCGTCAGGCGGGCGTGCCGCCCTATGGTCGGATGGCGGGTATCATCCTGAGCGGCCCGGATGTGGCAGCCGTTTTCGATGCGGGCAACCAGCTGGCCCGGCAGGATGGCCCGCTGCGCAAAGTCGGTGCGCAGGTGTATGGACCTGCGCCGGCGCCGATTGCGCGGGTGCGGGGGCGGCACCGTGTGCGCCTGTTGGTCAAGGCGGATAAATCGGTGCCCTTGCAGGAAGCCCTGGCGATCTGGATCGGGCAATTGCGGCTTAAGGGGGATATCCGGCTGGCCGTCGATATAGATCCGCAAAGCTTTTACTGAGTCTTTATTGGTTTTGCGCGCGGCGCAAAACATGCCTTCGGCGAGGATTTTTTCCATTTGGAATGAGTGGCGGGGTCTGGTCCGTGTACATTGCCCTTGTTTTGATCTCGTCAAGGGGGCGGAACACGGCTAATGGGTGATGCATGGTAAAATTTGTCACCCTGGAAGATGCCAAGCATCAGCCGTTCTGGCGCCGCCCTGTGGCGTTGCTGTTCCTGATGGCGCTGGCCATGCCGATTGCGTTCAACACCTGGTCGGCGCTGTTGAACAACTTTGTGATCGAGGTGGCGAATTTCAAAGGCTCTGACATCGGGCTGCTGCACACGGTGCGCGAAATTCCGGGTTTTCTGGCGGTTGGCGTCATCGCGATCATTATCTTCGTACGCGAACAGATTGTTGGGCTCGTCGCGCTGATCCTGCTTGGTGTGGCAACCGCTGTGACGGCGTGGTTCCCGTCAATGGCGGGTATTCTCACGATCACCATGTTAAGCTCGATCGGGTTTCATTATTACGAAACGATCAACCAGTCTTTGCAACTGCAATGGCTGAAAATCGAGGACGCGCCGCGGATGATCGGCTGGCTGATGGCGGCCGGATCCGGTGCGACGCTGATGGCCTATCTTGCGATCATGGCGCTTTGGGACACGCTGAGCCTGTCCTACAACATCGTTTATGTGATCGGCGGCGGCATCACGGCGGCAATCGCGGTGTTCGCGCTGGTTGCCTATCCGCAGTTCGAGGCCCCCCATCCGCAGATCAAAAAGATGGTGCTGCGCCGCCGCTATTGGCTGTATTACGCACTGCAATTCATGTCAGGTGCCCGGCGGCAGATCTTTGTGGTCTTTGCCGGTTTCATGATGGTCGAACGGTTTGGCTTTGATGTGCACCAGATCACGTTGCTGTTTTTGATCAACCTCATTGCGAACATGGTCTTTGCCCCCTTGATGGGGCGCGCCGTGGGGCATTTTGGGGAGCGCAGGGTGCTCGGCTTTGAATATATTGGCCTGATCATCGTCTTCCTGAGCTATGGTGGCGTCTATTATCTGGGGTGGGGCGTGGTCATCGCGGCGATGCTTTATGTGCTGGATCACATGTTCTTTGCCCTTGCACTGGCGCTTAAGACCTACTTCCAGAAAATTGCCGATCCGGGCGATATTGCCCCCACGGCGGCAGTGGCGTTTACCATCAATCACATTGCCGCGGTATTTTTGCCGGTTGGCCTTGGGCTTTTGTGGATGGTATCCCCTGCTGCGGTATTCTTTCTTGCGGCGGGTATGGCGTGTGTCTCGCTTTTGCTGGCGATGCTGATCCCGCGCCATCCTGTGCCGGGTCACGAGACGATCTTTTGCGCAGGCGTTCCCGCCGTGGCCGAATAGGCCCCTTATCTGCGCCGCTGACACAACCCTTACGGAGGCCCTCATGCCCACATTCACAGCCCTGACAACCCTTGAGGGGCGCACGCCCGCCTATGCCTTGGGCGAAGCGATGGAGCGGTCTGGAGCCGGAACCCACGGGCGTCGGCGTGTTCGAGATCGAAGACGGTTCCGGCTTGTGGGAGGTCGGCGGCTATTTTGAGGAGGCACCCGATGAAACAGGGTTGGCCGCTGCTTGCGGCCGCGTATCGGGGCGAAGCCATTCGTGGTCTCGGAACTGCCCGAAACCGACTGGGTGGCCCATGTGCGCCGCGAGCTTTCGCCCGTCGAGGCGGGGCGCTTTTTTGTCTACGGCAGCCATGACGCCGACAAGGTGCCCGAGGACTGCGAGCCGCTGCTGATCGAGGCGGCGATGGCCTTTGGCACGGGCCACCACGGCACGACGCTGGGCTGTCTGCGCGCGTTGGATCGGTCTGGCGCCGGACGGCGTTCGTGGGGCGGAACGTGGCAGATATTGGCTGTGGTACGGCTGTGCTGGCGATGGCTGCGGCGCGGATCTGGCCAGACCCCGTTCTGGCCAGCGACATCGACGAAGTCGCCGTCGACGTGGCCCGCGCCAACGCCGCCGCCAATGACCTGTCGGATCGCGTGATCTGCGTTGAGGCCGCAGGCTTTGACCATCCCGACCTTGCAGCCAAGGCCCCGTTCGATCTGATCTTTGCCAATATCCTGAAAGGCCCCCTGGTTGCACTTGCCCCGGATATGGCTGGTGCCCTTACCCCGGACGGGCGGGCGATTCTTTCGGGGATCCTGAATGAACAGGCAGAGGACGTTATTGCCGTCTATGCACAATCTGGCATCAATCTGATCCATAAGGAGGTGATTGGTGACTGGACGACCCTGACAATGAGAAAAACAGGGTAAACTATGCCTCTTTTACGTCTCAATTTCGGGTAATTTGATAGAAATCGGCACATTCTTGCTGTATTCTTGGAAATGTTAGAGGTGGGGGCCTCAAGCATTTCGAGGCTACCATGGTTGAAACGTATCAACACTTTGGAAGACGCGTAAAAAAGTTGAACCGCAAGAACGCCCTTATGGCGAACGGATACTATACGACGATGCGGGATGACGGGCTGGTCATCGCACGGCCCGTACGTCGATCGGTCGGGTTCCCGTTCAGGTCAATCCTGCTTTTTCTTGCTGTCTTTATTTGTTTCAAGGCCTTCGTTTTGTCTTCGATTGGATTTGCAAGCTATGAAAGTCGCCTGGATCTGATGAAACGCGGCACCGTGGTCGAGCAGGCAGGGGCCTGGGCCTTGGGTCTGGATCCGTTGACCCAAGTGATTTCTGCAAAGATCGGGCCGATTTTCAGGGACTAAACGCCGGATTTGAGAGCCGGTGCTCTCAACGGGGTCAGGTCGGGCGTTGCTGGTTGTGACGTTTGGAAAAAGTCGATTTCAGTACGCGAAAGCCACGCTGACCGTCAGGTGAGCGTGGCTTTTATTGTGCGGCGTTTAATGCGTCGTTGGTTGCGCCTTCGGGGCGCGGCTTTGACATTCGAGCTTATCGAATGAAGTGGTTCAGTGCGACACTTTCGATGTCACCGCGAACAAGGCCGATATCGTTCAGTTCACGGTCTGTCAAAGACGACAGGGCGTTGCGTGTGACGCGGGCATCGTTCCAGGCAATGATGCTGCCGGCAAGATCGCCAAGCTGCGAGAAAAAGCGGTTAACAGCTGCCGCTGTGCCGTAGGTTGTCGGTGTGTTGTAGAAAACAGCCATTGGAGCCATCCTTATAAAAGAAGAAAGCCGGTGTATCCGGCCCTGTGCCCAGCAACTAGGCAGAATGAAAACTTTCCACAACACTCACAGACGCATGTGTGATCTGCGTTTTCTGCATGGCAAAATCTGGCGAGATATCCCAATGAAATATAGCAATTTCTGGACGCCTGCGCTGTCGCTGAACGTCGTCTGAATGCCGCAAACAGGCCGGGATTTCGCCGGCAACGCCGGATTGTGGCTTTTTCGGGGCAAAGCGCAAAATCCTTGGTGGATGTTCGTGTTTCGTGCTACGCGTAAAAAAACAAAAAATGTGAGGTAGTTTGAGCATATGATACGGGTAATCGGTATCGATCCGGGGCTGCGCAACATGGGATGGGGCATCATAGATGTGGCGGGAAGCCGACTCAGTCATGTGGCGAACGGGGTTTGCGTGTCGGAAGGGGGCGATCTGGGGTCAAGGCTGCTGTCGCTGCATGCGCAGCTGACGCGGATCATGATCACCTATCGCCCTGACGCCGCGGCGGTTGAGCAGACATTCGTGAACAAGGACGGGGCTGGAACGCTCAAGCTTGGTCAGGCGCGCGGGATCGCGATGCTGGTGCCTGCGCAGGCCGGTTTGGTGGTGGGCGAATACGCGCCCAACACGGTCAAGAAAACCGTGGTCGGTGTGGGCCACGCGGAGAAGGGGCAGGTGTTGCACATGGTGCGGATGCAACTGCCAGGGATCGAGATCGCAGGCCCGGATGCCGCCGATGCGCTTGCGATCGCCATTTGTCACGCCCATCACGGCGGGGCAAGCACGCTGGCGCAGGCCGTTGCACGGGCGCGCGCATGATCGGCAAGATCACTGGCCGCATTGACTACCGCGCTGCCGACCATGTGCTGATTGACGTGCGCGGTGTGGGATATCTGGTCTATTGCTCTGACCGGACGCTGGCGGCCTTGCCGGGTGTGGGCGAAGCGGTGGCGCTGTTCACGGATCTGGTCGTGCGCGAAGACCTGATGCAGCTGTTTGGGTTTCAGACCCTGATCGAAAAGGAATGGCACAGATTGCTGACCACGGTGCAGGGGGTAGGGGCCAAGGCATCTCTTGGCGATTTTGGGTGCGCTTGGCCCTGATGGCGTCAGCCGGGCCATCGCGTTGGGCGACTGGAACGCGGTCAAGGCGGCCAAGGGCGTCGGCCCCAAGCTTGCACAACGTGTGGTTCTGGATCTGAAGGACAAGGCCCCCGGCGTGATGGCAATGGCCGGCACTCTGGCCGAGGCCCACGGCGAGGTCGAGGCGGCACAGGTGATCGAGCCCGCCGAGATCAGGCGCAGGTCCGCTGCCCCCTCCCCGAACCCCTCGGCGCAATCCGAGGCGCTGTCGGCGTTGGCAAACCTGGGCTACGGCCCCGGGGATGCTGCGGGTGCCGTGGCGCAGGCCGCGGGCGACATGCCCGAGGCCGACACGCCCACGCTGATCCGTGCGGCGTTGAAACTTCTGGCCCCCAAAGGCTAGACTGCCGACACCGGTGCCCCGCGCGCACCATGCCCTTACGATGCCCTGGAAACCTGAATGATCGATAGCGACCCCACCTTGCGGCCCGATCCGCTGCCCGGCGATTTTGACCGTGCGCTGCGTCCGCAGATGCTGGACGAATTCGTGGGCCAGGCCGAGGCGCGCTCGAACCTCAAGGTTTTCATCCAGTCCGCCAAACAGCGCGGCGAGGCGATGGACCACACGCTGTTTCACGGGCCGCCGGGCCTGGGCAAGACCACACTGGCGCAGATCATGGCCCGCGAGTTGGGTGTGGGATTTCGCATGACCTCGGGGCCGGTGCTGGCCAAGGCGGGCGATCTGGCCGCGATCCTGACCAATCTTGAGGCACGCGATGTGCTGTTCATCGACGAGATTCACCGCCTGAACCCGGCCGTTGAAGAGGTGCTCTATCCTGCGCTTGAGGATTTTGAGCTTGATCTTGTGATCGGCGAAGGGCCAGCGGCACGCACCGTCCGGATTGAGCTTCAGCCCTTTACGCTGGTGGGGGCCACCACACGGATGGGCCTGTTGACCACGCCCCTGCGCGACCGGTTTGGTATTCCCACAAGGTTGCAATTCTACACCGAGGACGAATTGTTCATCATCGTAGATCGGAACGCCCGCAAACTGGGTGCCCCCGCAGACGAGGGCGGCGCGCGCGAGATCGCGCGTCGCGCCCGTGGCACACCACGCATCGCAGGCCGCCTTTTGCGTCGGGTCGTCGATTTTGCTGTGGTCGAAGGCGACGGGCGCGTCACGCGAGAGCTTGCGGATATGGCGCTGACCCGGCTGGGGGTTGATCATCTGGGGCTTGACGGGGCCGACCGCCGCTATCTGCGCCTGATCGCCGAGAATTATCAGGGTGGCCCTGTGGGGATCGAAACGATGTCCGCTGCGCTGAGCGAAAGCCGTGATGCGCTGGAAGAGGTGATCGAGCCTTTTCTTTTGCAGCAAGGCCTGATCCAGCGCACACCGCGCGGGCGGATGTTGGCACAAAAAGCGTGGACACATTTGGGAATGGCACCGCCCAAGTCGCAAACGGATTTATTTGGTTGATGTGGCGGATGCCTTCGGCGAGGATTTAGGACCATTTGGAAGACGAGATGACACCTGAAGAAATCGAAGCCCTGTTTACCCGTGAAGACGGAAATTTCGTGTTTGCCCGCTGGGGGCGGCCCTTGTCGCCCGTCGTGTTCGGGGTTGATGATGCCACGCTGTCTGTCATCAAGGGCGCACTTGAGGCCGTGTGCCATCTGGCGGGTCACAAGATGGCCGAAACCGACCCCGAGTTGGGCAGCAACCTGATGATGTTTTTCTTTCGCACCTGGAAAGAACTTGTCGAGGTGCCTGGGCTGGACCGGTTGGTGCCGGACCTTGAACCACTGGTCGCCAAGCTTGAGGCGGTCGAGGCGAACCAGTACCGCCTGTTTCGTTTTGATGAACAAGGGGCCATCAAGGCGTGTTTTGTGTTCCTGCGGATGGACGAGCATCTGAACGCCGTACCCGCGCAAACCCTTGCGCTGAGCCAGATCGTACAGTCATTCCTACTGTGGTCAGATACCGCCTTCAAAGAGCGGTCGCCGCTGGCCGTGCACGACCAGACGACGATCTTGCGCCCCGATATCGCGGGCCTGCTGCGGGCCGCCTATGATCCCGTTCTGCCATCCGCCGCGCAGGATACGTCCCATGCACTGCGGCTTTATGCGCGGGTGGGCAAGGCCCAATGACCCACATATTGCCGATCCGCGTCTATTATGAAGATACCGACATGGGCGGTATCGTCTATTATGCGAATTACCTGCGCTATATCGAACGCGCCCGCAGCGATTGGGTGCGCGAGATGGGCATGGACCAGCTTGAGATGAAGGCTGGTGGCGTTGTGTTTGCGGTGCGCCGGGTCGAGGCGGATTACATGGCACCCGCCGTTCTTGATGATCTGCTTGAGGTGCGCACGCAGGTATCTTCGATCACCCCTGCGCGGATGATAATGCGGCAGGATGTCTGGCGCGATGCCACTGTGTTGTTTCAGGCCAATGTCACGATCGTGTGCATCAACGCGGCCGGAAAACCCTGTAGATTGCCAGCGAAACTCCGCTCAATCCCGGTCTCGTCGGCGGAATCTCGGCATTGACCTAGCAATCAATATTGCACTCGGATAAGCTGGTCGGAAATAGCGCCTTGGAAAAACAGGGCCGATGAGGCGGAACAGTCCCGAACGGGGCGCACAGAAAAGAGCAGTATCGATGGAACCACAAACGCTGGCGATGGCGAGTGAGATTGACTTCTCATTCCTGGGGCTATTCCTCCGCGCGACATTTACCGTAAAACTTGTAATGATCATCCTGATTGTCGCTTCGTTCTGGTCTTGGTCGATTATCGTGCAGAAAATCCTGCAATATCGCCGCGCCCGCGCAGAGGCCGAGCGGTTCGATCAGGCGTTTCTGGTCAGGAGAGCCGCTGGATGGTCTTTTCGACACGATCGGGTCTGAGCCCGGCGGCCCTGCGGAAAAGATATTCGCCGCCGGCATGACAGAATGGCGCCGGTCCCACCGAGAGGACGGTGGCCTTATCCCCGGTGCCAGGCCCGGATCGATCGCAGCATGGATGTGGCCATCGCCAAGGAATCCGAACGCCTGCAAAAGGGGTTGCCGGTGCTGGCGACCACCGGCTCCACCGCGCCGTTCATCGGCTTGTTCGGCACGGTCTTCGGGATCATGAACGCCTTTATCGAAATCGCCGCACCAGCAAAACACCAGCCTTGTGGTTGTGGCCCCCGGCATCGCCGAAGCGCTGCTGGCCACGGGCATCGGCCTTCTGGCCGCGATCCCGGCCGTGATCTTCTACAACAAGCTAAGCGCCGATTGCGGACCGGATCCTTGGCGGATACGAAGCGTTTGCGGACGAATTTGCCACGATCCTCAGCCGCCAGTTGGACAGCTAAGCCATGGCCGCAGGTATCATGAAGAAACAAGGCGGGGGCGGGCGCAGACGGCGCCGGGGCCGTGCACAGCCCATGGCCGAGATCAACATCACGCCGTTCGTGGACGTCATGCTGGTGTTGCTGATCATCTTTATGGTTGCGGCCCCGCTGCTGACGGTGGGTGTGCCGGTGGAATTGCCCAAGACCGCCGCAGTGCGCTGCCCTCCGATCAGGAAGAACCGCTGACCGTGACCGTGCTGGCCGATGGATCGGTCCAGATCCAAAAGACCGAAACCGCACGGGATGAACTGGTCGGCAAACTGCGTGCCATCGCCGCAGAGCGGGCCAGCGACCGGGTGTTCTTGCGTGCCGATGGTGCCGTGCCCTATGCTCAGGTGATGGAGATCATGGGCGCGCTGAACGCTGGCGGATTTTCCAACATCGGCCTTGTCACCGATACCGGTGGTCCCAAGCTGGACGGCACGGGCGCGTCAGGCGGATAACCATGCACACCGGGCATTATATTTCTGGCGCGGGGCATCTGGGGGTGATCGCATGGCTTTTGCTGGCCGGTGCATTCACGCCCGACACCAAGCCGTTCGAGACCCAGGAAGTATCCGTGATATCCGAAGCCGAATATCAGGCTATGGTGGCATCGACCGAAGCGCCCGATCAGGCGGCCGAAGTTGTGCAGCCTGCACCACCGGACGCGCCCGTGACCGCCCCGCAAGTGCAGGCCACGCCGGACGAAGCAATCCAGCAACCGCCGCCGATCCAGACCGAAACGCCGCCCCCCGACGCGGCACCCGATGTGGCAGAGCCGACACCCCCGGATACCCAAGTGAGCGACACCGCCCCTGAAGTGCCCGAGCCACCTGCCGATGTGGCCGTGCTGGTGCCCGACGTTGCACCGGTCGCGGTGCCACGCCCAGTGGAACGTGTGGCCCCCGAACCTGTCGCACAACCCGACCCCGAAGCGCGCCCCGATGTTGTAGAGCAACAGGCCGTGACCCCGGATGCGCCGGGCGAAACTGTCGTCGAAGAGCCCCAGCAAGCCACCGCCCCCGAAGAGGCAACGACCGAAATTGTGACCGAAGCCGCAGAGCCACCCAAAGCGGCCCCGATCCAGTCGCCGCGCCCACCGGCACGCAGGCCAACGCCGCCTGCGCCGCAAGTTGCGGCCAAACCCGTTGAAACGCCCCAGCCGCCAAAGCCAAGCACCACGGACAAGGATGCTGTCGCGTCCGCCCTTGCCGAAGCGCTTGGCGGACAGGACACGCCTGCGGCCACGGTGCCCGCCCCCTCTGGCCCGCCGCTTTCGGCTGGCGAAAAGGAATCGCTGCGCGTCGCCGTGTCGGCTTGCTGGAACGTGGGCTCGCTGTCTTCCGAAGCGCTTGGCACCACGGTCGTGGTCAGTGTGGCGATGAACCAGGACGGGACACCGCAGACCAATACGATCACCATGACGGGCAGCTCTGGCGGATCGCAATCCGCCGCCAAGCAGGCTTTCGAGGCCGCGAGACGGGCAATTATCCGCTGCGGCGCGCGTGGATACCAGCTTCCTGTGGAAAAATTCGGCCAATGGCAGGATATTGAGATGACCTTTAATCCCGAAAGGATGCGCATCAAATGATCTTACGAGTATTGAGCATATGTCTGGCGCTGCTCTGCGCTGTTTGTGGTGCTGCGCAAGCTCAGCAAGGCCCGTTGCGGATTGAAATCACCGAAGGCGTGATCGAGCCGTTGCCCTTTGCCGTGCCCAGTTTTCAGCCCGAAAGCGGGGATGCAGGGCAGATGGCCGTGGATCTTGCACGGGTCGTTTCGGAAGATCTGGTCGGGTCGGGATTGTTTCGGGAAATTCCTGCTAGCGCATTCATTTCGACTGTCAGCGATTTCAATGCCCCCATTCAATACGCCGACTGGAAGGCGATCAACGCGCAGGCGCTGATCACCGGCGCGGTCAATGTGTAGGGCGATACGCTGAACGTGAAATTCCGGCTTTATGACGTGTTTTCGGGCGCCGAGCTGGGGACGGGTCTTCAGTTTGCCGGCACCGTCGATGGCTGGCGGCGCATGGCGCACAAGGTGGCCGACGCCGTCTATAGCCGCATCACAGGCGAGGGCGGATATTTCGACAGCCGCGTCGTTTATGTGTCCGAAACCGGTCCGAAGGATAACCGTCAGAAGCGTCTTGCGATCATGGATTACGACGGGGCGAATGTACAGCTATCTGACCGACAGCTCCTCCATCGTGCTGGCCCCGCGGTTTTCGCCCACAGGCGACCGGATACTCTATACAAGCTACGAAAGCGGCTTTCCGCGGATCTATGTGCTGGACATCGGGTCGGTGCAGCGTCGCGTACTGGACAGCGCCGAAGGCACGATGAGCTTTGCGCCGCGTTTTTCGCCCGACCGGGCAAACCGTGGTCTATTCGCTGACCCAGGGCGGGAACACGGATATCTATACGATGGACATCGGCACGGGGCAGTCCACGCGCCTGACAAACACCCCTTCGATTGAAACCGCACCCAGCTATTCCCCCGACGGCAGCCGGATCGTGTTTGAAAGCGATCGTTCGGGGACCCAGCAGCTTTATATCATGTCCGCAAATGGCGGAGAGCCGCAGCGTATTTCGTTTGGCGAAGGGCGGTACGGCACACCGGTCTGGTCGCCCCGCGGCGATCTGATTGCGTTTACCAAGCAGAACAAGGGCCGGTTTCACATCGGCGTCATGCGGTTGGACGGCTCCGAGGAACGCCTGCTGACGGCATCGTTCCTGGACGAAGGCCCGACATGGGCCCCAAACGGCCGCGTGATCATGTTTACCCGCGAAACCCAAGGGACGGGCGGATCATCCTCGCTTTATTCGGTGGATATTTCAGGGCGCAACCTGAAACCCGTGCGCACACCGGAAGGCGGCTCAGACCCGTCGTGGTCGCCGCTTCAGAAGTAATGTTGCAGCGCCTTGGCGATTCCCTTGTCCAAGGCGCTGTGCTAACAAGACCAAGAAAAGAACAAATGCCACTTTCCAAAAAGGCCGAGCCCATGAAACGCATTCTGACAAGTACCCTTTTGATCGCAGCGCTGGCCGTGTCGGCCTGTACCAACCCCAACCGCTTTGGCGCGGACGGCATGAACGGCGATGGCATGGCCAACGCCAATGGCGCCATCATTCCCGGCAGCGCAAATGATCCCGCATCCACCGCCTATTTCCAGCAGGCCATCGGCGACCGCGTGTTGTTCGAAGTGGATCAATCCACGCTGACGCCCGCAGGTCAGGCAACGCTGGACGGGCAGGCCAACTGGCTATCGACCAACACCGATTACCAGGCGGTGATCGAAGGCCACGCCGACGAACAGGGCACTCGGGAATACAACCTTGCCCTTGGCGCACGCCGGGCCAACGCGGCACGCGAATACCTGATCTCTCGGGGGGTGGCGGGGAACCGTCTGCGCGTCGTAAGCTATGGCAAGGAACGCCCGATCGAGATTTGTTCGCAAGAAGCCTGCTATGCCAAGAACCGCCGGGCGGTGACGGTGCTGGCGGGTGGTTTGACCAGCTAGAACCGGGCCCCGCGCCGACGAAATGGAAGTTAGGATTTGAGTATGCGTTTTGTTTTGACCGTGGCACTTGGGCTGGCCTTTGCGCCAATCGGAGCCCAGGCGCAGGATACCCAGACCCTCGCTGATGTGCGTCAGGAACTGACCGTGGTAAACGTCGAGGTGCAAAAGCTGCGCCGTGAACTTTCCACCACGGGCGGGGCATCAGTGGCGATCGGCAACGGGTCCGTGCTTGACCGTGTCAACGCCATCGAAAGCGAGCTTCAGCGGCTGACTTCGAAGACCGAAGAGCTTGAGAACCGCATCAACCGTGTGGTCACCGACGGCACGAACCGTATCGGCGATCTTGAGTTCAGGCTTGTCGAGCTTGAGGGCGGCGATGTCGGCGCACTTGGCCAAACCACGACACTTGGGGGCGGCGAAATGCCCGCCACGACAGCCCCCGTCGTTCCCCAAACCACGCCCGACACCGCTGAACTTGCTGTGGGCGAAGCATCCGATTTCGAGCGGGCGAAGGCGGCGCTCGCCTCCGGTGACTTTCGCGCCGCCGCGGACCAGTTTGCGGCCTTTAATGAAACCTACCCCGGCGGCCCGCTAGCCGCCGAGGCCGATCTGCGGCGCGGCACCGCCCTTAGCGGGCTTGGCGACACACGCGAAGCCGCCCGCGCGTATCTGACCAGCTTTAGCGCAGATCCCACGGGGCCGCTGGCCCCCGAAGCGTTGTATGAACTCGGCCGTTCCCTAGGCGCATTGGGCCAGATCCAGGAAGGCTGCGTCACATTGGGAGAAATCGCCACACGTTTTCCCGACAGCCCTTTCGTGGCGCAAGCCCAGGGCGAACGCGCTGCGTTGAATTGCCAATAACGCCATGACGGCAGATCTGTCCCGACGGATCGCTGACGCATTTCAACCGTTGTCCGGCGATGCCTATGGGGTTGCCGTGTCGGGTGGGGGCGATTCGATGGCGCTGCTGCATCTGATGCATGCGTTTGCCAGTGCGCAGGGGGTGCCCCTGTTCGCCGCGACCGTCGATCACGGGTTGCGCCCCGAAGCCCCCGTCGAAGCCGCTATGGTCGCGGCAGCCTGTGCACGGATCGACGTGCCCCACACGACCCTGCGCTGGACCGGTTGGCAAGGCGGCGGCAACCTTCAGAATGAAGCACGCAAGGCGCGCTACCGCTTGCTGGCCCAGTGGGGGCAAGCGCACAATCTGGCGGCAATTGCGCTTGGCCATACTGCCGATGATCAGGCTGAAAATTTTGTGATGCGTTTGGGTCGGCGTGCAGGCGTTGACGGGCTTGCCGCGATGGCGGACCGGTTTGACCGTAACGGCGTGCACTGGATCCGGCCTCTTTTAGGGGTGCCGCGCACAGCATTGCGAACCTATCTTGAAGATCGCGGCATTGCTTGGGTCGACGACCCCAGCAACGAGGACGCCCGTTTTGAGCGGGTTCGCATCCGCAAGGCGCTGGCGATTCTGCACGATCTGGGCGTCGATGCCGCGGCCCTTGGCGCTGTGGCGAACCACCAGAGCAGCGCGAAAACCGCGCTTTTTCACCACATGCGCTGCGTTGCGCGTGAAATTGCCACCCTGACGGCGGGATCTGTCGCATTGGATGCGCTTGGGTTTTTCGCCCAACCGGCAGAGACGCAGCGCCGCTTGATCGCCCACAGCGTAGCGTGGATCAACGGGGCGGACTACGCGCCTCGGGGGACGGCGCTGGATATGGCGCTGGCCGCGCTTTCAAATGGCCCCGCTGCCACGGTGCAGGGCTGCGAGCTGCGCCGCAAGGCCGGAAAAATATGGCTTTACAGAGAGTTGCAAGCGGTAAGGGACACCGTCACCCCCGTGACCGTGCCGTGGGACAACAGGTGGCATATCTCGCCTCTCTCGGGGGTTAGCGATCCGCTGGATGACTTTCGCGTTGCGCCGCTTGGCCCCGATGGCCTGCGGGCCTGCCCGGATTGGCGCGATCTGGGGTTGCCACGTGGCGCTCTTTTATCCTCTCCCTCGGTCTGGAAGGGCACACAACTGGTTGCAGCGCCTCTTGCCGGATGGCCGCAAAACTGGCAAGCAAGAGCGCAGCGCGGCACTGAAGCCTTTTTTGCCGCACATATAACGCATTGAACATACGCCCAGCGTGTCTATCTTAGAGACAACGGGCGCATCGTCTTGGTGTCGTCCCACGAATTGTAGGAGAGTAACCTTTGGGTAACATGCGCAATCTCGCCTTTTGGGTCGTCTTGTTGTTGCTGGTGTTGGCGTTGTTCAACCTGTTCAGCGGCTCTGGCGGCGGCCTTCAAAGCCGCGAAATCAGTTATTCCGAATTTGTGACCGCGGTCGAAGCCGGCGATGTGCGCAATGTCACACTGGACGGCGAACAGGTGCGTTTCCGTCGCGCCGATGGCAGCGATTACGTCACAATCCGCCCTGAAGACGCCGAAGTGACATCGCTTTTGATGGCGAATGACATTCCGGTACGGGCCGAACCGCAGCAGCAGTCCGGATTTCAGACATTTTTGATGTCGCTTCTGCCAATCCTTCTGCTGATCGGTGTGTGGATCTATTTCATGAACCGCATGCAGGGCGGCGGCAAGGGCGGCGCGATGGGCTTTGGCAAATCCAAAGCCAAGATGCTGACCGAAAAGCATGGCCGCGTAACGTTTGATGACGTGGCTGGCATTGATGAAGCCAAGGAAGAGCTTGAGGAAATCGTCGAATTCCTGCGCAACCCGCAGAAGTTCAGCCGCTTGGGCGGGAAAATCCCCAAAGGTGCCTTGCTTGAGGGCCCTCCCGGTACCGGTAAAACCCTGCTGGCGCGTGCCATCGCGGGCGAGGCGGGTGTGCCGTTCTTCACCATCTCCGGCTCCGACTTCGTTGAGATGTTCGTGGGTGTCGGCGCAAGCCGTGTGCGCGACATGTTCGAGCAGGCCAAGAAAAATGCGCCTTGCATCGTGTTCATCGACGAAATCGACGCTGTCGGCCGGCATCGTGGCGCAGGATATGGCGGCGGCAATGACGAACGTGAACAGACGTTGAACCAGCTGCTGGTCGAGATGGACGGCTTTGAAGCGAACGAAGGCGTGATCATCATCGCGGCGACCAACCGCAAAGACGTGCTTGACCCCGCCCTGCTGCGCCCCGGTCGTTTTGACCGTCAGGTGACCGTCGGCAACCCCGACATCAAGGGCCGCGAAAAGATCCTTGGCGTGCATGCGCGTAAAACGCCGCTTGGCCCTGACGTTGATCTGCGGATCATCGCACGCGGGACGCCCGGCTTTTCCGGTGCCGATCTTGCGAACCTTGTGAACGAGGCTGCGTTGACAGCCGCGCGTGTGGGGCGGCGGTTCGTGGCGATGATGGATTTTGAATTCCGCCAAGGACAAGATCATGATGGGGGCCGAACGGCGTTCGATGGTCCTGACGCAGGATCAGAAGGAAAAGACCGCCTATCACGAAGCGGGCCACGCCATCGTCGGTATGATGCTTGATAAGTGCGATCCGGTCTACAAAGCCACGATCATTCCGCGCGGTGGTGCGTTGGGTATGGTGATGAGCCTGCCTGAAATGGACAAGCTTCAAATGTTCAAGGACGAAGCCGAACAGAAAATCGCCATGACCATGGCAGGCAAAGCGGCTGAGATCTTCAAGTATGGTCCTGAATCCGTATCGTCGGGCCCGATGGGTGATATCATGCAGGCAAGCCAGCTGGCGCGCGGCATGGTGATGCGGATGGGGATGTCGGACAAAGTCGGTAACATCGATTATTCCGAAGCTGCAGCCGGATATCAGGCAAACGGCGGGGCGGGCGGCTTTAGCGTCTCTGCCGCGACAAAAGAGCTGATCGAAAGCGAGGTCAAGGCGATCATCGACACAGGCTATGACCGCGCCTTCAAGCTGATCCAGGACAATGAGAAAGAGTTCGAGCGTCTGGCCCAAGGGCTGCTGGAATATGAAACCCTCACCGGTGAAGAGATCAGGCGCGTGATGGACGGCAAGCCGCCGCAAGACCCCGATGGCGATGACACCAGCGGCCTGGATGACAAGCCCAGCGTCACCGCGATCCCCAAGGCCAAGGGCAAGAAGTCGCCCCCCTCGGGCGGGCTGGAACCCGAGCCGTCGGTCTGATCTGACAGCTATGACATGGATAGGCCCTGCTGCATCAGCGGGGCCTTTTCTTTTCCTCTGCGTCCGCGCACTCTGCGCCGACCACATGCAAGAGGATGCTGAAGAATGCCCGCGCTTAAACCAACCGACTTTACCGCGACAATCACGTGGCTTGGTGTTGTGCCAAAGCTTGCCAAGGGGATCCGCGCTGAACCGCGCGATGCGCTTTTTGCCACATACGCCGGTTTTGAAGACGACGTGCACGCGGGCCTGACCCGCCCCTCCTGCGTGCGCATGACCGAAACCTATCCCAAGGGCACCGAGATCAGGAACGTCCGCCAACTGTCCATCCTGTCGGCCGAGGAGATGGCCCAGACAGCGGCCGCGATGGGGCTTGAGACATTGGACCCTATGTATCTTGGGGCCTCGATGGTCGTTGAGGGGATTCCCGATTTCACCCACATCCCGCCCAATGCACGGCTTCAGGCCGCGTCTGGGGCCACCATCACAATCGACATGGAAAACCGCCCCTGCGTGTTGCCTGGACGCGAGATCGAACAGGACAACACTGGTTTCGGGGCCAAATTCAAGGCCGCGGCGCAGGACAGGCGCGGGGTTACCGGCTGGATCGAACGCGAGGGTCCGTTGAAAATTGGGGACAGCTTGCGCCTTTTCATTCCTGATCAACCGGCCTGGAAACACGGCTAGGCGCGATGCCCTTTTTCGCAGACTGCGCTAAATAGTTTCCGAAAATGAACACCGTTGGGGCGGCTCGCCGCATCACGCTTTAGAAATGTCGGAAATGCGCCCTCGAAAAGGGGCATAGGGCGCGTATGCAATGCACAAGAATGCGCAACGCACTACGACGGAGGAGACCCCCCAATGGCTTTCAAGACTGACATCCAAATCGCCCGAGAAGCATCCAAGTTACCCATCCAGGAGATCGGGGCAAAGCTGGGGATCGGCAGCGAAGATCTGCTGCCATACGGCCATGACAAGGCGAAGATTTCGCAGGAGTTTATCAGCTCGGTACAGGATCGCGCCATTGGCAAGCTTATTCTGGTCACCGCGATCAACCCCACCCCGGCGGGGGAAGGCAAGACCACGACGACTGTGGGTCTGGGCGACGGCCTGAACCGCATCGGCAAGAAAGCAGCGGTGTGCATTCGCGAAGCGTCGCTTGGGCCGAACTTCGGGATGAAGGGCGGTGCTGCGGGCGGCGGGTATGCACAGATCGTACCTATGGAAGAAATGAACCTGCACTTTACGGGCGATTTTCATGCCATCACCAGTGCCCACAATCTGCTGAGCGCGATGATCGACAACCACATCTACTGGGGCAACGAACTGGATATCGACCTGCGACGCGTCGTGTGGCGCCGCGTTGTCGACATGAACGACCGCGCCCTGCGCCAGATCACCGCATCTTTGGGCGGGGTTTCCAACGGCTTTCCGCGCGAAGCGGGTTTTGATATCACGGTCGCGTCCGAAGTCATGGCGATCTTGTGTCTGGCCAAGGATCTGAGCGATCTGCAAAAGCGCCTTGGTGACATGATCGTGGCCTATACCCGCGAACGCAAGCCGATCTATGCGCGCGACATCAAGGCCGACGGCGCCATGACTGTGCTGCTGAAGGACGCCATGCAGCCAAATCTTGTGCAGACGCTGGAGAATAATCCCGCTTTCGTACACGGCGGCCCGTTCGCCAACATCGCGCATGGCTGCAACTCGGTTATCGCCACGACAACCGCGCTGAAACTGGCCGATTACGTCGTGACCGAAGCGGGCTTTGGCGCTGATCTGGGGGCGGAAAAATTCCTTAACATCAAATGTCGCAAGGCGGGCATCGCGCCGTCCTGTGTGGTCGTCGTGGCCACGGTGCGAGCGATGAAGATGAATGGCGGCGTTGCCAAGGCTGACCTCGGCACCGAGAATGTGGATGCTGTGAAGGCCGGTTGTCCCAACCTTGGCCGCCATATCGAAAACATCAAATCCTTCGGCGTGCCCGTTGTTGTCGCGATCAACCATTTTGTCACGGACACCGACGCAGAAGTGCAGGCGGTCAAGGATTATGTAGCGGGTCAGGGATCCGAGGCGATCCTCTCGCGACACTGGGAGCTTGGCAGTGAGGGATCTGCAGATCTGGCGACGAAAGTGGTCGAGGTGATTGAACAGGACAACGCCCATTTCGCCCCGATCTATCCAGACGAGATGAGCCTGGCGGACAAGATCAACACAATTGCCACCAAGATCTACCGCGCCGATGGGGCGCTGATGGACCAGAAGATCCGCAACCAGCTGAAGGATTGGGAAGAGCAGGGCTATGGTCATCTGCCGGTGTGTATGGCCAAGACGCAGTACAGTTTTACCACAGACCCCGAACGTCGTGGCGCGCCGACGGGCTTTGATATTCCGGTGCGCGAAGTGCGGCTGTCGGCCGGTGCAGGCTTTGTCGTGGCAATCTGCGGGGAAATCATGACGATGCCGGGCCTGCCCCGTGTGCCCTCGGCCGAAAATATCAGGCTGAACGACGATGGCGAGGTTGAAGGCCTGTTCTAAGGTCGTATGAAAAGGACGCGGGGGATGAACCCCCGCGCCCTTTCCTGCCTCTGGCAGGGATATTTAAGAGCCAGAGAAGTTGAAGAAGGATGGTTCAGATGACAGCGACACTTATTGACGGCAAGGCATTTTCAGCACGGGTGCGCGAACAGGTCGCCGGGCATGTGACCCGGTTGAAAGCCGACCATGGGATCACCCCGGGCTTGGCTGTCGTTCTGGTCGGGGCGGATCCTGCGTCCGAAGTTTATGTCCGCTCGAAGGGCAAGATGACTGTTGATGTTGGCATGAAATCGGTCGAGCACCGGCTGGAGGCCGACACGACAGAGGCGGACTTGTTGGCGCTGATTGCAGATTTGAATGCTGACCCGGAAATCCATGGCATTCTGGTTCAACTGCCTTTGCCCAAACATCTGAACGAAGATCTTGTGATCAATGCCATTGATCCGGCCAAGGATGTGGACGGATTCCACATTTCGAATGTGGGTCTGCTGGGGACAGGGCAAAAGTCGATGGTGCCTTGCACACCTTTGGGGTGTCTGATGATGCTGCGCGACCATCATGGCAGTCTGTCCGGCATGAATGCGGTCGTGATCGGGCGCAGCAATATCGTGGGCAAACCGATGGCGCAGTTGTTGCTGGGCGACAGCTGCACCGTGACAATCGCCCATTCGCGCACCAAGGATCTGGCCGAGGTTGTGCGCCGCGCCGATATTGTTGTCGCGGCCGTCGGACGCCCGCAGATGGTGCCGGGCGATTGGATCAAACCGGGAGCAACCGTAATTGACGTGGGTATCAATCGTCTGGATGCCCCCGAAAAGGGTGCAGGCAAGACGCGGCTGGTCGGCGACGTTGACTTTGACAGCTGCGCTGCCGTGGCTGGGGCCATCACGCCTGTGCCTGGCGGCGTCGGCCCCATGACCATCGCGTGTCTGTTGGCCAACACCGTAACGGCGTGCTGCCGCGCCAATGGTCTGGTCGAACCCGAAGGGCTGACAGTCTAGCCGCCTGTCACCATCTGGTACATGATCCGGCCCGGCAGGAAAGTGAACGCTCCGGCCCCCAGAAGTGCGCCGAAGGTCAGCAGCTTCATGCCGCGGGCATGCGCGCGGATCCTTTTGGACCGGGCCGCGCGCACCTGAACCCACAGTTGATAAAGCACGAAGGCCGAGAGCAGGTGGATCGGGCTGAACGGCCCGATAATCCTGATCTCGTTAATGGCAAAGCTGCTGAGGGCAACGATCGCCATCAGGCTGACCCATGCCCACCCCATGCAGCGGTGGGCAAGAGTGCCTTTCTTAAAGCTGAAGATTGCAACCGTCAGCAGCACTGCCGCCACGGCGAGTATGGCGTGGATTTGTATGATGGGGCCAGCGTTCAAAAGGGGGGATAGGGACATGTGCATACTCCGTTGCGTTCTGTCCCGTGGTCATGGCAGAAAAGCGCAACAAGACCCAAGCTGGCTTGCGCAAGATGCCGGTCCGCTTCGTGAAATGCACGGAAGGCTGCGGCATGTCATACACGCTTCGTGAAATCAGAGGGGTGTTCGTGCCCATTGCCATCTGGGGACTGGCAACAGTTTTCTGCACGATCGCCGGCCCCTTTGGGACACAGGACGCTTTGGGGATTGGCGCGCGTTTTGGCTATTGGGGGGGCATCGCCGCTGCGTCTGTCCTAGGGGCTTTGCTGTGCCAAAGGGCGGGCCGACCGAGGAATGCCCCGCAGCGTGTGGGACTGTGGGCAGGGTTCGTCGTGCTGCTGTCTGGATTGGTTCATGTCGTTAACGTCGCAGTTTTCGATGACTGGCAAGGGTGGGGGCAGTTCTTTTATCTGCTGGGCATCATTGCGGTCACGGTTTTGGTCGTCCGGGGGGTGATCGGCCTTGCCCGCGGTGTCTTTGGTTCGGCGAACGAGGTGCAGCCCCCAGACCCGCAAGCGATTTTCTTGCGCCGCATCCCATTGGACAAGCGCGCACCGCTGGTCCGGCTCGAAGCACAGGATCATTATCTGAGAGTTGTGACAGACGTGGGGGATGCATTGATCCTGATGCGCCTGCAAGATGCGATGCATGCCCTTGCCGGGGCTGAGGGGATGCAAGTGCACCGATCGCATTGGGTTGCAACAAAAGCGATTGCGGCGCACAAAAGAGAGCAGGGCCGTGATCTGTTGGTGCTTTCGAACGGCGATGAAATTCCGATCAGTCGCAGCTTTCGATCCCATGCCAAGCAGGCCGGGCTGATCTAGGTTGGTACGGGCACCATTGTGCCCTGTAGCACGGCAATCAGCGTTTCCTGACCCTCGTCGATCGAGAATACCTCGGCAGTGACGACACACAGGCGTTTGCCAGGTTTGATGACTTTGCCGATCGCGATCAGCCTCTCGCCACGCGCGGGGGCCAGCAGATTGATCTTGATCTCGGCCGTCACGACTTCCATGTCAAGCCCGAGGGTGGTCAACGCGGCATAGCCCGCAGCACTGTCACCGATGGAAAACGTCAAACCCGCGTGGCCAAATCCCTGCTGCTGCCGCGTGCCGGGCAAAATGGGCGCTTCGATCCTGACAGAGCCGGCGCTGACATCCGTCAATTCGGCCCCCAGAGTTTGCATCATCGTCTGCGTACCAAAGCTTTGCCGGATCCGGTTTGTTTCAGCAGGGGTCATGGCATCTCCTTTTGCGTACAAGCTTACAGCTTTGCACCCCAAGGGAAATGGCTATCGTGGCATCGGAATGCAGGTGGCCCTGGGTCCGGTCAGAATAGCACAAGCGTGCGGATCCATAAGCGCGCAAAGGGGCTGAGCCGTACTGCGCAGCCCGCCGGTATAGGTGCCGAACGCGGGCATGATCACCCGGTTTTGATCGAATAGAAACGCAGGCCGTGACACGCTTCGCCCCCTCAGGCCGATGGATGCCTTTGGGTGAAAATGGCCGGAGATTTCGCCCGTTGCAACAGGATCAGCCATGTGTCTGAAAACAAGAGGCCCAATCGCAACTTCGATCAGATGACTGCCCCCCAGATCAACCGGACCGGGATCATGGTTGCCTTCAACCCAAATCCAGCGACGCCCCGCCTGAAGTCGCGCGATCCAAAGCCTTTCGGCCTCGGACAAAGCCATGGCGGCACCCAGATCGTCGAAACTGTCACCAAGGCAGATGACCGTTTGCGCATGATATGTGTCAAGCACGGAGGCCAGACGCGTCAGCGTATCTTGTGTCTCATAGGGGGGCAGGGCGGTGCCACCCCGACGCAGGATCCTCTCGGATTTGCCAAGATGAAGATCCGACACACACAGCACCCGTTGGTCTGCCCACCACAAGGCACCGGATCCAAGTGCAGTCAGCCGCGTGTTTGCCAAGGTGAATTCATACCCAATGTCCATGCGCCGTTCATCCGGCAAATTGACGATCGGTGCAAGACCTGCAGAGAGGGTCGTTTTTGCGGCTCAAAAGGGAATTGAGTATTTAAGAAAGGGTGAAATGGAAGACGTCCCCACCGCGTCCTTGGACGGGGCAATCAGAGACGCCTTCACCCTTTGCGGTCATCGGCTCTCCAGCCTGTACCGCATCCCAATGATAGACATCCAAGCCTTAAAATGGCGTAAACAGGCTCTTCCATTCACCCTTTTAAAAATACTCAAAAAAATAGCTTTTTGTCATGGTTGTTGGTTTCGTTACCATCCGACCCGCCAGCGGGGCTGGCTTGACGCGGCGGGGGCAAGATTTGCGAGGCCGGAGCTTTCCATGAGGTGGGCGGCTTCTTCAGCCAGCAGCCGTTCTTCGGCACCGCCTTTCACGGGCACGCGGCCCATTTCAAGGAACAGGGGTGCCGAAAGCGGGCTGACACGCGCGAGGGTGCGGTGGTCAATCCGGCCTTCAATGCGGGTCAGCATTTCTTCGATGCGGGCGAAATCGACAAGCCCCCTGAGGGCTTCTTCCCGCGTGATCGCAAGCAGCAGATGGTCGGGGTCGTATTTGTGCAAGGTGTCGTAGAGAATGTCAGAGCTGAACGTCGCCTGACGCCCCGATTTACGCGCCTGAGGAGTATTGCGTTCTATCAGCCCCGCGATCGTGGCCGAAGCGCGAAAGGTACGCTTCATCACGGCGTTGCCGGCCAGCCACGTATCCAGTCCCTGATAAAGGGTTGTCGGATCCAGGAGGATTTGAGGGTTTTTCACCGGGTCCAGCCCCCAGATCAGCGTGGCGTAATCGGTGGCCACAAACCCAAGCGGGTTCAGGCCGTGATCTTCCATTTGCTTGGTCAACAAAAGCCCCAGCGTCTGCTGACCGTTGCGCCCGGCAAAGCCATAGATGACGGTCTGTTCCCGCCCGTCATGTTGAAAGCTTTCGACAAGCAGCCGGCCGGGCTGCGGAAGCTGGCTGACCTCGCGCTGAAGGGCCAGCCAATCCGCTGTGTGGGCGGGTAGTTCGGGCCAGCTGTCTTGTGTGAACATGCGTTGGACACGCGCTGAAAGCTGGGTCGAGGTTGCGAATTTCGTTCCCATGAAGGATGCGATCCGGGGTTTTTTGGCCGAATCGCGGCTGACTTCGACCGTCATTTCACGCAGGCCTTCGTATTTTACGATCTGTCCGCCGATCAGGAATGTATCGCCGGGGGTCAGGGTCGCGGCAAAACCTTCCTCAATCTCGCCCAAGGGTTTACCGCCCCTATTGCGCCGCATCCGAACCTTGAGCGTGTCCGTATCCTGAATGGTGCCGATGTTCATCCGGATGCGCTGGCTGCTGCGCGGGTCGCGCAATTGCCAAAGCCCGTCTTTCAACAAAAGTCTTTGCCAGCGGTCATAGGCGCGCAAGGCATATCCCCCCGTCGCGCAGAAATCGATGCAGGCGTCAAATGCGGCGCGTGTGAGGCTGGCATATGCGCCTGCGCTGATCACTTCGGCGTAAAGCGCGTCTGCGGCGAAGGGGCCCGCACAGGCGGTGATCAGGATATGTTGGCACAGCACGTCGCGGGGGCCGGGCCCGCGCGGGTCGCCGTCAAGCTCTCCTTCCAGCACCGCCTCGAGTGCTGCGACACATTCGACGACTTCGAAGCGGTTGGCGGGCACAAGCAGCGCCTTGGACGGCGCGTTGTAGCGGTGGTTGGCGCGGCCGATCCGTTGCACAAGCCGCTTGACGTTTTTCGGGGCGCCGATCTGAATGACAAGATCCACATCCCCCCAATCGATGCCCAGATCCAGACTGCCGGTGCACACGATGGCGCGCAGATCTCCGCGCACCATTGCGGCTTCGACACGTTCGCGCTGGGTGCGATCCAGTGATCCGTGGTGGATGCCGATGGGCAGGCTGTCGTCATTGGCGAGCCACAGGTTGTGAAAGAATATCTCGGCCTGGGCGCGGGTGTTGTGAAAGATCAGCGTGGTGTTGTGCCGCTTGATCTGCTCAAGCACGGCGGGAATGGCATAGGCGGCACCACCGCCAGACCAGGGCGGGGCCTCTTCGGTGCGCAGCATTTGAATGTCCGGCGGAGGTCCGGGATCCGCCAGCAAGATCGGGCATGGATCGGGATGGCGGGCCATGAAATGTGCGATGGCGGCAGGATCTTCGACCGTGGCGGACAGACCAACCCGTTTGAGGCCGGGGCACAGGGTTTGCAGCCGGGCCAGCGCCAACATCAACTGATCACCGCGTTTGCTGTCGGCCAGCGCATGGATTTCGTCGATCACGACGCGTTTGAGGCCTTTGAACACGCGCGCGGCATCCTCGTAAGAGGTGAGCAGCGCAAGGCTTTCGGGCGTGGTGAGCAGGATATGCGGGGGGTCGGCGCGTTGGCGGCGTTTGCGTGTCTGAGACGTGTCGCCTGTGCGGTCTTCGATCCGGATGGGCAGGCCCATGTCGGTGACAGGCGTGGTGAGGTTGCGTTTGATGTCTGCCGCAAGCGCCTTGAGCGGCGAGATGTAAAGCGTGTGCATACCCTCGTGCCTGCCGGTGGCCAGATCAACCAGCGTCGGGAGAAAGCCGGAGAGCGTTTTGCCCCCGCCCGTAGGGGCGATCAGAAGCAGGGCGGGCGCATCGGCGCGGGCAAGCATGTCACGCTGATGCGGGTGGAGAGACCATCCTTTTTGGGCAAACCAGTCGCTGAAGAGGGGGGGCAAATCCTGCATGACCTTCAAGATAGCATTTGTCCCAGTGGGGGCCAGCCCCCACACACGGACAAAGTGGGGGCCAGCCCCCACACACAAGACAAAGTGGGGGCCAGCCCCCACACCCCCGGAGTTTACCTGGCAAAATGAATTAGGACAAAATGGAAGTTAGGGGCGGGGTTTGAGGTTTCTGATTGCATTTTTGATCAATTCGGGAAGGTCGGTGTCGGCCCCCGTCGGGGCGGCGTCGAGGGCGCTTGCGACGTCCTTTACCAGTATGCCGATAGTGTTGTCGGAGGCAAAGCCGTCGCGGGCAAATTCGATGCTGTTAAAGCCCGAGGCGAACCAGTTTTGTCCTGAGGATGTGTGTATCAGGGCCAAGAGCTTGTCGGCGTCCAGCCCGGCGTGATCTGCCCAGTCCAGGACAAGGCGGGTCATCGCGGTATTCGAGGCGGCAAGCAGATTGTTGAGCACCTTGGCCTGCATGCCTGCACCGAAGCCGCCCATGTGATGAAAGTGCTGGCCCATCGCGTTGAGCAGGGGTTGCACGACCGCGATATCATCGGCGCTGCCGCCAAGCATGAAGCTGAGGCGGGCCTCTTGTGCCGCGATCTGGGCACCGGACATGGGCGCGTCTACAAGCGCGATGTGGCTGGGGATTTTGTCTTGCAGGCGGCGCAGGTAGCGTGGGCTGAGCGTGGAGCAGATCACAATGCGCTCAAGTTCAGGGGCGTGGGCGAACCGCTGGGTGTCGAAGAGCAGCGCGTCGGTTTGGGCGACGTCGCGCACAACGGTGATCAGTGTTTTGACTTTCTGGTACAACGGCGCGGGATCCGTCGAGACAGCGACCGTGTTCATGGCCACCACGTCAAAGCCCTGCGCGTCAAGCCGTGCCGCGCGCAGCGCTGCAAGCATGGGCCCGCCCATCCGGCCACAGCCTGCGACGACGATCATGGGCCAGTCATCCTGTGATCACTTTGCGTTCACCTGACAATCGTTTCGTCTTTTACAAACATGTTGGCCCATGCGCGATCCATCAGCGCTGGCGTCATCTGGTAAGGGATGCCTTCGAAGTCGCAGATCGCGATCATCTGGTCGATCAGGAAGATGGGCTGGTAATTGGCAAAGGTGTTGTCGATTGTGGGGTACTTGGTCTTGAGCAGATGGATCAGCGTTGCTTCGTCCAGCGGCATCTTCCGCTTTTTGGCAACCATCGCAAAGATCTTGAGGAAATTCTTTTGGTTCGGCCCGTCGATCTTGATCTTGAAGAAGATCCGGCGCAGGGCCGCCTGGTCGAAAATCTCGTTCGGGTGAAAGTTCGTCGAGAAGATGACCAGCGTGTCGAAGGGCACCTCGAATTTTTCGCCCGATTGCAGGGCCAGGATGTCTTTGCTTTCTTCCAGCGGCACGATCCAGCGGTTTACCAGGCTTTGCGGGGATTCCGCCTGGCGGCCAAGGTCGTCGACGATGAAGATGCCGCCTGTCGATTTCAGCTGCAACGGTGCCTGATACGTGCGTGCAGTGGGATTATACACCAGATCCAGCATGCTGAGCGACAGCTCGCCGCCGGTGATCACACTGGGACGTTCGCATTTTACATAGCGACTGTCATAGCGCGTCACGCGGCGCAGGGCAGTGGGATCGTGCGCTTCGTTCTCGGCGGCGGAGTGCACGATCGGGTCATAGACCGTGATCACTTGCGAGGCGTATTCGATGGCGCGCGGCACATAGATCTTGTCGCCAAGCGCGTCGCGGATCCCGTTCGAGATGCTGGATTTCCCGTTGCCGGGAGGGCCATACATCAAGATCGAGCGTCCTGCGGATACCGCTGGACCAAGGTTGCCGATCAACTCTTCTGGCAGCACCAGATGGCCCATGGACCCTTCCAACTGAGCACGGGTGATTTGCATGTTGCGCACGGACTGGCGTTTGACCTGTTCGCGGTACACATCAAGCGGAACGGGCATGGGGCCGAAATATTCGGACTGCGCCAGTGCGTCCATGGCACGCGCCTTGCCGACGTCGGTCAATTGATAGCCCATCTCGTTGCCATTGTTCGCGTTCAGCGTGCCTGTCGCCTCGAGAAGGCGTTGCTCGCGGGCCATGTCGACCAGTTCCTGGGTCACCTGAATTGGCAGGCAAATCGCCTGCGCAATCTCTGTCACCATGGTGACGTTCTTGCGGAACATCGTCTTGATCAGGATATCGCGCATCATGACAACCGGCAATTTCATCTCTTCGATGGTGCGCGGCGGGGGCGGTGCCATGACGGCAGAGGTTGGCATGTTCATCAAGTGGCCCTTTGCGTAGGATGGCTTCAGATACCTTGAAACGCTAACGACTGATTATGGCGTAATTCAGGCCCCAAAAAGCGCAGCGAGGATCAAATAGAAGGCAAGGGTCGCCCCAAGCGCCAACCCCATGGGGAATTTCTTGCCTTGGTTCCAGCTTGTCCACTGTGGTGCGAGCCTGCGCAGGGCCGTGTATTTCGTGACACGGTGGGTGAGGGCGGCAGCCAGCAGTGTCGCCATGAACAGCGCGATCAACAGGCGTAAGTCGCCCAAGGCGATAAAGGGCGTCGCTGCGGCGATGAACTTGGCATCCCCCGCGCCCATCGTGCCTGCCGCATTCAGGAAAATGCCAACCACCAGCGCGATGGCCATAGCCAGCAGATGCCAAAGATACGTCTCGAACGGCAAGGCAACCGGCCCGATGACCCAGAACACGGCCGCCAGTGAAATCACGGTGGGGTTGGTGATCCGCATCTGGGCCATGTCGGTGTAAGCGGTGTAAAGGCACAGCGGCAGCACGAAGGGCAGAAACCACAGTGCCGCATATACCGTGAGTGACACGCCCGATTAGCCTGCGTTTTCGAGCGCGCGCAAAGACCGTACGGCGGCCTCGAAATGTTGTGGATGAGTGTCGATCGCGTCACGCAAAAGGCCTTTGCCGGTTTCAACGTCACCCTTCTTGATCGCAGAGAGGGCAAGCGTGTGCAAAAGCTGGGCGCGTTCGGTCTGATCCATCTCAATGGGTGGCAATGTATAGTCACGTTGCGCGCCGCGGGCCAAAATCAGGTTGTTCTTTGCGGCAAACATCGACGGATCCTGCTTGACCGCTTCGCCGAACAAACGTTCAGCGGCTTTGTAGTCGCCACGGGTCAGCTTGGAATAGCCCCAGTTGTTCGTCACGGACGCGGGTGTCGTGGTCAGGCCGATGGCAATTTCATAAAAGCTGTCGGCCTTTTCCCATTCCTGCTTGCTGTCGGCGACAATCGCTTCAAGCCTGTAGCGGTTGAAGGTCTCATGCGTGGGGGGCACTGAGTTAAGCACAGCTTCGGCCTTGGCCCAATCGCCCGCGCGGATAAGGGCGTCGGCATAATCGATCTTGTCATCCTCTGTCGCCCCCTCAAGCTTGACCACTTTGCCCCACACGACCGCAGCCTCTTGGTTGCGTTTGGCACGGATCAAGGATTGACCAAGTCCGCGTTGCACATCAATGCGGTCCGGCTGGGTTTTGGCGGTGCGCGTGAAATAGGTGACCGCTTCGTTCGGGTCGGCGACGGTCAGCATCACATCGTTAAGGTTCGATTCATCCACGACGTTTACGTCCTGGAATGCACGTGAAACCGTATTTTCACCTGATTTATCACCGCACCCTGCAAGAACGGCGACGCCTGCAACGCAGGCGGCTAAAAGAATGGGATGGCGCATTTTTTGCGTCCTTTTTACTGCTCTGTCTCAATCATAATGCTGGACGGATCAGATAGTCGCCTGCGCCGCGCCGCACCAATTTATAGTTAGCTTCTTGGTCTATATCCGTAACAGATTTTTCGGATTTTGCGAGTGCTAAGCGCAGATTGTCGCGGATTGCGTCACTTTCGCCATTATCAAGCGCATAGGCCTTACGAAACGTCAGCCCCGCTTCGGCAAATTTACCACTTTCCATCAGCACAACGCCAAGATTGTTCCAGACTTCGGGCTGGCTGCCGTCCTTGGTGGCAGCCTCGCGTAGCAGTTTTTCGGCCTGTCCCAAGCGACCCAACCCCAGGTTTGCGCTGCCAAGCCCCGACAGAATTTCAGCGTCCATGCCATTAGCCAGAGCGGCGCGGTTGAAGGCGCGGATCGCAAGTTCAAATTCGCCAGCCTGCATCAGGCGATGCGCCACCTCCACCCCATCTTCGGCGGGCTTGTTCTGGTTGATACCGGGGGCAAAAGGGCTTTGATCCGTGCGCGAAATGCCGAATGGGGAAAGGCCGCCCGTGGAACAGGCGGCCAATCCAACGCAAATCGTCAGACAAAGGGCAAGCGAAAAGCATCGCTTACATCTTTGCGGTTGGATCATCTTGGGCTCGCTTCACCTAGTTTTGTAATGTTCATGACCGATGGTGCGACCAGAATGATCAGCAAGGGCGGAACAGTCAGCATCATAGTGGCAAGGGTCATCTTGGTTGGCAACTTGTTTGCGGCCTCTTCGGCGCGCATCACGCGTTTATCGCGCATTTCTTCTGCATAAACCCGCAGCGCGTCCGAGATCGACGTGCCGAATGCCGCTGATTGAACCAGCACGGTCACGAAAGACGAGATGTCCTGAATGCCGCAGCGTTCCCCTAGGTCATTAAGAACGCCGACCTTGTCCTTGCCGGCCTTCATTTCATAGGCGACGACTTCGAACTCTTCGGCCAAAGCAGGGTAGGAGGCGCGCAATTCGCGGGCGACGCGTACGATACACTGATCCAGAGACTGCCCCGCCTCGACGCAGACCAGCATCATGTCGAGCGCATCCGGAAAGCCGCGAGTGATCTCTTCCTTGCGGGCTTCGACCCGCCGGGTGACCCAGTATTTGGGAAGGTAATATCCGATCCCGCCGGGGCCGACCGTGTACATCATCATCTTCTGGGTACTAAGCCCTTCGCCGCCGCCAAGGAAGTTGACGTAGACCACACCGATCACCAGACCGGCGATGCCAAGCGCCATCTGGGCAAAATGAAAAAATCGCACCGCGTCGCGCGAACCGTAACCAGCCTGCCGCATCATCAATTGCTTCGCGGTCATCTCTTCCACGTCCTCGGGTTCAAGGAACTTTGCGAACTTCTGAAGTTGTTCATTGCGATCCGACTGTCGCAGACGCTGCTGGTTGGGCTGGGCTGACGAACCGACCTTGGTGCGTTTCAGCTTGGTAAGCGGGTCTTCGGGCTGGCGCATCATCATGACGCCCGTCAGAGCGATCAGCATGACGCCCGCCACTCCCAGAAGCACGATCCAGCCCATGGGGCCTAGTATGTCGTTGACTGTATTCATGATATCCACTGAGGAACCTCTAAACTTTGATGTCGGTCAGCTTGCGCATGACAAGCAGGTTGGCTGACAGGAACAGTGCCACAGCAATACATCCCGGAACGAACATGGGGTGCTCCATGACCTCGTCATAATAATGCGGATCGCTAAGCTTGATCACGATGAGGGCGACGATCGGAAAGGCAGACAAAAACTTGCCCGACCACTTTGCTTCGGCGGTGATGGCGTTGACGCGGCGGAACAGACGGAACCGCGCGCGGATCACCTTGGACAGACCAGCCAGAATTTCCGCCAGGTTGCCCCCCGATTGCTGCTGAATGGTGACGGCGACGGCCAGAAAACGCAAATCCTGCATGTCGAGCCGTTCGGCCATATCCTTGAGGGCCTCACCAACGTCGCGACCATAGGCGGCCTCGTCGGCGATTACCCCAAACTCCGAGGCCAGCGGATCCTTGATCTCCTTCGATACAATCCCGATGGTATTGGTAAACGGATGCCCGACCCGCAAAGAGCGGACCATAAGTTCAACCGCGTCGGGCAGTTGTTCTTCAATCATGCCCATGCGTTTCTTGGCCTTGATGGAAACCCAGAAATACACCGCACCGACGCCCATCCCCACGGAAATCACCGCGCGAATGGGGGCTTCGGTCGCTGTCCCGATGGTAAGGCCCAGAAAGGCGACTACGGAAAGGCCGCCCATCAGCATGATCAATTGCTTGGGGGAAAACGCGATCGCCGCCTTTTGCGCCTTTTCAGCAAGAAGCGAATAGATGGGGATGGATTTGTTTTCCATATGTTGCTGCATTTCCTTGCGCAGCTTATCCAGCACCTCTTCGCGGCGGGCCCCCTTTTCCAACATATCAAGGCGGCGGTTGACGCGGTTGTTCAGGCTGATGGATTTACCGAAGGCAACCAGATACAAGCCTTCGACAAGCACCAGCACCGCGATAAAAATCAGGCCATAGATAATGGGTTCCGGGCTCATTCTCAAATTTCCTTATTGGGCCGCGATGGGGTCATAGATGGAAGCAGGCAGGTCATAGCCCCACATCCGGAAACGCTCTGAAAAGTGGCTGCGCACGCCGGTGGCGGTAAAATGACCGATAATCTTGTTTTCGGGCGTCAGGCCAACGCGCTGGTACCGAAAGATCTCTTGCATGGAAATGACATCGCCTTCCATGCCGGTGATCTCGGTGATGGATGTCATTCGGCGTGACCCGTCTTGCAACCGCGAGGCTTGAACGATCAGGTTCACAGCGCTTGAAATCTGGCTGCGAACCGCCTTGAGCGGCATTTCGATCCCGGCCATGGCAATCATATTTTCCAGACGGCTGACGCCATCGCGGGCCGAGTTGGCGTGGATCGTGGTCATTGAACCATCGTGGCCGGTATTCATGGCCTGCAACATGTCGATCACTTCCTCGCCGCGGGTTTCGCCGACGATGATGCGGTCAGGACGCATCCGAAGGGCGTTTTTCAAACAATCGCGCGGGCTGACTTCGCCTTTGCCTTCGACGTTGGGCGGGCGGCTTTCCATCCGGCCCACATGGGTCTGTTGCAACTGAAGTTCCGCAGTGTCTTCGATGGTCAGGATGCGTTCGGCGTTATCGATAAAAGAGGATAGCGCGTTCAACGTCGTCGTCTTGCCCGAGCCGGTCCCGCCAGACACGATGATATTCAGCCGTGTCGCAACGGCGGCCTGAAGATAGGCGGCCATTTCTTCGTTGAACGCACCGAATGCGACCAGATCGTCGATACCCAGCTTGTCCTTCTTGAATTTACGAATGGACACCAGCGATCCGTCCACCGCGATGGGGGGCACCATGGCGTTGAAACGCGACCCGTCTTTCAGGCGGGCATCGACGTAGGGGTTGCTTTCGTCCACCCGGCGTCCAACCGCTGATACGATCTTGTCGATGATCCGCAACAGATGCTTTTCATCCTTGAAGGTGACGTCGGTCAGTTGCAGCTTGCCCGCACGTTCCACAAAGATCTGCTGCGGGCCGTTTACCAGAATATCGTTGACCGTCTCGTCTTTCAGCAAGGTTTCAAGCGGGCCAAGGCCTGTCACCTCGTCGTAAAGTTCCGAGATGAGCTGAACGCGGTCTTCGCGGTTCAGGACGATGGATTTTTCGGCCAGGATTTCGGATGAGATTTCGTTTATCTCGGTGCGCAGCTCTTGTTCGGAGGCGTGTTCAAGGGCGGACAGGTTCAGGTTGTCGAGCAATGCGCGGTGCAGATCCAACTTGATTTCGCTCATCCGCTGCTTGCGCTTGATTTCCTTGTCCAGCGGGGCAACCGTCGCGGGCTGCGACGCGCGCCGCATCGACACTGGTTTGGCCACGACCTGCGCGATCGGCTTCACTTTTTCCGCCGCAGCCTTTGGGGCCATAGGAGCGGCACCTTGCTTTTTGTACTTGGAAAACATCTCGGCACTCTCTCTGGTTGGCTTACGCCGGGCCTTTTCAGGCGGCTTTTACTTCTTCGATTTTCAGATCGTGGATCGACGCGGCCAGCTTGGCGATTTCGCGGCGCAACGGGTTTTTGGCAGCCGAGATCGCGAGTGGCGTGCCGTGATCGTTGGCCTGGGTAATCGGCTTACCCCCATCCGGCAGATGCACATCGATGGAAATACCAAGGCTTTCCGCCATGCGTTTGACCCGGCTTTTTGCATTCAGTTCGGTGAACTTGGGGGCGCGGTTCATCACATAGCGCAGCTTGTTGACAGGCAGCTCTTCGGATTTCAGCGCGCGTTCAAAGCGCAGGGCATTCTGGGCGCACCGCATGTCAAGCTCAAGCAAGGCAAAATAGATATGGGCGCTGTTCAAGACCGCTTCGGACCATTGCACCAGTGTCGATGGCATATCGACAATCACATAGTCGAATTGATTGCGCGCGATATCCAGAATGCGGTTCACATCTTCGGACGTGATCAGGTCAAGCGGCAGCATGTCGGTGGGCGCAGTAAGGACTTGCAGGCGATCATCGTAGGTCAACAGGGCCTGGCCAAAGCTTTCCTCGTCCATTGTTTCTGTCTCGGAGAGCATGTCATAGACAACTTCGCGACGCGGCAGGTCCAGAAAGGTTGCAACCGCGCCGAATTGCAGATCGAGATCCACCAAGCAGACTTTGGGTGGGTTTTTCTTGTCAATCGTGGCCAGTTCATAGGCAAGGTTCACCGCAAGCGTGGACGCCCCGGTGCCGCCCGCCAACCCGTGCACCACGATCAGCGCACCGTCTTTTGCCGCACCGGGCTTTAGCGTGCTTTGCTTTGGCGCGGGTTCGGGTGTCTCGTCCAGCGCGGTCCGCACGCGGTCGATGGCCGCGGCCAGTTCGCCTTCGGGAAGCGGATAGGGGACAAATTCATCTGCACCCTTGCGCAACAACGAATGCAGCGAAACCGGGGTCACGTCTTCGGCGATCAGGATCACCTTGATGTTTCGCGCCTTGGCCTGGGTGATGATTTCACCCATCAAGACAATTTCTTCTTCGTCATCGGCGTCCATCGCAAGGGCGATCAGCTCAAGCGATTGCGCTTCTTCCTGGCTGAAAAAAGCCAGCGCTTCTTCGAAGCCCAGATCGCCCCAGCTTTCCCCCAGTGCGTCTTCCATATCTTCGATAAGAAGGTCAAAGTTCTGCACATCGCGGCTGACGGTGCAGGCGACGATTTGGGGTGCTTCAATCTGTGGCATACTGCTGCTCATGGCCTGATCTTCCTCTACTATAAAGGCGAGGCAAAGAGTGCGCAGAGGGCCAAGCCGATCCGGAATACACTTTGCGTTCGCCCGCGTCATGGCCTTCTGACCAGACGCAAGTGTCCTATTGCACAGGGTATCGCAGCCAACTGGGGCAAGATTGGGGCTAAAAAGTTTCTATTGTTAGGTATCTTGAAATGATCTTGGCAGATCGTTCAGATTGACCAGTCAGAGGGGCCGCAACAGGCGCGACGCTGGTCATGTCTGAGCTGTAAAACGGGTAGCTTATTGTGATGCAATACCCGTCACGCCGTCCGACAATTGTGTGACGGGCACGGCGCTGGCGACATAATCGCGATAGATGATCTGCGCATACTTCCCGTCAAGCACGGTAGGGTGGCGCGCGACAAATCCGCTGACTTCGGTCACGGTGCGCCGGTTCGCCCGCTCGCGGCCCTGGGTTACGATCAGGGGCTGCGTTTCACCAAAGGAAACCACTGCTTCCAAGCGGCTGCGGCTGATGCCTTTGGTCGATAGATAGGCAACCACCGCATTCGCGCGGCGCAAGCCAAGGGCCTTGTTGTAACGGTCGGATCCGACGGCATCGGTGTGGCCATACACGCGGAACCGCACCTCGGGAAATTGACGGATCCAATTCGCTTGCTGGCTCAGGATAGCTTGGGCCGGGGCATCAAGCTGCGCGGAATTGAACGCAAAAGTAACGGTTGACTGCACCTCGCCTGCAAATCGGTTGGCCAGATCGAAGGTATACTGTTTTTCGCCCGTCATGATCAGGCGGTTGTTCATGGTCGCGTTGCCAAAGCTGCCCAGATCCGCAAGCGATCCTGCCTCGCGGTAGAATTGGGTATAGACGGGATCGGAGCTTTGGCCGCATCCAGAGACAAGGGTCAGGGCGGCAATGGCGCTGGCAGTGCTGAGTTTTCCTAAGATCCGCATGTTCATCTGATCAATCCAGTACATAGCCATAAGAGCCGCTGAAATCCTGTTTTGCAACTTCACCGGCGGCCCCTTTGGTGGGGGTGTTCCCGCCCTTGGCGGTCCGGCCATTCAGGAAAAGCTCTTTTTCGGTGGGCGGTTTGATCCGGTCCGTCGGCAGGGCCAAAGCCTCGCCGCGCGTGGGCGTCACAAGATGGGCCGTGATGATGATGACAAGTTCGGTTTGGCTGCGCCTGTAGTTGGCACTGCGAAACAGCGCCCCCAGAACAGGCACGTCACCGATCCACGGCAACTGGCTTGAGGCGTCAGTGAAATCATCCGTCAAAAGCCCCGCAATCGCAAAGCTTTCGCCATCGCGCATCTCGACCGTGGTCGAGGTTTCGCGCCGGGTGAACGCCGAAATGTCAAAGCCGTTGCCCAAAGATACACTGTTGGTGGGGTCAATTGCTGATACGGCCGCCTTCAGTTCGAGGTTGATCAGGTTTGTATCCACCACGCGGGGGATAAAGCTCATCTCTACGCCGAAGGGTTTATATTCAACAGAAATCGTGTCGCCGGTCTGGGATACGGGAACGGGATATTCGCCGCCCGCCAGAAACTTTGCCTCCTGACCGGAAAGCGCCACCAGATTGGGTTCTGCCAGAAAACGCACGGCACCTTTTTGTTCCAGCGCTTCAAGTAGCAAGCCCACTTGGGTCGATCCCGCGTTAAAACCAAACAGAACGGCCCCCGTATTGGTGTTGGTCGCCGGAGCCGAACCGCCCAGAGAGTTCGTGATGGCGCCCGAGCCAACGGTCGTGTTCGTCCCACCGTTGATGGCGACATCGCTGCCCAATAGACCGTTCAGCGCAAAAGAAGCGCTGAGCGATTTGGAAACCGACCGCTGCATTTCCGCAAAGCGGACCTTGAGCATGACCTGCTGGATGCCTCCCACGCTCATCAGGTTAGAAACGCGTTCGGGCGCATAACGTTCGGCCAGATCAAGCGCGCGCTGCAAACCCTGGGTCGACGAGACGATGCCAGACAGCACGATGCCATCATTGGCGGTGCGCACTTCAATTTTTTCGCCGGGAAGGATTTGACGCAGACGTTCCTTGAATTCGGACACGTCAGCAGCGACCCGCACATCGACATTCGTGATCAACTGGCCGGACGCATCCAAAAGCGTCAGCGTGGTCAGCCCCGGAGATTTGCCCAGGACGTAGATCGTGCGATCCGACAGGGACGAGATATCAGCGATGCCGGGGTTGGCAATGCTCAGCTCGGCGAAGGGAATGTCGCTTTCAACAACCACGGCGCGGTTCATGGGAACTTCCAACGTGCGGTTGGTCCCCTTTTTCATCACCCGCAACGTATCAGCCTGCACGGACGTCGGTGCCGCCAAAATGAATGGCGTTGCGCCTATGGTTAGCCCAAGCAGGGCTGCTTTAAGAAATCTATCAATTTTCATGTGACCTGCCTTTGTGATCACGCCTCTGGATAGGGTCTTGACGCCCGCCGTTTGAAACACTCTGCGTCTATTTGATTTTTTTTGCAAGAATCAATGCGATAGGTGGTGGTCGGAGTGTGGACTAAGGGCAACACACGCTGAAAAAGAAAAACGCCGCACGAGAGCTGTGCGGCGTCTTTTCTCCTTAAAGGATAGCTCAATTGGTGCAGGGGATCGGTATGGCTACCACCTCTGCGCCGCGACGGGTCCGGATTGTGCAGACCTTATCCTGTTCGGCCTCAACCTTCACAACCGCATTTTCAATCCCAAGCAGGCTTCGCTGGTCAACTTCAATCCCACTCGCCACGGTGTCATCTTCGGCCCCGACAAGCGACAGTGACAACTTGCCGGTGGACTGGGCCTGAGCAAGGGCGGCAACCTGATCGGGCTTGACGGCAACCGTGACTGTCTGCGCAATGCTGGCTTCGTTCATTTCCCCACCGGCGCTTTGGTCGACAGCGATCAGCTTGACGCCTGCTTCGATCAGCTTGGTCACATCGGTGTCGCTGCGCATGCTGTCGTCGCCAACTGAAACGCGGCCTGTCCAATAGACGTCAACGCGGTCGCCGGGGCGCAAGAACCCTGAAACACCGCTGGACACATCGACCATGATGGTAAACGCACGGGTGCCACGCACCAGACGCGATGTCAGACCAGTGTCCTGGCCGGGCTCGGTGACCTTGCTGGCCATGATGGCTTCGTCTTTGTCCATCGCCCGCAAGACAACCCTCAGCTCTTCGTTGTTTTCAGGAAAGAGTTCAGACTTTTCTGTGAACGTTCCCTCGGGGACGGCATTTTCAGGCCACATGACCTCGCGCACATCTTCGGGTTTCAGCTGTTGGCCATACTTCAACGATGTATCCGCCACATAGACGGTTACCGTTGGCACAATCTGGGCCAGGGCGGCCTGCGCACGTTCATTTGCCATCTGATATTCACTGATACGATCTTTTGCCAGATAGACTGCACCGCCCGCGAGGGCGACGCCTGCCAACAGGACTAGTCCAAATACCATCCGCATTTTAAATACCTCTATTTCTGGGGCCGGGCTTTGGCCGGCTGTAAGTTCGATTTGCTTTATACCGCGCAAATGTGTCCCGACTAAGGAATGCTTGTGTCCAGCGGGTGCAAAACGGGCGTCAGAATTGCGGCGCGGGCAGACGCATCAGCCGACCCTAGACGCCAGCCGGCGCGATCTTCATTGTGTTGTCAGTCAGATCAAGGGCACCGGTTTTGACGCTGAAAATGATGCTTACACCTAAAAGAACGATTGCTGCACTCAGGACAACCCATTCGGCCGTGACTGCGCCCTTGTCGCACGCGAAAATTTTGAGAAGCGTTTGATGCATGGCAATGGGTCCTTTCGGCAAGTTACAAGAAGGGCCGCACTCTGACGTGCAGAATGCGGCCCAGGATAATCTTCACACTAGTCAGCCGTGCGTCGCTTAATATTTCATTGGTGCCTGGTTTCTACGGTTCCTCATGTAAGTTGCTGTATCCTGTTGTAAGACTTGTCGCGCCGGTTTGATCGAAGCTATATGCGGCGACGGCAAGGCCAACAACGGCGGCTGTCAGAACAACCCAGTCAACAGTTACAGCGCCGGAGTTGTCATTGCGGAAGTTTTTGATAAAGTTCATCATGGTATGTCCCTCCAAGGATCATTAGATTTGTCATGTTCAACCACGTCGTTTGTGTCTGGCGCCTGTTTCTCTCAGCCAAGCGCCTGTCCGACTTGGTATGAGGATATATAGCCTTTTGAATGGGGCATGAATTTGGCATGAATTGTGGCATTTTCATTTTAGCAGATAATTTTCCATATTTTTTTCAGGCTATTGATTTCATTTAGGAAATATCCAGATCATTTTAAGACAAAGCCGGTTTTCCCCCTCTTTGCGGGTCAATTGTGGCGAAACCGTCATGTTGCGTGCCACGATTGGCTGGTTTGAAAGGTTTTTTCATGCCAAGCTTACGAGGTCGCGCAGCAAAAACAAAAAAGCAGGCAAGGATGTTTCGATTATTGACTGTCTCGCTGATGGTGGGGGGCCTGGCGGCCCCTATGCTTTTTGCCGACGCGCCCAAACCGTTCCCGAAATTTGAAGCAAAACGCGTAAAGCCGCCCTCGCCCGGCACGACAAAACGCATCACGGTGTTTATTGAACCCAAGGCCAAGGCCACCCCGGACGTGGTCGCGACGCCCTCCGGGGCAATCGTGCCCGCCGCGCCGGGGGCGTATGACTGGTTCTGGGATCGTGTTTCGCCTGATTTGGCCCAGTCCGGCCCCGGCAGGCTTGAGGTTGCAATGACCACCCTTGCAACGGCCAAGAGAAAAGTGCCCGCGCCCCGGTTGCAGGACATGCAGGAGATCGCCAAAACCAATGGGATCGACATCTTGCGCTCGACCATAGGAACGCAGGTCTCACCCGCTTTGGTGTTGGCGGTGATCACTGTGGAATCGGCGGGGCAGGCGGATGCTGTCAGCCGGGCAGGGGCCGAAGGGCTGATGCAGCTTATGCCGGATACCGCCGCGCGCTTTGGCGTTAAAGACACCATGCAAGCGACCGAGAATATCGCGGGCGGCGTTAAATATCTGGACTGGCTGATGGGGGAATTCGACCGCGACCCCATTCTGGTGCTCGCGGGGTACAATGCCGGCGAGGGATCGGTGCGCAAGCATGCCGGTGTCCCGCCCTTCGCCGAAACCCGCGACTATGTGCCCAAGGTGCTTGCCGCGTTCCAGATCGCCAAGGGGCTTTGTCAGACCCCGCCCGAGCTTATCTCGGACGGCTGCGTTTTTGCGGCAATGAACTGATATTGGCGGGGTGTGCCGGAATTTTTCAAAAATTCCGCACCGATTTTTTTGAAAAAAATCGGCCACGCCTATGATCGGAGCGGTGAGGCCGATTGATGTCGGCCCCACTGCTGCTCTTGTCTCAGATGATCGTCGCTTCGGTCGCTGCGCGCAGCTCTTGCTCTGTGACGCCGTCGGCACATTCAACGATTTTCAGGCCGCCTTCGACCACGTCCAGCACGCCAAGGTTCGTGATGATCCGATCGACCACGGCTTTGCCAGTCAGCGGCAAGGTGCATTCTTTCAAAACCTTGCTGTCGCCGCTCTTGCTGGCGTGATCCATCACGACCACTACGCGGCCCACGCCGGCCACCAGATCCATCGCACCGCCCATGCCTTTGACCAGCTTGCCGGGAATCATCCAGTTTGCCAGATCCCCGTTTTCGGCAACCTCCATCGCGCCAAGGATGGCCATCGCGATCTTGCCGCCCCGGATCATGCCGAAGGATGTCGCGCTGTCGAAATAAGAGGTGCGGTCCAGTTCCGTGATCGTCTGTTTGCCCGCATTGATCAGATCTGCATCTTCTTCGCCGTCCAGCGGAAATGCCCCCATGCCCAGCATACCGTTTTCCGATTGCAGCGTTACGTCCATGCCCTCGGGGATGTAGTTCGATACCAATGTGGGTATCCCGATGCCGAGGTTGACGTACCAGCCGTCCTGCAGTTCTTGCGCGGCCCGTGCCGCCATTTGATTGCGATCCCAAGCCATTATGCTGTCCTCACTGTGCGCTGTTCGATGCGTTTCTCATGGTCGCCCTGGATGATGCGGTGCACATAGATTCCGGGCAGGTGGATGGCGTCGCCATCAAGGCTGCCGCGGGGCACGATTTCCTCGACCTCTGCGATACAGATCTTGCCACACATCGCGGCGGGTGGATTGAAGTTGCGTGCCGTCTTGCGGAATACCAGGTTGCCGGTGTCGTCGGCTTTCCAAGCTTTGACGATCGCCAGATCCGCCACGATACCGCGTTCCAGAATATAGGTCTCGCCGTCGAAATCCTTGTGCTCTTTGCCTTCGGCAATCACGGTGCCCACGCCGGTCTTGGTATAGAAACCGGGGATGCCCGCGCCACCGGCGCGCATACGTTCAGCCAGAGTGCCTTGGGGGTTGAATTCAAGCTCAAGCTCACCACCGAGGTACTGGCGCATGAATTCCTTGTTTTCGCCCACATACGAACTGATCATCTTTTTGACCTGCTTGGTCTGCAATAGGATGCCAATCCCGAAATCATCAACGCCCGCGTTGTTCGACGCAAAGGTCAGGTTCTTGGTGCCCGCGTCGCGGATGGCGTTCAGCAGCAGTTCAGGGATACCGCACAGACCAAATCCGCCAGCGGCGATCAACATGCCGTCGCTTAGCACGCCTTCCAGCGCTTCTGCGGCACTTCCGTAAATCTTTTTCATTCGGGCTCCTTTCGATCGGGGTCTTTGGCCCCGCTGTTCACCATGCATGTAAACGTCTATGACGTGACGCTACGCAGGTGTCAAACGCGCCTCGGGCGCACCGATGATGATGCGCCCGAAAAAGGTCAAAGGGCGGTGCCGCCGGATGATTAATGATGCTTGGGTAAAATCACTCCGCCTTTTTGGTGGCGGGCTTTTTCTTGGCGGGGGCCTTCTTCTTTGCAGCCGGTTTTTTCGCGGCTGCCTTCTTTGCCGGAGCCTTCTTGGTCGCAGCCTTGCGCTTGGCAGGTGACTTGGCAAGCTTCTCCTCGATCAACTCGACAGCTTTTTCCATCGTCAGATCCGCAGGCTCGATCTCCTTGGGGATGGTTGCGTTGACCTTTTCCCATTTCACGTAGGGGCCGTATTTGCCTTCCATGATATTGACGCCGCCGCCAAGATCAGGGTGTTCACCCATCTCGCGGATCGGTTTTGCCGCCTTGCCGCGTCCGCCGCGGCTGGCGACCTTTTCGGCCAGCAATTGCACGGCGCGGTTCATGCCAACGGTAAATACCTCGTCCAGACCTTCCAGATTGGCGTTCGTGCCGCCCCGATCCGATGTGCTTTCGGCGTGTTTGATGTAGGGGCCATAGCGCCCGATGTTGGCCCAGACCATAACGCCGTCTTCGGGGTGCGGGCCGATCTCGCGCGGCAGTGACAGCAGCATAACGGCGCGTTCCAGCTCCAGTTCCTCTGCAGGCCAGTCCTTGGGAACAGACTGACGCGGCGGCTTCTTGTTTTCTTCCGTCACGGGGCCACGTTGCACATAGGGGCCAAAGCGGCCTTTAAAGACGCGGATCTCGTCGCCCAGGTCTTCGCCCAAAAGCTTGCCATCGGGCGGGATTGCCGATTTTTCGGCCTCAGGATCTGGCGGGCCGAAGGGGCGCGTATAGCGGCATTCGGGATAGTTGGAACACCCGATGAACGCACCGCCAGAGCGCGCGGTGCGCATCGACAGGCGCCCGATTTCGCAATTGGGGCACAGACGCGGGTCTTTGCCGTCTTCGGTCGGCGGGAAGAGATGCGGCTCAAGCACCTCGTTGATTTTTTCGAGCACTTCCGTGATCCGCAGATCAGCGGTTTCCGCGATGGCGGCCGAGAAATCCGTCCAGAAGCGGCCCAGCACATCTTTATAGTCGGCATCGGCCGCGCTGACCTTATCCAACTGATCCTCTAGATCGGCGGTAAAGTCATAGCCCACATACTTGCGGAAATAATTCTCGAGGAAGGCCGTCACAAGCCGCCCTTTATCTTCGGGGAACAGCCGATTGCCTTCCTTGCGCACGTATTCGCGATCCTGGATCGTGGTCACGACGCTTGCATAGGTCGAAGGGCGCCCGATACCCAGTTCTTCCATCCGCTTGACCAAGGTCGCTTCGGTATAGCGGGGCGGAGGCTGGGTGAAATGCTGCTCGGGCGTGACAGCGCGCTTGTCCATCTTGTCGCCTTCGCCGATCTGGGGCAGGCGCTTGTCGTCTTCATCGACCACATCATCGCGGCCTTCTTCGTAGACGCGCAGGAAACCGTCGAATTGGACAACCTGTCCGGTCGCCCGTAGCCCGACCTGTTCGTCCTTGCTGCCAATCTCGACCGTGGTGCGTTCAAGCCGGGCGCTTTCCATCTGGCAAGCCAGGGTACGTTTCCAGATCAGGTCATAAAGTTTGCGCTGATCGGGTTCTGTCAGCTTCAGCGCCGCTGCATCCTTGGCCATATCGGTGGGCCGGATACATTCATGCGCTTCTTGCGCATTCTTGGCCTTGTTCTTGTAGATCCGTGGCGAGGACGGCACATATTCAGCACCAAAGCGATCCTTGATCGCGTCGCGCGCCATCGTCATTGCTTCGGGGGCCATGTCGATGCCGTCTGTCCGCATATAGGTAATGTGTCCGGCCTCATAAAGCCGCTGCGCCGTGCTCATCGTCTGACGGGCACCCATGCCGAATTTGCGGCTGGCCTCCTGCTGGAGCGTTGACGTCATGAAGGGGGCCGACGGGTTCCGGCTTGCCGGCTTGGCTTCGACACTGGTGACGGTCAGATCGCGGCTGCTGATCGCCTGAACGGCCATCTCGGCCTGCGTTTCGTTGGCAAGATCAAAGCGGTCCAGCTTTTTGCCCGCAAGGGTGACAAGTCGCGCCTCGAATTCTTGTCCACGCGGGGTGGCGACCAGCGCCTTGACGGTCCAGTATTCGCGGTTGCGAAATGCCTCGATCTCCATCTCTCGTTCGACGATCAGGCGCAGGGTGACAGATTGTACACGTCCAGCCGATTTCGCGCCGGGCAGTTTGCGCCACAAAACGGGTGAAAGGTTAAAGCCGACCAGATAATCCAGTGCACGCCGCGCAAGATATGCCTCGACCAGTGGCATATCCACTTGCCGGGGGTTCTTCATCGCCTCGGTCACAGCGGTTTTCGTAATCGCGTTGAAAACGACACGGCTGACGGGGGTGTCCTTCTTGATCGATTTGCGCAGCGTCAGCGCCTCTTGCAGGTGCCAACTGATCGCTTCGCCTTCGCGGTCGGGGTCAGTTGCGAGGATCAGTTCGTTGTCGGTCTTCAGCGCATCTGCAATCGCTTTGACATGCTTTTTGCTGGCCGCGGCAATTTCCCATGTCATGTCAAAACCATTGTCGGGGTCTACGGACCCGTCTTTTGGCGGAAGGTCACGGACGTGGCCGTAAGACGCGAGAACGGTGTAATTGCTGCCCAGATAAGAGTTGATCGTTTTTGCCTTGGCAGGTGATTCGACGACAACAACTGGCATAGATTTCTGCACCTTGGTTCAAATGAAATAGGTCGGCTTGTGCAGTGACATGTGGCGTGCGGGCTCTTTTGTCAATGCGCTGATCCGCGTTGCCACACTGTCGCTCGGTCGCTGCCTGCCTGATTTCACGATGTCGTACAGGTGCCGCAGGCAATGCGGTGGGGCGATGAAATGCAGCCGATCTGACGAACCGGAAGGCCCAAAACGGTTCAGGTTTTCCGGGGGAGGGCGGGCCCCACCCATCATCCCATCATCCGGTCCGCGACAACAGTCCGCCGGGTTGCCGGATGATCTGGCCCTCCAGTTCCAGATCAATCAGAACCGGTGCAACTTTCGCCGGAGCAGCCCTGAGATCGCGGATCAATTGATCTTCAGCGATCGGGCTGGGGCCGAGGCGCGAGAGGATTTGCATGTGAAGTGATGCCGTTTCGCGCAACGTCCTTTTGGGCGCAGCCGCATGAGCTGGGTCAGGGGCCGGATCGCGGAAGGGCAGTTGTGGTTGAGCATCAGCCGCCGCCGCGCCAAGCACTTCAATCACATCCGCAGCGTTGCGCACCAGCGTCGCGCCGTCGCGGATCAGCATGTTGCAGCCCGCGGCGCGGGCGTCGAAGGGGTGGCCGGGCACCGCAAGCACCTCGCGGCCTTGGTCCAGTGCATCACGCGCAGTGATCAGGCTGCCGGATCTTGAAGCCGCTTCGACCACAACAGTGGCATGGCTTAGTCCAGCGATGATCCGGTTGCGGCTGGGGAAATGCCGTGCCATCGGTTGCAGACCCATCGGTTGTTCCGACACGCGCAGACCGGATCTGGCAATATCTTCGGCCAGTTGCGTATTTTCGGCCGGGTACATCACGTCGACGCCCCCGGCCTGAACCGCAATCGTGCCCGTGCCAAGGGCGGCCAAATGGGCTGCCGCATCCACGCCGCGGGCCAACCCGGACACCACAACATAGCCCGCCTCGCCAAGGCCAAGGGCCAGCGCCTTGGCCATGCGGGTACCCAGCGAAGATGCATTCCGCGCACCTACCAGCGACACCTTGGGGCGGTTCAGCAGCGCGATGTTTCCAATGGCCCAAAGGAAGGGCGGCGCATCGGCCAGATCGTTTAGTGTTTCGGGATATGCAGCAGTTCCCTGCGTGACCAGCGTCGCCCCGGCAGCCTTTGCGGCGCGCAATTCGGCGTGAATGACGCCTTCGGGGCAAACTTCGTAGTTCATAACGCCCGCAGCCCGCGCCACCTGTGGCAGCGCGGACAGCGCGTTCTGCGCAGTGCCGTGTTCAGTCAGCAGTCGTTTATACGTGGCTACGCCGACCCGGCGCGAGCGCAACAGACGAAGGCGCGCAAAGCTTTCATCTTCCGAGGTGGGTGGGATTGGGGGGTGAGTGGAAGAAGGATTGTAATCCTTGTTAGTCATCCCGCGTCTCCGTCCGTTGCAGAATCAGGTATAGTGCGACCTGGTTAATAACGAATGAACGGCTTTCCCCACATTATTGCTAAATAGTGGACATAAATTACGCGGTCATGTCAGGACGCGGCACCCCCCACGGTCAGCCCCCCAATCATTAGGGTCGGTTGTCCGACGCCAACAGGTACCCATTGCCCGGCTTTGCCGCAGTTGCCCATGCCCGGGTCCAGGGCGGGATCGTTCCCGATGGCGCGGATCTGTTTCAGCGCCGTGGCCCCGTCGCCAATCAGGGTGGCCCCCTTCACCGGCGCGCCGACCACGCCATTCTGCACGCGGTAGGCTTCGGTGCAGGAAAATACGAACTTTCCGTTGGTAATATCTACCTGACCGCCGCCGAACCCGACCGCATAAATGCCGTCTTTCAGGTCGGCCACGATATCGCCCGGCGTCACGGTGCCCCCTAGCATGTAGGTATTCGTCATCCGTGGCATCGGGATATGCGCATAGGATTCGCGCCGCCCGTTGCCGGTGGACTGCACCCCCATCAAACGCGCGTTCTGGCGGTCTTGCATATACCCGACTAGCACACCGTCTTCGATCAAGACATTTTTGGCCGACGGCGTTCCCTCATCATCCACGCTGATCGAACCGCGCCGGTCGGGAATGGTGCCGTCATCCAGCACCGTCACGCCCTTGGCGGCGATCTGCTGCCCCATTAATCCGGCAAACGCGCTTGAACCTTTGCGGTTGAAATCGCCCTCAAGCCCGTGGCCGATGGCCTCGTGCAGCAGGATGCCTGGCCAACCGGGGCCAAGGACCACATCAATCACGCCCGCAGGGGCAGGGACCGCTTCCAGGTTCACGCAGGCGATGCGCAAAGCCTCGCGGGTTTTGGCCTGCCAATCGGCTGGGTCCAGCAAACCGTCAAGGCCCAAGCGCCCGCCGCCGCCTGCGGTGCCGTTTTCGCGGCGACCGTTCTGTTCGACAATCACCGACACATTGACCCGCGTCATGGGGCGCACATCGCGCACCGACGTGCCCTCGGGGCGCAGGATCTCGACCTCTTGGATAGATGCCGAAATGGAGGCCGACACCTGAACCACACGGCTGTCCAGACTGCGCGCAAAATCATCAATCTGGCGCAAGGTCTCGACCTTGACGGGAAAGGCGGCCCCGGCGATCGGGTCTTCATCGGTGTAAAGCCGCTGATTGGTCGCGGCGGGCGCATCCGCCCATGTGCCGCCGCCATCGCCCACGGCAAGGCGCGCGGTCTGCGCGGCGCGGCGCAAGGCGGCTTCAGTGATGTCGGTGGAATGGGCGTATCCGGCCACCTCACCGCGCACGGCACGCAGGCCAAACCCTTCGGAGGCGTCATAGGTGGCTGTCTTTAACCGCCCATCATCAAACATCAATCCTTCCGAGCGCCGACGCTCAAAGAAAAGCTCTCCGTCGTCGGCACCGGCAACCGCGTCGCGCAGGATCGTCAGCGCGGCGTTCCGGTCAAGCCCCGTCTCAAACGGATCAAATGGCGTCTGCGTCATGCGAAGGGTCCTTGAATTGTGTCATAAAAATCGCTTCGCGTCCGTTTGACGCAAGCAGAAGTCTTTATCTTAAGCTTAGAATATGATTGTAAGCATGCAGATTACAACGGGCTGCCCTTCTTCTTATGGCAAAGCCGGGATTCGCTATCAATGGTCACAAGATCAGGACGACATATGAAACATATCCTCTCTCTTTCGGGTCTTATGGCCGCTTTCTCTTCTGTACCCGCCTGGGCGCAGGAAAACCTCAAGATCGATGGCCTTGAGATCGTGGGCCAGCCTGCAAACGGCAACATGGGCTTTCAGCCGGCTGTGACCCGCGTGGCACAAGACATTCACGATCTCGATCACATGATCCTGGTGATCATCACGCTTATCACATTGTTTGTGACGGCACTGATCCTTTGGGTTGCAATCCGGTATAACAAAAAGCGCAACCCCACGGCGGCATCCTTTACACACCACACCCCCGTAGAGATTGCATGGACAATCGCGCCGATCCTTATTCTGGTGCTGATCGGGGCCTATTCGCTGCCGATCCTGTTCCGCCAGCAAGAGATTCCAACCGCTGACCTGACCATCAAGGCGACCGGCAACCAGTGGTACTGGTCCTATGATTATGTCGACGAAGGCTTTGGCTTTGACAGCTACATGATTGGTGCACCGGCCGTTGGCGGCGAAAACCGCAAAACGCCAGAAGTGATCGCCCAGCTTGAAGCTGCTGGCTATACCGAGCAGCAGTTCCTGTTGGCGACAGACACTGCCGTTGTCATTCCGGTGGGCAAGACGATCGTTGTTCAGGTCACAGGGTCTGACGTGATCCACTCTTGGGCGATGCCGGCCTTTGGCGTCAAGCAAGACGCGGTGCCCGGTCGTCTGGCCGAAACGTGGTTCAAGCCCGAAAAAGAAGGCATCTATTTTGGCCAGTGTTCTGAGCTTTGCGGTAATGCGCACGCCTATATGCCCATTACAGTAAAGGTCGTGTCCGAAGCGGCCTATGCGGAGTGGCTGGCAAAAGCGAAGCAAGAGTTCGCGGGTATCCCGCAGACGCTGACCGTCGCTTCACGGTAATACACAGTTGATATGCCGGGGCATGGCGTTTGGCGCCCATGCCCCGGCATTTACTTTACGCGAGAGATGGCATGGCTGATACGACCACGACACCAGCAGGCGAATACGAGGCACAATTGGGGGATTATTTCGCCCTGATGAAGCCCCGTGTCATGCAGCTTGTCGTCTTTACGGCGCTTGTTGGCATGCTTGCAGCCCCTGTTTCCGTGCATCCTGTAATCGGGTTTGCGTCGATCCTGTTTGTCGCAATTGGCGCGGGGGCGTCGGGTGCGCTGAACATGTGGTGGGACGCGGATATTGATGCCGTCATGCGGCGCACCGCGAAGCGGCCAATTCCTTCGGGGCGCGTTCAGCCGGGCGAAGCCCTGGCAATCGGGGTGGCGCTGTCGGGGCTGTCGGTCATGATGCTGGCGCTTTCTGCCAACCTGCTTGCTGCGGGAATGCTGCTTTTCACTATTCTTTTCTATGCGGTTGTTTACAGCATGTGGCTCAAGCGGGCGACACCGCAGAACATCGTCATCGGCGGTGCGGCAGGCGCGTTCCCGCCCGTGATCGGGTGGATCATCGCCACGGGCAGCTTTTCGGTTGAGGCGTGGCTGATGTTTGCGCTGATCTTCATGTGGACGCCGCCGCATTTCTGGGCTCTGGCGCTGTTCATGCGCAATGATTACGACGACGCAAAGGTGCCGATGCTGACCGTGACCCACGGCCGCAAGGCCACGCGGCGCCATATTCTAGCCTATACGATCCTGTTGGCGGTTCTGGCCGTCGGGACCGGATTTACCTTTATCGGCGGTCCGATCTATATGACCGCAGCCGTCATCCTGAACGTGTTGTTCCTGATCGGTGCCGTGCGCATCTGGCAGCGGGACGAAGACGATAGCGAAGCCGATAATTTCCTGGTGGAACGAAAGTTCTTCCGTTTGTCGCTGTGGTATCTGTTTTTGCACTTCGGTGCGATCCTTGCCGAAGCGACCCTGCGACCCTACGGATATGGAGGCTGGTCATGACCATTCGCGCAGAACACGAACTTCACTCACGCCGCCGCGGCCGGAATCTTGGGATCGGGCTGATGCTGGGGGCATTCGTCATACTGGTGATGGTGCTTACATTCGTCAAAATCACCAACATTGATTTCAACAATCTACCCGGCGGCAAGGTCCAAACTCAGGAGAGCAAATAGTGGCGCTCTCCGGTCCTGCAAAAACAGTCGCCCAGACCGTATCCGTCGTCCTGCTGATGGGCGGCCTGGCTTGGGCATCCGTGCCGTTCTACAACTGGTTCTGCCGTGTCACCGGCTTTGGCGGGGTGCCGGGGCAGTCCGCCGCCGGATCTGATACGGTTCTGGACGAGATGATCACGGTGCGCTTTGACGGCAGCCTGAATTCCGGCATGCCGTGGGAGTTCAAACCCGTTGTCAACGAGATGAAATTGCACATCGGCGAAACGGGTCTGGCGTTCTTTGAGGCTTATAACCCCACGGACCATCCCATTGCGGGCCAGGCGGCCTATAACGTGACGCCTTATTCCGCTGGCGCATTCTTTGAAAAGATTGAATGTTTCTGTTTTACCGAACAGGTTCTCGCCCCCGGCGAGCGTGTTCAGATGCCTGTCAGCTTCTTTGTTGACCCCGAAATCGTTAATGACCGTGATGGCAAGTATGTACATACGATCACACTGTCTTATACGTTCTATGAAATTGACCTGCCCGAGGGCTATGCGGCCCTTGATCAGGACAGCGATACAAACCTGAATTAAGAAAAAGGTGAGGGACGCCAACATGGCCCACGAAAAAAACCACGACTATCACATTCTCGCGCCATCAACCTGGCCTCTTCTTAGCGCGCTGGCCGGGTGCGTGATGCTTGCGGGTGGTGTGTTCTGGATGCACGATGTCACGCCGTTTGTGTTTCTGGCCGGTTTTGCTGCCGTGCTTTACTGCATGTTTGGCTGGTGGTCCGAGGTTGTGGCGGAAAGCAAGGTAGGCGACCACACCAAGGTCGTTCGCATCGGCCTGCGCTATGGCTTCATCCTGTTCATCATGTCCGAAGTGATGTTTTTTGTCGCATGGTTCTGGACCTTCTTCAAAAACGCGCTGTACCCGATGAGCGAATTTCCCGGCTCGCAATACGTGCAGCCTGATTTCATTCCTGTCGATGCGTTTCACCTGCCGCTGATCAACACGCTTATCCTGCTGCTGTCGGGCTGCGCCGTGACATGGGCGCACCACGCGCTTGTACATGAAAACAACCGCAAGGATCTTATCGCGGGCCTGGCCATTTCGATTGTTCTGGGGCTGATGTTCACGGCGTTCCAAGCGTATGAATACTATGAATTGCTGGTGCACGACGAATGGACGTTCGGCGGCGAGCTGTTCTTCTCGAGCTTCTTCATGGCGACCGGCTTTCACGGCTTTCACGTGATCATCGGCACGATCTTTCTGACAGTTTGCCTTGTGCGTGCGATGAAGGGCCACTTTACCCAAGAACAGCACGTCGGTTTCGAAGCCGCCGCTTGGTACTGGCACTTTGTCGACGTGGTATGGCTTTTCCTGTTCTTCGCCGTTTACATGTGGGGCATCTAAGCAATCCCGACTGCTTGCAAAACGGCACGCAATGACTAAAAGCAACAGGCGCGCGAGGGGAACCTTGCGCGCCTTTGCATTGATGTCGTCCCTGGCGACGACCAACCTCAAGAGAGCCTTATGCGCCGCACGCTATTCCTGCTGATCATCGGCCTTGGAGGGGCTGCCACCCTGATCGCGCTTGGCGTCTGGCAGGTCCAGCGGCTGGCGTGGAAAGAGGCGCTGATTGCCGACATCAACGCCCGTATTGCGGCTGCCCCCGTTGACCTGCCCCAAACCGTGGATCCGCAAGCAGATTCCTATCTGCCCGTCGCGGCCACGGGTAAGATCGGGACTGACGAGATTGATGTTCTCGTTTCCCAGAAAGAGGCGGGGGCGGGCTATCGCATCATCGTGCCGTTCCAGATGGACGATGGCCGCCGCATCATGGTCGACCGTGGTTTTGCGGTCGCGTCGGACAAGGATGCGGACCGTGTGACAGGCCCCGCCACGATATCCGGCAACCTGCAATGGCCACAGGAAACCGACAGCTTTACGCCCGCACCCGATCTGGAGGCCAATATCTGGTTTGCCCGCGATGTGCCCGCAATGGCCGATGCGCTGAAGACGCTGCCCATTCTGTTGGTCGCCCGAACCAGCACGCCCCCGGCGGCAAACATCAGCCCGCTGCCGGTTGATACTGCACGGATTCCCAATGACCACTTGCAATATGCGATCACCTGGTTCTCTCTTGCCGCCATCTGGCTTGGCATGAGCCTGTTTTTCCTGCGCCGTCGCCGCGCACCCAAAGCCGAAAGCTGATCTTTCCTATGCGTTACGTCTCTACCCGTGGATCTGCCCCTGTTCTGAATTTTGAAGAAGCTCTGTTGACGGGGTTGGCCCGCGATGGCGGCCTTTATGTGCCCGAAACCATCCCGACCATAAGCCGCGATGACCTGATTGAGATGGCGCAGATATCCTACGAGGATGTGGCGTTCAAGGTCATGCGGCCTTTTGTCGGCGATACCTTCACCGATGCCGAATTCAAATCGCTGATCACCAAAGCCTATGCCGGGTTCAACCACACGGTCCGCGCCCCTTTGGTGCAACTGGATCAAGGGCACTTCCTGCTCGAATTGTTCCACGGCCCCACGCTGGCTTTCAAGGATTTTGCCATGCAGTTGATCGGCCACATGTTTCAGGCCGTTCTGTCGCGCAAGGGCGACCGGGTCACGATCGTGGGCGCGACTTCCGGCGATACCGGGTCTGCTGCGATCGAGGCTTTCAGGGGTCTTGATAATGTTGATGTTTTCATTCTGTATCCGCATGGCCGCGTGTCCGAAGTCCAGCGTCGCCAAATGACAACGCCGGTCGAAAGCAACGTGCACGCTTTGGCGCTGGATGGTGATTTCGACGATTGCCAAGCCCGCCTTAAGGATATGTTCAACGACCACGACTTTCGTGACGGTGTTAAACTCGCGGGTGTAAACAGCATCAACTGGGGGCGTGTGCTGGCGCAGGTCGTCTATTACTTCACGGCTGGCCTTGCGATGGGCGCGCTGGATCGCAAGGTCAGCTTTACTGTCCCCACCGGCAATTTCGGCGACATCTTCGCGGGCTACATCGCGCGTGAGATGGGCTTGCCCATTGCGGATCTGGTCGTTGCCACCAACCAGAACGACATTCTGCATCGGTGCCTGAGAACAGGCGCGTATCATAAGGGCGAGGTACACGCGTCTATCAGCCCATCAATGGATATTCAGGTCAGTTCCAACTTTGAACGCGCGTTGTATTTTGCCTATGGCCAAGACAGTGCAGCAATCAACGCGCTCATGGCTGATCTGGCCAAGGGCGGCTTTGATGTGGGCGACAACGCCCTGCGCGATCTGAAAAACACCTATAAATCGGGCCGCGTATCCGAAGAAGAAACCGGCGCCACGATCAAGGAATTTTATGCCAATACGGGCGAGCTGTTGTGCCCGCATTCCGCAATCGGGGTCCGCGTCGCCCAGGCGCAGCGCGACCCGGCAACGCCGATGATTACGCTTGCGACGGCGCATCCCGCCAAATTCCCTGACGCAGTCGAAGCCGCAAGCGGCGTTCGCCCTCCGCTGCCCGATCACATGGCAGATCTGTTCGACCGTGCCGAACGCCTGACCCGCGTGCCGAACGAACTTGAGGCGCTTAAGGATATCATCAAAGGGGGCATCGCCCAGTGAGCCTGCAACAACACCGCCTTTCCAATGGCTTTCGCGTCGTCACCGAACACATGCCGGGATTGGCATCCGCCTCCATCGGGGTCTGGGTCACTGCGGGTGCGCGCCACGAGACACCCAAACAGAACGGCATCGCCCATTTTCTTGAACATATGGCGTTCAAGGGCACGGCCAAGCGCACGTCACTTCAGATTGCTGAAGCCATTGAAGATGTGGGTGGCTATATCAACGCCTACACCTCTCGCGAGGTGACGGCTTATTATGTGCGCGTGCTGGAAAACGATGTATCCCTCGGACTGGATGTTATCGCAGACATTCTGCGCAACCCTGTGCTTGACCTCAAGGAGATCGAAGTCGAGCGCGGCGTGATCCTGCAAGAGATCGGGCAGGCGCTGGATACCCCCGACGACGTGATATTCGACTGGCTTCAGGAAGAAGCCTATCCGAACCATCCGCTGGGCCGCACCATTCTTGGCCCGCAAGAACGCGTATCGAATTTTACCCGAGAAGATCTTTCGGGATTTATTGCGCAGCACTATGGTCCCGAGCAGATGATCCTGGCAGCCGCCGGTGCCGTCGATCACGATGAAATCGTACGTCTGGCTGAACAGCTGTTCGGCGATATGAAGCCCAAACCGATGTTCGACGTGCACGCGGCGAAATTCAGTGGGGGCGAAATCCGCCAGATCAAGCCGTTGGAACAGGCTCATTTCGCGCTTGGCTTTGAATCGCCGGGGTACCGCGCTGACGATATCTATGTCGCGCAAATTTATGCCTCTGCCCTTGGTGGCGGCATGTCGAGCCGTCTGTTCCAGGAAGTGCGCGAAAACCGTGGGCTTTGCTATACCATCTTTGCCCAAGCAGGGGCCTATGACGACACCGGCATGATGACGATCTATGCAGGCACCAGCGGCGCACAGCTTCCGGAACTGGCGGGAATCACGATCGACGAGATGAAGCGTGCTGCCAGTGACATGTCACCCGCCGAAGTTGCGCGTGCCCGCGCTCAGATGAAGGCGTCTTTGCTGATGGGGCTGGAAAGCCCGTCGAACCGCGCCGAACGGCTGGCCCGTCTGGTCCAGATCTGGGATCGCGTGCCGCCGCTTGAGGAAACAATCGCGCAGATTGATGCTGTCACCACTGGCGACGTACGTGATTTCGCCCAGACAATCGCCACAACGGCACCTGCGGCCCTCGCGCTATATGGGCCCATCGAAACGGCACCGACACTGGAACAATTGCAAGAGCGTCGCGCCGCCTGATGCTTCTGGTCAAACGGAAATTAGCGATTGAAACGGAAAGGCTGACCTTGCGCCCGCCGATCCACGCCGATTTTCGCCCTTGGGCCACATTGCGGTCCGAAAGCATCGACTACCTCAGCCCTTGGGAGCCGTCATGGGCCAGCGATCATCTGTCGCGCAAGGCGTTTACCAACCGGGTCTATTGGGCCAATCGGTCGGTGTCGGGGGGCACGGCCTTGCCGCTGTTTCTGATCCGGCGCAGCGACCAGGCCCTGATCGGGGCGATCACGCTTGACAATATTCGCCGCGGGCCGTCGCAGGCGGGCACATTGGGGTATTGGACGGGCGAACAGTTTGCCCGGCGCGGTTATATGCGCGAAGCGATTGACGCAACGGTGCACCATGCGTTCACGCGTCTGGATCTGAGCCGTGTCGAAGCGGCCTGCTTGCCCGAAAACGCGGCCTCGCGCGGGTTGCTGGAAAAAACCGGCTTCAAATACGAAGGCGTCGCACAAAGCTATCTTCAGATCGATGGCCGCTGGCGTACCCACGTGCTGTATGCACAACTGCGCAGTGACAGGCGCGGCAAGACGGCTGTCGGCTGATCTTGCAATCCAAAAAGGCCGGGCACATCGGCCCGACCCCCCACATTCTTCAGTTGCCGATCAAAGGGGTTAGCGGCGACGATCGCGCCGGGCGCTCATCGGTTGGAACGCCACGCCCACATGCGCCTCGCAATAAGGTTTTCCCTGTTGCACAGTCAGACCACAAAACCAGAAATCTTCTGTAGCCGGGTCGCCGACCGGCCATTTGCAGGTCCGCTCCGTCAGCTCCATCAGGCCGATCTTTTTCGACTTCTTTTCGACTTCGCTGACCTTTGCCAAGGCTTCAGGGCTGATTTCATTGGCGGACGGTTGCGGCGGCAGCGGCTGGCCCGCTGGAATGATCTTGGCGCGCGCAGGCAGGTTGGGGCGGGGGGCCGGGGCCGCCTCGGTTACTTCCTCAACGGGTTCGGCCTTTGGCTTGGCGGCAGCCGCTGGCTTGGCGGGCTGTTTCGGCTTTGGATCTGCCTTGGGGGCCGGTGCGGCGGCTGCGGCTGCGGGGGCAGGGGTACCGTTCGACGTCCGGTTCGACAGACCCAACCGGTGCACCTTGCCGATCACGGCGTTGCGCGTCACCCCACCCAGTTCTTTGGCGATCTGGCTGGCAGACTGGCCTTCGCCCCACATCTTTTTCAATATTTCTACGCGGTCATCGGTCCAAGACATTTGGCGTCCTTAGCTAAAAAGCGGCCCCTGACGGACCGCCTTGGAGAATTCTGAGGTCTCTATACTAATCACTGACAGCTTGGGTGCAAGGTGCCAAGCATGATTGCGGCCGCGATGCGCCGAAACGCAACGCCAAAACCACATATAAATTAACGCATAAACACTGTGGCGGATCAAATCCGACCACGACCGGGACAATTTTGCTTTGCAAACCGGCAAAACTAACCTATCCAGCGGATATGACCAAACGCGCAAGCCCGATCTCGCGACGACGCTGAAGCCCAGCGTTTCCCACCGGTAAAACGGGCGGGCCAAATGTCATATGGCGACAATATTGTGTCGCGCCCCCTCAAATTGCATTGACCCTTTCCGCAACCCGTGGCCTTTTGTGCCTTTGATGCGGCCAACCCACAAGGATGTTCCCGATGATCCCCTCTGTCCTGCCGACCTATTCCCGCGCACCCCTCAGCTTTGTCAAAGGCGAAGGTTCCTGGCTGATCGAGGAAGACGGCCGCCGTTTTCTGGATTTGGGCGCGGGGATCGCGGTGAACGCTCTTGGCCATGCGCACCCCGCGCTGGTCGCCGCATTGACGGACCAGGCGGGCAAGCTTTGGCATACGTCAAACCTCTACCAGATCCCGCAACAGCAGACGCTGGCGGATAAACTGGTCGCACTTACCTTTGCCGACACGGTATTTTTCACGAATTCGGGCACGGAAATCTGCGAATTGGCGGTCAAGATGGCCCGCAAGTACTTCTACGACAAGGGCCAGCCAGAACGGGTCGAGATCATCACGTTCTCCGGCTCTTTCCATGGGCGTTCTTCTGCCGGGATAGCGGCCGCCGGATCCGAAAAGATGACCAAAGGGTTCGGCCCGCTCCTGCCAGGCTTTGTCCACCTTGATTTCGGCGATCACGATGCGCTGACGGCGGCCATCACCGACAAGACAGCTGCAATCCTGATCGAACCCGTGCAGGGCGAGGGCGGCATTCGCCCCGTACCGGATCAATGCCTCAAGGGGCTGCGGGATCTGTGCGATGAACACGGGATCTTGCTGATCATGGACGAGGTTCAGTGCGGCGTGGGCCGTACTGGCAAGCTTTTTGCCCACGAATGGTCTGGTATCGCGCCCGACATCATGATGATCGCCAAGGGCATTGGGGGGGGCTTTCCCTTGGGTGCCGTCCTCGCAACCGAAGATGCGGCGTCCGGTATGACGGCGGGCACACATGGCTCGACATATGGCGGCAACCCCCTTGGATGTGCCATCGGCAACGCCGTGGTCGATATCATCGGTACTCCCGCCTTTCTGGCCGAGGTGAACCGAAAAGCCAGCCTGATCCGCCAAAAGCTCGAAGGCCTTGTCGCCAGCCACCCTGATATCCTGGAAGGCGTGCGCGGCAGCGGTTTGATGCTTGGCCTCAGATGCAAAATTCCAAACACGGACATGGTCGCCGCAGGCTACGCACATCAGATCATCACAGTTCCCGCAGCCGACAACGTCATCCGTTTGCTGCCCCCTCTGACCATCACCGATGAAGAGATCGCGGAAGCTGTTTCCCGGCTTGATCAGGCCGCAGGTAGCCTGGCCCCGGCCTGATCTTCATTTTGCCAAGTAAACTCCGGGGGGTTCGGGGGGCTGGCCCCCCGCCTTTTCCAAAAAGAAGAATGCCTTATGAAACATTTTCTCGACATCCATCAAACTGATCCGGCTGAATTGCGCAGCATCATCGACAATGCTGCCGCCATGAAGGCGCAGCGTCAGGGCCGCCCGCGTGGGGCACCGGATGATGAACAACCGCTCAAGGATCACATGGTCGCGCTGATCTTCGAAAAGCCGTCGACAAGGACCCGGGTCAGCTTTGACGTGGGCGTGCGACAGATGGGCGGACAAACCATGGTTCTGTCAGGGGCCGATATGCAACTTGGCCACGGTGAAACCATCGCCGACACGGCCCGTGTGCTGTCGCGCTATGTCGATCTGATCATGATCCGCACGTTCGAAGAGGCGACTTTGCTCGAGATGGCCGAATATGCCTCGGTGCCGGTCATCAACGGGCTGACCAACCGCACCCATCCGTGCCAGATCATGGCCGATATCATGACGTTCGAGGAACACAGCGGACCCATCAAGGGCAAGAAGGTGGTTTGGTCGGGCGACGGGAACAACGTCTTTGCAAGCTTCGCCCATGCGGCCAAAAGCTTTGACTTCGATCTGGTTTTCACGGGCCCGCCCCCGCTTGATCCCGAAGCGTCGCTCAGCGGGCTTTACACGATCGAGCGTGATCCGAACAAGGCGGTCGAAGGTGCCGATCTGGTCGTCACCGACACATGGGTTTCAATGCATGATCCGCAATCCGCGCGCGAACGGCGCCACAACCAATTGCGCGGCTACCAGGTCAATGACGCGCTGATGGCCAAGGCCAAAACGGACGCGCTGTTCATGCACTGCCTGCCCGCGCACCGCGATGACGAGGTGACCAGTTCAGTAATGGACGGGCCAAGCTCGGTGATCTTCGATGAGGCTGAAAACCGGCTCCATGCCCAGAAATCCATCATGCGCTGGTGTCTGAACAAATGACGGCACATAGGCCGATCACTGTCGCAGGCGCGGGGTCGATCGGCTGTTTCGTAGGCGGGCTTTTGGCGACCCACGGCCACAATGTGACTTTGCTGGCCCGCCCGCGCATTTCTGAACAGATTATCGCAAATGGGCTGCGCCTGACCGATTTCGGCGGGCTGGACCGCAATGTTGCCGCATTTGACATAACGCTGTCGGCGGATCCTGCCAGCCTTGCAACCGCCGAAATCATCCTCGTCACCGTCAAGACGGCAGACACAGGCAGCATCGCACAGATGATCGCGGATCATGCGCCAAAAACCGCGACGGTCATCAGTTTGCAAAACGGGATGGATGCCTCAGCGATGTTGCGCGCCAAGCTGCCCGACCACGACGTGCGCGCCGCGATGGTCCCGTTCAATGTGGTGCCTGTCGCCGATGCCAGGTATCACCGCGCGTCCAACGGGGATATCGTGATCGCGGCGGGCAAGGGGCATTTGGCCGCTGATTTATCTTCGCCCGATCTGGTGTTTACCGAAAGCGACGCCATTGCGCCGGTGCAGTGGGGCAAGCTTTTGATCAACCTCAACAATGCGCTTAACGCGTTGTCCGGCCTGAACTTGCAGGCCCAACTGCTGCAACGGCCCTGGCGCCGCCTGATGGCTGATCAGATGGCCGAGGCGCTGCGCGTGCTCAAGGCGCATGGGATTGCGCCTAAATCGACCCTTCCGGTGCCAATGTCCGTGGTTCCGTGGGTACTGCGTCTGCCGACGCCGATCTTTTCGCGGGTGGCGTCCAGGATGTTGACGATTGATCCGACGGCACGCGCGTCAATGTCCTATGACCTTGCTGCGGGCAAACCAACCGAGATCGACGCGCTGCAAGGGGTGATCATCCGTATGGGGACTGCAAAATCGGTGCCCACCCCGCTGTGCAGCCGCGTCGCAGAGGCGCTTCGTCAGGTTGAGGCAAATGCAAAGGCAGGCGCAGCAGGGGTGCCGCGTCTCGCCCCGTCCGATCTTAGCTGACCAGCACGTTCAACCCCCAGAAGATCACCGCAGACATTGCAGCAGCGGCAGGAACGGTGATGACCCACGCCGCAATGATTGTCATGAAATGCGACCGGCGCACCAACTTGCGGCGGCGGCGTTCTTCGGCGGCGATACGGGTCACACGCCCCGCGATGACACCTGGCCTGCGCAAGCGCCGTTCCATATGCCATTCGCGGTAGAACCCGACGCCAAAAACCCCGCCCACTGCGATGTGGGTCGAACTGACAGGCAGCCCCAGCCAGGATGCGACAATGACCGTAATCGCCGCCGACAGGGCCACGCAATAGGCACGCATGGGGTTCAGCTTGGTGATCTGGCTACCGACCATGCGGATCAGTTTAGGTCCGAACAGGAACAGCCCGAATGAAATTCCAAAAGCACCGATGATCATCACCCACATCGGTATCGATACCTTCGCCTCGAAGCCGCCAAATTCCGACGCGTGCACGATTGCCGCCAAGGGGCCAACCGCGTTTGCCACATCATTGGCCCCGTGCGCAAAGCTGAGCAGGGCGGCCGAAAACACCAGCGGCAGGCCAAAGAGAACTTTGACCGACTTGTTGCGGTTCTCCATCCCTTCCGAGGTACGCCTGATTGCGGGACGCGACACAAGATAGGCGAGAATGCCCAACACGACCCCGATCAAAAGCGCCATGCCCATGTCGATATGCACGATCTTTTTCAGCCCCTTGAGCGCGAGATAGGCGGCAAACACGCCTGCCATCACGCCGATCAGAATGGGCACCCAGCGCCGCGCTGCGCCTATCTTGTCATCCTGATAGAGGATCTTCGCTTTGATCAGCGCCAGAAACAGGGCGGCAATCGCACCGCCCAGAACGGGCGAGATCACCCAGCTTGCGGCGATCATGCTCATCGAGGCCCAATTTACCGCGCCAAGCCCGGCTGCTGCGATCCCCGCCCCCATGACGCCGCCCACAACCGAATGCGTGGTCGATACCGGTGCACCGACCCATGTCGCCAGATTGACCCACAGCGCCGACGAAATCAGCGCCGCCATCATCGCCCAGATGAAAACCCTGGTGTCCGCCACCGAAGCTGGATCGATGATCCCCTTGGAGATGGTCGATACGACGTCACCGCCGGCTAAAAGTGCGCCTGCGCTTTCGCATATGGCGGCAATGACGATCGCGCCCCCCATGCTAAGCGCCTTGGCCCCGACGGCCGGGCCCATGTTGTTGGCGACGTCATTTGCCCCGATATTGACCGCCATATAGGCCCCGAAGGCCGCAGCGGCGATCACGACGAAACTAGATGGTGTATTGCCAAAAAATACCGAAGCGGTCAGTGCCGCGATGACAACAAACGCAAGCGCGATCCCAAAGCCCACCATCGGACGGGCGGCATAGGTCGCGGCTTGCTCGACCCTTGAAATGCGGTGAAGATCCGTGTCCAGTGTTTTCCACTGGTGGCCTTTGGGTGCGTCGCTCATGGGGACTCCGGTTCGATAAACCAATGGGTCCTGCCACAGCCAGTGGTATTTCGCAAGCAGCGTGCGCGTGAAGTGGGGGGTCAGAGATCCAGGAGGATTTCCTTGAGTTCCTGTTCCTGTACCAGCTTTGCCGCAGCATCCGGCGAAAACCAGCGCCGCTTGCGCTGACCGACTTCGGGATAGTCGTCTTTGATGTTTTTCACGCGGGTCAGATAGACCTGCGCGACAACAGGCGTGGCCAGCCCGTCGCTTAGACGCTTGTCATAGTCATAACAGCCAATCGGGTCGGTTTCGATGTCAGCCTTTGAAACGCCGGCTTCTTCCCACGCCTCTTGCAGCGCGGACCCGGCACCGTCCAGCCCGTCAATAGGCCAGCCCTTGGGCACGATCCAACGCCCCGTGTCACGACTTGTGATCAGAAGAACCTGTTTTCCTTCGGGTGTTTCGCGGTAGCAGAGCGCTGCAACCTGGATCATTTTTGGTCTTTGCCACATGGGACGGATCATATCTTCCCATGCGCGTCTGAAAACGTGCATCATTGTTAATATCACTTGCCTGTCGTTATATGTTTTTTGTTTTATGGATAAACAATAAACGATTTTACAACGAAAATCAATTTCTTACCCGATAGCCCTTGCCGATACCTGCCCTGAGCGCCAGTCTTTTAGGCAATAGTAAGGAGATAGGCTGCATGAAAATGCAAATCAAGGGGGCCGATATCGGGGTATATGGTCTGGGCACCATGGGCAGTGCGCTGGCGCTGAATTTGGCGGATCACGGGTTTTCCGTCGCTGTCACCAACAAGGAACCCGACTGGATTGCCCCGTTCATTGCCAAGGCGGGGCCGCTTGCCAGCCGGTTGACAGGGGTGGCTGATCTGGCCGATTTCGTCGCCGCCATTGCACGCCCGCGCAGCATCCTGTTCATGATCCCGTCGGGTGCGCCGATGGATGCGATGATCGATGCCGTCTTGCCTTTGTTGCAAGAGGGCGACACGATCATCGACGGCGGCAACGCCGATTTCAACGAAACCCGGCGCAGGGCAAATGCCTTCAAGGCGACGGGGCGTCATTTCGTTGGCATGGGTGTTTCCGGCGGCGCTGAAGGGGCGCGGCACGGCCCGTCGATGATGGTCGGTGGCACTGTGCACAGCTGGACCCACCTGCGCCCGATGGTCGAAGCGATTGCAGCGAAGTTCGAGGGCGATCCCTGCGTGGCCCATCTTGGGCCGGACGGGGCCGGGCATTTTGTCAAAACAGTGCATAACGGGATCGAATATGCCGATATGCAGCTCATCGCCGAGGTCTACGGGCTGCTGCGCGACGCCGGCCAACAGACCGCGCCCGAAATCGGCCGCCTGTTTGAGCAATGGCAGACCGGGCCGCTCAGTTCCTATCTGATCGAAGTTTCCGCCGCCGCCTTGCAGACGACCGATGACAAGTCGGGCCAGCCGCTGGTTGATATGATCCTGGATAAGGCCGGGCAAAAAGGCACGGGCCGCTGGACCCTGATCGAGGCGCTGAAACTGGGCCAGTCCGCCAGCGCGATAGAGGCAGCCGTGGGTGCGCGGGGCTGGTCGAGTGAAGCCGAAACCCGCGCGGTCGCAGAGCCGCGTTTACCTGCCGCCCGGCAGGCATCCGACCTTCCGGATGCGGATGATCTGGAACAGGCACTTTTGGCGGCGCGGATCCTTGCCCATGCGCAGGGCTTCAGGTTGCTGGCGGCGGCATCGCAGGAATTTGACTGGTCGCTGGATATGGCGCGTATTTCCGAGATCTGGCGCGCAGGATGCATCATCCGGTCCGTGCTGCTGGATGATTTCGCGGCGGCGTTCCGCGGTTCCCTTCCCCGGGGTGAGCTGATCCTGGCACCGGCCATCCGCGAAAGGCTTGATGCCTCTGTGGGGGCGCTGCGGCGGGTGATCGCCGCGGCAACCCTTGCCGGGGTCGCGGTGCCGTCCTTTAGCGCCGCATTGGCATGGTATGACACGATCCGGCGGGCACGCGGCACGGCAAATCTGATACAGGCACAGCGTGATTTCTTTGGGGCGCACGGCTTTGAACGTGTGGACGCCCAAGGCGTGCATCACGGCGATTGGAAGACCATCGCGACCCTTTAGTGGCCTAGCCAGCGAAGGGGTCAACCGGATAGCTGACATGCGCAAGGTAAAGCCCCTGAGGCGGACAAACCGGCCCGCAGGCGGCACGGTCGCGCGCCTCAAGCGCCTGTTTGACGTCATCTGGCCGGATGGATCCGGCACCGACACGTTCCAGCGTGCCCACAAAACTGCGCACCTGATTGTGCAGGAACGATCTGGCGCGCACGTCGAAATGCACCTCAAGGCCGCCGGGGGTCTGAACCTCGGTCACGTCAAGACGGTCAAGCGATTTTACCGGCGATTCCGCCTGGCAGATGGTGGACCGGAAGGTGGTGAAATCATGTTTGCCGATCAAATGCGCGGCAGCTTTGCGCATGGCGGCCACATCCAGCGGTTTCTTGACCTGCCAGACCAGACCCGCCTGATGGGTTGCGGGCGCACGCCGCACAAGGATCCGGAACAGATAGCGCCGCTCGAGCGCTGAAAACCGGGCGTGAAAATCATCGGTCACCTGCGCACAGGCGGTGATCGCCACGGGGTGGGGTTTCATGTGGTAATTCAACGCCTCTGACAGGCGGAACGGTTCCCATGCGCGCTGCAAGTCGCAATGGGCCACCTGCGCCAGCGCGTGCACGCCCGCATCCGTCCGGCCTGCGGCCGCGATGTTGTGCACGCCCGGTTCGATCTTTGCCAAAGCCGCTTCGACTGTGCCCTGGACCGAAGCCAGACCAATCTGGCGTTGCCAGCCCACGAATGGCGCACCGTGGTATTCGATTTTCAGGGCATAGCGGAACATGGCGGGGCTTTAGCGTGACGCCTGCGATCTGGCAATCCCCACCTGCCGTGCTTATGTTGCCAAACAGCAGAAGAATAAAGGCGGGCGCGGGCTTTGGTACTCTCTAGAATTGCCGACGGGATCTGGCGGCAGGTCGAAAATGTTCAGGACGGCGTGTCAGAGGTGTTCTTTGAGCCGGTCATTCGCTTGGGTGTCACGGGCCTTGCACGGTCAGGCAAGACGGTGTTCATCACGTCGCTTGTCGCCAATCTGCTGGATCGCGGACGGATGCCCGGCTTGTTGGCCGCCGCAGAGGGGCGGATCGAGGCGGCGTTCTTGCAGCCGCAACCCGATGATACCGTGCCCCGGTTCGAATACGAGAGCCACCTTGCCGCCTTGACCGGCCCCTCGCCACATTGGCCAGAAAGCACGCGGGCGATCTCGCAATTGCGGCTGTCGTTGCGGGTGCGGCCAAACGGGTTGCTGGCGGGCTTGCAGGGGCCGCGCACGGTTCATCTTGATATCGTCGATTACCCCGGTGAATGGTTGCTGGATCTGGCGCTGCTTGATGTGGATTACGCCACTTGGTCGTCGCAGGTGCTGGCCCGCATCGCGGACCGTCAGGAAGCCGCACCCTATCTTGAGCTGGTGTCGCAGACCGATCCCCATGCCAAACTGGACGAACCGACGGCGCAGGCCCTTGCCGCCCGCTTTGCTGATTACCTTAAGACGGCCCGCGCCAATGGACTATTCCGATTGCACCCCTGGGCGGTTCCTGCTGCCCGGTGATCTGGCCGGATCGCCCGTGCTGACCTTTGCGCCTTTGCCCGCAAGCGCCGCCCCGCGCGGGTCACTGCTGCGCGAGATGGCGCGGCGCTTCGAGGCGTACAAACGCCAGGTGGTCCAGCCCTTTTTCAAGGATCACTTTGCCAAAATCGATCGGCAGGTGGTGTTGGTCGATGCGTTGGGTGCAATCAATCAGGGTCCGCGTGCCGTCGAAGATCTGCGCGGCGCAATGAGCGAAATCCTGAGCAGTTTCAAACCCGGACGCAACGGCTTTCTGACCCAGATCCTGCGCGGCAAACGGGTTGAGAAGATCCTGTTTGCCGCCACCAAGGCGGATCATCTGCACCACGCCCAGCACCCCAGTCTGACCGCGATCATGGAGGCGTTGACACGTGACGCCCGCGACCGCGCGCGCTTTGCCGGGGCAAAGACCGCCGCGATGTCGATCGCGTCGCTGCGCGCCACAACCGAGGCGACGATGCCCCACGACGGCGAGACACTGGATGTCGTGCGGGGCAGTTTGCTGGAAACCGGCAAGGAGGCCGCTTTTTACCCCGGAGAATTGCCCAAGGATCCCGCACAATTGCTAAGCCCTGCGCGCGCCGGTGCACAAACTTGGCTTGATCAGGATTACCGGATCATGCGCTTTGCCCCGGCGCGGTTGCATCTTCGCCCCGGCGATGGCCCCCCCCACATCCGGCTGGACAGGGCCGCCGAATTCCTGATCGGGGATCGATTGTGACCGCCTCCAGGATCGTTCTGACCCCGGCCCACGTGCTGGACGCAGGGGCGCTTGCCCGGATCATGGCAGACGCCAACGCGCGACTTTCTTGGCTGCCGCAGGTCCACAGCCGCGCCGAAGAGATCCAGACCCTTGGCGATATGATCGATGCGGGCTGGATCAAGGTCGCGCGCGTCGATGGGGCCCTTGCGGGGTTCATCGCCCGGCGGGGCGCTGAAATCCACGGGCTTTATCTAAGCCCGCCAGCGCAGGGACGGGGGATCGCAAGGCAGTTGGTGGAAAACGCCAAGCGCACGAGGGACGACCTCGCTCTTTGGAGCTTCGCCGCGAATGACCGCGCCTCGCGGTTTTATCGCAAGGCCGGGTTTGTCGAAGCCGCCCGCACCCAAGGAACGGGCAATGATTTTGGATTGCCGGACATCCGGTACGAGTGGCGAAAAGGGGCTGAGTAATGGCAAAAGGTCCGATCCTTTTTGATCTGGAAGCGGACGACAGGCCGCGCCCGTCTGTGTCCGAGGCACCGCCTGTGCCAGAGATCGGCATGACCGCGCCACAGGGCCAGGCCATGCAAATTGCCGCACGGTTGGCCGCGCGCAAGCCGTCACGTCTGGTCAAGCTTTTTTGGGGGCTGTTGACCACGCTGATCGGCGCGTTGGTGTCGATCGCGGCCTGGCGTTTTGTTGCGGGTCTAATGGCCAGCTATCCGGTGCTGGGTCTGGCGATGAGCATCCTGATCGGGGCGGTGCTGCTGGTTCTGGCGCTCTTGTGCCTGCGTGAAGTCGCGGCCTTCAGCCGTTTGGCGCGGCTGGACGGGTTGCACCATGATGTGGGGCAGGCGCTGGCACAGGACGATCTGAAGGCGGCAAGGGACGTCACGGACAGGCTGGTTGGGCTTTACAAAGGGCGCGAGGATACCCGCTGGGGCCGTGAACGGCTGGCGGAACTGCGCGGCGACCAGTTGGACGCACACGCACTTTTGTCGCTCGCCGAGGCTGAATTGCTGGCCCCGCTGGATATTGCGGCCAGCCGCGAGGTCGAGGCGGCGGCCCGGCAGGTGGCCACCGTGACGGCGCTGGTACCGCTGGCGCTGGCGGATGTTGCGGCGGCTTTGACCAGCAACCTGCGCATGATCCGGCGGGTGGCTGAGATTTACGGAGGGCGGTCGGGTTTTTTCGGGTCGTGGCGTCTGACGCGGGCCGTGCTGTCGCATCTGGTGGCCACGGGCGCCGTGGCTGTCGGCGACGATATGCTGGAGCCTGTTTTGGGTGGCACCGTGCTGGCGCGGCTGTCACGCCGCTTTGGCGAAGGGCTGGTCAACGGGGCGCTGACCGCAAGGGTTGGTGTCGCGGCGATGGAGGTCTGCCGTCCGATGCCGTTCTCTTTGGGGCGCAGACCCAAGGTGCGCAGTATTGTCAAGCGGGCGTTGTCGGGGCTTTTCGGTAGGGGGGGCGCAGGCCGAGACCTGATTGGGGCGCTGCCCCAAACCCCGGGATATTTAGGAGCCAGAGAAGCCGAGGATCCAAGATCATGCGTGGGGGCTTGTCGGCTGCTGGCGTGCGGCCTATAAGCGGGCGCATGAACCGGATATCCGTGATCATCATTCGAATTATTTTCCCGGCGCTCTGATATTTCGAGACGCCGGGCAGAGGTGTTTGAGATACTCGCACCGCACCTGATCATCATTCCCTCAATACTGTTTGCCAAAGGACGCCCCCCATGTGCGCCGACACGCCCGAAATGCCCGACTATAAATCCACGCTGAACCTGCCGAAGACTGACTTTCCGATGCGCGCTGGCCTTCCCAAGCGGGAGCCTGAATGGCTGGAGCGATGGGAAAAGATCGGCGTCTATGACCGGTTGCGCGAAAAGCAGGGCCGGACGCCTTTCACGCTGCATGATGGCCCGCCCTATGCCAATGGCAACCTGCATATCGGGCACGCGCTGAACAAGACGATCAAGGACATGATCGTGCGGTCGCATCAGATGATGGGGTTTGATGCGCGCTATATCCCCGGCTGGGATTGTCACGGTCTGCCCATCGAGTGGAAGATCGAGGAACAGTATCGCCAGAAGGGCCGCAACAAGGACGACGTGCCGATCAACGATTTCCGCGCCGAGTGCCGCAAGTTTGCCGCCGGCTGGGTCGATGTACAGCGCGACGAATTCAAACGCCTTGGCATCACCGGCAATTGGGCCGATCCCTATCTGACGATGGATTTCCACGCCGAGCGGGTGATCGCCGAGGAATTCATGAAGTTCCTGATGAACGGCACGCTTTATCAGGGCTCAAAGCCCGTGATGTGGTCGCCTGTCGAGAAGACCGCTTTGGCCGAGGCCGAGGTGGAGTATCACGACAAGGAAAGCTTTACGATCTGGGTGAAGTTCAAGGTCGTGGGCACGGGTGACGCCACGCTGGATGGTGCACAGGTGGTGATCTGGACTACGACACCCTGGACGATGCCATCCAACAAGGCGGTCGTGTATGGCAAGGATATCTCGTATGGTCTTTATGAGATCACCGGGCGTCCCGAGGAGTCTGGGTCAACATCGGTGACCGCTATCTGCTGTCCGACGGCATGGCCGACGATGTTCTGAAACGGGCGCGACTGGAGGAAGGCATGTACCGCCGACTGCGCGACGTGACGCAGGATGAACTGGCCAAGGTTACATTGCAGCACCCCCTTGCAGGTGCCGAGGGATCAAATGGCGAGTGGGATGATATCCGCGATTTCCGCGCCGCCGATTTCGTGACCGACACCGAAGGTACAGGCTTTGTGCATTGCGCGCCTTCCCACGGGCTTGAAGAATACGAGCTTTACCGCGATCTGGGTATGCTGGAGCAGGTCATCACGTATAACGTGGTCGAAGATGGCTCTTTCCGGGCCGATCTGCCGTTCTTTGGCGGCAAGTCGATCCTAAGCCGAACGGCAAGGAAGGCGATGCGAACACCGCCGTCATCAACAAGCTGGCCGAGGTAGGCGGGCTGTTGGCGCGGGGCAAGATCAAGCACAGCTATCCGCACAGCTGGCGGTCCAAGGCCCCCGTGATCTATCGCAACACATCGCAGTGGTTTGCCGCGATCGACAAGCCCGTGGGCGACGGGCAGGACACATTCGGCAAAACCATCCGCGAACGTGCCCTGACCGAGATCGACAACGTGAACTGGGTGCCCAAAAAGGGCCGCAACCGCCTGCATTCGATGATGGAGGCCCGCCCCGACTGGGTGCTGTCGCGTCAACGTGCATGGGGTGTGCCGCTGACCTGCTTTACCAAGAAGGGCGCGCTGCCCACTGATCCCGACTTTCTGCTGCGCAACCCGGAGGTGAACCAGCGCATCGTCGACGCGTTCGAGACGGATGGCGCGGACGTCTGGTATGAGGATGGCGCGAAGGAGCGTTTCCTGGGCGGGATCGTGAACCCTGACGACTACACACAGGTCTTTGATATTCTGGATGTATGGTTCGATTCCGGTTCGACCCACGCCTTTGTGTTGCGCGACCGCCCGGACGGGTCCGAGGACGGTATCGCTGACGTTTATATGGAAGGCACAGACCAGCACCGCGGGTGGTTCCATTCGTCGCTGCTGCAATCGGTCGGCACGATCGGGCCACGCCCCCTATCGCAACGTCGTCACGCACGGGTTCACGTTGGACGAGAAGGGCATGAAGATGTCCAAATCCATCGGCAACACCATCGTGCCAGCCAAGATCGTCGAACAATATGGCGCGGATATCCTGCGTCTTTGGGTGGCGCAAACCGACTATACCGCCGACCAGCGGATCGGGCCGGAAATCCTGAAAGGTGTCGCCGACAGCTACCGCCGTTTGCGCAACACGATGCGTTATATGTTGGGGGCGCTGTCCGACTTTGAGGAAAGCGACCGGACTGATCCCGGGACATGCCGGAGCTTGAACGCTGGGTGCTGCACCGCCTCGCGGAGCTGGATCAGGTGGTGCGTGACGGCTATGCGCGCTTTGACTTTCAGGGCGTGTTTCAGGCGGTGTTCACCTTTGCCACGGTCGATCTTTCGGCGTTCTATTTCGATGTTCGCAAGGATGCGTTGTATTGCGACGGTGATACGGCGCGGCGGCGGGCGGCGCGGACGGTGCTGGATATCCTGTTCCATCGCCTGACAACATGGCTGGCCCCGGTTCTTGTCTTCACGATGGAGGAGGTGTGGCTGGAACGTTTCCCGGGCGAGGAAAGCTCGGTTCATCTGATCGATATTCCCGAAACGCCCAAAGCGTGGCTGGATGCGGATCTGGCTGCAAAGTGGGCCAAGGTCCGTGTGGCACGCCGCGTCGTGACATCTGCGTTGGAAGTGCAACGGGTCGACAAGGTCATCGGAGCCTCGCTTGAGGCGGCACCGATTGTCTATGTCACCGATGATGCGCAGCGTGCGGCGCTGGAAAGCGTTGCATTCGAGGATGTCTGCATCACCTCGCAAATTGCGATCACTGGAGATGACGCCCCTGCAGAGGCATTCCGCATGCCCGAGACCGATGGCATAGCAGTGGTCTTCGAGAAAGCATCGGGCGAGAAATGCGCACGCTGCTGGAAGGTCTTGCCGGATGTGGGCACGCATAGCCATCCCGGCGTTTGCGGGCGGTGTGACGCTGCGATCTCGTAGCGGTGGGCGCATATCTTGCGCCCGTGTCTTGGGAGGCACCGGTCCATCGAGACGCGTTTCGGTACGGTGACCGTCACCGAAGAGACAGGCGTGATCACGCGCCTGTCCTGGGGGGCGGTCGCAGTACGTGGGGTCAGCGCGGTGTTGGATCAGGCGGAAGAAGAACTGCGCGCCTATGATGCAGGGCGGTTGACCCAATTCACGGTGCCGCTGCGGATTGCGGGAAGTGATACGCTTTGCGCCGTGTGTGCCGCGATTTCATCAATACCTTTCGGAGAAACCCGGACCTATGGCGAGATCGCAAAGGATCTGAGGTTGCCCGCGCAGGTCGTGGGTCAGGCCTGCGGTCAGAACCCGATTCCCGTGATTGTGCCCTGCCATCGTGTGATGGGGGCCAAGGGGCTGACGGGATATTCCGGGGCAGGTGGGATTGAGACCAAGATTGCATTGCTCCGCCATGAAGGTGCGGCGGGGTTGCTGATTTAGGATATGATGGTCGGCGGTCGCGGTCTACGCTTCACGCTCGTACAGGTATTGCTGCGCCACGCCTGCAAAAACCAGATACAGACTGGTGATGATCAGCCCCCAATGCGCCCAGCTTTCGGGGTGAAAATCGACCCAAGCGGCCCAACCTGCAAAGAATGTCCAGGCCAGCGCCATCGGCAAAGTAATGCTGCGCCAACGCTCTGTGCGGACGGGGTGCACGAACTTGAAAGGTGCGAACATCGCGACAGACAGGAAGATGACCAGCGTCAGGGACACCCACCAAGGCGGCGAAAGCGCGAACAGCACAAGCACCAGCATGTTCCAGCATCCGGGAAAACCCCAAAACGAATTATCTTTTGTTTTCATGCGGCTGTCGCAAAAATAAAGCGCACTTGCAAAGGTGATGACGATGATCATGACCCAACCGCTCCACCCGTCCATCAGGCCGGATTTGAACAACGCAAAGGCCGGGATGAACACATAGGTCAGATAATCGATGATCAGATCCAGCAATACGCCATCGAATTCTGGCGCGTTTTTCTTGACGTCGTATTTACGCGCCAGCGGGCCGTCTATTCCGTCGACAAAAAAGGCCACGACCAACCAGAGAAACATCAGATCCCATTTTTGATCGACAGCAGCCAGCATCGCCAACATTGCGAAAATCGCACCCGTGGCGGTGAACAGGTGGACAAGAAGGGCACGGGTCTGGATACTCATTCCCCACAAATGGCAAATCTTTTGGCAGGATGCAAAAGGAAAAGAGCAGTTTCACCCGCAGGCTTGGGTTGACCCCGCTGGTGATTCCGCCTAAAGCCAGCAAACCAGTTTCAGGGGTGCCGATGCGCAGCCCGTTTGGGTGTTGGTCCGGATCGCCGGGGCACGCCCCGCAGCAAAAGGATGAACCCATGTCGCGCGTTTGCGAATTGACCGGAAAAGGCCCCATGTCGGGCAACAACGTAAGCCACGCCAACAACCGCACACGTCGTCGGTTCTTGCCAAACCTGAATGATGTGACCCTGCAATCAGAAGCGTTGGGTCGCAGCTTCAAGTTCCGCATCTCTGCGGCGGCCTTGCGCACCGTTGATCACCGTGGCGGTCTGGACAAGTTCATGGCCAAGGCGAAGGATACTGAACTGTCCGTCAACGCACTGAAGGTCAAGAAAGCGATTGCAAAGTCCAGCGCGACCGCTGAAGTGCTTTCCTAAGACACTTACCTGATGATCGATTTTTCAACCCCGGCCCCTGGCTGGGGTTGCGTCGTTTTTGCGCGTCGCGCCGGATGCCAAGATTGGCTAGACTTGCTTTCATGACACGCCGTTCGCTTATTGCTGTACTGCTGAGCCTGATGCTTTCCCTCACCGGGCAAAGCATGGCTGTTGCGCGGGGGGCGTCTGCTGCAACGGGGCAGATGATCCTGTGTACCGGGGCAGGTCCGCTGGCAATCTATGTTGACGCGACCGGCAAACCGACCAGTGCGCCGCATATCTGCCCCGATGCGGGATTGAATATTGCGTTTGACGGGCCAGTGATGCTGTTGGATCCGCCCACCCGGCTGATCGTCTTTGAGGGGCACATCACACTATCCTCGATCGTCGAAATCCCACGCCGCAAGGAACGCCCCGATCCAAGGGCACCCCCCCCCTGTATCCGTCTGACTTAAACTTCTCTCAGACCACTGCAATATACAGGATAATACCAAATGAAACTGACTTTTCTTTCCCGTGCAATCTGCGCGGCCGTACTGCTGTCTTCGGCACCTCTTGCGGCGCAGGCGACAGATATGATGGTGCATGATGCCTATCTGCGCAGCTCAACTGCGCAATCGACGTCCGGTGCGGCATTTATGATGGTGATGAACCATTCGGCGGTTGATGATCGCCTGATCGGGGCATCGTCGGATGTCGCTGACAAGGTGGAACTGCACACCCACATGGAAGACGCAAACGGTGTGATGCGGATGAGCGCGATCGAGGGGGGCGTACCCATCGCCGCCAACGAGGAACACGTGTTCCAGCGTGGCGGCGATCACCTGATGTTCATGGGGCTGAAGCGTCCTTTGGAACAGGGCGAGACTATCAAGGTCACGCTGGAGTTCGAGAAGGCCGGTGAGGTCGATATCGACGTCGTCGTTGACCAGGATCGCAAGCCTATGGAGGGCCAGATGAAGATGGACCATTCCGGGCACGACACCATGCAACATGGCGACCACAGCAAAATGTCGAACTAAAAATGTCTGGCTAAACAAGGCGTCGTGGCCGGGTTTCAGCGATTATCTGAAGCCGGGCCGCGGCGGCGGCGTGCCGTTACCCAACATATCTTCCACCCAGTCCGTGACCACACGCGTGGCAGGCCCGGTGCGATGTTCGGCGAACTGATTGCCAACGGCGGAACGTTCCAGATTAAGCTCGACGGTGTGCGCCCCGCTGCGCCGCGCCTCGGCCACGAAACCGGCGGCGGGGTATACATTGCCTGACGTGCCGATGGCGGCGAACACATCAGCTTCGGCCAGATGATCAAATATCGCATCCATATCATAGGGCATCTCGCCGAACCACACGATGTCGGGCCGCGCGAACGGCGCACCGCATTTGGGGCAGGGATCGCCGGGGGCCATGACCATCGCCGCGCCCCATCGGTAATTGCAGGCCCCGCAAAGCGCGGATTTCAACGCCCCGTGCATATGTATCACATCCCGCGCCCCGCCCCGTTCATGCAGATCATCGACATTTTGCGTCACGATGACGACCTGACCGGCGTGGTTTTGTTGCAAACGGGCAAGCGCTTTGTGAGCGGCATTGGGCTGAACCTCGGCTGCTTGCTTGCGGCGGGCGTTATAGAAATCGACAACCAGCTTGGGGTTGCGCATGAAGCCTTCGGGGGTGGCCACGTCTTCGACGCGGTGCTGTGCCCACAACCCATCTTCGGCGCGAAACGTCTCTAGTCCGCTTTCCGCTGAAATACCTGCTCCGGTAAGTATGACGATCTTGCTCATCTGGCTTGTCCTTCTGGTTGGGGGAATTCAACCAGCAACGGCAGGGCGCTGCAAGCAGGTCAGCCCTCAAGCACGTGAAAGCTGCCTGAAAGCCACGGCAGTTGCGCCAGCGTTGGTGCGATCATGTGCGTCTTCAACAGCTGGCGCATCGTGATCGCGATATTCTGGGGCACCGGACCTGTCCAATCGGCGCCGGCAAAAAGCGAGATTTGTCGCGACAGCCCCGGCGCGGGCAGGGGATGTGCTGCAAGCGTATCGTGGAACCGTTCTGCACGGCCAAAACCGAAAGGTGTGGTGATGGCCCAGCCGATGCCGCGTGCAACCATTGCCATCAGGGCAAGGTGGCTGCCAATCTCGAATTGTGATGCCAGCGTGACATTGGTGCGCATCAGATAGGTCGAGATCTGGTTCGCGATCAGTTGATGGCCTTCGTATTTCAGAAACGGCAGGTCCGACCTTGCGGCCAGCAGATCGATCACGGGGGCCTGACAGTCAGACGGGGTGACGATGATAAAGGGATCCCGCGCCAGAGGGATTTCAATCAGGCCTTCCTTGGCATCGCCGCCGGTTGCTGCAATCGCGATGTGCAACGTCTTGTCCTGCACGGCCTGGATCAGCCCCTTGCTGCCATCAGTCACCATCCGAAACCGGCACCCCGCCATGCTGTCCGCCAAGATCGTGGCCAGACGCGGGGTCAGATCGTTTTCAAAATCGTCGATAACCCCAAGGCTAAGGTCGGTCAGGTCCGCTAGATCCATCACCGTGAGCTCGCTTTGCGCCAACCGCAATTGCGCCAGTGCCGCGGTCGTGCGCCGCAAAAAGCTTTCGCCTGCGGCTGTCAGGCGCATGGGGCGGCAGCTGTGATCGATCAGCGCGGTGCCTATCGCGGTCTCAAGGTTGCGCATCTGCTGGCTGACGGCTGGCTGGCTAAGCCCGGTCAACGTGGCGGTCTGCGCCACAGAGCCGCTGCTTGCCAACGCCTCGAACACTTCGATTCCGCGCAGGGTCACCCCTTTTCTGATCATCCGGCCGTCCCTTTTGCAGTTTCTATTTTTGTGAAATGGATTTCTGGAATGCGCAAGTTTATTGGTCTATGGCGGGGTGGAATTTCAAGAAATTGAAATATTTCTGCATTCCGCTGCCCCCTCTTGAAGCCGGGTTGCAAGAGGCGCACCATGGACACACCAAAGCCGGAGACCCTTGATGAAAATTGCCACCGCCGCCTATCCTCTTGATGTGCTGACCAGTTGGGCGCAATACGAAGACAAGCTTTCGGCGTGGGTTGCCGAAGCTGCTGTAAACGGGGCGACCCTTCTGGTCTTTCCCGAATATGGCGCAATGGAACTGGCAACGCTGGCCGGCCTTGATGTAGCGGGTGATCTTGAAGCGTCGCTTTTTGCCGTGTCCGACCGTTTGCCCGATGCAGATATTGTGCATCAACGGCTAGCCGCCGAATACGGCGTGCACATCGTTGCCGCATCCGGGCCAGCCGCCACAGGGGGCCGCCCTGTCAACCGCGCGCGGCTGGTTACGCCAACCGGTCAGATTGGTGTGCAGGACAAACAGATCATGACGCGTTTCGAACGTGAAGTCTGGGATGTGAGGGGCGGCAATGCGCTTCAGGTGTTTGAAACGGCCCTTGGCAAGATCGGTATTCTGATCTGCTATGACAGCGAATTTCCTCTGCTGGGCCGTGCGCTCAGCGCGTGCGATATCATCGCCGTGCCCAGCGTCACCGAAGCGCTTGCTGGCTATTGGCGGGTGCGAATCGGGTCAATGGCCCGTGCGCTTGAGAATCAGTGCATCACGGCGATGTCGTCCTGCGTGGGGCCCGCCGACTGGTCTGATGCGCTTGGCCTTTCCTTTGGCGCAGGAGGTATTTTTTGTCCGCCCGATGTGGGTTTTCCGCCCACGGGCGTGCTTAATGCAGGTGAAATCAACGTGCCCGGTTGGACATATGCCCAAGCAGATCTGGCGCAGGTGGGACGGGTGCGTGCCGACGGTGTCGTACTGAACCGCAACCACTGGGTGGACCAGACCGGGCGTGATGGAACCGCGATAAACGTATCTCTGCTGTGAATAGCCCTTGAAAAAAGGGAAAATTGCGCCCATTTAAGCCTGCGCCCTGAAAATCCAGGGCAAAGTGAACAAGGAGAGACCATGGCCAAGGAAGACACGCTCGAATTCCCCGGTATTGTGAAGGAACTCCTGCCAAATGCGACATTCCGGGTCGAGCTTGAAAACGGCCATGAGATCATCGCACATACGGCAGGCAAAATGCGCAAGAACCGCATCCGCGTTCTGGCAGGTGACAAGGTTCAGGTCGAAATGACCCCCTATGATCTGAGCAAGGGCCGGATCAATTACCGCTTTAAATAAAGCGCCTTACCAGGAATTATTATTCGATTCTTGGTCGGCGCGTCGGGCTTGAATATGACCTTTATCCTCGGATCAGGCAGTCCGCGTCGCAAGGAATTGCTGGCGCAAATCGGCGTTGTGCCCGATGCCATTCGCGCCCCTGATATTGACGAAACTCCGGAAAGGCTGAATTACCGCGCCCCTATTGTGCTCGGATGGCCCGCGAAAAGGTGGCGGCTGTGCCCGCCGACCCTGAAGATATCGTGCTTTGCGCCGATACCACGGTGGCCGTGGGGCGACGCATCCTGGGAAAACCCGCAGACGCACAGGAGGCGTCGCGCTTTCTTGCGGCTTATGTCGGGCCGGCGTCACAAGGTGATCACCGCCGTCGCAGTCAAACGCGGTGACAAACTGTGGGAACGCGACGTGGTCAGCACCGTACGCATGAAGCGTTTGTCCGAGGGGAAATCGCCGCTTATCTTGCGTCAGGCGATTGGCAGGGCAAGGCAGGCGGCTATGGCATTCAGGGCCCCGCTGGTGCGTTGATCCCGTGGATCAGCGGTTCGTTTACCGGCATCGTTGGCCTGCCGTTGGCCGAAACCGCAAACCTGCTGCGCGCCGCAGGCTATATTTTCGACGGAGAGACATCATGAAGGGGCGGACAATCGTTCTGGACCATCTGGGCGAGGTCGAAGCCGCCGCGCTGATGGTGGACGGCAAGCTTGACGATCTGCTGATCGACAGCGACGTCCCACGCCCCGGCACGATCTACCGCGCCATCGCGGACCGGCCCGTCAAGGGGCAGGGGGGGATGTTCATGAAGACGCCCGACGGTTCCGCGTTTTTGCGCCAGATCAAGGGGCTGGCTCCGGGTCAGCCGCTGTTGGTGCAGGTGTCAGGCTATGCCGAACCGGGCAAGGCCATTCCTGTGACGCAAAAGCTTCTGTTCAAAAGCCGCTATGCTATTGTTACGCCTGACGCGCCGGGCATGAATATCTCGCGCTCGATCCGCGACGAAGACGAGCGCGACCGCCTGCTGGAAATCGCACACGACTCAGCGGATGGCGCTGCGCACGGCCTGATTCTGCGGTCGTCCTGCGCGGGCGCGGAGGCCGACGATATCGCCGATGACATCGATGCCATGCTGACCTTGGCGGACAAGGTTCTTGGCGACAGCGCCACAGAGATGGAGGTGCTTTCCGAAGGTGATGGCCCCCACGTGCTGGCCTGGCGCGATTGGGTCACGCCTGCGGATATCATAACCGACGCAGGCAGCTTTGAAACCCACGGTGTGCTTGACGCGATTGACGCGCTGCGCCACCCGCGTGTCGATCTGGATAGCGGCGCGTCAATGTTCGTTGAACCGACACGGGCGCTGGTTGCCGTGGACGTGAATACAGGCAACGATGCGTCGCTGGCCGCGGGCATCAAGGCGAATATGTCCTGCGCGCGTGCTTTGCCTCGCGCATTGCGGCTGCGGGGGCTTGGCGGTCAAATCACGCTGGACCTGGCCCCCATGCCCAAAAAAGACCGCCGCCCGTTCGAGACAGCGTTGCGTCAGGCCTTTCGCGCCGATGACGTTGAAACGACCTTGATAGGCTGGACCCCGCTGGGGCATTATGAACTGCAACGCAAGCGTGCCCGTATCGCCATAACCGAGGTTCTAAAGTGAGTTGCCCGATTTGCAGGGGGGAATCCTCTACCAAATACCGCCCCTTTTGCTCAGGCCGGTGCGCTGACATTGATTTGGCAAAATGGCTGAATGGCAGCTACGCCGCCCCAAGCCAGGATCCCGATGACATCGAAGCCGCAATCGAAGCCGCCGATGATGCGCTGAATACACCATCAAAGCCACACTAGCGCGCGTGTGACGCGCCGTCAGCATTGAGACGAATTTACACCAGCGCCGCAATACACGTCGTGGTTGCTTTGACGTTCTGACGCGATATTTATCCAAATTATCGCCCCTTTTTTATCATTGTGGTTCCGGATGGATATTGGCAGCGGAAACAACGGTATGACCAAGGCAGCTGTAAAAACTAAATGATTGATAAATAAGACGAAAAAATTTTAGCCGCCTTGTTGACAGTGCGGCCTTTATATAGGAAAAGTCACGCCAGTTGTCATATGATTGTGATGATCGGCACCGGGTTTTGATCCTAGGGCCAGTTATCAAAAGAACGCGCATCGATACCCCGAAAGCGCGATATGCCAATCAAGCCTTTGTTCTCATTGGCAAGCCCGGGTAGCTCAGGGGTAGAGCAGTGGATTGAAAATCCTCGTGTCGGTGGTTCGATTCCGCCCCTGGGCACCATTTAAAACCTTAGTATCATTAGATTTTAATGTTCGTCTTTGGATCTCTTGTGGATTTGACATCGAAGCTGCGCGGCGGAATGGGTTTAATTCCGTCAAAGCGTTCGAGAACCTCAACCGCATGAATATGAACAACGGCTGTTGCCGGTTCACTGGCAAATCAAACAAAAATAACTGGAAGCAGCAGACTTTATGAAACGGGAGGCACCCCAGGTTGATTTTTGAAGGGTTCTGGAATTCTTCGGCCTTGGAACTTCGGTGCCAGGATAACCAACTCGAATTCGTTTGAGCCACTGATCAGCACGATTGAATAGGGCGCCGTTGTTGATCTTGCGTCATCCCGCCTTTGCGTTGCTTATTGACCCTTCTGGTTCCGACTGTCCGAGCCGCGCCAAGATGATGTTGGTATTCGGGGCCAGGGCAGTGCCGGGAATGCGGCCTCGGTCGTCTGACAGTCGCGTCGCGACGAACGCCTCTGCAATCGGGGGCGGTGCGTGTCTGATCAGAACAGAAGCGGTCAGAAGAAGCGCGGTGCGCTCCACGAACCAGCGGGCTTCGTGTTCTGCCGGAAGACCTTTCCAGCGGATGCGGTGGGCCTGAAGCGCGGCGTCATACTGTGGATCTTGCCCGGCGACCGTATCGAGTTCAGCATTCAACGCATCCCGCGTGCGGGGGTCTTTTGCAAGGCTGCGCAACACATCAAGGCAGATCACGTTGCCGGACCCTTCCCAGATGCCGTTCAGCGGAGCCTCGCGGTAGAGCATCGGCAGGGGCGTGTCGTCGACATAGCCCATGCCGCCAAGCACCTCCATCGCCTCGCCGACGACAATCGGGCACAGTTTGTTGCTGAGGAATTTCGTCAACGCCACGCCCACACGGGCGAAAGCGCGGTCTTGTTCCGTTGTCCCGTCAAAGGCCTGTGCTATGCGTAGCCCAAGCGCAAGGGCACCTTCCCAATCCAGCGTCAGGTCGGCCAGAACGGCGCGCATCAAGGGCTGGTCGATCAGGTTTTTCTGAAATGCTGTGCGGTGGGACACCCAGTGATGTGCCTCGGTCAGGGCGGCACGCATCAAACCGGCCGGCGCGATTGCGGTATCAAGCCGGGTGTGATGCACCATTTCGACGATCGTGTTGATGCCGCGCCCTTCTTCCCCGATCTGATAGGCCAGCGCGCGGTTATATTCAATTTCAGCCGACGCGTTCGACCGGTTTCCAAGCTTGTCTTTCAGCCGTTGGATGCGAATATCGTTTCGCGCACCGTCCAGCCACCGCGGGACCAGAAAGCAGCCAAGCCCTTTTGGCGTCTGCGCGAGCGTCAGAAAGCCATCCGACATGGGCGCAGAGCAGAACCATTTATGCCCGGTCAGCCGCCAAACCTCTCCGTCGGCCTCGGCGCGGGTGGTGTTGGCCCTGACATCTGAACCGCCTTGCTTTTCGGTCATCGCCATGCCGATGGTGGCCCCGTGCTTTTGGGTTATCGGCCTGACGGACGGATCATACTGGCGTGACAGCGCCCGCGTATGCCAGTCGGTCGCGATGCCGTCCGCCCCACGCAGGACGGGGGCGGATGCATATGTCATGGTCAAAGGGCAGCAGTGGCCGGGTTCCACCTGGCTGGCCAGATAGACCATGGCGGCATGGGTCGCATGACCGCCGGTGCCGCCTTCCCACGCGACGGCGGAATAGCCGGCTGCGACAGAAATTTCCATAAATTGGTGGTAGGCGGGATGAAACCGCACCTCATCCAGCCGCCGCCCCCCGCGATCAAACAGCGTCAGCTTGGGCGGATGCCGGTTGGCGTCGCGTGCCGTTTCGCGCAAGGCCGCCTGACCCAGCGTCTTGCCATAGCTGCTGATCGCGTCTGTCTGTGCGCCCATGCCAGGGGCGAATTCTTGCAAAGCAGGGTCGCTTTTCCACAGATCGCAATCGCCGCGGTCTTGTGGCTGGTTGTAGACCTCATGAGTGCCGAGATCTGATTGCGGGGTGGAATAGGTCATGGGGCCTCATTTTAACGTCGGTGGCTTTGGCAGATGGGTCATCCCCCCAGACGGGGGCATTCCGCACACTGTTCCATGCCTATGCTAAGGCAACGCTTGGTTGAAATCCACAGGGTCGCCGCCGTCAAGGTTCCCCCCCGCCATGCGTCAGGTCTTCAGGCGATTGGCCAGACGTCTGATGCGCAGGGCGCGGTTAAGCTCTCCTCCGAAGATCAGGATGAGGCCTGCAAGATACATGAAATAAAGCGCTGCAATGATCCCCGCCATCCCCGCATAATAGCTTGCATAGGTTCCGAATATCCGGATGTAGAACGAAAAGGCGGCGGCCAGCAATGTCCAGGCCACTGCCGTGAAAATGACCCCTGGCCAGAGGTTGGAAAACTTTGTTCTGCGGGCGGGCAGCAACACGTGGGCGGCAAAAAGCGCAACCACGAATATCGTGGCCGATGCCGGAAAGCGGATCAGCCTGACGGTGACCGACGCCGGATCAAAGCCCGGTACAAGCGCGTGCAGCCACGACCCGGCCCGGGGTGCCAGCACCAGCAGATAGCCGACAAGAGCCAAGACCAGACTGGCCAGAATGACCATCACGATCTGTACACTGTAAAGCACCACCGGGGATCTGGTCTCGCGCAGCCCATAGGCCCGGTTCAGCCCGATGCGCACGCCATCGGCACCGCCCACGGCGAACCAGATCGTCAGCAGGATACCAATGCTCAGGATGCCCCCGCGCGGCACGGTCATCACCTGTTTGACCTCGGCAACGATAGGCTCACTCAGCGACGGCGGGACAATCGCGATCAGAAAATCGACCAGATCATTGGCCATCGACCTGTCTCCGATAAAGGCGGTCATGGCACTTGTGAAAATCAGGAACGGAAACATCGCCAGCAGGGCACGAAAGGCGATGTTGCCCGCCAGCCCGAAACCATCATCACTCCAAAGTCTGAGGGTCGCTTCCTTCATGACTGCGGGCAACACGCGCCAGCCCTTTGCGTAGAAAAGTTTCTCGGGGTCCTTGCTGAGAACGCCGTGGGTCATGACGATTTCCCGTCCGGGATCCTGTTTCGGTTGGGCTGCCATTCTTTAACCTCGTCCATCGTAAATACCCGCGCGGCCTGAGCTTCGCATCTTTTTCAGGCTATAGCGCCCCCACAATACCGCCCCGCCCAAGCAATACCGCCTCGCCATGCGGAAACTGCACTGAGGGTGGCAGGGGCAGGCAACGCTGGCAACAATATATCGCTTTTGGCGGGGCTGCAGCATGAGGGCAGCGTTCTCGTAATGCGCGTGTTTTCGGCATCCCTTATTGGCACAGGTATATTTTTTAAACATCTTTCACCCATCCCGCCCTGCAAACTTGCTGCGGCAGACGTATGAGACTACTGCACATGCACGCCACGCGCACCCATCGCATCATCAGGACAGCTTATATGACGAAACTATGCCTTACCGTTACCTGTAAATCCGCACGTGGCATCGTTGCCGCGGTGGCCAGCTTTCTGGCTGATAATGGCTGCAACCTGACGGACAGTTCCCAGTTTGACGATGCCGAAACCAAGCAATTCTTTCTGCGCGTCAGCTTTGTCTCTGAAACCGGAGCAGACATTGACACGCTGACCAAGCGCATGGCGGATGTAGCGCAGCTTTTCGGGATGGATTTCGCCTTTCATGATGACGCCGCCAAGATGAAAACCGTGATCATGGTGTCGCGCTTTGGCCATTGCCTGAACGATCTGCTGTATCGCTGGCGGATCGGCGCACTGCCTATTGATATCGTGGGCGTCATTTCAAACCATACCGACTATCAGAAAGTCGTCGTTAACCACGATATTCCGTTCCACCACATCAAGGTGACAAAGGAAAACAAACAAGACGCCGAGGCGCGTATCCTGCAAGAGGTGACAGATTCTGGGGCCGAGCTGATCGTGCTGGCCCGCTATATGCAGATTTTGTCGGAAAGCATGTGCCAGAAGATGTCGGGCCGGATCATCAACATCCACCACTCGTTCTTGCCATCGTTCAAGGGCGCAAACCCTTATAAGCAGGCGTTCGAGCGGGGTGTGAAGCTGATAGGCGCCACGTCTCACTATGTCACCACCGATCTGGACGAAGGCCCGATCATCGAACAGGACACCGTGCGCGTGACCCATTCGCAATCTGCGTCGGATTATGTGTCGCTTGGGCGGGATGTCGAGGCGCAGGTTCTGTCACGCGCAATTCTGGCGCATGCGCAGCACCGCACATTTCTGAACGGCACAAAGACGGTTGTTTTCCCCGCCTCTCCGGGGGCGTATACCAGCGAACGCATGGGCTAAAGCCCCTAGGGGCATAGCTTCTGGTTGGACGCGGGCGCGGGGTGTACGGTTCTCTGGCCGTCTGCCCTTGTTTCCCGCGGCCCCAGATCCTACTGCTGAGATCCGGGAGATTTCCCCCATAGGTTTCACGCACAAAAGGGCAGCGCTGATGAACACCAATTCACCATCCGCTGTTTCGGGCTATGCCGCAGCGTGGATCATTGTCTTTGTCTGGTCGTTCTGGCTGATTGTCAGCCGGGTCGCCAATCAAAGCGGACTGACAATCTATGATCTGGCGGCCATGCGCTATGGTCTGGCCTCGCTGATCGCGTTGCCGCTCTGCCTCTATTATAAGCCATGGCGGGGCATGAGCCTGAAGCAGATTGCCGTGCTGTCGTTCATCCTGGGGCCAATCTACATCCTGTTTGTCTTTGGCGGATTTCTGTTCGCGCCAGCGGCACATGGTGGAATTTTCATGAACGGGATGTTGCCGCTGGTCAGCATCATAATCGGTCTTCTTTTTCTGGGAAACCGCCCCAGCCTGCGGCAGGGGATTGGCGCTGCGCTGATTCTGATTTCCGCCATTGTGCTGGCTTGGGGCGGGGGTGTCATCGCCTATCAGGGGGCGTGGGTCGGGGATCTGATGTTTGTGATCGGTGCCCTTTTCTTCACAACCTATGTGATCCTGTCAGAGCGTTGGAAGCTTGGCGCGATGCAGGTGATTTTCTGCGGTACGGTCGTCAACGCGGTGATTTATCTGCCGATCTGGGCGATATGGCTGCCCTCTGGCCTTGCCGATGCGCCGGTGTTGCCGCTTTTGTTGCAGGCGGTCTATCAAGGTTTCGTGCCCAACCTGATTGGGCTGATCTTTATCGCGCATGCTTCGCGGACGATAGGCAATGCCAACACCTCGTCCATTCTTGCGGCGGTGCCAGGGGTTGGCGGGCTACTGGGTGCATTGATTCTGGGCGAAAGCCTGAGCGTGCTGAGCACGGCTGCACTGGTGCTGCTGACCGTTGGATTGCTGATCAGCGTGCGCAAGAGGCGGCCCGTCGTGGTGTGAACGGCCGCCTGTCTGCCGACGAGAATTGAGTGTGCCGCGTCTGTCCTGCGGGGCTGGGATGCTGGGCTGGGCTGTCCTGCTGGGCTGGAGGCGACGAAAGGGCAGTCAGTCAGCGACCTCGCCACAGGGGAACACGTCATGACCGCGATGGGGCTGCATATGGAGCTGAGCAGCGGCCGCGTGCGCAAGGAATTGCTGAAAAATGTCCTGCCGATCACAGGCTATCTGAACAATGTATCCAGCCCGCCCCGGCGACGCGAAAGACACCCGGATCAGCGCACAGAGCGGCGGCTGATATGAGGCGGATATCATCCGGATCGTGTCCGCCGATCTCGAATCCGTTGGCCCCGACTCCGCTGGCCCCAACTCCGCTGGCTCCGGCCTTCCCCCTGACCCGCCATTTACGGGTCAGGGAACCTTGGGCTTAGATTGGTCTTTGCGCTTAAAACCCGACGGCTTGACCGTCTTTTCGCGGGTCAGATCCCGCGACATAGCCTGCGTTCGGCAAACGGCAGATCACCTGTGCGCCGCCAAACCCAAAGGCGTTGTCCGGCGTCTCAAGCGATATGGCGTGGCCCAGGGCGCGCAGGGCATCCAGCGTTTCGGGGGGCATCGTGTCTTCGCATGCGACATCCACGCCTTCGATCAAGCGCCATCGCGGGGCGTCCACGGCCATCTGCGGGTCCTGGCCCCAGACCTGCGTCCGCAACACCATTTGTACGTGGCCCTGCGCCTGCATGGGGCCGCCCATCACGCCAAAGCTCATCAATGGGCCATCCGGCCCCATCAGAAAGCCCGGAATGATCGTGTGAAAAGGGCGCTTGCCGGGGCCGACCACATTGGGGCTGTCGGGATCCAGCGAAAACCCGGCACCGCGGTTCTGCATGCTGATGCCGGTGCCCGGAATAACCACGCCGGATCCGAAACCCGCATAGTTGGACTGGATGAACGACACCATCATGCCCGACGCGTCGCACGCCGACAGATACACCGTGCCGCCGTCCTTGGGCGCGCCGACCTTGAAATCCTGTGCGCGTGTCTCGTCGATCAGCGCGGCGCGGTTGGCAAGATAGGCGTCATTCAGCAGGTCATCGGCTGTGACATCCGTCATATGCGCGGCGTCGGCCACATAGGCTTCTGCGTCAAGCAGGCCCAGTTTCATGGCCTCGATCTGCAAATGATATGCCATTGGATCATCAGCATCCAGTGCGCGGATGCGCGTGTGCGACAGGATCCCCAGGGCCATCAGCGCAGCAATCCCCTGACCATTCGGCGGGATCTCGTGCAGCGCCACATCGTCGAATGTCTTCGAAATTGTCCCGCACCATTCGACCTGGTTGGCCGCCATGTCTTCCACGGTCAGCGCGGCACCGTGCTTTGCCGCAAAGGTTGCGATCTTTTCGGCCAGTTCGCCTTCATAGAACGCCTTGCCCTTCGTGAGCGCAATCAGGCGCAACGTCTCGGCCATCGGCTTGTTTGCAAAACGCTCTCCGGCTTTGGGGGCGCGGCCATCTGGCAAAAAGGCGTCGGCAAAACCTGGTTGGTCGCCCAGTATCTCTGCCGCACGACGCCACAATTCCGCGATCTTGGGGGTCACGTTAAATCCGTTTTCCGCGTATCCGATAGCAGGGGCGAACAAATCCGCGAAGGGCAGCTTGCCAAACCGTTCCGACAGGGCCACCCAGGCAGACACCGCGCCGGGCACTGTTACGCTGTCCCATCCGCGATAGGGCATCGCATCCAGCCCGTTGAAACGCTCTGGCGTCCAGCCTGCGGGCGACCGGCCCGACGCGTTCAGCCCATGCAAAGTGGTGCCATCCCAAAGAATAGCGAACGCATCTGACCCCAAGCCGTTGCCGGTCGGTTCAACCAAGGTCAGCGTGATCGCCGTCGCAATCGCGGCATCAACCGCATTGCCCCCCTTTGCCAGCATCGCAAGCCCCGCCTGTGCCGCAAGCGGCTGCGAGGCTGAAACGATGTTGTCGGCCAAGACCGCTGAGCGGCGCGAGGGGTAGGGGTGCGTGGCACGGATATCCATATATCGGTCTTTCTTTGGTTGCTTTCTTGACGTCTGACGGGGGGAAAGCGCCTGGTGACAGCGACGTCATCCGTTTGCATATGCTTTGCCTATGGCAAATGCGTCATCAAATCGCCCCTTCAACGTCCGTGCCGCACAATAGCCCAAGCACGTGAAAAGGGTCCATGTCTTGCAGGCAATCTTTGATATGCAGTGTTGCAATGATCGGCAGATCATCACAATCTCGCGTCAAGGTGTTGGTTTACCCTGTCATGTCGCCCGCGAAGTGCTATCTGAATGAAAATCGACAACATTGACGACAACAGGAGAGTTCTGCGATGCGCCATTTCCTTATCCTTGGTTTCCTGCTGGCAACAGCCGCCGTGCCGGCTGCCGCGCAGGAACGGTCGTTTAATTTTGCCCTGCGCGGTGGCGTGGGGGCGGCCCCTGACTATCCCGGTTCTGACAGCTATTCGGCGGTGCCCGATCTCGGCTTTACCTTTGGCGCGCTGAAATGGGGCCGCGCTGATTTCGGCAGTGGCATCGGGGTTATCCCCGACAACGGATTTGCGCTGCGCGGTGCCTTCAAGGTCCGGGGGTCGCGCAAGGCATCTGACAACGCCGAGCTTTTGGGCCTGAACAACGTCAGCACAGCCGTAGAACTGGGCCTGGGTGTCACATACCAGCAAACCAACTGGCTGGCTTTCGGAGAGGTGCGCCAAGGCTTTGGCGGTCATCACGGTGTCACCGGAACGCTGGGGGCAGATCTGATCCTGCGCCCTGATACGCAGTGGACGATAACTGCGGGCCCTCGGATCAACCTTGGCGATTCTGACTATGCCTCGACCTATTTCGGCGTCACCCCGGCCGAGGCGGTTACCTCGACATTCGGGGCCTATGCCGCTGATGGCGGTGTTCTGGGGGCGGGGATATCTGTGGGGGCGACCTATCAGTTCAACGACCGTTGGGCGCTTGAATTGCAGCTGACCTACGAGAAGCTGATGAAATCGGCATCTGACAGTCCGATCACGGCCATCGGGTCCGATGACCAGTGGACCGTAAGCGTGGGGCTAAGCCGGGCGTTTACCTTGCGCTTTTGAACCGCTTGCCAGCCTGTATTTATTGCACGAACAACGGGGCGCACACTGTGCGCCCCTTTTCTTGTGCCGCAATCATGGGCGAAGGATTTCCAGGCATGATTGTTCCGTTTCGGTTGAAATTGGTATAGGGCAAACGGGAAAAGCCAAACCACAGCTATTTTCGGTGCTTTCCCGCCCCGGATATCGGTTTGGGGTATTCAAAAACTTGCAAATGTCTGCCGCGACCGAAGCTGAGGAGCGAAAATGCTACACAATGACCAACTGAGCCAATGGGACCGTGAAAACTTTTTCCATCCCTCGACCCATCTTGCCAAACACGCCCGCGGCGACATGCCGACACGGGTGATTTCGGGGGCAAAAGGGGTCTATATCGAAGATCGCGACGGCAACAAATTGTTGGACGCATTTGCCGGGCTTTATTGCGTGAACGTGGGCTACGGGCGTACCGAGATCGCCGAGGCCATTTCCCGCCAGGCCCACGAGCTGGCCTACTACCATGCCTATGTTGGGCATGGCACCGAAGCGTCGATCATGCTTGCGAAAATGGTGCTCGACCGCGCACCTGACAATATGTCGAAGGTATATTTCGGCCTTGGCGGGTCGGACGCCAATGAAACCAACGTCAAGCTGGTCTGGTATTACAACAACATCTTGGGCCGTCCGAAAAAGAAGAAAATCATCTCGCGCTGGCGGGGGTATCACGGCTCTGGTCTTGTGACCGGATCGCTGACCGGGCTTGAGCTGTTTCACAAGAAATTTGATCTGCCGCTTGATCAGGTGATCCACACCGAAGCGCCCTATTATTTCCGCCGCGATGATCTGGACATGTCAGAGACCGATTTCACCGCCCATTGCGCGCAGAAGCTTGAAGAGCTGATCCAAAGCGAAGGACCCGAGAACATCGCCGCCTTTATCGGTGAACCCGTCTTGGGCACCGGTGGTATCGTGCCTCCACCCGAAGGATATTGGGACGCGATCCAGAAAGTGCTCAAAAAGCACGACATCCTGCTGATCGCAGACGAGGTTGTCACGGGCTTTGGCCGGACCGGGTCAATGATGGGATCGACACACTACGGGATGGAGCCTGACATCATTACCATCGCCAAGGGCCTTACCTCGGCCTATGCGCCTTTGTCCGGGTCGATCGTTTCGGACAAGGTGTGGAAAGTCCTTGAGGAAGGCACGGATGAATTTGGCCCGCTCGGCCACGGCTGGACCTATTCTGCCCATCCCATCGGCGCTGCGGCGGGGGTTGCGAACCTCACGCTGATTGATGATCTGGGGCTGATCGAAAACAACACTGTGACCGGTGACTACTTGCGCGCCGGTTTGCGCGAACGTCTGGGCGACCATCCAAATGTTGGTGATATTCGTGGCGTTGGCATGTTGGCCGCCATCGAATTTGTCGAACAAAAGGACGGGCGCAAGTTCTTTGACGCATCCGCAGGGATCGGCGGCAAGGTTTCTACCTGCCTCGCGGGCAAGGGCGTGATTGGCCGCGCGATGCCCCAAGGTGACATCCTTGGCTTTGCACCGCCCTTCTGCCTGACCAAGCAAGAAGCCGACATCGTGATCACCAACACCGAAGCGGCGGTGCGCGAAACGTTGGGCTAACCCCAGTGCATCGCGCGGGGGGGCCCCCTTGCGCGATGCGATCTGCCGTCATCCGCGCGTAGACAGCCGGGCGGTCAGGCCTGCCTAGTCCGTCACCGCCGCGCCGTCGGAACGCGGATCAGACGCCGCCTCCATCAGGCCCGAGGGATGGTGCACAACGGCACCCGCATGGCCCGCAAGATCAGAATAGGGCGGAATGATTTCAACGTCATGCCCGGCAGCCTTTAATTGGGCCACCAGATCAGGATCGAACCGGTCTTCCAGCTTTAGCGTTGTGGTATCCTGCCCCCATGTTTTGCCCAAAAGCCAGCGGGGTGCGGTGACTGCCTGTTGCAGGTCCATCCCGAATTGAACATGGCGGGTAAACACGGCGGATTGCGTTTGCGGCTGTCCTTCGCCCCCCATCGTGCCATAGGCCATCACGCGCCCGTCCGGCAGTTCTGCCATCGCGGGGTTCAGAGTGTGAAACGGTCGCTTGCCGGGCGCAAGCTGGTTCGGCCCCGGCGCGAGTGAGAAACCCGCCCCCCGGTTTTGGAAAAACACACCTGTGTCCGGGCAGGTCAGGCCCGATCCGAATTCCCAGAATACCGACTGGATAAAGCTTACAACCGTGCCGTCCGCATCGGAGGCCCCCATCCAGATTGTATCGCCTTGCTTGGGGTCATGCGGCCACGCAAGCGCCGTTTCGCGGTTGATCCGGCCCGCCATCTCGTCCAGTGCCGCATCGGTCAGCCAGTCTTGGGCGGGCGTTTTCATGTGGGTGTGATCGCCCAGTTCCGCGTTGCGCCGGATAAACGCTTGCTTGGTCGCCTCGATCAGGCCGTGGATGTGATCGAACCCTTCACCTTGGGTCACGCCAAGCCGGTCAAACACCCCAAGGATCATCAAGGATGCGACACCTTGGGTCGGCGGGATCATGTTGTAAAGCATACCCTGCGAGGTTTGCACGCACAGTGGTGTGACCCGTTCGGCGGCATAGCTGTTGAAATCCTCGGCCCGCAGCGGGCTGCCATGCGCCTTGAGAAAGGCCCCGTGGGTCTGGGCAATCGGCCCTTCGTAATAGCTGCGCAGACCGTTCTTGGACAGATGCTTGAGCGTGCGGCCCAAAGCCCGCTGGTGGAGCTTTGCGCCAGTCGCGGGCACTTTGCCGTCGATCAGGAAGGTGTCGGCAAACCCCGGCACGTCGCGCAGACCGTCGAGCTTTTCGGCGGTGGTGCGCGATTGGTTGCCCGTAACGGGGATGCCGTTCTCGGCATAGGCAATGGCCGGGCCAAGCAGCCGTGACAGGGGCAGGCGGGTATCTTGCAGCTTCAGCGCCGCGTCCCATCCTCCGATGGTGCCTGGCACGGTCAAAGCGGCCAGCCCCCCGCGTGCTGGGATCGCCTGCGGGTGGCCATTTTCAGCGTACCATTCAGGCGTCGCCAGCGCCGCAGCCTGCCCCCCCGCAAAGACACCCACGGGCGCGCTGCCCTTGCGTTTGATCAGCCAGAACCCGTCGCCGCCGATCCCGTTCATATGGGGATAAACGACCGCGATGGTGGCTGCGGCCGCGACCATCGCCTCGATCGCGGTGCCGCCCTCGCGCAGGACATCCCGCCCCGCGAGGGCCGCTGCCCGGTGTGGCGCGCTGAACGCCCCTTCAAATCCCAAAGCTGCGTGCAACATATCTTACCATCCGTTTGTTTGGTGCGGCCGAGTGGCCACCCCGAAATAATTCATGAACCAGGCCTGGCCCGAAAAGCGATAGGCCAGCGAACGTCTGCACCGCATTGTAAATGCCAAAGTATTTGACATCAGCCGCGGCCCCGCCATCGCGCATGAAAAGGGCCCAACCGAACGGCGGTGTCAAGAACGAGCTGAGCAGTTTCACCGCGACAAGGGCCGCAATCGCTGAAAGACCGGATAAACATCAGATTTCCAAAAGCGATTTGCGCAGCCGCCCGTGGATGCCCTTTTCCTGATTGACCGATTGAGTTACCGCGAAATCGGCCGCCAGCGAACACAGCTGATACGCTTCGGTCTGCGAGATTGGCAAATGCTCGCAGATCATCGCGATCATCTCGCGCAGCGCAATCTGAAGCGCGATATCAAGGCTTGCGTGATACCCCATCGAGATCAGTTCATCCTTTGTCTCGGCGCGCGGATGGTTGATGGGGGTGGTGTCGGCCTTGAGCAGGTCAAACCGGAAGGTGCCTGTCAGTGCAGTTTCAAGGGCGGTGATACACACTTCGCCATCGCCCTGACAGCCGTGCCCGTCGCCGCATGAAAAAAGCGCCCCCTCGGTCTGGACCGGCAGATAAAGCGTGGCCCCTTCGGTCAGCAGTTTCAGATCCATGTTGCCACCGAACACGCGCGGCTGGATCGAGGTCAGCTCTCCCCATTTGGGGGCGGGGGCCACACCCATCACCCCAAAGAAAGGGGTCAGCGGCAGCCGGCCACCCCACGGCAGATGCCCCACACGGCTGTCGCGGTCGATAGGGATGCGGGTGACGGTTTCGGCAGAAACCGGAAATTCCCCCGGCAAAGTGCCCGCCGCCGGACGGACCACGTTGAACCCCCAGTCCGCGCCGAGTTCGATTTTTTCGATGCTGATTTTCAAGACATCTCCGGGTGTTGCACCGGCAATCGCAACCGGTCCTGTCAAGAGATGCGCCTGACCGGGAAGATCGGCTTTCAGGATCTCGCGCAATGCGGGGTCCACCGTCATGCCTGACCCTTCTGGTGGCAACACGTTCTCGCGGCCCGAAAACGTCTGGATGGTCACGCGATCGCCTGGATCGACCGTCAAAACGGGCGGCAATTCTGACCAGAAGCGGCCCCAATGAACGGTTTGAGGCGTGGCGCAAAGTGTGTGATCGGTCATGGTTAAAGATCCTGTGCCTGAATTCTTGCGCAACTCTTTGGCGCAAGGGGCCCAAGGTAAAGTGGTTTCATCGGCGTCACGGGGTTTTTTGGCATCTGCCGGGTGGTGACGCCGCAGTGCAGCGATAGGCGCGGCTTGAAATCCCCGCCAATACGATCCCGAAGCGATTGTTAATTGTGCAGAACTGTCGTCAAGCGCACAATTTTCGGGCGACAGCGACCGTGTGCACTGGGCAACTTCGCCGATTTGACTCGCAAGTTGGCGGGCTGCGTTCACACATTTCCGGCAGGCCAAGAACGGCTCCATCGCCGCGCGGCGGGTAATCGTGGAAGATACCTCCCGCTGCGCGACGACCACAACATTTCTGCTGCGGCTTCAACCTATTGCGTTTGGGGCAAAGACAAAAGTGCCTTTCAGCACCGGGTCACGCAGCGGGCAACAGGGGATACGATATGAAGTTGATACCAAAAATTACTGCATGTGCACTGACGGCACTGTTGGGCACCACATCGCTGGCAACCGCGCAGGATTGCGCCGATCCGGTCAAGGTCGGCGTGCTGCACTCGCTGTCCGGCACCATGGCGATTTCCGAGACGACGTTGAAAGATACCATGCTGATGCTGATCGACGCGCAGAACGCCAAGGGCGGCGTGCTGGGCTGCCAGCTCGAGGCAGTCGTCGTCGACCCTGCGTCCGACTGGCCGCTCTTTGCCGAAAAGGCGCGCGAATTGCTGACGGTCGACAATGTCGACGTGATCTTTGGCAACTGGACATCGGTGTCGCGCAAATCCGTGCTGCCGGTGATCGAAGAACTGAACGGCCTGCTGTTCTATCCTGTCCAGTACGAGGGCGAGGAATCGTCCAAGAACGTGTTCTACACCGGCGCGGCCCCGAACCAGCAGGCGATCCCGGCGGTTGACTATTTCCTCGAAGAACTGGGCGTCGAGAAATTCGCGCTGCTCGGGCACCGACTACGTCTATCCGCGCACGACGAACAACATCCTTAAGGCCTATCTCATGTCCAAAGGCATCGCCGAGGAGGACATCTTCGTGAACTACACGCCCTTCGGCCATTCCGACTGGGCGACCATCGTCGGCGACGTGGTCAAGCTGGGCGAGGACGGCAAGCAGGTCGGCGTGATCTCGACCATCAACGGCGACGCCAACATCGGCTTCTACAAGGAACTGGCCGCCGCGAACGTATCGCCGATGACATCCCCGTCGTCGCCTTCTCGGTGGGCGAAGAAGAGCTTTCGGGCCTCGACACCTCGAACCTTGTCGGGCACCTGGCGGCGTGGAACTACTTCATGTCAGCAGACACGCCTGAGAACGCGGAATTCATCGAGCAGTGGCATGCGTTCATCGGCGACGACAAACGCGTGACCAATGACCCGATGGAAGCGCATTACATCGGCTTCAACATGTGGGTGCAGGCGGTCGAGCAGGCCGGCACCACCGATGTCGATGCCGTGTCGCGACGCGATGATCGGGCAGACCTTCCCGAACCTGACCGGCGCCACCGCCGAGATGCTGCCGAACCACCACCTGACCAAACCTGTGCTGATCGGCGAGATCCGGCCGACGGCCAGTTCGACATCATCAGCCAGACCGACCCGGTGCCGGGCGACGCCTGGACCGACTTCCTGCCTGAAAGCGCCGTGCTGATGTCGGATTGGAAGGACCTGAAGTGCGGGATGTACAACACCGAAACCAAGACCTGCGTGCAGCTGACCTCGAACTACTGAGCCCAAGCGGACGGGCGCGGGAGACCGTCTCGCGCCCGTCCAGCGTTTTGATAGAAAGTTCGTCATGCTGCGCTTTGTCCTGTCATTATCTTGTCGTTTGGCCTGCCTCAGCCGCTATGCCTGCCGCGCAGGCACAGGACGCTGCAGCCGGTCCTGCAAGCCCATGCCGATGAGATCGCCAACCCTTCGCGCAGCACCGTTCGGACCGCGCTCGATGCGCTGGTCACGATCGGGCTGCCCCAGGTCAGCCGATTTCTGGAACCCTGGCAGGACAAGGGCGTCTGGCAGCGCGACGCGGACGGCCTGTTCTTCTACGGGCCGCGAGGCCGAGGCGGCGACCTGACCCTGCGCGACATCGACACGGCCGAGCTGAGCGACCGTGCCAAAGGCCGGCCACACCGAAGCTGCGTCCCAACGGCGGCGTGCGCCGGGTGATCGGCACGGCGCTGGTGCAGTTCCAGCTCTCCGATCCCGACCTCGCGCGGCGCCGGTCCGCGATCGATATCCTTGCCCGCCGTCCCGACGCCGGACCAGCTTGCGCCGCTGCTCGCCGTCCATCGACGGCGAACCCGATCCGGCGTTGAAGGCCCGCAAGATCCAGCTTGCCAACTTTCTGTCCGCCAGCTTCGCCCCCGATCCCGCCGACCGCGATCGCCGCGATCGACAGCCTTGTCGCAGCGACACCTCGATCGAGGCGCGGGCGGTGCTGAACCAGATCCTTCGCCACAGACGTCGCGGTAACTCGCGGCGCAGCCCGAAGGGCAATGTCGCCCGCGATCCTGACCGTCGGGCGACGGCCTGACCGCGGCCGACGCCTATGACGCTGCTCGTCGCTGCGGATCTCGCCCCGCCGGCGACCCCGGCCGCCGCGATCGCGCGACGCGCTGGCCGCCAATATCGTCGACGGCCGCGTGGGCGATGTGCCCTCGCCGCAGCTTGATACCGAAGCCGCCCGCGACCGCGCCTATGCGGCCCTGGCCGCCGCGGGCACCGTGCCGCCGCTGCACCGACGGACGAGGCGCCAGAGGCGGCTGCGACGGCCCATAGTTTTCGCCGAAGTCTATGCCGAGGACGATCCCGCCATCACAGATGCCGCCCGCGCAGCCCTTGATGCGTATCGAAACCCGGGTCGGCGCTGACGCAGCCGCCGATCTGACGCTTGACGCGCTGTCGCTGGCGTCGATCTATTTCCTTGCCGCCATCGGCCTTGCCATCACCTTTGGCGTCATGGGCGTGATCAACATGGCGCATGGCGAATTCATCATGATGGGGGCCTATACCGGCTATGTCGTGCAGCAGTTCGTGCCCGACTACACGCTGTCGATCATCGTGGCGCTGCCGCTGGCCTTTGCCGTCACCTTCGCCGCCGGCGTGGCGATGGAGCGGCTGGTGATCCGCCACCTCTACCACCGCCCGCTGGAGACGCTGCTGGCCACCTTCGGCATCTCCATCGCGCTGCAGCAGCTGGCCAAGAACATCTTCGGCACGCAAGCCCGGCCCCTGACCTCGCCGGGCTGGCTGGACGGTGCTCTGGTGCTCTCCGACGTGGTCCAGATCAGCTATATCCGCATCGCGATCTTCGTGCTGGCGCTGCTGTTCCTTGGCCTTATCCTGTTCATGCTCAAACGCACGCGGCTGGGGCTTGAGGTGCGCGCCGTGACGCAAAACCCCGGCATGGCGGCCATCATGGGCATCAACCCCGACCGCATCAACATGCTGACCTTCGGGCTGGGCTCCGGCATCGCGGGCATCGCTGGCGTCGCCATCGGGCTCTATGCCAAGGTCACCTCCGAAATGGGGGCGGATTACATCGTGCAATCCTTCATGACGGTGGTCGTGGGCGGCGTCGGCAACGTCTGGGGCACGCTTGCGGGCGCGACGCTGATCGGCTTCCTGCAAAAGGGCATCGAGTTGTTCAACCCCTCGAACACGCTTGCGGCGCAGACCTACATGGTCCTCTTCATCATCCTGTTCATCCAGTTCCGGCCCAAGGGCATCGTCGCCCAAAAGGGCCGGGCGGCGGCGGACTGATGCCCATGCGCTGAAATCCACTCTTCCGCTGGCCCGCAAGCCGCCAATCCGTTCGATGCCTGCGGTTCATCTCCGAACCCTCGTGCTGGTGCCTGTGCCTCGCCCTCTTCACGCTGGTCGCCTTCGGGTCAGAGGCGTCGGGCACCGGCCTTATCTCGACCTCCTTCGTCAAGACGCTTGGCAAGACGCTGTGCCTGTGCCTGATCGCCATCGCGATGGACGTGGTCTGGGGCTATTGCGGCATCCTGAGCCTTGGACATTTCGCATTTTTCGGCATCGGCGGCTATGCCATCGGCATGTGGCTGATGTATGCGCGCACCGAAGACATCGTGCTGTCCAGCCTGCGCGGGCCAGGTCATTCCGCCCACAGCCGCAAGAGGTCACAGACGCCATCGGCAACCAGATCTTCGGCGTGGTGGGCAGCTCGGAATTTCCGCTGACTCTGGGCCTTTGCCGACAGTCCTGTTGTTGCAGCTTCTGATGGTTGTCCTGGTGCCCGGCCTGCTGGCGCTGGTGTTCGGCTGGCTGGCGTTCCGCAGCCGCGTCACGGGCGTCTACCTGTCGATCCTGACGCAGGCGATGACGCTGGCGCTGTCGCTGTACCTGTTCCAGAACGACAGCGGGCTTGCGCGGCAACAACGGGCTTGTCGGGGCTGCAAAACATCCCCGGGCTTGAAAAGACATCGCAGGCGACGTGATCAGTCTGGTGTTCTTTCTGGGCCTCTGCCCTGGCGCTGGCGTTGGGGTACATCCTGTTCGCCTGGGTCGTGTCCGGCAAGATGGGCAGCGTCGTGCAGGGCATCCGCGACAACGAGGCGCGGGTGCGGTTCCTGGGCTACCGCGTCGAAGGCTACAAGCTGTTCATCTTTACCCTGACCGCCGTCGATCTCGGGCATCGCGGGCGCGCTCTACTACCCGCAGGCGGGCATCATCAACCCTGCCGAAATGGCGCCCATCGCGTCGATCTATCTGGCGGTCTGGGTCGCCATCGGCGGGCGCGGGCGGCTTTATGGCGCTGTGATCGGCGCGGCCTTCGTCTCGCTGCTGTCCAGCTGGTTCACCGGCGGCGGCGCACCTGCCATCAACCTTGGGTTCTACACGCATCCAGTGGACCGACTGGTGGCTGGTGCTGCTGGGCTTTTCCTTTGTCTGCGTCACGCTGTTCTTCCCCAAGGGCATCGGCGGCCTGTTTGACTATCTGGTCAGGAAACCCTCATGAACAATACTCTTTTGGAAGTGTCGGGCGTTTCGGTCAGCTTTGACGGGTTCAAGGCGATCAACAGCCTTTCGATCCAGATCGCCGAGCCTGAATTGCGCGCGATCATCGGGCCGAATGGTGCGGGCAAGACCACCTTCATGGACATCATCACCGGCAAAACCAAACCGGACGAGGGCAAGGTTGTCTGGGGTGAAAAAAACATCTCGCTTTTGGGCATGTCCGAAGCCGACATTGCCAATGCGGGCATTGGCCGCAAATTTCAGAAACCCACGGTGTTCGAGGCGCAAACCGTGCGGCAGAATCTTGCCATGGCGCTGAAAAACCCGCGCGGCCCACTGGCCGTCCTGCTGCACCGCAAGACGCCAGCAAACGCATCGCGGATCGAAACGATTGCCGCAGAAATCGGTTTGTCCGACAGCCTGACCCGCATCGCCGGAGAGTTGAGCCACGGCCAGAAGCAATGGTTGGAAATCGGGATGTTGCTGGCGCAAGAGCCGCGTTTGTTGCTGGTTGATGAACCGGCGGCGGGTATGACCGTAGAAGAGCGTGAGAAGACCACCGACATCCTGAAGCGCGCCGCGCAAACCCGTGCGGTGGTTGTGGTGGAACATGACATGGAATTTGTGCGCCGTCTGAAGTGCAAGGTCACGGTCCTGCACGAAGGGTCGGTGTTGGCTGAAGGGTCACTTGATCACGTCACCGCAAACCCCCGTGTGATCGAGGTTTATCTGGGGCGCGGTCATGCTTGAGGTCGATAATCTGGATTTGCACTATGGTCAAAGCCGCATCCTTTACGGCGTCTCGCTGACAGCCCCCACGGGCAAAATTACCACGATTGTCGGCAACAACGGCGTGGGCAAAACGAGCACGCTCAAGGCTATTGCAGGGCGGCATCCGGCGTCGGGTGGCACGATCAAGGTGAATGGTACACCGGTGCGGCTGAACACGGCGTTTCAGGCCGCAAAGGCTGGCATCGCCTATGTCCCTCAGGGCCGCGAGGTGTTCCCGATGATGACCGTTCAGGAAAACCTCGAAACGGGGTTCGCCTGTCTGCCCAAGGCCGAGCATGTGGTCCCAGACGAGATTTTCAGCCTGTTCCCCGTCCTGAAAGACATGAAGGCACGGCGCGGCGGGGATCTGTCGGGCGGGCAGCAACAGCAGCTTGCGATCGCGCGTGCGTTGATCACCAAGCCGTCGGTCCTGCTGCTTGATGAACCGACCGAGGGTATCCAGCCCAACGTCATCGAGCAGATCGGAGATGCGTTGCGGCGGCTGCGTGAAAAGGGTGAAATGTCGATCCTGTTGGTCGAACAGAACGCGGATTTCGCCTATGCGCTGGGCGACAGCTTCATCGTGGTCGAAGGCGGGCGAAGCGGTGCGTGTAAGCTGAAGGCCGACTACTCAAAGGAAATGCTGATTGCTGATCTGGCGCTTTAGCACGTCTTCACTGGTTGCGATTGGCGCGGCGGCGTATTGGCCCCCAACGCACTGGCCCCCAACGCGCTGGCCCCGCAGTTTGCCAAGCTACCGGCGCGGGCTGCAAGGCGGCTGAGGACCAACCTCCTTTTCAGGTCAGAAACGCCGATTATGCGCGGCGCACCAATGCACAGCGTGGCATTGAGCTGGGCCGTGATGCGCGCGGATCAGTTGGCGATGGCCACATCCACTGATTGCGAATTGACCTGCGCCCCCGATGACCGCAGATGGCCGATCACCGGGCTGACGTCTGCGTAATCGCGCCCATAGGCGACGACGATGTGGTCGCTGCCTATGAATGTTGCATTGGTGGGGTCGTATTCGACCCAGCCTTCGGCGGGTCCGCACCAGGCCCTGATCCAGGCATGCATCGCATCCACCCCTTCAAGCCGGGTGCCCCCCGGCGGTGGCAGGGTGCGCAGATAGCCGCTGACATATCCCGCAGGGACGCCCAGCGATTGCAGCCCCAGGATCATGATATGCGACAGATCCTGACAGACGCCGCGCCGTTGCGCGAACGCCTCTGCCGCGTCGGTGTCCACGGTGGTGGCTGCCGCGTCAAAGGTCACGGCCCCATGCAGCGCCCTGCCCAGATCCTCAACGATCTTTGTGACCGTGTCACGGGGGCCGCAGTGATCGCTGGCAAAGGCCGCGATGTCCGCGTCGGGCACAAGTCGCGGCGAGGGGCCAAGAAAATGGAGCGGGGATTGAGGCCCCAGATCCGTGTGGACATCAAGCGCCGCATGCACGTCAGCAAGCCTTGTGTGTGCCCCCTCGAAAGCGGGCGGGGGGGCCACCTCAACACGGGCAGACATGTGGATCGTCATCTCGCGGTGGGGATCGGTGTGGGTAACGGTGCTGACCGCGTTGCCAAAGAAATCGGTGCTGTCGTGCCTTTCGTCCGGTTCCGGCTGCACCTCGATCAGGTGTGCGGTGACCCGTTGGCGGCCCGTCAGCGCACGGGGCAAAACGCGCAAAAGGTGGCGGCCATTGCCCGCCGCCCCGGCATAGCGGTGCGAAATGGTAAGGCGGATGTTGTACATCACGGCGGCTAAACCAGATGGGCCTGGGTCAGCGCTTCGGCGATGTCCCAGATGTCGCGCTGGGTTTTCGCCAGCATGTCGGGGGTCAGCGCCGCAGGGGCGCTTGCCGCCAGCTCTGTCTCAAGCAAAAGTACCTTGCGCGCGACCTCTGACAACACGTGGCTGTCGCTTTGGCCGGGCAGTTCCGCAATGTGTTCCTTCGCCCGCGAGATGTGATAGCGGATGGCGCGGGGGTTCTGATCATCCACCCCCAGAATGTCGGTGATCGCTGTGCCATGTGCCAGAATTGAGAACCGCGCACGATAGGACACCACGCTGTCACCCACTTCAAGCGCAAGATCCAGCGCCCCGTCCGGCGCATCGGGGGCCACCAAATGGCCCAAAAGCTGTGCCATGTTTGCTGCCCGCTCAAGCGAGAGACCAAGGCTCAGGAAACGCCAGCCGTCCGAGCGGTACATGTTTTCGTGCACCAGCCCGGCAAAGCCGGTGATCTGGCGCAAAAGCCGGCTGATCTCTTTGGGGACGTCCTCCAGGGGGATACGCCGCTGATCCAGTTCCTTGGTCGTGGCGACCAGTGCACGCAGCGCCATCATGCCGTCAGGGGAAAACCGGTCGCTGATCTTGCGGGCGGCGGTCAGCGCCATGTCCAGCGGCACGTCAAACCTTTGCGCCATCATGCCAGCCTTTGGGGCCACGCCTTGCATCAGATGTTTGCGCATATAGGCCAGCAGGGGCGCGTCATGTGGGGCACCGTCGTTGATCCGGGCGAAATAGGCGCGAAAAAGCCGCATGTTCTGTTCGGCACGTTCCACATAGCGGCCCAGCCAGAACAGATTGTCCGCGGCCCGACTGGGCAATGCCGCACGGGGCGCGGCCGCGCGGTTTTCAGCGGCACCGGACACAAGAAGGCTTGGCGTATCGACGGGCCTGTCGCCTCTGATCCAGACATCCGCCACCTTGCCGCCGCGCTGCATCGCGAACGCCTTGGCGTCGTGACCTGCGCTGACGCGGGCATAGCCGCCCGGCATGACCTGCCATCCTTTGGGCGTGCGGGCCAGAAACAGACGGATGCACATCGGACGGGGCACGAGCATGCCGTTCTCGTAGGTGGGCGTGGTGGACAGGGTGATGGTTTCCTGCCCGACCAGTTCCCGCCCCGATTTCCCAAGCAGCACAGTCATGTCCTGCGCGCGTTCAAGCCCCGTGGTGCTGCCCGGAGGGGCAAGAGTGGGGTCCGCCATCAGCGGCACGGTCGAGAACGCCGACCCGATCATCATATGATCGCGGTTTGCAATGACGTGGTCGCGCGCACTTGATTGGCCACACCACCATGTGGCGATGTTGGGCAGCGTCAGCGGGGTGCCAAAATGCGCGCGCGCGATCTTGGGCAAGAATGCCATCAGCGCACGGGTTTCCAGTACCGCCGATCCGATGGCGTTGACCAGATTAAGCTGCTGCTGGCGCAGCGCATCGACAAGGCCAGGGGTGCCGATCAACGATGTCTGGTCCAGCTCAAGCGGATCACACAGCGCACTTGGCACACGGTTCCACAACAGACTAAGCGGCTTTGGCCCCGCAACGGTGCGCACCATCACATGACCGTCCTGCACGATAAGATCTTCGCCTTCGACCAGCAAAAGGCCCAGATAGCGTGCGATATAGGCGTGCTCGGCATAGTTCTGATTTGCGGGCCCCGATGACAGAAGCGCAATCTGCCCGGTGGACTTGCCGCGCAGGTTGAAAAGCTGCTGCTGGAAATCCTGAAAGAAACCGGCGATGCGATGAATGTTCGCCTGCGTAAAGAAGTTGCGGAAAACCTTGCTCATCGCGACGCGATTTTCGATCACGAAATCCGGCAGTCGAGGGCGCTTCGACCAGATCGTTGATCACCCACCATTTGCCGTTCGGGCCACGCCCGATCTCGAATGACAGCAGGTTCAGGAAGTTGCCGTTTGCCGGTTCCACCCCGATCATGGGGCGCAGCCACGCGGGGTTCTGGGTCAGAAGGGTCGCGGGCAATTGCCCCGAGGCGACCAGATCACCGGGGCCATAAAGGTCGCGCACGACATGTTCCAGAAGATCCGCGCGTTGGATCAGACCTTGGGAAATCTCGCGCCATTCGGCCTCGCCTAGGATCACGGGGATGTGGCTTAGCGGCCAGCCGCGATCGACCGACATGGTTTCGTCGTACTGCCGGTACAGCACGCCCGCATCGCGCAAATACCGGTCGCCGCGCGCAAAGCGGTTGGTCAGATCGTCGTGGTTCAGGCCAGAGAGATGGCTGATGAACCCCTCCCATGCAGGTTTGACGTGTCCCGCGGTGTCCAGCATCTCGTCGCGGTCACCCACCTTCTGGCGGTAACCGGTCAAAAGATCGCGGGCCGGGGCGCTTTGCGGCATCTGTCGGGGCGGGGGCATCGGTTACAATCCGGGGCGACGGCGCAGATCAAGCGTCATCGGAAACTCGGGGTGCGGCACCTCGTCGGGTGGTGAGAAGGTTCCAGTGGTGTGGCCCATCGCCTCGAAACGCGACAGGCGCCGCGCTTCGGCCTCGTTGCCATTGATCGGAAAGGTATCGAAATTGCGCCCGCCGGGATGCGCCACATGATAGCGGCAGCCGCCTAAGGAACGCCCCGTCCAGGTGTCGTAGATATCAAAGGTCAGGGGGGCGTCGACCTTAAGCACGGGATGCAGGGAAATTGCAGGTTTCCACGCCTTGAAGCGCACACCGCCCACGCGCTCTTCGTTCTTTGCGGTTTGGTGCAGGGGCACAAAACGCTTGTTCGCGGTGACGCGGTAGCGGTCGGGATTCGGGCCCGTCAATTTGACCTGCAACCGTTCAACCGAACTGTCGGTATAGCGGACCGTCCCGCCGATGGCGCCGGTTTCGCCCAACACATGCCATGGCTCAAGCGCCTGACGCAATTCCAGCGTCATGCCCTCATAGGTGACTTCGCCGCAGAAGGGAAAGCGGAACTCGGCCTGAGCTTTGAACCAGGCGGGGTCAAGCGCCAGATCATGGGCTTTCAGATCCTCCAGCACATCCAGAAAATCATCCCAGATGCAGGCGGGCAGCATGAAGCGGTCGTGCAGCGTGGTGCCCCAGCGGGTCAGCTTGCCGCTGATGGGGTTTTCCCAGCACCGCGTGATGATGGCGCGGATCAGTACCTGCTGTGCAAGGCTCATGCGTGGGTTCGGCGGCATCTCGAAGCCACGAAATTCCACCAGTCCCAGACGGCCCGTTGGCCCATCGGGAGAGTATAGCTTGTCGATACAAATCTCGGTCCGGTGGGTGTTGCCGGTTACGTCGATCAGGCTATTGCGCAAAAGGCGATCGGTCAGCCATGGGGGCGGCGGTGTGCCCTCTTCGGGTGGCCAGATCTGATCCAGCGCGATTTCAAGCTCGTAAAGCGCGTCGTGCCGCGCTTCGTCAATACGGGGGGCCTGGCTGGTCGGCCCGACAAATGTGCCCGAAAACAGGTAGGACAGGCTGGGGTGGCGCTGCCAGAACAGGATCAGACTTTTGAGCAGATCGGGACGGCGCAGAAACGGGCTGTCGTTCGTGGTGGCCCCGCCGACAACGACGTGGTTCCCGCCGCCGGTGCCGGTGTGGCGCCCGTCGATCATGAACTTGTCAGTACCCAGCCTGCTTTGCCGTGCCTCCTCATAGACGGTTTCGGTGGTGTGCACGCACTCGGCCCAGGACGCGGCGGGATGGACGTTCACCTCGATCACGCCGGGGTCGGGCGCGACGCGGATCACATCGATGCGCGGATCGCTGGGTGGCGAATAACCTTCGATCAGCACCTTGTGCCCGATGGTTTTGGCAGCGTTTTCCGTGGCCGCGATCAGCTCAAGATAATCCTCGAGGGTTTCAACGGGGGGCAGGAACACGCACAGTTTGCCATCGCGCGGCTCGACCGAGATCGCGGTGCGCACACGGCCTGTCAGATCGGCGTCAAGACTTTGGGCATTCTGCGTCTGACCGACGGTCGTATCCTCGGTCCGGCTGGCAATGGCCTGGGTGCGTGCGCTGACGTCTTCGGGCAACGGCATGCGCGGCTCTGACGGGTCTTGCGGATAGACGAACGGATAGTCGGTGTCAGGGATATGGGGCAGGGTGCCAAGCGGCAGGCGGTAGCCCACAGGGCTGTCGCCCGCGACCAGAAACACCTTGCCGCGCCGCAGATTCCAGACCTCGGACAGCCAGCGGCTTGAGGCGCGTGCCTGCCAGCGTTGCACGGGCAGCACATAGCCCGCCGGCGTGGTCAGCCCGCGTTCAAACACCCGTGCGATGCGGGCGCGTTCTTCGGGGTCTTTCAGCCTCGAGTTTTCCGGCGTCACGTTTTCGGGCAGCTTGCCTTCCTTGATGATCCATTCGGCGGGGTCCTCAAAGGCGGGCAAGACGTTTTCACCGGGCACGGACAGGCTGCGTGCGATTTCAGTCAGCAGCGCGCGCGCGTCATCGGGACCGACGTTTTCGTTGGTATCCTCGCGCGCCAGCAGATCGGCGTCTTTCCAGATCGGATGTCCGTCCTTGCGCCAGAACATCGAAAACGTCCAGCGCGGCAGCGTCTCGCCCGGATACCATTTGCCCTGCCCGTAATGCAGCAATCCGCCGGTCGAGAATTTGTCCTGCAAGCGTCGCATCAGCTTGTCTGCCAGCCCGCGCTTGGTCGGACCTACGGCATCGGTGTTCCATTCGGCGCCTTCGAAATCGTCGATGGACACGAAAGTCGGCTCGCCCCCCATGGTCAGACGCACGTCGCCCGCCTCAAGCCGTTTGTCGATGTCCTGGCCCAGCTTGTTCAGCGCGTCCCACGATGTGTCCGAAAACGGCTTGGTGATGCGCGGATGCTCGGCCGTGCGTTTGACCTGCATGTCGAAGGAAAAATCGACCTCCGCATAGGACGCCACGCCAGCAATGGGGGCCGCGTTCTGGTAATGCGGCGTAGCGGCAAGCGGCACATGGCTTTCGCCTGCCAGCAAGCCGGAAGTGGGGTCAAGCCCGACCCAACCGGCACCGGGCAGATACACCTCGACCCAAGCGTGCAGATCAGTGAAGTCGGTATCCGTGCCAGAGGGGCCGTCCAACGCCTTGAGGTCCGGTTTGAGCTGGATCAGATAGCCCGACACGAACCGCGCCGCGAGCCCAAGATTGCGCAGGATCTGCACCAGCAACCAACTGCTGTCGCGGCATGACCCCGATGCGCGACCAAGGGTGACTTCGGCGGTTTGCACGCCCGGTTCCATCCGGATTTCATAGTTGATCTCGGACGCCAGACGGCTGTTGAGCATCACCAGAAAATCGACAGTCACCATCGGTTCGCGCGAAATCGTTTTCATGAAACCGCTCAGCAGCGGGCCGACGGGTTCGGGCCGCATATAAATGCTTAGATCCGGCGCGATTTCTTCGCCATAGGTAAAGGGAAACTTGGTCGCGTGTTCCTCGACGAAGAAATCGAAGGGGTTGTAGACCGACATATCTGCAACCAGATCGACCTCGATCTTGAATTCCATCACTGGTTCGGGAAACACAAACCGCGCCAACCAGTTGCCATAAGGATCTTGCTGGTGGTTCACGAAATGGTTTTCCGGCGACACCTTCAGCGCATGCGAAATCACCCGCGTGCGCGAATGTGGTGCCGGACGCAGCCGGATGATCTGTGGCCCCAATGTGACGGGACGATCATATTTGTAGTGGGTCAGGTGATAGATACTGGCGGTAATTGACATGAATTATGGTGCTCCCGACCCGCAGCATGGCGACTTGGCAGGGGCGCAGCAACACAATAAGCGAAATCGCGGCGGACAACGTGGGGTTTTCAGGCCCGGCCAGCGCAACCGGCCTGATAAAGCGGCATGGTTCTGCGCAGAGCGGATATCGGCGGATCGGGCGCAGTATTGGGCGCAGTATGGTCTCCTTCAGGATTGCCGCCGCTTGGCCTCGCGTCTGACTGTCAGCAACAAGACGGCGATGCATCCAACCAACAAAAGCACCCCGCCCCAGACAGGGGGAAGCGTGGTTGCGCGGATCAACAGTGCACAAAGTGCTACAAGCGCCAGAATGGCCGCCGTCAGCCGCGCATCTGCAACGAACATGCTGAACAATTCCGAAAAGACATCCTTGAGAATAGTCACGCCGTAGCCTCCTTGGTCTGTGGCCGCACCATCCGCGCGGCACCAAGGCCAGCGGCAAGAAACAGCGCGGCAAATGCAAACAGCGCAAGATCATGACCGGGCCATTCAACGCCCAGACCTTCGCCCGTCCAGAACACCCCGAAGGCGGATAGCATGACGCCGACCCCGAACTTGAGTGTGTTTTCGGGCACTTTCGCCAAAGGCCGGTGGGCAATCGCGCCGATCACCAACACCAGAATGCAGGCCGCTGCGGCCCCCATGCTGGCAGGCCACAACAACCCCCGGCCCGATCCAACGGCAATAACGATAAAGATCACTTCCAATCCTTCCAGCAACACCGCCTTGAAGGCGGCGATGCCCGCGATCCAGTCTTGCGAGGTTTTCTGACGCTGCACCTGTTCTGACAACTCTGCCGTTTCACGCGCGAATATTGCGTCTTCGTCATGCAGCGGAATAACGCCACCCGCGCGCAGCGACGCTTTGCGCAACCAGCCGATACCGAACAGCAGTAAAAGCACCCCGATCACCAATTGCAGCAAATTTAGCGGGACTTGATCCAGCAGAGGGCCCAATATCACAACGATAGCTGCCAGTACGGCAAGGGCCGCCCCTGTGCCCAACGCCGCAGGCTTCCAGCCGCGCAAGGTTGCCACCACAAGGACGATGGTAAACGCTTCGACGACCTCAACGATCGAGGCAAGAAAGGCGGCCCCGATCGAGGGTGCAGCGGTGGACCATTCAAGCATGTCGTATTCCCTTTCTGTCGTTGCGGTGCAGTGGGGCGTTTGCCTTACCTGTTCTCGTCATGGGCATCGAAAACCTTGCGGGCATAGTCATCCAACACCACGACACAGCCCTTAAGCCGTTCTTGCGCTTCGACCGCGCGGGCGGCCCCGTAAAAATCAAGTGTCTGGATTTTGCTCAGCCAGCCTTGAAGTTTCTTCAGGTCAACGTCGTTTTCTTCCAGCTCGGCATAGGTGAAATGATTGGTTGCGACCTCTTTGGCGACTTCGGCTTCGAAATCATCACATTTGTCGATGAATTCCTCATAGGCGTCGTCACGCTCTGCCCTGAACCGCGCCAGAACCTTGGTTTCCTGCGCGGGATCAAGGGCGACGGTTTCCAATATCACCGACTCGCCTTGGGCTTCGGCAATGTCGTTTTCCAGCATCTTGAGGCGGCGCACATGGTCGTCGGTCTTGGGCAAAAGGCAAACGCCGTTTTGCAGATAGACCGCGCCCATCCCCTTGAGCTTGCGCCAAAGCGACACCCGCTTGGCGGCGGGTTCGGGCGGAACCTTGTAGGTCAGAAGAAGCCATGAAACAGTTTTCATGTAACAAGGCTATTGTTACGACCGTTACATGTCAATCGATATGATTGATGATCGAAGGATGGTTCGGATGCGCGGCCGATGACCCTTGGGGATATGGCCAGGCGTGATGTGCCGCTGTTTCGTGTTCAACACTAATGGAACATCTGGCGGAAAGTTCGCAGCAGTCCGGTGTCTGACGCGGCGCTCCAGGCCATGGAAATGGTCAGCTCGGCGTCGAAATCCTGAACCGGAACCATCGTCAAAGACGCGGGCAGGCTTTCGGCGGCCGACACAGGATAGAATGTGACCCCGCGACCAGCGGCGACGCGTTGGAAAATCACCTGAATGTCCCATGCCTCGTCCACGATACGCGGCTCGAACCCGGCGGTTTGGCAGGCCGCGTCCAGCAAACTGCGGTAAGACCGCCAGTTTTCGCGCAGCCCCATCACAAAGGGATAGTGCCGCAGCGCGTCCAGCGTGAACGAGGTCGGCCCTTGCGGTGTCACGATCCCGATTTGCGTGGTCCAGGTCGGTTTTTGGCTGATATCAGGGTCGGTCACGCTGGCATGTGACAAAAGGAACCCGATGTCGATGTCCCCGGCCCGCAGCGACTTCATGATGGTGTCGGTTGACATCATGTGCATCTCGATCTGCACGCCCGGATGCGTGGCGTGAAACGTCTCCAGCCCCGGTGACATCTGTTGCGATGTGGCAAGCGCGGAATAGCCGACGATCACATGGCCTGTCGTGCCTTCGCTGTTGCGGCGCGACGCCCGCATGGCGCGTTGAAACTGCGCGACCACCTGACGCGCGTCCTCGATAAACTGTAGCCCGCGATTGGTCGGTGCAATGCCCCGCGGATTCCTCTCGAATATCAGGAACCCAAGGTCAAGCTCGGCATCCTTGACGCCTTTGGAGATCGCGGGCTGAACAATGTTCAGCGCCTTGGATGCGGCCCTGAAGCCGCCCGTGTCGGCGACCGCAATGATATACCGCATATGGCGGATATCAATCCGGGTCGGCTTTATATGGGGGGCAAAACTTGCGTGGGTGTGCATCGTCCGGGACCGTCAGAAATGGTGCGATAGCGTTTTGCTATCACCTGATCACCCATTGCTATTTGCCAAACTGTTAACTGTCGATGACTAATTGTCGAAAAGATCGGCAACAGGATCGGGCGTTGCACATCCGGTCTATGCCGCACAATCAAAAATGGAAATCTGGGAGGGTTCCGAATGAACATCATGACATCAAAATTGCGCGTATTGGCTGTGGCCGGATTTGCAGGGCTGGCGGCTGCGGGCACCGTGGCCCAGGCCGAGGATCTGCTGGCACCGGGTTTGCTGGACCCGACCACCCAAGAGATGACAAAGCCCGGCGAATTCAAGAAGGAAGGGCCGTGGACGATCGGCATGTCGTTCCCCGGACTGGGCAACACCTGGATCGTCCAGATGGTGCAGGAAACGCAATACGCCGCCGCCCAGAATGACCAGATCGAAGACTTTATCTTTACCGAAGCCGGATGGGCCCCGGCCAAGCAGGTGGCTGATCTTGAAGATCTGATTGCCCGCAAGGTGGATGCGATCATCGTGGCCCCGATGGCCCCTGCTTCTGTGAAAAAGCAGGTAGATGCGGCGCTGGAGGCCGGAATTCTCGTGACGACCTATGGGTCATCGGAGGGGGTGCTTGATTCTGCGGTCGAACTGAACCTCGGGGGCAAGGCGTTCGGACGTGCGGGCGGGGAATGGTTGAAAAACAAGCTCGACGGCAAAGGTACGATTTGGGCGTTTCGCGGGATCGCGGGCGTGAACGAAGAGACGTTGCGCTATGAGGGTATGACAGAGGCGCTTGAGGGGACCGAAATCAAGATCGGTGCCGAAGTGTTTGGCGACTGGAACTACACCAAGGGCAAGCAGCTGTGCGAAAACCTTGTGCTGTCGGGCCAGCCCGTTGACGCAATCTGGTTCTCGGGCGCCGACATGACACGCGCCTGCGTTGACGTGTTCAAGGACGTGGGCAAGCCGCTTGTCCCCATGACGGGCGAAGGCAACAACGGGTTCCTGCGGATCTGGACCGAGAATGAGCTTGATTCCGTCGCACCCGTCTATACCCCCGGCATCGGGCCTGCGCTGGTGCGTGCAACCGTCAAGCTGCTTGAAGGCGAAACGCTGAACAAATCCTACTATTCGGATCCGGCACCGATCACCAATGACACCCTCAAGGATTATTACCGTCCTGAATTGAACGATGCGTTCTGGGTGACATCGACGCTGCCCGAGGATGAGATTATGAAGAACTTCAAACGCTGATCCGCAAATGTCAGTTCTTGAACCACTTGAACCTTCCGAGCATGGGCATCCCCATGCTCGGACGATTGTCAAATTTGCCAATGTTACAAAGCGCTTTGGGGCGAACATCGCGTTGGGGGATGTATCCCTTGCGGGGGCCGCAGGAACTGTCCACGCGGTCACGGGCGAAAACGGGGCGGGCAAATCCACGCTGATGAACCTGCTGGCGGGCGTACACCGTCTGGATGGCGGAGAGATCCATCTGCGCGGGGCACCAGTCACGCTGACCTCGCCAAAGGACGCGCGGCATCACGGCATATCGACCATCTTTCAAGAGCTGACGCTGCTGCCCAATCTGACCGTTGCCGAGAACATGTTTCTGGGCCGTGAACCCCGCCGGCTGGGGCTGATTGACCGGGCCGAGATGCAGCGCCGCGCGGCCACAGCGCTGGCACGGCTCGGAAGCGCGATTTCTCCCAAAACGTATTGCGGCGACCTTTCAGTGGGCGAACAGCAAATGGTCGAAATCGCAAAAGGCATCGCTGCCAACGCGGAAATTTTCATTCTGGATGAACCGACAGCCGCCCTGAATGCCCCCGAGGTGGAAAAACTGGCCGATCTGATCGCTACCCTCAAATCCGAAGGCAAGCTGATCTTCTATATCAGCCACCGTCTGGAAGAGATCTTTCGTTTTTGCGATGACGTGTCGGTGCTGAAGGACGGCAGGCACGTCGCGACCCACGCGGTTGCGGATATCGATAAGGAACGGCTGGTGTCGTTGATGGTGGGTCGTGAGCTGGGGCAGCTTTTCCCGCCCCGCCGCGGGCCAGCCCCGCACGGACCAGAACGCGGGCGTGCATGCGATGCTGCGCGTGACAGACCTGACCGACGGCCGTGTTTCCCGGACAGGTGTCATTTGCGCTGCGAAAAGGCGAAATACTGGGGCTTGCGGGCCTCGAAGGGCAGGGGCAACGCGCCATCATTCGCGCGATTGCGGGCATCGATCCGCCGCTGACGGGTCAGGTGGCCAAACACAGCGACGACAAGGGGCCGGATCAGATCGTGCGCCCCACGATCGTGGCCGTAGCCCGCGCCGGCATCGGGTTCATCCCCGAAGACCGCAAAATCGAAGGGCTGTATCTGCCGCTGTCGATCCGCCAAAACATGGCGCTTGGCATGTTGCGCGAACAATCGATCTGGGGCCGTGCACGGGTACAGCGTGACGAGATCGAAAAACTGCTGGGTCAGATGCGCGTCGCCTCTGCCGGGTCGGGGCAGGCGGTTGGCGCGCTGTCGGGCGGGAACCAGCAAAAAGTGATGATCGGCCGTTGGCTGGCATCGGGCGTCGACGTGCTGCTTGTCGAGGAACCCACACGCGGTGTCGATGTCGGGGCCAAGGCGGAAATCTATGACATTGCTTCGGGAATTTGCAGATGCGGGCGGCGCGGTGCTGATCACCTCAAGCGAATTGACCGAGGTGTTGGGCCTGTGTGACCGCATCCTGGTGGTCCGAGAGGGCGCATTTGTGGCCGAGATGAGCGGCCCCGAGGCCACCGAGGAAATTGTGATGCAAGCCGCTTTGGGCAACACGGCAAGCGGCGAGATGAAGGAAGGTATGGCATGACCAAAATGAATCTGCTGCGGTTTCCGGGGCGGTCCGGGCTGGGTCTTGTGGCGATTGGCGTGCCGATCGTGATGTTTGTGTTCATCAGCTTTGCCTCTCCGAATTTTCTGAATGTGCAGAACCTGTCGAATGTGAATGCGCAGATTGCGGCGCTGCTGATCGTCGCCTTGGGGCAGATGATCGTGGCCATATGCGGGGGCATCGATCTGTCCGTCGGGTCGGTACTGAGCCTGACAAGCGCGATCATCGTCTCGGTCGATCCGGCCCTTGCTGTGCCCCTTGCGCTGGTTGCAGGGCTTGCGGTGGGGCTTGTCAACGGGGTGGGGGTGACGCTTTTCGCGGTGCATCCGCTGGTGATGACGCTGGCCACGCTGACCTTTCTGCAAGGGCTGGCGCTGTTGGTGCTGCCCGTGCCGGGTGGCGATGTGCCAGACTATCTTGAGGCGCTGGTTGATTTTTCATTTCTCGGGCTGCCTGCCGCATTCTACTGGTGCCTTGTGTTCGCCGTGGCGGCGGGTATCTTGGTGCGCTTCACGCGGTTCGGTCTTCGGATCTATGCGGTGGGCGCGAACGAAGACAACGCCGCCCGAAACGGTGTGAATGTCACGCTGCACCGGATCTCGGCATATGTGTTGTGTTCCTTTGGCGGCGTGATGGCGGGGTTCTTTCTGTCGGCGCGGGTCGCTTCGGCGGATGCGACGATGGGCGCACAATACGGCCTTGAATCCGTCACCGCCATTGCACTTGGCGGTGTTCTGTTGGCGGGCGGCGTCGGCAGCGTGTGGGGCGTCATCGCGGGAACAATTGCCCTGGGGCTGATGACCAACGGCATGAACCTGATCGGGGTATCGCCCTTTATCCGTGCGGCGGCGACAGGTGTGTTGCTGTTGACTGCGATCAGCCTGCAACCCCGCAAGGCGATCGGCGCATGACGGACGCGACACAAAATACCGCCCCGATGCGCAGCAGCCGTCTGAGTGGCCCGTTGCGGTTTGTCTTGAACCTGCCGTTTGCCTATGCCGGTACTGTGCTGTTGCTGCTGTTCGCGTATTTCACGCGACCTGTGCTGTTGTCCCCTTTGCTGTTGCTGTTGATCGTGCGGCAGGCGGCACCGCTTGGCATTGCGGTGATCGGCCAGTCGATCTGCATGCGGGTGCTGTCCCTTGATCTGTCGATTGGCGGGGTGATCGTGGCGGTCAGCTATATTCTGACCAGCGGCGCGTTGCCTTATTCAGAACCGGTGCTGATCGCGATCTGTGTGCTGTTTGGTCTTGCTGTCGGCGCGACCAACGCGTTCTTCATCACGCGGCTTCGGGCGTCGTCGGTGATCGTTACGCTGGCGATGGCGATGATCCTGACGGGGGTCGTCATATCGCTGGGGCAGTTCTATGCGCCGGGGGATGCGCCGGAGGTGCTGAAATTCATCGGCCAGAAACGCATCGGAATTTTCCCCATCGCGCTTTTCGTGTGGCTTGCGATCCTGATCCCTGCGGCGCTGTTCCTGCGGCTGTCGGTCTTTGGCCGCTATGTGGATGCAATCGGGGCGAACCCCAATGCGGCGTGGGCGTCGGGCATCCCCTATATCCGGGTCGTCACGATTGTGCACATCCTCTCAAGCCTTTTTGCCGTCTTCAGTGGCCTGTTGCTGGTGGGCTTTGTGGGTGTCGGCAGCATGGATATCGGCGGCGATCTGGCGCTGAATTCGCTGGCTGCGGTGATCCTTGGCGGCGTGACATTCGGCGCGGGCAGGGGCGGTGTGCTGGGGCCGACGGTTGCGGCATTCATGCTGACGTTCAGCTTTAACCTGCTGACCTCGCTTGGCCTCGGAGAGCCGGGAAAGCTGATGATACAAGGTGCGATCATTGCCGTGGCCGCGATGGTCTATGCCTCGCGGAGAAACAAGTAGCCCCCCATCCGGCGGGGGAAGGATCAGGAAAGGAAGTCAAATGGGACAGTATATGGAAGGGGCCGAGCCGTTTGAATACGAAGGCAACGGTGCGTCGGTTCTGGTTTTGCACGGGTTCACCGGCACCACACAAAGCATGCGTTTCCTGGGGAAAGCGCTGAACAAGAGCTTTGATTTTCACGTGCTTGGCCCCTGCCTTGCCGGGCATGGAACATCGCCTGATGATATGGCCAAAACGGGCTATCGCGACTGGATGGCCTCTGCTGACGAGGCGCTGCATACGCTCGTCAAACGCGGCAAACCGGTGTTCGTGACAGGCCTGTCGATGGGTGGCATGCTGACGCTGTCGCTTGCGGCACGGTTCCCCGATATCGTTGCGGGTATTGTCCCGATCAATGCGATTGCAGGCGAAAATGACGGTGGGCTGGCGTCGCTGGTGCTGGATCTTGCCGCCCCCGAGCGGATTCCCGGCATCGGGTCGGATATCAAGGCCCCCGACGTCGTCGAACTGGCCTATCCCGAAGTGCCGGTGTCCTGTCTGCGCGACGTCTATCTGGCGCAGGCGGCGATTGGCGACACGCTTCAGAATGTCAAATGCCCGGTCCAGATCATCCAGTCGCGTGAAGACCATGTTGTGCACCCGTCAAACGCCCTGCGGATCATGCGCAGCGTGTCGTCTTCGGACATCCGGCTGCTGTGGCTTGATCAGTCGTACCACGTGGCCACGCTTGACCATGACAAAGAACTGATCGCGGACCGCACAGGCAGCTTTTTTGCAGAGCATCTGGCCCATCATACCTGTTTAGGGCCTGCCGTTCGCTGCGCCCCTTGGGCTAAACCTGACGTTTCAGATAGGCGTCAAAGGCCCTGAGGGTGCAGTCCGAGACGTGATGTTCGATGCCTTCGGCGTCAAGTTCGGCAATGTCTTCGGGCACGCCGATGGCGACCAGCAGATCAACGACGGTGCGATGGCGCGTGCGCACGTTCTGCGCCAGCGCTGCACCTGCGTCGGTCAGGAACACACCGCGATAGGGGCGGGCCGTGGCCAGACCCTCGCGTTTCAGCCGCGCGACTGCTTTGGTTGCCGTTGGCTGGGCCACGCCCATGCGTTCGGCGATATCGGCGATCCTCGCCTCGCCCATTTCAGTATGCAGATCCCCTATCAGCTCAACGTAATCCTCGATCAGGGCTACGGATTGCGCGGCGCGGGCGCGGGCAAAGCGGTCTGCCAGATCTTGCGGTGTCTGCGAGGGATCAGTCATGCGCGCTGCTTTCGTCTGGTCGTGCCCGGAACACACTATAGCGCTTGCTTAAAAGTGTCACCCATCAGATTTCAGTGGCCTTTCAATCGTCGTTAAAATTACTGTTGTAACTAATATAGCCTTGGGTATACAAAAGGCGAAATAGTGAGGTTTTCATGCGAGATCTGACCCTAAAGACACGCGCCAGAATGACCGAAGTCCTAAGCGGGCAGCGGCCTGGGTGGCGTGGCAAGCTGGTGTTTGCGGGGCCAGCCATCGTCGCATCGGTCGCCTATATGGACCCCGGCAATTACGCGACGAACATCCAGGCGGGTGCGGGCTATGGCTATAGCCTGCTGTGGGTTGTGGTGCTGGCAAACCTGATCGCCATGCTGTTTCAGGCGCTGTCGGCGCGGCTTGGCATCGTGACGGGCAAGAACCTCGCGGAATTGTCGCGCGACAACTTTGCGCGGCCCATCGTGTGGATCATGTGGGCGATCAGCGAAGTCGCTGCGATGGCCACGGATCTGGCCGAGTTTCTGGGCGGTGCGATCGGACTGGCGCTGCTGTTCAACCTGCCGCTGATGGTGGGCATGGTGATCACGGCGATCGTGACCTACGCGATCCTGATCTTTGAACGGCAGGGTTTTCGCCCTATGGAGCTGATCATCGCCGCTTTGGTGGGGATCATCGGGCTATGCTATCTGGCAGAGCTGGTGATCGCACCCGTTGATTGGTCTGCCGCGATTGCGGGTGCGGTGTCGGGGGAACTGCCTGACAGTGCCGCCCTGACCATTGCCGTGGGCATCATCGGGGCGACCGTGATGCCCCATGCGATCTATCTGCATTCCGGGCTGACCCAAGGCCGTGCCGATCTGCGCGACGAGGCGGACAAGCGCAAGGTGTTGTTCTTCTCCAATGTCGAAGTCGTGCTGGCGCTTGCCGTTGCGGGCATGGTGAATATCGCGATGGTGATGATGGCGGCCAGCGCCTTCCACCAAGGCTTTTCCAACGTGGCCGAGATCGAAAGTGCCTATCACACGTTGACCCCGCTTCTTGGGGCGGCGGCGGCGGGGATGTTTCTGACCTCGCTGATCGCCTCTGGTGTTTCAAGTTCGGTGGTGGGCACGATGGCGGGGCAGATCATCATGCAGGGCTTTTTGCATTTTCACGTCCCGATCTGGGTGCGCCGTCTGGTAACCATGATCCCCGCGTTTGCTGTTGTTGGCATGGGGGTCAACACCACGCAGGCGCTGGTTGCCAGTCAGGTGGTGCTGTCGATCGCGCTTGCCGGTGCCGATGATCGCGCTGATCCTTTTTTCGGCGCGCCGGGATGTGATGGGCGAATTTGTGGCGGGCCCCGTGCTGCGCGTGCTGGCGGTTCTGGGGGCTACGGTGGTCCTTGGGTTGAATTTCGTGCTGCTGGCCGACGCTTTCAGCATCCCGATTCCGTTCATGGCCGGGTAGGCGGGCGTCCTGGAAATCGCACAGTGTGGGTGCGGTGCAACGGCTTGAGCCCGCTTTCATCTTTATCTATTGTCACGCAAAGGCCTTGGGCCAAGGCCCCAAGGAATGGCGGAAACGCGGATCTTCCGCAAAAGAGAATGGGAATGCTTTCATGGCCCTCAAAACGGCAATCATCGGGCTTGGTATCATGGGGCGGCGCATGCTGGAGCATATGGAGCGCCATCCAGAATATGAGGTGACCGCGCTTTGGGACCCTGATGCAAAGGCCTGCGAAGCCGCGCAAAAACTGGCACCTGCCGCCCTGCTGGCAAAAACCGCGACAGACGCGATTGCGTGCGCCGATCTGATCTATCTGGCCTGCCCCCCGGCACCGCGCAAGGCCTATGCGCTGGCAGCGGCGAAGGCCGGAAAGGGTATATTTCTGGAAAAACCGCTTGGCGTTGATATCCCGCAAAGCCGTGATCTGGTCGATCAGATCGCCGCGTCCGGGGTACCCGCTGCGGTGAATTTCACGCAAGCCGCAGGCGCTGCACTGACCGGGGTTGCGGCGGCCGCCAAAGCGGGGGAGCTGGGGGATCTTGCCGGGGCCGATATCGTTGTGACTTATGCCCAATGGCCGCGCGCTTGGCAAAGGGACGCTGATTGGCTGCGCTTTCGCGCCGAAGGCGGCATGACCCGCGAGGTGATCTCGCACTTTTTGTTCTTTGCGGAACGGGTGCTGGGCCCGCTTGAACTGGTGTGGGCGCAGCCCGAATATCCGGCTGGGGGGGATCTGTGCGAAACCCATGTGTCGGCACGGCTTGAAACCGCTGCGGGATTGCCCGTCAGCGTGTTCGCCAGTGTTGGCGGTGTCCAGCCCGACAGGCAGGAATTGACGATCAAAGGGGGCAAGGCCAGCCGCCGCATCACCGAATTCTACCGCGACGCTACATCATCGGGCGAGGATTTCGCGCCGGTTGCCGAAGAACCGTCAGACCCGCGTGCCGTCAGCCTGAGGGCCCAATTGGATGATCTGCTGCTGTTGATGGCAGGCAAACCGAACCGTCTTGCCACATTGGAAGAGGCGTTGCGCGTGCAGATCCTGATTGAGGGCATCTTGGCCGGCAAAGCAGCCCGATAGCGTGGGGGTGCGGCGAAACGGGGACTTGATTGGCAGTCATTGAGGCGTTCAGATAGGGGTATAGCGCCACAGCCCCGACGTATGGTGGTTACTGGGCTTATTGGTCTGAAAGGAAATCGGATGCCACGGATTGTTCGGTTCTATGTCAAACACTGCCTGATCGGGTTTGGTGTTGCGGCTGCCTTTATCGGGGGGATGCTTTATTTCGACGTCGCCGGTTTGTGGCATCTGATCAGCGGGTCAGACATCGGGGTGATGGCCCTGATCGTGTTCTGGGTCCTGAACGGCATCGTATTTGCCGGTGTGCAGACAGCCGTCGCCGTTATGATGCTTGCAGAGGATGACCGGGGCGATACCGGCCCGCAGGGCGGCAAACGCGCCCTGATCCCGGTGCCCCAGACGGTACCCGTGACCCGGCCCACGCCGTCAAACTGACGCACGGCACGCGGCACATGCGAAAGCGGCCCCAGCCATCAGGGCGGGACCGCAGCAATTTCACGCGTCTTCGGTATCTTGAACAAACGCGGCGCTATTTGGGCGCGATGCGGTAGATCGCGTTATTGCCATCAGCCGCGACATAGATCACGCCATCCCCATCAACTGCGACGCCTGTGGTGACATAGCTAGGGGGCAAACCGGGCCCCGCCGCCAGACCGATGGGCAGGTCTTCCACCAGAACTTCGGTGGCCCCGGTGGCGGGATTGACCGCAGTCAGCCGCTTGGCGGCGGTTTCAGCCACGATCAGGCGCCCATCGGGGGCCTCGGCCAGCCCTTCGGGCAGCGCGAGACCCTCGGCGACGGTGGTGGTCGACCAGTCCGAAGGGTTGACACGCGTCATCCGCCCCACGGCCTCGGTTACATAGATCATGCCATCAGAGGCCGTGATCATTTGCACGGGGCCTTGCAGGCCGGTCACGACAGGCTCTGTTTCGTGCCAATTCTCGCCATGCGCACGGACCAGATTGCCGGTCGCAATTTCCGCGATCAGCAACGACCCGTCGGCAAGCTCCATCGCGTCTGTCGGGGCCTTGAACCCGTGAAGCATGGTCACCGTGCCCAGATCTGCCCGGTCAAGCACCTGAACGGTGCCGGTAAACCACGATCCTGCTAAAAGATGCGTGTCCGACACGCCAACCGAAAAGGGATACTCCAGATCGCCTTCTTGCATTCGCCGAATGTCTGTCACCGCGCCGGTCTGCGTATCCACCGAACGGAGCGCGAAAATATCGGCAAAGTATAGTGTCTTGCCGTCTTCCGACAACTTCATCCCCGCAGGCACCGCCGCTTCGCCCGACACGATCACCTTGGACTCACCAGTTTCACCATTGACCAGCGTTACCGCGTTATCCGCCATGTTCGAAACGTAGATATGATCCTCCCCATCGATGGCGAGATTGTCCAGCGAAGTGGCCAGCGTCACGACACGGCCCTTTTCGCCCGTCGCGGGATCCACCTGAACCAGCGTGCCCGCCTTGGTATCCGCGACCCAAAGCATGCCCTTTGAATCAAAGTTCACGGCGGCAGGCACCTCGAACCCGTCGGCAATCATGTTGATTTCGCCCGAGGCGGGGTCGATCCTGACCACCTGACCCTTGAACCACAGCGGGCCATAAAGCATCCCGTCTTTGCCCACCTCGAAGCCGTTGAAACCGCCCAGGTCCTCGGCGATCTTGCGCGGCGCACCGCCGTTCAGATCGAATTCATAAAGCGCGTCGCCCAAAAACACCTGCGATCCGTAAAGCTTCCCGTTTGATGGGTCGAAGGCAAGCGAATTGATGCCGGGCAGCCCGCTTGCAACGTCAATGATCTCGCTGTCATCGGATGTGCGCATCCGCAGAACCCCCTGAAGATAGGATGTCCAGGCAAGTTCTCCGTTGGGGCCGATGGCAATGTCGTCGGCCTGACCCTTGGGGCCTTTGATCATCTCTTTGGCGGTGCCCGCATCGGCGTCCACCTGCCAGATCGCATTACCGATCACCGAACCGGCAAGCAGACGCCCCTGACCGTCAACGGCAAGCCCATGCACGCCATGAAACGGCGACGGCGCAACCAACTCTTGCGGCGTCTCATAGCCCTCGGCAAAGGCGGCCTGGCCCAGAAAGGCAGCGGTGATCGCGATAAGTGATGTTTTCATGTTGTTTTCCTCCCAGAAAGAATGCGCTATTCAGAATACAGACGAAAGCAGCGACACGCGGTGCCATCGGTTTCGCCTCCTCACGATTCCTTCTGGCATGTCGCGGCGGGGCCAACCGCGCAGGCTGAAAAGGTTCCCTGCGATTGACCCTGAAGCAAACGTAGGCTGGTACCAGAAGTTGTGCAAACCGGTATTCATCCTGCGCAAATTCCAACAAAGCGCCAAGTACCATCGTGCCGGACAAAAGTTTCACCGCTGCCCGCGCCCATTCCGGCGAAACGCCCAGCGTGCCGTGACCATAGTTCAGGTATTTCAAAGGAAAATGGTGCTGTGAGAGAGGATTGAACTCTCGACCTCACCCTTACCAAGGGTGTGCTCTGCCACTGAGCTACCACAGCTGTGGGGCGCTGATTAGACGCATTCTCAATATGGTGCAAGCGCAATCTGGACCATACCCGCACGCTGCGCTAGACAAAGGTCATGGCAACCGATACCGCCCCGCAAAAGCCGCCCAAACCCAACCAGGCACGGGAAGACAGGCTGAAAGCCGCGCTTAAGGCCAATATGGCCCGGCGCAAGGCGCAGGCCCGTGCGCGCACGGCAAAAGCGGACGATGGCCCCTCCGGGCAGGACAAGGAAGGCTGAACGATGGATTCGATTGTTGTCAAAGGTGGCGGTGCGGTATCGGGGCAAATTCCGATTGCAGGGGCCAAGAACGCCTGTCTGGCGCTGATGCCCGCAACCTTGCTGTCCGAAGAGCCGCTGACGCTGACCAACGCGCCGCGCCTTTCTGATATCCGGACCATGACCGAGCTTTTGCGCTCTTTAGGGGCAGAAGTGACGTCGATGCAGGAGGGGCAGGTGCTGGCCATGTCCTGCCACGGCGCGATCAACACCCGTGCCGAGTATGACATCGTGCGCAAGATGCGGGCCTCCAATCTTGTGCTGGGTCCGCTTCTGGCCCGCGAAGGCCATGCGGAGGTATCGTTGCCCGGCGGCTGCGCGATCGGGGCACGCCCGATGGACATTCACACCGACGGGCTGGCAAAAATGGGTGCCCAGATCGACCTGCGCGATGGCTATCTGCATGCCAAGGCCCAAGGTGGGGCCCTCAAAGGGGCGGTGATCGATTTTCCGTTCGCCTCTGTCGGGGCAACAGAGAACATCATGATGGCCGCCACGCTGGCCAAAGGCACGACCGTCATCAACAACGCCGCCCGCGAGCCCGAAATCGTCGATCTTGCGGCGTGCCTGCGGGCGATGGGCGCACAAATCGACGGCGACGGCACCAGCCGGATCGAAATCCAGGGCGTTGACCGTCTGCATGGGGCCACCCACCGCGTCGTGACCGACCGGATCGAACTTGGCACTTATATGCTTGCCCCTGCCATCTGCGGCGGCAAGGTTGAATTACTGGGCGGGCGGATCAATCTGCTGCAGGCCTTTTGCGAAAAGCTGGACGCGGCAGGGATAGATGTGACCGAAACCGACAGGGGGCTTTGCGTCGCACGCCGCAACGGCACCATACGCGCGGTCAATGTCACGACTGAACCGTTTCCGGGGTTTCCCACCGATCTTCAGGCGCAGATGATGGCGCTCTTGTGCTGCGCCGAGGGCACGTCGGTGCTTGAGGAAAAGATATTCGAAAACCGCTTCATGCACGCCCCCGAACTTGTCAGAATGGGGGCCAGCATCGAGGTTCATGGCGGTACGGCCACCGTGACGGGCGTAAAACAGCTCAAGGGTGCACCGGTGATGGCGACGGATCTGCGGGCGTCAGTCTCGTTGATCCTTGCGGCTATGGCGGCAGAAGGTGAAACAAGGGTCAGTCGTGTCTATCATCTGGACCGAGGCTATGAACATGTCGTCGCCAAGCTGCGCGGTGTCGGCGCAAACATCGAACGGATCAAAGACGCATGACCGAAGACGCACGTTTCGAAGACGGGCGCGAGGCCCCGCTGAATTTGGGGGCGTTCGACGCCGAAGACCTCAAGGTGATCTCGTCGCTCACTCAAGATGCGGTATTTCCCGCCTCCGAGATGCGCTGGCATCGGCAGGGCGCGCGCTTTGCGCTCTTGCTGAACCGTGTCCGCTGGGAGGACGCGGGCAAAACACGTCATGCCGCAGAGCGTGTGCAATCCATCTTGATGTTCAACAACGTGCACCGCGTCTCAAGCCAAGGGGTGTCAAAAAACGACAAAGACACGATCCTGTCGCTGCTGCAGATCGAATTCACCCCGGGCGACGCGCCCTCAGGCGATGTTGTCCTGACATTGGCGGGCGACGGTGCCATCCGTCTGTCGGTCGAGGCGCTCGAGGTGACGCTCAAGGACGTGACGCGCCCCTATGTCGCCCCTTCGCGCAAGTTCCCCGAACATCCGGCCTGATCCGCTTCTCTGGCTCTTAAATATCCTCGCGCGAAGCGCATGCACACCCTTTCCCCGCACGCCCGGCCCATCATCGGCCCCAAGGCTGAAAAGGACACCCCGATGCCCCAGTTTCTTGACCATGCCTCTCCCGATTTTGAAACCGCGTTCACGGCGCTTTTGTCTGCAAAGCGCGAAGACAGCCCCGATGTCGATGATATCGTTGCCGACATCATCGCGCAGGTCCGCGCAACCGGTGACGCGGCCGTTATCGCGCTGACCGAAAAGTTCGACCGGATCACGCTGACCGCACAGACCCTGCGCATCAACCCGGCCGAGGTGGACGCTGCCGTGGCCGAGGTTTCGGCACAGGATCGTGCAGCACTTGAACTGGCCGCGGCGCGCATCCGGGCCTATCATGCACGTCAATTGCCCGAAGATGCGGAATGGACGGACGCTGACGGGGCAACACTTGGCTGGCGCTGGACGGCCGTATCGGCTGCCGGGCTCTACGTGCCGGGTGGTCTTGCCAGCTATCCGTCGTCAGTGCTGATGAACGCGGTTCCGGCCAAGGTGGCCGGGGTGGAACGCCTTGCGATGGTCGTGCCTACGCCTGACGGCGTTCTGAACCCGCTGGTGTTGCTGGCGGCCCGCCTTGCCGGTGTGGACGAGATTTACCGCATCGGCGGTGCACAAGCGGTCGCCGCGCTGGCCTACGGGACCCAGACAATTCCGCCGGTGGACAAGATCACAGGCCCCGGCAACGCGTTTGTCGCGGCGGCCAAGCGGCGGGTTTTCGGCAAGGTCGGCATCGACATGATCGCGGGGCCGTCGGAAATTCTGGTGATTGCGGACGCCGACAATGATCCTGACTGGATCGCGCTTGATCTGCTGTCGCAGGCGGAACATGACGAAAGCGCGCAATCCATCCTGATCACCACCGATGCCGCTTTTGGCAAAGCGGTTGCCCAAGCCGTGGAAAAGCGTCTTGAAACCTTGGAACGCCGCGCCATCGCCGGTGCCAGCTGGCGCGACAACGGGGCGATCATCACCGTGCCCGATATCGCCACTGCGGCGGCGCTGAGCAACCGCATCGCGCCCGAACACCTTGAGCTTTGCGTGGCTGACGTTGAAGGCCTAAGCGCAAAGATCACCCATGCAGGTGCGATTTTCCTTGGCCAATGGACCCCCGAAGCCATCGGGGATTACGTCGGCGGGCCGAACCACGTGCTGCCCACGGCACGGTCGGCCCGGTTTTCGTCGGGCCTTTCGGTGCTCGACTTCATGAAACGCACGACCTTGGCGCGGATGACCCCGCAGGCTTTGCGGGCCATTGGTCCATCGGCAGAACGTTTGGCGCGCTCTGAAAGCCTTGAGGCACACGGACTGTCCGTCACCGCCCGCCTGCGCAAGTTGAACGACTGACGCAGCGACCAAGATTGATCACGCCCGCCCCGCAGGCTAGTGTCGCGAAAAATCCTAGTATGAATAGAGAAACCCCATGTCTCGGATCACGCATATCGTTCTGGACGACGCCAATCTGCCGCCGCCTACGCCTGAAATCGAACAGGAACGCAAGGTTGCACTGTTCGACCTGCTTGAGGAAAACGTCTTTGCGCTGCCGCAGCGCGATGATCGTGCGGTACCGCAAGGGCCGTATCATCTTGGCCTGTCGATCCGCGACAAGCGGCTTGTCTTTGACGTGAATACGGAAAACGCCGAGAAAGCCGCCGAATTCCATCTGTCGTTGGGGCCGTTCCGTCAGGTCGTGAAGGATTACTTCCAGATCTGCGAATCCTATTTCGAGGCGGTCAAGAAATCCGCGCCTGCACAGATCGAAACCATTGATATGGCCCGGCGCGGCATTCACAATGAAGGGTCGCGTGTGTTGCAGGAAAGACTGGAAGGCAAGGCCGAGATCGACACAGACACCGCGCGGCGCCTGTTCACCCTGATTTGCGTCTTGCACTACGGCGGATAGATGAAAGATGAACTGCCCCAATCGGTGCTGTTTTGCTGCGACCACAACGCTGTGCGCTCGCCCATGGCCGAGGGGTTGATGAAGAAATTCTACGGCACCGGCACCTATGTGCAATCCGTCGGCGTCATGAACGATCTTGAGATTGACGGCTTTTCCATCGCCGTGTGTCAGGAACTGGATGTGGAACTGTCCCGGCACCGGTCGCGCAGCTTTGACGAGATGGAAAATTGGGGCGACGACCTAAGCTCGTTCGATCTGATCATCGCGCTTAGCCCGGCCAGCCAGCGCCGTGCACTGGAACTGACGCGTTATTACCATCTGGCGGTCGAATATTGGCCGATCCTTGACCCCACCGGTTTGGGCGAAAGCCGTGAAGCCAAGCTCGCACAATACCGCGCCGCTCGGGACCAGATCCGGGATCGCCTGATCGACCGCTTCGGTGAACCGACACGGCCTCAGATCTAGGGCGCAGATCTTAGGGAAGGGGATGGCGCAGGACCGCTTTCTAGGCCTTCAACGCCGCCCCTTTTGCACAGGACATGCGTCAAAACTTCAGGTGGCGCTGCACAACGTGGCTGCGACCTGGCCATATTCCTTCCACACAGACCAAAAGGCATTTTCGCGGGACCGGTCGGATTGACGCGCCTCTTGTAACGAATGGGGGTCTTTGAACACCTCGACACCGCGCCGCTGGTCCGCAGGGGAAAGCTGCTGGTTCGCAACTGCCTGAATGCAGCCACACCGCGCATAGCTGGCTTCCTTGCGCCCCGACTTCAGACATGCCGAACTGATCGGACCGCTTGCGAACAGCACCGCTGCTCCGCCATAGCTGCCGCTGGGGTTATAGCCGCGCGAGCCGCCACAGGCTGCCAACGCGCCAAGTGCACAGATCATCGTGAAAAGTCGTACCATTTTTATGCCTCGTCTGCCGGGCGCCGGGTTGATCCCGAATGCTGCCCTTACCGCTGAAAACCTTATGCCTGAAACCAACGCATGGGGCAATTCACGATTGTTTTGGAATGCCGCGACAAATCGCAGATTTTCCCACCCTAGACAGAAAAATCACACAAGGGTGCGCCCACGGCATCGCAACACTGCACTCGGCTTATCGGCCCCATTGACCAATCCTGAAATCCGCACCATATCCTCATCCCATGACACCACTTTCACATATCCGCAATTTCTCGATCGTCGCGCACATCGACCACGGGAAATCCACGCTCGCTGACCGCCTCATTCAAGAGACGAACACCGTCTCTTTACGGGACATGAAAGAGCAGATGCTCGACAGTATGGACATTGAACGCGAGCGGGGCATTACGATCAAGGCCCAGACTGTGCGGATCAACTATACCGCCAAAAATGGCGAGGAATATATCCTCAACCTGATCGACACGCCGGGCCACGTTGATTTCGCCTATGAGGTGTCGCGGTCCATGCGGGCTGTCGAAGGGTCATTGCTGGTTGTGGATTCCACGCAAGGCGTCGAGGCGCAGACGCTGGCCAACGTTTATCACGCGCTGGATGCGGATCACGAGATCGTGCCGGTTCTCAACAAGATCGACTTGCCCGCGACCGACTGCGACCGCGTTGCGGAACAGATCGAAGA
>CAVSLU010000014.1:0-82173 GCA_963728645.1 uncultured Alphaproteobacteria bacterium | reverse complement strand
TCAACGGCCAGAACGTGATCGACATCACGCTTGAGCCTGCAATTTCCACCAATCCCTACCTTGAATTTGACGCAACCGTGCCAGAAGCCGGAACCTTTGCGTTCAAATGGTACGACGATGACGGCTCTGTTTACGAAGACAGCAAAGACATCGCGATTGGCTAAGCGTCTGCATTCTCGGGAGGAATAAGAATGAACAAATTCACTAAAGGTCTGGGTGCCTGCATGACCGCGATCATCGTGGCATCGGGAGCGTTGGCCGAACCTGTGGACGATAGCCTTGTCATCAATGACGATATCGAAATCGTCACCAGAACCGCAGCGCCCGCGCATGTTTCGGATGCGATGGATGAAGTGATGTCGGGATGGCTGTTTCGCGGCGAGGAAACCCGCGCGATGGAACGTGACGACTTTGACAACCCCGGCATGATCTTTGTGGAACAGGCGCAAGACGTCTGGAACACGGCCGACGGCACTGAAGGTAAATCCTGCGCAGACTGCCACGGCGCTGCGTCCGAAATGGCAGGCGTGCGGCCGGTGTATCCCAAATACGTCGAAGCGGCAGGCGAGGTGCGCACCCTTGAGATGGCGATCAACGATTGCCGTGAAAACCGCATGGGTGCCGAAAAGTGGAAGTATGCCGGCGGCGACATGGTGAACATGACCGCCCTTCTGGCGTCCGTATCGCGTGGCATGCCAGTGGACGTCGCGATTGACGGGCCGGCTCAATCCACTTGGGAGAAGGGCAAGGAAATCTACTATACCCGTTTTGGCCAGCTTGAGCTGTCTTGCGCGAATTGCCACGAAAACAACTATGGCAACATGATCCGCGCCGACCACCTGAGCCAGGGCCAGATCAACGGTTTCCCGACCTACCGTTTGAAGAACACCAAACTGAACGCCGTGCAGGACCGTTTCAAGGGTTGCATCCGTGACACCCGCGCAGAAACATACGCCCCCGGCAGCCCAGAATTTGTTGCACTTGAACTTTATGTCGGTTCGCGCGGCAATGGCCTGTCCGTCGAAGGCCCGTCCGTCCGTAACTAAAAGACAAGACCCCGCCTTGCGTTCCGTGAGGCGGGGTTTTTCACCCGCTTCCTATTCAAACATGCGCATGTGAATGTGCAGCAGAGGGCCCGCCGCATGATATCTCGTCGTGAATTCCTTCAGTCCAGCATGGCTGTCACCGCTCTTTACGGGGCGTCGTCTTATGGCAACTGGGGCAAGCTGGCCGCGCAGCAGGCGCTGACCCAGGACAAGCTGCTTGAGTTTGATACATTCGGGAATGTCAGTCTGATCCACATCACCGATATTCACGCGCAGCTAAAGCCGATCTATTTCCGCGAACCATCAATCAACATCGGCGTGGGCGACAACAAGGGGGCCGTGCCCCACGTGACAGGCGCGGATTTCCGCAGGCTTTATGGTATCGAAGACGGCAGCCGGTCTGCCTATGCGTTGACCTACAATGATTTTTCCGCACTGGCCCAGACGTATGGCAAGATGGGCGGGCTTGATCGTGTGTCGACCGTGATCAACCAGATCCGCGCCGACCGGCCCGATGCGCTGCTGCTGGATGGCGGCGACACGTGGCATGGCAGCTATACCTGCTATCAGACCCAAGGCCAGGATATGGTCAACGTGATGAACGCGCTCAAGCCCGACGCGATGACGTTCCATTGGGAATTCACGCTGGGGTCAGACCGTGTCAACGACATCGTAAGCGGGCTGCCCTTTGCCGCGCTTGGCCAGAACATTTTCGATGCCGAATGGGACGAACCGACCGAGCTGTTTCCCCCCTACAAGTTCTTCGAGACAGGGGGGGTAAAGGTTGCCGTTATCGGGCAGGCGTTTCCGTATATGCCCATTGCCAATCCGGGGTGGATGTTCCCGGAATATTCCTTTGGTATCCGCGACGAGCGTATGCAGGAAATGGTTGACGAAGTGCGCGCCCAAGGTGCCGAACTGGTCGTCTGCCTATAGCCACAACGGCTTTGACGTGGACAAGCAGATGGCCGGCATCGTGACCGGAATCGATGTGATCCTGTCCGGCCACACCCATGATGCGCTGCCTGAGCCTGTGTTGGTGGGCGAGACAATTATCGTTGCCTCAGGGTCGAACGGCAAATTTGTCAGCCGTGTTGATCTGGATGTGCAGAACGGCCGGATGATGGGCTTTCGCCACAAACTGATCCCGATCTTTTCGGATGTGATCGAACCGGACAAGGCGATCACCGCGCTGATCGACGAACAACGTGCGCCCTTTCAGGAACAACTGACCGAGGTGATCGGCAAGACGGCCGATGATACGCTGCTGTACCGTCGTGGCAATTTCAACGGGTCATGGGATGATCTGATCTGTGATGCGCTGCTGTCTGAGCGCGAGGCCGATATTGCGCTTAGTCCCGGCGTGCGGTGGGGGCCGTCGATCCTGCCAGGGCAGGACATCACCCGCGAAGATATCTGGAACGTCACCTCGATGACCTACCCAGAAGCATACCGCACGGAAATGACCGGCGAATTCCTGCATGTTGTACTGGAAGACGTGGCCGACAACCTGTTCAACCCAGACCCCTATTATCAGCAGGGCGGTGACATGGTGCGCACAGGTGGCCTTGGATACCGGATCGATGTCAGCAAGCCGCAAGGCAGCCGGATCACCGAAATGACCCTTCTCAAGACTGGCGAAATGATTGACCCCGCGAAAACCTATCAAGTTGCAGGCTGGGCAAGCGTCAACGAAGGCACCGAAGGCCCACCGATCTGGGATGTGGTCGAAAGCCACATTCGCAAATTGGGCACCGTGTCGCTTTCTGAAAATACCAGTGTAAACATTGACGGCGTCTGACGCCTGCTATCAACCGAAAAAAAGGGGAGGGGTTTGTCATGTCAGACACCTTTGAAGCCGAAGAAACCAAATCCGCCGCGCGTTTCTGCGGGGGGCCGCCACTGCGGGTGTCGGCGCGATTGCGGCCGGTGCGGCACGCGCCCAAACGCCTGATCCATTGATCACCGAACCTCAGGACTGGGCGCGATCCTTTGGCGATGGTGTTGATGCCACGCCCTATGGTCTGCCAATCCGGTTTGAGGGGGATGTCATCCGCCGCAATGTCGAATGGCTGACCGCCGATACTGTAAGCTCGATCAACTTTTCGCCGATCCACGCGCTGGACGGCACGATCACGCCTCAGGGCTGCGCGTTCGAGCGGCACCATTCGGGCGCGATAGAGCTGAAAAGGAAGACTACCGTCTGATGATCAACGGCATGGTCGACCGTCCGCTGGTGTTCACTTATGCCGATCTCGAACGGTTTCCCCGTGAAAACCATGTCTATTTCTGGAATGCGCGGCCAATACCGGCATGGAATGGGCTGGCGCGCAGCTGAACGGGGCGCAGTTCACCCACGGTATGATCCACAACATGGAATACACCGGCGTGCCGTTGCGAACCCTGCTGGAAGAAGCGGGCTATGACACCGCCGGTAAATGGGTGTTCGTGGAAGGGGCCGATGCATCGTCGAACGGGCGGTCCATCCCGATGGAAAAGGCGCTGGACGATGTGCTGGTCGCTTTCAAGGCCAACGGCGAGGCGCTGCGCAAGGAACACGGATACCCTGTGCGTCTGGTCGTGCCCGGCTGGGAAGGCAACATGTGGGTCAAATGGATCCGCCGCATCGAGGTGATGGACGCCCCCGTTGAAAGCCGCGAAGAAACCAGCAAATACACCGACACGCTGGCCAACGGTATCAGCCGCAAGTTCACATGGGCGATGGACGCGAAATCTGTCGTAACCTCGCCCAGCCCGCAGGCGCCGATCACTCACGGTACGGGGCCGCTGGTCATCACCGGGCTTGCGTGGTCCGGTCGCGGCGCGATCAAGCGGGTGGATGTGTCAAAGGATGGCGGCAAGACATGGGAAACCGCCCGTCTGGCCAAACCCGGCGAGAAGATGGCCCTGACCCGCTTTTACCTTGATACGCGAATGGAACGGCGAAGAGATGTTCCTGCAAAGCCGTGCGATGGATGACACAGGCTATGTCCAGCCCACCAAAGCGCAGCTGCGCGAGGTGCGCGGCGAAAACTCTGTCTATCACAACAACTGTATTCAAACCTGGTGGGTCCGCCCCAATGGGGAGGCTGAAAATGTCGAAGTTTCTTAAATCACTCTCTGTTTGCGCGGTTGCGTCCGTTCTTGCCGTTCCTGCCACTGCTGGAACCTTTGGTCTGGGGCGCACCGCCTTGCCCGAGGAAATCGCGGCGTGGAACCTTGATGTGCACCCCGATGGGTCAGGCTTGCCTGACGGGTCCGGTGACGTGACAACGGGTGAAGAAGTGTTTGCCGAAAAATGCGCCGCCTGCCACGGCGACTTTGCAGAAGGCATCGGCAATTGGCCCAAGCTGGCCGGCGGCATGGATACGCTTGACCGCAAAGACCCGCTTAAGACTGTGGGGTCATACTGGCCCTATCTGTCGACGACGTTCGATTATGTCCGCCGGTCGATGCCCTATGGCAATGCGGGCACGCTGACCAATGACGAAGTTTATGCGATCGTATCTTATATTCTGTATTCCAATGATCTGGTAGACGAAGATTTCGTGTTGTCCAAGGATACGTTCCTTGATGTGGAAATGCCAAACGCGGACGGCTTTATCATGGACGACCGCAAGGAAACCGAGTTCACCAAATGGGTGACCGAGCCTTGCATGGCCAATTGCAAGGACACCGTGGCCGTTACCATGCGTGCCCTGGTGCTGGATGTGACGCCGGATCAGGGCGAAACCGATGCGACCGTGACGCAGGCAAGCGCCCCCGCTGATCCTGTGGTTTCCGAAGACCCGGCCGCCGTTGCCGCCGAAGAACAGGCCGTGCCCGCGCCCGAAGTCGCAGCACTTGACCCTGCGCTGATTGCCAAAGGCGAAAAGGTGTTTCGCAAATGTGCCGCCTGTCACCAGGTCGGGGACGGGGCCAAGAACCGCGTTGGTCCGGTGCTTACAGAAGTGGTCGGGGCGCCTGCGGGGCATCTTGAGGATTTCAAATACTCGAAGGCTTTGATGGGGATGGCCCAAGAAGGTCTGGTCTGGAACGACGAAACTCTTGGCGCGTTTTTGGCCAATCCCAAGTCCTTCATGAAAGGCACCAAGATGGGATTTGCCGGGTTGAAGAAAGACGACGATATCAAGGCGATCATCGCCTATCTGTCCAGCCTTTCGGCCCAGTAGCGAAACCAGTCCCGGAGCATCGTGTTGCTCCGGGCCGGACGATCGGGTTGGTGTGCGGCCTGCCAAACTGGTATGATCAGGTCAGCTTTTACTTTTGCGAAAGGACAGCCGATGAAAAACTGCATCATAGCGAGCGTGTTTTCCCTGCTTGTTACCCCCCTGCTTGTCAGCCCCGTACGCGCTCAGGATCAGGCCGTGACATACCCCTACGAGGGCAGCTTTGACGACGCGACCTTTGCTGTCGAGAACGCAATCATCGGTCAGGGGTTGGTCATTGATCATGTCAGCCACACCGGCGAAATGCTGAACCGTACAGGTGCCGACGTTGGCAGTGATATCGAGATTTTCAGGGCCGCCGACGTCTTCTTGTTCTGCTCTGCGGTGGTGTCGCGAAAGGTGATGGAGGCGGACCCGATGAACATCGCGTTTTGCCCCTACAGCATCTTCGTTACGGATCGCGACGGCAAGGTTGCCATCGGCCATCCCACATACCCCGATGGCCCGATGCAAGAGGTCGAGGCATTGCTGGATGAGATCATCAAAAGCGCGATGGACGGGTTCTAAACCGTCACCGCCTGTTGTGCCCTAGACATCGGTCACGAAGGTAAAGCCATCAGCGACCTTTTCGATCCGACCCATGCCGCCGTGGCCCAGATGAAACCCCACGATGGGCATCTGCGCCGCGACCAGATCATTGACCAGCCCGGCGCGGGTTTTCGCCGCAAGCGGTTGATCCTGATCCGAACCCGAGGGCCAGTCGGGGCGGGCCAGCGCGATGTGATCATTGCCGATGCTGTCGCCGACGATCATGACAGCGGTATTTCCCGCGCGCACCTCGAAAGACATGTGTCCGGGGGTGTGTCCGGGTGTCATGCGGGCACCGACGCCCGGTAGAACTTCGTCGCCATCGTCAAAGAACGTCATCTGTTCAGCCACTGCGGTCAGGCGCCGTTCGGCACCGACGGCAAAGGCCTGTCGTGTGCTGTCGATTGTGCTGACGGTATTGGGATCTGTCCAATAGTCCCATTCGGCGCGGCCGATGTAATGGGTCGCGTTGGCATAAAGCGGATCACCAAAGTCATCCAGCACGCCCCAAAGGTGGTCCGGATGCCCGTGGGTGAAAACCAGATCCGTCACATCTTCGGGGGCCACGCCCAAGGCATCAAGTGCGTCCATCATCTTGCCCGCCGTCGGCGCGAACTGCGATCCCGAGCCTGCGTCAAACAGCACAACACGCCCCTCGGAGCGCAGCAAGGTCAGGTTGCACGGTGGCGTCAGTTGATCATAGGGCTGGCCCAGCCGGTCCAGGATCGGCATCAGCTTGTCTTTCGGCATCGGCTCGAAGATGAAACTGCCGGGAAGCACCAGATGGCCGTCGTTCACCACATCCAGCGTCATCTCTCCGACCGCCATTTGCGCATACACACGCCCCGGCAGCCCCGCCAACGCGGCGGCGGCGGCTCCGTGCATCATAAAGTCGCGTCTGTTGATCGACATAATGCCTTCCCTCGATAAAAATTCCATAGTATGAATATGTAGAGTTTTGCGCCCCCGCGCAAGCCTTGATCAATAGGCGTCAACCCAGACCAGATGGAGCATATGAAGATGGACTACCCCGTTGACATGACTGTCGCCCCACAGGTTTCCGGGCATTTCGATCCGGCCACCAACACGATCAGCTACATCGTGCGCGATCCCGGTTCGACGTCATGCGCGATTGTCAATTCCGTGATGGACATCGACTATGCCGCCGGGCGGATCACCTATGACCACGCCGACACCCTGATCAACGAAATCACGTCGAATGGCCTCACGCTTGAGTGGATCATCGAGACGCATGTTCACGCCGATCACCTGTCCGCCGCCCCCTATATCCAGCAAAAGCTGGGCGGCAAGATCGGTGTCGGTGAAAAAATCATGACCGTGCAAGAAACCTTTGGCAAGATTTTCAACGAAGGCACAGAGTTCGAGCGTGACGGGTCGCAATTCGACGCGCTTTTCAAAGACGGGGACACCTACCAGATCGGGGGCATGCGCTGTTTCGCGATGGACACGCCGGGCCACACACCCGCCTGCATGGTGCATGTGATGGGAAATGCTGCGTTTACCGGTGACACGTTGTTCATGCCCGATGGCGGATCAGCCCGCGCCGATTTTCCTGGTGGCGACGCGGGCACGCTGTATGACAGCATTCAAAAAGTGCTGAGCCTGCCCGAAAACATGCGCCTGTTCATGTGCCATGACTACGGCCCCAATGGCCGCGATATCCAGTGGGAGACCACGGTGGGCGAAGAAAAGGCCCACAACATTCACGTCGGTGGAGGCAAGACCCGCGATGACTTCATCGCCTTTCGCACCGAACGCGACGCCCAGCTGGATATGCCCAAGCTGATCATCCCCGCGCTTCAGGTCAACATGCGGGCGGGCCACATGCCGACCGACAAGGACGGCAATCCGGTGCTCAAGGTCCCGCTGAACGGTCTCTGAAGCGGGGGCGCACAGGGCCGGTTCACCGGTGCCGGCGCCATCACAAAGATAAAATCCGCCACCCGGAATACATCCATTTGCAAGTTTATTCCTGATCGTTACAACTGATCACAATATCATCGGCGCAACTATGTTGCGCGGTGAGGAAGTACCAGATCAGGAAGCCCGCATGATACCGATCAACCCGCCCGCCCCCGCCACCGCGCCAACCGCCACCATCGTTGACCGTATCCGCGCCAATGCCGCTGATCAGCCTGAAAAGCTTGCCCTTGTCTGCGAGGGAAAGACCGTCACCTGGGGCGATTTTGACCGACGCATCAACAAGATCGCGAACTTGTTGCTGTCGATGGGCGTGAAAAAGGGCGATAATATCGCGATCATTTCGCCCAACTCCATTCCTTACGCCGAGCTTTTCATGGGCATCCTGCGGGCAGGGGCCTGCGTCACGCCGCTGTCTACAATGGCCTCGCCCGATGCGCTGGAAAAGATGCTGACCGATTGCGGGGCCAAGGCAATTTTCGTGGCCCGGCAATATCTGGAACTGGTCAGCGGCTTTGTCACCAATCTGGACATTGCCCGCTTTGCGATTGATTTTGATCACGACGCGTTCCAGCCCTATGATGCAGCCGTCGATGCGGCCGAGGGAAGTGACCCGTTGATCCCAATCGAAATGTCGGACGCGTTCAACCTGATCTATTCGTCGGGCACCACCGGGACCCCCAAAGGTATTTTACACAATCACTGGATGCGGGCCGCGCAGATGGACCGGGTGTCGCCCAACGGATACGACGATGACGCCCGCACGCTGCTGTCAACGCCGCTTTATTCCAACACCACCATCGTGTCGTTTCTGCCAACGCTTTTCGGCGGCTCGACGGTCTATCTGATGCCGAAATTCGACGCGCGCGGGTATCTTGAGATTGTGCAGGACGAACGGATCACCCACACCATGCTGGTGCCCGTGCAGTACAAGCGCATCATGGATGTGCCCGATTTCGACAGGTTCGATCTGTCCTCGATGCGGGTGAAATTCTCGACCTCTGCACCTTTGCGGGCCGAGGTGAAGGCAGATGTTCTAAAGCGGTTTCCCGGCAAGTTGCTGGAATACTATGGCCTGACCGAAGGGGGAGGTGTCACGGTGCTGAATTCCGCGGAGCACCCTGACAAGCTTCATACCGTCGGCCAGCCCGCCCCCGGCAACGAAATCCGCCTGATAGACGAGGCGGGCAACGAGGTGCCCAAGGGGCAGGTGGGCGAGATTTGCGGGCGCGGCCCGACCATGATGGCGGGGTATTTCGGGCGCGACGATCTGACGGCCGACTATATCTGGCGCGACGCGGATGGCCGCGTGTTCTTTCGGTCGGGTGATATGGGGCGCTTTGACGAGGATGGCTTTCTGATCCTGTCGGACCGCAAGAAAGACATGATCATTTCAGGCGGCCTGAACATTTATGCTGATGATCTTGAACTTGTGCTGCTGGCCGACCCCGACGTTACCGATGCTGCCGTGATCGGCGTGCCGTCAGACGCATGGGGCGAGACGCCGTTGGGGCTGGTCGTGCTGCGGGACGGTGCGAAACGAAACGCAGATCAGATCTGTGCAGATGCAAACGCCAGGCTGGGCAAAAGCCAGCGGCTTAGCGCCGTTGAAGCCCGCGACCTGCTGCCGCGCAGCTCTATCGGGAAGATTTTAAAAAAAGAACTGCGCATTCCCTATTGGGAAACCGCGAAAAACTGATCCAAAGGAATTTGATGTGAGTACTGATGAAGCACAGATGAATGGCGCTGAAAGCCTTGTCAAAACGCTGCTCGATAGCGGGCTTGATACCTGTTTCACCAATCCCGGTACGTCCGAGATGCACTTTGTCGCGGCTCTTGACCACGTGCCCGGCATGCGGTCGATCCTTGTCCTGCAAGAGGGCGTGGCGACGGGCGCGACAGACGGATATTACCGGATGGCGGGCAAACCGGCCTGCACGCTGCTGCACCTTGGCCCCGGATTGGCAAACGGCCTGTCGAACCTGCACAACGCGAAAAAGGCGGGGTCGGGTGTGGTGAACATCGTGGGCGAACATGCCGTCACGCATATCGAACTCGACGCGCCTTTGACGTCCGACATCGAAGGCATCGCGGGCCCGGTGTCGCACTGGGTTCACACGTCTTTGTCATCGGCTGACGTGGGTGCGGATGCGGCCAAGGCAGTACATGCCGCAAACATCGCGCCCGGTCAGGTCGCCACGCTGATGTTGCCAAGCGACACCGCCTGGAACGAAGGTGGCGCGGTTGCACACCCGCTTGAACGGGAAGCACGGCCTGCGTTTGACGAAGCCAAGCTTGAGGACGCGCTTGCGGCGCTCTCCGGGCCCGATAGTCTGCTTTTGCTGGGCGGTGCCGCCTTGGGTGAGAAGACGCTTGAGGTTGCGGGTAAAATCGCGGCAAAGACCGGGTGCGCACTGCTGTGCGAGTGGGCCAATGCACGACTGGAACGCGGGGCAGGGCGGGTTGCGATTGACCGTGTGCCCTATCCGATTGATCAGGCGCTTGAGACGCTCAAGCCCTTCAAGCGGATTGTTCTGATCGGCGCACGCGCGCCCATCGGGTTCTTTGCGTACCCTGGCAAGCCCGCGATCCTGACGGCTGAAGGGACGCAAATCATACCCCTTTGTGAAACCTCGCAGGATATTGCCGGTGCCCTTGATGCGCTCTGCCATGGGGCGGATGCGACAGGGTCCGCGCCCGCGCATGTGGCGCAAAGCGTAACGCCCGATAAACCCTCTGGGCCGCTGGAACCCGGCGGGATCGCCGCTGTTCTGGGCCGCACGATCCCCGAAAACGCCATCGTGGTGGACGAGGCGATTACCACAGGCCGCAGTTTCTTTCCATCAACAGCAGGTGCGCCCAAACATACGTGGTTGAACAATTGCGGCGGGTCCATCGGCTATGGGATGCCTGTCGCCATTGGTGCCGCTGTTGCGTGCCCCGATCGCAAGGTGATGGCCCTGGTCGGCGACGGCAGCGCGATGTACACGCCGCAAGCGCTGTGGACAATGGCCCGTGAAGGGTTGGACGTGACAACCGTGATCTTCGCCAACCGCGTCTACAAGATCCTGCGCGGAGAGTTGACCAACGTGGGTGTCACGAACGCCGGCCCCAAGGCGATGGACATGTTGTCGCTTGATCAGCCGACGCTGCAATTCGTTGATCTTGCGCGCTCGATGGGGGTCGAGGCGGTTCAGGTCAGCGATTGTGAGGCGCTGGAATTGGCGATTGAAACCGGTCTGGCAACCAAGGGGCCCTATCTGATCGAAGCCGTTTTATAGACGCTGTCTTTACCCGGACACGAAAAAGGCCCGCAGTCAGGTTGCTGACTGCGGGCCTTTCTTTTGTGCGAAGAAGGATAGCGGCTTAGCGGTCAGCCCCGCCGTCGCCTTCGTCTGTGTCGCTGTCGGGCACATCGTCGGCCGCGATCGGCTTGGTGGGGGTCTTCTTGCTGGGGACGGATGTATCGCTTTTCGGCCCTTCGATCTTGAAGGGCTGCGTCGTGCCGTCCTTGTTTTCGCCCAGCCAGATTGTTTGTTGCGGGAACGGAATCTCGATTCCGCGTTCGTCAAACACCTGCTTGAGATAGCCGTTGAACGTCCGGCCGATGCCCCACTGCTTGCCCGGATCGGTCTTGATCCGGGTGCGCAAGACCACGGCACTGTCGCCCAGCGATTGCACGCCGAACCATTCCAGCCCGCCGATAATGCTGGCAGCAGTGTCAGGTTCTTTTTCGGTCATCAGATCAAAGGCGTCGAACATGGCCTGTTTGGCCTCTTCGACATTCTCGCGGTAGGCGATACCCATATCGGTCAGCGCATAGGCGAAACCGCGCATGTAATTGCTGACCATATCCACAGTCGAGAACGGGATCATGTGGAACACACCCTGGACATCGCGCAATGAAACCGACCGCACAGACAGTTTTTCAACGGTGCCGGTCGTGCCGCCGACGGTGATGACATCGCCCACGTTGATGACATTTTCGAACTGAATGAAGATGCCTGTGATGATGTCCTGCACCATCTTTTGCGCGCCAAAACCGATGGCAAGACCCAGCACCCCGGCCGAGGCCAACAGCGGTCCGATGTCCAACCCGATCTCGCTGAGGACAAACATCAGCGTCAGGATTACCAGCGCAATCGTGGCCGCGTTGCGCATCAGTGTCAGCAGGGTGGTTTCGCGTGACGTGGGCACGCCGCCATATTCGGGGTTCAGCTTGTAATCCACGAAAGACGTCAGCGCGAGCCAGATGCCAAAGGACACCACCAGAATAAGCCCGACCGAGATCAGCGCCGTGGTGACCGCAAGACCCACCTGGCTTTCAAGCCACCCGCGCATGTCAATCGTGCCAATCACATCCAGCGTGAACATCAGAACGCAGATCAGCAGGACCAGCCGCAGCGCACTGAACGCACGCGGCACAAACCGGTTGATGCGCCGCTCAAGCAGCGGCAGCTTGGCGTTGATATCATCAGGCAGGGATATGCCCCGCTGCACTGCCCGCGCCAGCCATCCCGAAATCAGCGCGGCAATGATGATGGCAAGCAGGATCTTGCCCGACCCCACAAGCGCGTTCAGCGTGACATCGGCGGGCTGCGTCATCACCACGATGAACATCGCCGCGATATAGATCATCGCCCCCCAATGCCAGACCTGCGCAAACCCGCGTAACGTGCGCACCACAAAACCGTGGCGGGCTTCCTCGACGGCTGCGGGATCGACGGCTGCGGCGTCCGCCTCGATTGAATTGGCCGGGTCCGCCTCGCTTTGCAGCCAGCGGGTCACATCTTTGCGGCGGCGCACGACGATGTAGACGAAATAAAGCAGCACCAGCACCGACAGCAGCGCCGATACACCGGCCCCCGCCGCAAGGCTCGCGCTTTGGTTGACGATGGGCACCACCAGCAATTGCCCATACCCCAGCACACTGACCACGATGCTAAGATAGCGGGTCAGCGACCGTGCCGCGGCATCACTGACAGGCACGATCCGCAGGCCAGAGGCGACAGGCGACAGGAACGACCGGAGGACGACCTTCGTCATCTCTACCAGCAAAAACGCGTTCAGATACATCGTCTGACGAATGCCGATCTGCCCGAATTCACCCACCGCAAGCAGGGTGATCAGATAGCCCGCGGCCCAGGCGATGATAACGATAAACGCATCCAGCACATTCGACCCGATAAACAGCCCGATAGAGCGCAGGATGCCCACATGCTCGGCCGTGCGCCCCATCTGCGCATATAGAATACGCGCAAAGTGGCGCAGCACCACGAACAGGATGACGGTGATTGCAATCACCACCAGCAAACCCGGAATGGCGTCGAGCAGAATTGAAATCTCGGTGCCGCTCAGGCCGGAAAACACCCCGCCCCCGCCCTTGAGCGATGTCCAGAACGCAGTAAGCGTTGCCACCGTTTCCTGCCCGATCTCTTGTGTGATCTGCGCGATTTGCCGACCGATGGACAGCCCGTCATCTGATGCGGCTCGGGCCACTTTCTCAAGCGCGGGGGGGGCATCTGCGGGCTTCGCGTCCGAGGCTAGCGTGGTTTCCAGATCCGCAATCAGCTTTGCGCGCGCGGTATCGTCCTTGAGCACCTCAAGCAGTGTGGCCAACGGTGTGGTGTCGCCGGTCCCTTTGGATGCGGTGTCAGACGCCGCACCGCTGCCCGTTGCGAGCAGGCCTTGCGCGTGCCCGGACAGTGGCGCACATGCCAGAAATGCAGTGATCAAAAAAGCCAGCGCTAGATGCAACAGGCGGGCCCCGACGGCCGGCGTTCTTGAAAAATCTGACATGGGTACTCTCTTTTGCAATTGATAACTGGAAGACGACGTAGCGGAATACCGCAGATTGCCAACATTTTCCACGCTTTATGATCGGGACAAGCAAAGCTGAAGGCCATTGTGTGTCGCCGGGTCGGGCCCGCGCAGGCTAGACCGTTTCGGCATCCAGCAGGCTGATCACGGCGTCAGCGCCTGCCGGGCTGGAAATCGCAAGCGCCAAGGGGACGGCACCGCCCAGATCCGCGTTGGGCTTTTCCAGAAACCGCATCACCAGGGATCCGACGCCAAGATATACCCGGTCCGCCACAACATAGGCGCGGGCGAAATCATACAGCACCTGGCTTTTGGCGGGGCTAAGCGGAATGCCTTCTTTCTTTGCACGCCGAAAGGCGCGGTCGGGAATGATGTTCAACGCAGGCTGCGAGGCCATGACCTTGAGGATGTTGTCAACGGATGCGGGGGGAAGGCCTTTGGCCACTTGCGTTGCAATCGCAGCCTCGTCGCCGATATCTTCGGGCAGTCCGAGGAATTCTGAAACCCTGTTTGCATCGGTGTCGCGCGTAAGTTTGTCATTCATTGTCGATCTCCCTTTCGGGGTGACCTGACAGCTATGGCGCGATATATCAACCGCAGGACCGGGGGGAAACACCGGGGCGGGCGTCTTGCCGGGCGATGGCCGACGTTTCCGGGACCGCAAAAAAAAGGAGAGTGCACCCCATGATCATCTATGGATTAAGCACCTGTGCCATTTGTCAAAAGGCCCGCAAGGCACTGGAGGCAGAGCGCAAGGATGTCGTGTTTCGTGATGTGCGTGCCGCGCCTCTGACCGAGGAAGAGCTGGCGGTACTGATTGCGGAATTTGGTGACCGCTTGGTTGACCGGACATCAAACGATTACCGTGCGCTGAACGACTGGCTGAAACATTCCGAAGCCGAGGCGCAGATCAGCGCACAGCCCAAGGTCATGACCCGCCCCGTCATACATGATGGCACCGACTATTATCTGGGGTGGGACGACGCCGTACAGAGCGCAGTTTTGCGGGGTTGATCGCACCCGGTTGATGGCACCCGGTTGATCGCATCTGCCCCCCCCCGCGAGAACAAGCGGGGGGCGTGCAGACAGGGCTGCTAGTTCTTGAAGCGGCCTTGCGATACCAACGCGCGGTAGGTCGATCGCATCTCGGCGCGGTCGGTATAGGTGCCGCGCAAAAACCTTTCCCCACTGCTGGCCGTATAGGCCGCGCGGCCATGCACGATACGGTGGTTGTCAAACACCATACATTCGCCGCCCTTCATCAGGAAGCGCATCATGTATTTGTCGTCTTGCAGCATTTTTCCAAAGCGACAGAAAGCGGGGTAATAACTGTCCAACTGATCCTGGGGCAGGTCAAGAATATCCAGCATATGCTGGCTGATGGTAACACCTTCGACCTCGCCGGACTTGTCCAGTTCGATTACGGTCTGGCGCGACCGCATGTCATAGGTGTCGTGCTCGCAATAGAACGGAACGTCGATTTCCGACAGCAACCGAAAGCCTTCGGGGTCGATCTTGCGGAAATCATTGGCCACCGCGACGCCGTCGGCATAAAGGCTTTGGCCCCCCTCTACGGTGTTGGCGCGGCAGTGCAGGAATTGAATACCGGGCGCGTGTTCTTCGGCTGGCGTATCGGTATGCAGTTCCAGCGCACCGGCGGTGTAGGCGGTGTTCGTCGGGTTGATGTGGGTGTAGACGTCGAAATAATCGCCAAAAAAGGTTGGCCGGATCTGGCCGATCAGGTTCGCGGTTTCCGTCAGACCTGCGTCCGTGTCGGGCATGTCGGTCACGATGGCAAAGCCTTCGACCAGCAACGCCTCGATCCACTGCGCCACCTTGGCCTTGTCGGCCATCAATTCGGGCTGCGAAAACCGTGGCACGTCGGGATAGTGATCACTGAACCACGCCTTGCGTGTCAAATTCGCGGGATCGGGGCGCATATTGCCGGTGCTATAGGCCACCAGCATCTTTAGCGGGAAGCGCGAGGTGTGATCTTCGCCCGCCCAGTCGATCCGCAGCATGTCGCCGTCGATCACGGCGGCGTTCGCGCGGGGCGCGTCGCTGAGGTGAAAGATATCAAAGCTGCGTTCACGCGTGCTGGCGTTGAAGGACGACGGGCAATTGTCGCGCAGCCAGAAATAGTTGAAATAACTGCTCTGCGCGCCGTCAAGGCAGACAGTCAGCCCCTTTTCGCAAAGCGTGACAGTTTGATCAATCGTGTGCATGACGTTCATGAGGAGGGCCTTTCGTGTCTGCGTCTTGTGGCTGATGTCGTCTTCCCTTTCTTTTGTGTTTTCCCAAGAAAGAAAATGCGGAATAGTGTGATTTTAAAATAACCCAGAGCTTAAGTTATGAAGCGCCTTCCCCCCTTGCGCCTATTGGTCACCTTCGAGGCGGTCGCACGTCTGGGCACCATGCGCGATGCCGCTGATGCGCTGAACGTCACACAGCCTGCCATCACGCAGAGCCTTAAGGCACTCGAGGGGTTTATTGGTGTGACGCTGCTGGACCGGGATCGCAAACCGGCACGGTTGAACGCGCAGGGCCAGATGCTGGCCAATGCCACGCGAGAGGGGCTGGAAACGATTGCCCGCACCATTGAAGAGATAAAGGCGGAAACCTCGGGGCAGTCGCAGTTTCTGACGGTGTCTTGCACCCTTGGCATGGCGACATATTGGCTGATGCCCCGGCTGCCGAAATTCTATGCCGACCACCCGGACATTCTGGTCAATGTGCACGCCCCCCCCTCTGACGAGCCGACGCTTTCAAGCGGGATTGATCTGGCGTTGCGCTATGGCATGGGCAGGTGGCCCGAAAAAGATACCGTAAAGCTTTTTGGTGAACTGGTGTGCCCTGTCGGACAGCCCGCATTGGTTGCACGCCTGCACGCTGAAAAGCGCGGCTTGGTCCATGCGCCACTGATCCATGTGCGTGCGCCCGAAAATGCGTTCTGGGAAGGCTGGCCGGATTATTTCAAAAAATGCGGTTTGCCGCGCCCGACCCAGCCCGGCCAAAGCTTTGACAATTATGTGCAGGCGGTGCAGGCCGCCGTGGACGGGCGCGGATTGATGTTGGGGTGGCGCTCGATCACATCGACGCTGGTGGCCGAGGGGGCGCTTGCCCCTTGGTCAGATACCTCGATTGATGTGGGCACAGGGTATTTTGCAACCCTGTCCCCCCGCGGTCGGCAAAAGTCATCTGCGCCGGCGTTTCTAGAATGGCTCAAGCAGCAAAGCGCGTAGACTTACTTCGATCAGACCGACTGCATCAACGTTGTCCGACCGTCCCATTCGGGGGAATCAATGGCGTTTGCCAGAACGGCTGCAACATCGCCCCGCGCGGCCTTGCCGTCCGTTTCAACCTCGTCGCCAAATCGCATCTGACGCGTGCCATCTTCGTCGGTCAGGCTGACGGGGCGCAGGATCGTATAGCGCAGGCCCGACGCCTTGAGGTGTTCGTCGGCGTCATGTTTGGCCTGAAGGTAATGCCCAAGCGCGTGGTCAGGATCGGGGTTTTCCGCACCCACACTGCTTAGCATCACAAAGCGCGAAACGCCCGATCTGGCCGCAATATCGACCAGGCGCATTGCGCCGTCGCGGTCCACCTTATCCGTCATTTCTGCCGAGGTATCCCCGCCGGATCCGGCAGCAAAGATCACGCCGTCGCAGCCGTCGCAAACATCATCGGGAAGATCCGTCAGATCGCCCTCACGCAGGTCGACATCGGGTGGCAAGGCACTGGTGTCGGATGATTTGCGGACCAAAGCGGTGGGGGAATGGCCGTTTGATTGCAGTTCTTTGATCAGGCGCAGGCCCGTTTTGCCGGTAGCACCGGCGACGAGGATATTCATAAGAAACACCTTTCATTCTGGACGTGGATCAGGAAAGTGGGCAGCCGCATGGCAGCCGCCCCGAGGAGGGATCTGCTACAGAAGTGCCAGCAGCTTGCGTGCCGCTTCTTCCGACGAGGCGGGGTTCTGGCCGGTGACCAGCTTGCCGTCTGTCACCACAAACGACGCCCAGTCATCGCCTTTCTCGTAATTGCCGCCATTCGCCTTTAGCATGTCTTCCACAAGGAACGGCACGACATCGGTTAGGCCCACGCCTTCCTCTTCGGTGTTGGTGAAACCGGTGACTGTCTTGCCTGAAACCAGCGGTTTGCCATCGGCCCCCATGGTTTGCTTGAACACGGCAGGTGCATGGCAAACAGCCCCGATGGGGCGATCACTGGCCGCGAAGGTTTCTATCAATGCCTTGCTGTCGCCATCCTGTGACAGATCCCAAAGCGGACCGTGCCCGCCGGGATAGAATATCGCATCAAATCCGTCGGCGGAAACGCCGGAAAGCACTTCGGTATGCGCAAGCGCTTTTTGTGCGTCGTCATCGCCTTTGAAACGCGCGGTTGCACTGGTTTGGGCATCTTCGCTGTCGCTGGTGGGATCAAGCGGGGGCTGCCCACCCTTGGGCGAGGCCAGCGTGACGTCTGCCCCTGCATCCTTGAAGACGTAATAGGGTGCGGCAAATTCTTCGAGCCAGAAGCCGGTCTTGTTGCCCGTGTCGCCCAACTTGTCGTGCGACGTGAGAACCATGAGGATTTTCATATGGGTACTGCCTTTTTTGCGATTTCGATTGAGTATGCGGCACGGCCCTTTCGCCTGATGCCACAGTTCTTGGGGATGCAACGTATGCGGCGGGTGCCTGTTCCACCGTTCACGTGGTTTCTTTTGCTTCGGCTGCAATTCGCTTCCCACCCAAGGCATGTGCGGCTTGATCGAAAACCAAAGCCAGCGCAACATGATGGAGGAGGCGTTCCAGACCGGAATGTAAACCGGAGAACCCCGACACAGATCCGGGGAGATCCAAAAGGGAGGAAATCAACCAGATGTCGGAAACATTTGATTTTATCGTGGTGGGCGGTGGCTCAGCGGGCGCGGTCATCGCAACCAGGCTAAGCGAAGACCCAAGTTGCCGTGTCGCCTTGATTGAAGCGGGCGGTGCACCGCCTGACCATGAATTGATGCCCGCAGCGGTGGGCAGCCTGCAACTCGACCCCGCGGTCGACTGGATGTACACCGCCGATCCTGGCAATGCCGGTCTGGGTCTGGTTGATCATCTGATGCCGGTGCCACGGGGCAAGATGCTGGGCGGGTCATCGGGGTTGAATTACATGGCCTACGTGCGCGGGCATCCCGGTGATTTTGACGCTTGGGCCGAAGGGGGTGCGACCGGCTGGAGCTATGACGATGTGCTGCCCTATTTCATCAAGAGCGAAGATCTGACGCCAAGCAACGAGATCTCTATCGACAGCGATGCCCACGGCACCGGCGGCCCCTTGGGCGTATCGGTCAGATCACCCGTGATCCCGGCCTCGCGTGATTTTGTAAAGGCAGCAGGGGGCGCGGGCATTCCGACAGGCGACTACAACGGACGCGACCGTGGCGGGCCGGATGGTGTCGCTTCGCTGTTTCAGACAACGACAAGGGGCGGTATGCGATCAAGCACATACCGGGCCTTTCTGGCGGGCGAGGTTGAAAACCGTGACAATCTGACGATCATCACCCATGCGCATGTGACGCGGGTCGTGCTGTCGGACGGGGCCGATGATCTGACCGCGACTGGCGTCGAATACCGCGATCAAGGCGGTGCGTTGCATCAGATCAGCGCCACGCGCGACGTGATCCTAAGCGCCGGTGCCGTGGGGTCGCCGCAGATCCTGATGTTGTCGGGGATCGGGCCACGCCGTGAAATCGAAGCCGTAGATATCGAGTGTCGCCATGAATTGCCCGGCGTCGGCAAGCATCTGAAGGATCACCTGCATTGTGCGCTGTTCTTTCCTGCCCCCGGTATCGGCGTGCCGGTTGCCGAAGTCGGTGTGTCGGCGGGCCCCGATGCCCTGCGCGCGCCTGCCGGACCATTGCCGGCTGACCCGGCCGAAGACGCAAACCTGTCGCCAGAGCTTGCCGGCCTCAAGGCCGAAGCGGAACGGCGCGTGGGGCAGTGGATGGAAACCGGAGAAAGCCTTGTGTCGTCGTCGCTTTATGACGCGGTGGCGTTCTTTTCGACGGGTTTGGGTGATGAACACAGCCACGACGCGCAAATCGGCTATGTGCCTTGCGGCTATGATGCAGCACTTCTTGGCGAAAGGTTGCGGATCGATCTGGACACGTTTTTTGAGGATTTTGCCAAGACATTGGCCCCGGATCAGGAAAACATGATTTTGCTGGCCAATCCGGTCTTGCCCCACAGCAAGGGCGAGATCGTCCTTGCCAGTTCCGATCCTGCCGCATCGCCGATCATCCGGATGAACTATTTCACCGATCCGCATGATCTTAAGGTGATGGTCGCCGTCATGCGCAAGGCGCTGGAGATCGCCGCCAACTGGCCCGGTGAGACCAAACCCGGCCCTGTCAACATTCCGCCCGCGCTGGCCAAGAAACACGGATACGTTGAAGGCCAGACCCCCAGTGACGCCCTGTTGGAAAACATGGCGCTGCACTATTCCACGACGGTGTATCACCTGTGTTCCACCTGCCGTATGGGCGACGTTGTCGATCCCGATCTGCGCGTCAAGGGCATTGCCAATCTGCGGGTGGCCGACGCAAGCATCATGCCCGAAATCATCAGTGGCAACACCAACGCCACGTCGATCATGATTGGTGAAAAGGCCGCCGATATGATCTTTGCTGAATACACGCTGTCGCGCAGCGCCGCTGCCTGAGGAAAGACAGGCCCGCCTGATATGCCGCCTGTGCCGGGCACACCCCAAAGCGGGGCGGTAGGGGAAGCAAAAGCAAAGGCCTGGGTGCGCCCCGGGCCTTTGCTTCTGAATTGGCAGTTTCGACCGCGCATTGAAACAATTCCGATAGAGATCCCCGAAAAAGAAACGCCAATCTGGAAAGTATGCGGGGGGGCGGCGCAACAGCCGGTGGATGGGGGGCGTGCGTCAAAGATAAGTCAAAATTATTTACGCATGGAAATAATTCGGTGCGGACTTTTCCAAAACTTTGTCATACGGTCTTGAGAGTTGCGAAATGAACGGGGACAGCCACGATGTCAAAGCCTCAAATTCACACGATGGAAGAATTGTCTGCTGCGATCGGAGTGTCGCGCCCGACGCTGTCGCGGTTTTTTCAGGACCCCTCAAAGGTCAGCCGGTCATCGGTCGAGCGTATCCAGAAAGGGTTGGAGACCGTCGACTACACGCCCAATTTCTTTGCAACACGGATGAATCGCAAGACCACGGGCATGATCGGGGTGATCATTCCCTATCTGAACGATCTTTTTTTTACGCGGCTTCTGGAATCCATCGAGCGTGCGGCGATGCGGGCAGGGTATACGGTCATCACGCAATGTTCGCATTCTGATCCCGCGATCGAGGCGCGTGCGGTCGAGACCTTTTTGTCGATGAGCGTTGATGGGGCCATCGTCGCTCCGCTTGGCAATCACAGCGATCTGAATATCTATGAGCGGCTGAATGCGCGGTTGCCCTTCGTTTTGCTGGATTCGCGCCCAAAACCACTTTTACATGTCGATTTTGTGGGAACAGATCACGTTCAAAGTACCGGGATCATTACTGAATACCTGTGCCGTGTCGGGTCGCCTCCGGTATTTCTGGCGATGCCACGCGTCAATTTCAACGCGCTTGAGCGCGAGAATGCCTATATCGAAAAAATGGAACATCTGGGCCACCAGCCAGTCATCATCGGCACCGAAGCCGTGCAGGATGGGTTGCCCTTCGAGGCGCACGGGCTTGCGGTACTTGAGGGGTATTTCTCGCGGGGGGAACTGCTGGATGCGTCGATCCTGTGCGCCAATGACCGGGTTGCAATCGGGGCGCTGCGGGCCGCGGCGCAATGTGGCCTGGAGCCGGGCGCGCAGCGCAGGGGCGGGCTGCGAATCGCGGGGCATGATGATTATCCGCTTTGCCCCTTTACCGCGCCGGCGCTGACAACGGTGGCGCAGGATACGGTTGCCATCGGTCAATTGGCGGTCGATTTGCTGGCCGAGAAAATACACATGGAAAATAAATCTGAAAAACAGGTCATTAAGCTGGTCAACGGCGCTTTGAAGATTCGTGAATCCGCTTAGGTGGCGACATATTGCTGCGCTGCGGCGTTTCATTTTGAAAGTTTAAGTTGACGACAAGAGATTTCGAGCGCTAAAATTAACGCGTGTAAAAGTCTTTGGGAGGACAAAATGAACAAGAAGCAAACGCTGCTCGGCACGGTTGTCGGGTTTGGTCTGGTTGCGGGTATGACAGTATCTGCGATGGCCGAAGAGATCACGATCGCAACAGTGAACAACGGCGACATGGTGCGCATGCAAAAACTGTCGCCAAAATGGGAAGAGGCCACCGGCAACACCATCAACTGGGTTGTTCTTGAGGAAAACGTTCTGCGTCAGAATGTGACGACCGATATTTCGACCGGAGGCGGCCAGTACGATATCATGACCATCGGCACCTACGAGGCACCGATCTGGGGCAAGAACGGCTGGCTGACGTCGCTGAACGACGGCATGGCTGAGGACTGGAACGCGGATGATCTGCTGCCCGCGATCCGGGGTGGCCTGACCGTGGATGGCACGCTTTACGCAGCGCCTTTCTATGGCGAAAGCTCGATGGTGATGTACCGCACCGACCTGATGGAAAAGGCCGGGCTGGAAATGCCCGACGCGCCGACATGGGCCTTTATCCGCGAAGCTGCGATGAAAATGACCGACCGCGATGCCGACATCAACGGCATCTGCGCACGCGGCAAAGCCGGCTGGGGCGAGAACATGGCGTTCCTTACCGCGATGGCAAATTCGTTCGGCGCGCGCTGGTTCGACATGGATTGGAAAGCACAGTTTGACAGCCCTGAATGGAACGAGACCCTGACATTCTATCTGGACATGATGAACGAATCCGGTCCAGCCGGTGCGGCAAACAACGGGTTCAACGAAAACCTGACGCTGTTCCAGCAGGGTAAATGCGGCATGTGGATCGACGCGACCGTTGCGGCATCTTTCGTAACAAACCCCAAGGACAGCACTGTCGCCGACAAGGTGGGTTTCGCACTGGCACCCGACACAGGGCTGGGCAAGCGCGGCAACTGGTTGTGGGCATGGTCGCTGGCAATCCCCGCATCCTCGACCAAAGCTGACGCATCCAAAGACTTTATCAGCTGGGCAACCGGCCAGTCCTACACCGAGCTGGTCGCGGGCGAAGAAGGCTGGGCAAACGTCCCTCCGGGCACGCGCAAGTCGCTTTACGAAAACCAGGATTATCTGGCCGCGGCACCGTTCGCTGAAATGACGCTGCAATCGATCAACTCTGCTGATCCGACCAAGCCGTCCGTTCAAGACGTGCCTTATACCGGCGTTCAGTTTGTGGCGATCCCAGAATTTGCGGGCATCGCAACCCAGGTCGGCCAGCAGTTTTCGGCAGCCCTTGCAGGAAATCAGACAGCTGACGAAGCACTGGCAAATGCACAGGCGCTGACAAGCGAAGAAATGGAAGCCGCAGGCTACTGAGTTTGCGCTTTGCCGGGAGCAGTATCGTCTGTTTCCGGCACCCCCGCCCCTTTTCTCAACGGATCTTTCGCAGGCTGCGGGCGCGGCAGCCTTCGCAAGACCCTGCACATCTCTCGGGAGGAGACAGTCATGGCGACAGAACATTCGAAATCATCTGCAAGGATCATGATCGCGCCTGCGGTATTCGTGCTGCTGGTGTGGATGCTGGTGCCCTTGTGCATGACGCTTTACTTCTCGTTCGCCGACTACCGCCCCCTGCGCGGCACGTTCGACACATGGATCGGCTTTCGCAACTATGCGTCGTTTCTGACGTCGTCGTCGTTCCTGTCTTCGGTCACGGTCACTCTGCAAATGGTTGCGGGCATCTTGTGCATCACCATCGGCGGGGGCATCGCGCTTGCCCTGCTGCTGGACCAACCGATGTTCGGTCAGGGCATCGTGCGCATTCTGGTCATTGCGCCGTTTTTTGTCATGCCCACCGTGTCGGCGCTGGTGTGGAAAAATATGTTCTTCAATGTCGACAACGGGTTGTTCAGCTATTTATGGGAATTTTTCGGTGCCGCGCCGTATGATTTCCTGTCACAATCGCCGCTGCTGTCGATTGTGGTGATTGTCGCTTGGCAGTGGCTGCCCTTTGCAACGCTGATCCTGTTGACGGCGGTTCAGTCGCTGTCCAGCGAACAGCTTGAGGCCGCCGAGATGGACGGCGCACCGGGATACAGCCGCTTTTGGTATATCATCCTGCCGCATCTCAGCCGCGCCATTACGGTCGTGATCCTGATCCAGACGATTTTCCTGCTGTCGATCTTTGCAGAGATCTTTGTGACCACGAACGGGGCCTTTGGCACGCGCACACTGACTTATCTGGTCTACCAGCGCATCCTTGAAAGCCAGAACATCGGCCTTGGGTCCGCAGGCGGGATCATCGCCGTCATCCTTGCCAATATCGTTGCCATCTTTCTGATGCGCATCGTCGGCAAGAACCTTGATAACTGAAGGGACAGACGCATGGCACGCGCAATTTCGCCCCGCAAAAAACTGATGTGGACAGGTCTGGCATGGGGGATCGGTCTGATGATCTTTTTCCCCATCCTGTGGACGTTCCTGACCAGCTTCAAGTCGGAAGGCACGGCTATTTCCGATCCGCCGGTCTGGTTCTTCTTTGATTGGACCACGGAAAACTATGCTGCGGTGCTGGCGCGGTCGAATTACCCGCTGGCGCTGATGAATTCGATCATCATCGCCGTTGGCTCTACCATTCTTGGCATCGTCATCGCAGTACCTGCCGCCTGGGCGATGGCATTCGTGCCGGGCAACCGCACCAAGGATGTGTTGCTTTGGATGCTCTCGACCAAGATGCTGCCTGCGGTCGGCGTGCTTTACCCGCTGGTGCTGATTGCGAAATATTTTGGCGTGATGGACAGCCGCATTTTGCTGGTCGTGATCCTGATGCTGATCAATTTGCCGATCATCGTATGGATGCTTTACACCTATTTTCGCGAAATCCCCGGAGAGATCCTTGAGGCGGCGCGGATGGACGGGGCAGGGCTGAAGAACGAAATCATCTATGTGCTGACACCAATGGCCGTGCCGGGCATTGCGTCAACCATCCTGCTGAACATCATTCTGGCGTGGAACGAGGCGTTCTGGACGATCATCCTGACCACGGTAAACGCGGCCCCGTTGACCAAGTTCATCTCAAGCTTCTCCGCCCCCGAAGGATTGTTCTACGCCAAACTCAGCGCCGCTTCGATCATGGCGATTGCGCCGATCCTTGTCATGGGCTGGTTCAGCCAGAAACAACTCGTCCGGGGCCTGACCTTCGGCGCAGTGAAATAAGGAGAGCAGGGATGGGACGTATCACCCTTGATAAAGTGCAAAAGAAATTCGGTGATGTCGAAGTCATCCCGCCGCTGGATCTGACCATAGAGGATGGCGAATTTGTGGTGTTCGTCGGTCCTTCGGGGTGCGGTAAATCCACGTTGCTGCGTTTGATTGCGGGGCTTGAGGACGTGACAGGGGGTGAAATCCGCATCGACGGACAGGCGGCGACGGATCTGCCACCTGCCAAGCGGGGGCTGGCGATGGTTTTCCAAAGCTATGCGCTTTATCCACATATGTCCGTACGCAAGAACATCGCGTTTCCGCTGAAAATGGCCGGGATGGACACCGCAGAACAGAACCGCCGCATCGCCAAGGCTGCCGAAGCGCTGAACCTGACGGACTACCTTGATCGGCGTCCCGGCCAGCTTTCCGGCGGGCAGCGCCAGCGCGTTGCGATTGGCCGTGCCATCGTGCGTGAACCCGCTGCGTTCCTGTTCGACGAGCCGTTGTCGAACCTTGATGCCGCGCTGCGCGTGGGCATGCGGATGGAGATCAGCGAACTGCACACAACGCTGAAAACCACGATGATTTACGTCACCCACGATCAAGTCGAAGCGATGACGATGGCCGACAAGATCGTCGTGCTGCGCGCGGGTCACATCGAACAGGTCGGCAGCCCGCTTGAACTTTACAAAGCACCCCGCAACACGTTCGTCGCGGGCTTTATCGGCAGCCCCAAGATGAACCTGATGACCGCTGAGATTGCGGCAAAATATGACGCCGCAACAATCGGCATCCGCCCCGAGCATCTGGATCTGGTCGAAAGCGGCGGGATGTTCACCGGCAAGGTCGGCGTGGCCGAGCATCTTGGCTCTGACACGTTCTTTCATGTGCATGTTCCTCAGATGTCGGAACCGATGACCGTGCGTGCAGGGGGCGAGGTTGGCTTGCGGCATGGCGACACCATTCATCTGAATCCCCGCGCTGAATGTATTCACCGTTTTGACGACAAGGGGCTGCGGATCGCATGAGCCGACTGAAAGGAAAATCCGCCCTGATCACCGGGGCTGCACGCGGGATTGGCAAGGGTTTTGCCGAACGTTTTGTCGCCGAAGGGGCCACGGTTGCCATCGCCGACATCAACCTTGAAGCGGCGCAAATGGCCGCGGACGAGATCGGGGCCGGTGCATATGCCGTGCAGATCGACGTCAGCAATCAGGCAAGCATTGACGCGGCGCTTGAAACGAGTGTGGCGCGGGCGGGGAAGCTTGATATCCTGATCAACAACGCCGCCCTCTTTGACGCCTCGGAAACGGTCGATATCACCCGCGAGAGCTTTGACAGGCTCTATGCCGTCAATGTCGCGGGCACGCTTTTTACCATGCAGGCCGCCGCGAAGCAGATGATCCGACAAGGACACGGCGGCAAGATCATCAATATGGCGTCTCAGGCAGGTCGGCGCGGCGAGGCGCTGGTGCTGGTTTATTGTTCGACCAAGGCCGCCGTCATCAGCATGACGCAATCAGCGGGCCTTGATCTGATCCGGCACGGCATCAACGTGAACGCCATCGCCCCCGGTGTGGTCGACGGCGCGCATTGGGATCATGTCGATTCCATGTTCGCCAGGCTTGAAGGTAAACCGCTGGGCCAGAAAAAGGCTGAGGTGGCCGCAGGCGTGCCCGCAGGGCGCTTTGCGGTTCCGTCCGATCTGACTGGCATGGCTGTGTTTCTGGCATCATCGGATGCCGATTACATCGTGTCCCAAACCTATAACGTCGATGGGGGCCAGTGGATGAGCTGACCGCCGCCCGCTGTTCTCTGGCTTGACCCCAAGCCGCACCTCCGATCCCGCAGAAAGCTTTACCATGGCCCCCGCACAGCCCACGCCCCTTTCCCTTGCTGCATTGGCAGACATGTCCGATACGCTTTGCGTGCCGTCTTATGATCGCGCAGATTTGTCACCGGGCATCGTTCATATCGGCCTTGGCAATTTTCACAGGGCGCATCAGGCGTGGTATCTGCACCGGCTGATGGAGAAGGGTCAGGCGCATGACTGGGCAATCCTGGGCGCGGGTGTGCGCCCCTCTGACGCGGTGCAACGCGAGAAACTTCTGGCGCAAGATTGTCTGACAACCTTGATCGAACTGGATCCCGCAGGCCAGTCTGCCGAGGTGACGGGTGCGATGATCGACTATATCGAGGTGCGGCCTGAAAACGGCCCTTTGATTGCAGTGATGACCCAGCCCGCAATCCGCATTGTGGCGCTGACCGTCACCGAAGGTGGGTATTATCAAAACGGGGCAGGCGGGTTTGATGCCACGCACCCTGATATGGTCCACGACGCGGCCAAACCCGATACGCCACGCAGTGCGTTTGGTGCGATGGTCGCCGCCTTGCGCCAACGGCGTGACACCGGGACCGGCCCTTTTACGTGCCAATCCTGCGACAACCTGCAAGGCAACGGGGATATCCTGCGGCAAACCGTGGTCGGGTTGGCGCGTCTGTCGGATCCCGATCTGGCCGGTTGGATCGACGCAAACTGCACCTTTCCCAATGCGATGGTTGATTGCATCGTGCCCGCAACCGGACCAAAGGAACTGGCGCTTGCCCGAGACTTTGGCGTTATCGACAACGCCCCCGTGACCCACGAGAATTTTCGCCAATGGGTGATCGAAGACAGGTTCTGCGCAGGGCGTCCCGCGTGGGAAGAAGTAGGGGCAACGCTTACCGATGATGTACACGCGTTCGAGGCGATGAAGATCCGTCTGCTGAACGGGGGACATCAGGTGATTGCCAACGCGGGCGAAATCCTTGGCGTCGAGACGATCAACGGCTGTATGGAGCACCCCGCGATCCATGCGTTTTTCCACAAAGTCGCGCTGACTGAAATCGCACCGCACGTCCAGTCTGTGCCCGGCATGACGCCGCAGGCCTATCTTGATCTCATTACCGCCCGCTTTGCCAACCCCCAGATCCGCGATACCACGCGGCGGGTCGCGTTCGACGGCTCTTCCCGGCATCCGGGGTTTATCCTGCCGACGGTGCGGGCCGGGCTGGAGGCGGGCGCGCCTGTGGAGGGTCTGGCTTTGGTCGAAGCATTGTGGGCGCGGATGTGCGAAGGCACGCGTGAAGATGGCAGCATGATCGCGCCAAATGATCCCCATTGGGACATTCTGAACCGCACCGCCAAAGAGGCGCGTGATCGCCCCGCCGCCTGGCTGGAACAGACGCAGATTTATGGCGAAATCGTCGCCGACGGGCCTTTCGTTCATGCGTTTTCGACCTGGCTGAAACTGATCTGGGAACAGGGTGCCGAAGCTGCATTGGGGGCCTACACCAGCCAATAAGACATCCTCGGCCGCTGCGTCTGTGAAACGTCGAACTGGGGTGTACCCTCTTGTTGCCATGTGCTTTTTAACCTTAAGGTGCGGCCAGATCAGGGCTGGACCAACGATGCCCCACATTTATTTTCAGGTTAAGGAAAACGGATGAAACTTGTTCGCTATGGCCCGGCCGGGGCCGAAAAACCCGGTCTGCTTGATACTGCTGGCCGCGTACGTGATCTGTCGGCGGTGGTCCCTGATATCGGCGGACAGACGCTGCGGGCTGCGGGCCTGAACGCCTTGCGCGAGATCGACATCGAAACACTGCCCCTGGTCGAAGGCACCCCCCAGCAGGATCTGCGACTTGGCGCGTGTGTGGGCGGCATCGGCAAGTTCATCTGCATCGGCCTTAACTATGCAGATCACGCCGCCGAAGCAGGCATGCCGATCCCGCCCGAGCCGGTGATTTTCAACAAATGGACCTCGGCGGTGGTCGGCCCGAATGATCCGATCCAGATCCCGCGCGGGTCCGTCAAAACCGATTGGGAGGTCGAACTGGGCATCGTGATCGGTGAGCCGGGCGCCTATATCGACGAAGCGGACGCGATGAAACATGTTGCAGGCTTTTGCGTGGTCAACGACGTGTCTGAACGGGAATTCCAGACGGAACGCGCCGGAACCTGGGACAAGGGCAAGGGCTGCGACACTTTCGGGCCGACCGGCCCCTGGCTTGTCACGCCCGATGAAGTGGCAGATTTCAATGACCTTGAGATGTGGCTGGACGTGGATGGCGACCGCCAGCAATCGGGTTCGACAGCGACGATGATCTTCCGCGTGCCGCATCTGATCTCGTATTGCAGCCACTTCATGAGCCTTCAGCCGGGGGACGTCATCTCGACCGGGACACCGCCGGGCGTGGGCATGGGGCAGAAACCGCAACGTTTTCTGAAAGGCGGCGAGGTGTTGACCCTTGGCATTTCGGGGCTGGGCGCGCAACGCACCCCCGTCCTGCCCGCATTGGAAGGCTGAAAGCAGGGCAAAAAACGCGGCGTGGGCGGTCGCGCGGCCGTCAAAAAGTGATTTTTGACGGCCCGTTCATATGATGGCCCGTCCATATGATTATGGAACAGTCTTCGCGCCTCAAGGTTAACCCAGATGATGTATCAAAACCTAACGCCTTTCGTTCGCTGGACCCGCCGTCATATCGAAGTTACTTTTCTGGTTCTTTTGAGCATCCTTCTGGGCGCGGTCTGGACGCTTGCCGAGTTGATCGAAATGGTCACTCAAGGGTCTACTCAAAACCTTGATACGGACATCCTTTTGCTTTTGCGGACGACCGGTGATCTGTCGGATCCGATCGGCCCGTTGTGGATGGAAGAGATGGCGCGCGATTTCACTGCGCTGGGCGGTGTCGCTGTGCTGACCCTCACGACCGGGTTCGTGTCGGTGTTTTTTTTGCTGCGTCATCGATGGACATCGATGCTGTATATCTGGGTCACCGTGGGCGGCGGCATCCTGATCAGTGGATTTGCGAAAGAGTATTTTGACCGTCCGCGCCCTGATCTGGTGCCACATGGGTCATTTGTGCACACCGCCAGCTTTCCGTCAGGCCATTCGATGATGGCGGCGGTCACCTATCTGTCTCTGGGGGTTCTGATCGCGCGGGTGCAACCCCGGTTGGCGGTCAAAATCTACATCATGATCGTGGCGGGTCTTTTGACGGTGTTCGTTGGCATCAGCAGGGTATATCTTGGCGTTCATTGGCCCACGGACGTTGCCGCAGGCTGGCTGGCCGGAGGTGCGTGGGCGATGATCTGCCTTATCATTGCCCGCAGGCTGGCGAAAAGCGGACAGGTCGAAACCGAAGCGGTAGAGGACGCGCACCCAGCGTCACACCCCTAGACACCGCCGCCTATTGCTGCTGACTTTTCATGATGGCGTGGGGGTGCGTTCTTGACATCACCGGCATCATGACCATAAGGAGCACCCAGGTTTTGGGCACCTGCCGCCTGCGGACACATGTCTCGGTGAAGCCCAACTTGATAATGACACGCACCCTCGAAGCATTTCGCAGGTGGCAATGCGGGCAACCATCCCATTCGAAATGCCTCTTTTGAGGAGTGAATGATGTCGTATCAACACGCATCCGAAAACCGGTTTTTGACGGCTGGACCGGGGCACCTTTTTGTCGTCAATGCGCTGCCCATGATGTTTATCATGATGATGAGCGGCCTATTGACGGTGGTAGATGCCGCATTTCTGGGCCATTTTGTAGGGGCGGATGCCCTTGCTGCCGTGAGCGTCGTATTTCCGGCGATTATGATCACGATCGCGCTTGCCACGCTTGTGGGCGGGGGCATGTCCAGCCTGCTGGCGCGGCATCTGGGCGCAGGCCAAACCGATGCCGCCGGGGCAGTCTTTGCTCAGGCGCACGGGCTGGCCCTTTTTCTGTCATGTCTGCTGATCGTGGCGTTCGGGGTCGGCGGCGGCATTGCCATTGACGCGCTTGCCGATGGCCGACCTGCAGTCGCCCGCATGGCCTATACCTATCTGGCGATTATGATCCTTGCGACACCCGTACAGTTGCTGCTGAGCGTTCACGCAGATGCGTGGCGCAATGAAGGGCGCGCGGGCCTTATGGCCGTGATGTCCGTTGGCGTAACCATTGCCAATATCGCGCTGAATTACCTGTTGATCGTGCGTCTGGACATGGGCGTTGGCGGGTCGGCGTGGGGTACTGCAATCGCTCAGGCGTTGGGCCTTGGGCTGCTTGTCGGCCTGCGGGCGCGGGGCCTCGGCATCCTGCCGCTTCGGGCGCTTGGCCATGCGCGCTGGGTGGGGGCATGGCGGACAATACTGGCACTGGGCGCCCCGGTAAGCCTTAGCTTTATCGGGATCGCGCTGGTTTCGGCCACGGTGATTGCCAGCCTTCGGCTTGCGGCCGGTTCGGGGTATGTTGACAGTATTGCCGCCTACGGGATCGTGACCCGGATTTTCAGCTTCACGTTCATGCCGCTGATGGCCATTGCACTGGCCACCCAAAGCATTGTCGGCAACAACGTGGGCGCAGGACTATATCACCGCTCGAATGCCGCTCTGCGGCTTTCGCTGACAGTGGCCGTTCTGTATTGTGCCGTCGTTGAAGCGCTGCTGCTGGGTGGAAACACCTGGATAGGCCGTGCGTTCGTGACCGATCCAGAGGTGATTGCGCGGGTCGGGCAGATCTTGCGACCGATGGCGTCGCTTTATCTTTTCGCGGGTCCGGTGCTGGTGCTTGCGCTTTATTTTCAAGCCATTGGAAAGCCGGGAAAAACTGCCGCCCTGACGTTGATCAAGCCCTTTGTGCTTGGCCCTGTGCTGATTGCGATTCTGGGTCGTATGCTTGGCGCACAAGCAATCTGGTTTGCCTTCCCCATTTCGGATGGAATTGTGGTCGTCATCGCCATCTGGATCTTGATCGCAAGCTATTCGAAGGACAGGGCCAGCGTTGCCCTTGGGCTGTCTGACAAGAAAACGGCAGGCTGAAGGAGCGGTGGGCCCGCAAGGGTGTCACGAGGGGTTCTGTCGTGAGACGCGGGCGCTGAACCGCGCGGCCTATCTTTGGCTGGCGGCACTTGCGGGTCATGTGAAACCCCCCATCAGGCGTCGTGACATTGATCATCAGGATCAGTCGACTTTGAGCGGGCTAAAGCCCCCCAACCAAGGGCGCTTGACCCGCACCCCATCGACGCCTTGTTCCCGACACAGGGGTGGACGGGGACATCCTCCCGCGCGGGATCCGGAAACCTGGTTCATTGCCGGCGGATCAGCGGGGGCCGCAGTTTACGGACCATCTGGGTTTTCGGTTGGTACGTCACCGGTGATCAGACCCGATCAAACCGAAGCTGGGCGCGCGTCCTGTCCGGGATGTTGCGGGTTTCTGGTGACGCTTGTGCTTGATTCCGCTGATCTGCGCGCGCACAAGATAGACACGCTTTGGCGAAAGCCTGTTGAAAAGGATAGACAACGATGACCGAAATTGACCGCAAACACGTCAAGACACGCATGTCGCAAATTGTGACCCATGGCGACACCATCTATCTGGCAGGGCAGGTTGGCACACCGGGGGCCAGCGTTGAACAGCAGACACGCGACTGTCTGGATGCGGTCGAAAACCTTCTGACCGAAGCAGGATCAAACAAATCCCGGATGCTTCAGGTGACGATCTGGCTGGCCGATATGGCTGATTTCGACGAGATGAACGCGGTCTGGGACGCCTGGGTTCCCGCAGGTGCCGCACCGACCCGCGCCTGCGGCGAAGCCCGCCTGGCCACACCGGAATACCGGGTCGAGGTAATCGTCGTCGCCGCCAAAGGCTGAATGTGCCCTGGTCGTTATCCGCGACATGGAGACTATGCCAACCAGCGCTCGGGGTCAGCCCGGTCGCTTGATCGTCTGTTGAATGCGTGATGCAGACCTGGCACCCGGCGTGCTGCAATCCGTATTCAAGCTGGAAAAGACAAGACATCTTTTCGGCCGCACGCTTGTATCTAATTGGCACCTTGTCCTTTCAATAACCCCCATCCGGCAAATTCCAAACGAATGTCAGCTTCGGGGTCATGCCCCAAAAAGGGATGATTCCAAGGCGGCTATGCAGGGTGCCGCCTATCCGAAACTCTGCCGCCGGTAGCTGCGCACAGGAAAGCGAAACTTTTACAAACGTATAACAATTCCGTCGCATTCGGGAGGTACCTGAGGGGCGCTGCGGGTCTGCCGTTTGCATGAAAACCGCCCCATTTTCCGGAGATACCAGATGAAGTTCCATACCCGCCTTGCGTTGCCATTGCTGGCTTCCGCATCCGCTCTTTCCATGACGGCTGCCGTCGCGGAGCCAAGCCCCGAGCTGATTGCGGCTGCACAGGCCGAAGGCATGCTCACCACGATTGCCCTGCCACACAGCTGGTGCGGCTATGGAAAAGTCATCGCTGCATTCAAAGAAAAATATAGCCTCGAAGTGAATGAGCTGAACCCGAATGCTGGTTCAGCAGACGAGCTTGAAGCGGTGAAGGCGAACAAGGGCAATAGCGGACCTCAGGCACCGGACGTCCTTGATGTGGGTCTGTCGTTTGGTCCTGCGGCCAAGGCCGAAGGCCTGCTTCAGCCCTATAAGGTCGCAGAATGGGATTCGATTCCCGACGAAGCCAAGGACCCCGACGGGTATTGGTATGGTGATTACTATGGCGTTCTGGCGTTTGGTGTAAACTCTGACATCTATCCCGATGCGCCGACCAGCTTTGCAGAGATGAAGGACAAGGCATTTGCAAACGGGGTCGCCATCATTGGTGATCCGCGCACCGGCAACAGTACCATGATGACCGTCTATGCCGCCGGGATCGCCGAGGGTGCCAATGCGGGTGCGGACGCTTTGAACAAAGGCATCGGCTATTTCAAAGGGCTGAAGGAAAACGGCAACCTTGTTCCGGTCAACGGCAATTCTCAAAACCTTGCCCAAGGCACGACACCGATATATTTCGACTGGGACTACAACCTTTTGGCGATGCGCGACAATCTGGCGGGCAACCCGCCCGTAGAGGTGATCGTGCCCAGTGATGCGGTTGTCGCGGGCGTCTATGTTCAGGCAATTTCGGCCTATGCGCCACATCCCAACGCCGCCAAGTTGTGGATGGAGTTTCTGTATTCCGACGAGGGCCAGTCGCTGTGGTTGGAGGGCTACTGCCATCCGATCCGGTTCAACGATATGGCAGACCGCGGCGTGATCCCGCAGGATCTGCTGGATAACCTTCCGCCAGCTGAAAACTACGCCAAGGCGATTTTCCCTTCGCTTGATGAACAGGCCGAGGCCAAGAAGGCCGTTGCGGCGAATTGGGCCACGGAAATGGGCGTCCAATAAACCACGCACCAGAACCAACAGACAGCGGGGCACCGTCTCCGCTGTCATTCCTGCTTTTAGATGGAATCATGCCCTTTGCCGCTTCTTTCTTCCGACCATTCGCGCGTAACAAGGCGACTGGCCGTGCTCAATTGGTCATGGCTTGGCCTTGTCCCGTTCTTTCTGTTTGCGTTCATGTTCCTGATCGCGCCGATTTTCTATCTGATAAACGGCGCGTTTCAGACGCCTGATGGACGGTATTCGCTGGCGACGATGGCGGGGCTGTTCGCACCGGAAATTATGAACTCTTTCGGCTTGTCAATCCGGCTTAGTCTTGCTTCGGCGGGCGATGGGGGCCGTGTTTGGATTGATCCTTGCCTATGCCCTTATCCAGGGGGGATTGCCGTCGTGGGTGCGGCGCGCCTTCATGACGTTTTCTGGCGTCGCGTCCAATTTCGCAGGGGTGCCGTTGGCCTTCGCGTTTATTGCGACGCTGGGGCGCTTGGGTCTTGTCACGCTCGTCTTGCGCGACTTTCTCGGGGTCAACATCTATGCTTCGGGCTTCAGTCTGTTTTCCTTTTTGGGCCTTGCGCTGACCTACCTTTATTTCCAGTTGCCGCTGATGATCCTGATGATCACGCCCGCACTCGAAGGATTAAGGCCGGAATGGCGCGAGGCGGCCGAAAGCCTGGGTGCCTCGCGGCGCCAGTATCTTGGCCGTGTGGCCATGCCGCTGCTGGCCCCTTCGGTGCTGGGGTGCTTCTTGCTGCTGTTCGCCAACGCCTTTGGCACGCTGGCCACGATCTATGCGCTGACCGGTGCGAACTTTCAGGTGGTGCCGATCGTGCTGTTCCAGCAGATCCGCGGGAATGTGCTTTATAATCCAAATCTGGGGTATGCGATTGCGGTCGGGATGATCGTGTTGATGGGCCTCTCGAACACGCTGTATTTCATCTTGCGCCGTCGCGCCGAGCGGTGGCAAAAATGAGCCGCCGCGTGCCAATTCTCTCGATCGTGGTGGCGCTTGTCGGTGCTGCGTTCTTTATCGTTCCGCTGGTGGCAACATTCAACTTTTCGCTACGGATGAAGCGGGGAGAGCTGTCTCTCGAGGCATATCGCTCTGTCTTTGAAAGCGATCTGTTCGTCAGTGTTCTAAGCTTCTCGGCGGTTGCGTCGCTGCTGGCGATCCTTGTGGGGGTCGTGATCGTGGTTCCGACCGCCTATTGGGTCCGGCTGCGCTTGCCCGGCATGCGTCCGGTGGTTGAGTTTCTGAGCCTGATGCCGCTGATCATTCCGCCGGTCGTGTTGGTGTTCGGCTATGTCCGCATCTATGGGACAGGGTCAGTTCTGCCGATGACAATGACGGATTGGGGGACCAATATCTTGTTGGTGATTGGCTATGTCGTCCTGTCGATCCCTTATATGTATCGCGCGGTCGACAACGGTATGGCGTCGATTGACATCGCGACGTTGACAGAGGCCGCAGAGAGCCTTGGTGCCTCGCGGTTGCGCACCATTGCTTTCGTCATTTTCCCCAATATCCGATCTGCCATCGTGTCGGGGGCATTTCTGACGTTCTCCATATCGTTGGGTGAATTTGTCATCACGAGCCTTCTCAACCGTCCCGGCTTTGGCCCCTATCTTGTGCAGATGGGTCAGGACTTTGCGTATCAGCCTGCCGCTCTTGCCGTAATGGCATTCGCCTTTACCTGGATCTGCATGGTCTTGATGGAGATCTTCGCGAACCTCAAACCCGGCCAGCGCCTGTTCCGGCGGCGCAAATCCTCCTCTGTTGAAAAGGCGATGCCATGAGTTTTCTGACCTTGAACGATATTTCCAAAACGTTCGGGACGACCAAGGTCGTGCGTGATTTCGATCTGAACGTTGAGGCTGGCGAATTCATCTCGTTTCTCGGCCCGTCGGGATGCGGCAAGACAACCGTGCTGCGCATGATTGCAGGTTTCGAGAAACCGACATCCGGCACGATCACGGTCGGCGGCGCAGATGTAACCGCGCTGCCTGCAAGCCGCCGCAAGATCGGCATGGTGTTTCAGGCCTATGCGCTTTTTCCCAACATGTCCGTCCAAGAGAATGTGGCGTTTGGTCTTAAGATCGCAGGGATGTCCAGCCGCGAGATTGCCGGTCGTGTGGACGAGATGCTGGATCTGATCGCTTTGGGGCATCTGGCGGACCGCTATCCCTATCAGCTGTCGGGCGGCCAACAACAGCGTGTGGCACTGGCCCGCGCCCTTGCGCCGCGGCCGAACCTTCTGTTGCTGGATGAACCGTTGTCGGCGCTTGATGCGCAGATCCGCACCAGCCTGCGCGATGACATTCGCCGCATCCAGCGCGAACTTGGGATCACGACGGTTTTCGTCACCCATGATCAGGAAGAGGCGCTTTCCATATCCGACCGCGTCGTCGTGATGCACGCAGGTCGCGCGGATCAGATTGGCACCCCATCCGAGATATATAATCGTCCGAAGACGCGTTTTGTTGCGGATTTCGTCGGAAAGCTGAACACGTTCAAAGCGCATCAGGTGGGACCCGAAATTTTGTCATTTGCCAAGACCACTGTGGGCGGGCTGGATCTGTCTTCTGTCACGGAAACAAGCGCCCTGACGGTCGCCCTGCGGCCCGAGGCCATGTCTCTCACGCGCCGGGCAACGGACACGCAAGCGCTGCCCGGTCGCGTGCTGAGCACGACTTTCCTTGGCTCGGTGATCCGGGCGAAGGTGGATGTTGCCGGAACAGCGATCAGCATCGACATGTTTAACCGTGCAGGTGTCACCGTGCCTGCCAATGGCGCAAAAACCGAAGTGTGGTTCGCCCAAGACGACCTTGTCATCCTGCCAGAGAGTGCCTTATGAAACTGCCCCCCTTTTCCGCATCTGGCCGCTTTTACCGCGGCAATCTGCACACCCATTCGACCCTGTCAGATGGCATCCTGTCACCACAGGAAGTCTGCCGACGCTATAAGGCCGAAGGATATGATTTCATCGCGCTTACCGATCATATGATCGGTATTTATGGCTATCCGGTGGCTGACACCGTTCCTTTTCGCAGCGACGGTTTCACAACGATTTTGGGCGCAGAGCTTCACTCCGGTGCCATGCAAAACGGCGAGCTTTGGCATATACTCGCCGTCGGTTTGCCCGCTGATTTTGCGCCGGCCCATGCGCCGGGGTTCGTCCCTGTCGCGGGGCAGGAAACCGGTCCGGAGTTGGCGCAACGTGCTGTTGACGCAGGCGCGTTTGTCGCCATCGCCCATCCCCAATGGTCCGGCATGACCCTGGAAGACGCCCGTAGTCTGACCGCCGCCCATGCGGTAGAGATCTATAACCACGGCTGCGCGATGGGATGTGACCGTGCGGACGGGTTTGTATATGCTGATCTGCTACTTTCCGAAGGCCGCGACCTCACCATGATCGCAACCGATGACGCGCATTTCTCCGAGCCGGATCATTTTGGTGGCTGGGTCATGGTCAAATCCGAAAAGCTGGAACCGGACGCCTTGCTTGACGCGCTCAAAGCAGGCCATTTTTATGCAACTCAAGGGCCGGAATTCCACAATGTTGAAATCGTTGACGATACCTTGATCGTTGAGAGCAGCGCCGTGGTTTCTGTGATTGTTCAAGGACACGGATCAGCATCCCAAGCCGCGCATGGTGCGTCGATGACGCGCACTGAAATCCCGCTGATACGCTGCAAGCCGTCGACTTGGCTGCGAGTCACTTTGATTGATGGTGCGGGCAAGCGCGCCTGGACAAACCCGATCAGGCGCGGCTAACGGGTGGAAGTCGACCATTTCGCCGGCGGCCCGACCCCGAAGGTGGCAATGGGCCGGTGTCTATAGATCAATCGGGACGGATGCGTCTCAGAGCGTCGCCGAATGATATGGATTGGCGAGAAATCTTAGCCGTGGAAAAACCTCGGCATCCGCAGGCTGGTTTGGATGTCTGATGTTCTGCAAACCCTTGCAGGCATGCGTCTGCGCCAAACGTAGATCGCGCCTGGGCGGGTCACATGATTTAGTCCGGTCACAACGACGTTCCCTCGGATGCGAAGGTGTCGAAATCTTATTTCGCAAACCGGGCGTGCTGCACCTGCGTGATACAGGTGGGGAACACTCCCCAGCACCCAAAACGCGGATCAAAAAAATCAAAGGTTTAGTGGAAAATGGCTGGGATGGTAGGATTCGAACCTACGGTACACTGTACCAAAAACAGTTGCCTTACCACTTGGCTACATCCCAACGTGTTGCGCTAATTAGTCTGGGTCGGCACAGGGTGCAAGACCCGAATTGAGAAAAAACCCAAGAAACGTCAGAGTTCTATTCGTGGGTTCCTTCGGGACCAAGCAAATCGGTATCGGTACCGGCGCGTTCCTGGTCGACGATCTGTTTGAGGACCTTGTCTGCCTTGGCCCCGACATCATCAACGGCCGATGGGTCGGGCGGCGTTACACGGGACGGTGGCACGGTGTTCTTGGCGGTTTGGGGCGGCTTGGGGGCCGGGCTGGCGGATGATGTCACCCGATAGGTGGGTTCCGGCATCTTAAATCCTGCTGCGTCAAAGGCTGCGATGACCAGCCTGATTGCCTCGGCGCGGGCAAGGTTGATGCTTGTGTCATTCTGGTTGATCCAGGCGGCCATCTGAAGCGAGATCGTGCTGTCGCCGATGGTTTCGATCCAGACGCCGGGTTCGGGCGATCCGAGCACGAAGGGCAGGGTGTTCAGGGTATCGAGCGCGAGATTCCGCGCCGCTTTGAAATCAGTGTCGGGGGCCATGCCAAGCTCGAACAGGAAGCGGCGTTCGGGGTTGCTGGTATAGTTGACGATCCGGCTTTTGAAGACAGTCGCATTGGGAATGCGGATGTGGTTGCCGTCAAAGCTCAGCAGGATGGTGGCGCGGCTGGTCAGGCGGATGACCTTGCCGATATCGCCTTCAATCTCGACGGTATCGTTGGGGCGAAAGGGCTGACGCACCGACAGCATGATAGAGGCGATGAAATTCTCTACGGTGTCGCGCACGGCAAACCCGATCGCCAGCCCCACTATTCCCGCAGCCCCAAGGATCCCCGACAGCAGTGCGGTCGCACCTATGATATCAAGTGCAATGACAAGGCCGCCGATCAGCGACAGCAAACGGATGATCTGGCGAAAGATGTCGGCAATGAAGGCGTTGGGCGCAAGCCTGTCCCACGGTTGCCGTCGACGGGCGATGAAAAACCCCAGTGCCAGGGTCAGCAGAAACGCTGCAAAGGCGACCCCGAGCAGCGGCAGAAAGGAAACGGCCTGCGCCAGTCGGGCTTGCATCCGTGCCACCACAGGATCCAGCCGCTGGGCCACGTCTGTTGATTCCGTTACGTTGTTCTCGATTGCCACAACACCGGCGACGCGACCGACAAGGTCGGTCAGTTGCTGCGATTTGGCGGCATCCAGCGTTGTGCCGCTTAGGCTGACAATGCCGGAAGACACTTTGACCGTGACATCTGCATAGCCGTCAAGCTCGGCCAGAATGTCGCGAATACGGGTGGCAATCGCGCTGTCTTCCCCGGCGGTTTCCTGAACTGTGATCGTGCCGGTGGGTTGGCCTTGACTGCTTTGCGCACCAGCGGTCAGCGGGAACAGGAGACAGGCAAGAAGGACAACAAGGCGCAAGGGCAATACTCCGTTGGAAACAAGACGCGGTACCTTTACGAAAGGTTCCGGCTGGCTGGGGCCGCGGCCGTCTGGCCGCTTACGTCTGGCAGTCGATCAAAATCGCCCCGGCACGCGCACCGGATTCGACCGCTTCGTGCGCTTTGACCGTATCCTCAAGCGCAAAGATCCGTGCCACGGGACAGTCAAGCGCATTGGCCGCCAGCGCCTGATCAAGCATTTCGATTGCATGGGCGCGCTCGGGTTCGCTCAGCAGATAGACAAGGATGATGTCGATGGTCACGGCCTTGAAGAGCAGGGGCAGGAACGGCAGCGTCGGCTCCATTTCCTTGGCGGAACCATAGGCGGCGATCCGGCCATTGGGTTTGATCACCTGCGCGTCAAGGGTGATGTTTGTGCCGAATTCCACCTCGATGATCTGGTCAACGGGCGCACCGGCGTTTGCGGCCAGAACCTGATCGGCCAAATCAGGGGCTGCATAGTCCAGCACCGTGTCGGCCCCGGCGGTCGTGGCCCGCGCGGCACTGCCTTCGCTGGTGGTCGCGATCACCCGCGCACCGGCCCACTTGGCCAGCTGCACGGCCAGATATCCCACGGTCCCGGCACCGCCCTGAACAAGCAGCGTCTGGCCTGCCACGGGGCCGCCGTTGAACACGGCATGGCAGGCCGTCAGCCCCGGAATGCCAAGGCTTGCAGCGGTCTCAAACGACACGGCGTCGGCCAGATCGACCGCTTGCGCGGAGGGGAGTGTGATATGTGTGGCGGCGGTGCCATAGGGGCGCTGCCACTGGCCGTTCCAGATCCAGACCCGGCTGCCCACGCGGGCGGGGTCCACACCTTCACCTACGGCTTCGATCACACCTGCGCCATCGCTATGGGGGATCACCACGTCGAACGGCGGGTGGGTCATGCCGGGCCGTCCCCTGCGTGATTTTACATCAGACGGGTTGACGCCGGACAGGGCGATCTTGACGCAAACCTCGCCGGGGCCGGGGGGCGGCGTTGGCAGGTCGGTCAGGCTAAGCACATCGCGCGCCTCGCCAAGTGTGGAGTAGGTGATTGCGCGCATGAGATGTTCCTTGGGTTGCTGCTTGGGTGACAGTTTCAGGGACGACGATCATAGCCCCGCCGCTGTAACGGACCCTAACCGCAATTTAACCGGTCGCGCAATTCAACCCGTCACACATATCTTTGGCAAATCTCGAAAGAAGACAGCGCTGCCCACGCCACCTGCCTGCCCGGTTATGCCTATGGGTTTCTAGGCACGCACAGATCTGCCTAGTCGCGTATTTCGTCAGCGTCCACGCCCCAAAGTCGCGCTTTGGGGGCCCAGCCGCTGTATCCGTCCGCCCGCAGATAGCACCACTCAAGTGTGCAAGTGCCAAGCCGCGCAATCGCGCCCATCTCGAATTCGGCGACGATTGGGGCCGCGGGGTCGGGGCGGGCCAGCAGCTTCATCATGTCCTGTTCGATCAACACGGTGCGTGTGCCCGACAGCAGCGAATAATGTACCCAGCCGCCCATGCCGTCGCGGTCTTCGACACGGCGCCAGTGGCCATGTTCAGCCGTAATCATCAGCGGCATGTCGCGGTGCTTGAACACCCAGTCGATGCGGTGGGTCAGCGAAGGGCCGCGCCGCACATTCCCCTCGGCGGCCTTCAATGAGACATAGCGCGGCACGGGCAGGTTGGTCACCTGACCCAGTTGGGTGGCCATGCTTGGGGTCCCGCCCAGCTGAAAAGCGACGACGACTCCCAAGACAACAAGACGGAGCGTGGATATCATGATGGCCTGCTTCAGATTTTTGGTATTGATTTAATGCTCTTTTGCACCGCGAGGTTCTTGTGCCTTGTCGCTGCTTGGGACACCATGCCACCAAGCGATGCGCAAAGCCAGATTTGGGAGGCCCACAATGTCAAAGCAGCCGCTAAGTGTTGTAGTCACGCGACGGTTGCCGGAGCCGGTTGAAAAGCGGCTGTCGGAACTGTTCACCGTTTCACTGCGCGATGACGATACGCCAATGACCCGTGCGGCGCTTGGTGAAGCGATGAAAACCGCTGATATTCTGGTGCCTACCGTTACAGACGAGATTGATGCCGCATTGATCGGGCAGGCCGGCGACCGGCTGAAGCTGATCGCGAATTACGGCGCAGGTGTGGATCACATCGACGTGATGACGGCCCGGCAGCGTGGCATTCTGGTGTCGAACACACCCGGCGTGCTGACGGATGACACCGCCGACATGACGATGGCGTTGATTCTTGCTGTGACCCGGCGCATGGCCGAAGGCATGGCCACGATGCAATCGGGCAACTGGAAGGGCTGGGCACCTACGGCCCTGCTGGGGGGACGTGTCGGCGGGCGTCGCCTGGGCATTCTTGGGATGGGCCGTATTGGTCAGGCTGTGGCGCGGCGTGCGAATGCCTTTGGCATGCAGGTACACTATCACAACCGCCGTCGCCTGCGCCCCGAAGTCGAAGAGGCGTTGGGTGCGACCTATTGGGAAAGTCTGGATCAGATGGTGGCGCGTATGGATGTGCTGAGCATCAATTGCCCGCACACCCCCAGCACGTTCCACCTGATGAATGCCCGCCGTCTGAAACTGATGAAACCCGACGCCGTGATCGTGAACACTTCGCGGGGCGAGGTGATAGACGAAAATGCGCTGACGCGGATGCTGCGCGCCGGAGAGCTGAAGGGCGCGGGGCTTGACGTTTATGAACGCGGCACCTCGATCAATCCGCGTCTGCGCGAGTTGGAGAATGTCGTCTTGCTGCCCCATATGGGATCCGCCACGCTGGAAGGCCGGATCGAGATGGGCGAAAAGGTGATTATCAACATCAAGACTTTTGAAGACGGCCATCGGCCCCCTGATCAGGTTGTACCGTCGATGCTTTGACCCATCCCCAAAGGAGATTTCCAATGCGCAATATCCTGTCTGTTCTTGCCGTTTGCCTTGCAACGGGCGCGCATGCCCAGCAAGCCGCGGATGCCGTAGCCCCAGAAGCGGCAGGTCTTGGAGCTTTTGAAAGCATGTCAGCGGATGTGACGGCAGCCTTTGCCGCCAAGAATGCAGGCAAGCCGGTGATGGCGCAGAACTGGATGGTGGCCGCCGCCAACCCGCATGCCGTCAAGGCGGGGGCCGATGTGCTGGCCGCAGGTGGCACGGCTGCGGATGCGTTGGTTGCGGTGCAGGCGGTGTTGGGGTTGGTTGAACCGCAAAGCTCGGGTCTTGGCGGCGGCGCGTTTCTGGTGTGGTACGACGCGGCAAGCGGCGAAGTGACCACACTGGACGGCCGCGAAACCGCCCCGCTTGATGTCACGCCGCAGCTTTTTCAGAACGATCAGGGCGAACCGCTGAAATTCTTTGATGCCGTTGTGGGCGGCCGGTCGGTCGGCACGCCCGGAACGCCCGCGCTGCTAGAGGCCGCGCATGACCGTTGGGGAAACCAGCAATGGGCGGATCTTTTTGGGCCCGCGACAGCAATGGCGGAAAAAGGATTTACCGTTTCGCCGCGCCTTGCGGGCCTTGTCGCGGGTGATCTCGACCGGTTGGCAAGCTCTGAAACGACGGCTGCGTATTTCATGCCGGGCGGTGTACCGGTCAAAGCGGGTGACACCCTGAAAAACCCTGCCTACGCGCAGACCCTTGCCATGATCGCCGAGCGGGGATCCCAAGCGTTCTATACCGGGGATGTGGCGCGCGATATCGTTGCAACGGTGCAGGGTGCCACCGGCAACCCCGGTGTGCTATCAGAAATTGATCTGGCAATTTACCACGTCAAGGAACGCCATGCTGTCTGCGCACCCTACCGCGCCCATGAAGTATGCGGCATGGGGCCACCTTCATCGGGTGCGTTGGCCGTCGGGCAAATCCTGGGACTGCTTGAGGGGTTTGATCTGTCAGCCGGCCCCCAAGACCCAGACGTGTTGCGGCTGATCGGCGACGCGTCGCGGTTGGCTTTCGCGGATCGCGGCCGCTATGTCGCGGATACCGATTATGTGCCCGTGCCCGTCCAGGGGATGCTGGACCCGGCCTATCTGTCGGAGCGGGCCAAATTGCTGGCAGGGGACGATGCCTTGCCAGAGGTCGCACCCGGCGATCCGACATTTGACCACGCTTTGAACTGGGCGGATGACATGGCGATCGAACTGCCATCAACGTCGCATATCTCGATTGTGGACAGCATGGGCAATGTTGCCAGCATGACCACAACCATTGAAAACGGGTTCGGCAGTCGCTTGATGGTGCGTGGATTTCTTCTGAACAACGAGCTGACGGATTTTTCTTTTGCAAGCCATAAAGATGGTGTGCCGATTGCCAACCGGGTCGAACCGGGCAAGCGGCCGCGGTCTTCGATGGCCCCCACGATTGTGTTGAAAGACGGCAGACCCGTGCTGGCCGTGGGCAGCCCCGGAGGCAGCCGGATCATCGGCTATGTGGCGGGCGCGATCATCGCGCATCTGGACTGGGGCATGGACGTGCAGCAGGCCGCTGCCGCGCCACATGCAATCAACCGCTTTGGCACATATGACCTGGAAGAAGGCACCAAGGCCGCCGACATGGCGGACGCCCTGATGGCCCTTGGGTACGAGACAGGCACGCGGGCGCTGACATCTGGCCTGCATATGATCGCAATCGGCGATGGATTGAGCGGCGGTGCGGATCCCCGGCGCGAAGGGATCGCACTTGGTGAATAAAGGATAAAAGACAATGGTTCAGGCAATCGATCTTCCCCGCAACGAGACCGGGATCGCAACCGTCTTGGGCGTTCTCAAGCAGCAATTCGGAGAGCGGTGCCACACCGGCCAGGCGATGCGCGATCAGCATGGCCATACGACCACGTGGATCAAAAATCAGGCCCCCGATGCAGTCATTTTTGCGACCTCTACTCAGGATGTTGCGGATGTGGTCAAGGTCTGCGCCGCGCATCAGGTGCCTGTTATCGCCTTTGGCACCGGTACCTCGCTTGAGGGGCATGTCAACGCACCGGCGGGGGGTGTGTCGCTTGACCTGTCGCTGATGGATCAGGTGCTTGAGGTGAACGCGGGCGATCTGGATTGCCGCGTGCAGCCCGGTGTTACCCGCGAGGCTTTGAACACCCATCTGCGCGATCAGGGGCTTTTCTTTCCGATTGATCCCGGTGCCAACGCCTCGCTTGGGGGGATGACGGCAACACGGGCTTCGGGCACCAACGCGGTGCGCTATGGCACGATGAAGGACAACGTGCTTGCCGTCGAGGCAGTGATGGCAGACGGCACCGTGATCCGCACCGGGCAAAGGGCGCGCAAATCATCGGCGGGCTATGATCTGACGCGGCTGATGGTCGGGTCCGAAGGCACCCTTGGGATCATCACCGAGATCACCTTGAAATTGCAGGGTATCCCCGAGGCAATCAGTTCGGCCCGGTGTTCCTTTCCCACGGTTGATGCGGCTTGCGAAACGGTGATGAGCGTGATCCAGTACGGCCTGCCTGTCGCGCGGATTGAACTGCTGGATGCGATGGTGGTCAAGGCGGTCAATGCCTATTCAAAGCTGTCGCTGCCGGAAACACCGATGCTCTTGCTTGAATTTCACGGCTCTGAGGCCGGTGTGGTCGAACAGGCCGAGGCGTTCAGCATGCTGGCCGATGACAACGGCGGTGCCGACTATCAAGCGACCACAACGATGGAAGAACGTAACAAGCTTTGGCAGGCACGCCACGACGCCTATTGGGCGATGCTGGCATTGCGGCCGGGCTGCAAGGCGGTGGCGACGGATGTCTGTGTTCCGATCTCGCGGTTGGCCGATGCGGTGGGGGCGGCAAATGCCAAGGCCGCCGAGTTGGGCCTGATCGCGCCGATCGTGGGCCATGCGGGCGACGGTAATTTTCACGCGTCCCTGCTGCTGGACATGGAAAACGCCGACGAGGTCGCGCGCGCCGAGACCTTTGTCAGCTGGCTGAACAAGCTTGCGATTTCGATGGATGGCACCTGCACCGGCGAACACGGGATCGGTCAGGGCAAACGGCCCTATCTGCTTAAGGAACTGGGTGCTGCGACCGATGTGATGGGCCTGATCAAACGCGCACTGGACCCCGCGAATATCATGAATCCGGGCAAGATTTTACCCAGCTGAATGGCGCGGGTGCGCTGGCGTAAGATGGGCGCGCTTTCGCGCGACATGATGTCTGCCCCTGCGTCCCGCAGGGGCGTTTTTGCCTCCGGCGGGGATTTTACACCATTTGGAACCCAAGGACGCGTTCGGGTTTTTCAGCTTGCGTCGCATTTGAACCGTCATGCGTCGGCTGGGCTGCGCGATTTATGCTGGGGCTGCTAAATATCGGCCAACCTCAATCCGGCGGAGCAGTGGATTCATGAAAACTCAAGTAAAAGCATTGGTTGTCGGCGGTGGTGCCGTAGGGACATCAATTGCCTATCATCTGGCCCGCGCAGGCTGGGACGACGTCATGCTGCTGGAACGGGACGAACTGACGTCGGGGTCAACCTGGCATGCGGCGGGGCTGCTGCCCTATTTCAACATGTCTTTTGCGACGACGCATATCCATGATTATTCGATCAAGTTCTATAAGACGCTAGAGGAAGAAACCGGCCTTAACGCTGGCTTTGCCGTTGTTGGCAACTTGCGCATGGCGCAGACGGATGAACGCATGGACGAATACATGCTCTATGCCTCCACCGCGGAAACCTGCGGCGTGCCCTATGAATGGCTGACCCCCGACCAGATCAAGGCGAAATGGCCGCTGATCCGCACCGAGGATTTGAAGGGCGCGATCTATCACCAGACGGACGGTTATATTAACCCGGCAGATGTAACCATGGCGATGGCCAAGGGGGCACGCCAGCGCGGTGTGGTGATCGAACGCAAGTGGCAAGCAGACGCGTTTCACTGGAACGGCACCCATTGGGAAGTGACCGTGACCAAGATGGTCGAGCGCGGCGGCAATCTGGTGCCGAGCGACGAGCAGGTTGTGATCACCGCCGAGCATGTCGTGACAGCATCAGGCAACCACGCGCAACGCACCGCCAAGATGCTGGGCATCAAGATGCCTGCCATTCCTGTCGAACACCAGTTCATCGTGATGGAGCAGGACCCCGAGCTGGTGCAGTTCCGCAAGGGCGAGGGCAATGTCGAACACCCCGTCATCCGGGATGCCGATGCGCAGTCTTATGTGCGCGAAGAACGGGGCGGCTGGATTTTGGGTGTGTACGAACCCGGTGCGCCTGCACGCTTTGAATACGGTGTGCCAGACAGTTTCCGCGCGGATCTGTTCCAGCTGGATCTGGACCGGATCGAAGATCAGTACATGGCGATGAACCACCGGATTCCGTCGGCGGAAAACTGTGGTCTGAAGGACGATTTTAACGGTCCGATCTGCTATACCCCCGATGGGAACCCGCTGGTTGGCCCTGCACCCGGCCTGCGCAACATGTGGCTGGCCGAAGGGTTCTCGTTCGGGATCACGGCTGCGGGCGGCACCGGCTATTATCTGGCGCAGCTGATGGTTGAAGGCGAGGCTGAGATCGACATGGCATCGCTGGATCCCAAGCGCTATGGCGACTGGATGACCACCGAATATGCCGCGCGCAAGAACGAAGAAGCGTACGAGCACGTCTATATCCTGCACCACCCGGATGAAGAACGCCCTGCCTGCCGCCCCTTGCGGACCTCGCCTGCCTATGACCGGCAAGCGGCGCGTGGCGCGCAGTTCGGCCATGTGAACGGTTGGGAACGCCCCAACTATTTCGCGCCGATGGGGTTCAACGATCACGATGCGCGGTCCTTTCGGCGTGGAGGCTGGTGGCAATATGCGGTCGAGGAAGCCAAGGCGATCCGCGAGGGCGTGGGCCTGATTGATGCGACCGCCTTTACCAAGCATGTGGTCAGAGGACCGGGTGCCACAGAATTCCTAAGCTGGTTTACCTGCAACAAGCTGCCGTCGGTCGGGCGCATCAACCTGACCTATGCGCTGACCAGTCACGGCACCACGCGCACGGAATATACCATCGTACGGCTGGCCGAGCATGAGTATTACCTTGTGTCCGCCGGCGCCTGGACAGCCTATGACAGCGACTACCTGCGCAAGGCGATCGAGGACAAGGCACCGGAATTTGGCTATATCGAATGCCATGACGTGACCACGCAGTGGGGTGTTTTCGCCATCGCCGGCCCAAAGTCGCGCGACGTGCTGAAGGAAATCATCAAGGATGCCGACCCTGAAACCGTCCTGTCCAACAAACGGTTTCCGTGGCTGACCACGCGCAATATCGAACTGGGCATGGTGCCGGTCCGCGCCATCCGCGTCGCCTATACCGGTGAATTGGGCTGGGAACTGCATCACCCCATCGAGATGCAGAACCACCTGTTTGATCTGCTGGAAAAGGCGGGTGAAAAGCACGGTATGAAACTGGTGGGCGCACGCGCACAGAACTGGCTGCGTCAAGAGAAATCCTATCGCGCCTTCGGTACTGAACTGGGGCGCGACGCGACCCCGCTAGAGGCCGATCTGCCGCGCTTTGTCGATCTTTCCAAAGACTTTCATGGCAAGGACGCGATGCAGGCCCACGGCATTCGTGCGAAATGTGTGACACTGTTGATCGACGGGCCAGACGATGCCGATCCGTGGGGCCGCGAGGTCTTGTATCATGGGGATACCCGCGTGGGGCGCCTGACCTCGGGCGGGTATTCGGTGGCCTTTGGAAAATCCATCGGCATGGGCTATGTCAAACCCGAACAGGCAACGGTCGGCACCAGGCTGAAGGTCAAGATGTTTGACCGGCTTTGGGATGCCGAAGTGGTCGAGGACAGCCCCTATGATCCGAAAAACACAACGATCCGTGTGGACGGCTAAGCGCAGTTTCGCGGCGCTGGTGGTCCTGGGTTGTGTGCTGATCTACGGGGTCAGCCGGGTCTTTACCTCGGCTGGCCCAGTCGGTTTTGCGGTGCTGGGGGACCATGCGGATGATCTGCGCAGTGCTTTGGGGATCGAGCAGACCGTGCCCGCGGCGGTCACGATTGTGCTGTTGAACCGCTGGGACACGCTACCCTACATGCCTGACCTTGATGCGGTCTGTGGGCAGGACTGCGGGAAAGGGTCTGCCGGGCAGGTCAGCGTGACGCAGATGCGCTATCGACGGACGCGCAAGATCGTGTTCTTTCATCTGCCGGATTTTGGCGGCTACGCGGCGGGCAAGGCCTGCGTCGCGGCACGTGCGGCCCAGGAATTGCAGGCGATCCGTGTCACAGACCCGCTGCCTTGCGATCAGAATGTTGCCCGAAATGCGGTGTGGCAATTGCCTGCGGGTCTTGGACGGATCTAGCGCGGGGCTTACTGGACCCGGCGGCGTGCGAGCCATCTTTCCCAGCTAGCGACGCTGCCTTCATACACGTTGATATCGATGTCGCCTGCCGCCCCCCTGACGCGGCCTGTGCTGGTGTATTGCCAGAACGTCCAGCGCTCGTCAGGGTATTTGTCGCGCGGATGGGCAGAGGTCGAGCGCAGCCAGAATTCAACATCGTCCAGACGGCCAAGATCGTTTTCGGCATAAAACCGGGGGGTGGTATAGACGATCGGCTGCTTGCCATAGTGGGCCTTGACGAGGGCAAGAAATATCCGGGCATTGCGGCGCACCACATTGGCCGGGGGGCGCAATGTGCAGGTGGGCGAGAATGGGTTCCATTCCATGTCCAGGACCGGCGGCAACATACCGGCTGTCTTGGGCACGTTTGCGATGAACCACCGTGCCTGCACCTGTGGCGTGGTGCAGAAATAGTAAAAGTGGTAGGCGCCGCGTGCAACGCCCGCATTGCCGGCACCTTGCCAGTGGTCGTCAAACATCGGGTCGAGCAGATCGCCGCCTTCGGTCGCTTTGATGAAGGCAAAGTTTACGCCGCCCAGCCGGGCTGCGCCCCAGTTCAGACTGTCCTGAAACCGGGCCACGTCGATGCCGTGTACCGGATAGCTTTGCGGTGTGCGGCCCGTCCAGTCCACGGGCCGTCGGTCGCCGAATTGCGCGACGGTGACCGTGCCCAACGGCACCGACACCGATGGCGCACCGCAGGACGCCAGCATCAGGCCGGTCAGTATCAGGCCGGTCAGCAGGGCGAAAAGATGTCTTGTTGGCATCATTCGGGCGCTCCGTATCAGGGCTTTCTGGCAACAAAGGCAAGGTTGTTTGCGGGCATGTCGATCACGTCGATAGGGCTAAGGGCCGCGTCGCTTAGCCATCGTGCGATGTCCACGCTGTCTTTGTAGCCGATGGCAGGATCGGCGCTGCGCAGCTCTGCGTCAAATGTCGCATCTCCGGGCGATGTCAGCTTGCCCGCCCGCCTGAAGGGGCCGTAGAGGATCAAGGTGCCGCCGGTATTCAGCGCAAGCGACGCCTCTGCGATCAGCTGTAGTGCAGAGCGCGTCGAGATCAGATGCAGCAGGTTGGAAAGAAAGATCAGGTCATTGCCCTGCACATCGGCAGGCCAGTCGGCGGCCGTTGCATCCAGTGGCATCGCGGGGGCCACATTCGCCAGCCCGCCATCGGCCACATAGGCATCGATACTCGCGCGGCGGGCGGCATCAGGTTCGGTCGGGTGCCAATGCAGGTTCGGCAGGGCAGACGCGAAAGCCACGACATGCTGCCCGGTCCCGCTTGCGATTTCCAGCGCGCGACCGGTGGCTGGCGCATGGCAACGCAGCAGATCACACAATGCGGCACAATTGCGATCAGCCGCAGGGGCGTGCAATTTCGCGGCACCGATGGGCTTGGCGACGCTGGCAGTCAAGGGCAGCTTGCCTGTCATCGGCGCAATCGGTCGGGTGCAAGCGCCGTCACAACGTCAGGGGGCAGGCAAGAGGATCGCTGCATCGTCAGATCCGCCACCAGCTGCGACGCGGCGGCACATGTCTGGAATCCATAGCCGCCTTGCCCCGCGCACCAGATAAAATCGGGCCGCTGGGGATCGGGGCCCAGAACCAGCGTGCGGTCCGGTGCAAAGCTGCGCAGGCCAGCCCATGTCGCGACCGGTCTTGTCAGTGGCGGTGTCACCATGTTTTGATACCTGTCCAACCCTTCGGCCAGCACCATGTCATCGGGCCAGGCATCATGCGGTTCAGCTGGGTCTTCATCCGCGGGCGAGATCAGCAAAGCGCCGGCGTCCGGTTTAGCGTACCAGGTTTCACCCACGCCAAAGAACATCGGCCAGTTTGACGGGTCATGACCGCCCGGTGCCGCGATCCGTGCCATTGATCTGCGGTGCGGGATGATGCCAAGGGGAGAAACCCCCGCCAAAGCGGCGATCTGATCGGCCCATGCACCGCCCGCGTTCACCAGCGTTTTGGCTTTGATCGTGTCCGGACCGGCTTCAACTTCCCATCCGGTCGCACTGTGATGGATCGCTGTCACCCGCTGACTGGTCAGAATTGTTCCGCCGTTTTTGTGCAAGACCTTGGTAAAATCCTGCATCAGCCGGTCTGTATCAATGTCCTGCGCATCGGCGTGATAGGCTGCAAACGCAATTCTGGCAGGGTTCAGCACGGGCACAAATTCAAGCGCTTCCGCCGGGGTGATGCGATCGACCCCCATGGCGACCCTATCGGCGTGAAAGGCGTCTTCCTCGTCTTTGGTGGCGATGATCATCAGGCCGCGCGGGCTAAGATAGCCGCCGTCGTTCAGAAACCCCACGCTGGCGCGGTTCAGCGCCTGTACGGATGGTGCGCCATAGTTCTGTTCGATCAGCGCGGCCGAGCGGCCCGAGGCATGATAGCCAAGGTTTTTTTCCGCCTCGATCAGGGTGACCCTGGCGTCGGCGGACAGCCGCGCCGCAGCAGAGATCCCGGCGATACCGCCCCCGATGATGATGATATCAGTCATGCCTGTTCTGTCCTGCTTTCAGGGCCACCAATGCGGCCGGGAGGGAAGCCGATCAGGCCCGTCAGTGCCTGTTTCATAGCCAATTCCTGACACGGGCCACTTTGCTTCGCAACGATGATCTTGGCGCGTCGGCGGGTTTGGCCGTGTACAACACTGGCGGCCCGATGATCGGGCGGCCAACGGGCCGGTCCATCCGCCATCAGTCGTTCATGGCACCGCGCTTGGTGGCCCGTGCATAGGCGGGGCGCGCGTGTATTTTTTCGACAAAACCGGCAAGGGCAGGGTATCTGGCCGCCCCGTCACCGCCGCGCATCGCAATCTCGGCAGGAAAGCTCAGCATGATATCCGCAGCCGACAGGGTATCCTGAACGAAGTGGCCGGACGGGCGCACCATGCTGTCCATATAGCTGAAATGGCTGTCCATCTCAGATTCGATGCGCGGATGCAGCGGCTTGCCCGCCTCGCCCAGACGCCCGACATAAAGGTTCAGCAGGATCGGGATCATCGCCGACCCTTCAGCAAAGTGCATCAACTCAAGGTGCTGGAAATAGGCGTCACTGTCGGGGTCAGGGATCATCTGCGGGGCAAACCGCGTGCATAGCACTTCGGTGATCGCCGCACTTTCCACCACCAGCCGCCCGTCAATTTCCAGCATTGGGGATTTCCCCAGCGGATGCACCTGCTTCAGCGCGGGCGGGGCGAGGTTCGTCGTCTCGTCGCGTTTGTAGGGGATAACGTCATAGGGTTGCCCGATCTCTTCGAGCAGCCATAAAATACGATGAGAGCGGGACCGGTTCAGGTGATGCAGTTTGATCATGCACCCAATGTTAGCGTCTTGTCGCAAAAAGGGTAGGGCAAGAATGCAGGGCTTCTGGTGCCCACCCTGCTTCATCATTCCAGAAAAAAAGGCCCCGCGCGATGCGGAGCCTTGCGTCGTTTCAACGTCTGAAACGCTTAGTTCGGAATGTCGCCGGTGATGCCTTCGACATAAAAGTCCATGCCCAGAAGCGTGCCGTCATCGGCGACTTCACCATCGGCCAGCCAATCGGAGCCGTCCTGCTTCTTCAACGGGCCGGTGAAGGCGTGATATTCGCCTGATGCCAGTTTGGCCTCCAGCGCCAATGCCGAGGCTTTGACATCCGCGGGAACGGCATCCGTGATCTCACCGATCTTGACCATGCCATCGCCGATACCGGACCATGTGTCGGTGCTTTCCCATGTGCCATCCAACAGCATTTTCACCCGCTCGATGTAGTAGGGGCCCCAGTTGTCGATGATCGAGGAAATGCGCGGCATTGGCTTGAACTGCGCCATATCAGAGGCTTGACCGAAGGTATATACATTGCCCTTGTCCTGCGCCGCCGCACTGGGGGCCGTGGAATCGGTATGCTGCAAAATCACGTCGGCACCCTGGTCGATCAGCACCTTCGCGGCGTCCGCTTCCTTGGCCGGGTCGAACCATGTGTAGGCCCATACGATCTTGAACTGGACATCAGGGTTGACCTTGCGCGCCTCGATGAAGGCGGCGTTGATGCCACGGATGACCTCGGGGATGGGATAGGACCCGATATAGCCCACGATGTTGGATTTTGTCATCTGGCCAGCGATATGGCCCTGTACAACGCGCCCCTCATAGAACCGCGCGGAGTAGGTGGCAAGGTTGTCGGCCCGCTTGTAGCCGGTGGCGTGCTCGAACTTCACGTTGGGGAATTTCTTGGCCACATTGACCGTCGGGTCCATGAAGCCGAAGGACGTCGTAAAGATCAGGTCCGCGCCCTTGAGCGCCATATCGGTCAATACGCGTTCGGCGTCGGGGCCTTCGGATACGCTTTCGACATAGACCGTTTCAACCTTGTCTCCGAATTCCTTCTCAACGGCCAGACGACCCTGATCGTGTTCATAGCTATAACCCATGTCGCCGATGGGGCCGACATAGATGAAGCCGACTTTGGCCTTGCCGTCGGTTTGGGCAGTGGCCCCGCCAGCAAGACCAAGGGCCAGCGCGGCACTGGCCAGTAGTGTGGATAGTTTCATAAGGTCATCCCCTGTGTCATGCGCCTTTTTTTCAGGCGCTTTTAAATGTGCCCCTGCTTACGAAGAGGCATGGAAAGTGCGGCCAAGCGAAGCCGGAGCAGCGCTTTTATCCGCGGAAAGAACCACCAGCACAAGGATGGTGATGATATAGGGCGACATTGCCAGATACTCGACCGGAATAGCAACGCCTGCGCCCTGAAGATTCAACTGAAGCTGCGTAATGCCGCCAAAAAGATAGGCACCCAGCAAAAGCCGCCAAGGCTTCCAACTGGCAAAAACCACCAGCGCCAGCGCGATCCAACCCACCCCGGACGTCATGCCTTCGGTCCATTGGGGCACGCGGATCAGGCTGATATAGGCACCGCCCAGGCCCGCGCAGGCCCCGCCGAACATGATGGCCAGCGTGCGGATGCGCACCACCTTGTAGCCAAGCGCGTGGGCGGCATCGTGGCTTTCCCCGACCGCGCGCAGGATCAGCCCTGCGCGGGTATATTTCAGCATCCCCCACACGGCGACCACCAGGGCTATGCCAAGGTAGAGGATAATATCATGCGAAAACACGATCGGCCCCACGATGGGCAGATCCTGCAACGGGCCAAAGTTCACATCCGCCAGCCGCGGCGGCTTGATGCCCACATAGCTTTGCCCCATCAGCGCCGACAAGCCCAGTCCAAACAGGGTCAGCGACAGGCCTGACGCGACCTGATTGGCCAGCGTTATCTGCGTCAGGAACGCAAACAGCAGGCTTAGGCAAGCCCCCCCCACGGCCGCGCCCGCAAAACCCAGCAAAGGCGATCCTGTCTCGACCGCGATGGCAAAACCGCAGATCGCACCGGTGATCATCATCCCCTCGACACCCAGATTCAGAACGCCGGATTTTTCGACCACCAGTTCCCCCAGGGCGGCAAAGATCAGCGGAGTTGCGGCGACAAGAAACCCCGCGACAAACAGAACCGGATTGATGGCAGACAGATCCATTACGCGACCTCCGTCCGGCCAAGGCGCAGCCGGTAATGGGTGAAAAGATCAAAGGCCAGCAGGAAAAACAACAGCATCCCCTGAAACACCTGAATGGCGGCAGCAGGCAGGCCCAGCTGGCTTTGCGCAATGTCCCCGCCAATATAGGTCAGCGCCATCAGCCCCCCCGCCAGCAGGATGCCAACGGGATGCAGCCGCCCCAGGAACGCGACGATAATGGCGGTAAAACCATAGCCAACATTGAAATCAATGGTGATCTGCCCTGCCGGGCCTGCGACCTCGAACATGCCGGCCAGACCTGCCAGCATGCCAGAAATCCCCATGCAGAACAGGATCAGACGCGTCGGGTTCACCCCTGCAAAGCGCGCGGCACGCGGTGCTTCTCCGGTTACCCGGATGGCAAAGCCAAGCCGGTGCCGGGCCAACAGGACATAGCCAAAGATCACGGCAATCAGGGCCGCAACCACACCCCAATGCATCCCGCTGCCCGCAATCAGCTCGCCATTATGCGCTGCGGCATATTGCTGCAAATTCCGGCTGCCGGGAAATCCGAACCCTTCGGGGTTTTTCAGCAACCCTAACGAGACAGAGGCCAGAAACTGCTCGGCCACATAAACCAGCATCAGCGAGACCAAAATCTCGTTCGTGCCGAACTTTACCTTTAAAACAGCCGGGATCATCGCCCAGATCCACCCCCCAAAGGCACCCGCAAGGACCATCAGCGGAAAAATGAAAGCACTGTCCGCCGGATAGAACGCCAAGCCCGCCCCCGCGCCGAAAATGGCACCCATGATGTACTGGCCCTCGGCCCCGATATTCCAGATGCCCGCCTTGAACCCCAGCGACAGCCCGATCGCGATCAGCACCAGCGGGGCCCCTTTGATCAGCAACTGCGGGCGATAGTAAAATGCGAACTCTCCAAACAGGGGCTCCCAGAAAATCGTCAGAATCGACTGAACCGGATCTTTGCCCAATGCCGCAAACAGCAAGCCGCCAAAAAACATCGTCGCCAAGACCGCCAAAAGCGGCGTCGCCCATGAAAACGCCTGGCTGGCCTGAGGTCGTTTCTCAAGCCGGATCACTGGACCGCTCCTTCTCTGGCTTTTAAATATCCCACGGGGGTGTGGGGGTGTGAAACCCCCACCTGCATCGGTTCAGACATGCGCAACCTCCATCCCGTGGGCCCCGCCCATCATCAATCCGATTTCGTCGACACTCAGCCCCACGGCCGACCGTGGCTCTGACAGACGCCCTTCGTTCAGCGCGGCAAAGCGATCCGAGATTTCCATCAACTCGTCCAGATCCTGCGAAATCACAACCACCGCGCTGCCGTTTTCGGCCAGATCCAACAGCGCCTGCCGGATCGCTGCGGCGGCCGAAGCATCAACGCCCCAGGTCGGCTGGTTCACAATCAGCACCTCGGGGCGTTGCAACACCTCGCGGCCGATCACGAATTTCTGCAAATTCCCGCCTGACAGCGATCGCGCGGCATTGCCGGGGCCGGGGGTGCGCACGTCGAAATCCCGGATGATCCGCTCGGCAAAGCGTTTGGCGGCGGGCCAATTGAGCATGCCACGCCGTTGCAGTTTTTCGCGTACCGCCCCCGTCAGCATGGCGTTTTCCGTCAGCGACATGTCGGGTGCCGCGGCATGGCCCAGCCGTTCTTCAGGCGCGGCAAGGATCCCCAGGGCGCGGCGCTCGGTCGGGCCGTAGGGCCCGACATCTTGTCCCTTGAAAAACACCATCCCCGTCCCGCTTGGCAATTCACCCGACAGCGCGGCCAGCAATTCGTCCTGCCCGTTGCCCGCAACGCCGCCGATCCCCACCACCTCGCCCGCGCGCACCTGAACCGAGATGTCGCGCAGCGGCATCCCGAACGCACTGGGCGAGGCGACGTTAAGCCCTTTAAGCTCCAACAGCACCGCGCCGGGTGGCTTGCCCGCCCGCGTCGGGGCTTTCAGCGTGCTGCCAACCATCATCTCGGCCATGTCGCGGGCCGACGTTTCCGACGGTGTGCAGTGCCCCACTACCTTGCCCAGGCGCAAGATCGTGGCACTGTCGCACAGGCTGCGTATCTCCTCCAGCTTGTGCGAGATATACAAGATCGCCGTGCCTTCGGCGCTGAGCTTGCGCAAGGTCTTGAACAGAATCTCCACCTCTTGCGGGGTCAGCACTGATGTGGGTTCATCCATGATCAGCAGCTTCGGGTCCTGCAAAAGGCATCGAATGATCTCGACCCGTTGCCGTTCGCCCGCCGACAGATCGCCCACGATGCGGTCGGGCGACAGGGGCAAACCATAGGCTTCGGAAACCTTGCGGATCTGTTGGCTCAGCGCGCCAAGCTTCGGCGCGTTTTCCATGCCAAGGGCGATGTTTTCCGCCACACTCAGCGCATCGAAAAGCGAAAAGTGCTGGAACACCATGCCGACCCCGGCACTCCGCGCGGCACGCGGCTCTTGCGGGGCAAAGGCGGTGCCATGCATCAGCATCGTGCCGCTGTCGGGCTTCACCAGCCCATAGATCATCTTGACCAGCGTGGATTTTCCGGCCCCGTTTTCCCCCAGCAGCGCGTGCACCTCGCCTGGCGCGATTGTCAACGAGACATCATCGTTTGCAACCACACCGGGATAGGCCTTGGTCAGGCCCGCAAGCGTCAAAAGGGCGGGTTCGGTCATAGGGTTTCCTCGCACTGTGCGCCTTCAAGAAGCCTGTTCACGCAGCCCTTTGCAATAGCGTCGGGGGTCTTGCCAAGGGTTTTATCACCGATGGGGCAGGTGATGGGCGCGGGATCAAGGCCAAGTGCGCGCAATCGCTTTTGAAACCGCGCCCATTTGGTGTCAGATCCGATCAGCCCGATGCTGGCACCACCGCGCGCCAGCAACGCGGCACAAAGCGCAAGATCAATATCGTGCGAATAGGTGAAAATCAGGTGGTGGGCATCTGGTGGCGCGTTCCCGGCCAGCCGCGGCATATCGGCGGCGGAAACGGGTGTGACGTGATCGGGTATGTCGCCCGGAAAGCGATCTGCCGCCGTATCCACCCACGTGATGGCAAACGCAGGGGGCGGACAGGCCCGCACCACGGCCCGGCCCACATGCCCGGCCCCCCAAAGCCAAAGCTTTTGAACCCGGCCGACAGGGGCAAGCGGCGACCCGAGCGGAAGAGATCACGTCGATCTGGCACGGCGTATCGGTAAAGCGCAGGGTGACAGTACCGCCGCAGCACTGCCCAAGGTTTGGGCCCAACGCGATTTTCCGGGTCTGTTCGGTGGCGTTTTGAGCGAGCATGCGGCGCGCTATAATGATCGCCTGATGCTCCAGCGCGCCACCGCCGATTGTGCCGGTGGCGCTGTCCTGCGTGACCCGCATGGCCGTGCCCGCATCGCGCGGAGCCGAGCCGCGCGTGGCCGTGATCTCTACGAATATGGCGTCGCTCATGCGCGGGCCTTGCTGATGGCGCTCAGAACCGCCTCTGCCGTAGCTGGGGTATGAAGGTTCCCAAAGCCGGACCCGCAGGCGCTTACCGCATCGGACAGCGCCGCGAAAACAGAGATGCCCAGCATCAGGGGCGGCTCGCCCACGGCCTTGGACCGATAGATGGTTTGCGCCGGGTTCGGCTGATCCCAAAGCGCAACATTGAAGATGCCGGGCCTGTCAGACATGGCCGGGATCTTGTATGTCGAGGGGGCATGGGTCTTCAGCGTGCCGCTCTGATCCCAGACCAGCTCCTCTGTGGTCAGCCATCCCGCGCCCTGCACATAACCACCTTCGATCTGGCCGATGTCCAGCGCTGGATTGAGCGACGCGCCCGCATCATGCAGGATATCGGTGCGCAGAATGCGGTTTTCGCCGGTCAATGTGTCGATCACCACTTCGGTGACCGCGGCCCCATAAGCAAAGTAAAAGAACGGCCGCCCACGCCCGTTGATGCGGTCCCATTCGATATCGGGTGTCTTGTAGTACCCGGTCGCGGAAAGCGAAACGCGGTTTTCATAGGCTGACGCTGCCGCTTGCGCAAATGTGATCTCGTCCCCGCCCACGGCCACCTTGCCACCGGCGAATGTCACCCTGTCGGGGCTGGTCTGATACCGCTCGGCCAGATGGTCGGCGATACGGTCGCGGATCGTGTCACAGGCCGCTTTGACTGCCATCCCGTTCAAATCGGTGCCCGAAGATGCAGCGGTAGCCGAGGTATTGGGCACTTTGCCGGTGTCCGTTGCGGTGATCTTGACCGCGCCCGGATCAACGCCAAAACGGCTTGCCGCCACCTGAGCGACCTTCTGGAACAGGCCCTGACCCATTTCCGTGCCGCCGTGATTGAGGTGGATCGACCCATCCTGATAGACATGCACCAGCGCCCCCGCCTGATTAAGATGGGTCAGCGTGAACGAAATTCCGAATTTCACCGGTGTCAGCGCAATGCCGCGTTTCAGGATGGGGTTCCCGGCATTCCAGTCCGAGATGGCGGCGCGGCGTGCGTGGTAGTCGGATGTCTGGACCAGACGATCCGTCAGCGCGTTGATGATGCAGTCGCGCACAGGCTGGTGGTAGGGTGTTGTCTGTTCGTCCGTCGGCGCGGCAGCAACTTCATCTCCGTTTGTGGGCGGGGCCCCCCGCGAGGCGAGATCGGCGTCGCTGTCCGGGACAGTCCGGGCGTCATGGGGCTGCCCGCTGTTTTCAACATCCATCACATCGGTATAGTAATTCGCCTGCCTGACAGCCAAAGGGTCACGGTTCAGGGTCTGCGCGATATGATCCATCACGCGTTCGATGCCGACAATCCCCTGCGGCCCGCCGAAACCCCGAAAGGCCGTCGCACTTTGCGTGTTGGTGCGCAGGCGGTGCGACGTGATGCGGATATTGTCCAGATGATAGGCATTATCGGCGTGCAGCATGGCCCGGTCTGCCACGGGCAAGGACAGATCCATCGACCAACCGCACCGCGCGTAATGGGTGAAATCAAGCGCTGCAATGCGCCCGTCATCATCGAACCCGACCGTGTAATCAATGCGGAAATCATGCCGCTTGCCGGTGATGATCATATCGTCGTCGCGGTCATAGCGCATCTTGCAGGGCCGCCCGGTGCGCGCGGCGGCAACGGCACAGGCGACCGCCAGCGCGTTGCCCTGACTTTCCTTGCCGCCAAAGCCGCCGCCCATCCGTCGTGTTTCGACACGGACAGAATGCATCGGTTTGCCAAGCGCTTCGGCGACCTTGTGCTGTATCTCTGTCGGGTGCTGGGTCGAGGAATGGACGACCATGTCGCCATTGTCTTGCGGCAGGGCCAGGGCGGCCTGACCTTCGAGATAGAAATGCTCTTGCCCGCCGATATGGATGGTGCCCGTCAGGGTTCGGGCCGATGCATTCAACCCTGCCTCTGCGTCACCCTTTTGATACACACGGGGTCCATCCTCGAACCGGCTGTTTGCGGCAAGGGCCTGTTCGATGGTCAGGATCGGATCTGCCGGGTCGATGGTGACCGTACCGGCCCGCGCCGCGTGGCGGGCGGCCAGATGGCTGGTGGCCACCACCATGAAAAGCGGCTGACCCGCGTAATGAACGGCGTCGGTGGCCAGCAAAGGTTCGTCATGGTTCGAGGGGGACACGTCATTGGCAAACGGCAGATCCGCGGCTGTCAGCACCCCTACAACGCCAGGGGCAGTTCTGACGGCATCAAGATCCATCCCGCTGAGCGAACCCGCGGCACGCGTGCTGAGACCAAAGGCGATGTGCAGCGTGTTCGCGGGGGTCGGAATGTCATCGACATAGCGGGCGGCACCCGTGACATGAAGCGTCGCCGCGTCGTGGGGCAGGGGTTTGGCGATGCTCATGCTGTCACCGCGTGGAGGTCTGTCGCGACCCCGTTGGCCTCATGCAGATAGCGCAGCAGCATGTTTTGCGCCGTCAGAAGGCGGTACTGGGCCGATGCGCGCATGTCGGACAAGGGTTGAAAATCCATCGGCACCGCGTCGATGGCACGGCGCAGGGTTGCTGCGTCAAAGGGCTGGTTGATCAGCGCCGCTTCGGTCTGGGTGGCGCGTTTGGGTGTCGCGGCCATCCCGCCAAAAGCGATACGCGCCCGGGTGATCAGATCGCCTTCGCGGGTCAGGTTGATGCACCCGCACACGGCTGAAATGTCCTGATCGAACCGCTTGCTCAGTTTGTAGCAGCGCAAGGTGTCGGGTTGCTTTGGCACGGTGATCGCCTCGACAAATTCGCCGGGCACACGGTCCTGCTTGCCGTAGTCGATAAAGAAATCCTCCAGGGGAAGGCTGCGGCTATGCTCGGCATGACGCAGGTGCAGCGTGGCACCCATCGCGATCAGCGCGGGGCTGCCGTCGCCAATCGGCGACCCGTTGGCGATGTTGCCGCCGATGGTGGCTGCGTTGCGCACCTGCACCGATCCGTAGCGGCGCAGCATCGCGGCCAGACTGGGATGGTAGGGCGCGAAATGCGCCTCGAGCGCGGTGAGGGTGGTGGTGGCCCCGATGCGCCAGTGATCGCCCTTGTCCGCAATGCCTGTCAGATCGGTGATCTGGTTCAGGAACGCAACCGGGCCGAGGTCGCGAAACTGTTTGGTGACCCATAGGCCCACATCCGTGGCCCCCGCGATCAGCGTGGCATCGGGGTGGGCGGCATACCAGTGGGCCAACTCATCAGTGGTGGTCGGTTGGAGGGCGCGAGGGGGCTGTCTGCCCCCGCCCGGCTGCGCCGGCCCCCCCGAGGATTTTTGCCCATTTGGAAATTTGATGGTGCGCAGATGTTCAGGAACCTCTTGGGTTTCGGCGGCTTTGGCAGCGCGGAGGATTGGCGCGTAGCCGGTGCAGCGGCACAGGTTGCCCGCAAGCTGGATGTCGTGATCGGTTCGGCCGTTCAGATGTGCCGTGGCCATTGTGACAACAAAGCCAGGCGTGCAAAATCCGCATTGACTGCCATGATGATCTACCATGCTTTGTTGTACAGGGTGCAGGCTGCCGCACGGGGCTTTCAGGCCTTCGACGGTCGTGACGGATTTTCCGTTGATCTGGGGCAGGAAGAGGATGCAGCCGTTCAGGGCGCGGTGGCCGGTGTCGTCGCTGATCATGACGGTGCAGGCCCCGCAGTCGCCTTCATTGCAGCCTTCTTTGGTGCCTGTCAGGTTTTGCGTTTCGCGCAGCCAGTCAAGCAGGGTCGTGGTGGGGGATATGCCGGTCAACGACACGACCTCTCCGTTCAGGAGAAAAGTGATGTCCATAGTCAGTTCCGCCGCGGTACCAGGGCCCAAAATCTGCGCGGGGTTCGATGCGACGTAGAACGCGGCGCGGGCAAATGCTGAACAAGGCTAGGCGTGGTCGGGGGGCCTTGGCAAGTGGTTTCGGTGCCGGAGTGCGCGCCACCCGCCGGGTGCCCTATTTTTAGGCTGGCAAGGCTGTCATGAACGCGGGCAATAATACGGGTACAAATTTGCACGGACAGTCTTTGCGGGTCTGGTGGCGCGGGGCTGGCTGGCCTAAGCTTGGCGGATGGCAAATACACCCCGATTCATACACCTGCGCACTCATTCCGAATATTCTTTGCTGGAAGGGGCGCTGCGGCTGAAAAAGCTGCCGGATCTGTGTCGTGCGGCAGGGATGCCCGCGATGGCGCTGACCGATACCAACAACATGTTTGCCGCGCTTGAGTTTTCCGTGGCGATGTCAGGGGCCGGGGTGCAGCCAATCATCGGCTGTCAGGTTGATGTGGCCTATGTCGAGACGCAGCCGGGTGAAAAGCCCCGCGATCCCGCGCCGGTTGTGGTGCTGGCACAGTCCGAGGCAGGGTATGAAAACCTGATGAAGTTGAACTCCTGCCTTTATATCGACAAGGGGGGCGCGCTGCCGCAGGTAACGCTGGCCGAGCTTGAAGCGCTGAGTGGCGGGATCATCTGTTTGACAGGCGGGGCCGGTGGCCCCGTGGGGCAATTGCTGCAAGCGGGCCAGCGACCTGCCGCACAGGCTTTGATGGCGCGGCTGCACGGCGCGTTCGGTGACCGCCTTTATGTGGAATTGCAGCGCCATCCGGGGGAGGACGGCCAGCCCGAACCGGAGCGTCTGACCGAGCGGGGCTTTGTCGAGATGGCCTATGAGATGGGCATTCCGATGGTCGCGACCAACGATGTCTATTTTCCGAAGACAACCATGTACGAAGCGCATGATGCGCTGATCTGTATTGCGGACGGGGCCTATGTCGATCAACAACAGGACCGTCGCCGTCTGACGGCACAACATTACTTCAAGTCGCAGTCAGAGATGGTAACACTGTTTGCCGATCTGCCGGAGGCGATAGAGAACACCGTCGAGATCGCGAAACGCTGCGCCTTCATGGCCTATCGCCGCGCGCCGATCCTGCCAAAATTCGCGGATGACGAAATTGAGGAACTCAAGCGCCAGGCGCATGAGGGTCTGAAAGAGCGGCTCAAGGTCATTCCGCACGCTGTGTCGGTGAGCGAATATGAAGAACGGCTTGATTTCGAGCTGGGCATCATCGAGGGGATGGGGTTTCCGGGCTATTTCCTGATCGTTGCCGACTTCATCAAATGGGCCAAGGATCATAATATTCCGGTGGGGCCGGGCCGGGGGTCTGGTGCGGGGTCGCTGGTGGCCTATGCGCTGACGATCACCGACCTTGACCCGCTGCGCTATCAGTTGCTTTTTGAACGGTTCCTGAACCCGGAACGTGTGTCGATGCCTGACTTTGACATCGACTTTTGCATGGATCGCCGCGAGGAGGTGATCCAGTATGTGCAGCGCAAATACGGGCGTGACAAGGTGGGGCAGATCATCACTTTCGGTGCGCTTTTGTCCAAGGCCGCCGTGCGCGATATCGGGCGGGTGTTGCAGATGCCTTATGGTCAGGTGGACCGTCTGTCCAAGATGATCCCGGTGGAAGGGGTGAAGCCTGTCAGCATCGAAAAGGCGCTGGCGGACGAGCCGCGCCTGCGCGAAGAGGCCCGCAACGAAGAGGTCGTCGCGCGGCTGCTGGACTATGGCCAGCAGGTCGAGGGGTTGCTGCGCAACGCATCGACCCACGCGGCGGGTGTCGTGATTGGCGACCGTCCGCTGGATCAGCTTGTCCCGCTTTATCAAGACCCGCGCTCAGATATGCCCGCGACCCAGTTCAACATGAAATGGGTGGAGCAGGCGGGGCTGGTGAAGTTCGACTTTCTGGGCCTGAAAACCCTGACCGTCATTCAAAACGCGGTTGACCAGATCAAGGCGTCGGGGCGACATCTGCACATCGCGGCGGATGGCACCGAGCTTTTCGCGCCTCCAGCGGGGCTGATCGACGACATCGCCACGATCCCGCTGGATGATGAAGCGTCATACAAGCTTTACGCCAGCGCCAAGACAGTTGCCGTGTTTCAGGTGGAATCCAGCGGCATGATGGACGCCCTCAAGCGCATGAAGCCGACCTGCATCGAAGATATCGTGGCCTTGGTCGCGTTGTACCGCCCCGGCCCGATGGAGAATATTCCGACCTATTGCGAGGTCAAGAACGGTCTCAAGACGCGCGAATCCGTGCATCCGTCTATTGATCACATTCTGGAAGAAACCCAAGGCATCATCGTCTATCAGGAACAGGTGATGCAGATCGCGCAGGTCATGGCGGGCTATAGCCTTGGTGGCGCTGACCTGCTGCGCCGCGCCATGGGTAAAAAGATCGCCGAGGAAATGGCCAAGGAACGCCCCAAGTTCGAAAAGGGCGCGATGGCCAATGGGGTCGACAAAAAGAAGGCGTCCGAGGTTTTTGACCTTCTTGAAAAATTCGCCAACTACGGCTTCAACAAATCCCACGCCGCCGCCTATGCCGTGGTCAGCTATCAGACAGCATGGCTGAAGGCGAACCATCCGGTTGAATTCATGGCGGGTGTGATGAACTGCGATATCCACCTGACCGACAAGCTGGCGGTGTATTTCGAGGAAGTGCGCAAGCGGCTTGAACTGCCATGGGTGCCGCCTTGCGTGAACCGCAGCGATGCGACGTTCAAGGTGGTTGACGGGGCGTTGGTCTATGCGCTGGGCGCGCTGAAAAACGTGGGCGTCGAGGCGATGAAGCTGATTACCGAAGGCCGAAAGGTTGAGGGTGTAGACCGGCCCTTTGCCACGCTTTTTGATCTGGCGCGGCGGGTGGATCTGAAACGGGTGGGCAAGCGGCCGCTTGAGATGCTGGCGCGTTCAGGGGCGTTTGACCAGTTGGATGCCAACCGTGCGCGGGTGTGGAATGCGCTGGACGGGTTGGTAAATTATTCGGCCGCGATCCATGAGCAAAAGGCCAGCAATCAGGTATCGCTGTTTGGCGAGGCGGGTGATGATCTGCCTGAGCCGCGCATCATGCCACGTGACGATTGGGAAGCCGCCGAGCGGTTGACAGAAGAGTTCAAGGCGGTGGGCTTTTATCTGTCGGGCCATCCGCTGGACGACTATATGGGACCGATGAAGCGAAAATCGGCTGGCGGTGGTGTGCCCTTCCTGACGCTGGATGAACTGACCGAGAAAGTTACTCAGAAGGGGGCCATGAACGCCCGACTGGCGGGCGTTGTCGCGGGACGGCAGGAGCGTAAATCAGCACGCGGCAACCGTTTTGCCTTTGCGCAGCTTTCCGACCCGACGGGTGCCTACGAGGTGACGCTCTTTTCCGATACGCTTGAATTGGCGCGCGAACACCTGGAAACCGGATCAAAGGTCGTGATCACGGTCGAGGCGACGATGGAAAGTGACCAGTTGAAGCTGCTGGGCCGGTCCGTGGCACCGATTGATGCCGTGGTGGCGGATGCGGGAAACATGGGACTGCGGATTTTCGTGGACGATAGCTGTGCCATCCAGGCTGTGGCCGACGTGCTGGCCGGGGCGCGATCGGGGGCCAAGTCGGCGGGAAAAGGCCCGATCCAACTGTGCCTGATGGACCCCGGTTTGCCCGGCGAGGTCGAGGTCGATCTGTGCGCCGAATATCCCGTCACGCCCAAGATCAAGGGCGCGATCCGGTCACTGAGCGGCGTTATGGAAGTCGAGGAAATCTAGCCCCAAGCAGGGTCAATAATGCGGCGGCCGTTCATTGCCGATGACCACGCCTTCGGTCCCGGAGGCTTCACGTTCGCCCTCGCGCTGCATCAGCATGTGCACCCGGCGTGTCAGCGTGGCAATTTCTGTTTCCTGACGGGCGACGACATCGGAGAGATCATCGACGCTGCGGATCAGATGGGCGAGTTGTTCTTCGAGCTTATCCATATCCGTTGCACTCCTCTTGGGGTCTGGTGCGCAGATAGGGGAGGGGCGCGGTCTTGGCAACCGTTCCCGGGGGCTGTCTGCCCCCGGACCCCCGAGGATATTTGAAAGCCAGAGAAGGTGGCCGGTTTGCTTGCTCTTGGCAGGGGGTTGGGCTAGATGCGGTGCGCAACGTTCAGCCCACAGGATGCGATCCCATGGCCAAGCCCAAAAAGACCCCCCGCCCCAAGGCCGAAACGCCAAAAGGCTTTCGTGATTATTTCGGTGCAGAGGTCACGCAGCGCGCTGATATGCTGCGCAAGATTGCGGGGGTCTATCATCGATATGGGTTTGATGCGCTTGAAAGTTCGGGTGTTGAAACGGTCGAGGCGTTGGGGAAGTTTCTGCCCGATGTGGACCGCCCCAATGAGGGTGTGTTCGCCTGGCAAGAAGATGCTGAAGCCGACAAACCCGGCGACTGGCTGGCGCTGCGTTATGATTTGACCGCCCCCTTGGCGCGGGTCTATGCACAGCATCGCAATGACTTGCCGACGCCTTATCGCCGCTATGCGATGGGGCCTGTGTGGCGCAACGAAAAACCCGGTCCGGGTCGATTCCGGCAGTTTTATCAATGTGATGCGGACACGGTTGGCGCGCCTTCGGTGGCTGCGGATGCCGAGATTTGCGCGATGCTGGCCGATTGTCTGGAAGAAGTCGGCATCGAGCGCGGTGATTACATTGTGCGGGTGAACAACCGTAAGGTTCTGAACGGGGTGCTTGAGGTTGCGGGCCTGTCCGGTGACGACAAAGAGGTCGAGCGCGGCATTGTGCTGCGCGCCATCGACAAGCTGGACAGGCTTGGGCTGGACGGTGTGCGGGCCTTGCTGGGGGCCGGGCGCAAAGACGAGAGCGGTGATTTCACCGACGGTGCGGGGCTGGGCGAGGCGCAGGCCGAGGTCGTGATGGGGTTTATAAGTGGCAAAGCGGGAAACCGCGCAGAAACCGTTGCACGTCTGCGGGAACTGGTCGGACGAAGTCTGCGATAGGCAGCCGAAGGTGTGGACGGAGCTTGACATGATTGCGATTTGATGCTGCCGGAGGCTATGGGCCCGACCGGATCGTGATCGACCCTTCGGTGGTGCGCGGCCTTGGATACTATACCGGGCCTGTCTTCGAGGCTGAACTGACCTTCGAGATCAAAGATGAAAAAGGCCGTCCGCGCAACTTTGGCTCGGTTGCCGGCGGAGGGCGATATGACGATCTGGTCAAACGCTTTACCGGTCAGGAAGTCCCGGCCACGGGGGTGTCGATCGGGGTGGACCGCCTGCTTGCCGCGCTGCACGCAAAGGGGCGGATCAATGGCAACACCACCGGTCCGGTCGTTGTGACCGTGATGGATAAGGCGCGTATGGCCGAGTATCAGGCGATGGTGGCAGAGCTGCGGCAGGCGGGCATCCGCGCCGAAGTTTATCTGGGCAATCCCAAGAATTTCGGCAATCAGCTGAAATACGCGGACCGTCGCAATAGCCCCGTTGCCGTGATCGCCGGTGGCGACGAATTTGAAAACGGCTTGGTGCAGATCAAGGATCTGATCCTTGGGGCCAAGATGGCCGAGAACGCAACGCTTGAGGAATGGAAAGACCGGCCGAGCCAATATGAAGTTGCACGGGCTGATCTGGTCATGAAAGTGCGCGAGATTCTGGAGCTTGCCCGCTGATGGTGAGCCGCTCAGAAACGCTGGCCAAGGCCGTGGCGCTGCGGTCGTTGTTCGAGGCACAGGGCGCGGTCGTTGTCGAGCCGCCGATCCTGCAACCGGCTGACACCTTGCTGGACCTTTATGGCGAGGACATCCGGGCGCGCGCCTATGTTACCTCGGATGCGCTGCGCGGAGAGCAGATGCTGAGGCCGGATTATACGCTGCCGGTGGTCCAGATGCACATGGCCCACGGGGCGGAACCTGCGCGCTATACCTATTCAGGCGAAGTGTTTCGCCGTCAGGAACGTGACCCTGCGCGGGCAAATGAATATATCCAGGTCGGCTATGAGGTGTTTGACAGGGCGGAACCGGCGGCAGCAGACGCCGAAGTGTTTGCCCTGATCGCGGGGGCGCTAAAGGATCTGCCCGTGACGGCCCTGACCGGCGATATCGGTATCTTGATGGCCGCCGTCGAAGGGCTGGACACGACCCGCCGCCGCAAGGATGCATTGATGCGCCATATCTGGCGGCCCCGGCGATTCCGGGCGCTGTTGGATCGCTTTGCGGGCAAAACGCCCGTCCCCCCGGCGCGCCAGGCTTTGCTGGCGAAGGATAGCGCGGTCGAGGCCCCGCTGATCGGCTTGCGCACGCGGGCCGAAATCGAGACCCGCATCGCGGCCTTGCGCGAAGATATGCAGTCTGACCCGCTCTCGGAAGGGCAGGTCGCGCTGATTCAGGCGCTTCTAGATATCCGCGAAACCATGCCTTTCGCAATCAGCCAATTGCGCGATCTGGCGGTTGATCTGCCAGCGATTTCTGTTGCGGTCGAACGTGTTGCCGCGCGGTCGGATGCCCTTGCGGCGCGGGGTGTCGACACCGGGCAACTGATGTTCGAAGCGAGCTTTGGCCGGGTTTCGATGGAATATTACGACGGCTTCGTCTTTGGGTTTCGCGCGGATGGCCGACCGGACCTGCCAACGGTGGCCAGCGGCGGGCGCTACGACGCGCTGACGCGCCGGTTGGGCCAGGGCGGCGAAATCCCTGCGGTGGGCGGCGTGATGCGTCCGGGGCTGATGCTGGAACTGGAGCGTGGGCTATGACCTTGAAACTGGGTGTGCCCTCCAAGGGACGGCTGATGGAAAAGACGTTCGAATGGTTCGCGGCGCGGGGCATCACGTTACAGCGGACGGGATCGGACCGTGAATATGCGGGGGCTGTCGAGGGCATCGATGGCGTTACCCTCATGCTTTTGTCCGCAGGTGAAATCCCGCGCGAACTGGCCGCAGGGCGGATTCACCTTGGCGTGACGGGCACCGACCTTGTGCAGGAAAAGCTGGCCTTGTGGGATGATCTTGTCGTCCCGGTCGAGGAATTGGCCTTTGGCCATGCGGATCTGATCATCGCCGTGCCGCTGGCGTGGATTGACGTGGACACGTTGGACGATCTTGACGCGGCGGCGGCGGCTTTTCGCAACCATCATGGCTTCCGTCTGCGCATCGCAACAAAATACCACCGTCTGGTCCGCGAGTTTCTGCGTGGTGCCGGTGTGGCGGATTATGCACTGGTCGACAGCCAGGGGGCGACCGAAGGGACGATCAAGAACGAGACCGCCGAAGCAATTGCCGACATCACATCAAGTGGCGAAACACTGCGCGCCAACCATCTCAAGATTTTGTCGGACGGGTTGATCTTGCAGTCCCAGGCAACTTTGTGGCGCAGCCGCAGGGCCGAGATGGACGATCAGGATCGAGCAACATTGGCAAAGCTTTTGGACAAACTGTCGTAAGTCAAATGCCGCGCAGACGCGCGATTTTCTTGAATAATGCCTCCGGCGGGAGTTTAGGGGCGAAATGAAGAGGCGCAGATCTCTTTCTTCCTCTTCATTTTGCTAAATAAACTCAAATCCAGCCGTCAAAACGGGCGCATTGGGTCACGTTTAAAGTACACCGATTTCTGCAAGGGCCCGGTTCAGTTCGACCGGAAGAGGATCTTCGTGCGCTCGCCCTTTCGGAAGGTCTGCGGGCGCGTCTTGCGGTGTCAGATAGCGCCAGCCCTGAAAGGGCCGCTTCAGGCTGCCCTGAACGCGGATCAACGTCCCATCCAGCACGATGGCGCAGCGCCGGATCCCATCGCCTGCGATGTATTCATCGAGGCGTATTATTTCCTGTCGACACTGAATGACGCCCTTGATCACCCAATAAAGCGAGCCTCCACCAAGGATTTCGGGTGCGCGTTTGGGCCACATCCGGGTGACATGGCGCGGCAAGCCTTCAGGCGTCTGCGCGCGTTTCGAGGCCTGCCAGGCGGCGAGATCCTCGATATTCTCCGTTCCAACTGACAATTTTATAAGATTTAGGTGCTTATCCACAGAATCCCTCCGGCTCCACGCGACATAAGGTAGTGCATCTGACGCAGGCTGCAAACTGTTGTGCTTGGTGTCACAATTGGGGTAGGGTGGACTCCTTCCCGAAATCCCTCAAGGAATTGCATATGTCCCGATTTGCCGCCCCCATCGCCGAACAGATTTGGGATATGAAGTATCGCTTCAAGGGGGCCGACGGCACGCCGAATGATATGACGGTTGAAGACACCTGGCGGCGCATTGCACGCGATCTTGCGCAGATCGAACAGAAGCCGGATGTCTGGGAAGAGACATTTTTTGAGGCGCTCGAAGATTTCAAATATCTGCCTGCGGGCCGGATCACTGCCGGGGCAGGCACGGCCCGCCGTGTGACACTGTTCAACTGTTTCGTGATGGGCACGGTCCCCGACAGCATGGGCGGCATATTCGATATGCTGAAAGAGGCTGCGTTGACCATGCAGCAGGGCGGCGGCATTGGCTATGACTTCTCTACCATCCGGCCGCGCGGGGCCGATGTTCTGGGTGTTTCGGCGGATGCCTCTGGCCCGCTGTCCTTTATGGACGTGTGGGATGCGATGTGCCGTACGATCATGTCGGCGGGGTCGCGGCGTGGCGCGATGATGGCAACCATGCGCTGCGATCACCCCGATGTTGAGGATTTCATCGCGGCAAAGCAGGACCCTGCACGCCTGCGCATGTTCAACATGTCAGTGCTGATCACTGATCCGTTCATGGATGCGGTCAAGGCGGATGGGTCGTGGGATCTTGTCTTTGGCGACAAGGTATATCGCACCGTTCAGGCCCGCGATCTGTGGAACCGGATCATGAAAGCGACCTATGAGTTTGCTGAACCCGGCGTGATCTTTATTGACCGGATCAACCAGGCCAACAACCTGAGCTATTGCGAGACGATTGCCGCAACCAACCCCTGCGGAGAGCAGCCATTGCCCCCCTATGGTGCTTGCCTGCTGGGGTCGATCAACATGGCGCGGCTTGTGGCGGACCCGTTCGGCGATGCTGCGCATCTGGACCTGGGGGCGCTGGAAAGGCTTGTCGCGACGGCGGTCCGCATGATGGACAATGTCGTCGATGTATCGAAGTTCCCGCTTGAGGCGCAGCAGGCTGAAGCCAAGGCCAAACGCCGGATCGGTCTGGGCGTGACGGGGTTGGCGGATGCGCTGCTGATGGTCGGCCTGCGCTATGGGTCGGACGAGGCCGCAGCGCAGACAGAGGCGTGGTTGAAAGCGATCGCGCGCGCCGCCTATCTGGCCTCTGTTGATCTGGCCAAGGAAAAGGGCGCGTTCCCGTTGTTCGATGCCGAAGCGTATCTGGCGTCTGGTACGATGCAGATGATGGACGAAGATGTACGCGATGCCATTCGCGAACACGGCATCCGCAATGCGCTTTTGACGTCGATCGCGCCCACCGGTACGATCAGCCTTTATGCCGGAAACGTCAGTTCGGGGATCGAGCCTGTATTTGCCTACGCCTATACCCGCAAGGTTTTGCAAAAAGACGGCAGCCGGACCGAAGAAGAGGTCGTGGACTATGCCGTGCAGATGTGGCGCGACCTGAAGGGGGATGCCCCCTTGCCCGACTATTTCGTCAACGCCCAGACATTGGCCCCGCTGGACCACGTCAAGATGCAGGCCGCGGCGCAGAAATGGGTCGACAGCAGTATCTCCAAGACCATCAACTGCCCCGAAGACATCAGCTTTGACGCCTTCAAGGACGTGTATATGGCCGCGTGGGATCAGGGGTGCAAAGGGTGCACCACCTACCGCCCCAACGACGTGACAGGGTCGGTTCTGTCGGTGTCCGAAAAGACCGACAGTGCACCCGGTGAAACAACGGCGCAGGCGGTCCCGTCCGAAGGGGGCGAGGTCGTCTACATGTCCGAGCCGCTGGACCGCCCAGAAGAGCTGGAGGGGTCTACCTACAAGATCAAGTGGCCCGACAGCGAACACGCGCTTTATATTACGATCAACGATGTGGTGATCGGGGGCCACCGCCGTCCGTTCGAGGTTTTCATCAACTCCAAGAATATGGAGCATTTTGCCTGGACGGTCGCCCTGACGCGGATGATCTCGGCCGTGTTCCGGCGTGGCGGGGATGTGTCGTTCGTTGTTGAAGAATTGAAAGCAGTCTTTGATCCGCGCGGTGGGGCTTGGATGGGGGGTAAATACATCCCCTCCATGTTGGCCGCCATCGGCGGGGTGATCGAACAGCACATGATCGCAACAGGCTTTATCGCAGGCGAAGGGTTGGGCCTGAAATCAGACCCGCAGGCCAAGGTCATCGGCCTCGACGCACCACGCGGAAAAGCGTGCAGCAGCTGCGGCCAATACGACCTGCGCATGGTCGAAGGATGCATGACCTGCGGCAGTTGCGGTCATAGCAAATGCGGGTGAAAGAAGTGGTGGTTTGAGCCAGAAAAAGGGGAAGCATGCGCAAAAAAAACGAGAAGCGTGCGCAACTGCCTGTTCCTTGACTGCTTTTCGGTAGGTCTCGGGAATTGAAATTTCGATTAAGTATTTGATTTTGTAAGGAAAGAGGCATAACTAAAGCAGGTAAATAGCGCCTAAATGCTTTTGGCTTTGAGTTTAGGCCTTGCTGCAAAGTGACTGACTAAAACATAAACAGGCGAGGTTACGGCCTCGCCTGATCGATATCAGTTTTCTGAATTGGGTAATTCGCCTTTGGATTAAGAATGGTTTATCAGGATGGCTATGTCGTCCCGCATAAACAAGGGCCCGTAATCCTCACCGTCAGGAGAGAAAGCTGTGATGCCACAGCCTTCAAGGTGCGGGATCAAACTTTGCTAACTGCGTTGCAATTCAACCGATAAGCTTTTGAGGGTAACGTACTTCTTGTGAAAGTTTGCCATGTCACCAGGTGATAGAACCCGTTGCTGGCGTTTTGTCACTGGGTTTAGTGTCTCCGTCGAGGTCGTGAAGTTATTCCTGATCAACCTTCCTGCTTGTACGGGACGAAGTCCAACGGTCTTTGCAAAAGCTTCTATATTGATCCCAGCCATTTCGTTTGGTTCGAAGTGGATGTTTCCAGCTCTCTGATATCCACAACTATGCCAGCATAGCCGGCGGTGTCGCCGAGTTTTCCGATCCTAGAGATTGATTTAGCTTCAATCAGATTGAGGATTTCTGCGGGGCGTGTCTTGAGGCGCTGAGCGGCCTTTGCAATCGTCTCCCACGATTGACCCGTACCAGAGACAGGCAGCGCGCCATTGATTAACGTCTCAAGTTGTCTGCGGGCTTCGATCAAGTTCCACAGCGGTTTGTGGTCGGGGCCCTTGAGGTCAGGAGGAAACCACCCGTCTGCACGAAGTAATTCAAACTGAGATCGTGAAATATTCAGTGCGGTTTGGATCTCTTTGGCGGAAACATGGTGGTTAAGGGTCGCCAAAAAATCTTTGGCTTCATGCGCGTCGAAGAGTTCCCAGCTGTCTAGGTTCCCTTGTCCGACAGGAGCAACTACCCCGTTCTCAGAAAGGAGCTTCCGCATTCGGCGAATGTCGATTCCGACCTCTTGAGCTGCCGTGAGAACAGAATGTACCTTTCGCTCAGTAATCGGTTCGCCCATCAAATCATCACCGGGGCCAAGAGGCCATGTTTGTACTATGTGCGAACGTAGCAAGTCACGAAAAGGGCGGTATTCATCGCCCGTGAGACCAAAAGACAACCGATCGTATAATTCGCCGAAGGTCTTTCGGTAGCCCTTTCTTGGAGCGTCGTTATCTGATTGCAGCTTCATTAAGCTCGCTTGAATGACTTCCTTTCCTTGATTGGCGATGGAAAAACCTGCATCGCAACGGCGCCATAAGTTTTCTGGGGCAACAAGTTGGCGGTACGGCATCTTTTTTCGTAGCGTGACCCTTCCAAGTAAATCGCAAAAAACACAAGCTGCATACAGATCGAATTTGTTTAACCAATCTGATGTTTCATCGTTGTTCAAACGCCCTAAAAACCAAAGATCGAATGATGTGAGCTTGCGGGGATGTTGCCCAAAGGAGCCGCTTTTTAAGCGCGGAATTAAATTTTGAAAGTAAGGAAGTGTATCATACCGATGAACCGGTGACGTGTCGCCCCAAAGTGGTACTAGTGGAATTCGGTGGATTGGACAGATGGTTGCATGAAGAGGCATCCAGTGTCCGCGAAGGTACATACTCTCGGGTCCACCCTTGAGATCGTCCGCAAGGCAAGTGAGGCAACCTTTAACAGAAGTCAGCTTGATACCCTTAGCATGGAACGGGAACCCTCGGTATTCATGGTCTCTTTTGCTATAGTACCGAGGCGTGTACGCAAGCAGCCTGTCTATCTTTGTGCCAGAAATGTCGCTGAGATGTTGCAAAGTAGTATGGTCAGCATCGATTACCGACTTGAAGGAGATGCCCATACCTCAGAGGCGATCCCATTCCATTCATCAAACCGCCGCTCACTTTGAGAAAAACAATCAAACCACGGGCATCAGATCCGGTGCGTAACGTCTTTGCGGCGATTTGCACTACAACGCCGAGGTCTCCCGCCAACTCTAACTGTAACGCACAGTCCCCATTTTACGGCTCCGGTAAGACAACGACCCCTCGTTACACGCCGCCCGATAACGCCAGAAAATCCCTGTAACACCAAATCCTTAGAGACCGCACCATGATGCACACTACTCCCGCCCGGCCCACCATGAAAGATGCGATCGCCCATATGGAGGCGCACGGGACGGCCAATCAGAAGCAGGACATCCGCAAGGCGAAGGTCGTGTTCACGCTGCACGACATCGAGGAGGTCGACCTCCACACCTTCCCGGCCGACCTCGACACCTTCGATCGGCGGCTCCCGAAACTGAGTGGCACCATGCCGGGGCTCCAGCGGCTGATCCATGCCGCGGGGATTTCCGACAACACGTACAAACAGGCGTGGCGTGCCGCCCGCCGCCTGATCACCGAATACACCGGCGCGACGGCCGAAAAGCAAGAGCGGCGCACGCGGGAAGATGGTTGGTCGGAACTGCACAGCAAGGTGGCTACCCTGGTCGGGGTCGGGCTTGTGGACCGCTTCGTTCTGCGAGAGTTGCCCGCACTCACGGACGTCTGCCGGATGCTTCGCATCGCTCCCAACGACCTCAATGCTGAAACGGCCACCACGCTCCTGAACGCGGACGGGGCATACCAACGAAAATCGCTGAGGAGAGGGCTGAAGGCACTGGACGATCTGCGTGAGATCCCCCGCTTGGCTGATCTCTTGCCCGCTGCACCCGTCACCCCTGCGCCGAAGAAAACTGGGCGCCTCGCCACCCTGCCACCGCATCTCCAGACTTCCATCAATACCTGGGTGAAACACGCGGCCCGGGAACAGGTCGAGGACGCCCGCTATGCACACCTCGCAGCGCCCCTGTCCACGAGTGCCCGATACAGTTACAGCGCAGCCCTTTCGCTCTGGATCGGGACGCTCCTCAAAAGCGGGACGGATCTGCATGTCGGAACCGCACTCGCCGAGATGTTCACGCCGGATCACCTCGGCTTTCTGGGCGGGTGATGAGCAGGGGGCCTGCCTCCGACCCGGCCCCGTTTCCTGGCCGCCTCCAGGCCCTCCTTCGTCCTCTCGACGATCCGTTCCCGCTCGAATTGCGCGATCGATGCGAAAACGTGAAATACCAGCCGTCCGGCGGGGCTGGTCGTGTCGATGTCCTCCCCTAGGGACCTGAACCCGGCACCGCGAGCCTGGATCAGGTCGACGATTTCGAGAAGGTCTTTCAGGCTCCGGGCGAGCCGGTCGTACTTGGCGACAACGACGACGTCCCCGTCTCGGAGTTCTTTCATCATCCGGTTCAGTTCTGGACGCGACCGGGCAGTTCCGGTGATCGTGTCCGCGAAAATGCGTTCCGCCCCAGCATCGGAGAGCGCGTCGCGTTGGCCGTCGAGGTTCTGGTCTTTGGTAGAAACCCGCGCATACCCCAAAATCATGGACAAAAACCTCCCAAAACATGATTGGTTTTGTCAGGGGGTTTTGTCCAGGTCAACCCTTTGAAATTTAGTCATGCAAGGCGGCTGGCCAAAAACGACCGTTTTTGGGGAGTTATCGATCAAGCCGCTCCTGCCACATATTTATTTCCTGTCGGACCACGTCAGCAGCAGGCAAAGATCCTTCTGAAGCCAGACATTTGGCAAGCAGTTCCAGACAGAAATTCAGCTCTTCAATAATGCTCTGTTGTGGCTGTTCCTCGGCCAGGGCGCGCATGAGCGCAACTGCTTCCTCGTGCAGGGACCGGGCGGCGGCGGGGCCGTCGAGCGCCTCCACCACGCCGCCGAGATTGCCGAGGGCAATGGCGAGCTCACGTCGGGCACCCGGTGTCGGCTGCTCCTCGGCCAGGGCGCGCATGAGCGCAACCATGTCCTCGCGCAGGGGCCGGGCGGCGGCAGGGCCGTCGAGCGCCTCCACCACGCCGCCGAGATTGCCGAGGGCAATGGCGAGCTCACGTCGGGCACGCGGTGTCGGCTGTTCCTCGGCCAGTGCGCGGTTGAGCATCACCTCCTCCTCGCGCAGGGGCCGGGCGGCGGCAGGGCCGTCGAGCGCCTCCACCACGCCGCCGAGATTGGCAAGGGCGGCCGCGAGCACGCGTCGGGCATCGGGTGTCGGCTGTTCCTCGGCCAGGGCGCGCATGAGCGCAACTGCTTCCTCGCGCAGGGGCCGGGCAGCGGCAGGGCCGCCGAGCGCCTCCACCACGCCGCCAAGATTAGCAAGGGCGATGGCGAGCTCACGTCGGGCACCCGGTGTCGGCTGTTCTTTGGCCATACTGCGCATGAGCGCAACTGCTTCCTCGCGCAGGGGCCGGGCGGCATCCTGGAGATCGAGCCGCGTCTCTTCAAGGCGATGATGCGGGCGGCCTTTGCCAGCATGACGTGGCGCTGGAAGAGCCACGAACCGGAAGACGAGGCGCCGCAGGCGGCGTTCGAAGCGGAGCGTGCCGCCCGGATCGACGCGGCGGTGACGGCCGAACTGGCTTGGCTTGATGGCGGCGCGGAACCGAACTGGCCCGCATGGCCCGAGGAGCGACCGAGTCTGCGCAGGGCCAGACGAATTCGGTTGCCGGGACCAGTTACGCCCGAAGAGTTCGATGCCGATGACGCGCTGGAGACGGCGATCGACGCTTCGGCAGAGATTCCTTCACGCCGATCATCGGGCGGCGGCCCATTGGCTGGCGATCATCCAGTTGGCGCCTGCGAACGCGATCGGCTGGCGGCAGGAGATCGTCTCGGCTTATGCTGAATGGACAGGCCGCATGAATGGGCTGGGCCATGCGGCCGATGCCGAGATCAGCCGCGAGCCTAACCGTAGTTGATCGCCCTCTGAATGTGACAGTGTTAACTTTTCGGATGCGCGCATTCTCTGTAACAAGACTTGCGGCACGGCGTCTCTCAGTATCGAGATCCGCCTTTAGCCGGGTATTTTGTGTGGCCAGGTCGAGATTTTTTGTTCTTGACCGGCCCAAAACTGTAGCGGTTGTTCCAGCAACAGCTGAAATTGCAGTGCTTGTGATTGCGGCCAGCGCTGTAACTGTATGGCTTGCGACAAAAAAGCTTAGGAAAATCAAAAAGGCCAACACACGGCCTGACTTAAAGACAACTCTGAATGACGCGACCATAAGCGCGAGGATTTTCTTGAACATGTTTGCCAATCAGTTTCCGTATATCTGCGTTCATAATTGGAACCTAAAGTGCAGGATCAAGAAGAAATATCAATGGATCATGAACGGAAGGTCTGCCGAAAATGAACTGCTTCGCCAGTTAGCGTAGTTTTGGGTCGAACGATTAGTAATGGGATAAATTAGGACGGCTGCTACAAAGGTTTTGGTTTCGTAGTGCCAAGAACCTCGTTCAAGACCCATGTGGTTTCGGAACGGTTTTGCCTCCATTTTGGTGGCAGGCTTTAGCCGCGATGCAGAAATGCAGCAGGTAGGGCTCACAGCTGCCTTGCAGTGGCTCAGAAAAGCATTTCTGTCTCAAACACATCTGAATGTCAGCCTCCAACGCCACGGCACGACCGGAATGCGGCCGCAGAAAATGTCGGCATTCGCCTTTGCTGTTGATCATACTGTGCCACGAAGTGCGTGCGCTGCGGAATGTCCAATCTTGAAGAGTGCCCAAGGTGAGTGCGCACGAATAGCGAATGTCAGCAACGCCCTTTATAGCCCAGGCTGACCTCCGCCGCACGTTGGGCATTTCCGCTGGAAGATGTCCGATCCGTTGGCACCATATCGTTTTCCACATGCATGACACTTCAGAACGTAGACGACCTGATTGTGATCGTTGCCCTTCTCGTCGGTGCGTTGCAAAACCTCTTGGCGGTTCCTGTTTATATAGCCAAGTCTCGTTGTCTTCGCCTGATTTTGTCGCGGAGCTTCTCTTCGTGCGTCCCTTTTTAGCCTTAGGAGGCCAAGTTGTGCCCAGAATCCAGCCTTCGACAGCGGCATATCCGGCAATCGGTTCTGGTTTGGGAGGCAGAAAGGCAGCGCTAAGCACACCGGTGCCATCAGCGTCTTGGAGCCAGCGGGCAATCGCGTAGGCATCGTGTTGATCCTGTGTGCGATCCTCTTTTGGATAGTTTTCGTTCCAGAGCCGCGGATACGTTTCGACGATAGCGGATTTACCAATGGGTGGTTCCCATCCATCAAAAGGCCAGAAATGGAGATCCGGATGTGCCCGTCGAATACGCCGCAGCCACGGAATTCCCGCATGAGTGGACTTCGCGACAGATCCCTGAACATCGAAATGAAAGACGGATTTTGCCGACCCGCTTGCGTCTTCGGTCAGGCGCCGCCATGTTCGCTCTCCGCTGCGCGCAACCCCGTTCCCTACATTGCCATCGCGGACAAAATCTACATATGTATGCGGCGCGTCCGTGGGCCAATGTTCGCAGAAATCGGTTAAGAACGAATCCCAGTCTGGCGACCAGCCTGTGCTGCTCAAAATAACGGATCGGGAAGGAAAAGCCGTGGTCTATGCCGACGATGGTCGGGATATCGCGCCCCAGCTCGACGGACAGCCAAGCCGCCAAACCTTGCCGTGTCCAGTATTTTCTCGTGCTGGGCGGGGGGTGCACCTCAACTGGGGGACTATCCTCGTTGGTCTCGTAAACCCGCAATCCCTTCAGACTGGCCTCGGATGTTTGGGCACCGGAATAGTCGACCCCGATTGTGCGGCGAAATCTGCGGGTGGGCGCAGTCATTCGAAACTCGCCTGAAAGTTTGTGGCTGTCAGCGAAACATGCGCGTTCAGCGGGGGGCGCAGTGCAAACGCCTTCGGGTCGCGTGCGAATGCGTAGAGGCGAAACAGGTGCCAGTGATCCCGCCGCTCATCCGCGACCTGCAACTCGTTGCGGGTGATGTGGAAGGGCGTGCGTTCCCACCCGTTTGTCGTCTTGACCTCGATCAGGCGGTCCTGGCCGTCAGGCGTGAAGCTGGCAATGTCGTAGCCCAGACCATCGCCATCTTCTTGCGACACCCACCGCACCCGTCGGGCGAGGTCGCTCCGGCCGTGCTGGTTCAATGTTGCGCGCTCATGGTGATACACTTTTTCCTCGCCGGCATGGCCCAGTGCGCGGTTGCGCGCATCGCGACCGGCGGCGTCAAAGCGGTGGGCGATGCGTTGCATCTGTTCCAACTCTTCGGGTGGGGGCGCATTGCGCAGGGTCGGGGCCACGCCGACGAAGAGCGGCACAGGCTCGGCCATCTGGTGCTGGGTTTTGCGATGAAGTGCGATCTCCCATTCCGGGTTGCGTGCCAACCAGCGGGCGGCGGCCTCGGCCAATGACATCTGAAAATTGAACCGTGGCGCATATCCGATAATGATCGGCAGCCCAAGGCCACGCAACGCTGCAGAGACGTTGCACATCTTGAACTCAATGGAGCCGCGGCTGCGGGCGATCAGGTCCTGCAGATCACGGTTTTGAGCAGCCTTGTTGTAGCTTCGCCCGGACAACTCGTCACTGAGCATAGAGAAATACGCTGCCACCACAGCGTCATTTTCTAAATCAGACCAATCGGCTTTCTCCATTTGGTCACGCTATTCGGTGCATTCCGGTTTGTCATCGGGAAAGCTGCGGCATCCTACGTAAGGTGCGGCTCTCTCAACGCTAAAAACGTTGCTCAGCGCTATTGCTTGTATAGGCGAAGGTGAACACAGTAACGTCAGGAACTATTCCTTATGGTTGAGCAGGTTGGCGGGGCGTTATGGACAAACGGAGTTTGAGCGAACGCGATATCTGCACGAAGTTCATCACGCCGGCCCTTGTTTCTGCAGGCTGGGATATTGATCGTCAAATCCGGGAAGAGGTCAGCTTTACCAAAGGGCGCATCGTTGTGCGGGGTAAGATGGTCAGCCGCGGTGAAGGCAAGCGTGCCGATTATATCCTCTCAGCCAAACCCAACATTCCGATCGCGATCATCGAGGCTAAGGATAATAAGCAAGCTATTGGCGCAGGGATGCAGCAGGCGCTTGGCTATGCTGAAACATTGGATATTCCTTTCGTTTTTGCGTCGAACGGTGATGGCTTTGTGTTCCATGACCGGACCGGTCAGTCCGCAAAGGTGGAGCGGCGGTTGCGGCTGGATGAATTCCCAAGTCCGCAGGAGTTGTGGCAGCGATACAGGGTTTGGAAGGGCTTGAGTGAGACACAAGAGCGTGTCGCGCTTCAGGACTATCATGATGATGGATCGGGCAAAGAGCCGCGCTATTACCAGATCAATGCCATCAACAAGACGATGGAAGCGATTGCCAAAGGCCAGGATCGTGCGCTTTTGGTTATGGCAACGGGAACCGGCAAGACCTACACGGCCTTCCAGATCATCTGGCGTTTTCGTCAAGCGTTTCCGGGCAAACGGGTGTTGTTTCTTGCGGACCGCAACGTGTTGATCGACCAGACCATGGTGAACGATTTCCGGCCGTTCATCGGCAAGATGGCAAAGTTGTCGACGCAGTCGAAGACCATAGAGCGACCTGACGGCACACAGGAAAGAGTGACCCTTGCGCTAGACAAAAAACGTCGGATCGATGCGTCCTACGAGATCTACCTCGGTCTGTATCAGGCAATTACCGGGCCAAACGAGAGCCAAAAGATATTTCGGGAATTTTCGAAAGACTTCTTCGACCTCATCATCATTGATGAATGCCATCGCGGCAGCGCCTCGGCGGACTCGGCGTGGCGTGAGATCCTCGATCATTTCTCGTCAGCTGTGCAGATTGGTCTGACAGCGACGCCAAAGGAGACCGAATACGCGTCAAACATCGATTACTTTGGCGCGCCCCTCTACAGTTACACACTCAAGCAGGGCATTCGCGACGGCTTTCTTGCGCCTTATAAGGTGATTAAGGTCCATATTGACCGGGACGTGCAAGGCTATCGCCCCGAAAAGGGGCAGTTGGACCGCGATGGCGAAGAGGTCGAAGACCGGATCTACAACGCCAAGGACTTCGACCGAACGCTGGTCTTGGATGATCATGTCTGGTGTGCCCGAGCTCGAAAGCTTCGTCCGGCAAATGGATCAAGTGGTGCGCAAGATCACGCATATTCATTTCGAAAATATCGATCCCACAAATGACATGGAGATCCTGAACGATATCGTGGGAAGTTATGCCATCAAGAGCGGATTGTCTGCTTCGCTCGAGCTGTCGTCTGGAGACTTTTTACATCGTCTTATGGTGGCCAGCGCATTTCGCTGGGGGCTCGCGATCGAAATTACAGAAAAGGCCCTAGACTGTGCCAAGGTGGCGGGCAGCACCAGCCTGTCGCGTGAGCACTTTGTAGACATGTGGACACACAAGACCAAGATGCACCCGGCGGCGACGCCCTTCACACATGCAGGATACGAGACTGTGTTCCGCAAAGACGCGCCCTTCATGGCGTTTGCATAGACTGGGGAGCAGGGCCTGCTTCTCTTTGAGGTGCCGTCCTGTCACCCATGTTTGGAGACAGGGACGCAGCATGGCACAATTGCACCGATGGGGGATGTTAAACTACGACCAGAGGTTTGCAGCGTAGTTCGTTTTCTCTCATATTCCTAAGTTTGAAGCTCCTGAAATCAAGATCAGGACGTGCTTTGAGGACAGCCAGCATCTCATCCGTCATGCTGTGCTCGGTCCAACTTGTGGGCGGGTCATTGACATTTCACGGTCAAACGACGCGCCCAGCAAACAGCTGATTTCCTCTCGAATGGTCGTGATCCAGGTGGCACCCGTTCTGTAGGGCTAATTATTGCAT